>NC_014365.1:1537500-2737500 GCF_000143965.1 Desulfarculus baarsii DSM 2075 | reverse complement strand
GTGGAGCGATGATCGTCATCAAGGGCCTGAGCAAGACCTTCAACGCCGGCTCGGTCAACGAGGTCCGCGCCTTGCGGGGCGTGGATTTGGCGGTGAGCGCCGGCCAGTTCGTGACCATCATCGGCACCAACGGCTCGGGCAAGTCGACCTTGCTCAACGCCGTGGCCGGCGCTTTCCGGCCCGACGCCGGCACGATCGCCATCGATGGCCACGACGTGACCAGCCAGAAAGACTTTCAGCGGGCCAAATACGTCTCGCGAGTGTTCCAGAATCCGTTCTCGGGCACCGTGCCCAACATGAGCATCGCCGAGAACATGCACATGGCCTCCTTGCGCGGCCGGTCCGCCACGCTCCGGCTGGGGCTCAACCGCCGTCGCCGCGCCCAATACCGCGAAAGGGTGGCCGCCCTGGAAATGGGCCTGGAAGACCGCCTGGACAGCCCCATCGGCACGCTTTCCGGCGGCCAGCGCCAGGCCCTGACCCTGCTGATGGCGGTCATGACTCCGCCCAAGGTGCTTCTGCTCGACGAACACACCGCCGCCCTCGATCCCAAATCGGCCGCCCAGGTGATCAAACTCACCGAGCAGTTCGTCGGCCAGGGCCGGCTCACCGCCATGATGGTCACCCACAGCATGCGCCAGGCCCTGGAGCTTGGCCACCGCACGATCATGATGCATCGCGGCCAGGTCATCGAGGATATCCCCATGGCCATGAAAAAGCGCTTGGGCGTCGACGACCTGCTGGACCGCTTCGACGCCCTGCGCCGCGCCGAGCAGCTCACCGACGACCTGCTCGACGACCTGCGGCGGGCCTATCTCTGAAAGGGAAGCTTCGCGGTCGCGGAAAAAAGCAAGGCCCGTCGCGGCGGAAGCGCCACGGCGGGCCTTTTTGCGCCCGACCGACGGCGGGTCAGTCTTGCCGCGCCGGAGGGGCCATGATCAACGTGGCGGCTTTTTGGGGCAGATACCACTTGCCCGTATCCTCGACGCGCACGACCACGCCCTCCAAAATCAGCTCCTCGCCGTCTAGGCGCAGGATGTTGCCGCCGGCCTCCAACTGGGCCAGCCGGCCATTGATACGCGCCTCCAGCAGCCAGCCGCGCGGCGTGAGACGCTCGGCAAGCGTGGCCCAGGTCAGGGCCGTGGCCGCCTCGGCGAACAGGCGCTGGTCGAGCTGACGCAGGTCGGCGCCCATGGCCCTGGCCACGGCGTGGGCCACTTCGGGCTCGTCGAGCAGGCCCGTGGGCCGGCCCGGCCCAAAGGCGAACAAAGGCACGTCTCCGCCGGTGTGGCCGTGGGTGCTCCAACCGATGACCGTGCGCGTGGCGCTGAGCACGCGGCCCACGCCGTATTGTGGCAGCTTGGGATAGGCGGCGGCGATGGCCATGATTTGCCGGGCCTCGTCGTCGCTCAGGTCCATGCCCCACCACTTCTTGATCAACGCGCGCAAGGCTTGCTTGTTGGGGCGATCGCCCATGGCGTTCCAGATGGCCATGGTCGACAGGCGCATCTGGGCGATGGGCGCTAGCAGGGCCTCCAGCTTGGTGGATGTGTAGGTGTTGTCGGTGGAGCGGTTGCCGATGCTCATGCCGCCGGTGTTGTGGTCGCTGACGGCGACAACCAGGGTTTGGCCGTCCTTTTTGGCGAAATCCAAGGCGATTTGCACGGCCTGGTCATAGGCCAGCAGGTCGCCGACCAGGTGGCCGGGGTCGTTGTTGTGGCAGGCCCAGTCGACCAGGCTGGCCTCGACCATCAAAAAGAAGCCGCGTTCGTTTTGAGACAGAATCTCGATGGCCTTGGCGGTCATTTGGGCCAGCGATGGTTGTGCGGGGGCCAGGTGGGGCCGGTCGCGCTCGGGGGCCATGAAGTCGTCGGCGAACAGGCCGGCCACGGGGCCTTTTTTGACGCGCGCCAGTTCGTCGCGGTCGCGGGGCAGTTGATAGCCCTTTTGGGCCAGCAGGGCCAGTAGATCCAGGCCGTCGGTCCGTTTGCCGCCGGCGTTTTTGGGCAAAAAGAAATGCCGGCCGCCGCCCATGATCACCTCCGGGGCGGCGTGGACCATTTGCTTGGCGATTTCGGGCTCCAGCTTGCGCCTGGGCACGTGAGCGATGAAGTCGGCCGGGGTTGCGTCGGTGATGGTGGCGGTGGCCACCAGGCCGGTGGACTTGCCCATGAGCCGGGCCGCCTCCAGCACGCTGGCCCGAGGCCGCAGCGCCTCGGGGCCGGGGTCGGGCTGACCGGGCAGCAGGCCCTTGGCCTTGGGCGAAAGGCCCACGATCTTGTTGCCGGTGCGCGTGCCGGTGGCCAGGGCCGTGCCGGCCGGGGCCGAATCGGCGATGACCGAATCGGCGATGTGGGTGCGGATGGCCCCGGTGAGGATGTGGTCGAAGGCCAGCGGCGCGCCCTTGACCCAACGGGCCAGGGCGTATTGCTCGGCCCCGCAGCCGTCGGGGATGAGCATGATCACGTTCTTGGCCGCCGGCGCGGCGACGGCCGCCGTGGCCGCCAGGGCCAGGATCAGCAGCGCGGCGGCCAGCGGGCCCGCCCAGCGCCGACGCATGATTGCAACAAGCACGGAAACCTCCTTGGCCGTCCGACGATGTCCTTGCCGACAAGGATGCCGTGGCCAGTTTAATTCCCGGTGGCGAGGCTGTGAACTTTATTCGTGGGCGCGGCGAAAATTTCACACAACTGGCGCGCGCTGGCCAAACAAGCGTTGACAGCGGGTGGGAATGGGTTTAGCGTACTTCCGTTTGACATAATCTTGGCGGATGCCCGTTTGGGCTCAATAGGGAAGCCGGTGCGAATCCGGCGCGGTCCCGCCGCTGTAACCGGTGACGAAAGTCGCAAGCAAAGCCACTGCCGCCCGCCATAGGGCGATGGGAAGGCGCGACGACTAGGACGATCCGGGAGCCAGAAGACCTGTCCGTCAAGAACCCTGGCGCGCACGTGGAAATGTGCGAGGGGTGGTTTGGAGCTAAGAAACTGGGTGCGCTCCGAGGCCACGACTGTGTGACCTCGGAGCGTTTTTTGTTTTTTTGGCGGCCAATGCCATGCCGGCACACGTGCGCCCAGACTCGACACGCAAACGGGAAAGGGAAAGTTGGGAAAGGAGCAACGTGTGAGAAGGACAGCGAAACTTTTGGCAGCGGCCCTGATGGCCCTGACGGCGGCGGCCGCGCCGGCGGCAGCCGCGCAAGGCCCTGGCGAGGACCAGGAAAAGCAGAAAAAACAAGAGGCGGTGCTGAGCGAGTCGATCAACGTCACGGCCAAGCGCTACAAGGCCGAGGAGTTGGACACCGGCGCGTTCACCACGGTCCTCACCGAGGAGGACATCGCCAAGCAGGGTGGCCTGGACGCCTTTGACCTGCTGCAGCGCAACGGCGGCGTGAGTTTTTCGGCGTCTTTGCCCGGCGGCATCACCCAGGGCGGCATGAACGGCGAGATCGGCGTGCGCGGCATCAACGGCGGCGAGCAGGTCATGCTAAACGGCGTCTCGATCATCGAGCCCACCGCCGAGGCCTACGACCTGGACCAGATCCCGGCCGCCTTCCTCGAGCGCGTGGAGATGGTCAAGGGCGCCTCCTCGACGCTCTATGGCTCGCGGGCCATGACCGGCGTGATCAACATGCGCACCAAGCGCCCCGGCAACCCCGCCACCGGCGGCCAGCTTTTGGGCGGCAGCAACGGCTACGCCGACGGCAACGCCTGGTATCGCAACGAGTTGGTCTTTTTGGGGGCCAGCTATGTGCGTTTCGACGACCTCAGCCGCGTCAAGGCCAACTACAGCAAGACCAGCCCCTACAACACCAACCTCTTCGGCCCGCAAAAGTACGCGGCCCTGGCCTCGGTGCAGCCCCTGGAGCCGTTGACGCTCAACTACATGTTCAACTACACCGACGCCGGCTATCAGGCCGACTATTACAAAAAGACCACCAGCAGCTACAAGGTCGACGAGGTGGTTTACCACCATTATCTGTCGGCCATCTACGAGCAAGAGAGTTGGCAGGCCACGGCCTTTTTCAACTACAACCACATGAAGCTCGACTATGACTATTATGGCGACGCCAAAAAGCCGGGCAAGGAAAACAACAAGGACAGCTTCACCACCGGCGTCGACGCCCAGGGCTCGGCCGACGTGTTGGACTCCAAATTGCTCTACGGCGGCACCTATCTCTTCGAGCAGCAGGACGAAACCCGCCAGGACGTCATGGGCTCCAGCAAGGCCGGCTACTATATCAAGGAAGCCGTGCTCGATCACACCCGGCACCAGCCGTCGGTTTTCGTCCAGATCGAAAAGACCTTCTGGGACAGACTGATCCTCACCCCCGGCGTGCGTGGCCAGGGCGTGATCAACACCGAGGAGGGCCAGGACAACTACTTCGAGCCCGTGCCCCAGGTCCAGGCCGTGTTCAAGGCCAACGAGTATAACTCGGTCTTCGCCAACGTGGGCCGGGCCTTCCGCATGCCCACCTTCAACCAGCTCTACGCCACCACCAACACCTTCGTGGGCAACAAAGACCTGGAGCCCGAATACGGCTGGAGCTACGAGGTGGGCTGGAAGTTCGATTGTGGCCGTTTCAGCGGCGTGATCAGCGCCTTCCTGATGGACTACACCGACAAGATCCGCTACGTCTACAACGAGCCCGACGATCTCTACTACGCCAAAAACATGGACGAATACCGCACCACCGGCGTGGAGTGGCGTTTTGCCTGGCAGGCCACCGAGACCATCGAACTGGCCCTGGGCGGCTACGGCGCCGACCCCTGGGAGGAAGAGGACGGCTTGGTCGAACAGGCCGGCCCCAAGTGGCAGGTCGCGCCCGGCGTCTATTATGACAACGGCGTGCTGAGCCTGGGCCTCAACGCCGAGGTGCTCCTGGCCCGCGAGCGCGGCCTCGACGACTACGTCAACCTGCACCTGACCGGTTCCTACGCCCTGACCAAGTGGCTCAAGTTGCAGGTGCGCGCCGACAACCTGCTCGACCGCGATCAGGCCGTCTACGGCAACATGACCCCCGGCTATTCGGGCCAATACGAGGTTTTGGACCCTGGTCTGTGGCTCTACGGCGGCTTTGTCATCGACATGAACCTGCTCTAACGGGCGGCCTTTCTAGAGTCCGCTGAAACGGGGGGCCGGGCCGCCACGTGGCCCGTGAAACAAAAGACGCGCGCCTTCCTCGGCCACGAGACCGGGGGAGGCGCGCCTTTTAGCGTGGCGGCTGGCGAAAACGATGGTCCGTGGCGCGGCCGCGCCAGCAAATCGATTGACAGAAAGCCGGGCCCTGGCTACGATCTCAATGCAAACTGGTGTTTATTGGTGGTTTTTTGGCTCGCGCGCCATGGTTGGCCCGCCCGCCAGCGACGGAGCATTTTTAGTGGGAGAGACGGAAAATGCGTAAAGTCATGTTGACTGTCATCGCCGCGGCTTGTCTGGCCGTGGCGGGGTTGGCCTCCGGCGCGGCCGCCGACGAACTGGGCAACCCCGTCAAGCTCACGCCCAAAGGCCAGTTCAGCCTTGGCGTGTCGGTAAACTATGTTTTCGAGCAGAAAAACAAAGACTACGACCTCAACCGCAAATACGGAGACGGGACCAGCGATATCGGCCACAAGGAGGGCAAGTTCAAGGACGATCAGTTTTATCTGCTGAGCCTGACCTACGGCCTGACCGATTGGCTGGGCGTCTTTGCCCAGGCCGGCGTGGTGCGCGGCGGCAAGAGTTCCGACAAGGACAAGATTAATGGCGCCAACTGGGAATCGTCCCTCGACGATCAGTTCGTGTGGGGCGTGGGGGCCAAGGCCCGGGCTTTCAAGCTCGACAACGGCCTGACCCTGGACCTGGCGGCCCGCTACCTGCGCTACGATAACCGCAAGGTCGACGACTACACCGAGACCAACAGCGGGACCAAGGCCGACGCCTATTGGTGGGTCGACGAGGAGACCGACTATTGGCAGGTCGACCTCAACGCCGTGGTTTCGCGCAGTTGGGGCCCGGTGACGCCCTATGTGGGCATCGGCTACAGCCACTCCGAGGCCGATATGACCGGCCGCTGGCGCGATAAAGAATACATCGGCGAATACATCGACTACGAAGCCACCATCAAAAACGATCAGCCTTTCGCGGCCCTGTGTGGCGTCGACGTCGCCCTGGGCCAGGGCCTGGCCCTCTATGCCCAGGGCTCTTTCGTGGCTCGCACCGCGTTGAGCGTGGGCCTGTCCTGGTCGTTCTGAGTTTTTGGGCCAAGGGCCCGCGTCACGCCTGGGCGCGGGCCCTTGGCTCGTCTTCGCCGCCGCCGGCCAAGGCTCGTTGGCCCGTGGCGTCGCTTTTCGCCTCCGCATCCTCCGCGCCGCGGTGGGCGCGCCGCGCCAACTTGCCCGCCAGATCCAGTTCGTCCACGCACCAGATCACGCCTTGGGCGGCCTGGCCCAGCAGGGCCCGGGCCTCCTCGGGCGGTCGCAAGCTGAAAACGGGCTTGCCCCCCTCGGCGGCTTGGCGCAAAAGCGCGGCGTTGGCCTGGTTGATCTGGCCCACCGCGAAGCCGCTGTCGACCACGGCCCAGGCCTGATCGATAAGTTGACGGCAGGCCTCTTGCTTGGCGGCGCTGGGTGCGGCAAAGGGCGGGGCCATGACCACCCGCGCGCCCAGGGCCTGGGCCAGGTGGCCGTCGATGTCGCCTTGGTGGGCCACGCCGCAGCACAGGGCGTAATCGCGCTTGTGCAACAGCTTGAGCGCCCCGGCGGCCGCGCCGCCGCCGGGAAAGACGAACAGCGGCCCGCGCCGGCCGCCCGCGCCCAGCTCGATGACGCCCAGCCGGCTGTCGTAGCGGGGGCCGTCCAGGTCGTAGAGCCCGCTGACCGCCGCGCCGCTGAGCACGCGTTCCGGCGGGCCGTGGTCGATGACCGCGCCGTTTTTGATCAGCGCCACCTGGTCGGCCACGCGGGCGGCCATGTCCACCTCGTGCATGGAGGCGATAACGGCCACGCCCATGGTCCGGCAGAGGCGACGCAGGATCGTCGTCACCTCCAGGCGGTGCTTGAGGTCCAGGTGCACGGTGGGCTCGTCGAGCAAGATCAGCCTTGGTTGCTGGGCCAGGGCCCGGGCCAGGACGATCTTTTGCTTTTCGCCGTCGCTGAGGCGCTCGAAGCGGCGCGCGGCCAGGTGCGTGGCCCCGACCATCTCCAGGGCTTGGTCGACGATGCGGCGGTCTTGGGCGTTCAGCCGGCCAAAAAAGCCGGTAAAGGGATGGCGACCCAGGGCGGCCACTTCCCAAGCGCCGAGCAGCCCCGGCGTCAGGCGGTCGGTGAGCACCACGGCCTGGATGCGCGCCAATTTGTCCATGGGCATGGCCCAGAGGTTTTGGCCGGCCAGGCTGGCCGCGCCGGCCAGCGGCGGCAACAGCCGGGCCAGGGTGCGCAGCAGCGTCGTCTTGCCCGCGCCGTTGGGGCCCAGCAGGGCCAAAAAGCGGCCGGACTCCAGGCTCAGGTTCACGCCCGCGAGCACCGGCGTCTGGCCGTGGCCCACCGACAGATTCTCCAGGCGCAGGATGGTTTGGTTGTTGGCGGGATGGTTCATCGGTTGGCCTTGTTTTTCAGCAGCAGCGCCAAAACCACCGGCGCGCCGAAAAAAGACGTGATGCTGCTCAGCGGGGCCTCCACCGGCGCGAAAAGACCGCGCGCCAGGATATCGCAGGCCCCGCAGACCACCGCGCCCATCAAGGCGGCGGTGGGGATCAGCAGGCGGTTATCGGATGTGCCCAGGGCCAGGCGGGCCATGTGCGGCACGGCCAGGCCCACGAAGGCCACCGGCCCGGCCGTGGCCGTCACCACAGCCGACAGCCCGCACGAACACAGCACGATCATCAGCCGAAAGCGCCGTATGTTGACGCCCATGGTCGCGGCGTAGTTTTCGCCCAGCAAAAATGCGTTTAGCTGCTTGCTCATGCCATAGGTCAAAAGCGAGAGGATCGCCCCGGCCCCGGCCATCAGGCCCAGCTCCTGCCAGGTGTAGCCGCTGAAGCTGCCCAACTGCCACAGGTTGAAGCCCTTGAGGCGCTCAGCCTCGGCGAAGGTGATCATCAGGCTGGTGGCCGCGCTGGAAAGATAGCCGATCATGATGCCGGTGATCAGAAGCGTCACCCCGCCCGAGACCCGCGAGGCCACGGCCAGCACCAGGCCCATGGCCGCCAGCGAACCGACAAAGGCGGCCAGCGGCGTCAGATAGGGCAGGGCCCCGGCAAAACCCACCGTCAGCGAGGTCAGCATCACCAGCGAGACCAGAAGCGTCGCCCCCGATGAGATGCCCAGCACGAACGGCCCCACGATGGGGTTGCGAAAATAGACCTGCAACAGCAGGCCGCTGACCGCCAGGAACCCGCCGCCCAACATGGCCGCCAGGGCCCGGGGCAGGCGGATGTTCCACAAAATAAAGCCCAGCGCCTCGTCGGACGGGCCGACGCGTAGCGCCCGCCAGACCTCGCCGGCGCTGCTGTCAACGCTGCCGTTGCTCAGGCTCAACCAGAACACCGCCGCCAACGCCGCGCCCAACCAGGGCAAGACGACCCCGGCCCGGCTTTTGCCGCCATCGAGTGCCTTCATGAGCTATTTCTCCGGCATTTCCATGAAAAATTTCAGCTCGTGACCGGGGTAGAGCTCCGGGTGGATGATCGCCGCCAGATCGATGAGCACCTCGTCCAGGCGGTGGGACGACTGGCGATAGTGATCCAGCGGGCAATAGACCCGCCCCGCTCTCAGCGGTCGGATGCCGGCGATGGATTGGTTGGCCTTGGCCATCTGGGCCTTGGTGGCCATGCCCAGGGCCGGGCCGCGGTAGGTGATCATCACGTCGGCCTGGTTGCCGCTGGCGTAGAAGCGCTCCAGGGCGATCTCCAGGCAGGTGTCGCCGGCCACGTCCATGAACAGATAGTCGCCGCCGGCCGCCTCGACGATCTGGGCCGCCCACGAGTTGCCCGGCTCCACCAGCACCCGCTTGGAATAGATGTCGCCCCAGATGATCTTGGGCTTGCTCTCGGTCTGGCGGGTTTTGGCCTTGATCGTCTCCAGGGCCGCGTAGACCCGGGCCACGTACTCGTCGGCCTGGCGCTGGCGGTCAAACAGCGGGGCCAAAAGCTCCACGAAGCGGATCTGGGTGTCCAGGTCGCGGGCCAGCTCGGTGTTGGTGATCACCGTGGGCACGCCCAGCTCGGCCAACATGGGAATCAGCGATTCATCCCAGGTGAAAAACACGTCGGGCTTGGCCTTGGAGAGCTGTTCGTAATCCAGGGCGTGATTTTGGCCCAAGCTGACGATGGAGCCATCGGCCAGGCCTTTTTTGATCTGGGGGATCGTCCAGTCGTCGGGCCCGCCGCTGACGGCCACCACCGTGTCGATGACGCCCAGGGTGATCAGTAGCGAGGCGTCGCGGCCCGAATCCATGGCCATGCGCCGCACGGGGATGGGCACCACGTTGGCCGGGTCGGCCTGGGGCGGCGCTGGGCGGCCGCGAGGCACCAGAAAGATCTCGCGGCCCACGCCGTCGGTGATCTGATAGCAGCCGTCGTCCAGCGCGCGCAGGCCGAACTGGCCGATGGCCTTGAATTCGTCGGCCACGGCCGGGCCGACCGGGGCCAGGGCCAGGATGAACAAGATGAGCAGGGTAGCGCGTCGCATGGTTTTCAAGCCTCCTTGGCCCCGCGCCGCTTGTGCCGCCGCAGGGCTTGCCACAGATAGGCCAAAAGCCCCACGGCAAACAGCGCCGTGCCGAAAAAGAACGTCTTTACGCCCGGATCGCGCCGGATGATCAAATTGGCGTAGGGCCGGCCGGGCATGGATTTCTTGGCCTTGGGATAGTAGTTCTTCAGGTGGATGCTGTAGCCGTCGTGCCAGACGGGGCTGTTGATGGCCAGGGTCTTGCGGATGACCCGGCCGTCGGGCTCGATGAGCTTGAGCTTGATCTCCTGGGCGATGGCCCGGCCGCGATAAAAGGCCAGCCTGTCGCCAGAATACATCGTGTTTTCGATGCCTTCCAGGCCGATGCGCCAGTCGGCCCCTGGCACGGCGGCCTCCTTGCCCACCCAGACCACGTTGTTCTGGGCGTTGAGGCCGAAGACGTAGGTGAACAGGTGCGAGGCCAGAATGACGATGAACGCCGCGTGCATGACGTGGGGCGAAAAGCGCAGCCACCAGTCCAGGCGCGGGCCCTGGCCGCCACTACGGGCCAGGGCGGCCACCTTTTGCCAGGTGCACACGGCGGTGTTGAGCACCAGCACCGCCAGCAGCAGCAAAAAGGCGAAAAACCACCACGTCACGCCCAGGTTGCTCCAGCCGTAGGTGACGATCCAATCCCACAGCAGCAGGCGGTTGAGCGGCTCGAAGACCAGCGGTCGGGCCTCGAAGAGAAAATACCCCGCCCCCAGCACGACCACCAGGCCCAACAGCGTCCACACCGCCAGGGCCGCGCCGCCCCAAAAGGCGGCCAAACGTTGCAGCGTTTTCATGACGCCCACCCCGCCAGCCTGAGCCCGCCCGTCTCGGGCAGGAACGTGAAGACGATCAGCAGCGGCAGCCCGGCCAGGGCCAGCCAGGCCCGGCGGCCCAGCGGCCACATGCGCAGCAAATGCAGGTGCAAAAAGCAGCCGTAGTAGAACCACACGGCCATGGTCGAGGTCATGGTGGCGTTGTTCCAGATCACCGGGCTGGCCCAGCCCAGGTACGACCAGGCCTCGGCCAGAAAGAGGCTGAGCGTGAACAGCACGAAGCCCCAGACGATCAGCCGGCCAAAGAGCGTGCGGCCGTTTTCGATCTCGGCCGGGGCCGCGCGGCGGCCGGCCAGATGGGGCATGGCCGCCAGGCCGGCCGCGTAGAAGCAGGCCTTGCCCGCCGCGCTCAGCGGCAGAAAAATATGGGCCACGATGGTGTTGGAGCGGGGGAAGGGCAGATAAAAATCCTTGGGCCAGATGGCGGCCCAGCCGGCCAACACGGCGATGAGCGCGCACAAGGGCGCTAGCAGGCTGGCGTGGCCCCTGCGCCACAGGCCCAGGGTCAACACGGCCAGCGCCGCCGGCAGCCAGAAGGGCTCTTGAAAAGGCGCCTGCATCGGCCACGACAGGTAGAGCTTCAGGCCGATGGAGGCGAGGTTTGCAGCCAGGCCCAGGGCCAAAAGCCCCACGGCCGGGCCCTTGGCGCGGGCCAGGCCGGCCAGGGCCGCCAGGACGTAGACCACGGCGGCGGCCTGGAACAGATGGCCCACCCAGGGCAGGAGGGGGTTCATCGCGTTTCTTCTCCGCTTTGGGGTTGATCGAGAAGCTCTTCCATGTCGCCTTCGGCGTCGAGGTAGAGCTGGCGCAGTTGGGCCTCGGTTTGCGGATCGGCCCGCCACATGCCGCGGCTGATGGCCTCCAGCAACTTGGCGGCGATGTTGTGGGCGGCGGCGGGGTTGACCTGGGCCATCCAGCGGCGCACCTCCGGGTCCAGGGCCACGCGGCGGGCCAGGCGCTCGTACATCCAGTCCTCGACCACATCGGCGGTGGCGTCCCAGCCAAAGGCCACGTCCACGGCCTTGGAGATGTCGCCGGCCCCTTTGTAGCCGTGACGCATGAGGCCCTCGACCCACTTTGGGTTTAGCAGCCGGGCGCGAAAGACGTGCTTGGCCTCCTCCTGCACCGAGCGCACCTTGACCCGCCGGGGGTCGGAGCTGTCGCCGGCCAGCGACAGCGGGGCCTGGCCGCGCGCCGCGCGGGCGGCGGCGATCAACCCGCCGTGATAGCTATAAAAATCGGTGCAAGACATCATGTCGTATTCGCGGCTGTCTTCGTTTTTGACCGTCACGTCCATGCGTTCGAGCTGACGGTGAAAGGCGCTTTCGTGTTGTTGGCCGGCCATGCCCTGGCCGTAGGCGTAGGACGACCAGGCGCTGTAGACCTTGGCGATGTCGTCGATGTTTTGCCAATTCTTGGCCTCGATCAGCGCGGCCACGCCCGCGCCGTAGCCGCCCGGCGGGCAGCCGAACAGGCGCAGGCTGGCCTGACGCCAGGCCGCGTCTTGCCCCAGGCCTTCCTCGGCCAGCTTGGCCGCGTCTTGGCGCACGTGGGCGCGCAGGATGTTGTGCTCGGGCGGCTCGTCCAGGGCGGCGACCATTTGCACGGCCTGGTCGATCAGCTCGACCACGTTGCCAAAGGCGTCGCGGAAGATGCCCGAGATGCGCGGCGTCACGTCCAGCCTGGGCCGGCCCAGCTCGGTCAGATCGATGGGCTCCAGGCCGATGACGTTGCCCGTGCCTCGCTGCCAGACGGGCCGCACGCCCATCAGCCAGAGGATCTGCGAGACGTCGTCGCCCTTGGTGCGCATGGTCGGGCTGGCCCAGAGGATGAAGCCGATGTTTTCGGGGTAACGGCCGGTTTCGTCCAGGCAGCGCTGGACCAGGGCCTGGCCCAGGGCCACGCCCACCTGCCAGGCGGCCGGCGTGGGGATCTTTTGTGGGTCCACCGAATAAAAATTGCGGCCGGTGGGCAGGGCGTCGAGCTGGCCCCGGCTGGGCGCGCCCGAGGGCCCCGGCGCGACGAAACGACCGTCCAGGGCGGCCAGGCAGGCGTCGATCTCCGCGCGCACGCCCAACAGGCGCGGCAAAACCTCGGTGACGACCTGGGCCAGGGCCCCGGACAGGGCCTGGTCGGCCCGGCCCAAGACAAGCTCCACGGCGCTTGTGGCGGCGGCGGGGTCAAAGCCCGCCTCGGCCATGGCTTCCAGCAGGGCCAGGCATTGCTTGTGGGCCTGGTCGATGAACTGTCCGCCGGTGAGGCCGCCGGCCCCGTCCACCAACCGGCCGCGCCGTTCCAGCAATTGGTCGTAATCCAGGCCCTTGGCCGTCAGCACGGCCTGGCGCAGCGAGGGGACATCGCCACCGGCCAGGCGCGAAAGCTGGGCCAGGCAGTTGACCAGGGCCTGGCCCTGGGGCGGCCGGCCCATGATATGCAGGCCGTCGTTGATGGCGGTGTCGGCCAACTCGGCAAGATGGCCGTGCAGGCGCTCCAGAAACTCGTCAAAATCGGCCATGGCCGTGGCCTCGTCGACGGCCAGGTCGTGGTGCAGGTCGGCGGCGACCACGGCCCGCCAGAGCATCGGCCCCAGAATGCTCAGCTTGCCCGGGTCTTCCAGGCGGGCCTGGTTGTAGTCCTTGATCAGCTCGTCCAAGCCGGCCAGGTCTTCGTAGAGATCGGCGTTTACCATCACCGGGGTCATGTGATCGACGACGCAGGCGGCCGAGCGCCGCTTGGCCTGGGCCCCCTCGCCGGGGTCGTTGACGATGTATGGATAGATGTTTGGCAGATCCATGATCGCCAGTTCGGGGAAGCACTCGGCGCTCAGGCCGGCCCCCTTGCCGGGCAGCCACTCCAGCGAGCCGTGCTTGCCGATGTGCATGACCGCGTCGGCCCCGAAGACGTGCTTGATCCAGCGATAATAGGCCAGATAATGGTGCGGCGGCGACATCAGCGGGTCGTGGTAGATCTTTTCGGCCTGCTCGATGAAGCCGCGCGGCGGTTGCATGCCGATGAAAACATTGCCGTTGATCAGCCCCGGCAGCAGCAGCTTGCCATCGTGGACGAACAGCTCGCCGGGCGGCGGGCCCCAGTCGGCGTCCATCTTTTGGCCGGGGCGCTGGGGCAGGGCCTCGCGCCAGGGCTGGTATAGCTCCGGGCCGACGTTGGCCACGGCGCGGCGGGCCATCTCCGCCGGGGCCAGCCATTTGCTGTCGCCGGTCAGGCCGGCCAAAAGGGCGTGGGCCAGTTCGTCGCCCGATTCATAGAGCCGCTCGACGCCGTAGCCATCCTCGGCCAGGCGCGCCAGCAGATCGACCACGCTGGCGAAGCTGTCGAGCCCGGCGGCGCAGCCGATGCGGTCGTTGCGCGGCGGGTAGTGATGAAAGATGATGGCCACGCGGCGCTGTTGCTTGGGCTTGCGCCGCAGGCGCGCCCAGTTCAGGGCCAGGCGGGCGGCTTGGTCCACCCGGTCGGCGATGGGCTTGTATTGCACCAGCACCGCGCCGCTGACGGGGTCTTTTTGCGTTTGCTGCTTGGCCGCCACCGGCGTCGAGATCAAAAGCCCGTCAAACTCGGGCTGGGCGATGGAGAGCGTCACGTCCGATGGCGTCAGGCCCTGGGGGCTGTCGCGCCAGCGCTCCATGGGTTGCATGGTGCTGATGGCCTGGAGCGCCGGCACGTCCAGCTTGGCCAACAGGCCCCGATAGGCCGGCGAGGCCATGGTCAGGCTGAACATCATCGGGCTGATCAACACGTCAATGACGGGCCGGCCGTTTTGCATGAAAAAATGCTCGATCACGTAATCGGCCCCGCGATTGCCCACCACCTCGTCCTTGAAACGATAGTGGAACACCGGCAGAACCTGGCCGCCCAAGGCCTCGACCCGCTCGATGATGGCGTCGATGTGCTCCACAGCGCCGTTGACCCAGAGGTTTTGATAGAACCATATGCCGATGGTCGGCTTGGCCGGGTCCAGCGCGGCCAGGTATTCCGCCAGCGGCGGCGAGCCGGGCCAGCGGGGGTGATAGACGCCCTCGGTGGGCGGCCGGACGGGCTCGTCGATGGCCAGATCGGCCCCGGCCAAGGCGTTGCAAAACAGCTTGAGCATCTGGCGGGCGTTGTCCACGCCGCCGTGGCGATAGTATTTGTTGAGCTTGCGCCACAAGGGATCGCCCATGCCGTCGGCATGGCGGGCGGCCAGCTCCCAGGCCTCCTGGGCCCCGCCGGTGGGCTGGACGTGAAAGTGCGGAGCCTTGCCGGCCAGGCGGCCGCGCTCCAGGGCGCGGGTCAATTGATCCCAGGCCGGGCAGGAGTCCTTGCCGCCCATGAGGGTCACCACCACCGCGTCGGCGGCCATGGCCGCCCGGACGAACTCGTCGATGCCGGCGTCCGAGGCCAACTGGGGCTTGGTGAAGGCCAGCAGCCGCAGGGGCAGGCCTTCGGCGGCCAGTTGCGCGGCGGCCTTGGCCAGGTTGGGCAGCTCGTTGGAAGTGGTGCTGAAAAAGACCAGATCAAGCTGACGCATGAGCATTTTCTCCGTGGGCGGCAAGCGGTTGGGCCAAGGCTCGCAGCATGGCGCAGGCCAGCGCGCGGCCCTGGGGGCCGTTGTAGCGCAGGCGGCTGGGGCATTCACCGGGGCAACGGCCGGCCAGGGGGCAACCGGCGCAGTGGGGGCCGGTCAAGGCCTCGCGGCCCAGCAGGCCGTTTTTGCGCCAATCGGGCGCGGCCAGGCTGCCCAGGGCCAGGTCCGGGTCGTTCATGGTCTGGCCGCAGGGGTAGAGCCGGCCCGAGGGATGCACGGCCAGGGCCCGGCCGGCCTGGGCCTGGCAAAAGACCGGGCCGGGTTGGCGCAGCGCTCCAGCTCGCGCAGGACAAAGGGCCGCGTCCGCCGGGCGTTGAGCCAGCCCGTCAGTTGGGCCAGCCGGCTGGCCGCCCCGGCCAAGGCGTCGGGCCGGGCCATGGCCGCGTGGCCGCCCACGGCCCGGCCCCGGCAGGTCAGCAGGTCCAGGCCCAGGCCCCGGGCGTGGGCCTGGCCGGCCAGCATCAGCAAAAGCCGGGGCAGATGCGGCGCGCTGGCGGCTGTGACCACCGCCGTGACATAAAAGTCCACGCCGGCCCGCTCCAGAATCTCCAGGCCGGCCATGACCTGGGCGGCCTGGCCCCGCTGAAGCTCCTGCACCTCCGGCGGGCCGTCCAGGCTCAGGCCCACGGCCACCCGCCAGCGCTTGAACATGGCGGCCAGGGCCGGCGTCAGCAGCGCGCCGTTGGTCTGCACGGCCACCCGCGTGGGGGCCTGGCGCTGGCTGGCCCATTGGGCCACGGCCTCGATCAGTTCCGGGACGAGGGTCGGCTCGCCGCCGGCCAGTTGCACGTGCAGGGGCCCGTCGTGGCCGCCGGCCAACTCCAGGGCGGCCAGGGCCGTTTGGCGGTCCATGGTTTGCGGGGCCTCGCCCTGGCTGGCGTAGCAATAGGCGCAGGCCAGGTTGCAGGCCGTGGTCGGCCAGAGGGTCAGGTAGGCGATTTGGGGCGGGATGAGCGGCATCTCAGAAATCCCAGCCCAGGCCCACCAGCCAGGTGCGCGGCGGGGCGGGGTAGCCGTCGGCGTAGAGATAATCGGCGTCGGCCAGGTTTTCGACGCGGAAATAAACGCGGGCGTTTTTGTATTGATATTCGCCGCGCAGGTCGATCTCCTCGTAGGCCGGGGCGATGGCGCTGTTGGCGGCGTTGGTGAACACCTCCGAGCAGTGGGCCACGGTCAGGCCCAGCATCAGGCCGTCCAGGGGCCGCAGTTGCAGGTCGATCATGAGCTTGTGGCGGGGCTTGGCCGGCAGCCACAGGCCGCTGGTGTCGTCGATGGCCTCCAGATAGGTGTAGGACGGCCGTAGCGACAGCCAGGCCCAGGGCGTGATGGAAAGCGACGCGTCCACGCCGCTGAGGTGCGATCGCCCCACGTTTTCGTAGCGGCCCACGCCGCCGACGCGCATGTAGGTGATGCGGTCGTCGATGTTGTTGCGAAAGACAGTTGCGTTGCCGCCCAGCCATTTCAGGGGCTGATAGCTGGCGCCCAGGCTGTAATTGGCGCTGGACTCGCTGCCCAGGTCGGGATTTGGTCTGGTGCTGGTGGTCTCGTAGTAACGCTGGCGGATGGAGGGGGTGTTGTTGGTCATTTGGAAGCCGGCCTCCAGGCGGGCCGGGCCCCTGGTCCAACTCAGGCGCAGTTCGGGGTTTAGCGCGCCGTCGAACTGCGAATAGGCGTTGGCCCGCAGGCCCATGGCCAGGCTCAGGGGCAAGGGCTTCAGGCCGAGCTTTTTGTTGGCGAACAGGCTGTAGGCCTGCTCGTCGACGCCGGCGATCTTGTTGCCGCTGGCGGCGGTGTGGCTGATCAAGGCGCCAAAGGCCGTGCGGCCCAACAGCGGCAGGTCGTAGGACTTGCGCAGGTCTTCCTGGACGGTCCAACCGCGCAGCATGGTGTCGGCGGCGGTGTCGGTGTTTTCGAATTCGTTTTGAAAATTGGTGAACGACGATGTGCTCTTGTATCCTTTGGCCCCCAGGTTCAGCGACAGGCCCAGGGCCTCGTCGCGGGAGCGGGCGTGGGGCGTGGCGTAGCCGGGCAGGCCGGGGTTGCCTCTTTCGGTGTGGCCATAGTCCAGGGCCAGGGTGGGGGCTTGGCCGTCGGGCCCGGCCCAGGCCAGCCAAGCCTCCGGGGCGTAGCTGAGCTTGAAGCCGGCGCGGCGGTGCTTTTCGTCGTCATTGGGCCGGAAGCCGTCGGTGGACTCCAGTTCGCCGTTGGCCGAAACGCCCCATGCGCCAGCCCTTTGGCTGACGTTGGCGCTGGTTTTCCAATAATCGTGATTGCCGGCCTCGACCTCGACGCCGGCCTTGGCCCGGGCGGCCTTTTTGCTGGTGATGACGATGACGCCGCCGCTGGAGTTGTCGCCGAAGCTGACCGCGCCGCCGCCCTTGATCACCTTGATGAGCTCGACGTCCTCCAGCGAGACCAAGCCCCAGTTGACGCTTTTGTGGGCGCTGATGTTGTTGATCAGGCTCATGCCGTCGAGGTAGACGGCCACGGCGCTGTCGCCGCGGATGCTCACCGACGAGTCGCCGGCCTTGACGCCGGGGGCCAGGTTCAAAAGATCCTGGATCGTGCGCACGCTCATGCGTTGGATGTCGGCGGCCGAAAAAACCACGATGTCGCCGTCGGGCGGCGGGGCGGCGGCCATCGCGGCGGTCGGCCAGCACGGCGGGCAACAGAACAGGCACAACAAGGCGAGCAGGCGTTTCAAGTTGATCCCCCCTTCAGACACTGGCCTGGCGCACGCGCCAGACGGCCAAAGCAAAAAAAGCGACGCAATATAGACCCATGGCCGCCCAGGCCAACCACGGGGTGGGTTGATCCAGGGCGGCGGCGCGGATACAGTGACTGGCCTGGGTCAGCGGCAAGATCTGGATGATCGTCGCGGCCCAGGGCGGCATGGCCTCCAGGCTGAAAAACGTGCCGCACAAAAACGACATGGGCGTGATGATGAAACCGGTCAGGTTGGCCTGATCGGCGTGGGTGCGCACGATCATCGCCGCGCACACCGCCGCCGCCCCGAACATGAAGCCGTTGGCGATCACCGCCAGCCACAGCACGGGGCCCAAATCAAGCCCCACTCCGCCGACCAGCGCCAGCGCCGCCACCACCACGGCGGCCAGCAGCGCCCGCGCCACGCCGGCGGCCACCTCGCCCAGGGCCACGGCCGCCGCGCCGATCGGCGCGGTCTGAAACTCCTCGAAGGTGTGCCAATAAAAGCGGGCGATGTTAAGTTCGGAGGCCATGCCAAAAGATCGGTTCATCGATGACAAGGCCATCAGCCCCGGCAGCATGAAGGCCAGATAATCCACGCCCTCCATGCGCACGCCTCGGCCCATGCCCCAGCCAAAGGCGATGACGTAGAGCAACGGGCTGATGGCGTAGTTGGCCAACTGGCGGCCCAGTCGGCCGCGCAAAATAAGCATTTCGCGATAAAAAACCGCCCAGACGCCGCTCATGGCCGCACCTTCTTTCCCGTCAGGCTGATAAAGACGTCCTCCAGGTTGGCCCGGCGGATGGTGGCGTTTTGCTCCATGGACGCGGCGTGGTCGGCGGCCAGGCGACGGGTCTCGAAAAAGCGGCTTTGGCCCTGGCCGTCGCTGGGCTCGACCACGAACCGCCCGGCCTTGGCCAGCAACTCGGCCGGCGCGCCCTCGGCGATGATCCGTCCGCCGTCGATAATGCCCACCCGTTGGCAGAGGTTTTCAGCCTCCTCGATATAGTGGGTGGTGAGCATGATGGTGACGCCGGCGCGGTTGCTCTGGCGGATCAGCTCCCAGATGCGGCGGCGGGTCTGGGCGTCCAGGCCCACGGTGGGCTCGTCCAGGAACAACACCGAAGGCCCGTGCAGCAGGGCCCGGGCGATCATCAGCCGCCGCTTGAGCCCGCCCGAGAGCTGGCGGGCCGGGCTGGAGCGACGCTGGGCCAGCCCCACGAACTCCAGCATTTCGTCGATGCGCGCCTCGCGCTGGCTGGCGGGCATTTTGTGCAGCATGCCGTGGAGCTTGAGGTTGTGATAAACGCTCAGTTCGCCATCGACGTTGGTGTGCTGGGCCACCACGCCCATGCCGTTTTTGGCCTGGGGGCCCTGGCTGATGACGTCGAAGCCCGAGACCCGGGCCTGGCCGGCGTTGGGCTTGGTCAGGGTGGTCAGGATGCGACAGGTGGTTGTCTTGCCCGCGCCGTTGGGCCCCAAAAAGCCGTAGATCTCGCCCTTGGCCACGCGCAGGTTCAGCCCGCGCAAGGCCTGCACCCGGCCATAGTTTTTGGTCAGATCGATCGTTTCGATGGCTATTTCCGCCATGCTCCCGCCTCCAAATAAAAAACCCCCGCTCGTTCGTGGACGAGCCGGGGGATGACCCGCAAAAATCCGCGCGGGGCTCGTTGTCGGCCACGGCGTCCGCTGCTCGGGACGGGCCGACGTTTTATTTGGGCAGGCAGGTCTTCTGGCTCACGGATCGTTCTAATCGCCGCGCCTTCCCGGCCTGTCCGGCCAGTGGCTTCGCGTGCGGCTTTCGTCCCCGTTCACAGCGGCGGGCCCGCTCCCGGTTTTCACGGGATTCCCTGTTAGGCGCTTTTGGCGCGCCTGCCCAAAGATATGTCGTGGTCTAGGCTGTCTTCGCCCTTCCGCGCTTTTTCACGGCGTCAGGCCGCCATGCTCGGCGGCGTCGCGGATGTTTTGCACGTAAATATCGGCCCAGGCGTTGTTTTCGCCCAAACCCTCCAGCCGGCAGACGGTCTCGACGCCGGCCGCCTCCAACGCGCCGCGCCAGGAATCGTCGCCCGGCCCGGCCATATCGTCGCGGGCGTGCACGCCGGCCACCAGCATCAGCGGCTTGAGTAGCGCTTTGCGCGCGCCGGCCTGGCGCAGGCGCGCGGCCGCCTCGGCCGGGCCGTCCAGGCCCTCGACCATGCCGATCTCGATGAGGATATCCGGGTGGTCCTGGGCCAGCATCTGGCGCAGCTCGTGAAAGACGCCGGTGGAATAATAGTGATTGCCGTGGCCCACGTAGACCAGCGCCGCGCCCATCTGCCGGGCCTCGGCCGCGTCGGCGGCCAGGATGTCGGCCGCCCGGCGCAGATCGCGCTGATAGGGATGGATCACCCCTGGCTGACCCAGGGCCGGCCGGCCCAGGGCCAGCGTCTTGAAAGGCCGCCACTTTGGCTTGACCGTGGCGATGCCGGCCAGACCGGCCACGTAGCTTTGCAGATCGTGAAACTCCTCGCCGGCGTAGACGTGCAGGGGCTGGATGATCTGGCTCTGATAGCCTTGATCTTGCAGATTGGCGATGGTGGCCAGCGGCCCCTGGATGGCCCGCAGATAATGCGGCGTATGGGGGTGCGCGGCCAGCCAGGCCGGGTCGGCCAGGCGTTTTTGCCAGACGCGGCGCACCAGGTTGGAGGTGAAGGCCAGGCGCACGGGGCTGTCGGCAAAGGCCGCCTCCACCCGGCGCAGGACGTTTTCCACGCCGGCCATGGCCTCGGGCAGGCTCACGCCAAAGGCGGCCAGGACGATGGCTGTTTGACTCACGCGGCGTCTCCTTCGGCTGTTTTGTCGCCGTACTTGGCCAGATAGCCCCTGGGCGTGACCATCTTGCCCAGGTGAACGAAGCTGTTGCTGTTGCCGATGATGACGATGGTCTGCATGTCCACCGGCGCGTCGGCGGCCTGGTCCAGGCGGCACAGGCCGACGCTTTGCTCGTCCTGCATGGCCGCGCGGACCAAACCGACGGGCGTGTCGGCGGCGCGGTGGCGGCCGATGATCTCCAGGGCCTGGGCGTATTGCCAGTGGCGGCCGTGGCTTTTGGGGTTGTAGAGGGCGATGACGAAATCGGCCCCGGCGGCGGCGTCCAGGCGGCGCTGGATGACCTCCCACGCCGTCAGGCGGTCGCTGAGGCTGACGCAGGCGAAATCGTGGGAAAGCGGCGCGCCCAGCAGGGCCCCGGCCGCGGCCACGGCCGGCACGCCGGGCACGACTTCCAGCTCCAGGCCACCGGGGCCCACGGCCAGCCCGCGCCGGGCCAGCAGCTCGTAGACCACCGCGCTCATGCCGTAGACGCCGCTGTCGCCGCCCGAGACGATGGCCACGATCTGGCCATCCAAGGCCAGATCGATGGCCTGGGCCGCCCGGTCCAACTCGGCGGTCATGCCGCTGGCCACGATGCGTTTGCCAGCCAGCAGGCCCTCGACGCGCTTCAAATAAGTTTTGTAGCCGGCCACCACCTGGGCCTCGGCCAGGGCTTGGGCCGCCCTGTGGGTCATGTGGGCGGGGCCGCCTGGCCCCAGGCCTATGACAAATAGCTTTCCGGACATATCAACGCCACCGCCACCGTGCAGTTTCGGGTTTTTGTTTTGGGGCAGAGCAATTCTCCGCCGCCAGCGGCCAGGATGGCCGCGGCCTCGCAGACGCTGGCCGTGCCCAGGCAGCGCAGGGCCGCCGCCGATTGGTTGGGCGTGGCCACCTCGGCCAGCCGCTCGTGGGCGTAAAAAATCGGTTCGAGCCCCAGCCTTCGCGCGGCCTCCAGCAGGCCCGGCTCGTCGGCCTTGGCCTGGGCGCTGGCCAGGCGGGCCAGACAGCGGCGCGAGAGGCCGGCCTGGGCCAGGGCCTGGTCGATCAGGCCGGCGATCTCGTCGGCCGAGGCGCCGCGGTTGCAGCCCACGCCCAGGGCCAGGGCCGGCGGCCGCAGGACCAGCCAGGGCTTGGGCGGGCGCGGCTCGCGCCAATCCACCCACACCAGTGGCTGATCGGCCAAACCTTGGGCGGCCGTTTCGTCGACCATCACGAACAATTCGGGCCGGCGCTCGGTCAGCGGCCGCAGCCAGCCGCCGGGATCGTGGACGGGCGCGGCGCGGCCGTCGATGAGCGCGGCGCTCAGGCCGGCCAGGGCCGCCAGGTTCTCGACAACCAGGCCCAGGGCCTTGGCTTCCATTTCCAGGCTGGGCAGGTTCAGGCCGTCGGTGGCGGTGGTGATCACCGCCTGGCCGCCCAGAGCGCCGGCCACCCGCCGGGCCAGCTCGTTGGCCCCGCCCAGATGCCCCGAAACCAGGCTCACGGCCCATTGGCCCAGTTGGTCGACCACGACCACGGCCGGGTCTTGATCCTTGGCCCGCAACAGCGGGGCGATGGCCCGCACGACCATGCCGGCCGCGCAAACGGCCACATGGCCGGCGTAGAGGCGAAAGTTGTCTTCCAGGCCCCGGGCCAGGCCGTCAAAGGGTCGCTCGCCGGCCTCCGGGCGGGCTAGGCGGCGGGGCAGGAACAGCTCGCACGACCCCAGGGCCGGGGCCAGGCGACGGCACAGCTCCGCGCCGGGTCGGCCCAGGGCCCAGAGGGCTATGCGACCCTCGGCGTTCAATCTTTTTGCCCCGCCGGCCGCCAGGCGTGGCCAAAGGCGTGGTCGTAGAGCCGGGAGGGCAGGCAATCGGCGTAGCCGGCGCGCAGGGCGGCCACGGCCGGACCGCAGATGATCAGGGCCTGGCGGTTGATCCCGGCCCGCTCCAGGTCGCCTTGCAGGCTGGCCGCCGTGGACCAGATGGCCTTTTCGTCGGGCCAACTGGCCCGTTGGACCACCGCCACCGGGCTTTCCGGGCCATAGGCCGCGCTCAGGGCCTCGGCGACGTCCTGGCCCAGGGCCGCCGAAAGATAGATCACCACGCTGCAACCGTGGCCGGCCATGGCCGCCAGGTTTTCGCGGGCGGGCATGGGCGTGCGGCCGCCAGCCCGGGTGAAGATCAGGCTCTGGCAGGTCTCGGGCAGGGTGTAGCTCAGGCCGATGGCCGCCGCCGAGGCAAAGGCCGCGCTGACGCCGGGGATGATTCGCCACGACGCGCCGTGGGCCGCCAGGCGGCAGAGCTGCTCGGGCAGCGCGCCATAGAGGCTCACGTCGCCGGTTTGCAGGCGCACCACCCGCTGGCCCTGGTCGTGGGCGGCGATCATCTCGCCGACGATCTGGTCCAGGTCCAGGTGGGCGCTGTTGACCAGCCGGCACTGGGGCTGGCACCAGTCCAGCATCTCGGGGCTGACCAAAGACCCGGCGTAGACCACCAGATCGGCCTGTTCCAGGGCCTTGCGGCCGGCCACGGTGATCAACTCCGGGTCGCCGGGCCCGGCCCCGACAAAGATGATCGGGTTGGATTCTCGCGCTTGGCTCATCTATTTTTCTCCGTCGGCGCGGCCACGCAACAGCCAGACCGGGTTGAGCGCCTTGAGCATGGTTTGGCCGGCCACCGCCTGGCCACGGCAGATTTGCACGAATGTTTCGTCGACGTCCAGGCCGGCCCGAGCCAGGGCCCTGCGGGCGGCCTCGATGCTGCCGCCCAGCACCGCGCTGACGACGATCAGCCCGCCAGGGGCCAGGCGCGCGGCGCAGGCGGCGATGATCGCCTCGAGCCTTGGCCCGCCGCCGCCGATGAACACGCGGTCGGGCCGGGGCAGATCGGCCAAGGCCTCGGGCGCCTGGCCCTCGATCGCCTCCAGCATGGCCAGGCCGTGGCGGGCGCGGTTGGCGCGGATCATCGCCACCCGGCGTGGGTCGCGCTCCACGGCCCAGACCGTCCCGCCCGGCATGAGCGACGCGGCCTCCAGCCCCACCGAGCCGCTGCCCGCGCCCACGTCCCACAACGTTAGTTTTGGCCCCAGGGCCAGCTTGGCCAGGGCCACGGCCCGCACCTCGGCCTTGGTGATCAAGCCGCCGTCGCTTTGGTAGGCCGTCTCGGGCGCGCCGATGGTCGGCGCCGGCGGCCGGGGGCCCACGCGCTCCAGCACGACCACGCACAGCGGGCCAAAGACGCCGGCTGCTTCGCTGGCCCGCGCGAAGGAGCAAAGGCGCTCGTCGGCCGCGCCCAGGTTTTCCAGCACGTTCACGCGCCATGAATCCTGGCCGCGCTCGGCCAGCATGACCGCCAGCCGCGTCGGATCAAGCGTGGGGCCGGGGTAGACGACCACCAGATCGCTTTGGCCCAGCGCCGTCCACAGCCGGGGCAAGGCCTCGGCGTCGGCGGCGTGCAACGAGACGTGGACGGCCGCGCCCCAGGGCAGGCCCAAGCGGGCGCAGGCCCCCTGCATGGCCGTCACGTTGGGCTGGATGCGCACCATCTCGCGGCCCAGGCGGCGGATCAACGCCGTGGCCACGCCGTGAAAGCCGGGGTCTCCCGAGGCCAACACCGCCACGGGCATGCTCTGGGCCGCCGCCTGCACCTGATCCAGCCAGGGCTCCAGTCCGCCGGTCAGCTCGATGCGCCGGCCGGGGTGTTCGGGAAAATAGGCCAGCAAACGCCGACCGCCGGCCAAGACCTGGGCATGGTCCACCAGCTCGCGCAGGCGCGGCGAAAGATCATCCGGCCCCAGGCCCAGGCCGATCACCAGCACCGGGATCACGCTTGGCCTCCTTGGGCTCGGCTGTCCCACAAGGGCTGGCCGTCATAGTCCAACACCACCGCCCACGGCCGCAAGCCCGGCCCGGCCCAATGCTCGGCCGCCGTCAGCATGCGTCGGCCCACCTGGGACACCAGCTCCAGCCGGCCCAACTCGCGCAGCAAATCCAGGGCGTGACGGGCGGTGTTGGCCTGGGCCACGCTTTGGGCGGCCGCCTGGTCCAGGCCGGCTTGCCCCAGCCACTCGGCCAGTTGGGCCAGGTCCATCACCGCCTGGCGGGCGTGGGTGTACTCCAGGCCAGAGGCCTGTTTGACGGCCTTGCCGAAAAACGACACCAGCCCCACCTGGCGCAGGCCGGCCTTGGCGCAGGCGGCCAGGGCGTAGCCGAAAAAGTCGGCGATCTGGATCATGGCCGCCTCGGGCAGATCGGGCCGCAGGGCCTGGGCCCATTTTTCGCTCTTGCCGCCGGTGGTCAGCACTACCTCGCTCAGGCCGGCGGCCGTGGCCACCGACAGGCACAGGTCGATGGTCTCGGTGTAGGCCTGGTGGCTGAAGGGCTTGACCAGGCCGGTGGTGCCCAGAATCGATATGCCGCCGACCACGCCCAGGCGCGGGTTGAGGGTGTGGCGGGCCAGCTCCTGGCCGCCGGCCACGCTCACGACCACCTCGGCGGTCAGCGTGGCCCCGGGCGCGGCCCAGGCCACGGCTTGGCGCACGGCCTTTTCGATCATTTGCCGGGGCACGGGGTTGATGGCCGGCGCGCCGGGGGCCACGGGCAGGCCCGGCCGCGTGACCAGGCCCACGCCGTCGCCGCCGAGGACGCGCACCTCGGCCGCGCCGTCGCCGGCCGGCAAAAGGCGCACGCTGGCGCGGATGGCGGCCTTGTTGGTCACGTCGGGGTCGTCGCCGGCGTCCTTGATCACCACGGCCAGGGCCTGGGCCGGGGCCAGCAGGCGGCATTGGCTGACGGCTATCTCCAGCCGACCGCCGTCGGGCAGGCTGACCTCCACCTTGGCCGGGGCCTGGCCCAAGGCAGTTAGCGTGGCCGCCTTGGCCGCCGCCGCCGCCGCCGTGCCGGTGGAAAAACCCGTCCTGAGCCGCCGGGAGTTCATCGATCAATCGGCCTGGGGCGCGGGCCGCCGTTTGGCGATGACCAGCGTCAGGTAATGCTGCTTCTGCCCCTTGAGCGCGCCGGCCTCGGTGGTGGCCTTTTCCTCGGCCAGGCTGACCTGGCTGGCCGCGGCCAGCGACCATTTTTCGGGCAGGGCCTCCACCGCCTCGACGATCTGGTCGAACTGGCGATAGGCCTTCATGATGACGATATTGTCGCTGATGGCCGCCAGATTGGCGATCTCGGCCGGATCGGCCACGCCGCTGATCACCGCCAGCGATTGGCGGCTTTCGACCAGGGGCGTGTTCAGGCTGGCCGCCGCCGCGTGATAGGCCGTCACGCCGGGCACGGTGACCACCGGGGCTTGGCACCCCATGTCCCGTAGCGTGCGCAGCAGATAGCCATAGGTGCTGTAGGTCAGCGGATCGCCGATGGTGATGAAGGCGGCGTCGCGGCCTTGCTCCAGGGCCTGGGCCACGGCCCCGGCGTTGGCCCGCCAGGCCTGGGCCAGCAGTTCGTGGCTGTCGGTCATGGGAAAGGGCAGGCGCACCACCTCAACCTCGGGCGGGATATGGCCCTGGGCCGTGTTCAGGGCCAGGCTGTAGCCGTTTTTGGGTGAGCTGGCCGCGAAGACCACGCTGACGCCGCGCAAAACCTCCACCGCGCGCAGGGTCATCAGCTTGGGATCGCCGGGGCCCACGCCCACGCCGTAGAGCGTGCCGATGGTTTTTTGGCTCATTTGTCGTTCTCCAGGGCCATGATGGCCAGGGCGTTGATGACGCTGGCGGCCACGGCCGAGCCGCCCTTGCGGCCACGGGCCGTGATGAAGGGCAGATCGCGCTGGCCGAGGGCGTCCTTGGCCTCGGCGGCGTTGACAAAGCCCACTGGCAGGCCCACCACCAGGCTGGGCTTGACGCGGCCGGCGTCGCAGTGCTCCAGCAGGCGCAGCAGGGCCGTGGGCGCGTTGCCGATAACGAAGATCTGGCCCAGATTTTGTTCGACGGCCAGATCCACCGCCGCCAGCGAGCGGGTGACGCCACGGGCCTTGGCGATCGCGGCCGTGGCCGGATCGTCGACCAGACAGCGGGCGACGACGCCCAGCTTGTTCAGCCGCCAGGGCGACAGGCCCATCTGGGCCATGCGTGTGTCGGTGACGATGACGCGGCCGCTTTGCAGGGCGGCCAGGCCGCTGTCGATGGCCTGGTCGTGAAACATGCAGATGTCTCGCCAATCGAAATCGGCGGTGGTGTGGATCATGCGCCGCACCACGGCCCAGCGGCGGGGGCCCCAGGGGTGCGTGCCGGCCTCGGCGTCGATGATGGCCAGGCTGCGGCGTTCGATCTCTTCGGGCGGCAGGTTCCAGGTCTGGTCGGTCATGGCTGGCCTTTCCGGCAGAACTCCACGAAATTGCGGGCCAGATCGGGGTTGCCGCCAAAATGGAAGTGCATGTAGCTGGCCACGGCGTTGCCAACGCGGTAGCCGGCCAGTCGGGCCGGGCCGCCGGCGCGGCCGCGCAGCTCGAAGACGCCGGCTTGGGCCCCGGAGGCCCCTTCATCGATGCTGGAATAATGAAACTCGTGGCCCCGGCCCGTGGTCCCGGCCGGGCCCAGGGGGTTATCGGCCGTGAAGGTGGCCTGGCGATAACCCAGGCCGGATAGCTTGTCGCCCATGCGCGTGACGATGTCCAACGCCCCGGCCATGGGCCAGCCCTGGCCGGATTTGTCCACCACCGCCTGGCCCAGGTAGAGCATGCCGCCGCATTCGGCCAAAACGGGCAGGCCGTCGGCCACGGCCCGGGCGATGGCGCGGCGCATGGTTTGATTTTGGCTTAGCTTATGGGCGAAAAGCTCCGGGTAGCCGCCGCCCAGATAAAGCCCGTCCAGGCCCGGCGGCGGGGCGGGGTCGTCGATGGGCGAGAAAAACTTCAGCGTGGCCCCGGCCTGGCGCAGGCGACGCAGGTTTTCGGCGTAATAAAAGCAAAACGCCGCGTCGCGGGCCACGCCGATGGTCACGACGGGCCGGGTGGGCGGCGCGGGTTCGTCGAGTGGGATCAAGTCCAGCTCGGCCGCGCCGGCCAGCAGGGCGTCCAGGTCCAGGCCCTGCTCGGCCCAGTCGGCCAGCCGGGCCAGCTTGGCGGCGTCGAAAGCGCCCTCGTCGGCGGTGATCAGCCCCAGGTGGCGCTCGGGCATGGCCAGGCCGGGCTCCTTGACCAGCCCGCCCAGAAACGGCGGCAGACCCGACCGGCCGGCCAGGGCCTGGCCCAAAATGGCGGCGTGGCCCGGCCCGCCCACTCGGTTGGCGATGACGCCGACAAAGCCGAGCGCCGGATCGAAGCCGACAAAGCCGCCGGCCAAAGCGGCGATGCTGCCGGCCATGCCTTTGGCGTCGACGACCAGGGCCACGGGCAGGCCCAGCAGCTTGGCCAGATGGGCCGTGGAGCCAGTGTCGTCAAGGGGGCCGAAGCCGTCGTGAAGGCCCATGACGCCCTCGACCACGGCCACGTCGGCCCCGGCGGCGTGACGCTGGAAAATGGCCCGGTTTTCGTCGGCCGAGAGCATCCAGGTGTCGAGGTTGTGGGAGGGGCGGCCGGCGGCCACGGCGTGGTGGCCGGGGTCGATGAAGTCCGGCCCGGCCTTGAAGGGCTGCACGACGAGTCCCCGGCGGCGCAGGGCCGCCAAAATGGCCATGGTCACGGTGGTTTTGCCCGCGCCGCTGGTGGCCGCGCCGATGACGAACGCTCTCAATTGGCCTCGCAAAATAAAAAAACCTCGGCCCCACGCGAGGAACCGAGGGATCGCACCCAGCTTGCTTGAACCCCAGGGTCGGCCGCCTGACGCATTGCCCGGCGTGGCGGCCTTTGGTGGAGCGGCAGGTCTTCTGGCTGACGGATCGTCCTAAAGGCCGCGCCTTCCCACCCGGTTGGGCCGGGCAGTGGCTTGGTGGCGGCTTTCGTCCCCGTTCACAGCGGCGGGACCGCGCCGGGTTCGCACCGGCTTCCCTCAAAGGCCCTCACGGGCGCCTGCTCCACGAATATGGCTCATGCATATCAACAACCCCGCCGCCTGTCAACCTCCAAAGGCCGCGCCAGCGCCGCGTGGTTTGACGGCGGGGGATGTGGTGCTATAAATTTATGGCCCACGCCGGGCGGATCGCCGCGCCGACCGCCTCTTTGCCGGAGAACGCCCAAGCCCATGAACGCCGCCACGCCCTTTGATCTGTTCGTCTCGCTGGCCCTGGCCACGTTTCTGGAGGCCGCGCCGTTTCTGTTGCTGGGCTCGATCATCGCCGTGATCTTCGACGCCTATGTCAGCGACGATTTTTTGCTGCGCCGCCTGCCCCGGGGCCGTCTGGGCGCGGCCCTGACGGGCCTGCTGGCCGGCATGGTCCTGCCCACCTGCGAATGCGGCGTGGCGCCCATCGCCCGGCGCATGATCACCCGTGGCGCGCCGCCGGGTGCGGCCCTGGCCTACATGCTGGCCGCTCCGGTGATCAATCCCCTGGTGCTGACCAGCACCTACGTGGCCTTTCGCGGCGATTGGTCGATGGTTTTGGGCCGGGTGCTGATGGTGGCCGCGCCGGCCCTGCTGGTGGGCCTGACCCTGGGCGGTCGGCCGGTGGCCGAACTGCTGCGCGGGCCCAACAATGGCGCGCCGGGCCTGGAGCTGCCCATGGCCGGCCACGGGGCGGCCTGCGCCTGCGGCTGCGGCCATGATCACGGCCACCTGCCCGGCCGGCCGCGACCGGGGGCGCTGACGCTTATGGCCCGGGTGGCCGACGAGTTTCTGGAGATGGGCAAGTATTTGATCCTGGGCTGCCTGGCCGCGGCGGCGATCAAGGCCTTTGCCCCGCCCCAGTGGCTCAGCGCCATGGGCGGCGACCCGATTTTGGCCGTTTTGACGATGATGGGCCTGGCCATATTGCTTTCGGTGTGTTCGGAGGCCGACGCCTTCGTGGCGGCCTCTTTCGTGGGCTTTCCGCCGGCGGCGATGCTGGCCTTCGTGGGCGTGGGGCCCATGGTCGATCTCAAGCTGCTGGCCATGTACGGGGCGATCTTTCGCGGCCGGGCCTTCGCGGTGCTGGTGGCCGCGCCGTGCCTGTTGGTCTTTGGCCTGGCGCTGATCTGGGGGTTGCTGTGGGGCTGATAACGCGGGCGGCGGCCGTTTTCGAGGCGCTGATGCTGGCCGGGCTGGGCGGGTTCATGGTCTGGCTGGCCTTTTCGGCCGATTATTGGCTGCTGTTGAACCCCAAATTCCGGTGGTTGACCGGCCTGGCCGGGGCGCTCCTGGCGGCGGCGGGCCTGGCCGCGATGGCCCTGGCGGCCAAGCGCCGGGCCGGAGGGGCGCGGGCGGCGCTGTTTGCGGTGCTGTTGGCCGCCTGCCTGATCAGCCAGCCGGTGGTGCTGGCCACGCCGGGCGTCGATGCGGCCAGCGTTCTGGATGAGCCGGCCCGCTCCAAGCCGACCCAGACCTCGCGGGTGGCGTGGAACGGCCAGGAATACATCCGCATCAACGTGGCCGAGCTGTTCATGCTGGCCCAAAACGCCAAGGCCGACCCCACGGCCCGGCGCTATGTTTTTCGGGCCCAGGTGGTCTCGGACCCGGAAATGGACAAGGGCGGGGTGCTTTTGGCCGGTCGGCTGATGGTCTGGTGCTGCCTGGCCGACGCGGTGGTGGTGGCCTTTTTGGTGGACCACGGCGGCCCGGCCCCGGCCCTGGGCGATTGGGTCGAGGCCTATGGCCGCTTGACGCCGGCCCAGGCAACGGCCCACGCCGGCGTGGAGGCCAAGCTCAAGGCCGGACCGATGCTGGCGATCGAGCGCAAGTATCTGTTCCGGGCCGAACGTCTGCGGCCGTGCCCGGCCCCGAGCGTGCCCTATATTTTCACCGTTCACCAGGCCGAGCCCTACGCCTATTAGCCGCCGGTCCGCGCCGTTGCCTGGGCCGGGCGGATTTTATATACTGGTCCAGGCCCCGATCAATCGCTCACCCAGCCCAGGCGGGAGTCCATGCCCAAACCGACCATCCCCCACGAACGCAACGCCCTGGCCTGCGGGCCGGAGATCGGCCACGACAAACTCAACCTCAAGGGACGCATCTGGCTGGAAAAAGACGGCAAGACGTTTTTGTCGTGGGGCCGGGTGGTGCTGCTGGAGCGCATCGACCAGGCCGGTTCGTTGTCGGCGGCGGCCCGCTCGATGGGCATGAGCTACAGCCATGCCTGGAATCTGGTCGAGGAAATGAACTGCCTGGCCGTCAGCCCTTTGGTGGAAAAGCAGGCCGGCGGGGTCAGCGGCGGCGGGGCCCGGCTCACCGAGGCCGGCCGTCAGGCCATCGCGCGTTTCTGGCGGCTGGTGGAGGAGTTTCGCCGCTGGGTCGACGAGCGCCAGGCCGATTAGGCCGGGCAAAAGGGCGGACGAGGCGCGGCATGAAAAAACCCCAGATGGAATTGGACGACCGGCTGCTGGCGGCGCTACTGCAAAACCCCCACGAGTCGCAGATCGTCGTCGACGCCCAGGGCGTGGTGCGCTTCATGAGCGAGGCGGCGCGCCAGTTTTACGGCCTGGCTCCCGAGGAGGCCGTGGGTCGCTCCATCGTCCAGATCAACCCCGAAAGCGGCCTGATGAACGTGCTCAAAACCGGCAAGGCCGAGATCGGCCGGGTTTTTTTCATGGGCGGCCGCCAGCGGGTGGTGGCGCGCATCCCGCTAAAGGACGACCAGGGCCGGGTGATCGGCGCGGCGGGCAAGCTGATTTTCTGGCATCTGGAGCGGGTGGGCGAGCTGGTGCGCCAGACGGAAGTGCTGGCTGGCCGCCTGGATTATTATGAAAAAGAACTGCGCCAGCTCTATGGCGAGCGCTATTCGCTGGAGCGGGTGGTGGGCCAGTCGCCGGCCATGCAGCAGGCCAAGCGCATCGCCGCCCAGGCCGCGGCCTCCGAGCTGGCGGTGCTGATCACCGGCGAGACCGGCACGGGCAAGGAGCTTTTCGCCCACGCCATCCACCAGATGAGCCCCCGCCGCGATCGGCCCCTGGTGCGGGTCAACTGCGCGGCCATCCCCGGCGAGCTGTTCGAGGCCGAGCTTTTCGGCTACGAGGCCGGGGCCTTTACCGGGGCCAGCCCCAGCGGCAAGCCAGGCCGCTTCGAGCTGGCCCACGGCGGCACGATATTTTTGGATGAAGTGGGCGAGCTGCCCCTGGCCCTGCAAGCCAAGCTGCTGCGCGTGATCCAGGAGCGCCAGGTGGAGCGCCTGGGCGGGGCCAAACCGCTCAACCTGGATTTCCGGGTCATCGCCGCCACCAACCGCGACCTGGAAAAGATGATGAAGGCCGGCCAGTTCCGCCAGGATTTGTTCTATCGCTTGAATATATTCCGCCTGCACACCCCGCCGCTGCGCGAGATGAGCCAGGACTTGCCCCGGCTGTGCTACGCCTTGTTGGCGCGCATCCGCGCCGAGGGCGGCCGCGCGCCGGTGCGCATCGAGCCCGAGGCCATGGCCCGGCTGCGGGCCTATGGCTGGCCCGGCAACGCCCGGGAGCTGCGCAATATCCTGGAGCGGGCCTCGGCCGAGGCGGCCGGCGATCAACTGCTGCGCGCGGCCCATCTGCCCACCGACATCCTCGAACCCGACGACGAGGCGACCCGGCCAATGGGCGGCCTGCGGGCGGCGCTGGAGCTGGCCGAGCGGCGGGCCATCGCCCGGGCGCTGGAGAGCTGCGGCGGCAACCGGGCCCGGGCGGCGCGGCTGCTGGGCATTCATCGCAGCGGGCTTTATCAGAAAATGCGGCGGCACGGCCTGGTCGACTGACCCGTCTAAAATTCACTACATGTCTAGATTTTTGCACGCCAGGCCCTAGGTCGGCCAAAACTCGGGATTAAAGCGGCCCCACGGCCCGGCGTGGTGTCTAATTTTTTATACGCCAGCCCGGCCCGCCGTCGACCGCCGCGTCGCGCATATATGGAGTAACACGTCGATATTACAATATATATATTTGACATGCCGCCATGGCCCGCTTCTTGCTCATCTTCACCCCGACAACCAAAACAACCCCGGCGGCCCCGCCGCCATCAGGAGGCGAAGCATGGACTTTGATATCCCCGAAAATCTGCGCATGATGGTCGACACCGTGGCCAAATTCGTCAAGCAAGACCTGGAGCCCATCAGCCAGCAGGTCGAGGACGAAGACCACATCCCCGAGGACGTGGTGCAAAAAATGCGCGAGCTGGGCCTGTTTGGCCTGTCCATCCCCGAGGAGTACGGCGGCCTGGAGCTGGGCACGCTGGGCGAATGCCTCTGCTACGAGGAGCTTTCCAAGACCAACGCCTGCTTCCGCTCGCGCATCGGCACCAACAACGGCATCGGCTCCCAGGGTATTTTGCTAGACGGCACGCCCCAGCAGAAAGAGCGCTATCTGCCCAACCTGGCCAGCGGCCAGTGGACCGCCTGCTTCGCCCTCACCGAGCCCGAGGCCGGCTCCGACGCGGCCAACATCCAGACCACCGCCGAACTCAAAGGCGACCACTGGGTGCTCAACGGCCGCAAGCACTTCATCACCAACGGCGACATCGCCGACGTGGCCACGGTTTTCGCCGCCAACGACCGCCAGAAAAAGGCCCGTGGCGGCATCACCGCCTTCATCGTCGAAAAGACCTTCCCCGGATTCTACGTCGGCACCATCGAACGCAAGATGGGCCTGCGCGGCAGCCACACCTGCGAGCTGATCTTCGACGACTGCCGCGTCCCCCGCGAAAACGTCATCGGCGGCGAGACCAACGTGGGCCAGGGCTTCAAGACGGCCATGAAGACCCTGGACAAGGGCCGCCTGACCATGGGCGCCTCGGCCCTGGGCTCGGCCCAGAAGCTTATGGACCTGTCCATCGCCTACGCCAAACAGCGCGTGCAGTTTGGCCAACCCATCGCCAATTTCCAGGCCATCCAGATCAAGCTGGCCGACATGGCCACCCACATCTACGCCGCCCGCCAGATGCTCTATCACGCCGCTTGGCTGCGCGACAAGCGGGGCGCGGCCGTGGTCAAGGAGGCCTCGATGGTCAAGCTTTTCTGCACCGAGATGGCCAACCGCGCCGCCGACATGGCCGTGCAGATCCACGGCGGCATGGGCTACGTGCGCGATTTCCCGGTCGAGCGCTTTTACCGCGACCTGCGCCTGACCACCATTTACGAAGGCACCAGCGAGATCCAGCGCACGGTCATCGCCCGCGAGATTCTCAAATAGCCAGGGGAGGGAAGTTGTGGAAATAAAACAGGTGTTCGTCATCGGCGGCGGTTTGATGGGCTCGGGCATCGCCCAGGTATGCGCCCAGGCCGGCCTGAACGTGTGCCTCCACGACGCCTCGGCGGCGGCCGTGGAAAAGGCCGTCAAGTCCATTGCCTGGTCGGTGGGCAAGTTTGTCGAAAAGGGCCTGGTCCAGGGCTCGGCCGAGGAGATCGTCGGCCGCATCCGGCCCTGCGCCAGCCTGCAAGAGGCCGCCGCGGCCGATCTGATCATCGAGGTGGTTTTCGAAAACATCGAGGTCAAAAAGCAGGTCTTTCAGCAGATCGGGGCCATCGCCCGGCCCGAGGCCCTGGTGGCCAGCAACACCAGCGCCATCCCCATCAGCCAGTTGGCGGCCTTTGTCCCCGGGCCCGAGCGCTTTTTGGGCCTGCACTTTTTCAGCCCCGTGCCGATGATGAAGGCCGTGGAGGTCATTCGCGGCATGCAAACCAGCGCCGCGACCTTCGAGGCCGGCCGCCGCTTCGCCATCCAGATCGGCAAGGATCCGATCATGGTCCAGCGCGACGTGGCCGGCTTCGTGATCAACCGCATCAATTTTCCCAGCACCATCGAGGCGATGAACCTGGTCGAGGCCGGCGTGGCCACGGTCGAGGACATCGACAAGGGCCTGCGCCTGGCCTCGGGCCGCAAGATGGGCATCTTCGAGACCGGCGACATGGTCGGCCTCGACGTGACCTATGGCGCGCTGAAATCCATGTTCGAGGAGACCGGCGACCCCCGCTGGCATCCGCCGCTTTTGCTGCGGCGCAAGGTCGGCGCGGGGCAACTGGGCCGCAAGACCGGCGTGGGTTGGTACGAATATGACGCCAAGGGCCAAAAAATCGGCCCGGCCAAGATATGAAGGAGAATATGATCATGTCCGATGTAGTGATTCTCGGCGCGGCGCGCACGGCCGTGGGCCGTTTCGGCGGCTCGCTCAAGGCCGTCACCGACCGCCAACTGGGCGCGTTGGTCATCAAGGAAGCCATGGCCAGGGCCGGCGTCAGCCCCGATCAGGTCGAGGAAGTGGTCTTTGCCCAGCAATATCGCACCGGCGTCCTGCCGCCCAACATGGCTCGGCCCATCTCGGTCGACGCGGGCATTCCCATCCCCGTGCCCAACTTCAGCGTGGCCAAGGCCTGCGGCGGCTCGCTCAAGAGCGTCTTTTTGGCCGCCCAGGCCATCAAGGCCGGCGACGCCAGGGTGCTGGTGGCCGGCGGGCTCGAACACATGACCAACGCCGCCTATCTGCTGCCGACCATGCGCTGGGGCCAGCGCCTGGGCCACGGCCAGGTCATGGATCAGTTGGTGCTTTTCGACCCCATCAGCGGCAACACCATGGGCGAAACCGCCGAAAACGTGGCCGAAAAATACGCCATCAGCCGGGAAGATCAAGACGCCTTCGCCCTGGCCAGCCAGCAAAAGGCCGCCGCCGCCCAGGCCGCCGGTCGCTTCGACGAGCAGATCGTGGCCGTGCCCATCCCCCAGAAAAAAGGCGAGCCCAAGCTCTTTGCCCGTGACGAGCACCCCCGCCCCGAGACCACCCTCGAAGAGCTGGCCAAGCTCAAGCCCGTCTTCCGCAAGGGCGGCAGCGTCACCGCCGGCAACTCCAGCGGCATGAACGACGGCGCGGCGGCGACGGTGGTGGCCCAGCGCCAGTGGGCCGCCGAGCGCGGGCTTAAACCCCTGGCCAGCGTCGTCGGCTACGCCTCGGTGGGCGTGGAGCCCTCGCTGATGGGCATCGGCCCGGTGGACGCCACCAAGGCCGTGCTGGCCAAGACGGGCCTGAGCGTAAGCGACATCGGCCTGGTGGAGCTCAACGAGGCCTTTGCCTCGCAGTCGCTGGCCTGCATCCGCGAACTGGGCCTGGACATGGAGCGCGTCAACGTCAATGGCGGGGCCATCGCCCTGGGCCACCCCATCAGCGGCACCGGCGGGGTGATCCTCACCAAGTTGGTCTACGAAATGAAGCGCGCCGGCGTGGAGCTGGGCCTGGCCACGATGTGCCTGGGCGGCGGCCAGGGCGTGGCCCTGATCGTGCGCAACGAAGCCTAGGAGGGCAAAGCATGGCCGAACTTTGCAGCTATGTCATCGAGGAACAGATCGCCGTGGTCACCATCGACCACCCGCCCATGAACGCCCTTGACGAGGCCACCAAGGAGGCCATCGGCCGCGTCTTCGACGAGCTGGACCAGCGCCGCGACGAGCTGCGCGCGGCGATCCTGCGCGGGGCCGGCGATAAGGCCTTCGTGGCCGGGGCCGACATCAATTCGTTCCTGACCCTCACGCCCGATGCGGCCAAGCGCCGCCAAAAGCGCACCCACGCCATCGTGGCCAAGATCGAGGACTTTCAGTGGCCGGTCATCGCCGCCATCGACGGTTTTTGCCTGGGCGGCGGGCTGGAGCTGGCCCTGTGCTGCGACGTGCGCTACGCCGAGGAGCAGTCCCGCTTCGGCTTTCCCGAGGTGAACCTGGCCATCTTTCCCGGCAACGGCGGCACCGTGCGCAGCCTGCGCCACGCGCCCCTGGGCAAGGTCAAGGAGCTGATTTTCGGCGGCGAGATGATCAGCGCCCAGGAGGCCCTGGCCTGCGGGCTCATCGAAAAGGTCGTGCCCCGGGGCCAGGCGCTGGAGGCGGCCATGACCCTGGCCCGGCGCATCGCCGGACGGGGGCCGCTGGGCGTGGCCGCGGCAAAAAAGAGCATCAACCGCGCCCGCGAGCTGAGCGTGGCCATGGGCCTGGAGAGCGAAAGCGACCTGTGGTCGGGCCTGTGCGCCACCGAGGATCAAAAAGAAGGCGCGCGGGCCTTTTTGGAAAAACGACCGCCCAAGTTCCTGGGCCGCTAGCTTTTGGCGCCAACCCGCTGGCTGGCTTTGGAGGAAAAAATGCACTTCGCGCTCAGCGACGAACTGGCCATGCTGCGTGAGGCCGCGCGCAAGTTCGCCCAGGAAAAGATCGCCCCCTTTGCCGACAAATGGGACGCCGAGCACTATTTCCCCTATCACGAGGCCGTCTTGCCCATGGCCGAGCTGGGCTTTTTCGGCACGGTCATCCCAGAGGAATACGGCGGCAACGCCATGGGCTGGCTGGCGACGATGATCCTCAGCGAAGAGATTGCCCGGGCCTCCAGCGGGCTGCGCGTGCAGGTCAATCTGCAAGAGCTGGGCTGCGCCCACGCCATTCTGCGCCATGGAACCGACCGGGCCAAGGAGCGCTACATCCCCAAGCTGGTCAGCGCCCAATGGCTGGGCGGCTTCGCCATCACCGAGCCCAACGCCGGCAGCGACGTGATGGCCATCAGCTCGGTGGCCGTGGACAAAGGCGATCACTTCGAACTGAGCGGGGCCAAGACCTGGATCAGCAACGCCCCCGTGGCCGACTGCGTGGTGTTCTACGCCTACACCGACCGCGCCGCCGGCTCCAAGGGCCTGAGCGCCTTCGTCGTCGACCTTAAAGACAACCCCGCCGTGCGCGTCAGCACCCTGGACAAGCTGGGCAGCCATTGCAGCCCCACCGGCGAGATCGTCCTCGACGGCGCGCGCGTGCCCCGCGAAAACCTCTTGGGCCGGCCCGGCGACGGGGCCAAGATCGTCTTCGGCTCGCTGAACCAGACCCGCCTGCAAGCCGCCGCCGGCGGCGTGGGCCTGGCCCAGGCCTGCCTGGATCAGGCCGTGGCCTACGCCAACAGCCGTGAGCAGTTCGGCCGGCCCATCGCCCAAAATCAGATGATCCAGGATCAGATAGCCCGCATGGCCACCGAGGTGGAGTGCGCGCGCCTGCTGGTTTACCGGGCGGCCTGGCAAAAGGACCAGGGCCGGCTGGACAACGGCCGCGAGGTGGCCATGGCCAAGTACAAGGCCGGCGAGGTGGCGGCCATGTGCGCCGAACAGGCCATGCGCATCCTGGGGGCCTATGGCTACTCCACCGAATACCCCGTGGCTCGTTATCACCGCGACGCGCCGACTTATTACATGGTCGAGGGCTCGGCCAACATCTGCAAGTGGATCGTGGCCCTGGACGAACTGGGCCTGCGCAAGGCCGGCCGCTAAAGGAAAAGGGGCTTTTCATGCATCGTTATTTTCGCCAGATGCCCCCACTGGATCTGGGCCGCGACCCGGCCCCGGACCAGGCCAACCGCCAGCGCCTGGCGGCTATCGAACAAGAGATCGCCGCCCTGGCCGCCGCCCCGCGCCAGGCCGGCACGCCAGACGAAGACGTGCACAGGCGCGGCCAACTGACCGTGTGGGAGCGCCTGGCCGCCCTGGTCGAGCCGGGCAGTTTGCGGCCGCTGCTTAGCCTCTACGACCCCGAGCAAAACGAGGAAGGCCTCACCGGCGTGGTCTGCGCCCTGGGCCGCATCAGCGGGCGCTGGTGCGTGGTGGCCGGCTTTGACAACAAATCGCTGGCCGGGGCCTGGCTGCCGGGCCAGCCCGAAAAAAAGCTGCGCGTGACCGATCTGGCCACGCGACTGCGCCTGCCGCTGGTCTGGCTGGTCAACTGCTCGGGCGTCAAGCTCAGCCAGCAGCACCGTGTCTACGGCGGCCGGCGAGGCGGCGGGGCCAATTTTTTCCGCCACGCCGAGATGGCCGTGGCCGGTCTGCCGGTGCTGGCCGGCGTGTTCGGCTCCAACCCGGCCGGTGGCGGCTATCAGGCCTGTAGCCCCACGCTGATCATCGCCCACGACAAGGCCGAGATGAGCGCCGGCGGCGGCGCGGTGCTGGGCGGCATGGGCGGGGCCGGGCCCTTTGACATCGATCAGGCCATGGAGTTGATCGCCGAGATGGCCCGCCGCCAGGCCGATCCGCCCGGCACGGCGGCCACGCACTTTGACGTCACCGGCTTTTTCCGCGAGATCTATCCCAGCGAGCCCGAGGTGTTGGCCGCCCTGCAACAGCGCGTGGCCCAGTTGCCGGCCTTTGATCCGGCCTTTTTTCGCGTGGACGACCCCGCCCCGCCCCTGGCCCCGGCCGACGAGCTTTATGACATCCTGCCCCTGGACAACGACCGGCCCTACAAGATAGAACAGATTCTGGCCCGGCTGGTGGACGGATCGAGCCACCGGGAGTATCGCCGGGATTTCGGGCCGGAGATCTATTGCGGCCTGGTCAAGCTGGCCGGCCTGGCCGTGGGCCTGGTTGCCAACCGCCAGGGCGAACTGCCCGCCGGCTATCCGGCCTACGCCGCCGGGGCCTATCAGGGCCGGGGCGGCACGATCTTCCGCGACGGGCTGCTCAAGATGGCCGAGTTCACCACCCTCTGCGGCCGCGACCGCCTGCCCATGATCTGGCTGCAAGACCACGACGGCCTGGACCTGGGCGATCTGGCCGAGCGGGCCGAGGTGCTGGGCCTGGGCCAGAGCCTGGTCTACAGCATCCAGCAATCGGGCCTGCCGATGCTGGCGGTGGTGCTGCGCAAGGGCACGGTGGCCCCGCACTATCAGATGGGCGGCCCGCCGGCCAACCGCAACAACGCCCTGACCCTGGGCCTGGCCAGCAGCGAGATCTACGTCATGCGGCCGCGCACCGCCGCCGCCGCCGCCCTGGGGCGCAAGTTGGCCCGCCAGCACGAAAAAGGCCTGCCTCTGGAGCCGGTTATCGCGCAGATGAACGCCATGATCGCCGATTATCACGACAAGGCGCGGCCGGCCTATCTGGCCCAGGCCGGCCTGGTCGACGAGGTGGCGCGCCTGGCCGATCTGCGCGCCTATCTCACGGCCTTTGCCGAGGCGGCCTATCAAAACCCCGCCTCGTTGTGTCCTCAGCACCAGATGATCTTGCCGCGCCTGTGCGCGCTTTGACCGGGAGCTTGTTCATGGATTTACGATTTTTGCTGCTGGAGATCGGCCACGGCGTGGCCACGGTGACCATCCACCGCCCTGACAAGGGCAACGCCCTGGCCCCCGAGGTGTTGGAGGAGCTGACCGAAGTCTTCGAGGGCCTGGGCCGGATGGCCGAGGTCAACGTGGCGGTGCTCACCGGCGGAGAGAAGTTCTTTTCGGCCGGCTTTGACCTCAACTTCATCCGCACGCTGGAAAAGGTCTCCAACGAGGCCTTCACGGCGCTGTTTCACCGGGCTTACCGGGCGATCATGTTCTGCCCCCAGCCGGTGATCGCCGCCGTGGGCGGCCCGGCCATCGCCGGCGGTTTTGACCTGAGCCTGATGTGCGACATCCGCTACGCCTCCCAGCGGGCCAAGTTTGGCCAGCGCGAGATCGCCCTGTCGCTGACGCCGATCATGGACCCGCTGTGGCGCGTCATCGGCCTGGGCCGGGCCATGGAGGTGGCGCTCACCGGGCGCATCTACGACGCGGCCGAGGCCCTGGCCATGGGCTACGTCAGCAAGGTCTTCCCCACCGGCGAGCTGCTGGAAAACGTCGGCCAGATCGCCCGCCAGATGGCCTCCTACGACCGCCAGTGCCTGGCCGAGACCAAGCGCCTGGGCCAGACCATCGTCAACCACGACCTGGACGGGGCCATGAAGCTGCAAGAGTGGCTCTTCCGTGGCTATATCGGCTCGGAGGACAATCACCAGCGGGTTGACGCCCTGCTGGCCAGCCTGAAAAAATAAGCGGAGAAACCATGCCCGACCACGACGAACTGGCCTTTTTGGACGCCACCGCCCAGGCCGAGCTGGTGCGCAAAGGCGAGCTGACCCCCAGCGAGCTGCTGGAGTCGGCCATCGCCCGCGCCGAAAAACTAAACCCCACCCTCAACGCCATCATCACGCCCCTTTACGACCTGGCCCGCCAGACGGCGGCCGGGCCCTTGCCCGATGGGCCCTTCAAGGGCGCGCCGTTTTTGCTCAAAGACATCATGGCCGCCCAGGCTGGCGTGCCCCAGGCCTGCGGGACCGCCGCGCTCAAAGGCCACGCGCCCAAGCGCGACGCCACCCTCACCGCGCGCTACAAGGCCGCCGGCCTGGTCATTTTCGGCCGCACCAACACGCCGGAGTTTGGCCTGCTGCCCACCACCGAGCCGCGCCTGTTCGGCCCCACCAAAAATCCTTGGGCCCTGGAGCGCACGCCCGGCGGCTCCAGCGGCGGCTCGGCCGCGGCGGTGGCCGCCGGTCTGGCCCCCATGGCCCACGCTAACGACGGCGGCGGCTCGATCCGCATCCCGGCCTCGTGTTGCGGCCTGTTTGGCCTCAAGCCCACCAGGGCCCGCAACCCCAAGGGGCCCGTGGTCGGCGACGCCATGGGCGGCATGCTTGAGGAGCACGCCCTCACCCGCTCGGTGCGCGACAGCGCCTTGCTGCTCGACTGCACCAGCGGCCCCGAGCCCGGCGACCCCTATTGGGCCCCGCCCAAGGAGCGCCCTTATATCCAGGAAGCAGCCACCGAGCCCGGCCGGCTGCGCATCGCTTTTTCGGCCAAGACCGCGGCCGGCGGGCCGGTGCATCCAGACTGCCTGGCGGCCATGGAAAGCGCGGCCAAGCTCTGCGCCGAGTTGGGCCACATCGTCGAGGAGGACGCGCCCAGCCTGCGCGGCCAGCAGGACATGGGCCGGCTGTTCACCATCTTGTGGACCGCCGGCCTGGTGGGCAACATCCACGCCGTGGCCATGGTCACCGGCAAAAAGCCAGACCCGGCCGACTACGAGCCCCTGACCTGGGCGCTCTATCAGCGGGGCCTGGAAGTCAAGGCCGGCGATTATCTAAACGTCGTGGCCGCCACCCAGCTCTGGTCCCGCCAGATGGCCGCCTTCATGGCGCGCCACGACGTGTGGCTGACGCCGACCCTGGCCGAGCCGCCCCTGCCGCTGGGCTCCTTTGACGTGGTGAACAACAAGCCCATGGACGCCTGGACCAGGGGCGCGGCCTTCGTGCCCTACACGCCGCTGCAAAACTGCACCGGCCAGCCGGCCATGAGCGTGCCGTTATATTGGAACGACCAGGGCCTGCCCATCGGCTGCCACTTCGTGGGCCGCTTTGGCGACGAGGCCACGCTGTTTCGCCTGGCTGGCCAGTTGGAGCGGGCGCGGCCCTGGGCCGGTCGCCGGCCGCCGCTGGACGCCGCGTAAAAAAAAGCCGACCCGGCCGGATCGGCTTGGTCGGTCGAGCCAAAACAAGAGCGGGTCCGCCGCCGATTCATGTCACCGGCGACGGCCCCGCTCTTTTCGCGCTAGCCTTGGGGCGGTTTTTTCTTTTTGCCCAGGCGCTGGGCCAGATTTTCGATGGCCACAAACAGCGTCGGCACGAAGACCACGCCCAGAATCGTCGCCGCCAGCATCCCGCCAAAGACCGCCGTGCCCAGGGCTCGCCGGCTGCCCGCGCCGGCCCCGCTGGCGATCAACAGCGGCACCACGCCCAAAATGAAGGCGAAGGCGGTCATCAGGATGGGCCGGAAGCGTAGGCGCGCGGCCTCGATGGCCGCCTCCATGGGGCCGAGGCCACGTTGCTCGTGGGCCTCCTTGGCGAACTCGACGATGAGGATGGCGTTTTTGGTGGCCAGGCCGATCAACAGCACCAGGCCGATTTGGGTGTAGACGTTGTTGTCGAGCCCACGGGCCATGATCGCCGCGAAGGCCCCGAACAGGGCCAGGGGCACCGCCAGGATCACCGAGAAGGGGATCTTCCAGCTTTCGTATTGGGCGGCCAGGAACAGATACACAAACACCACCGCGATGCCGAAAATGAACACGGCCTGGCTGCCGGTGGCCACTTCCTGGTACGACATGCCAGACCACTGGAAGCCCATCTGCGAGGGCAGTTTGGCGTCGGCCATCTTGGTCATCAGCTCCAGGGCCTGGCCCGAGCTATAGCCCGGCGCGGCCGAACCCTGGATGGTGGCCGATTCGTAGACGTTGAAGCGCGAGATAAGCTGGGGGCCCAGGGACTGGCGGATCTTGACCAGGGTGCCCAAAGGCAGCATCTGGCCCTGGGCGTTGCGCACCTGGAGCTGGCCGATATCCTTGGGCTGGGAGCGGAAGGCCGAATCGGCCTGGAGCGTGACGTGGAAGGTGCGGCCGAACTTGTTGAAGTCGTTGACATAGGCCGAGCCCAGATAGGCCTGGAGCGTGTTGAAGACCGAACTAAGCGGCACGCCCATGGACAAGACTTTCTCGCGGTCGACGTCGGCGAAGATCTGGGGCACGTTGACGCGGATGCTGGTGTAGAGGTTGCTCAGGCCGGCCTGGGCGTTGCCGTCCTGCACCAGTTCGGCGGCCATCTGTTGCAGCGAGGCCAGGCCCAGGCCGCCGCGATCCTGCAACTGCATCTCGAAGCCGCCGGTGTTGCCCAGGCCGGGCAGGGCCGGGGTCAGGAAGGCGAAGATGATGGCCTCTTGCACCTGGGAAAACTGCCGTTGCAGGTGGGTGAGGATGGCGTATTGGTCGGTCTCGGGCGTGGTGCGCTCGTCCCAGGGCTTGAAGACGACCACGATGCCGCCCACGTTGGAGTTGGCCGCGCCGTCGAGGAACGAATAACCCCGCACGGTGATGAAGTGATCCACGCCCGGCGTGGCGGCGATGATCTTGTTGAGGCGCTCCATCACCGCCACCGTGCGCTCCAGGGAGGCCGCGTCGGGCAACTGGACGTTGACCATCAGATAGCCCTGGTCTTCCTCGGGCACGAAGCCGGTGGGCGTGCGCACGATGCCGAAAAAGGCCAGCCCGCCGATGATCAGAAAGACCACCATGGCCAGGCCCATGCGCTTGATCGAAAGGCTCACGGTGGAGAGATAACCTCCGGTGGCCTTTTGCATCACCGTGTTGAACCAGGCGAAAAAGCCCCGGTGATGCTCGGGCGTGGGCCGCAGCACCAGCGCGCAGAGGGCCGGGCTGAGGGTCAGGGCGTTGATGGAGCTGAAAAAGGTGGCCGTCGCGATGGTCAGGGCGAACTGCTTGTAGAGGATGCCGGTCATGCCGCCCATGAAGGCGGTGGGCACGAACACCGCCAGCAAGACGGCGGTGGTGGCGATGACCGGGCCGGTGACCTCCTGCATGGCCTTGATGGTGGCTTCCTTGGGCGCCAGGCCCGTTTCGTCGATGTTGCGCGCGACGTTTTCGACCACCACGATGGCGTCGTCGACGACAATGCCGATGGCTAGCACCAAGCCAAAAAGCGTGAGCGTGTTGATCGAAAAGCCCAGAATGGCCATGACCAAAAACGTGCCGATCAGCGAAACCGGGATGGTGATGGCCGGGATCAGCGTGGCCCGCAGATCCTGCAAAAAGACGTAGACGGTGAGTATCACCAGAATGGCGGCGATGACCAGGGTCTCGACGATCTCGTCGATGGAGGCGTGGACCACGTCGGCGGCGTTGTAGGTAATCTGATAATTGATGCTCTCGGGGAAGCGCTTGCTGAGCTCTTCCATCTTGGCGCTGATGTTGTCGGTCAGGTCCAGCAGGTTGGAGCCGGGCAGCTGGTAGACCATGATCAGGGCGGCGGGCTTGCCGTCGCGCTGGCTGCCGGTGGTGTAGCTCACCGAGCCCAACTCCACCCGGCCCACGTCGCGCACGCGCACCAGCCGGCCGTCGGCCCCGGTCTTGACGACGATGTTTTCGAACTGGCCCACGTCCTCCAGCCGGCCCAAAACGGTGACGGTGTATTGAAAGGCCTGGTCCTTGGGCGCGGGCGGCTGGCCGACGATGCCGGCGGCCACCTGGACGTTCTGGGCGCTGACGGCGTTGACCACGTCGGCGGCGGTCAGGCCCAGGTAGCGCATTTTCTCGGGGTTGAGCCACAGGCGCATGCTGTAGTCGCCGGCGCCGATGACGTTGACCGAGCCCGCGCCGTAGATGCGGCTGAGCTCGTCGCGCACGTTGATGGTGGCGTAGTTGCACAGGTAGATGTCGTCGTAGCGTCCGTCCTCCGAGACCAGGGTGATCATGGCCGCGAAGTTGGTCGATTGCTTCATGGTGGTCACGCCCAGGCGCTTGACGTCCTCGGGCAGCGAGTTGGTGGCGATGGCCACGCGGTTTTGCACCAGCACCGAGGCCATGTCCAGGTCGACGCCGGTCTCGAAGGTGACGGTGAGCGAGTAGCTGCCGTCGGAGGCGCTGACGCTGGACATGTAGATCATGCCCTCGACGCCGTTGACCTGCTGCTCGATGGGCGCGGCCACGGTGTCGGCGACGACCTTGGCGTTGGCTCCGGGATAGTTGGCCTTGACGGTGACGGTGGGCGGCTCGATGTTGGGGTACTGGGCGATGGGCAGGGTGCTGAGGGTGATCAGGCCGCCCAGCACGATGACGATCGACACCACCGCCGCGAAGATCGGCCTGTTGATGAAAAATCGCGAAAACATCGGCGCTCGCTCACTTCTGGCCGGTGGCCGAGGCCGGTTTGGCCGGGGTCTGCGTGGCGTTTTGCTCTTGTGGCGTGACCTGCATGCCCGGCCGTGATCGTTGCACGCCAGCGACGATGACCCGCTCGCCGGCCTTGAGCCCACTGAGGATCACGCGCATGTCGCCCTCGTTGGGGCCGGTGGTGACCTTGCGATATTGCACGACGTTCTTGTCGTCTACCAACAACAGATAATTACCGCCCTGATCGGCGGCCACGGCCACTTCCGGCGTGAGCACGGCGTTTTTCCGCACGCCCAGCGGGATGCGCACCCGCGCGAAAAAGCCGGGTAAGATGTCGCCGTGGCCGTTGGGAAAGACGCCGCGCACCTGGATGGTGCCGGTGTTGGGGTCGACGGCGTTGTCCATGTAATCCAGGTATCCTTCGTGAGGGTAGCCTTCGTCCATGGCCAGGGCCAGATAGGCCTTGGCCTGGCCCTTGTCGTCGCGGGGGTCGGGGGTCTGGTCGGAGTATTTGCGGTATTGCAGGATGTCGTTTTCGGAGATGTTGAAGTAGACGTAGATGGGGTCGTCGTCGACGATGTTGGTCAGAAGCGTTTTTTCGCCCGCGCCGACCAGGTTGCCCACGTCGATCAGGTTGCGCGAGATGCGTCCGGCGATGGGCGCGTGGATGCGGGTGTAGCCAAGGTTGATTTCGGCCGACTGCAGGCTGGCCTTGGCCGCCTCGATGGCCGCCTCGGCCTTGGCTTTTTCGGCCCGGGCCTGGATCACGTCAACCTCGCTGACGGCGCGCTCCTTGAAGGCGTTTTCCTTGCGCGTCAGCGTGGCCTTGGCCAGTTGCAACTCGGCCTCGCACTGGGCCAGGTCGCCCTTGGCCTGGTCGCGCAGGGCCACGTAGGTGCGCGGGTCGATGATAAACAGAAGCTGCCCGGCCTTCACCTGGCTGCTGGGCTCGAAATGCATGCTCTCCAAAAAGCCCTCGACCCTGGCCCGGATGTCGACCGACTCCTGGGCCTTGGTGTAGCCGGTGTATTCGGCGTAGAAGGTCACGTCCTTGACGGTGGGCGTGGCCACGGTCACCGCCGGCGGCGGCGGCGGCTGATACTCGTTTTGCGAGCAACCCGCCGTGAACAAGGCAAGGGCGGCCAGCGCCGCGCCGGCCAGGCGCTTGAGCGGCCTCGTGATCGATCGATTGAGCTGCGTCATGACGAACCCTCGAAAAAATTGAAGCTATGGCCGCTGGTCGGCGCTGGCCTTGACGATGGCCGGGCCTTGGGCCGGATCGGCGTGCTGGCCGGCGCGCCAGCCGCCGCCCAGGGCCTTGTAGAGGCCGACCAGGTTGCCGGCGGCTTCGCCCCTGGCCTGGGCCAGTTGATTGTCATATTGGAACAACGTGCGCTGGGCGTCGAGCACCGACTGGAAGTCGGTCAGGCCTTCCTTGTAAAGCTCCAGGCCCAGCTTGAGCGTGCGCCGCGAGGCGCTGACCGTGCGCGCCAGGTGCTCGACCCTGGCCAGTTGCTGGACATAGGCCGTCTGGGCGTCCTGGGCCTCCTTGAGCGCGCTCAGCACGGTTTGTTCGTAGTTGAGCAGGGCTTGTTCGGTCTGGGCGTCACGAACCTGGATCTGGGCGCGGATGGCCCCGCCCTGGAAGACGTTCCAGTTGAACTGGGGGCCCAGCGAAAACAGATAGCTGCCCGAGCGGAACAGATCGCTGGCGTTGGTCGAGGCCAGGCCGATGTTGCCCAAAAGCGAAAAGCTGGGGTAGAGCCGGGCGGTGTCCTGGCCGACGCGGGCGGTGGCCGCGGCCAGTTGGCGCTCGGCGCGGCGGATGTCGGGGCGCTGGCGCAGGATGTCGGCCGGCGCGCCCACGGCAACCATGCGCGGCGGTTGGGCAATGGGCTCGACCTCGCCCAGCAGCTTGGCCGAGGCCCCCGGCGGCTGGCCCAAGAGCAGGTCCATGGCGCTGTAGGCCTTGGCCAGGGTGATTTTCAACGGCGGCACCTCGGCCTGGGTGCTGGCCAGGACGGTTTCGGCCTGCGAGACGTCCAGGTCGTTGGCCAGGCCGTTGCGGAAGCGGCTCTGGGTCAGGGCCAGGACTTGTTTTTGCGACTGGATGTTCTCGTTGGTGGCGGCCAACTGGGCCTGGGTGGCGCGGATGGTGAAATAGGTCGTGGCCACCTGGGCGTAGAGCGAAACCATCACGTCGACGCGGTCTTCCTCGCTGGCCTGGTAGTCGGCCGTGGCCGCTTCGATGGAGCGGCTGATGCGGCCGAAGAGGTCGATTTCCCAACTGGCGTTGGCCCCGATCTGATAGTTGTCGAACGTCACGCCGCCGGGGGTGGGCGCGTATTCGCTGCCGCGCTGGCGGGCGTAGGAGCCGCTGGCCGACAGGGCGGGCATGATCTCGCCACGGACCACGCCGATGTTGGCCCAGGCCTCCTTGACCCTGGCGTGGGCCGTGCGCAGGTCCAGGTTGCTCTGGCCGGCGCGAACGATCAGCTCGTTTAATTGCGGGTCGCCGAAGACCTCCCACCAGCGCTGGATGGCGGCCGGGTCGGGCTTGAGGAATTTGTCGTCGGGCAGATCCCAGGAGGCGGGGGTTTTGGTTTCCGGCGTTTTGTAATCGGGGCCGACCTTGAGGCAGCCCGGCAGGGCCGTCGCGGCCAGGAGCAGCCCGGCCAGGGCCAGCGCGGTCGATGTGCGGCGTGTTGAAATCATCGCATCCCCATGCCCATTGCATAATAAAGACCGCCCCTGACCGCGAGGCCATGGAAAGCCTTGTCAATTTTGCCTGAAAAACAGAGTGCCTCACCCACGCCGCCTTGGCAACAATTGTCCCGGCGGCGCTAAAAAAAATTATAGCACAACCAACGGAAGCTTTTTGGGGCCAAGGCGAGGCCTGGTTCAACCAGGCGGCAAGGGGGGGGCCAGGGGCGTGACGCGGGGTCGGCCCCGGCTGGGCTCGGCGTCGATGGTCACCGCCAGGCCGTAGGCCTTTTGGATCAACGCCGGCGTGAGCACCGCGTGGGGCGGGCCGCAGGCCAGGGCCTTGCCGCCGGCCAGCAGCAGCAGTTGGTCGCAAAACAGCGCGGCCAGGTTCAGGTCGTGGCTGACCAGGCAGACGCCCAGGCCCTTTTGCCGGCAGGCCCGCTCCAGCATGGCCATGATCGAGATCTGATGCTCCAGGTCCAGGGCGCTGGTGGGTTCGTCCAAAAAAAGCAGCTCGGGCTCGGCGACCAGGGCCCTGGCCAGGGCCAGGCGTTGGCGTTCGCCGCCCGAAAGCGCCCCGGCCGGCCGATCCGCCAGGTGCGTGATGTTGGTCAGGGCCATGGCCTGGCGGGCGGCGGCCAGGTCGGCCTGGTTTTCGAACTGTCGTCCGCCCATCAGGGCGAAGCGGCCGGCCAGCACGGTCTCCAGCGCCGAAAGGCCCGGCGCCAGTTGGGGCGCCTGGCTGACCAATCCCACGCGACGGGCCACCTGGGCCCGGGGCAGGCCAAAAATGTCCACGCCATCCAGCAGCACCCGGCCCCGCGCCGGCCGCACCAGGCCGCTGAGCAGGCCCAAAAGCGTCGATTTGCCGCCGCCGTTGGGGCCGATCACGCAGAGCATGCGTCCGGGGCGCACCTCCAGCCCCACTCCTTCAAGCACGGGCGTTTGGCCATAAGCAAAGTGCAGATCGCGCCCGATCAACAGCGGCGCTTGGGCCGCGCTCACATCCATCGCACGCCTCGCCTGGCCAGCAGCAACAGGAAAAACGGCGCGCCCAGGGCGGCGGTGACCACGCCCACCGGCAGCGACGAGGGGCTGATGAGCGTGCGGGCGGCGGTGTCGGCCAGGCACAGAAACGAAGCGCCAAACAGCACCGAGCCCGGCAGCAGCAGGCGATGGTCATGGCCGATGGTCATGCGCAGCAAATGGGGGGCCATCAGCCCCACGAAGCCGATCAACCCGCTGAGGCTGACCGCCGCGCCCACCAGCAGGCTGGCGACGATCATCAGGAAAAAACGCGTGCGACCCACCTCCACGCCCAAGGCCGCCGCGGCGGTCTCGCCGGCGCTGAGCAGGTTGAGATGCCGGGCGCGCAGCCACAGCGCAGCCCCGGCCAGGGCCAGCACCGGGGCCAGCAGGGCGGCCTGGGCCATGGTCGCCCCGGAAAGATCGCCGTAGAGCCAAAATAGAATGGAGTGCAGCTTCTGGTCGGTGGTGGTGGAGATGACAAACATGATGCAGGCCGTGAAAAAGGCGTTGACCATCACCCCGGTGAGCACGATGGAGGCCGCGTCCAGCCCGCCCCGGCGGCCGGCGATGGCCATCACCAAGAGCATCGTGCCCAGCGCCCCCAAAAAGGCGAAGGTCGAGACCGCCCACAGGCCGGCCAAGCCCAACGATATGGCCAGCACCGCGCCCGTGGCCGCCCCGCCCGAGACGCCCAGGATGAAGGGCTCGGCCAGGGGGTTGCGCAGCACGCCCTGGAACACCGCCCCCGAAAGGCTAAGCGCCGCCCCGGCCAGCGCCGCCACCAACAGCCGCGGCAGGCGCAACTGGCCCACGATCACCGCCGCCGAGCCAGTGTCGGCCCGGCCCATGGCCCAATCCCACACCTGGCCCAGCGGCACGCTGGCCGTGCCCACGGTCAGGCCCAGCACGAACGTCGCCGCCAGCAGCAGGCAAAGAACCAGGCACAGCCAGGCCAGATTGACGGGGGTGGCCCTCAACGGCGGTCTTCCGCGAAGCGTTCGGGGTGGATCAGGCGGGCCAGGGCCATCAGGCCTTGGCCCAGGCGCGGCCCGGCCCGGTCGATGATGTCGGAGTCGATATAGACCACGCGCAGGCCCGGCCGCTCCGCCAACCCCGGCAGATTGCGCCAATACGCCATGACCCGATCGCGGTCCATGCCCCGCTCCATGGTCGAAAGCACCACCACCTCGGGCTGGGCCTCCACGACTTTTTCCAGGCTGAGGGTGGGCCAGCGGCCGGGCAGGCCCTGGGCGATGTTGTGGCCGCCGGCCATGACCAGCAGGCGGTTGGTCAGCGAACCCTCGCCGGCGGTGATCAGCGGGCTGGAGCCGATGACCATCAGCGTGGGCCGGGGCTGGACGCCGGCCAGGCGCGCGGCCACGGCGGCGTAGTCGCGGCGCAGGCCCTCGGCCAGACGCCGGCCGGCCTGGGGCGCGCCGCAGACCCGGCCCAGGGCCTCCAGGGTGGCCGGCAGGGCCAGGGGGTCATCGGGGGCCACGACATACACGGCCACGCCCAGGCCGCTCAGTTGCGCGATCAGTTCGGGCGGGTTGCCGTCGCGGCTGGCCAGGACAAGCTGGGGGGCCAGTTCGAGGATGCGCTCCAGATTGGGCGCGACGTACGAGCCGATCTGCGGCAGGCCCTTGGCCTGGGGCGGATAATCCGACCAGGCCGTGACGCCCACGACCTTGTCGCCCAGGCCCAGGGCGAAGAGGGTCTCGGTCAGGGCCGGGGTCAGGGCGATGATGCGCCGGGGGCGTTCGGGCGCTTGCACGGCGCGGCCCAGCTCGTCGGTGAACGATCCGGCCAGGGCGGCCGGGGCCGGCCCCAGGGCAAGGGCCGCAACGGCCAAAAGACCGGCGATCCGGGCGAGGCGCGATGGACGAGCCGAAAGATTCATGATTGGCCTTTGGCGAGCGGCCGCGGCTGGCTGTCGGAGCGCGCCCCGGCCCGTGGGCTTGGCGGCTGCACCCGGTTCGCTTGGCCGCCAAACGTCCCGTCGCGTCCGAACCCTCGCGGACAGATGCGGCGGATGTGGGCCTGGTGGGTGTTCTGGCTCCCGGATCGACCTACTGGGCCGCGCCTTCCCGCCGCGCGCGCGGCAGTGGCTCAAGCAAGGCGGCCTTTCGTCCCCGGTCACAGCGGCGGGACCGCGACGGATTTGCGCCGTCTTCCCCTGCCTGGCCCGGCAAATTGCCTGCTCACGGTCGATTTGCTATCACGTCGCGGCCGATCTGTCAACGCGCCGTCTTGACAAGCGGCCGGCGCTCTGCCCTAATTGGGGCGGGCGCGGGCCTGGCCGCGCCTCGACGCCACGCCATCGCCGATGGCTCCGCCATTTTTTCACGAAAGGAAAACAACCGTGGAACGCACGCTCATTTTGATCAAACCCGACGCCATCGCCCGGGGCCTGGCTGGCCGCATCCTGGCCCGCTTCGAGGAAAAAGGCCTGAAAATCGCCGGCATGAAGATGATCCAGCTTGATGACGCCAAGCTGCGCGAGCACTACAGCCATCTGGCCGACAAGCCCTTTTTCCCCACCATCTGCGAGTTCATGAGCCGCACGCCCGTGCTGGCCTTGTGCCTGGAAGGTCTGGAGGCCGTGTCCGTCTGCCGCAAACTCTGCGGCGTGACCAACGCCCGCAACGCCGAGCCCGGCACGATTCGTGGCGACATGGCCATGTCCATGCAGGCCAACCTGGTCCACGCCTCCGACTCGGTGGAGACCGCCCAGGCCGAGGTGGCCCGCTTCTTTGGCGCTGGCGAGCTGTTCGACTATCAGCCGGCCCTGCTGGCCTATCTTTACGCCTCCGACGAGCGCTAGGGCCGGGTCGGTGAGCCAGACTCCGCCCGCGCGGCTTTGCGAGGAGGACATCCTGCGCCTGGCGGCCGAACTGACCGCCGGCGCGGGCCCGGCCGACGGCGTGGCCGTGGGCGTGGGCGACGACGCGGCGGTGCTGGCGGTTGGCGGGGCCAGGCTGGCGGTGACCACCGACATGATGGTCGAGGGCGTCCACTTCGACCTGGCCTACGCCTCGCCCCGCGACGTGGGCTGGCGGGTGATGGCCGCCAACCTCAGCGACCTGGCGGCCATGGGGGCCACGCCGCGCTGGGGCTTTTTGTCGCTGGGCCTGCGGCCGGGGCCCACGCCGGCGCTGGTGGAGGGCCTGTTTGACGGCATGCTGGAACTGGCGCGGACGCACGGGCTGCGTTTGGTGGGCGGCGACACGGTGCGCGCCCCGGCGCTGACGCTCAACCTGTGCCTGATCGGTCTGTGCGAAAGCGGCCCGCCGACCCTACGCTCGACGGCCAGGGCCGGTCAGGCCGTCTGCGTAAGCGGGCCGCTGGGGGCCAGCGCCGCCGGACTGGCCTGGCTGAGCGCCGGCCGCGACCCCGCCGACGCCTTGGCCGCCCCGGCGGTGGAGGCCCATCTGCGTCCGCGGCCGCGCCTGGCCCTGGGCCGGGCCCTGGCCGCCTCGGGCCGGCTGGGGGCGATGATGGACCTCTCCGACGGCCTGGCCAGCGACTTGGCGCGGCTGTGCGCGGCCAGCGGCGTGGGCGCGCGCCTGGAGGCGGCGCGGCTGCCCTTGGCCGGCGGCGCGGCGGAACTGGCCACGCTGGTGGGGGCCGACGCAGTGGACTGGGCCCTGCGCGGCGGCGAGGATTTCGAGCTGTTGTTCACCTGCCAGCAGACCGACGTGGCCGAACTGGCCCGCTTGGCCGCCCAGGCCGATCCTGGCGCGGCCGTGGTCAAGGTCGGCGCGCTGACCAAGGGCCGGGGCGTGTGGCTGCTGGGCCTGGACGGTTCGCGCACGGAGGTCGGTTTGCAGGGCTTTGATCATTTTCGCGGGGATGGGCAATGAGATTTATTAAAGGCGGTTTGACCTGTTTGACGCTGGCCCTGTTCCTGTTGGCCGGCGGCGTGGCCCCGGCCGAGGAAATGGGGTCGGAGGCCGGCCCGGAGCAGGTGCGCGAAAGCATGCCCGAGTCGGCTCCTCTGCGCTATCTGCCCGATACGCCAAAAGAAATGCTCTTGTGCCAGGAAAAGCTGCCCCTGGACGACCAGATCATGTTCGAGGCCCTGGACCGCGAGTTCAACATCGCCGTGCACGATCAGGCCCAGGTGGTGATGTGGATGAAGCGGGCACATCGTTATTTTCCGCATATTTCCCAACAGTTGCGCGCCGCCGGCATGCCAGATGACCTGAAGTATCTGGCCGTGGCCGAAAGCGGTCTGCTGCACAAGGTGGGCTCGTCGGCCGGGGCGGTGGGTGTCTGGCAGTTCATGCCGGCCACGGCCAGGCGCTACGGCCTGCGCGTCGACGATTGGCTGGACGAGCGGCGCAACTTTTATAAATCCACTGTGGCGGCGTTGCGTTATCTGCGCGATCTGCATGACGAATTCGGCAGTTGGACTTTGGCCATGGCCGGCTACAACTGCGGAGAGGCCAGGGTGCGCAAGGAGCTCAAAGAGCAGGGCGTGACGTGTTACTACGATCTGCAACTGCCCGATGAGACCATGCGCTACGTCTTTCGCATCGCCTCGGCCAAGGCCGTGTTGGAAGACCCGCGTAAGTACGGCTACGCCTTGCCCGCTGATCGTCTCTACCCGCCCATCGACGCCGAGCCGGCCCAAGTCAGCCTCAAGCGCCTGACCCACCTGCGCGACATGGCCAAGCCCATCGGCTCCACCGTGCGCAGGCTGCGCGAGCTGAACCCCGAGATCAGGCAACACGTCCTGCCCGCCGGGAACTATGTGCTACTGGTCCCGCCCGGCGCGGCGGCCAAGTTGGAGCTGGCGGCGGCGAGCCTGCCGGCCTGCCCGGTCAAGCAGAGCGACGAGTGCCGCTATTGGGTGGTCAAAAGGGGCGATTCGCTCAGCCTCATCGCCAAGCGCCTGGGCGTGTCGGCGGCCGCGCTGCGCCGGGCCAACAATATTCATGGCGACAAGATCAAGCTGGGCCAGCGGCTGGTCGTGCCGCCAAAATAGCCGGCCGGCCGGCGTTCATAGAAATGGTATGATCTGCTCCAGCGAGCCCGCCACGCCGCGCACGCCGGGCAGATCGACCGCGTCGGAGCGGCCGTTGTGATCGATGATCCAGGTGGGTAGCCCAGCGGCCATGGCCGAACGCGCGCCCACGGCCGAATCCTCCACGGCCAGGGAGCCCGTGGGCCCCACCGCCAGGATGGACATGGCCAGCAGATAGGGCTGGGGGTCTGGCTTGGAGCGCTCGACGTGTTCGGCGGCCACGACCGCGCGCACCAGGCCGTCGAAGCCGTGGCGGCGCAGGAAGGCCCGAGCCACCGTGCCCCGGGCCGAGGTGACCAGGGCCACGGCCCGGCCTCGCCGCGCGGCGGCCTCCAGCAACAGTCCCGCGCCGGGCAGGGGCTTGGTTTCATCGACGTAGACTTGATCGGCCAAGTCGTAAAAGTCGTCGAGCAGCGATTTTTCGGTGCAATCCAGGCCGTGGCGCTCGCGAAAAAACTCGACCAGATCGCTCAGGGGCCTGCCGCGCATGGAAGTGAAATCGGCGGCCTGGGCCCCAATGCCCTTCAAATCCAAAAAACGCTGGAATACCCGCCCCATAAGGTTTATGCTGTCGGCCAATGTGCCGTCCAGGTCAACGAACAGGCCTCCGCGTTCCAGGCTATTCATCACGGCCTCCGAAAAAGAAATGGCGGAAGATAAACGTTGGCAGTATAAACGGTTTTTGGCCGCAACCCCGGCTTGACTTTGCTTGCGCCCAAAGATATATTGCCACCATATGAGGGATTGGTGCAGATATGATCAACTATATCTTGGGATTGATATCGGCGGCAACCCCGGCTTTGGCCCAGGAGATCGTTTCTCCGGCCGGCGGGGCCGCCCCCGTCATGGAAAGCATGGCCCCGGCGGTGACCGGCAGCGGCATGGACATCATGCATTTGATCTTCCAGGCCGGCTGGGTGGTCAAATTCGTGCTGTTTCTGCTGGTGTTGTTTTCGGTGATAAGCTGGGCGGTGATTTTTTCCAAGCTGATGGTCCTGCGCCGCTCGATCAAGCAAAACGAGCAGTTCCAAGCCATGTTCTGGCACGCCAAGAGCCTTGGCGCGGCCAACGCCCAGGCCATGCAACTGGCCGGCAGCCCCTTGGCCACGGTTTTTCGCTTGGCCTACGCCGAGTTGCAAAAGGTCATGGGCCTGCGCAAGGGGCGCGGTGACGGGCTGCCCGAGGGCCTGATGGCCAACATCAAGCGCGCCCTCAGCCGGGGGACGGCGGCCGAGGCCACCAAGCTGGCCCGTTCGGTGACTTTTTTGGCCACCTGCGCCAACACCTCGCCGTTCATCGGCCTTTTCGGCACGGTGTGGGGCATCATGGACGCCTTCAGCAACATCGGCGCGCTGAAAACGGCCAACCTGGCCACGGTGGCCCCGGGCATCGCCGAGGCCCTGGTGGCCACGGCCACCGGCCTTTTCGCCGCCATTCCCGCGGTGGTGTTTTTCAACCATTTCAACAGACGCATCCAGGTGCTGGAGGCCGAGATGGACACCTTCAGCCAGGATTTCCTCAACCTTGTGGAGCTGGAGGTGATGAGCCGCCAGAGTTCCCGCGAGACAACGCGCCCAACCCAGGCTTAGGAGCGTCCCCGTGGCCGGTGGCGTCGGCAACAACCGCAAAGTCCTTGGCGAGATCAACGTGGTGCCCCTGGTGGACATCATGCTGGTGCTCCTTATCATATTCATGGTGGCCGCGCCGATGATGGTGCAGGGCCTGGATGTCAGCCTGCCCGAGACCGATTCCGGCGCGCTAAAGAGCAGCGACGACCTTCTGATCCTTTCGGTGACCAGCCAGGGCCAAGTCTACCTCGACGAGTTCGAGGTGCCGCTGGAGGGTCTCTCCGACAAGATCAAGGGCGTGACCTCGCGCAAGCCCCGGACCAGGGTCTATCTGCGCGCCGACAAGGACGTGCCCTACGGCGTGGTAGTGCGGGTCATGGCCCAGACCCGCGAGGCCGGCGTCAATGACCTCGGCATGGTCACCGAACCCGAAAAGGTCGCCGCGCCCGACAAAAAGAAGCGATAGACTTGGCCTCGGCGGCGGTGGAAAAAAATCTCGAAGGGCACGATCAGCTCGGTTGGGCCCTGGCCGTCAGCTTGGCGGTGCACGTCGTCGTGGCCGCGGCGGTGATCTTGTGGCCGGCCAGCCAGCCGGACCGGCAGTTTTTCTCGCCGGCCTATCAGGTCGCCCTGGTCAGTGGGGCCGCGCTGCCCAGCAGCGGGCCGCCGGCAACGGCCAAAAAAACGGCCCCGCCCAAAAAAGAGATGGAAAAACCCAAGCCGGCGCCCAAACCCGAGGTCAAACCCAAGCCGGATGTCAAGCCCAAGCCGGCGCCGCCAAAACCCGAACCCAAACCCGAGCCCAAGGAGGCCATCGGCTCCAAAAAGACCGTGGAGCCGAAACGGGTCAAGCGCGAAGTGAAAAAGGCCGAGCCCGAGCCATCTTACGAAGATGTGCTGGACCAGCGGCTGAAGAAGATAAAATCCAAGGCCGAGAGCCGCCGGCAGAGCGAGCAGCTCGATGACGCCCTGTCGGCCATCGAGTCCAAGGTCCAGGCCGGCGGCGGGGCGACCGGGCCCAGCGGCGCGGTGGCCATGCCCGGTGGCGGTGAACTGTCCACGCGCTTCATGCTTTACTACACCGAGGTGTGGGAGCGCATCCGCCGGGCCTGGGTGTTGCCGGAGGCCCTGGCTGGCGACACCAGCGGGGCCATGGCCGTGGTGGCGCTACGCATCAACCGCGACGGCTCGTTGAACAAATTTTGGCTGGAGGAAAGCTCCGGCAACGTTCGTTTGGACCAATCGGCCCTGCGCGCCGTGGAACGGGCCGCGCCATTTCCGCCGCTGCCGGCGGATCTGTTGGGGCCATACCATGAGGTGGGCCTGCGCTTCCGTCCCGAGGACGCGGGCCAATGATCATCGACAATGGAAGAGTCATGCGCCGTTTGTTGTTAGTTGTTTGCGTGGCCCTGCTGGCCGCGGCCGCCGTGAGCGGCCCGGCCCAGGCGCGGGTCTACATCGACATAACCCAGCCCTTCAGCCGGCGGTTGCCCATCGCCATCCCGGAGTTTCAGCCCCTGGCCGGGGCCACGCCCGACTCCGTCGGGCCCATGGCCACGCGCATGCTGCAAAAAAACCTGGAGTTCACCGGGCTTTTTGATTTTCTGGATCCCAAGAGCTTTTTGGGCAAGGCCAACCCCGAGCAGGTGGAGTACAAGCGCGCTGGTCGGTGATCGGCGCCGAGCTGTTGGTGGCCGTCGGCTACGGCCGGGTGGGCAACGAGGTCAGCTTGATGTGCAGCCTGTTCGACGTGGTCGAGGGCAAGCGCCTGGTGGGCGTGCGCTACGACGGCGGGGTCGATCAGCTTCCGGCGATGATGGACCGTTTCGCCGACGAGATCATGAAGGCCGTCACCGGCGAGCGCTCGGTGTTTTCGACGATGATCGCCTTTGTCAGCACCGCCAGCGGCAAAAAAGAGATCATGCTCATGCGCTACGACGGATCAAACGTCCGCGCGCTGACCAACCGCAACGACATCTGCCTTTATCCCGCGTGGAGCCAAAACGGCGAGCTGCTGGCCTACACCACCTACGTCAACCGGCGGCCGGTGGTCATGCTGCACTCGCAGCGCGGCGGCTCGGGTCGGGTGGCCGTGGGCAAGCCCGGCGTCAACATCACGCCGGCCTTCCAGCCGGGCTCGGGCTATCTGGCCGTGGCCATGAGTCACACTGGCAAGACCAACATCTTCCTCAACGACCAGACCGGCCGCGAACTGCGCCAGTTGACCAACGGCTGGGGCATCGAGGTGGCGCCGACCTTTTCGCCCGACGGCGGCCGCATGGCCTTTGTCTCCGACCGCGGCGGATCGCCCCAGATCTACGTCATGGACCTCAACTCCGGCCAGATCAGCCGCCTGACCTATGGCCTGAAGTATTGCGCGGCTCCGGACTGGTCGCCCAAGGGCAATTTGATCGCCTTCCAGGCCGAGATCAACGGCGTGTTTCAGATCTGCACCATCAGGCCCGATGGCGGCGACCTGCGGGTGCTGACCAGAGGCATGACCGCCAGCGAGGAGCCAAGCTGGTCGCCGGATGGGCGTTTGATCGCCTATTCCGGCCGGCAGACCGGTCAATATCAGATTTACGTCATCACCTACGAGGGCCTGCCCATCAAACGGCTGACCAACCTGTCCGGCAACCAGACCGACCCGGCTTGGTCTCCCGCGGGGGTGGTGAAATAAATAAAGCAATGGCGTTGGCATGCATTAAATTTCATGGAGATGGAAAAGTGAAAAAATTCGCGATTTTTGCAATGGTGGCCGCGCTGTGCTTCAGCATGGCCATGGTCGCCGGCTGCTCCAAGCAAAAAGTGGCCGGTCCTGGTGAGTTGAGCGCCGAGGAACAGGCCCGCCTGGCCGCCGAGCGCGAGCGCCGTCTGCGCGAGGCCCGCCTGGCCGAAGAGCAGGCCCGTGGCGGCGAGCAGACCATGCGCGAAATCTTCGAAAACCAGGACGTGCACTTCGACTACGACCGCTACGACCTGTCGGCCGAGGCCAAGCAGATCCTCAACGACAAGGCCCAGTTCCTCTCGCAGCATCCCGAGGTGACGGTCATCGTCGAGGGTCACTGCGACGAGCGCGGCTCCAACTCCTACAACATGGCCCTGGGTGAGAAGCGCGCCCGCGCCTGCGAGCAGTACCTGATGGCCATGGGCGTGGCCTCCGACCGCCTGGAAGTGGTCAGTTACGGCGAGGAGCGGCCCCTGGTCCCCGGCAACACCGAAGAGGCCTACGCCGCCAATCGCCGGGGTCATTTCGTGATCAAGTAAGACGCTTGTCGTGGCGGCGAGGGCCGGAGATGGGGGCGTGACGATGAAGAAAACGCTGATGATGGCCGCGGTCGTGGCGTTGGCCGCGATGCTGACGACCGGTTGCGCGGTCACCCAAGAGAGATTCGACGCCCTGCAGGGGGTCGTCAACAGCAATCAGGCCCAACTGCGCAAGCTGTCCCAGAAGGTCGACCAGATGTCGACGCAGATGGACAGCCAGCGCCAGCCCCAGGCCGAGGTCGTGGCCGACCTGACGGTCATGCGGCAGGAGTTGGCGCGGCTGAGCGGGCAGGTGGACGAAGCCAGCCATATGGGTGGCGGGGCCGCCGAGCAGATGAGCCAGTCGTTGCAGCACATCGAACAACGCCTGGCCAAGGTCGAGAAATACCTGGGCATCAGCGCGCCACCACCGCCCGCCCCGGCGACGGAGGGCGGCCTGACCGGTGGTGACGAGGCCGTCGCCGCCACCGTGCCCACCGTCGAGGAAAAAACCGGCCCAAGCTCCGCCGCGCCGGCCAAGCTTTCCGACAAGGAGCGCTATAACCTGGCTCTCCGGCTCTATGAACAGAAATCCTTCGACGCCGCCCGAGACCGTTTCGAGGAGCTGCTCAAGGACAAGCCGGACGGCGCCTACGCCGCCTCGGCGCAATTCTGGGTCGGCGAGTGCTATTACAGCCAAAAGCGCTTCGAAGAAGCGATCCTGGCCTACAACCAGGTGATCAAGCGCTACGCCAAAAACGCCAAGGCGCCGGCGGCCATGCTCAAGCAGGGCCTGGCGTTTTCGGCCCTTGGCGACAAGCGCACGGCCAAGATCGTGTTGAACAAGTTGGTCAACACCTATCCCAAGAGCAGCCAGGCGGGCCTGGCCAAAAAGTACCTGGCCAAGATGGACTGAAAAAACGGCGGCATGGCGACGAAGCGTTTTTGTCACCATGTCGCCGTTTGACAAACAGATGGCGGCGAAATACCATCCATGACAATATTCGGCAGCGTTGGGATGTGATTTGAACATACTGGGAATATCTGGTTATTATCACGATTCGGCCGCTTGCCTGGTGCAGGACGGCCGCATTGTCGCCGCCGGCCAGGAGGAACGCTGGACCCGCGTCAAACACGACCACGAGTTTCCGACCAACGCCGCGCGCTACTGTCTGGAGCAAGGCGGGATCACGGCCGCCGACCTGGACGTGGTCGCCTTTTACGACAAGCCCCTGAGCAAGTTCGATCGCCTGCTGGAGACCTACCTGGCCTTCGCGCCGGCTGGCCTGCGCTCGTTCACCATGGCCATGCCCCTGTGGCTGCGGCAAAAACTCTGGCTGCCCGACGTGATCCAAAAAGAACTGGACTACGACGGCAAGATCATTTTTCCCGAGCATCATCAGTCGCATGCCGCCTCGGCCTTTTTTCCTTCGCCGTTTCAGCGCGCCGCCTTCCTCACCCTCGACGGCGTGGGCGAATGGACCACCACCTCGTGGGGCGTTGGCGACGGCAACCAGATCAAGATCAAGGCCGAGATCAGGTTCCCCCATTCATTGGGCCTGCTTTATTCCGCTTTCACTTATTTCACCGGTTTCAAAGTCAATTCGGGCGAATACAAGATCATGGGCCTGGCGCCCTATGGCGAGCCCAAGTATGTCGATGTCATCCTCGACAAACTCATCGACCTCAAGGACGACGGCTCATACAAGCTCGATATGCGATATTTCAATTATTGCCAGGGCTTGACCATGACCAACGACCGCTTCGCCAAGCTTTTCGGCGGGCCGCCGCGCAAGCCGGAATCACCCTTGACCCAGCGGGAGATGGACCTGGCCGCCAGCGTGCAAAAGGTCACCGAAGAAGTCGTCATGCGCACCGCCCGGCATATCCACGCCCAGACCGGCGAAAAGAACCTCTGCCTGGCCGGCGGCGTGGCCCTCAACTGCGTGGCCAACGGCAAGCTCCTGCGCGAGGGGCCCTTCGAGGAGATCTGGATTCAACCGGCGGCCGGCGACGCCGGCGGGGCCCTGGGCGCGGCCCTGTTCGCCTGGCATCAATACCTGGGCAAGCCGCGGCGGGCCACGGGCCGCGACGAGGCGCAGGCCGGATCGTACCTGGGCCCCGAGTTCGGCGAGGCGGAGATCGAGCGCTTCTTGATCGACGGCGGCATCCCTTTCCAACGCCTGGGCTGGGAGGAGTTGCCGCGGCGGGTGGCCCGGCTGATCGCCGACGAGAAGGTCGTGGGGTGGTTTGAGGGGCGCATGGAGTTCGGCCCCCGCGCCCTGGGCGGACGCTCGATTCTGGGCGACGCCCGCAGCCCCAACATCCAGTCGGTGATGAACCTCAAGATCAAATATCGTGAGTCGTTCCGGCCTTTTGCCCCATCGGTGCTGGCCGAGCGCGCGGCCGATTACTTTGACCTCGAGCGGCCCAGCCCCTACATGCTCCTGGTGGCTGGCGTGCGCCGGGAGTTGCAACGGCCCATGACCGACGAGCAGAAGCGCTTGTTTGGCATCGAAAAGCTGCACGTCGTGCGCTCGACGATCCCGGCGGTGACCCACGTGGACTATTCGGCGCGCATCCAGACCGTGCATCAGGAAACCAACCCCCTTTATCACGCCCTGCTACGGGCCATGGAAGAACTCACCGGCTGCGCCACGCTGGTCAACACCAGCTTCAACGTGCGCGGCGAGCCCATCGTCTGCACGCCCGGCGACGCCTACGCCTGTTTCATGCGCACCGAGATGGACTATTTGGCGTTGGGGCCGTTCTTGCTGGAAAAAACCAATCAGCCGGCCTGGCGCGAGGACGAAGACTGGCGCACGCGCTTTGAATTGGATTAGCCGCATGGGTTTTTTGGGCGACATCAAACAAGAATTCGGCCGGCTCGATCCCCAACGGCGCGATCTGCGCAACCTGGGCCTGGTCTTCCTGGTGGCCTTTGGGCTGATCGGCGGCCTGGGCTGGTGGGGCGATAGGCCCTGGGGCCCGTGGTCGGTCGGCCTGGGGCTTGTTTTCGGCGCCTGGGGCCTTGCCTGGCCGGCGGGCCTCAAGCCGGTCTATCGCCTGTGGATGGGCCTGGCCCTGGTGCTGGGCTGGTTCATGTCGCGGTTTTTGCTGTGCGTGCTGTTTGTTTTGGTGCTTACGCCCACGGGCCTGATTCTGCGCTTGTTGGGCAAGGATTTATTGGACTTGAAGCTCAAGGACCGCGACTCTTATTGGCGTTACTGCCCCGATGACCAATACGATCCGGCTTCCACCGAAAAGATGTATTGACAACCGGTTTGGAGAAGCGCCGGTGAGCAAACTGTCAGTTTTGGGCCAATTTTGGGGTTTTTTGAAGGAAACCAAGAAGTTTTGGCTGCTGCCGATCGTCGTCATGCTGGTGTTGTTGGGCGCGTTGATCGTGCTGACCCAGGGCTCGGCGGTGGCGCCTTTCATCTACGCCCTTTTTTGAGAAGCTAGCAGGCCAAAGCCCATGACCCACGCGATGTGCTACAACCCGCCCCGGCCCTGACGGCCGGCGCGGCGACGGGGCGGTGCGCCCGGAAAGGTGGAATCGCTGGCCGATGAAAAAGACCTTTGTCCTGGACACCAACGTGCTGTTGCACAACCCACGCTCGCCATTTGTCTTTGCCGAGCACAACGTGGTCATCCCCCTGGCGGTGATCGAGGAGATCGACGCCCAGAAAAAGCGTCAGGACGAGATCGGCCGCAACGCCCGCGAGGTCTCGCGCAACCTGGATCAACTGCGCGCCCTGGGGACGCTGGCCGACGGCGTGCCGTTGGAGGGCGGCGGCAGCCTGCGCATCGAGATCAATCACCGCAGCCTGCGTGGCCTGCCGCCCGAGCTGGACGTGCTGGATTTCAGCAAGCCCGACAACCTGATTCTGGCCGTGGCCCTCAATTTGGCCCAGGACCAGGCCAACGGCAACGTCACGCTGGTCTCCAAGGACTTGAACCTGCGCGTCAAGGCCGACGTGCTGGGCGTGCACGCCGAGGATCTGGCCAACGACAAGGTCGATTTTCGCCACCTGTACGGCGGCGTGGCCGAGATCGCCGCGCCTCAGGCCAGCCTGGACGCCTTTTTTCGCGAGCGCGCCCTGCCCCTGGAAGCGGATTGGGCGTTGCATCCCAACCAGTTCGTCATCCTGCGCGGCCGGGAAAAACCTTCGGCCTCGGCCCTGGCCCGGTTCAAGGACGGGGCTCTGCGCGCCCTGCTGGCCCAGAATGAACGTCAGTGTTTTGGGCTGGTTCCGCGCAACAAGGAGCAGGCCTTCGCCATGGAGCTGCTGCTGGACCCCGAGGTCAAGGTGGTGACCCTGGCTGGCGGCGCGGGCACGGGCAAGACTCTGCTGGCCCTGGCCGCCGGGTTGGAGCAGGTAGTCGAGCAGGGGGCTTATCGCCGCCTGCTGGTGACCAGGCCGGTGATTCCCCTGGACGGCCAGGATTTGGGCTTTCTGCCTGGCGACAAGAACGAAAAGCTACGCCCGTGGATGCAGCCTATCTACGACAACCTGCAGTTTTTGCTTAACACCGGCCCGGCGGTATCGCCCGGCGGCAACCGCCGGCTGCCCGGATTCGACAAGGGCCCCAGCCAGGATGTCGAGGAATATCTGAGCTATACCGGCAAACTGGAGTTGGAGGCCCTGACCTACATCCGTGGCCGCAGTATTCCCCGCCAGTTCATCATCGTCGACGAAGCGCAAAACTGCACCAGCCACGCCATCAAGACCCTCATCACCAGGGTCGGCGAGGGCTCCAAGATTATCTTTACCGGCGACGTGGAGCAGATAGACCACCCCTATCTGGATTCGGCCAGCAACGGCCTGACCAGGCTGGTGGAGCAAATCAAGGGCTCGACCCTCAGCGGGCATGTGACCATGCTCAAGGGCGAGCGTTCCGAGGTGGCCGAACTGGGGGCCAGCCTGAGCTGAACGTCGGCCCTTGCGCGGGCCGCTGTTTTGGGTGTAAAAATAAGTATTGGCCGCGCCCCCGCTGGGGGCGACGAGGGAAGACGGTGCGATTCCGTCACGGTCCCGCCGCTGTGACCGGGGACCGGCTCAGCCAGGGGTGTTTTGGGGCCCCAGCCACTGCCGCTCGCGGCGGGAAGGCGCTGCAAGCCGGGTCGATCCGGGAGTCAGAAGACCTGCCGGCCAGGCTAGGCGCGCGTTCCGGCGAGGCGACGGAGCGGGCGAGGTGGCTTATTGCGGCCGCCAAGTGATTGCAGGGCCACGGCCCCAGCCGCCTCGGGCTGGGGCTTTTTTGTTGGAGGACAGGAAATGGACGTGCAAACAGCTTGGCGCAACCTGGTGCTTTCGGCGGCTGACCTGGAAAACGGCGGCGGCGACGTGGCCGTGCTCACGGCCACGGCCCAGGCGGCCATCTCCCTGCTGCTGGAGTTTGAACCGGAGGCGATCGTGGCCCAGGCCATGGCCTCCGAGCAGCCGGGCAAGGCCTATATTCGCTGGATCATCTTCGAGGGCATGAAACTGGGCGGCCCGGAGATGGCCAGACTCAGCGCCCTGGTCGAGTATTGGAACGCCAACATGGCCCAGGCCCACGGCGATTTGGCCTTGCCGGTCAGGGCGGCTTAACCGGACGCGGCCGCGTTCGGGGCCGCGCCACCGCGATGGGCCAGCAACATCGGCCGTTGGCAGCGGCTTTGCACCTCCTGGGCCAGCGAGCCGAAGAACAGCCCTTGCCAGCCACCGCCGTCCATGGTCATGACCAACAGGTCGTGGCGCTGGGCCTCGGCGACGATGGCCTGGGCGCGGTTTTCGGCGGCCACGGCCAGGCCTCGCACCACCGGGGCCAGGTCTTCCTGGCGGGCCCACTGGTCCAGCTCATCCTCGGCGTCTTCCAGCTCTTCGTCGAGGGCGTTGGAGGCCAGCATGGTCATCAGGGTGATGCGGTGATGGCCCACGCTGGACAGGGCCCGCACCAGGGGGGCCAGGACGCGCAGGTCGTTGCGGTCGGCCACCGGGACCAGGATGCGCTCGGTGTGCAGGGCCCCGCAGGGCCGCGCCACGATCACCGGGCAGGGCGCCAGTTCGATCAGTTCGTCGAGGAACCGCTTGAACTCGCGGGCGGCGTTGTCTGGCGGCTGGGCCAGCAGGATGGCCGTGGCCGGGCCGGTTCGGGCCTGATGGGCGATGGCCTGGGCCGGATCGGTCGATTCGACGATCTCGCTGGCCATGGCCCCGCCCATGGAGCGGATCTGCTCGGCGGCGGTGGTCAACATGCTCAGCGTCTGGCTCTGGGGGCCATTGTCGCCCGGCGGCAACAGGCGCATGGCCGTGGGGCTGGCCTGGCCGCCGTGGGCGATGATCGCCGCCAGGCGGGCTAAAACGGCCGCGGTGCGGGCGTCGTCGAGCACGAAAAGCACCTGCCCGCGCGGCCGGGGCGGCGGCGTCAGGCGCTCCCAGGTCCACGGCGTCAGGAGATAGCCGTTTTGCGCATCCGGGCCGACGACGGGGCAGGCCGCCGCGGCGCTGGGGCCCAAGGCGGCCTCGTCCTCACCAGCCCGGCCGATGGCCCAACGGGCGCTGATCGGCCCCAAAACCTCGGCCAAGACCACTCCACCCAAGACCACCGGCGTGATGACCTGGGCCAAGTCGGCCAGTTGGCCATCGCCGCGCAAAATGAAAATCAAGCCGATGGCCACGTCCGCCTGGGAAAGCAGGGCCAGGCCCAGGTAACGCCGCACCTTGGCCTTCGCGCCGGCCAGGCTGGCCCCCAGCCACGCCCCGCTCACCTTGCCCAACGCCCGCGCCGTGAAATAAACCAGGCTGACCCCGCCGGCGGCGGCCAGCGCCCCCAGGTGTAGCGAGGCCCCGGCCATGGTGAAGAACAATACATAGATCGGCGGCTCGAAGTCGTTGATGGCCCGGAACAGGCGCACGTCGCGCTGGCGACGGTTGACGATCAGGCAGCCGGCGGCCATGCCCGCCAGCAGCGGCGACAAGCCCAGCCACAACGCGGTCACGCCGCAGAGGAGCAACAGCGCCAGGCCGGCGGTGAGCATCTCGCCGCGCCGGCGCAGGCGGCGGGTGGTCATGGCGATGGCCAGGCCCGCGCAGAGCCCCAGGCCCAGCGACAGGGCGCTGTCGGCCAGGCTCACGCCGACAGCGGCCCACAACGAGCCGCCGGCCGCGCCGGTCAACTGGCCGGCCGCGCCCATGGCCAGGCCAAAGACGGCCAGGGCCACGGCGTTGTTGACGGCGATGGCGGTCATGACGGCGTTGGTCAGGGGGCCGGCGGCGCGCAGCTCGCGCAGGACGTGCATGGTCGTGGCCGGGGCCGTGGCCACCGAGACCGCACCCAAAAGAGCGGCTAAGGCCAGATAATCGCTGGCCTGCCACGTGGCCGGGCCCAGGCCGCCCAATTCGGCGGCCAGAACGCAAGCGCTGGCGACGCAGGCAAAGGCCAGGCTCGTTTCACCCAGGCCGACCAGGGTCACCCGCATGAGCGCCGAGCGCAGCTTGGCCCATTCCAGGTGCTCGCCCACGCCAAAGGCGATGAGCATGATGGCCAACTGACTGAAATGACCGAGGTCTTCGGCCAAAATTCGCGGTGAGAAAAGCGCCAGGCCCGACGGCCCCAACAGCGCCCCGGCCAAAATGTAGCCCGTCACCGAGGGCAGGCGCAGGCGCTGGGCCAGCTTGGCGCAGGCAAAGCCCGCAGCCAGCAACACGCCAAGGATCAACGCGCTTTGCGCGGCCAAGCGACGCTTCCCGGCCCTAGAGCTCGGCCGGTTCTTGACTCGGGCGGACCGCGCCGCGTTCGAGCAGGTAGTTCTCGCCGCAGGCGACGCAACGGGCCGTCTGGCCGTCGTCGAAGTTGAGCCGCACGCCGCAGCGGCACATCCAGCCGATCTGCCGGGCCGGGTTGCCAGCCACCAGGGCGAAATCGGCCACGTCGCGGGTGACCACCGCGCCGGCGGCCACGAAGGCGTGACGGCCCACCGTGTTGCCGCAGACAATGGTGCAGTTGGCCCCCAGCGTGGCCCCGCGGCGCACCAGGGTTTTGCGATATTGATCCTTGCGGCTGATCTCGGCGCGGGGGTTGTAGACGTTGGTGAAGACCATGGACGGCCCGCAGAACACGCCGTCCTCCAGCGTCACGCCGTCGTAGACGCTGACGTTGTTTTGGATTTTGCAGCCACGGCCGATGGTCACGTTGGGGCCGACGACCACGTTCTGGCCCAGGCTGCAATTGTCGCCGATGCGCGAGCCGCTGATGACGTGGGCGAAGTGCCAGACGCGGCTGCCCTTGCCGATGACGCAGCCGTGATCGATGACCGCCGTGGGGTGGACGGTGTAGCCCTGGTCTTGCTGCTGGCCATGTTCGCCGTGGCCGGGTCGCACGGGCGCGCCGCCGTTTACGAGCGAGCGGTGGCAGGCGTCCAGCACGGCCAGCACGGCCAGGCCTTCCTTGCCGTCGGTGCGGGGCTGGAGCCCCGTGCGGATGCATTCGACAAAATGGAGGCATTCGTTTTTCAGCGGCTCGGCCGGCGCCAGGGCGATGACCTGGGCGTCCATTTTTTCGGGCACGGGCAGGCGGTGCTGCCAACGGATGCGGTGGGGGTAGAACAGGAGCTTGTCCTTGGGCGCGGTGTCGTCGAAGACGGCCATGCCCTCGGTGCCCACCACGACAAGCTTCTGTTCCTTGAAGGGGTGCAGCCAGTTGACGAAAATATGGGCCTTGACGCCCGAGGGAAAGCTCAGCGTCGAGACGGTGACGTCGGCGATCTCGGGCTGGAGATAATTGCCGCCGAAACTGGTGACCTGTTCGGGCGTCTCGCCGGTCAGGGCCAGGATCAGCGAGACGTCGTGGGGCGCGAACGACCAGATGATGTTCTCTTCCTGGCGAATTTTGCCCAGATTGAGCCGGTTGGAGTAGATGTATTGCAACTGGCCCACCTGGCCGCCGTCGACCATCTCCTTCAGGCGGATCACCGCCGGGTGATAGTGCAACAGATGGCCGACCATCAGGGTCAGGCCCTTGGCCTCGGCGGCGCGCACCAGTTCGCGGCCCTCGACCATCTCCAGGCACAGCGGCTTTTCGACGAAAACATGCTTGTTGTGGTGCAAGGCGGCGGCGACCAGGGCCGCGTGGGTCTCGGCCGGGGTGGCGATGGCCACGCCCTCGATGGCCGGATCGGCCATGGCCCGCTCGGGGTCGTCGTGGAGGGTCACGTCGGGGTGGGCCTGGGCCACGGCGGCCAGGCGCTGGGGATCGGCGTCGGCCACGGCGGCCAGCGCGCCGATGGAGGCGAAGTTGCGCACCAGGTTCTTGCCCCAATATCCGGCCCCGATCACGGCGACGTTTTTTTTCACGGCGGTCATGGCGTTTGGCGGTCCTTTTTGGCAATGTGGCGTTGGCAAAATCGGAGCAAGCCGGCCCCGCGCGAAACTACAATATGAATTTAGCAAGTTAGGCGGCCGGCGGCCAGCAAAAATCTCGGCGTCGCGGGCTGGTGGGCCCGGCGCGCGCCCGGTTTGACAAACCAGGCCAACCCTGCAATATTTCCCTGGAACCTTCGTGGAGGCAGCCGCCCATGCTCCAAGGCCAGAAACTGCATCTGACGCTCAGCGCGCCCAGCCTGAAAGACAACACCGCCACCATCGACCGCCTGGCCAAGGCCGTGCGCCAGGCCACTGGCCAATGGCCGGTCGTGTCCGTGGGTCGCGCCTGGCCCCTGGCCCAAGTCATCCGCCAGGCCGGCGGCGACGTCACCGCCAGCTTGGTTCACGGCCCGGCCGGGCTGGTTTTGGTCGATGTCGAACCGGGCGACCAGAGCGCCACGCCCGTCGCGGCGGACATCCTGGCCCGCGTGGATGAGGTTCCGGCCGGCCCGTGGGGTCAAAGCGGCCTGGGCGTGGCCTTGGATATCGGCTCGACCCACTTGCAGGCCACTCTGCACGACCTGGCCTCGGGCCAGGAACTGGCCAAGGGCACGCTGATGAACCCCCAGACCGCCGTGGGCAGCGACATCCTCACGCGCATCCACGCCGCGGCCAGCCCCGAGGGCGCCCAGCGCCTGCACGGCATGCTCGTCGGCGCGGCCCAGGAGCTGATCGAGCGCATGTGCGCCCAGGCCGGCCGCCGGACCGCCGAGGTGGTGGGCATGGTGGCCGCCGGCAACACCACCATGACGCACTTTTTTCTGGGCCTGGACAGCCAGTCCATCTGCCGCGAGCCCTATATCCCGGTGATCAACCGGCCCGCGCCGTTTTTCGCCAGCCATATCGGCCTGGCCCTGGCCGAGGGCGCGGTGGTCTGGTGCATGCCCAACGTGGGGGCCTACTTCGGCGGCGATCTGGTGGCGGGCATTGTCGCCGCCGGCCTGCATCAGCGCGAGGACGTGGCCATCCTGGTGGACGTGGGCACCAACGCCGAGGTGGTGGTGGGCAACCGCGACTGGCTGATCGCCTGCGCCGGCGCGGCCGGCCCGGCCCTGGAAAGCGGCGTGGCCAAACGCGGCGTGCTGGCCCAGCCCGGGGCCATCGAGGGCGTGGTCATCGACCCGCAAACTTTTGCGCCCACGCTGCGAATCATCCCCGACGCCGACGGCCGCGCGCCCAAACCCAAGGGCCTGTGCGGCTCTGGCCTGTTGCAGCTTCTGGCCCAGCTCTATCTGACCAGGGCCATGGACATGCGCGGCAAACTGACGCTGGCCGATCACCCGCGTTTGGTGGTCGACGAAGACGGCGTGCGGGGTTATCTGGTCGTGCCGGCCGCAGACTCCGCCAGCGGCGAGTCCATCGTCATCGACGAGATCGAAATCGACATCCTGCTGCGCTCCAAGGCGGCGATGTACACCATCCTGCGCACGGTGCTGCTGGAGGTTGGCCTGCAATTCGAGGATCTGTCGGCCTTTTTCGTGGCCGGGGCCTTTGGCGCGGTGATCGACCCCGAGACCGCCATCACCCTGGGCATGCTGCCCGATCTGCCCCGAGAGCGCTTCGTCACCCTGGGCAACAGCTCGCTCAGCGGCTGCCAGCGCCTGTTGCTGGAGCCGGCGGCCAGGCCCCAGGTGGAGGCCGTCACCGACAAGCTGACCTACCTGGAGCTCAACGTCAACCAGATGCTGATGAACCGCTTTTCGGCGGCGCGCTTCATCCCCCACACCGACGCCAGCCGTTTTCCCAGCGTGCCGGCCTATCATTAGCACGGTGTCGAAAAAGGCCATCCTGGCCTTTTTCGACAACCCGCCAGGGGCCGGCCCGCTCAGCGCAGGGCGCGCAGGCGTTTGGCCGCGTAATCGCCGGCTTGGCCTTTGGGGTCAAGCTGGCGCACGGCCTGGTAGATGGCCTTGGCCTTGTCGCGCTCGCCCAGCTTTTCGTAGCACAGGCCGATCAGAAAACGATTGTCGTTGTTGGCCAGGAATGTCTCGGCGTTTTTGGTGGCCGCCAGGGCCGGGCCGAACTGGTTGTTGACCAGATAGGCCGCGCCCAGGACGTGGTTGGTCTCGTAGAGGTCGGGCCGCAGGGTCGCGCCCTGGCGGGCGTGCTCCAGGGCCGGGCCGAATTGGCGCAGGTCCAACTCGACGCGGGCCAGCCTGGCCTTGAACAGGCCCTCCTGGGGCAGCATGGCGCTGGCCTGGCGATAATTTTGGGCCGCCCGGTCGTAGCGTTTGGCTTGATAATCGTCGTCGGCTTTATCCATGGCCGCGTAAGCCGGCTTGCGGGCCTTTTGCCGCGCCAGGGCCTGGTTGAAGTCGCGGGTGTTGTAGGCGCGGGCCGTGGCCCAGCCCAGCTTGATTTTCAGATCGTCGCCGGCGTTTTCGATGCGTTCGGCGCTGAGCGGGTGGCTGGCCAGCAAGGTCTCGACGGCGCTGGGCTCGCGCTTTTGCAGCGATTGAAACAGGTTCAGCACGTCCACGGCGGCCTTGGGGTTGTAGCCGGCGCGAGCCATGTACTCCATGCCCAGGGCGTCGGCCTCGCGCTCTTGATCGCGGGAGTAGCTGGCCAAGAGCAACACGCCGCCGACGTTGGCGGCCATTACGCCCAACTCACGATAATCGCTATCGGAAACAGCGATGGCCACGCCCAGCACGGCGGCGGTGACCAATACGCCACGGGTGTATTGAGCCGCCGAATGGCGCGCGGCCACGTGGCCGATCTCGTGCCCCAGCACGAAGGCCAGTTCGTCTTCGCTGTTCATGCGGGTGATCAGCCCGCGGGTGATGGACACCTTGCCGCCGGGGATGGCGTAGGCGTTGATCTGGCTGGAGTTGACGACGTTGAACTCCCACGGCAACTCGGGGCGGTGGCTGTTTTTGGCCAGCCAGCCGCCAACCCGCCGCACGTAGGCCTGCAAGCCTGGGTCATCGGCGGGCAACCCGTTGAATTGCTGTGTATATTTTGGATAAAGCTCCGCGCCCTTGGCCAACTCCTGGTCCTCGCTCATCAGCGAGAATTCCTCCGCGCCGCTGACCGGATTTTTGACGCAGCCGGTCACGATCAAGGCCAGGGTCAGCAGGGCGGCCGTCAGGGTTGCGCGCCAATGTTTGGTGGTCCACCGCCAGGTCATCATTGCCTCCCGCCATAGATTAGCCTAGACTCCCGTTGATGACAAGTCTTTTCAGGCCCGGCCCAATTTTTCGCGCACGCTGGCCACCTTGGCCGCGGCCGCGGCCGGCTTGTCGCGGCGGTCGTCTATCTGTATGACCGTCAACACCCGGTCGGCGCCGCTGGCGAAGGGCAGCTCGTGAACTTTGGCTATGACGCCCAAAAGCGTTTCCAACGGCCCTTCGATGATCGTGCTCATGGGCGTCAGTTGGGCCTCGATGCCTTCTTCCGCCAAGACGCGATGAATATCGGCAACATAGCTGGAGAGGCTTGTCTGGCCCGTGCCCAACGGGGCCACCGAAAATTGGATTATGGCCATTTTTTATGCTCCTGTTTGCTGGTTGTAAGGCAAAAGGCCCTGGGGTATATTGAAGGCTAACGGCATGGCGGACAACTGCTTTCCGCCGCCCCATCCGAGAGGAATCCATGCAGCCCCGCTTCGATTACACAACCCTTGGCGACGAGCAACTTTTCGAGATGCTGTTCTGGGCCGAAGACCGCCTGGACCTGGAAGCCGTCCAGGAAATCGCCAGCCGTGACAGCCTGTTGCCCTATCTGGCCCAAGTGGTCATGGACAAGCAGAGTTGGTTGAGCGAGTTGCCGGAGTGGTGGGCGGTGGTGCACTGCTCCTACATCCTGGGCCTGCGTGGCGACGACGACGCCGTTTTGCCGATGCTGGCGGTGCTGCGCTGGTCCGACGCCTTTGATTGCGACTGGGTCACCGAACTGCTGCCGGCGATCTTTGGCAAGCTGGGCCCCAAGGCCATCGCCGGGCTGACGGCGGTCTGCCGCGACGGTTCGGCCGGCTGGTCGGCTCGCGACCTGGCCATGAAGGGTCTGGCCGCCATCAGCATCGACAGCCCGGAAAGCGCCGCCCATGTCTTCCGTATCATCGGCGAGCGTTTCATGGACGAGGGCGAGGACCGCGTCGTGCGGCAGTTGGCCGGCCAAATCCTTCTGGATTTCCGCCGCGTGGATTATCGTCTGGCCCTGCTCAGCTTTGCCCGCGAGGAAAACGTCATCCGCAACCAAGACTCGTGGTACCTGGCCGGCTTCGGCCCCGAGGACGTGGAGTGGGCCTTTCGCAACCCCGAGCAGGATCTGTGGCATTATCAAGAAGACTGGATGCGTTTCTACGATCCGGCCGAGGTTCAGCGCCGGCAAAAGCGTTGGTCCCGCGAGCGGCTGGGCGGCAAGAAACAACCCATCGACCGCATGAGCCACGGCGGCGGCCACGTGGTGCCCATTACCCGTAACGGCAAAAAGCTCGACCCCCCGCCCACCGGCGACGAGCACACCGACGACCCCGGCTCCAAGTAGCGGCTTGGCCTCGGGGCTAGGCCGTGTTATCCTGTGACGACGCCGCTGAGGGCGTTGAAGGGATGGGAGGAGCGAATGTTGGGGCGCGATGTTTTGGCCGTGGCCCTGGTGGCGCTGTTGTTGGGCTTGGTGGGCTGCGCGGGCAAGGAGGCCCCGGCCGTGGCCGGCCCGGACGACGCCAAGGCCCTGGCCCACTACGACAAGGCTCTGACCATGAAGGCGGCCAACGAGGCCGACGCCGCCGCCCGTGAGCTGCAACGGGCCCTTCAGGCCGATCCTGACTTATACCAGGCATATTATCAGCTTGGCCTGATCTACCAAGACAGCGGACAGCCCGAGGTGGCCCGCCGTGTCTGGCAAACCGGCGTGGAGCGGGCCACGGTGGGCCCCGAGCGGCCCGATTACCCCCGCGAGCGGGCCGTGGCCGAGATGCGCGCGGCTCTGGCCGGCTTGGAGGCCGCTCCGCCGCTGGTCGAAGCGCCGCCGGCCCAGAGCCCGTTGCCGCCGCCGGTGGCCGCGCCCACCGCCGCGCCAGCCGCCACGACTGGCGGTCAGTGGGCGGTGCTGTTTTCGTCCAACCTCAAAAAAGCCAGCGCCGATGGCGACGTGAACTTGCTGAAAGCCAAGGGCTTTTCGGCCAGTGTCAAAAAAGTCAGGCTCAAGGGCAAGGCCTGGCTGCGGGTGGTGGCCGCCTGCTGCACGTCCAAGGACCAGGCCCGCGAGAATCTGCGCAAGATCCAACAGGCCACCGGCCGCAAGGGCTTGAGCCTCATCAGGCAATGAGTATTTTGCGGTGGGCCGATTGACAGCGCGGACGGGCAATGTTATGGTTATCGAGGTCGTTGGCTGACAAAACAGATACAAATCAAATAGTTGCGCCTGACGCGCGCATCGGAGCGCCCCCCGCGTGAGCTATCTAGTCCTGGCCCGCAAGCATCGGCCGGCCACCTTTTCGCAGGTGGTGGGCCAAGAGCACGTGACCGCCACCCTGGCCGGGGCCATCGCCAGCGGCCGGGTGGCCCACGCGTTTTGCTTCACGGGGCCGCGCGGCGTGGGCAAGACGTCGGTGGCGCGCATCTTGGCCAAGGCCCTCAACTGTCAGCAAGGCCCCACCGATCAGCCCTGTGGTGTGTGCGTCCACTGCCGCGAGATCGACGAGGGCCGGGCCGTGGACGTGCAAGAGATCGACGCGGCCAGCAATTCGCGTGTGGAGGACGTGCGTGAGCTGCGCGAGGTGATTCGCTTCCGCCCTCAGTCGGCGCGCCACCGGGTGACGATCCTCGACGAAGTGCACATGCTCAGCAAGGCCGCCTTCAACGCCTTGCTCAAAACCCTCGAGGAGCCGCCGGAACACGCGGTGTTCATCCTGGCCACCACCGACGCGCACAAGGTGCCCCTGACCATTCTTTCGCGCTGCCAACGCTATGATTTCAGACGCTTGGCGCCCCGAGTGCTGACCGAACACCTGGCCGGCGTCTGCCAGGCCGAGGGCTTCGATCTGCCGCCGGAGAGTCTGGCCCTGCTGGCCCGCGAGGCCGACGGCTCGGTGCGCGACAGCCTCAGCTTGTTGGATCAGGTGCTCAGCGTGGGCCGACAGGGCCTCCGCCACCAGGATGTGGTGCAACTGCTGGGGCTGATCGACCATGAGATGGTCTGGCGCACGGCCGAGGCCGTTTTGGCCGCCGACGCCGGGCAGGTGCTGGAGCTGGTCTCGCGGGTCTACGCGGCCGGCGGCGAGATGCAGGCATTTTACGGCGCGCTGATGGAGCATTTCCGCAACCTGGCCGCGGCCAAGAGCGCTCCGCCCGGGGCCGACCTGTTCGGCCTGACCGCCGAGGAAATCGCCGAGCTTTCGCGCCAGGCCCAGGCCCACAGCCCCGAAACCCTGCACGAGATCTTCGACCACCTGGCCGCCGGCGAGGAGATGTTCCGCCGGGCCAGCCAGCCGCGCTTGGTCATGGAGATGACCCTGCTCAAGCTGACCCAGGTGCGGCCGGTGTTGGCCCTGGATGAGATCATCACCCGCCTGGCCGCCGGGGCCGAGGCGCCCGGCCAGGCCGTGCCGCGCGCCGTGGCCGATCCACAGCCGGCCGCTGTCCAGTCTCCGTCGGTCCAGCCGGCCGCGGCCAAGGCCATGCCATCGCCCGAAACGGCGCTGCGCCAGTTGGCCGAGTTTGTCGGCCGGGGCGAGCCGGTTTTTGGCAGTTATCTGGCGCGGGCCGTGGCGGCCGGGCGCGGCGACGGCCTGGCCATCACCATGCCGCCAGGCCCGGCGGCGCGCTATTGCAACGCCGAACACGAGGCCAAGTTGTCCGCCGCCGCCGCCGATCTGTGGGGCGCGCCCAGGGCGGTCAGCCTGACGCCGGGGCGGGAGGAGCCTCCGCCGCCGCCGACCAGGCAGACCCTGGAGCAGGTGTCCGGCGTGGCCGAGCACCCGGCGGTGCGGGTGGCCATGGAGGTCTTCGAGGCCGAAGTGGTGGCCATCAATCCCATCGAGCAAAAATGAACCAACCAGATCGAGGAGCAAGATAGATGATTCCCCGGGGCGGCATGGGCAACCTGGTCAAGCAAGCCCAGAAGATGCAGCAGAAGATGCTGAAAATGCAAGAGGAATTGGCCGAGCGTCAAGTTTCGGCCCAAGCCGGCGGCGGCATGGTCGAGGCCACGGTCAATGGCCGGGGCGAGCTGATGGCCCTGCGCCTGGACCAGGAGGTGGTCGATCCCCAGGACGTGGACATGCTCTGTGACCTGGTCATCGCCTCGGTGCGCGAGGCCCAGCGCCGGGCCCAGGAGATGATGCAGGAAGAGATGGGCAAGCTCACCGGCGGCATGTCCATTCCCGGCCTGATGTAACGCGCCGTGTATCCCCGCGCCGTCGAGAACCTCATGGGCGCGCTGTGCCGCTTGCCTGGCATCGGCCGCAAGACCGCCGAGCGCCTGGCCCTGCATCTGGCCCGGGCCCGGCCCGAGGAGGCGCGGGCCCTGGCCGCGGCGGTGGCGCGGGTGGGCGCGGAGGTCAACACCTGCGCGCGCTGTCGCAACCTGGCCGACCGCGATCCATGCGCCATCTGCGCCGACCCGGCCCGTGATTCCGGGCTGCTCTGCGTGGTCGAGTCGCCGGCCGACCTGGCGGCCATGGAGGCGGCCGGGGCCTATCGGGGGCTCTATTTCGTGTTGTCCGGGGCGCTTTCGCCGTTGGATGGCGTGGGACCGGGCCAACTGGGTCTGGACGCCTTGACGCGGCGGGCGGCCGAGGGCGTGCGCGAATTGATCATCGCCACCAACTCCACCGTCGAGGGCGAGGCCACCGCCGATCTGGTCGCCCAGAGCCTGGCCCGGCCGGGGCTGTTGATCAGCCGGCTGGGCTACGGCATGCCCGTGGGCGGCGACTTGAAATACATCGACGGGCTGACCATCGCCCGCGCGCTGGAGTCACGCCGGCGGCGGGAGCCGGGCGGTTCGTAATCGCCTGACGTCCAGCCGCGGCGAATCATCGCCCGCGAAACCGCGCAAGCTGGTTTTGCGGGCGATGGCTTTTGGCTGGGCGTTATCTGTTTGGCGGTGATTGTATTCAGCCTTGCGTGGCGTAATAGCGCAAAACAAGCGTGTGGGCCAGATGATAAGCGCTGGCGATAAACCAGGCGGCAATGGCCGGCGAGGCCAAGGCTGGCCGCTTGAGGCTGAAAACGTTTGCCGAACCGCTTAGGGCGTAGGCAAAGATGATCGCCGGCGTGATGAAGTAACGGCCCTGCACGCCGGTGATGACCTTTGATGGGTGGGGTGTCCAGGCGATGAGCAGCGCGAAAAATATCAGCGCAAGCGATGCAAGCGCCATGAAAAGCAATAGCAGCCGTGCCGGATAATCTTGGCGAATATTATTGATTGATAGCGAGATAAGCGCCGTGAAAATCAGGAAATACGATGTCGCCGCATAGTAGTGATCAGCCAGTTTGGCGTCGAGCCAACCCAGCACGCCGATGAATGATTCACGATAAAAAAGCAGCAAATCGTCATTTTGCAAGGTGTTCCATAACAAGCTGAAAAAAACGCGTGGATGCGTCAGGTAAAATAGCAGCAGTTGGCTGACGCCCAAGTCACGGGATTGGCGCAGGTCCATGGTGATCGACATGGACAGGCCGATCCAGCCCAGCGAGGCGACGGTCACCAGCAGGCCAAGCAGCAGATCGCGCTTGGATCGGCGCAGCAGGGCGCAGACAAACGGCAAGGCCAGCAGCGGCAGCAGGTGGGGTCGGCAGGTGACCAGAATGAACACAGCCACGGCCATGGCGTGGCTCATCCACGGTCTGAACTCGAGTCGGCGGTCGGCCACGCGCAAAAACAAACCGACCGCGACAAGCGTCAGCGCCGTGGTCAAGCCATCGATGTTGACCGTTGCCAACTGAAAAACGCTCATGGGCAGAAGCAGCAGCGTCAGCACCAGAAAGTTGGGGCGATATATGCCCAAGGCGAGGAATATCAAGGCCAGGCAGGTGGCTGACAGCGTAAAGCGCGTCAACAGATATGAATGATATAAACTGAGGCCGAATAACTCGCCAAGGCCCAAGCCGATGGCGTGGGGCGCGTAGATCAGCGGGAAATAATATCCGGCGCCGGGCGCCGGTTCGAAAACCGTTTTTTTCGTCCATGCAATATCGTTGGCCGACCGCTGCATGGCCCGTGTCACTGTGTTGCCTTCGTTGTGTGGCAAATACAGGTGCGCGGCGATAAACGCGGCCAATCCCTGGTCGATCATGCCGCCCGATCCGTGCGTGGGATGGACGTCGAGCATGATGACGCCGCGCGTCAACAGATAGGCGCGTTTGAGGTGGCTGCATTCGTCTGGCGACTGCAGCGGCGGGACAATGGCCGAATAGACCGCGACCAAGGCCAGCAACAAAGTGAAAACCAGCGCCTTGGCGCGTTGGTTGGGGTCGGCCAGGCGGCCGAGGGCAAGGGCCGTGATTTTCGCGGTCACCGCTTGCTGACCAGCGTCCGGGTTTGTCGCCACAGGCCCGTGTTCCCGTGTTTGTTCTGGTTGATGGTCCGGCCCGGGGCCTCGCCGGCGGCGGGTCTATTTCAGCCTGAATCGTTCAAAGGCCTGACGCAAGGCTTTTGAGCCGCCACCCATGCGCCACCAGAGCAGACTGGCCACGGGCAGGCCCAGAGCGATCAGCCCCACCAGCAGCTTGGGCCAGGCAAAGCTGGCCGGCGCTTCCGGTTGGCTCGGCCCTTGGGTTTCTTGCAGGCCGGAAAGCACGCCCAACACCAGCAGGGCCAGCGCCAGCGTGGCTAAAAGCCCCAGGCCCAACAACGCCGCCATTTGCGTCCGATCGCGACGCCGGGCGGGCGGCTTGTCGCGAGGCGGCGCTTCAAAGCGCGGCGGCGGCTCGGGCGCGCGGATGTTTGGCGGCGGCTCTTGGCGCGCCGCCTCGGCGACCGGTTCGGCCTCGGCGAGGCTCAGCGCCAGCTCGTCAACGGCCAGTGAGCCGATCTCCGGCCGCCTGGGGTATTGGCCCACCTCCACGCCGACAATCGAGGCGCTGTCGGCCTCGGCCCCGCCCTTGGCCAGGGCGCGGCAGGCCAGGCGCACGCAGCCGTCGGCCAAGGTCGGCGTGGTTTCCAGGGCTCGGGTGATTTCGTCCTCGCCCAGTTGGCCGTGCAAGCCGTTGCTGCACAAGATGTAGATCTGGCCCGGCGCGATGGCCTCCACCCGCAGGTCGATCTGCATGGTCGGATCCTTGCCCAGGCGGCGGGTCAGGGCGATGCCCACGGCGTGGTCCTGGGTCAGGCGCTCCAGTTGGCCGTCGGAGAGGCGATAGGCCCGGCAATCGCCCACGTGGCCCAGGATGATGAATTCGTCGGTGAACACGGCCACGGTGAGGGTCGCGCCCATGGGAGCCTGGATGCTTTGCTTGAGCACCTGGGCGTTGGCCTTTTGCAGCGACTCCTTGAGCAACTCGCCGAGTTCCAACTCGCTCAGGCGACGGCCGCGCAGGCTGTAGAGCCTGGCCAGCAGCAGGCTCTTGACCACGCCGATCGCCGTTTGGGCGGCGTGCAATCCGCCCAGGCCGTCACCCATGCCGTCGGCCACGGCGGCCACGGCCAAGGTGTTGCCGCCCGAAAGCACCTGGGCGAAAAACAGGTCGTCTTCGTAAAATGGGCCGCGGCCAACGCCGGCATAGTATGCGCCGGTCAATTTGGTCGGGCTGGAGCCCATGGCGTCCTCTCTCCGGGCGGGCTTGGCCGGCGCGCCCGACCAAGCCTCAGCGGGCCTTGTTGATGGTCAGCTTTTGGCCTATCAGAATGTTTTGGCCCTTGATGTTGTTCCATTTTTTCAGATCGGCCACGCTCACGCCGTACTGTGTGGCGATGGCCGTGAGCGTCTGGCCACGGCGCACGGTGTGCGTGACGCTCTTGGCGCTCGGCGCGCTTTCGGCTTTTGCTTTTGCCGCGCGTTTGGGCTGGCTGGCCGGCCTGCTGGACAACTCGGCCACGGCGGCCTGCAGTTGTTGGATTTGACGCCGCAGTTGGGTCACGTCGCCGCTGTCGGCGGCCGGCCGGTTGCCGCGGGCCAAGACCACCACTTGCTGCTCCAGGCGGCCCAGGCGCGCGGCGATGGCCGACATCTGAGCCGGTTGGGGCGGCTTTCCGACGATATTTTGGGGTTGGGGCGGTGGCGGCGGCGGTGCGGGGGCTTCGCCGGGGACGAGCCACAGGGTGAACAGGCTGAGCAGCAAAGCCGCCACCGAGCACGCCAAGGCCACCAAACCCAGCGGCGGCGGCGTGGTGGTCGGTTTGGCCGGCGGCAGAGGGTTGGCGTTGGCCTGGCGGGGCGAAAAGTCGCCGGAATCCAGTGAGGGGCCGTCAGCGCCGAAGCTTGGCGAGGAGGCGTCCAGGCCTGGCCCGTTTCCGGTGAAGCGGTCGTTCATCGTGCTTTCTCCTTGGGAATAACCGCCTGTCCATGGGCGGTTATATCATTTGCCGCGCGGTTGGGGCAAGTTTGCCTAAAAATCTTCCAGAGGGCAACCCTGGCACAGGGGTTTGCTTTTTTTGCAGCGCTGTTTGCCCAGGCGCACCAGCAGGGCGTGAAATTCGTTGTAAAAGGCGGCGTCGTGGGGCGTGGCGTCCATGACCGCCTCTTGCAGGTCGAAATAGCCCATGGATTCGTCGGCCAGCCCGTGACGGCCCAGGATGCGAAAAGTGTAGGCGTCGACGACGAAGATGGGCCGGCCGGCGGCGTAGAGTAGGATGCTGTCGGCGGTTTCGGGGCCAACGCCCTTGGTGGCCAGCAGCTTATGGCGCAACTCGTCGGTGGGCCGGGCCAGCAGGCGGCTCAAACCGCCTTCGCGGTGGGCCTCCATGGTCCGCAGCAGGTGGCCCAGGCGGGCGGCCTTGATGTTGTAGTAACCGGCCGGCCGGATCAATTCGGCCAGCTCGGCCGGGGCCAGGGCGGCCATGGCCGCTGGCGACAGCGCGTCGGCCGCCTTGAGGTTGGCGATGGCCCGCTCGACGTTGGTCCAGTTGGTGTTTTGCGTCAAAACCGCCCCAACCATCACCTCGAAGGGCGTCTCGCCCGGCCACCAATATTGGGGGCCGTAAGCCGCAAAGAGGCGGTCATGAATTTCGCGCAGGCGCTGGCCGGTGGTCATGGGTCGATCATCACTCCCTTGCTGCCCCAGTCAGGGTAACACGGGCGGGGCGTTAACGCCAGGGCCGTTGACTTGACAGGGCCACGCCCGCGCGTAACATATCGTTGACCGGCATGCCGGTTAAGGGTAAGTTTGCCCAATTCCCAGAAGCTCCAAGCGGAAAGGCGCAGTATGGCCGGCGAGGCGAGATTGCGAAAGACACGGAACTTCGGCGTGGTCGCCCACATCGACGCGGGCAAGACCACATTCACCGAACGCGTGCTTTTCTACACCGGGCGCACCCACAAGATCGGCGAGGTGCACGACGGCGCGGCCGTGATGGACTGGATGGAGGAAGAGCAGGAGCGGGGCATCACCATCACCAGCGCCGCCACCACCTGCCAGTGGAACGGCCATTGGCTCAACATCATCGACACGCCCGGCCACGTCGACTTCACCATCGAGGTCGAACGGTCGCTGCGCGTGCTCGACGGCGTGGTCGCCGTCTTCTGCGCCGTCGGCGGCGTGGAGCCCCAGTCCGAAACGGTCTGGCGGCAGGCCGACCGCTACAACGTGCCCAAAATCGCCTTTATCAACAAGATGGACCGCATCGGCGCCGATTTCGAGTGTGTCCTGGGCCAGATGCGCGACAAATTGGGCGCCAACCCCCTGCCGCTGACCATCCCCTGGGGCGCCGAGGAACGCTTTCGCGGGGTCGTCGACCTGCTGACCATGGAGGCCATCACCTGGAGCGAGGCCGATCAGGGCGCGACTTTCAGCCGCGGGCCCATCCCCGCCGAGATGGCCGAGGCCGCCGCCCAGGGTCGCGAGCGCCTGTTGGAGGCCTGCGCCGAGGTCGACGACTCGGTCATGGAACGCTACCTGGCCGAGGAAGAAATCCCCCCTAAAGACATCAAGGCGGCGGTGCGGCGAGGCTGCCTGTCGCTGGCCCACGTGCCGGTGTTCGCCGGCAGCGCCCTGCGCAACAAGGGCGTGCAGCCGGTGCTCGACGCCGTGGTCGACTATCTGCCCTCGCCGTTGGACATCCCGCCGGTGGAGGGCGTCAACCCCCAGAGCGGCGAAGTGGAGATGCGCCTGGCCGACGACAAGGCCCCCTTGGCCGCGTTGGCCTACAAAATCCAGATGGACCAAGGCCGCAAGCTGGTGTATTTGCGCATCTATTCTGGCCAGTTGCAGACCGGGGCCGACGTTTTCAACGTGGTCAAGGGCCGCAGCGAGAAGATTTCGCGCATTTTACGCATGCACGCCAACAAGCGCGAGCGCGTCGAAGAGGCCAAGGCCGGCGAGATCGTCGGCGTGATGGGCCTCAAGGACACCAGCACCGGCGACACCATTTCGGCCAAGGATAGGCCAATCCTCCTGGATCCCATCCAGGTCTACGAGCCGGTGATCTCGGTGGCCGTCGAGCCCAACACCGTCGGCGACCAGGACAAGCTGGATCAGTGCCTGATCCGCCTGGCCGACGAAGACCCCACCTTCCGCTTCCGCGTCGACCAGGACACCGGCCAGACCATCATCAGCGGCATGGGCGAACTGCACCTGGAAGTGCTGGTTCACCGCATGGAGCGCGAGTTCAACCTCAAGGTCAACGTGGGCCGGCCCCAGGTCGTCTACCGCGAGACCATCGGCGAGGCGGCGCGGGTCGAGGAGACCTTCGACCGCGAGTTGGGCGGCCACCGCGAGCTGGGCCAGGTCGTCCTGACCCTGGCGCCCAACCCCAGGGGCGGCGGCAACACCTTCCGCGTGGAGGCCGCCGAAGAGGCCGTTCCCCAGGCCCTGCACGCCATGCTGGAGCGGGCGGCCATGGAGTCACTGGCCAGCGGCCCGGTGATGGGCTACCCCGTGGTGGACACGGGCGTGGTCGTGCTTGGCGGGGCCTTCACGCCGGGGTTGAGCACCGAGTTGGGCATGCGCATGGCCTGTTCGTTGGCCATGCGTCGGGCCCTGGACGCGGCCCAGCCCATGCTGCTGGAGCCGGTTATGCTGGTGGAGGTGCTGGCGCCGGAAGAGTTCATGGGCGAGGTCATCGGCGACATGAACGCGCGCGGCGGGTCGATCGAGGCCATCGAGCCGCGCCAGGGCGTGACCGTGGTCCAGGCCAAGGCCCCGCTCCGGGCGATGTTCGGCTATTCCACCAGCCTGCGTTCGGCCACCCAGGGCCGGGCGGTTTTCACCATGCAATTCAGCCACTACGACCGGGTGGACGAAAAGCGGCGTTAGGGCCCAGCCGTAACGCCCGGCTTCAAAAGTCGCGCGGCGCGCTACGCTGGCCGCTGATCCCTGGGCCGATCCACGGCGCGCGGGGGTCGTCGCGTTGCTCTTCTTCTTGCTCGGGGCCAGGCTTGCGCTTGCGCTTTTCCATCTCGCCGGGGTCGTTGAGTTCGTTGAGGGCCTTTTGGGCCTCTTGCCTGAGTTCGGGCCGATCGGCCAACTGACTGACCGCGCGCTCCAGGTGATAGCGGGCCAGGCGTTCGTTGTTTTCCTGCTTGAAGGTCAGACCCAACTGCAAGGCCGCCTCGCCCAGGTTGCCGGCTCGGCCCAGGGACGTGCCCAACATGCGCCGCGCCTCGAGGTTTTCGGGCTGGGCCTGCACCACCCGGCGGAAGGCGCTGGCGGCCACGTCGTCCTGGCCGCTGTGGGCGTAGGCCTCGCCGATGGCGAACAAAATCTGCGGGTTGCCCGGGTCTTTGGTCAGGGCCGCGTCGAGGACGCTCTTGGCCTCGTCCAGCCGGCCCACGCGCACCAGGCACAGGCCTCGTTCCTTGAGCGCGTCCTGGTCGCCGGGCCATTTGCGCTCCATCTCGTCGAGAATGCGCAAGGCCTGGTCATAGTCGCGCTTTCTCATGCTGAGCAGGGCCTGGCCATAGAGCGGCAGTGGCGAGCCGGGCTTTTCGCGGGCCATGGCCGCCAAGGTGTCGGCGGCGGTGTCGGGCGGGTCATAGAGGGCGATCAGCCGCAGCTTGACGTGATCGAAACGGTTGTTGTCGAAATGACCCTTGTAGGGCGGGTCGCGGCGGACAAGATTCTCGATGGCCTCCATGCGTTCGGGGCTCTGGGGGTGCGAACGCATGTAGGTGGGCAGATTGACGCCCATTTGTTGTTCCATGCGCCACATGCGGCGGAAGGTCTTGGCCATCTCCTGGCCGGGGTAGCCGGCGGCGGTCATGATCTTGTGGCCGGCCCAGTCGGCCTCGGCCTCGTCGGTGCGGCTGAAGGCCAGTTGCTGCTGGATGTTGCCGGCCATCGAGCCGAAGGTGATGGCCGAGCCAAGCTGGGGCGCGCCGGCCAGGGCCCCCAGCAAAATGCCCGTGACCATGCCGGCCATGGATAGGACGCTGCCGGGCAGGGCCTTGTCCATGCGCTTGGCGATGTGCCGCCGCCAGACGTGGCCCATTTCGTGGGCCATGATGCCGGCCAGTTCGGCCTCGTTGTCCAGGGAAGTGATCATGCCCCGATAGAAAAAGATATAGCCGCCGGGGATGGCGAAGGCGTTCATCTCGCTGGAGTCGGCCACGTAGAAGCGATATTCGAATTCCTTCTCGGGCAGATGGGCCACCAGCTTGGCCCCCAGCTTCTGGATGTAGTCGACCACCTCGGGGTCGGTGACCATGGGGATGGCGTTGACGACTTCCTGATAGGCCTGTTGGCCCAGTTTGCGTTCTTCCTCCAGGGACAGGGCCAGGGCCGGCGGGCAGGGCAGAGCGCCCAGGCCCAGGGCCGCGGCCAGCAGATAGACCAGAATGCGTCTGGCCATGTAGCCTCCCTCAAACGGTCGTGATCAGGCAGTGGCCGGTCATCTGGGCCGGCCGCGGCAGCCCCAAGAGCGTTAGCAGCGTCGGAGCCACGTCGCAGAGCGCGCCGTCGGCCAGCTTGGCGTTTTGGCGCGTTGGGTCGATCAATATCAGCGGCACGGGGTTGTCGATGGTGTGGGCGGTGTAGGGCCCGCCGCTGATCGGGTCGATCATCTGTTCGGCGTTGCCATGGTCGGCGGTGACGATGAGCTTGCCGCCCTTGGCCAGCACGGCCGGAACCACCCGGGCCAGGCAGGCGTCCAGGGTCTCGACGGCCTTGATCGCCGCCGACAGTACGCCGGTGTGGCCGACCATGTCGCCGTTGGCGTAGTTGATGACGATAAAATCGTACAGGCCAGAGTCGATGCGCGCAAGCACCTCGGCGGTGACTTCGGGCGCGCTCATCTGCGGTTTTTCGTCGTAGGTGCGCACCTCGCCAGGCGAGGGCACCAGCACGCGGTCCTCGCCGGGCACGGGTTCCTCGCGGCCGCCGTTGAGGAAAAACGTCACGTGGGCGTATTTTTCGGTCTCGGCGATGTGCAGTTGGCGCAGGCCGGCGACGCTGAGCGCCTCGGCCAGAGTCATCTCGATGCTCTGGGGCGGGAAGGCCACGGGCGCGTCCAGGTGCTCGTCGTATTGGGTCATGCAGACGTAAATCGCCAGCTTGGGCCGCCGGCCCACATCGAAGCCGGCGAAGTCGGGCTGGTTGAAGGCCCAGGTCAGTTCGCGGGCGCGGTCGGCGCGAAAGTTGAAAAAGATCACCGCGTCGCCGTCGCGCACTTGGCCCAGGGGTCGGCCCTGATGGTCGATCATGACCATGGGCTCGATGAATTCGTCGTATTCGCCCCTGGAGTAGGCCTCCTCCACGGCCAGCACCGGGTCTGCCTGCATCGCGCCCTGACCCTCGACCATGGCCCGCCAGGCCCGCTCGACCCTGTCCCAGCGTTTGTCGCGGTCCATGCCCCAGAAACGGCCGCTGACGGTGGCGATGGCCGCCTGGGGATAGGCCTCCAGGAAATCCACGAGTTGGCGCAGATAGCCCGCGCCCGAGTCGGGCGGGGTGTCGCGGCCGTCGAGGATGGCGTGGACAAGGATGCGCTCCACGCCCTGGGCGGCGGCCAGGGCGATCAGGGCCTCCAGGTGGCTTTGCAGCGAGTGGACGCCGCCATCGCTGAGCAGGCCCAGCAGATGCAGGGCCGCGCCGTCGGCCTTGGCCGCGGCCATGGCGGCCATGATCGGCTGATTGCGCGCCAGGTCGCCATCGTCGATGGCCTTGCTGATGCGGGTGATGTCTTGGTAGATGACCCGGCCCGCGCCCAGGTTGAGGTGGCCGACCTCGGAGTTGCCCATCTGGCCGGCCGGCAGGCCCACGGCCAGGCCCGCGCATTGCAGCTTGGCGTGGGGCCACTTGGCCAAAAGCGAGTCGATGAATGGCGTCTTGGCCAGGGTCACGGCGTTGCCCGGCCCGGCCGGGGCCAGGCCGAAGCCGTCGAGGATGACCAGCGCCACGGGTTGTTTGGCGGTCATTTTTATCAGTCGTCCCAAACGATTGCGCCGGGGCTGCTTTCGGCCTCCGGCGGGAGGGCGGCGGTCAGTTCTTGGGGGTCGAACTCCAGGCGGGGGGCGTCGCCCCACAGCGATTCCAGGTCGTAGAAAACGCGCACCGGCTCGTAAAAGACATGCACCACCACGTCGCCGAAATCAAGCAGGGCCCAGCGGCCCTCGCGCAGGCCTTCCTCGCCCATGGGCGGGCGGCCGGCTTTTTTGCAGACGCGGGCCACGTTTTCGGCGATGGCCTGGGCCTGGCGGGTGGAGCGGCCGGTGGCGATGATGAAATAGTCGGCGTATCCGGCCAGTTGGCCCACATCCAGCACGATCAGATCCTGGGCCTTTTTTTGCAGGGCGGCCGCCGCGCAAAGCTTGGCCAGGTCTTCGACCGACTGGGGCCGGGGCGGGCGCGGCCTGGGGGTTTGACGGTCGCTCATAGGGGGTTGTCTTGGTCCTGATAGAGTTTCATGTCTTTAATATAAGCCTCGACCTTTTGCGGCACAAGGAATGAAATGGAGCGGCCCCGGGCCACCTTGCGTTTGGTGTAGGTGCTGGAGACGTCCAGAAGGGTGGTCAGCACGCGGCGCGCGCCGTGACCGCCGCCGGGCAGGCGCACCCAGCCGTTCTCGGCCGGGGCGAAGCTGGGGTCGAGGCGCTCGCGCATGTAGTCCAAAAGCTCCAGGCGCGGGGCGCGGGGCCGGTCCATGACCACGAAATCGGCGTAGTCGAAAAGCCGCCGCGCCTCGTACCAGGTGTGCAGATAGAAAAAGGCGTCGGCCCCGATGATGAAGTATATCGCGGCCTCGGGGTTGGCCTCGCGCAGCAGGCGCAGGGTGTCGATCGTGCGGCTGACCCCCCCCCGCGAGGCCTCCATGTCGCTGACGGCCAGCAGGGGATGATCCTCCACGGCCAAGCGGCACATGGCCAGGCGGTGCTCCAGGCTGGCCCGCACGTCCTTGCGGTGGGGCGGGGTGGCGCAGGGCACGAAGCGCACCTGGGGCAGATCCAGGGCCTCGGCCACTTCGATGGCCCCTCGCAGGTGGGCGATGTGGATCGGGTCGAAAGTCCCGCCGAAGATGGCGATTTTCCCGGCCACTACTGGCGCACCTGTCCGTTGCCCAGGGCCACGAACTTGGTCGTGGTCAGCTCGGTGAGGCCCATGGGCCCGAAGGCGTGGAGCTTGCTGGTGTTGATGCCGATCTCGGCCCCCAAACCAAGCTGGCCGCCATCGTTGAAGCGCGTCGAGGCGTTGACCAGCACCAGCGACGAATCCACCCCGTCGATGAAGCGGCGGGCCCGGGCGTAATCGCGGGTGACGATGGCCTCGGTGTGCTGGCTGCCGTAACGGGCGATGTGGTCCATGGCCTCCTCCAGCGAATCGACGACCCTGACCGCCAGGATCAGGTCGAGAAACTCGGCGGGCCAGTCGTCGTCGTTGGCTGGCTTGGCCTGGGGCGCGATGGCCAGCGTGCGGGGGCAGCCGCGCAGCTCCACGCCGCGCAGGATCAGCGCCTCGGCGCAACGGGGCAAAAACGACTCGGCGATGTCGGCGTGGACGAGCATGGTCTCCATGGCGTTGCACACGCCGGGGCGGTGGCACTTGGAGTTTACGCAGATGTCGATGGCCATGGCGATGTCGGCGCCGCGGTCGACAAAGACATGGCAGACGCCCTTGTAGTGCTTGAGCACCGGAATGCGTGACTCGGCGGCCACGAAGCGGATCAGGCTCTCGCCGCCCCGGGGGATGATCACGTCGATCAATTCGTCTTGCTTGAGCAACGCCAGGGTGGCCGCTCGGTCGGTGGTGTCGATGACCTGCACGGCGTGGGCGGGCAGTTGGCTTTGCTCCAGGGCCTGGGCGATGAGCCGGCCCAGGGCCAGGTTGGAGCGCAGGGCCTCCTTGCCGCCCTTGAGCACCACGGCGTTGCCGCTCTTGAGGCACAGCGCCGCCGCGTCGACGGTGACGTTGGGCCGCGACTCGTAGATAAAGCCGATCACGCCCAGGGGGATGCGCTGACGGCCCACTTGCAGGCCGTTGGGCCGCCGCCACATGGCCGTCATCTCGCCCACGGGGTCGGGCAGGGCGGCCACCTCGCGCAGGCCCTGGGCCATGCCGGCGATCACGCCGTCGGAGAGCGTCAGGCGGTCGATCATGGCCGCGCTGAGCCCGGCCTCGCGGCCGGCGGCCACGTCGATGGCGTTTTCGGCCTGGAGCGCGGCCTTGTTTTGCTCGATGAGCTTGGCCAGCAGCAGCAGGGCGGCGTTCTTGCGGTCGGAGGGGGCCACGGCGACCCGGCGCGCGGCCTGGCGGGCCTGGGCGCAGACGCGGGCCACTAGTTGCTCAGCAGACATTCCACGCTCTCCTTTTCGTCGGGGCCAAAGACCACCAGATTGTCGCGGTGGATCACCTCGTCGAAGTCCTTGTGGCCCAGGCTGTGTTCGATCTCGACGCTGCGCAGGCCCTTGATCTTTTCCAGGTCGGCGCTGGAGTAGTTGCACAGGCCCACGCCGATGGTGCGGCCGTCGGGGCCGATGACCTTGACCGCCGCGCCCGGCCCGAAGCGGCCGCGCACCGCGCTGACCCCGGCGGCCAGCAGGCTCTTGCCGCCGGCGCTGATGGGCGCCACCGCGCCCTGATCGACGACGATCACGCCGGTCTGGTTTTGGCAGGCGGTGAAGGCGATCCAGTGCTTGCGGCTGGAGAGCGGGTGGCTGCGCGCCAGAAAAAAGGTGCCCAACTCCTGGCCGGCGAAAAGGCGGTCGAGGATGTCGTCGACCATGCCGTTGGCCACGATGGTGCAGGCCCCGCAGCGGGCGACCTTGTCGGCGGCCTTGACCTTGCTGAAGATGCCGCCGCGGCCCACCGCGCCGGGCTGGGTGCTGGCCGCCTTGAGCAGGGCCGCGTCGACCCGCTCGACCACCGGGATCAGCTTGGCCTGGGGGTTGGTCCGGGGGTCGGCGTCGAGGACGCCGTCGACGTTGGTCAGGTTGACCATCAGCGACGCGCCCAAAAGATTGGTGAGCATGGCCGCCAGGTTGTCGTTGTCGCCCAGCTTGATTTCGTCGACGGCCACGGTGTCGTTTTCGTTGACGATGGGGATTACGCCCCAATCAAGCAGGGTGTTGATGGTGTTGCGGGCGTTGAGATAGCGTTGGCGCGAGCGCAGATCGCCGGCGGTGAGCAGGATCTGGGCGGCCAGCAGGCCATGGGCCTCCAGGGCGTCCTCGTAGGTCTGCATCAGGCCGGCTTGGCCCAGGGCGGCGGCGGCCTGCTTTTCGGGGATGGAGCGCAACGCCGCCAGCCCGACCTTGGCCCGGCCGCTGGCGATGGCCCCCGACGAGACCAACAAAACCTGGCGCCCGGCGGCGCGCAGGCGGGCCAACTGGCCCGAGAGCAGCTCCACCCGCCGCTTGTCCAGGCCTTGGGGCCCGGTGAGCACGCCCGAGCCCACCTTGACGACCACGCGGCGGGCGGCGGCGACGATTTCAGGCCTGGTCATCGGTTTCTCCGCCGTCGTCGTGGCTCTCGACCATCGCGGCGATTTGCAGCAGCAACTCCTTGAGCCCCTGGCCGGTCAACGTGCTGCACGGAAAGACCAGCATGCCCTCGGCCTGGGCCCTTTGGGCGAACTCGTCAAAATTCTCGGCTGCTTGAGCCAGATCCATCTTGTTGGCCGCCACCACGCCGGCCCGCCGGCCAAGCTCCGGGTCATAGGCCGTAAGCTCGCCGATGATGGTGCTCAGATCGTTGTAGGGGTCGTCGGCCGACATGTCAACCACGTAGACGAACAACCGCGTGCGCTCGACGTGCTTGAGGAAGCGCAGGCCCAGGCCCGAGCCCTGGTGGGCGCCCTCGACCAGGCCGGGGATGTCGGCGATGGTGAAGGGATCGCCGCCGGGAACCTGGGCCACGCCCAGGTTGGGCGTGAGCGTGGTGAAGGGATAATCGGCCACCTTGGGCCGGGCCGCGCTGAAGGCCCGCACCAGGCTGGACTTGCCGGCGTTGGGCTGGCCGATGAGCCCCACGTGGGCCAGTAGCTTCAGCTCCAGGCGCAGGGTGCGTTTTTCGCCCTCGTTGCCGGGGTCGGCCCGGCGGGGCGCGCGGTTGGTCGAACTGAGAAAGTGCAGGTTGCCGTAGCCGCCGCGGCCGCCCTTGGCCACGATCACCTCTTGGCCGTCGGCCACGATGTCGGCCAGCAACTCGCCGGTTTCTTGGTCGTAGATCAGTGTGCCCACGGGCACGGTGACGCGCTTGTCCTCGCCGGCCCGGCCGTGCTTTTGCGAGCCCTGGCCATGCACACCCCGGCCGGCCTTGAAGTGGCGCAGATAGCTGTGGTCGGCCAGGGTGGCCACCCGGTTGGAGCCGACGATGATCACGTCGCCGCCACGGCCGCCGTTGCCGCCGTCGGGGCCGCCCCTGGGGCGGAATTTTTCGCGCAGAAAGCTGGCGCAGCCGTCGCCGCCGTTTCCAGCCGTCACCTCGATTGTCGCTTCGTCGATGAACCTCATGCCGACAGCCCGTTCATGCGAGGCGCACCGGCCCCCAAAAAAAGCCAGGCGGCCCGGCAAACGCCCTGCATGGGCGCAACCTGGGCCGCCGAATCAATACGGCCGCCAGCCTTAGGCCGGGTAGACGCTGACCTTTTTGCGGGTCTTGCCCAGCCGCTCGAACTTGACCTTGCCGTCGACCTTGGCGAAGATGGTGTAGTCGCGGCCCATGCCGACATTCTCGCCGGGATGGATCAGCGTGCCCAACTGGCGGATGATGATGCTGCCAGCGGTGATCAGTTTGCCTTCGCCGGCCTTGATGCCCCGGCGCTGCCCGCCCGAGTCGCGACCGTTGCGGGACGAACCGCCTGCTTTTTTGTGCGCCATTGCTAGTTCTCCCCGCCGCGCCTAGGCCGAAATGCCGGTGACGCGCACCGCCGTGAAGTGCTGGCGATGACCGCGTTTGACGCGATAGCCCTTGCGGCGTTTCTTTTTGAAGATAAGAACCTTGCGAGCCTTGCCCTGCTCGATGATGGTGGCCTCGACCACCGCGCCGGCCACGTGAGGCTGGCCGATCTTGGGCTCGCCGTCGCCGCCGACCATCAGCACCGGCGACAGGCTGATATTGTCGCCGACCTCGCCGGCCATCTTTTCCAGGCGAAGCACCTCGCCCGGTTCAAGCTTGTATTGTTTGCCGCCATTGGCAACTACAGCGTACATGATTGATCTTTCCTCCCCGAATCGCAGGAGAAGCAAGTATAGGAGTCGTCCGGCCTCCTGTCAACACCAGAGGCGGCCCAAGGCTGTCCTTCGTGGGCCGAGGCGGCCCGCGAAGGAGTTTATTACACCATGACCCCAGTTTTTGCAATACGCCGCGGGCCGCGCCCGCCGTGGCTCACTGGGGCTTTTTGACGTACTTGAAGTATTCGCCGTCGGTGGACAAAATCAGCTCGGTGTTGTTGCCGCCGGCGGCGCGGTAGCTCTCCAGGGTTTTGAACAACGAGTAGAACTCGGCGTCCTGGCTGAAGGCCTGGCCGTAGACGTCGTTGGCCGTGGCCTCGGCCTGGCCGCGAATCTCCTGGGATTTGCGATAGGCCTCCGAGCGGATGCGGGCCAGTTCTTTGTTCATGCGGCCCAGGATGTTTTGCTTTTCGCCCTCGCCCTCCGAGCGGTACTGGCTGGCGATGCGCTTGCGCTCGGAGATCATGCGCTCGAAGACGCGCTTTTGCACCTGATCTACATAGTTGATGCGCTTGACCTGGATATCGACCACCTCCAGGCCCATTTCAGGCGTCAGGCGCTTGGCGTCGGCGATCATCTCCTGGACGATCTGCTCGCGGCCCAGGCGCTGGGGCGGCTCGTTTTGCCCGCGGTTGGCCATCTCGGCCAAATAGGCCTGATTGCCCTCGCCCTCGTCGTCGACGATAGCCGGCGGCGGGGTGTCCTTCCAGTTGGATGAACGCACCAACTCCACAAGCAAATGCCGGCTGACCGCGTCGCGCACCACCGAGTCGATGATGTCGTCCAACCGGCTCTGGGCCCCCTCCACCGTGGCCACCGTCTGCAAAAAACGCAGCGGATCGGTGATGCGCCAGCGGGCGGTGGTGTCGACGAAGATGTATTTTTTATCCAGGGTGGGAATCTCGTTGGGCCGGCCGTCCCACTTGAGCAGGCGCTTTTCGAACATGTGCACTTTTTGGATCACCGGCAGCTTGAAGTAGAGCCCGGCGTCGAGATAGGGCTTGCCGATGGTCTTGCCAAATTGGGTGATGATGGCCTGATGGCCCTCGGGCACCACGAAAAACGACGACAGGCCGATCCAGGCCAGGGCCACGGCCAGGGCCACCAGCGGCATCAGCATCTTGGAGCGATTCATTTGCCGCCCTCCTTGCCCCGCGCGCCGGCGGCGATATCCAGGTGCGGCAGCAGGCCGCGCACGCTCTGGTCGACCACGTAAACCCGACTGGCCGCGGCGATCATCCCGTGCAGGGCTTCGAGGTATAGCCGTTTTTTGGTCACGTCCTTGGCCTTCTGATAGCTGGCCAGCACCGAACTGAAGCGCTGAGCCTCGCCGTTGGCCCGGTTGACGGTCTCGGTGGCGTAGCCCTCGGCCTCGGAGACGATGCGCTTGGCGTCGCCCTGGGCTTTGGGAATCTCGCGGTTGTAGGCCTCCTGGGCCTCGTTGATCATGCGCTCTTTCTGCTGGCGGGCCTCGTTGACCTCGTTGAAGGCCGAGCGCACGGGGTCGGGCGGGTTGACGTCCTGCATCTTGACGGTGACGATCTGCACGCCGGTGTCGTAGTGATCCAGCAGCTCTTGCAGTTCTTTTTGAGCCTGGATGGCGATCTCGGCGCGTTCCAGGGTCAGCACCGCGTCGGCCCAGCGGTCGCCGACGATGCGGCGCATCACCGACTGGGACAGATCCCAGATGGCCGTTTCGGGCTCTTGGATCGAAAAGAGGTATTTTTTCGGGTCGCGGATGCGATATTGCACGATCCAGCGCACGTCGATGACGTTCAAGTCGCCGCTGAGCATCAGCGCCGTTTCGCCCGAACCGGCGTCGCGGAAGCTGCCCCGAGCCGCCACCTGGGCGGTCTTGAAGCCGAATTCCATTTTTTCGACGCGCCGCGTCTTGACGTTGGTCACCTGCTCTATGCCCAATGGCAACTTGAAGTGCAGGCCCGGCTCGGATTCGCGATTGTAGGCGCCAAAACGCTGCACCACCCCGGTTTCCTCGGGGCCGACGGTGTAGTACGACGAGGTGGCCAGGGCAATGGCCAACGCCCCGGCCAACGCCAGCCACAGCAGGCCGCTCTTGGGTCGCCGGCCGCCGAATTTGCTTTTCAGCTCCTCGACCAGCTTGTTGAAATCGTTGTCGCCGCCTGGGTTTTTGGGCGGCGGGGTCCAGTCCATGGGCATCGAGCGTCCTCGCGTTTCGGTGTCCGAATTTTGGCTTATCGGCGAAAGTCTAGCAAGGACGGGCCGAAAGGACAAGCAAATGCGGCCAGCGCCTCAGCGGCGATCGCCGTTCCACGGGGCGAACTTGATCAGCATGGCCATGCCCGGCGCGGCGATGACCGTGCAGAAGATGAAAAAGCCCGACCAGCCCAGCCATTCGGCCATGACCCCGGTGGGGGCCGAGACCAGCACCCGGGGCACGCCCATGAGGCTGCTGAGCAGGGCGTATTGGGTGGCGGTGAAGTTTTTGTTGGTTTGCGCGGCCATGTAGGCGGCGTAAGCGGCGGTGGCCATGCCGCTGGTGAGGTTTTCAAAGGCGATCACCGCCGCCAGCCAGACCGTGGACGGCCCCAGGTTGGCCAGCATGGCGAAGCCGGCCGTGGAGACGGCCTGCAAAAAGCCGAAGATCCACAGCGAACGGTTGATGCCCAGGCGCAGCAGAACCAGCCCGCCCAGCAACCCGCCGGCCACCGTGGCCCAAAAGCCGAACAGCTTGGCCACCGTGCCGATCTGGGTCATGGTGTAACCCCTGGCCAGGAAAAAAGGCGTGGTCATGGTGGCGGCCATGGAGTCGCCGATTTTGTATAAAAGGATAAAGCCCAGCACGCCCAGGCCCCAGCCCAGGCCGGCCCGCCCGAAAAACTCCACGAAAGGCTCGACCACGGCCTGGCGCATGCTTTGCGGCGCGCGTGGCTGGGCCTGGGGCTCGGGGGTCAGCAGCGTGGTGACCACGCCCACCAGCAGGCAGGCGGCCATGATCAGGTAAACATCGCGGAAGCTCATCACGTCGGCCATGATCAGCCCGCCGCCGCCGGCCAAAAGCATGCCCACCCGATAGCCGTTGATGGCCAGCGACGAGCCCAGGCCCAGTTCGTCGTCGGCCAGGTCCTCGCGGCGATAGGCGTCGATGGCGATATCTTGGCTGGCGCTGAAGAAGGTCACCAGCAGGGCCGCCAGGGCAATCATGGTGGGGCTACGCCCCGGATCGCCAAGGGCCAGCAGCACGATGGCCGCCATCAGCAGGATCTGGGCCCACAACATCCAGCCCCGCCGCCGGCCCAGCCGGCCGATGCTGGCCTTGACCAGCCAGTTCAGCGCCGCCTTCCAGAGCGGGTAGGGCCGGCCAGGCCGGCGCTCCAGTCCGGTGAAGGCCCCGCGATCCAACAGCGGGGCCCAGATAAACTTGACGGTGTAGGGCAGGCCCACCAGGCTCATCAGGCCGATCAGCGACAGGTCCACGCCGCTTTTGCTCATCCAGGCCTGCAGCACGCCCATGGTCAGCAGCAGCGGCAGGCCCGACGAAAAGCCCATGACAAAGGCCACCAGCATGCGGCGGCTGAAAACGCTCTGCCAAAAAGAGGCCATGGGCGGCTCGCCTTTCGTGCCTGGGCCTGGCGGCCGGCCGATTTTACTGGACGCTGACGATTTCGATGACGCGCAGGCCGCCGGGCGTCTGGACCTTGACCTCGTCGCCCTCTTCCTTGCCCAGCAGGGCCTGGCCCATGGGCGAGGTCATGGACATGCGGCCCTGGCTGGCGTCGCTTTCGGCGGCTCCGACGATCTGGTAGGAGGCTTCCTCGTCGGTCTCGGAGTCGTAGATGGTCACCTTGCAGCCAAAGACCACTCGGCCGTCGGCCTGGGGCAGAGGATCGATGACCTCGCTGAGGGCCAGTTCGCTTTTCAGTTCGGCGATCTTGGCCGCGACGATGGCGTTGCGCTCCTTGGCGGCGTGGTATTCGGCGTTTTCCGACAGGTCGCCGTGGGCCCTGGCTTCTTCGATGGCCTTGACCGAGGCCGGCAGCTCCACCTTGCGCAGATGATCCAACTCTCGCTGAAGCCGAATCTGCCCTTCCCGCGTCAGAAGCTTTCTTTCCACAGCAATGGCTCCTTGGGATAATGCGGCAAACCAAACAAAGCAAATCTGCCCCCCGGCTGGGCCGAAGGGCATTGATCGCGGCAACGTGGAAAAGAGTATAACATCATTTGGCCGGCGAGACAAATTGTCGCGCCGCGGCCTGGGGTTGAGCGCTTGTGCGTTGTGGGGGGCGGTGATATACTATGCCTTCCCGAGAAGCCAGCGGCGACGACGCCGGCGGCCAGGGGCGCGGGCCTTGACAAGGGCGCGTGTTTTGTGTACGTAATCTCCCCTTGGAGGCTGGCGCGATGAAGCTGCGTCTGGAAGACATCCCCGAAGAGGGGCTGGACGTTTCCTTCGAGTTGCGCGGGGCCAAGCCGGCCGAGTTGGGTTCGGCCGTGGAGGAACTGGTCGCGCCGCCGTGGGCCAGCCTGCATGTGGAGCAAAAAGGCGAGTTTGTCTTGGCCCGGGGCCGGGCCGGGGCCAAGCTGCGCCTTAGTTGCAGTCGCTGCCTGGAGCCCATCGAGATGGCGCTGGACCAGGCGCTTGACTTGGCCTTCGAGCCCATGCCCGCGGTCGACGCCGACGAGATCGAACTGCGCGGCGACGAGATGGACGTGAGTTTTTATCGTGACGGCGAGGTGGATCTGGGCGAGGCCGTGCTCGAGGAGTTGAGCTTCGCCGTGCCCATGGCCCCCCTTTGCCGGCCCGATTGCCTGGGCATCTGCCCCCGCTGCGGCCAAACCCACGGCGAGGGCGGCTGCCAATGCCAAACCGAAAGCATCGACCCCCGCTGGGGCAAGCTGGCCCAGCTGAGGCCCAAACAAGATTGAATCCACGCGCCGGCCCGGGGCCGGGCGATTTTTGACAGGAGCCGCGAGAAATGGCCGTTCCCAAGAAACGTCAGTCCACCACCAGGCGCGACAAGCGCCGCGCCCACGACGCCATCACCCTGCCCAACACCATCCCGTGCCCCCAGTGCGGCGAGGCCAAGCTGCCCCACCGCGTCTGCCCCTCCTGCGGAACCTACAAGGGCCGTCAGCTATTGGAGCCCAAGGAGTAGGCTCGGGCGGATCGAGAGACCTTCAAGATGCGCATCGCTCTTGACGGCATGGGCGGCGACAGCGCCCCGGCCATCGTGGTCCAGGGCGCCGTTCAAGCCCTGCGCCAGTCTGGCGGGGCCTTCGAGATAGCCTTGGTCGGTCGCCGCGACGAACTCGACCGGGCCCTCCACCAGATCGCCGACCTGCCCAGCGGCCTGAGCGTTCATCACGCCTCGCAGGTGGTGGGCATGGCCGACCGGCCCTCGGCGGCCTTGCGGCAACTGCGCGACGCCTCCATCCGCGTTTGTTTCGACCTGCTGGCCCAGGGCGAGGTCGACGCCGTGGTCAGCGCCGGCAACAGCGGGGCGACCATGGCCACGGCCGTGGTCGTGCTGGGCCGCCTGCCCGAGGTCGATCGTCCGGCCCTGGCTTCGGTGTTGCCCGGCCCCAGCGGCCCGACGGTGCTGGTGGACGTGGGGGCCAACGTCGATTGCACGCCGCTGATGCTGTTGCAGTTCGGCTACATGGGCTCTGTCTACGCCCAGCGGGTGCTCGGCGTGACCGCGCCCAAGGTGGGGCTTTTGTCCATCGGCGAGGAAAGCGGCAAGGGCAACAGCCTGGTCAAACGGGCCTACGAGGATTTCGCCACCAGCCCGCTCAACTTCGTGGGCAACGTCGAGGGCCGCGACATGTTTTCCGGCGCGGCCCAGGTCGTGGTCTGCGACGGCTTCGTGGGCAATGTCTGCCTCAAGCTCAGCGAGGCCCTGGGCGAGATGGCCATCGGCGTGTTCGTCGAGCTTCTGAGCAGCAGCGCCCTGGCCCGCACGGCCAGCTTGCTGCTCAAGTCCGAGCTGAAAAAGCTGACCGCTCAGTTCGACTACGCCAACTATGGCGGCGCGCCGCTGTTGGGCGTCAACGGCGTGGCCTTTGTCTGCCACGGCGCTTCGTCGCCCAAGGCCATCGCCTCGGCGCTCGGCCGCGCCGCCGACGCCGTGCGCGGCGAACTGACCCGCCATCTGGCCGAGGGGCTCGGTCAATATCGCGGAAGCTTGCTTGGCGAGGGCGGACGGGGTTAGAATGGGCCGCGCCAAAGGGCGGCGCATTTGCTTTTGTGGCTCATTCATCTTTTTTAGGTAGGCCAATGAATTATTTCCTCACCGAAGAACAGGAAATGATCCGCGACCTCTGCCGGCAGATCGCCGAGGAGCGCATCAAGCCCGCGCGGGCCGAGTTGGACGAAAAAGAACAATTTCCCACCGAGATCATCAAGGCCCTGGCCCAGGCGGATCTGCTTGGCCTGATCATCCCCGAGCAATATGGCGGGCTGGGCGGCGGCTGCCTGGAAAACTGCATCGCCGTCGAGGAGCTTTCCCGGGCCTGCGTGGGCGTCTCCACCAGCTACGCGGCCACCTTCCTGGGGGCGTTCCCCATTTTGCTTTTCGGCTCCGAGGCCCAGAAGGAAAAATACCTGCCCCAGATCGCCCGGGGCGAAAAGCTCTGCGCCTTCGCCCTCACCGAGTCGGCCGCCGGCTCCGACGCCTCGGCCATCCGCACCGAGGCGCGCAAGGAGGGCGACCACTACGTGCTCAACGGCTCCAAGCAATGGATCACCAACGGCGGCCACGCCGGAATCTACACCGTCATCGCCATCACCGACCGCACCAAGGGCCCCCGTGGGGCCAGCGCCTTCATTGTCGAGGCCGATGACGAGGGCTTCAGCGTGGGCAAAAAAGAGAGCAAGCTGGGCATCCGGGCCAGCGCCACGGCCGAGCTGATCTTCAACGACTGCCGCATCCCCGCCGACCGTCTGCTCAGCCGCGAGGGCATGGGCTTCGTGGCGGCCATGCGCACCTTCGACCTGTCGCGGCCCGGCGTGGGGGCCCAGGGCGTGGGCGTGGCCCAGGGCGCGCTGGACGAGGCCGCGGCCTTCGCCCGCACGCGCCGCCAGTTTGACAAGCCCATCATCACCTTCCAGGCCGTGGCCCACATGCTGGCCGACATGGCCACCAAGGTCGAGGCGGCCAGGGCCCTGGTCTATTGTGTGGCCCGGCATATCGACAGCGGGGCCAAGGACATCAGCAAGGTCAGCGCCATGGCCAAGGTCTTCCCCACCGACGTGGCCATGGAAGTGACCACCAACGCCGTGCAGGTGATGGGCGGCCACGGCTACATGCGTGAATATCCCGTCGAAAAGATGATGCGCGACGCCAAGATTCTGCAAATCTACGAAGGCACCAACCAGATCCAGCGCAACGTCATCGGCCAGGAACTGAACAAAGAATACGGTCGCGGCAAGTAGGTTGGCGGTCGTGGCTGGTCAAGTAACGACGCGCGCCGCCGGAGCCGTGGCATGAAGATCATCGTCTGCGTCAAGCAAGCGCCCGACAGCGCCAACGTCAAGATCGACCCCCAGACCCACACCCTCCTGCGCGAGGGCGTGGCGGCGATCATCAACCCCTTCGACCTGTTCGCCCTGGAGGCGGCCCTGGCCCTGCGCGACGAGCACGGCGGCCGGGTCGACGTCATCTCCATGGGCCCGGCCCAGGCCGCCGAGGCGATCAAAGAGACCATCGGCTACGGCGTCGACGAGGGCGTGTTGCTCTGCGACCGGGCCTTTGCCGGGGCCGACACCTGGGCCACCACCGCCGCCCTGGCCGCCGGCGTGCGCCACATGGGCGGGGCCGACGTGATCATCTGCGGCAAGCAGGCCATCGACGGCGACACGGCCCAGGTTGGCCCGGGCCTGGCCCAGCGGCTTGGCCTGCCCCACGTGGCCTTTGTGCGGCGCATCCGCCAGGTGGGCGCGGAGAGCATGGTCGTCGAGCGGCAAATGGACGACGGTCACGACGTGGTCGAGGTCAAATTGCCCTGTCTGATCACCGTCGTGCGGCAGATCGGCCAGGTGCGGCCGCCCTCGCTCAAGGGCAAGATGCGGGCCAAGAAATACGCGCCCACCGTGCTGGGCGCGGTCGACCTGGGCCTGGACCCGGCCCAGGTGGGCCTGGCCGGCAGCTTCACCCAGGTGGTCAAGGTTTTCGCGCCCGAACTGGGCGGCGAGCACCGGCTGTGGCAAGGTCCGCCCCAGGAAACCGGGGCCAGGCTCGTCGACGCGCTGATCGACGGCCGCGCGATCATCCTGGGAGAGTGAGCCATGGCCTTGATCATCGACAAAAATCTTTGCACTGGTTGCGGCTCCTGCGTGGACGCCTGCCCCTTCGGGGCCATGGAGTTGCATGATGGCGTGGCCGTGGCCGGCGATGGCTGCACGCTCTGCGGGGCCTGCGTGGACGCCTGCCCCGAATCGGCCATTGGCCTGGATGAGCCGGCCGGGGAGCAAACGGCCCAGGCGGCCAGCGGCGTGTGGGTCTTTGCCGAGCAGCGCCAGGGCCAGGCCCCCGAGGTGGTGGCCGAGCTGCTGGGCCAGGGCCGCAAGCTGGCCGACGAACTGCGCGCTGAACTGGCGGCGGTGCTTTTGGGCCACGGGGTGGAGGGGCTGGTCGCGCCGCTTATGTCTCAGGGCGCGGATGTTGTATATTTGATCGACGATCCGCGCCTGGCCCGCTTCAACGACGACGCCTACGCCGACGCCCTGGCCGCGCTGGTGCGTGACCGGCGGCCCGAGGTGCTTTTGGCCGGGGCCACGGCGATTGGCCGTTCGTTGATGCCGCGCCTGGCCACGGCCGTGGCCACGGGGTTGACCGCCGACTGCACGGGCCTGGCCATCGACCGGGAGCGCGGGCTTTTGTTGCAGACGCGGCCGGCCTTTGGCGGCAACATCATGGCCACCATCGTCTGTCCCCAGGCGCGGCCCCAGATGGCCACGGTGCGCCCCCGGGTGATGAAGGCCGCCCAGCCCGACGCCGCGCGACGCGGCCGGCTGGAGCGGGTGACGCTGAGTTCGGATGTCGGCGGCGGCAGCGCCGTGCTGGAGATCGTCGCCGAGATCGAAGACCAGGTCAACCTGACCGGGGCCGAGGTGATCGTCTGCGGCGGTCGGGGCGTGGGCTCGGCCGAGGGCTTCGAACTAGTGCGCCAGTTGGCCCGCGAACTGGGCGGCGTGGTCGGAGCCACGCGGGGCGCGGTGGATTCGGGCTGGATCGGTCACGCCCATCAGGTGGGCCAGACCGGCCGCACGGTGGCCCCAAGGCTCTATATCGGTCTGGGCGTGGCCGGGGCGGTGCAACACTTGGTGGGCATGCAGTCGTCGGACACCATCGTGGCGGTGAACAAAGACCCCCAGGCGGCGATTTTTCAGGCGGCCCATTACGGCGTGGTCGGCGATCTTTTCGAGGTCGTGCCGGCGATGATCGCCCGTTTGCGCCAACGCCGCGGCCAGGACCAGGCCTCGGCGGCCGATCAAAAATGTTGACAAGCAAGCCTGTATATGAAAGGTGATATCATGGCGGAGCAAGGCAAAGTCTCGTTGGTCACCGGCGGATCGCGGGGCATTGGGCGGGCGGTTTGCCTGGCCCTGGGCGGTCCCGGCGACGTGGTGGTCTTCAACCACTACGACCCCGACGACCAGGCGGCCGAGGAGACCGTGGCCCTGTTGCGGGAAAAAGGCGTGACGAGCGAATATCGTCGCTTCGACGTGGGCGACCCCCAGGCGGTGCAGGAATTTTTCGATCACGTGACGGGCGCCTACGGACGCCTGGACAACCTGGTCAACAACGCCGGGGTGATCCGGGACAACTTCCTGGTCCGCATGAGCATGGAGCAGTGGGACCAGGTGGTGCGCGTCAATCTGACGGGCACGTTTTTGTGCATGCAGGCCGCGGCCAAGGTCATGGGCAAGCAACGTCAGGGCAGCATCGTCAACATCGCCAGCGTCGTCGGCCAGACCGGCAATCCCGGCCAGGTCAACTACACCGCCACCAAGGCCGGCGTGATGGCCATGGCCAAGACGGCGGCCAAGGAACTGGCCGGGCGGGGCGTGCGGGTCAACGCCGTGGCTCCCGGCTTCATCCAGACCGACATGACCGCCGCCCTGCCCGAGAAGGTCGTGCAGATGATGCTGGCCATGATCCCCCTGGGCAGCTATGGTCAGCCCGAGGATATCGCCGCGGTGGTGGCTTTCCTGTGTTCGGAGGCGGCGCGCTACGTCACCGGCCAGGTGATCCACGTCAACGGCGGCATGTTTGGCTAGAGCATTCCAGCGCCAGAGGCGCATTCTGTTTCAGTGGCGCCGCGAACACACGGCGAAGCCCGTATTCCTTAGGAGTGAAACGGCATGGAAGATATCAAGAAAAAGGTAATCCAGATCATTTGTGAACAGCTTTCGGTCAGCGAGGAGGACGTGGTGCCCAAGGCCTCGTTCGTCGACGACCTCGGCGCCGATTCGCTGGACCTGGTGGAAATGATCATGGCCATGGAGGAGGCGTTCGACATCTCCATCGCCGACGAGGACGCCGAGAAGATCAAGACCGTCCAGGATGCTTTCGATTACATCGCCAAGTACGCCAAGTAGGACATTTTCCGCCAAGAATCGGGCCGGGGCGGCGCAATCGCGGCTCCGGCCCGGTGTCGCCTGTATCCGACGGCGGGGACGACGCGAAGGCAATAAGGAGCCGCAGTGAAGCGCAGAGTGGTTGTCACCGGAATAGGTTGCGTCACGCCCGTGGCCACGGGCGTGGAGGAAACCTGGAGTGGGATCCTGGCCGGCAAGAGTGGCATCGGCCGTATAACCCAGTTTGACCCCTCGGTCCTCAAGACCCAGATCGCCGGTGAGGTCAACGACTTTGACGCCGAGAAGTGGGTCAACAAAAAGAAGATCCGCCGTCTCGACACCTTCATTCATTTCGCCGTGGCCAGCGCCCGCATGGCCTTCGCCATGGCCGGCCTGGGCGAGCGCCTCGACGAACGAGACGCCATCAAGACCGGCTGCATCATGGGCGTGGGCCTGGGCGGCATCAATTCGCTCATCGAAAACTACGAGATCATGAACACCAAGGGCCCCGACCGCATCAGCCCCTTTTTCATCCCCCGGCTGATCGGCAACATGGCCCCCGGCGAGATCGCCATGGAGTTCAACCTCAAGGGGCCCAACCTCTGTCTTTCCACGGCCTGCGCGGCCGGCTCCCATGCCGTGGGCGAGGGCATGCGGGCGATTCAACACGGCGGCATGGACATGATGGTCTGTGGCGGGGCCGAGTCGGTCTCGGTGGCCACCACCATCGCCGGCTTCAACGCCGCCCGCGCCCTCAGCACGCGCAACGACGACCCCGAGCGAGCCAGCCGCCCCTTCGACAAAGACCGCGACGGTTTTGTCATGGCCGAAGGAGCCGGCGTGTTGATCCTCGAGGAACTGACCCGGGCCCAGGAGCGCGGGGCCACGATCATGGCCGAGGTCGTCGGTTATGGCCTGACCTGCGACGCCTACCACATGACCGCCCCCGACCCCGAGGGCGCCGGTTTCATACGCTGCATGAACCTGGCCCTGCAAAACGCCGGCTTGGCCCCCCAGGATATCGACTACATCAACGCCCACGGCACCTCCACCGACTTGAACGACACCCTGGAGACCAAGGCCATCCACGCCGTCTTTGGCGAGCACGCCCGCAAGCTGGCCGTCAGCTCCACCAAGAGCATGCACGGCCACATGCTGGGGGCCACCGGCGCGGTGGAGGCCGTCCTGTGCGTGCTGGCCATCCGCGACCAGATTATGCCGCCGACGATCAACTATCAGACGCCGGACCCGGATTGCGACCTGGACTACGTGCCCAACCATGCCCGCAAGGCCAAGCTCGACGCCGTGCTCAGCAACTCCTTTGGCTTTGGCGGCACCAACGCCACCTTGATCATCAAGGCCTTCAAGGAGTGAGGGGAGAGCCATGAAGATCGCCATTGGTTGCGACCACGCCGGGCTGACGCTCAAAAACGAGATCGCCCGTCACCTGCGCGCGCTGGGCCACGAGATCGACGACAAGGGAACTCACGCGGCCGAGTCCACCGATTATCCCGACTGGGCCGCCCAGGTGGCTCGGGCCGTGGCCGCCGGTCAGGTTCAACGCGGCGTTTTGGTCTGCGGCAGCGGCATCGGCATGAGCATCAGCGCCAACCGCTTCAAGGGCGTGCGCGCCGTGCTGGCCCCCTCGGTGGAGTACGCCCGCCTGGGCCGCCAGCACAACGACGGCAACGTCCTTTGCCTGGGCGAGCGCCTGACGCCCCTGGACGAGGCCTTGGCCATCACCGATGTTTTTCTGAACACCGATTTCGAAGGCGGCCGGCATCAGCGCCGCGTCCAGAAAATGGACGCTTTCGCGGGGGAAGAGGCTTGAACCAGCGCCCCGGCAAGGACGAATATTACCTGAACATCGCCCGGGAGGTGGCCCGGCGGGGCACCTGCTTGCGGCGGCAATATGGCGCGGTGATCGTAAAAGACGACCAGATCGTCTCCACCGGTTACGCCGGCGCGCCGCGCGGCGTGGCCAACTGCGTGGACCTGGGCCGTTGCCTGCGCGAGGAGATGGCCGTGCCGTCCGGCCAGCGCTACGAACTATGCCGCTCGGTGCACGCCGAGATGAACGCCGTCATCCACGCATCCCGGGCCCAGACCATGGACGCCACGCTCTATTTGGCCGGCATAGAGGTCGCCACGGGCCTGGCCACCGCAAATCCCCAGCCCTGCCTGCTCTGCCGCCGGGTGATCATCAACGCCGGCATCGCGGCGGTGGTGGTCCAGCCCAGGGGCCGCGAGATCGTCAGGCTGGATGTGCGGCGCTGGATCGAAGAGGAAAACGAGGCCGCGGCCCGCGGGCTCATCGGGCCGGGCGTGTGAGCGCCTTACCAGCCAGGCCAAGCCGGAGATGATGCGGTGAAATGTCCTTTTTGCGGCGATACGGAAAACAAGGTCGTCGATTCGCGGCTGAGCAAGGACGCCTCGGTCATCCGGCGGCGTCGTCAATGCCTGGCCTGCGACCAACGCTTCACCACCTACGAGCGCCTGGAGGAACTGGCCACCTACGTCATCAAAAAAGACGGCTCGCGCGAGGTCTTTGACCGCAACAAGCTGCTAAAGGGCATGATGACCGCCCTGAACAAGCGGCCGGGCGTGACGGCGGTGATGGTCGAGGAGTTTCTGGACAAGCTGGAGACCGGCTTTCAAGAGCGCAATCTGCGCGAGATTCCCTCGCGGGAGTTGGGCGAGGCGGTCATGAACAAGCTCCAGGAGTGGGACGACGTGGCCTATATCCGTTTCGCCAGCGTCTACAAAGAGTTCCATAACGTCGAGGAGTTCAAGCACGAGCTGGAGCGCATCCTGGCCAACCGCCAGACGGGCCCAGCCTGAAGCGCCATGGAGCAAGCCGACCAACAGCGCCTCGACCGCCACTTCATGGCGCGGGCCCTGGCCCTGACCCGCCGTGGGCTGGGCCGCAGTTCGCCCAATCCGGCCGTGGGCGCGCTGGTCGTGGCCGAGGGCCGCATCGTCGGCCGGGGCTGGCACGTCAAAAAAGGCCAGCCCCACGCCGAGCCCCTGGCCCTGGCCCAGGCTGGCGCGGCGGCCAGGGGCGCGACCCTCTACGTCACCCTGGAGCCCTGCAATCACCAGGGCGCAACCCCGCCCTGCACCCAGGCCATTTTGCGGGCCGGCGTGGCCAGGGTGGTCTACGGCGCCGGCGATCCCAACCCCACGGTGGCCGGCGGCGGCGGGGCCTTTCTGGCCGGTCGCGGCCTGGCGGTGGAGGCCGGCGTGCTGGCCGAGCAGTGCGCCTTTGAGCATCGTTTTTTTCTGACCCACATCACCAAGGGCCGGCCCCACGTCATCCTCAAAACCGCCGCCACCCTCGACGGCAAGACCGCCACGGCCAGCGGCGACAGCCGTTGGATCACCGGCCCGGCCAGCCGGCGCTTTGTCCACCGCCTGCGCGGCTGGTGCGATTGCGTCTGCGTGGGCGTGGGCACGGCCCTGGTCGACGACCCCCAGCTCACCTGCCGTCTGCCCGGCGGCCGCGATCCCTTGCGGGTGATCGTCGACAGCCGCCTACGCATCGACCACCGGGCCAAGGTCTTTGACCCGGCGGCCGGCGGCGGCTGCCTGGTGGCCTGCGGCCCGCTGGCCCGGCCGGCCGACATGGAGCGCCTGCGGGCGGTCGGCGCGGAGGTGCTGCGTCTTTCGCCGGCGGCGGGCGGCGGGCTGGACCTGGCCGAGTTGTTGGATCATCTGGGCCGGCGCGGGGTGATCGGCATGCTGCTGGAGGGCGGGGCCACGCTGGCCTGGGGCTTTTTGTCCCAGGGGCTGGTGGACGAGGTGATGTATTTCTTCGCGCCAAAGCTCCTCGGCGGGGCCACGGCCGCGCCCATGCTGGGCGGGGCTGGGGTGGCCGCCATGGCCCAGGCCATCGAGTTGGGCGCGCCGCGCCTGCGGCGCTTCAATCCCGACGTGTTGCTGTGGGCCTCGCTGGCCGCGCCCGTGGACCACGCCCGCTGAAAAGCCGCTTTTGCCGGCCGCGCCTTGCGCCGGCTTGTGCCGATGATTACATTTTAATCCGTGCGCATCAGGCCCGCCGGCGGGGTGGGCCGCTTTTTTGGAGAGGGCGAGGCCAAATCATGTTCACCGGTCTTGTGGAAGGGCTGGGGGCCATCGGGCGCATCGAGCGCAAGGGCCCCGACGCGGTGTTGCGCATCCGTCCGCCGTGGGACGCGGCGCGGACGGTGCTGGGCGAATCCATCGCCGTGCTGGGCGCCTGCCTGACCGTCACCGGCCTGGGCGGCGACGGCTTTGACGTGGACGTCTCGGCCGAGTCGCTTGCGCGCACCAAACTGGGCGGGCTGCGGGCCGGGGACGCGGTCAACCTGGAGCGGGCCATGCAACTGGGCGATCGCCTGGGCGGACACCTGGTCAGCGGTCACGTGGACTGCCTGGGCCGGGTGACGCTGATCGCGCCGCGGGGCGGCTCCCAGCATCTGGAAATCGCCATCCCGGCCGAGCACATGCGCCTGGTGGTGGAAAAGGGCTCGGTCACCGTCGATGGCGTGAGCCTGACGGTCAACCAGGTCTGGGACGACCGTTTCGCGCTAAACATCATCCCCCACACCTGGCGCGAGACCACCCTCAGCCTGCTGCGCCCAGGCGATGTGGTCAACATCGAAACCGACCTGATCGGCAAGTACGTGGCCCGGCTCATGGGCCGCGACGCCGCGCCCGCTCGAGCCGACGGCCCAGCGCCGGGGCTGTCCCTGGACGCCCTGGCGCGGGCCGGGTTTTAAGTGGGCCCGACCGGCATGGATGGCCTGGAGCTGCGCCAGGGCTATCGGCCGGGACTGATCGGCGCGCTGACCAGGCTGCACGCCGAGTATTATCACCACGCCTGGGGCTTTGATCACAGCTTCGAGGCCCAGGTGGCCAGCCAACTGGCCGAGTTCGTCGAGCGCTTCCAACCGGGGCGCGACGTGCTGCTTTCGGCCTGGCGCGGGCCGGAGCTGGCCGGGGCGCTGGCGGTGGACCACGCCGCCGGCGAGCCGGGCCTGCGCCTGCGCTGGTTCATCGTCGACCGGCCGTGGCGCGGCGGCGGCCTGGGGCCGGCGCTGCTGGAGCGGGCCGTGCGTTTGGCCCTGGAGCCGGGCCCCGCGCGGGTGTATCTTTACACCTTCCGGGGCCTGGAGGCGGCCAAGGCGCTTTACACGCGGGCCGGTTTTTATCTGGCCAAGGAACACGCCCTACATCAGTGGGGCGCGAGCATCATCGAACAGTTATACGAAACGCGGCCGCCGGGCCAGCCGTGAAAGGCGGCCAAGCATCCGGCGACGCGCCAAGGAGCGTTGAAATGCCATTGGCCACCATCCAAGAGGCCATCGAAGATATCCGCCAGGGCAAAATGGTCATCCTGGTCGACGACGAGGACCGCGAGAACGAAGGCGATCTGACCATGGCCGCCGAGATGGTCACGCCCGAGGCCATCAACTACATGGCCAAATACGGCCGGGGCCTGATCTGCCTGAGCCTGACGCCCGACATGGTCGAGCGGCTGGGCCTGCGCATGATGGTGCGCGACAACGAATCGCCCTTCGAGACGGCTTTCACCGTCAGCATCGAGGCGCGCTGCGGCGTGACCACGGGCATCTCGGCCGCCGACCGCGCCCACACCATCAAGGTGGCCGTCGATCCCAAGTCCGGACCCAAGGACGTGGTCAGCCCGGGGCACGTCTTTCCGCTGCGCGCTCGGCGCGGCGGCGTGTTGGTGCGCACCGGCCAGACCGAAGGCTCGGTGGACCTGGCCCGCCTGGCCGGCCTGACCCCGGCCGGCGTGATCTGCGAGGTGATGAACGAGGACGGCACGATGTCGCGCCTGCCCGACCTGGAGCGCTTCGCCGCCGAGCAAAACCTCAAGATCGTCAGCATCGCCGATCTGATCTCCTATCGCATGCGCAACGAGTCCTTTGTCCACCGCGAGGCCGATGTGGCCTTGCCCACGGCCTTTGGCGAGTTTCGGGCCATCGGTTACACCAACGACGTTGACGACGCCGAGCACGTGGCTCTGATCAAGGGCCAGATCGACCCCGAAAAGCCGACATTGGTGCGCGTGCACTCCGAATGCCTGACCGGCGACACCTTTCATTCGCGGCGCTGCGACTGCGGTGATCAACTGGCCAAGGCCCTGCAGATGATCAACGACGAGGGCTGTGGCGTGTTGCTCTACATGCGCCAGGAGGGTCGGGGCATCGGCCTGATGAACAAACTCAAGGCCTACGCCCTGCAAGACGGCGGCTGCGACACCGTCGAGGCCAACGAGGCCCTGGGCTTTGCCGCCGACCTGCGCGACTATGGCATCGGCGCGCAGATTCTGGCCGATCTGGGCGTGCGCAAGATGCGCCTGATGACCAACAACCCCAAAAAGATGGTCGGCCTGGAAGGCTATGGCCTGTCGATGGTGGAGCGCGTGCCTCTGGAGATCGCCGCCTGCCCCGAAAATGAGCGCTATCTGCGCACCAAATGCGTCAAAATGGGCCATCTGCTGCACATGGCCGACAAGGATTAAAAGGAGCGGGTTCATGGCCAAAGTATTGGAAGGCGTGCTCAAGGCCGACGGCATGCGCATGGGCGTCATCGTGGGTCGTTTCAACGAGTTCATCGGCGGCAAGTTGGTCGAGGGCGCCCTCGACTGCCTGCGCCGCCACGGCTGCGCCGACGACGACGTGACCATCGCCTGGGTGCCCGGCGCGTTCGAGATCCCCCTGGCCGCCCAGCGCATGGCCGCATCCAACAAATACGACGCCGTCATCGCCCTGGGCGCGGTCATCCGCGGCTCGACGCCCCACTTCGACTACGTGGCCGCCGAGGTCAGCAAGGGCGTGGCCCACGTGGCCCTGGACAGCGGCGTGCCGGTGATCTTTGGCGTGTTGACCACCGACACCATCGAGCAGGCCATCGAGCGGGCGGGCACCAAGGCCGGCAACAAGGGCGCCGACGCCGCCCTGGCCGCCATCGAGATGGTTGACCTGCTCAGACGACTTTAGTCGGTCGCCGTGGGAGATCGAAGTCTCAGCCGCGAACTGGCGTTGAAAGTGCTCTACCAGATGGAGCACGGCGACCAGGACGCCGAGGCGGCGCTGACGGTGTTCGCCGAAAACTTCGCCGCGCCGGAAAAGCTTTTTGCCTATACGCGCCAGCTTGTGCTGGGCGTGGAGCAAAACCGCCGGCGCATCGACGAGATGCTCAATCGTGTCAGCCGCAAATGGCGGGTCGAGCGCATGTCCTGGGTCGACCGCAACATTTTGCGCCTGGCCTGCTACGAGATCTACCTGGCGCCCCAGCCCGTGCCGCCCAAGGCGGCCATCAGCGAGGCCCTGGATCTCTCCAAGCGCTACGCCGAGGATTGTTCGTGTTCGTTCATCAACGGCGTGCTGGATTCGCTGATCAACGCCAAGCCGGCCGCCGGCGCGCCGGCTGGTTAGGGCCATGACCGCCTCGTCCACCTTTCAGAACCTGCCGGCCGAAAAACGGCGGCGCATCCTGGATGGCGCGCTGGACGAGTTTGCCGCCGGCGGCTATGGCGGGGCCTCGCTCAACGCGCTGGTGGCCAAGCTAGGCATATCCAAAGGATCGATTTTTCAATATTTTGGCGATAAGGCCGGGCTCTTTCGCGCGGTGTTCAACCACGCGGTGGAGTTGGTGGTCGAGCTGCTGCGCCAGGTGCGCGGGGCCAGCCAGGGCCAGGACTTGGCCAGCCGCCTGCTGCAAAGCCTGGCGGCTGGCCTGGCCTTGATCCAGGGCCAGCCACGGCTGTTTCAGCTATATCTGCGCATCATGTTCGAGGACGGCGCGCCCTTTCGCGGCGAGATGCTGGCGGCGGTGCGCGCCTTTTCGCGGCAATACATGCTGGATCTGCTTGAAGACGCCGCCCGGGCCGGCGAGTTGCGGCCGGGGCTGAACCTGGAGGCGGCGGTCTTCGTGCTCGACGCCGTGTTGGAGCGCTTTTTGGTGGCCCACAGCCAGGAGCACCTGGACGGCGGTTTGGGCCTGTTCGCCGCCGGCCACGAGCTGGCCGCCGACAAGGCGGCGGTGGTGGTCGAAACCCTGCTCGCGGGCCTGGGGGCGCGGCCGTGCTGATCGTCAGCGTGGCCATGGCCGCCGAGGCCCGGCTGCTCATGGCGCTCATGGAGCCCGTGGGCGTGGTGGGCGGCCGGCCGGTTTTTCGGGGCCGCCTGGGCGGTGAGGACGCCTTGCTGGTGCTGACGGGCATGGGCCTGGTCAACGCCGCCCAGGCCGTCAGCGCCACGCTGGAGGCCTTTCCCCGGGCCAGCGGCCTGATCAACATCGGCTGCGCCGGGGCCTACGCCGATTCGGGCCTGGCGCCGGGCCAGGCGGCCTTGGCCAGCCAGGTCGTCAACGCCGATCTGGGCGTGGCCGCCGGCGGCCATCTGCACGACATCGCCAAGGTGGGCATCCCCGTGGGTCAAGACGCCACCGGCGCGCCGCTCTACAACCATCTGCCCTGTGACGCGGCGCTTAATGACCGCCTGGCTGCCGGGACACCGAATTTGCCGCGCGTGATTTTCGCCACGGTGGGGCGCATCAGCGGCGACGCGGCCACGGCCCAGGCGACGGCCGCCCGCTGGGGCGCGCGGATCGAAGAGATGGAGGCCGCCGCCGTGGCCCAGGTGGCGGCCCACTATGGCCGACCCTTCGCGGCGCTGCGCGGGGTCAGCAACATCGCCGGCCAACGCGAGCTGGACGTGGCCCTGGGCGCTGAAGCGGCCCAACGCGCGTTGCTGGCCATGGCGGAGGCTTGAAAACGATGCGCGTGCTGGAATTCGGCTTTTCGCCTTGTCCCAACGACACCTTTGCCTTTCACGCCCTGGTCAACGGCCTGGTCGGGCCGCTTGATCTGGACATTCGGCCGTTCATGGCCGATGTGGAGCGCCTCAACCACCTGGCCTTGCGGGGCCATCTGCCGCTGACCAAACTGAGTTTCCACGCCCTGGGCCACGTGCTGGGCGACTACGCCTTGTTGCGTTCCGGCGCGGCCTTGGGCCGAGGCTGCGGGCCGCTGGTGGTGGCCCGGCCCGGCTTCGACCCGGAGCGCCTGGCCAGGACCACGGTGGCCGTGCCCGGTCGGATGACCACGGCCCACCTGTTGCTCAGCCTTTATTTGGGCCAGCGGCCAATGGTTTGCCCCATGGAGTTCAGCCAGGTCATGCCGGCGGTGGCGGCGGGCAGTTTCGACGCCGGGCTGGTCATCCACGAAGGCCGTTTCACCTATCAGCAATATGGCCTGACAAGCATTCTGGACTTGGGCCAGTGGTGGGAGCAGGAGACCGGCCGGCCCATACCCCTGGGCTGCATCGCCGCCCGCCGCGACCTGGGGCCGGAGCTGATCGGCCGGCTGGAGCTGGCCCTGGCCGCGAGCGTGCGCGCCGCCTGGCGTGATCCGGCGGCCAGCCAGGGCTTCGTGCTGGCCCACGCCCAGGAGCTTTCGCCCGAGGTCACCAGCCAGCATATCGCCCTCTACGTCAACGATTTCAGCGCCGACTTGGGCGCGGAAGGCCTGGCCGCCGTGGAGGAGATGCTCGCCCGCGGGCGAGGTAGCGGCCTGTTGCCGCCGCCCGCCGGGCCGCTGGGCCTGGATACTTAATCCCCGCCGAAGACCGGCTCGACCACGCCGTGGCCGAACAGCTCGTTGATGCGCTCCAGCAGGCCGGCGCTGGGCTCGACGCGGTAGCGCTCGGGCAGGGCCAGCACGGCCTCGCCCTTGCCAGGCACGCCCAGGTGCAGGGTCACCCGGCAGCCACCACCGTGGCGCTCCAGGGTCTGGCGCAGGGCCACCAACTGCTCGCGGGTCAGCCCGGGCGCTTGCAGACGCAGGCGCAGGCGGGTGGTCATGGTTCGGGCCGCCTCCGACAGGGGCGTGATCTTGCTGGCCTTGATTTTCACGCCGCGCTCGTCTTTGTCCACCACGCCCTTGACCAAGACCGGCTCGTCGCCGCGCAAATGTTCGACGCTCTGGGCGTAGCAGTCGGGAAAGACCACCAACTCCAGCGAGCCCTTGAGGTCTTCCAGACGCACGAAGGCCATGCGGTCGCCTTTTTTGGTGATTTTTTCCTTGATCTCGGTGGCCAGGCCGGCCAGGCGCACGCTCATGCCGTCGGCTGCGGCCTGGACGGTCACGCTGTCCAGCACGCCCAGCCGCTTGATGTCCTCGGCAAAGCGGCCCAGCGGGTGTCCGGTGATGTAAAAACCCAGGGCCTCCTTTTCGTAGGTCAGGGCGTCGGCCTCCAGCCAAGGCGGCACGTCGGGCATGGTCGGCCGGGCGCTGGCGGCGGCCTCGCTGAAGGCGGCGAACATGTTGATCTGGCCGCCGTCGCGGTCGCGGCCCAGCTTTTGGCCCTGCTCCATGGCGTCATCGAGGGCGGCCATGTTCTGGGCGCGGTGGGCCCCCAGCGAGTCAAAGGCCCCGCACTTGATCAGGCTTTCGATCACCCGCCGGTTGACCTTGGCCAGGTTGACCCGCTCGCAGAAGTCGAAGATATCCTCGAAGGGCTTTTCCTGGCGGGCCTCGATGATGGCGTCGACCGCGCCCTCGCCTACGTTTTTCACCGCCGCCAGGCCAAAGCGGATGGCGTCGTCGTCGACGGTGAATTCGCGGCCGGAGTGGTTGATGTCGGGCGGCAGCACCTTGAGGTTTTGATCGCGGCACTCGGCGATGTGCAGCATGATCTTGTCGGTGTTGCTGACCTCGCTGGTCAGCAGGGCGGCCATGAACTCGTGGGGGAAGTGGGCCTTGAGAAAGGCCGTCTGGTAGGCGATCAATCCGTAGGCCGCCGAGTGGCTCTTGTTGAAGCCATAGCCGGCGAATTTTTCCATCAGGTCGAAGATCTCGCCGGCCTTTTTCTCGCTGACGCCGTTGGCCTTGGCCCCCGAGACAAAGCGCTCGCGCTGGGCGGCCATGACCTCGGGCACCTTTTTGCCCATGGCTCGGCGCAGGATGTCGCCCTCGCCCAGCGAGTAGCCGGCCAGGATGCGGGCGATCTCCTGCACCTGCTCCTGATAGACGATCACGCCATAGGTCTCCTTGAGCACCGGCTCCAACTGGGGCAGGGGGTAGGAGACCTTTTTCGCGCCGTGCTTGCAGGCCACGAAGTCGTCGACCATGCCGCTTTCCAAGGGGCCGGGCCGATAGAGGGCCACCAGGGCAATGACGTCCTCGAAGACCTCGGGCCGCATTTTGGTCAGCAGCTCCTTCATGCCCGACGACTCCAACTGGAACACGCCGGTGGTGTCGCCCCGACTGAGCAGCTCGTATGAGGCCTTGTCGTCCATGTCGATGGCGTCGATGTCGAAGCTGGGGTCGCGGCCCTGGCGGATCATCTTGACGGCCACGTCGATGACCGTCAGCGTCCGCAAGCCCAGAAAGTCGAACTTGATCAACCCGGCCTTTTCCACGCACTTCATGTCGAACTGGGTGACGCACTCGCCCTGTGACCCCCGATAGAGCGGCACCACCCGGTCCAGCGGCACGTCGCCGATGACCACGCCGGCGGCGTGGGTCGAGGCGTGACGCGGCAGGCCCTCCAGCGACTTGGCGATGCGCACCAGCTTGGCCACCTGGGGCTCGTCCTTGATGCGCTGGGCCAGGCGCGGCTCCTGCTCCAGGGCCTTGTCCAGGGTCATGCCCAGGGCCGTGGGCACCAACTTGGCGATCTGGTCCACGTCGCCAAAGGGCACGTTCATGGCCCGGCCCACATCGCGGATCACCGCCCGGGCCAGCATCGAACCGAAGGTGATGATCTGGGCCACGTGGTCCGATCCGTAGCGCTCGGTGACGTATTGGATCACCTCGGGCCGGCGGTTGTAGCAGAAGTCCACGTCGATGTCGGGCATGGACTTGCGTTCGATGTTCAGGAAGCGCTCGAAGATCAGCCCGTAGCGGATGGGGTCCAGGTCGGTGATGCGCATGGAGTAGGCCACCAGCGAGCCGGCGGCCGAGCCGCGCCCCGGCCCCACCGGGATGCCCTGGCTCTTGGCCCAGACAATGAAGTCGGAGACCACCAGGAAATAGCCGGCGAAACCCATCTGCAACAGCACGTCGATTTCGTATTCCAGGCGCTTTTTGTAGAAATCGCGGTCGAACTTCAGGCCGCGGGCGTCCATTTCGGCCAGGCGGCGCTCCAGGCCCCGACGGGCCATGCGCGTCAGTTGATCCTCGGCCGACTGGCCTTCGGGCAGCGGGTATTGGGGAAACCGCAGTTGGCCCAGGGGGATGTCCAGGTCGCAGCGGGCGGCGATGTCCATGGTGTTGGCCATGGCCTCGGGGCAGTCGGGAAAGAGCAGGGCCATCTCCTCGGGCGACTTGAAGTAGAGCTCGGGCGACATGGTCATGCGTTCGGCGTCGGCGATGGTCTTGCCGGTCTGGATGCACAGCAGAATGTCGTGGGCCTCGTGGTCCTGGCGGCGCAGGAAATGGCAGTCGTTGGTCACGACCAGGCCCAGGCCCAGACGCTGGGCGATCTCGCGCAGGCCGGGGTTGACCTGCTTTTGCTCGACCAGGCCATGGTCTTGCAGTTCGATGAAAAAGTTGCCCTCGCCCATGGTCTGGGCCATATCCTCGGCCGCGGCCAGGGCTTGGTCGATGTTTCCGCGCAGCAGATAATGGGGCACCCGGCCGCCCAGGCAGGCGCTGAGGGCGATCAGCCCGCCGTTGTGCTGGCGCAAGAGCTCCATGTCGATGCGCGGCTTGTAATAGAAGCCTTCGGTGAAGCCGGCGCTGACCAGGCGCACCAGATTTTGGTAGCCCTCCAGATTTTTGCACAAGAGCACCAGGTGAAAGGCCGTCTCGTGGCCGGGCCTGTGCTCCTTGTCGCGGCGATCGCCGGGGGCCACGTAGACCTCGCAGCCGATGATCGGCTTGAGGCCGGCCTTTTTGGCCTGCTGGAAGAAATTGAGCGCGCCGAACATGTTGCCGTGATCGGTCACGGCCACGGCGTTCATGCCCAACTCGGCGGTGCGCTTGATCAACTCGGGCAGGCGGATGGCCCCGTCGAGCAGGCTGTAGGCGGTGTGGGTGTGCAGATGGACAAACGATGGCGTCATGATCATCCTTGGCGGCGGCGTGTCGGCCGGCCGCCCTTGGCCTATTCCCACTCGATGGTGGCGGGCGGTTTGCTCGATATGTCCAAAACCACGCGGTTGACGCCGGCCACTTCGTTGATGATCCGGCTGCTGATGGTGGCCAGCACCTGATAGGGCACGCGGGTCCAGTCGGCGGTCATGGCGTCGACGCTGTCGACCACGCGCAGGGCGATGACGTCCTCGTAGGTGCGCTCGTCGCCCATGACGCCCACGGTTTTCACCGGAACCAGCACGGCGAAGCTCTGCCAGACTTTGTCATAGAGCCCGGCGGCGCGCATTTCCTCCAGCACGATGCCGTCGGCCTGGCGCAAGGTGGCCAGTTTGGGCCCGCTGACTTCGCCCATGATGCGGATGGCCAGGCCCGGACCAGGGAAGGGCTGACGGCCGACGATGGTTTCGGGCAGACCCAGTTCGCGGCCCACCTCGCGGCATTCGTCCTTGAACAGCTCGCGCAGGGGCTCGACCAGCTCCATTTTCATGTGCTCGGGCAGGCCGCCTACGTTATGGTGGCTCTTGATCACCGCGCTGGGCCCACGGAAGCTGACCGACTCGATGACGTCGGGGTAGAGCGTGCCCTGGGCCAGGTAGTCGACTTTGCCGATCTTTTTGGCCTCGGCCTCGAAGACCTCGATGAAGGTGTGGCCGATGATGCGCCGCTTTTGTTCGGGGTCGACCACCCCGGCCAGACGCGAGAGGAACAGCTCGGCGGCCTTGGCCACCACCAGGTTGACGCCAAAAACCTCGCGGAAGACGTTGCTGACCTCGTTGACCTCGCCGGCGCGCAGCAGGCCGTTGTCGACAAAAATGCAGTGCAGATCCGGGCCGATGGCCTTGTGCAGCAACAGCGCCACCACCGACGAATCCACCCCGCCCGACAGCGCGCATAGCACCTTCTTGCCGCCAAGACGGGCCTTGAAGTCGGCGATGGTGGCCTCGGCGAAGTTGTGCATGGTCCAGATCGGCTGGCAGCGGCACTCGCCCAGCACGAAGGAGGCCAGCATGGTCGCGCCCTGGGGCGTGTGGGCCACCTCGGGGTGGAACTGCACGCCGTAGATGCGCCGCGCCGGGTCGCCCATGGCCGCCACGGGCGAGTTTTCGCTGGTGGCCAGCACCTGGAAGCCCGGCGGCAGTTGCTCGATGCGGTCGCCGTGGCTCATCCACACCGGCACGGGCTGGGCCTGGTCCAACTCGCCAAAGAGGCCGATGGCCTGGCGCAGGCTCAGCTTGGCCGGGCCGTATTCGCGCTTTTCGCCCCTGGCCACCACGCCGCCCAACAGGTGGGTGATGATCTGCATGCCGTAGCAGATGCCCAGCACTGGCGCGCCCAGTTCAAAGACGCCGGGGTCCACCTTGGGCGCGTCGACGGCGTAGACCGAGGCCGGCCCACCGGAGAGGATCACGCCCCGGGGGTTGAAGGCCTTGACGCGCTCCAGGGGCATGGTGCAGGGGTGGATCTCGCAATAGACCCTGGCCTCGCGCACGCGGCGGGCGATGAGCTGGGTGGTCTGCGAGCCAAAGTCCAGGATCAATATTTTTTCGGCGTGAATGTCTGCCACGGGCTTTTGTCCAATGCTCTGGGGTTAGTCCATGCGATAGTTGGGCGCTTCCTTGGTGATGGTCACGTCGTGGACGTGGCTTTCGCGCAGGCCGGCCGAGGTGATGCGCACGAACTCGGCGCGCTTTTGCAAAAGCTCCACCGTGGACGCGCCCACGTAGCCCATGCCCGAGCGCAGGCCCCCCACCAGTTGGAGGATGCTGTCGGACAGCGGCCCGCGATAGGGCACCCGACCGACAATGCCCTCGGGGACCATCTTGGACTCGGGGGCGTTGCGGTCCTGGCAATAGCGGTCCGACGAGCCGGCCTTCATGGCGTCGATGCTGCCCATGCCCCGATAGACCTTGTAGCGCCGGCCCTGGTAGAGGATCGTCTCGCCGGGCGACTCCTCGGTGCCGGCGAAGATCGAGCCGATCATCACCACCTGGGCCCCGGCGGCCAGGGCTTTGACCACGTCGCCGCTGAACTTGACCCCGCCGTCGGCGATCACCGGCACGCCAGCCGGGCCGGCCACCGAGGCCGCCTCCATCACCGCCGTGATCTGGGGCACGCCCACGCCGGCCACCACCCGCGTGGTGCAGATGGAGCCAGGCCCCACGCCCACTTTGACCGCGTCGACCCCGGCCTCGATCAGGTCGGCCGCGCCCCGGGCCGTGGCCACGTTGCCGGCCACCACGGGCTGGCTGGGGAAGGCCTTCTTCAACTCGCGCACGGTGTCGAGCACGCGCTGGGAGTGGCCGTGGGCCGAATCCACGCAGAGCACATCCACCCCGGCCTCGATGAGCTTTTCGGCGCGCAGCAGGCCGTCCTCGCCCACGCCCACCGCCGCGCCCACCCGCAGCCGGCCCAGTTCGTCCTTGGAGGCGTGGGGGTATTGGCGCACCTTTTCGATATCCTTGATGGTGATCAGGCCCTTGAGCGTGCCATCGTCGGTGGTGACCAGGAGTTTTTCGATGCGGTGCTTGTGCAGCACGGCCTTGGATTCCTCCAAGGTGATGCCCTCGCGCACGGTGACCAGGCGGTCCTTGGTCATCACCTCCGAGACTTTTTGGTCCAGGTTGGTCTCGAAGCGCAAGTCGCGGTTGGTGATGATGCCCACCAGTTTGCGGTTTTCGACCACCACCGGCACGCCGCTGACCCGGTAGCGGCTCATCAGCTCCAGCACCTGGGCGATGGTGTTGTCCGGCCCCACGGTGATGGGATCGACGATCATGCCCGATTCGGACTTTTTGACCTTGATCACCTCGATGGCCTGGTCTTGGAGGCTCAGGTTTTTGTGGATGAAGCCCAGGCCGCCGTGGCGGGCCATGGTGATGGCCGTGTCGGCCTCGGTGACGGTGTCCATGGCCGCCGAGACCAGGGGCGTTTGTAGCGAGATGGAGCGCGTGAGCCTGGTGGATGTGTCGACTTCGTTGGGCAGCACCTGGCTGTGGCCCGGTTTGAGCAAAAGATCGTCGAACGTCAAGCCTTCGGTTATTTCATGCTTCATGGCTCGGCTTCTCCAAGGATTGTATGGCCGCGAAATCCAGGAGGATGCCCTCCAACAGCCCCGCGTCCATGGTGATCATCCGGTCCAATTTCAGTATATCCATCAGCGCCGCGAAAATGGCCATGCCGGCCAGGATGATGTCGGCGCGTTTGGGCTCCAGGCCCAAGACCGCCCGGCGCTGCGCCAGGGGCATGATCGCCAGGCGCGCGAAGTGGCGCGCCAACTCCGCGCGCGTGACCACGGCGTTGTTGATTTCCTCGGGCAGATAGGCCGTGTGCCCCTGGGCCATGGCCGCGATGGTGGCGGCGGTGCCGGCGCTGGCCACCAGGCCTCGCGCCCGGCGGCCGGCCAGTGGGGCCAGGCCTTCGCGGGCCAGGTGGGCCAGATCGGCCAATTGCGCGGCGCTGGGCGGGTCGGAACGCAGGCAGGCCTCGGTGAGGCTCACCGCGCCCAAGGCCAGGCTCTGGCCGAGGTCGGCCTCGTCGGCCAGGTCGATGATTTCGGTGCTGGCCCCGCCGACGTCGGCCAGCAACAGGCCTTGGGCCGGGCCATCCAGACGGCTGCGCACGCCCAGGCGCGAGAGCCGGGCCTCTTGGCGGCCGTCGATCACCGCCGCCTGGTCCAGGGCCAGCTCGCGGGCCAGGTGGCCCACGAAGGCCGCGCCGTCGCTGGCCACGCGGCAGGCCTGGGTGGCGGCCAAGGCGATGGCTTGGGCCCCGGCGGCCCTGGCCTGGCGCGCAAATGCAGCGGCCGCCGTGGCGGCGGCCTGTTTGGCGGCGGGATCGAGGGCGGCGCCGGGGCGCAGACCCAGGCCCAGGCGCGGCGTGGCCATGGCCCGTTGCACCGCGCGCCAGCCCGAGGCGTCCACCTCGGCCACCAGCAGGCGCAGGGTGTTGGAGCCAAGATCCATGGCGGCCAATACACGCCGCCGGTTATGGTCCGATGCAGGTCGCGTCAACGACATCCGCCGCCAGAAAAACGAAAATGGCCGCCGCGCGGGGGCCGTCGAAAAAAACATGCCCGCCGTTCGTCGAGGAGGCCGGCCGTCGGGGACTCGGGCCGCATCGTGCGTCAGCGACATCGACCGCCCAAAAAACGAAAAGGGGCCCCGTCGGCCCGGATGGCTCTTTTTAGCAGAATCGCCGCGACTTGGCAAGGGGCGCGGCGGGCAAACAGGTCGTGGACGAGGCGGCGGTCTGTGCTATCTTTGCAAGCGGCGGCCGCTGTCACCTTTTGCGCGGCCTTGTCTGGAGAGCGCCCCATGCCCGCGAACCCCGCGATCGATCGATGAAACGTTTCGACCTCGATAGCGTTTTCAAGCGCCTGGCCCGCAACGCCACCGCGGCCAAGGTGGCCGAGGAGTTGGCCGGCGACCGGGCGGTGGAACGGCTGCTTCGCCAATGCGGTTACGCCGGTCGGCCCGAGGGCCTGGCCGCGCGGCTGGAGATGGAGCTGCCCCTGGCCCTGCCTCTGGCCGCCGATCAGCGGCAAGCGCGTTTTTTCGGTTCGCTCTTCGACGGCCCCGGCCTGATGGCCCAGAGCCGGCGTGAGGCCGCGCGCCTGCCACCCCGGCCGGATGCGGGCGGTCCGCTGCCGGCGGGCAAGCTGCGTCTTTCGCCCGACGAGCAACACAGACTCTGGCCCTGGCTGAGCGGCCAGATCGTCACGCGCCTGGCCAGGGCCTGGCTGATCGCGGGCGAGGCGGATTATCTCTCGGCCGTCGAGCGCCAGATGCGCGAATTTCATCTCATGAGCCCGCCGCTGATGGGCCCCGGCTGGGTCGAGGCGGCCTGGGTGGCCACCAGGGTCGTCAACTGGCTGTGGGCCTTGCGCCTGGTGGGCGTGGTCTCGCGGCTGGAGGCGGCGGTGACGGCCCAGGCGGTGGTCGACCTGCGGGTGGCGGGCATGGTCTTGGCCGGAGCCCTGGAGACCGCCGCCGAGCCGGGCCTGGAGCAACTGGCCCCGGCCGTGGCCCTGATGCACCTGGGCCGGTCGCTATCGTTTTTGCCCGAGTCCGGCCACTGGCTCAAGCTGGGGGCGGAAAGCGCCGGCCCGGCCCTGGCCGCCTGGGACCGCGTGGGCCCGGCCCGGCCGACCATGGCCACGGCCACGGCCGGCCAATGGGGGGCGTTGGGCCTGTGGCTGGCTCGCAAGGCTGGCCTGGAGGCGTCGGGCCTGGCCGAGGCCCTGTGGCCGGTGGCCGCCTGCTGCCGGGCTGGCGCGCCGCCCTGGGGTTGCGGCCAGGCCTGGGGTTGGGCCCCGGCGGCCGAGGCGTTGCGCCTGGACGCCGGCCAAAAGCCCGAGCGCGCCCTGGCCTGGCCGGCCAACCTGGCCGCGCTGCTGCTGGGCGAGCCGGAACTGCGCGCCGACCGCCAGTTGGACGAGCCGCTGTTTTGGTTGATGGGCCATCAGGCCGTGGAGGGCCTGCGCCGCCTGGCCTGGGCCAAACCGCCCGAGGCCATCGACGCGCCGGCCATGGGCCTGTCGTCGTTGTGCCTGGCCGCCGGCGACCGCCGCGCCGAGGCGCTCTTTCGCACCGGCCCCAGGCTGGCCAGCGACGGCTATCAGTGGCAGGCCCAGGCCCTGGCCGTCAGTTTTTGCCTGGACGGCCGGCCGCTGCTGTTGACGCCCGGCCCGGCCTTCGAGGGGCCCCTGGGCCCCCATCTGCGCTCGCGCCAGGCGCAGAACGCGGCCCTGCTGGACGGCGCGCGGCCCGGCGGCGGCGTGGTCACCCTGGAGGGCCTGGAGCAAACCGAGACCCACGCCTTTGCCGCGGCCAGCTACGATGGCTATCGCCATCTGGCCGGTGGGCCGATTTTGCGGCGGCGGGTGTTCCTCGACGGCCGACGCGGCCTGCTCAGCGTGGTCGATCAAGTGGTGGCCAAGGCCCAACACATGTTGGAGCTGTTTTTTCACCTGCCGCCGGAGGTGCAGGTCCAGCGTCAGGAAGACGGCATGTTCGTCATTGGCGGGGCCTTTGGCGTGGTGCTGATGCGCCCCGACGCCAAGGCCGGGGCCGAGTTGCTGCGCGGCCGGCTGGACCCGCCGTTGGGCTGGCTGGCCGTGCGGCCGGGCTCGGTGGAGCCGACCTGGGTGGTGCGGGTTTTCGCCTCGGTGGTGGGCCAGGCCCGGCTGACGACCAGCTTTGTCTGGGGTGAGGGCTGAACAATAAGTTACATTGTGATATAATTTTTGGCTAAACTGGCAGTTGACGGGCGCTTCGGGCCCGTTTCGTTTCGCACCGCAAGACATGGAGATTGTTTAATGGGCAAACTGGGCATACTGGTTTCCTCGGATAAGCACATCGATCACCTGATCGGGATCACCGACGCGGCCAGGGCGTCGGGGCATGAGGTCATCGTGTTTCTCAGCGCCGAAGGCGTGTTGTTGACGCAGCACCCGCGTTTCCCCGAGATGGAGGGCAAGACCACCATCAGCCTGTGCAACGTCGGTTTCGAGTTTTTCAAGCTGCAAAAGCCGGTGCCGGTGGTCAAGGACGAGGATTTCGCCACGCAGATGCGCCACGGTCACCTGATCGAGGACTGTGACCGCTATATCGTATTATAGGGAGGCCGGCAGATGAAGGTCGAAAAAGTCGCGTTCATTATCAAAAAAGACGACTGTTGGGAAGGCATTCGCTCCACGCTGGGCCTGTTGGTGGAAAACATGTGGTGCGCGGCGTTCGTGGTCGATCACGAAATGCGGGTGCCCGCGTCCAAGACCATCGACGACCTGCGCGAAAACCTGGAGATGCTCGTCGACGACCTGGAAGGCGAGGTCTACAGCAACGTCCAGGCCAACGTGGACAACTTCGAGCAGGTGCAGTACATGTCCCTGGAGGACATGGCCGAAAAAATCAAGCAATATGAACTGGTCGTGCCGTTCTAGGGAGGCGTGGCGTGAAGCACTTGATGATATTCAAAACCGAACCCGACAAGACCACCACGTTTTTGGCCGAGAAACTGGCCGAGGGCAAGCAGGCGCGGCGGTTCAATCTTTACGAAGACGCCGATTACGCCAAACTGGTGGAGCTTGTCTTTGACAGCGACGAAGTGATAAGCTGGTGGTGAACTGATCACCGGCGTCGCCAAACGGGGCCGCCGTGTTCGGCGGCCTTTTCTTATGGCCTATCCAAAAGTCATGGCTTCAAAAATCGTCAAAAAAAATAACCGCTGCTTGTAAATTTCATCACAACGACAAGTGGTCGCTTATTTCGCATTGAAAATCGGCGTTGGGATATTCTAGACTCGTTATTGCCGGATCGTGAATATGGACGGTCGTCGGCGATGACGATGGCCGCTCGCGCTGGCTGGCGTGGCCGGAGGCGTCGCCTTGGGGTGGCTTGGCGGCGCTGGCCGCGGCGAAGCCGGCGAAAGGCTTGCGATTTGGCTTCTTGGTCGACGAAGTTCGGCGGTGCGGTATTCGAGATGGCATACCGTCGGCACGCATTGAAAACGTCTCGAGGGAGAGGAACATGAAAAGGTTTTTGAGCTTGTTTCTGGCATTGGTGATGAGCGCGGCCCTGTGCGCCACGGCGATGGCCGCCGAGGTCAGGGGCGTGACCGACACCGAGATCAAGATCGGCCAGTGGGGCCCCCAGACCGGACCGGCGGCCCTCTGGGGCGCGGTGGCCCGCGGAACCGACTTGTATTTCAAGATGCTTAACGACGAAGGCGGCGTCAACGGCCGCAAGATCGCCTATTATCTGCGCGACGACGGCTATCAACCCAACCGCACCAAGGCCATCGTCAAAGAGTTGGTCGAAAATGAAGGCGTTTGGGGCTTTGTCGGCGGCGTGGGCACCAGCCCGGGCATGGCCGTGATGCCTTACCTGGTCGAGAAAAACATCCCCTGGGTCTCGCCGTCGTCTGGCTCCACCCACTGGACGATCCCGCCCAAGAAGAACATCTTCGGCGTCTACCCGACCTACCCGGTCGACGCGGCCCTGTTGGTCCGCCACGCCCTCGACACCCTCAAGAAGACCAAGATCGGCTTCCTCTACCAGAATGACGACTACGGCAAGGGCGGCCTGATGGGCGCTCGCAAGGAGCTGCGCGACCACAAGCTGGAGCTGGCCGCCGCCGTCTCCACCGAGGTCACCGACACCGACCTGAGCACCCAGGTGCTCAAGCTCAAGGAAGCCGGTTGCGAAGTGGTCGTTCTGTGGTTGCTGCCCAAGCAGGCCGCCATCACCCTGGGCACCGCCGCCAAGATGGGCTTCAAGCCCCAGTTCATGACCAGCACCACCCTGGCCGACCCCGAGCTGATGTACAAGATCACCAAGGGCCTGTGGAAGGGCGTGATCTTCTCGACCTTCGGCGAACTGCCCTGGTCCGACCATCCGATGATGGTCAAGCTGCGCGAAGCCTGGCAGAAGTACGCCCCGCAAGAGCGTTGGGGCGCTTTCTACACCTCGGGCATCCTCTACGCCATGCCCATGGTCGAAGGCATCAAGCGCTGCGGCAACGACCTGAGCTATGACAATTTCATCAAGCAGATGGAGACCTTCAAGGGTTGGAGCGAGGGCTTGGGCGCGCCGCTGACCTTCACCCCCGAGCAGCGTCAGGGCGCCAACAGCGTCTTCCTGGCCGTTTGCGACCCCGAGGTCAAGGGCATGGGCCGCAAGATCTCCGACTGGATCACCATCGAAAACTTCGACATCAAGGACTACGAGGGCCTGGACCACTAAGCCCCGGATCGGCGTGACGCCAAAAACGCGGGCCCGACTTTATCGGTCGGGTCCGCGTTTTTTCGTCGATCGTCGCCCGCGTCGGGCGCGCGCCTCACATGTTGTAGAGTTCCTCGTCAAACAGGCGGATCCACTCTTTTTGCAGGGCCTCGACGGCCGTTTGCAAGGTCTCGGGGGCCACGCCGATGATCAGGATCGTCGACTCGGTGGTCTGGATGGTGGGGTAGATGTGCAGGACGTTGATGTCGGTGCGCTTGAGCGGGTTGAGCACGGCCTGCAAGCCGCCGGCGTGATGGGGCGTCTCGGCGGCCAGCACCTGCTGGGTGCTGACGTCGACGCCGCGGCCGACCAGCACGTTGTAGGCTTTTTCGGGGTTGTCGGCCACGAAACGCATCAGGCCCTGGCCGCCGGGGGTGTTGGTCGAGACGAAGAAGGCGATGATGTTGACGCCCGCCTCGCCCATCATTTCGCTGATGGCGGCCAGTTGACCCGGACGGTCGGGGATGTTGATGGTGAGCTGGGTGACGGTCATCTCTAGCTCTCCTTGGCCGCGAGGCGGCGAACGTGGTCGGCGCCCGCATCCAGGGCCCGCCTGTTGAGTTCCAAAACCTTGGCCTTTTTGCCCAGGCCGGTGGCGGCCAGGGCCTCCTTGAGCGCATCGAGGCCGACCACGCCGGTGGCCTGGGCCATGGCGCCCAGCATGACCACGTTGGCCGAACGGTCCTCGCCCAGGTCGTGGGCGATGCTGTTGACGGGCGCCTTGATGATTTTCACGTCGTCGCGGCCGATCTGGTCGCGCACCAAATCCTCGTTGATCAACACCATCCCGCCGGGTCGCACGATGTTGGCGAAACGCAGCAGGCTGGGGTTGTTCATCACCACGATGATGTCGGGCGAACTGGCCACGGGGCTGGCGATGGGCTGGTCGCTGACCACCACCGTGCAGTTGGCCGTGCCGCCGCGCACCTCCGCCCCGTAGGACGGCAGGTAGGTCACTTCCTTGCCTTCGTTCATGGCCGTCAGGGCCAGGGTGTAGCCCATCAGCAGGACGCCCTGGCCGCCGAAACCGGCGAATATGCTTTTAACGGTCAACGCTGACCTCCTTCGGCGGCGGCTATTTGTAGCCGGTCTCGTCTTTGATTACGCCCAGCGGGAAGAACCGGGTCATTTCCTCCTCGACCCACTGGCAGGCCGCCACCGGCTGCATTTTCCAGTTGGTGGGGCAGGGCGAGAGCACCTCGACCAGGCTGAAGCCAAGGTTGTCGATCTGGGCCTGGAAGGCCTTTTTGATGGCCTTTTTGGCCTTGTTGACCTTGGCCGGCGAGGTGACGGCCACGCGCTCGAGGTAGACGCTGCCCTTGGCGATGGCCAGCATCTCGGTCAGGTTCAGGGGCGAACCATCGCGGGCCACGTCGCGGCCACCGGGGGTGGTGGTCGAGTACATGCCCGGCAGGGTGGTGGGGGCCATCTGGCCGCCGGTCATGCCGTAAACGCCGTTGTTGACGAAGATGGCCGTGATGCGCTCGCCGCGGTTTGCCGCGTGGATGGTTTCGGCCGTGCCGATGGCGGCGATGTCGCCGTCACCCTGGTAGGTGAAGACGACCTTTTGCGGCAGCACCCGCTTGATGCCCGTGGCCACGGCCAGGGCCCGGCCATGGGGGGCCTCGCCCATGTCCACGTCGAAGTAGTTGTAGGCCAACACCGCGCAGCCGGCCGGCGGCACGCCGATGGCCTCCTCGCGGAAGCCAAGCTCGTCGATGACCTCGGCCACCAGGCGGTGGATGATCGAGTGACCACAGCCCGGACAATAGTGGAAGATGTTGGGCTTGAGGCTCTTGGGCGCTTCGAAGACTTTTTTCATGCTAAGCCTCCCGCCTGGCGGACGCCGGGCCATCCTGGTCCAGATGGGCGCGGTAATAATAGTGGGTGATCTGGTGGGCGACTTCCTCGGGGGTGGGCACCACGCCGCCGGGCCGGCCATAAAAGTTGACTTCGGCCTGGCCCTTGACCGCCAGCTCCACGTCCTCGACCATCTGGCCGGCGCTGAGTTCGATGACCAAGAGATGGCGCACGACCTTGGTCAGCTCCAGCAGGGCCGGCTTGGGGAAGGGCCACAGGGTCTTGGGCCGCAGCAGGCCCACCTTCATGCCCAGTTCGCGCACCCTGGCGATAGCCCCCTTGGCGATGCGCGCGGCCGTGCCGTAGGCCACCAAAACCAGCCTGGCGTCCTCGGTCATGTAGGATTCCCAGTCGATCTCGTTCTGGACCACCGCGTCGTACTTGCGCACCAGCTTGTAGTTGTGCTCTTCGAGGATTTTGGGGTTGAGCAAAAGCGACAGGAGCGCCCGTGGCGGCCGGCCCTTGGCCCCACTCAGGGTCCAGTCTTTCTTGGGCAGGGCGGCCGGGTCGAGGGGCTCGGGGAAGTTCACCGGCTCCATCATCTGGCCCATCATGCCGTCGCCCAGGATCAACACGGGGTTGCGGTACTTGTCGGCCAGGTCGAAGGCGCGGATGGTCATGTCGCACAGCTCCTGGCACGAGGCCGGCGCCAGCACGATACAGCGATAGTCGCCGTGGCCGCCGCCGCGGGTGGCCTGGAAATAGTCGCTCTGGGCCGGGGCGATGTTGCCCAGGCCCGGCCCGCCGCGGACCATGTTGGCGATCACCGCCGGCAGCTCCAGGCCGGCCAGATAGCTGATGCCCTCCTGCTTGAGGCTAATGCCCGGGCTGGAGGAGCTGGTCATCACCCGGCCGCCGGCCATGGAGGCGCCAATGACCATGTTGATCGAGGCCAGTTCGCTCTCGGCCTGGACGAACGTGCCGCCCACCTCCAGCAGCCGGCCGGACATGTATTCGGGCACTTCGTTCTGCGGCGTGATGGGGTAGCCGAAGTAGTAACGGCACCCGGCGCGCACGGCGGCCTCGCCCAGGACGTGGCTTCCACGCATCAATTTTTTAGCCACGGTACACCTCTATCGCCAGGTCCGGGCACATCGTCGCGCAGATACAGCAACCCGAACAGCCGTCCTTGCCCTCTTTGGCCTCCTCGGGCTTGAACTCCGCCGGGTAGTATCCCTTGCTGTTGATTTCCTTGCTGACCTGGATGCATTGGTTTGGGCAGAACGCGACGCAAAGGTGACAGCCCTTGCATTTTTCGCGTTCTATTTCGATTTTGCCTTTGGACATCCCCACTCCAATGGTCTTTCCCCGGCGCGGAGGGAACAGGAAGCTCGACCGGGGGCTATAAGCTGCTATTAGGGTTGAGCAAAAACAACTATCAAAGCTATGGGTTCGTGTCAAGGGCCAGAGCTGTTCATTATATCATTTGTGAAAGATGATTGTGCCGCCGAACGGCTGGTGTTATCTATGAGACGCGGCCGTTCATCGGTCGCCCGAGGCGGGAGCGACTGGCATGATCCAAAAACTGATCCTCGTGGCCCTGGCCGGGGCCGTGGGCACCTTGTGCCGCTATGGCCTGGGCAACCTGGTTCATCGTTGGCTGAGCGCGGGCTTTCCTTGGGGCACGGTCTGCGTCAATCTGGTGGGCAGCTTCGCCTTTGGCCTGGTCTGGGCCCTGGCCGTGCAGCGGGCCGTGATCGGCCCCGAGGCCAGGCTGATCATCCTCACCGGCTTCATGGGCGCCTTCACCACATTTTCCACCTTCATGTTCGAAACCGGCGAACTGCTGCGCGGCGGCCAATGGCTTTTCGCCATGGGCAACCTGGCGTTGCAAAACATCATTGGCCTGCTGGCCGTGCTGGCCGGCATGGCCCTGGCCCGGGCGCTGTAGCGTAAAAGGAGGCTTTGCATGAAACTGGACGGCCAGTGCCTCAGGCTGAGTATTTTTATCGGCGAAAGCGCCAGGCTTCACGGCAAGCCGGTCTATCAGCTCATCGTCGAGCGGGCCCGCCAAGAAGGCCTGGCCGGGGCCACGGCCTGGCGGGCCATGCTGGGCTTTGGGGCCAACAGCCGCCTGCACACCGACAAGATCCTGCGCCTGTCCGAAGACCTGCCCGTGATCATCGAGATCATCGACGCGGAAGAAAAAATCCAGCGCTTTGCGCCGCTGTTGGACGAACTGATCGGCGAAGGCCTGGTGACCATGGAGCCGGTGCGGGTGGTGGCCTACCGCGCCAATCCCGAAAAATATTTCCAGACCCACGCCTAACCCTAGCGCGTCATGGCAATTTGTCGCTGGCGCATCGGGTGGCGATTTGTTATTACTTAAGGCCATGACAACGGACAACCATAAAAGATTGTTCGAAATTTCCCTTGCCATCGCGCGCAAGGTGCTGCCGTTCCTCGGCCAGCATCAGATACCGGCAACGCCCGAAAATTACATGATATTTTATCTCTATTTCGAGGGCGACCTGCATCTTGTCCGCCGCGTGGTCGACGCCCAACTCAACACCGGCCGCCCATGGACCGCCGAGACCACCAGCCAGGTCTTTGGCCAGCTTTTCAGCGCCGAGGCCAACATCGACATGCGCCGCAACAACGAACGCCTAGCGCAATCGCTGCGTCAGACGGCCGATTTCATCGTGGCCCGCTCGTGCCAGACGGCCGAGTTGGCCGATTCGGCCAGCCGTGAGCTGTGCAAGACCATCGAGGCGGCCCAGCGCCTGGGCGAGGCCGACGAGGCCGGCCGCTGGCTGCGTCAGGCCCTGCTCCAGGTCCAGGAGGTCAACCAGGCCAGCAGCAGGCTGGGCGGCGAGCTGGTCGACAAGAGCCAAGAGCTGGAAAAGGCCGTGCAGTCGCTGGATCGCCTGGAGACCATGGCCCTGACCGACGAACTGACCAAGCTGGCCAACCGCCGGGCCTGGGACAGCCGCCTGCGCGTGGAGTTCAACCGCTTTCTGCGCTTTGGCCGGCCCTGCTCGGTGATCATGCTCGACATCGACGACTTCAAGGCCATCAACGACCGTTTCGGTCATCTGGTGGGCGACCAAGCCCTGATCCAGGTGGCCAGGCTCTGCCAGCAAGGCCTGCGCGCGGTGGATTTCCTGGCCCGCTTCGGCGGCGAGGAGTTCGTCTGCCTGCTGCCCGAGACCAGCCTGGACGGGGCCTACGTGTTGGCCGAGCGCCTGCGCGCCTCGCTGGCGGCCTGGGCCTTCACGGCGGCCGGCCAACGGGCGCGGCTGACGGCCAGCTTTGGCGTGTCGTGCTTTCGCCCCGACGACGAGCGCCCCGAGCAGGTCGTCGAGCGGGCCGATAAGAACATGTATCGCGCCAAGGCCCTGGGCAAGAATCTGGTCTGCGGCGAGGAGCCCCTGGGCCCCAGTCAAGCCTGCCTGAACTGAGCCAACCACAAGCCAAGGCCAAAGAAAAACCCCGCCGCGCGGACGGGGTTTTGTTGTCGCGCGTCGCGGCCGGTTTTATCCGCCCAGCAGGCTCAGGGCCAGGTTTGGCAGGCTGTTGGCCTGGGCCAGCATGGAGACGGCCGCCTGGGTGAGGATGTTGTTGCGGGTGAACTCGGTCATTTCCAGGGCCACGTCCACGTCGGAGATGCGCGATTCGGCGGCCTGGAGGTTTTCGGCCTGGATTTGCAAGTTGGTGATGGTGTTTTCCAGGCGGTTTTGCGTGGCGCCCAGGTTGGCGCGGGCGGTGTCCTTGCGGTTGATGGCCGCGTCGATCTGGCCCAGGGCCGCTTGCGCCGCGCTCTGGGTGAGGATGTTGGCCCCGTCCCAACTCACGCCCGCGCCCTGGCTGAACCATTCGTTGGTCTGGTCCAGCCGTGAATCGGCATAAACATAGGTTCCGGATAGGTCTATCCGCAGCGCCACCGTGGGGTCGACGGAGTCGCCGGAGGGATCGCCGCCTTCGCTGGACGCGTTGAGCTCGAAGGCTTGGCCATCGGGCATGGTCAGGCGCATGTACTGGCCGTTTGTGGCGGTGATCTGCAACTCCCAGCCCGAGCCATCGGAATCTTGCACCGCCTCGGCGCTTACCGCGTTGTTTTGGCCGCCGCCGGTGAAGGTTGGGCTCATGAAGACCAAGGTGGAGTAGCTGCTGGTGATCGCCATGGCGTCGAGACCAAAGCTGGTCGCGCTCAGGATGACCGACTGCGGTTCCGCTGAATCGTAGACAGCCACCAACTTGGATGAACCCGGGCTGGCGCTGGCGTTGTAGTTGACGGCGCATTGGAACCACTGGGCCACCGAGGCCAGGGAGGCTCCCTGGGTGCCGATGCTCAAGGTGGTCAGGGAGATGGCGGTCAGGCCCGGCAGGGTTGAGTTGTTGAACCTGTATTCAAAACCACTGACGAAGACGGACTCTCCGTCCAACTCGGTGGTGGTGCAGGTGCTGAAGTCAACCAAGTTGCCGCCGGCGTTGCCGCGGTTGATATTGTTGACGATATCGTCGAGGGTGTCGCCGGGGCCGTAATTGACGTAGCCATATCGGCCCCAGTCAGCGCCATCGTTGCTTAGCTGTATGCCGAAAGCCCCATAATGGTCTAGCGTGTCGGATGTGCTGGCCATGTCGAGGCTGTTGGTGCGAAAGACGCTTGCCTCCGCCCCGGACGCCCCGCCGCCGACTTGCAGGCCAGTGATGGAAGTGGCCTTCATGTCGGCGATGGAGACGTAGTAGTAGTCCTCGGCCGACTCGTTGCCCGTGCCAAAGTGGACCTTGAGGCCCGAACCGTCGTGCTGAGTGAGCAAGCTGCCGTCGAGGAGCTTGATGCCGTTGAAGTCGGTGGCGCTGGCGATACGGTCGATTTCCGCGGCCATGGCCTGGTATTCGGAGTCCATGATCAAGCGCTGGGCGGTGGTGTAGGTGCCGGTGGCGGCCTGCTCGGCCAGCTCCTTCATGCGGATGAGCTTTTCGTCGATGACGCTCATGGCGCCTTCAGCGGTCTGGATCATGCTGATGGCGTCGCTGGCGTTGCGCACGCCCTGGTTGAGGGCGGCGATGTCGGCGCGCATCATCTCGCGCACGGCCAAGCCGGCGGCGTCGTCGGCGGCGGAGTTGATGCGCAGGCCCGACGACAGCCGCTGCACCGAGGTGGCCAAGTCACCGTAGACGTTGGACAGGTTGCGCGCGGCGTTGGACGCCATCATGTTGTGGTTGATGTAAAGAGACATACGTCCCCCTGCCTCCATGGGTTACCCACGGCCCAACCTCCCTGTCGAGCGGACAACTGCTGCTATCTTGCGATCGAGGGGGCGTTGAAACCGGGTCGCCTCAGGGGGGGGCAGTGGGCGGAGGCCGTTTCAATGCTTTCAAAGACCTTTTCGGCGCGTCGGGCTCGGAACTTGACAATAATTTGGCGTGTCGAATCACTTTTATGCCATTTGACCGGCCCACGGCGAAAGCCCCCGCCGGCGTGGGCCGACAGGGGCTTTGACGATGTGTTTGGGGCCCAAAGGCGGCCGGTTTGGCCCTAGCCGCCCAGCAGGCTCAGGGCCAGTGACGGCAGGCTGTTGGCCTGGGCCAGCATGGAGACGGCCGCCTGGGTCAGGATGTTGTTGCGGGTGAACTCGGTCATTTCCAGGGCCACGTCCACGTCGGAGATGCGCGATTCGGCGGCCTGGAGGTTTTCTGCCTGGATCTGCAGGTTGGTGATGGTGTTTTCCAGGCGGTTCTGGGTCGAACCCAAGGAGGCGCGGGCGGTGTCCTTCTTGCTGATGGCCGCGTCGATCTGGGCCAAGGCGAGCTGGGCCGCGCTCTGGGTCTGGATGTGCGCGCCGTCCCAGGTCGGGCCGGTGGAGCCGATGCTGAACCACTCGCTGTCCTCGTCGCCGTCGGCCCAGTCGGAGACATAGGCCGCCGCCCCGGTGTTGAGGGCCATGGACGAGACGGTGGTGCCGGTGGTCGGCGTGCCGCCCACGGTGGCGGTGGAGGCGGTGAAGGCCGCGCCGTTGGTCTGGACCAGGCGCACCTGCACTCCCGTGCCGCCGGTGAGCTGCAGTTCGTAGCCCGAGCCGTCTGCGTCGGCCACGGCCGATGCGGTGACGGAGGTGGTGTCGGTTCCGCCGCCGCTGAAGGTGGCCCCGCCCAGGGTCAGGGTGGTGTTGCTGCTGGCCAGGGTGTCGGTGCTGGCCCCGAAGTCGCGGTCGGTGAGGTTGACGGTCAGGGAACTGGCCGTGGCGTTGATGGTGGCGTAGACGCCGTCAGCGTTGCCCACCGAGGCCCAGGTGTTGATGGCGAACTGGGTGGCGGCGGCGATGGAGGCCACCGAGCCCAGGTTCTGGATGCCGATGGTGTTGGCGGTGCTGGTGCTGGTGCCGGTGCTGAAGGTGAAGGCGTGGCCGTTGACGGTGATGGTGTCGCCGGCCAGGTCCGTCGAGGAGGAGCCGGCGGCGAAGGTGATGCTGTTGGTGGCGGCGTTGCCGGCGTTGACCTTGTCCACGACGTCGTCGAGGGTGTCGCCGGCGTCGACGGTCAGGAAGCCGTAGTTGCTCCAGGTCGTGCCGTCGGTGCTGGTCTGGATGCCGAAGGTGCCGTTGTTGGCCATGGCGTCGGTGGAGGCGGCCATGTCCAGGCCGGTGGTGCGCCAGGTCGCGCCTTCGCCGGCCCCGCCGCCGACCTGCAGGCCGGTGATGGAGGTGGCCTTCATGTCGCCGATGGAGACGTAGTAGTAGTCTTCGGCGGCCTCGTTGCCCGTGCCGAAGTGGACCTTGAGGCCCGAGCCGTCGTGCTGGGTCAGCAGGCTACCGTCGAGGAGCTTGATGCCGTTGAAGTCGGTGGCGTTGGCGATACGGTCGATTTCCGCGGCCATGGCCTGGTATTCCGAGTCCATGATCAAGCGCTGGGCGGTGGTGTAGGTGCCGGTGGCGGCCTGCTCGGCCAGCTCCTTCATGCGGATGAGCTTTTCGTCGATGACGCTCATGGCGCCTTCAGCGGTCTGAATCATGCTGATGGCGTCGGAGGCGTTCCTGATGCCCTGGTTGAGGGCGGCGACGTCGGCGCGCATCATCTCGCGCACGGCCAGGCCGGCGGCGTCGTCGGCGGCGGAGTTGATGCGCAGGCCCGACGACAGGCGCTGCACCGAGGTGGCCAGGTCACCGTAGACGTTGGACAGGTTGCGCGCGGCGTTGGACGCCATCATGTTGTGGTTGATGTAAAGAGACATATGATCCCCTCCGTGGTTGTTTTTGCGCCGCGGCCCGAAGTCCATATCGGAGCGGCTTTTGTTTTTGACTCCCTAGCGATGCGTTGGCGGGTCCCCGTGCCAATCTCGAAAGTCTTGTCACCCGTCCCCACGGGCATGAAGGCCGTCGCCTTCTCCAGAGCTTTCAAGAACCTTTTCGGCAGCGCCGGGCTGGAACTTGAGCTTTTTCGATACGTGAAACGGATTTTATCCTCGGCGGCGCGTGGCCAAGACGAGGCCCCCGCCGGCGCGGGCCGACGGGGGCGATAGTTTGTTCAGTCTTCAGTCGCCTGGCTGATCAACCGCCCAGGAGCTGCAGGGCCAGTTGCGGCAGGCTGTTGGCCTGGGCCAGCATGGCCACCGCCGACTGGGCCAGGATGTTGTTGCGGGTGAACTCGGTCATTTCCAGGGCCACGTCCACGTCGGAGATGCGCGATTCGGCGGCCTGGAGGTTTTCAGCCTGGATCTGCAGGTTGGTGATGGTGTTTTCCAGGCGGTTCTGGGTCGCGCCCAAGGAGGCGCGGGCGGTGTCCTTGCGGTTGATGGCGTCGTCGAGCTGGGCCAGGGCGAGCTGGGCCGCGCTCTGGGTGATGATGTTGGCGCCGTCCCACCATGCGCCAGAGGCGTTGCGGCTGAACCACTCGGTGTCGTCGTCGCCGTCGGCCCAGTCGGAGACATAGGCCGCCGCCCCGGTGTTGAGGGCCATTTCGGAGACGGTGGTGCCGGTGGTCGGCGTGCCGCCCACGGTGGCGCTGGCGGCGGTGAAGGCCGCGCCGTTGGTCTGGACCAGGCGCACCTGGGTGTTGCCTTCGGCGGTGATTTGCAGTTCGTAGCCCGTGCCGTCCTCGTCCTCGACCGCCGCGGCGGTGATGGTGGTGTCGGTTCCGCCGCCGCTGAAGGTGGCCCCGCCCAGGGTCAGGGTGGTGTTGCTGCTGGCCAGGGTCGAGGTGTTGTCGCCGAAGTCGCGGTCGGTGAGGCTGACGGTCAGGGTGCTGGCCGTGGCGTTGATGGTGGCGTAGACGCCGTTGGCGTTGCCCACCGAGGCCCAGGTGTTGATGGCGAACTGGGTGGCGGCGGCGATGGAGGCCACCGAGCCCAGGCCCTGGAGGCCGATGGTGTTGGCGGTGCTGGTGCTGGTGCTGGTGCTGAAGGTGAAGGCGTGGCCGTTGATGGTGATGGTGTCGCCGGCCAGGTCCGTCGAGGAGAAGCCGGAGTCGAAGGTGATGCTGTTGGTGGCGGCGTTGCCCCGGCTGGTCGCGCCGTCGTTGAACTTGGCCACGACGTCGTCGAGGGTGTCGTCGTCGTCGACGGTCAGGAAGCCGTAGGTGGTCCAGGTCACGCCGTCGGTGCTGGTCTGGATGCCGAAGGCGCCGCTGTTGGCCATGGTGTCGGTGGAGGCGGCCATGTCCAGGCCGGTGGTGCGCCACACGGAATCCAGGCCGGTGCCGCCGCCGACCTGCAAACCGGTGACCGAGGTGGCCCGCATGTCGCCGATGGTGATGAAGTAGTAGTCCTCGGCGGCGTCGTTGCCGGTGCCGAAGTGGATCTTCATGCCAGAGCCGTCGTGCAGAGTCAGGAGGCTACCGTCGAGCACCTTGACGCCGTTGAAGTCGGTGGCGTTGGCGATACGGTCGATTTCCGCGGCCATCGCCTGATACTCGGAGTTGATGATGATGCGCTGGGCGGTGGTGTAGGTGCCGGTGGCGGCCTGTTCGGCCAGCTCCTTCATGCGGATGAGCTTTTCGTCGATGACGCTCATGGCGCCTTCAGCGGTCTGAATCATGCTGATGGCGTCACTGGCGTTGCGCACGCCCTGGTTGAGGGTGGCGATGTCGGCGCGCATCATTTCGCGGATGGCCAGGCCGGCGGCGTCGTCGGCGGCGGAGTTGATGCGCAGGCCCGAGCTCAGGCGCTGCACCGACGTCGAAAGCCGCCCGTAGGTCGTCGTCAGGTTGCGCGCCGCGTTGGCGGCCATCATGTTGTGATTGATAATGAGACTCATTGGAACCCCTCCTTGGTTCGTGTGCGCCAATATCCTTTTGGCGCCTTGGACGGTGTGCCTTTCCCCTTGCGTGAGATTAGCCCGGCGTCACACCAGTTGTTTCAAGGGACTTATCGGCATCTTGAAAAACGGGTTAAGGCTTTTTTTGTCGTGGGGTCGAAAAAAAGCGCCGCGCCGCGGTGGCGTCAATCGCCGCGGGCGTCGTCATGGGTGGTTGACACCGCCGCGGCGGAAACATAAACTCAATGCTAACTAAACAGTTTGACGAGATTTTTCCCAGCGGCGGAGGGATCATGGCTGGCAGTAGACAAAAAAATGTCGCCCCTAAAGGCCAAGGCAAAAGGCCCACCATCAGCGTGGCCATGATGGTCAAGAACGAAGAGAAAATGTTGCCGCGGGCCCTGGAAAGCGTCAAGCCCTGGGTCGACGAGATCATCGTCGTCGACACCGGCTCCACCGACCGCACCGTGGAGATCGCCGCCTCCTACGGGGCCAAGGTTTATCACCACCCGTGGGAAAACAATTTTTCCACCCACCGCAACCAGTCCATCGGCTACTGCACCGGCGACTGGATCCTCATCCTCGACGCCGACGAGGAACTCGACCAGCAAACCGCGCCCCTGATGCGCCAACTGACCAACGCGCCGGAGGGGCTCAACTGCTTCCTGTTCAAGCTCTACAACGACGTGCCCGGCGGCGGGTCGACGTTCCTGCTGCACCCGCGCCTGTTCCGCAATGGCGTGGGCTTTCATTACGCCGGCCTGGTGCACAACGAACCGCGCATCAAGGGCCACTACACCCGTTCGGACGTCAAGCTGACCCACTACGGCTACAACCTGGACCCCCAGACCATGGAGGCCAAGCATCAGCGGCGGCTGGGCATGCTGCGCCAAGCCATCGAGCGCGAACCCCACAACTTCAAGGCCCACGCCTATCTGGCCCAGACCCTGGCCTCGCGCATCGACACCTGCCTGGAGGCCGTGGACGAGTCGCTCACGGCCATTCGTCTGGCCCAGGAGCAACTGGCGCCGGGCACCGACTTCCCGCGCTGCTACTATCCGCTTTTGGGCGCGCTTTACGCCCTGCAACGTTGGGACGAGACCGTCACCTACGCCCACGCCTGCCTGGAGGCCATGCCCAACTATCCGGATCCTTGGCTGTTTTTAGTTCACGCCTATTATTACAAACGGCAGTGGGATGATGTCTGCCTGGCCGGGCGACGCTTTTTCGAGATGCAAGACCTGGCGCGCAGCAAGCCAGAGGACTTTTTGTTCGCCGAAAACCAGACCTTCAACCAGTTCCCCCAGGTGTTGCACCTGTGGACCCTGGCCGAGGCCAACCGTGGCGACGCCGCCGCGGCGATCGATGTTTTCGGGCGCTTGGTGGCCGACGAGCGCGGCGAGCCCGAATGCCGACGCCTGGTCAAGACTTTGCTCACCGGCGACGACCCCCAACTGACCGTCGAGTTGATCAATCTGGCCATGGCCGCGCGGCCCCATTGGGATTGGCTGGCCCCGCTCAAGCCCGTGGCCGAGTCCAAGGCCGCCGAAAAGCTGGGCCGACAATATAAAATGGAAGCGCGCCGGGCCCTGGACGAGCACAGGCTGGAAGACGCGGCCAAAAACTTCGGCCTGGCGGCCAATCACGTGATCGCCGACGCCGAGGTCCATCTGGGCCAGGCCCAGGCCTTGTTGGGCCTGGGCCGCCACGCCGAGGCCGGCCAGGCCTTGGTCAAGGGCCTCTGCGCCCACCCGGGCCACCCGTGGGCCTGGCGGGCGCTGGCCGAGTTGAGCATGGCCAAAGGCGAGGTCGAGGCGGCCCATGTCTATCTCGAACGCTATCTGGCCATCCAGCCCGGCGACCAAGCCGCCCGCGAGACGTTGAGCCGGCTTCAGCTCGAGCGCGCGGCGACGCCCAGCGTGGCCGAGACGCCGCCGACGCTTCTGGTGTTTCTGGTGGGCGGGCTTGGCGCCGAGGCGGTCTGCGAAGTGGCCCCCCACTTCCTGATGCATCGGGCCTGGGGCCGGGCCATGTTCGATGGCGTCGACCCCGAGGATGACTTGGCTCGCTGGGCCACGCTTTTCAGCGGGCGCGCGCCGGCCCAGCACGGCCTGTCCGGCCGTTTGGGCATGGACAACCCCAAAAGTCTGGCCGACATGGCCGCGCCGGATATTTGGCGGACCATGGCCGGTTCCAAGCGAGTCGGCTTGCTGGCCGCGCCGCTGTGTCATCCCGCGCCGGCCATCAACGGCTGGGCCGTCTCGGGCTACCCGGGCGGCCTGTTGAGCGAGGGCCTGGTGAGTCCGCCCGAGTTGCTGCCCCGCGTCTTGGCCAGCGGCTACCGCAGCGATTTCGTTACCAGCAAGGCCGAGCAACTGCTGGCCACCAGCCTGCTGACCAGCAACCGCGTGCACGAAGGCCGGTTGTATCAGATCGAACGCAACAAACTGACCCTGGCCGCCAAGCTGCCGGCGGTGGACGTGTTGGTCATCGGCGTCAACTGCCTGGAATGGGCCCAGCAGAGCTTCAGCGGTGTTGACTCACGGGTTTTCGCCGCTTATCAGCAGGTTTACGCCATCATCGAAGCGGCCTTGGCCGGCCTGCGGCCCAGGCATTTCGCGGTGCTTGGCCAGCGAGGTTACGACAAGCTGAGCATGACGCCCACCGCCGAAGGCTTTTATTGCCTTTCGTGGCGCGGCGGCGAAAACGGCCGCGCCCCCGTCGGTGACGTCGTCGCCGAGATTTTGCGCCTGGTTTCCTGAGCGCACGTCAAAACACCGACAAAAGCGGCCGGGGTTAGCGCCTCGGCCGCTTTTGTTGATCGCCTATTATAAAACCGGTGATTTGTCGAATTCATTCAAGTCTTGGGCAAGACATGCCGATGCGGTCCTTGTAAGGCGTGGGCCGCTGGGCAGATGTTGCCCGGAAGGACGCCATGCCGCTGATAATGAAAGTGTTGGCAACCAATTGTCATGCTTGCATTATCGGGTCTTGGACATTGCTGGCACGCATGTTGCTTTACAAGCGGTGAACTCCGCCATCGGCGGCGGCGAAGTCCTTGCCCCACTCTAATTCGAGGACGACCCATGGCTTCTTCCACATCCGCCCTCACCTCGGCGCTGCTTTCGGGCTCGATCGTTATTTCCGGCCTTGGCTCGGGCACCGACTTCAACGAAGTCATCGACCAGTTGGTGGAGATCGAATCCATCAACATGAACAGGCTCGAGACCTGGAAGGCAACCTGGGAAGAAAAGATCGAGGTCATCACCGCGCTGAACACGCGCATGCTGGCCCTCGAGGAAGCCGCCGGGGCCATGGACACCGAGAAGGAATTCCTCTCGCGGGCGGCCACCTCCAGCAACACCAGCGTGGTCACGGCCACGGCCACCTCCAGCGCCTCCACCGGCGCATCCACCGTCACGGTTGGGCAAAACGTCAAACACATCGTCAGCACCGCCGGCTGCGCCGACGCCGACACCACGGCCTACGGCGGCTCGGGCGGCACGCTTATTCTTGAATCCAACGGCGTGTCCTACAACGTGGCCATCGACGCCGCCGACACGCTGAACGACATCGTCGACAAGATAAACGCCGTCACCGGCGAAAACATCGTGGCCAGCATCGAAAACGACGGCACCTCCAGCAATCAATACCACCTGGTGCTGACCAGCGGGACCGGCGGCGACGCCGGGCGCATCACGGCCACGCAAAACCCCACGGCGCTGTCGTTGGGCGGCAAGGACATGGTCGTCAGCGACACGTCTTCATGGGGCGGGGCCTCCATCGGCCTGACCGGCATGTTCACCGGCGACAAATCCGTGGCCAGCGTTTACGGCTACACCTTCACCGTGGCCTCCAGCTCCAATCCCTCGACCATCGGCGCCGACAGTTTCGAGTTGAACTGGACCGCCAGCGCCGGCGGCGGCTCGGGCACGATCACCGTGCCCGCCGACTATACGCCCGGCGACAGCATCGAGGTGGAAAAGGGCGTTTTCATTCAGCTTGGCGAGGGTTCGGTCAGCGACGGCGAGAGTTTTTCGGTCAACGCCTACGCCAACGACATCGATGACGCCGAGTTGGGCACTTGGTCCGGCCCGGCCATCAGCACCGAGGGCAACTATCAAGGCTCGGTGAGCAAGACTTTTTCCTTCGAGGTGATCAGCGCCGGCAACCTGCAGGCAGGCGGCGGCGGCGACACCATCGTCATGCGCTGGACCGACTCGCTGGGCAACACCGGCACGGTCAGCCTCTCCGACGCCGATCAGAGCTACGAAGTGGATCAGGGCTTCACGATCAAGCTGGACGCCGGCACGGTGACCCACGGCGACGATTTTCAGGTCAACGTCTTCGCCCCGGACAAGCAGCAGGGCCAGGACACCGGGCTGGCGCAGAACTGCAAGCTGATCCACGAAGGTTTTTCCGACACCACCATCACCCCCGTCACCGACTCCGACGCCACCTTCACCTACACCTACGGCGGCGAAACCACCAGTGTTGCGGTGGAGGCCGGCACCGTGCTGGCCGACTTGGTGGACAAGATCAACAACGACGAAAACAACCCCGGCGTCGAGGCCAGCATCGTCAACGATGGCCTGGGCCTGCCCAACAGCTATCGGCTGGTGCTCACCGGCACCAACACCGGCGCGCAGTACCAGATCTCCAGCGTCGAGCACGACTTCACCGGCTCCAATTTTTCCAGCGGCGGCGACGCCGGCGGCGGCTTCAGCACCAGCCAGTTGGCCACCAACTCCATGATCCAGGTCGACGGCTTCCCGACGGGCGACGTGTTTTTGCAGCGCACCTCCAACACCGTCACGGATGTGATCACCGGCGTTTCGCTGGCCCTGGTCGACGGCGGCACCTCGCGAGTGACCGTTTCGGTGGACGCCTCCGCCGTGGCCGACAAGATCGAGGCCTTCATCAACGCCGTCAACTACGTGCAGGACTACATCCGCAGCAACACCAAGTATGACGCCGAAGGCGACGAAACCGGCGTCTTGATCGGCAACTACGCCTTCCAGATCGCCAAGTCGCAGATCGACTCCCTCCTCAACAGCTCCATCCCCGGCTTGACCGACGGCGAGGACGCCTACACCCTGCTTCAGCAGATCGGCATCACCAGCAACCCCGACGACGAGGGCCGCTGGATCATCGACGAAGACATCCTTGAAGACGCCCTGGCCGACAATCCCGAGGCGGTGGCCAAGCTGTTCATCAACGACACGACCACCGGCAGCAGCGGCGTGGCCAAACAGATGTACGACCTGATGGACACCCAGACCAACGACGAGACCGGCATCTGCTCGGTGTTGATCAGCAACTACGAGGGCATCGTCAAGAACATCGACAAGAAGATAGACAGCGAGGAAGCCAGGCTAGAGCTTTATCGCCAGCGGCAGGTGGAAAAATTCGCCCGGCTGGAAGCCACGTTGTCGACGCTGAGCAACACCCAGACCGCGCTGGAAAGCGCCATCGCCGAGTTGCCCAGCTCCAGCGGCGACTAGGGTCAACAACCGGCCGGGCAGCGGCGCGGCCGTGAAACGCCATGGATGAGGTGGAATCATGATGAGTTACGGACAGCAGCAATACAAGCGGACCCAGGTGGCCACCGTGGATCGGGGACGGTTGATAGTTCTGCTCTACGAAGGGGCGATCAGCTATTTGACCAAGGCCAAGGCGTCCTTGGCCGAAAACGACATCCCCGGCGCTTCCGGCCTGATCAACCGCGCCCAGGACATCCTGGACGAACTCAACGCCTCGCTCAACCTGGAAGTCGGCGGAGAAATCGCCGCCAACCTGCGCCGGCTCTACCTGTTCATGGGCGACCAGTTGGTCAAAGCCAAGGTCAAGGGCGACGCTGAACAGCTCGACGGCGTGATTGGCATGCTCAGCACCCTCAATGACGCCTGGCGCGAGGCCGTGGCCAGCCCCGAGGCCCAGGAGGTCTTGCAGCAGCGGCCCACGCCGCAAAAGGCCCAGACCAGGGCCGGGGCCCAAGTCTGAAAAGACCGACCGGGGGCAGGCCATCCCGCCCCCGGTCGTCATTTGCTTCGCGTTGTTCGCGCCGCGCCAGGCCCTCGCCGGGCCGTTGTTCAACCGTTGCGCGAAAAACCTGGCCTGGGCCGGCTGTTGGTTGGATTGCGGCTGTAGGCGCGCACCAGCTTTTTGCCGGCGTCGAGTTTTTTCATTTGCCCCCGCAGATCGTCCATGGCCCGCTCCAGCATCGGTACGGCCAATTGATCCAACTCCAAAGTTTGTTGGGCCAGGTCGCGGATGTCGTCAACTTCTTGTTGACGCTGGGCAGCCGTTTGCGCCGGTAATTCGGCCAGGACCAACGACCACTGATCAAAGGCGGGCGCGAGCTTTCGCTGACGCAAGCCGATGCGCGTCCACAGGTTCCGACGTTTGGCCCAGAGGTCGTCCAGGGCCTCCAGTTGGTTTTGTCGCAACAAGGCCAGGGCCGTGTGGGCCAGGCTGTTGAGCTCTTGATGTAGTTTGCGCAGCTCGCCCAGCCGCGAAGCCAGGTTTTTGCTAAGCGCGCGCGGATCGCTCATCTTTGGCCACCCCTTCTTGCCCGGCGCCCAGGCAGATATCCAGCAGTTGACTCATGCGATGAAAATAGGTGTGTTCGGCCAGCACCCTTTGTCGTCCGGCGGCGGCGATGGCCGCGCGCTCGGCGGGATGGGCCAGGAAATGTCTCGCCTTTTCGATGAGATCGGCCACGCTTTCCACCACGACCAACTCGCGGCCCAGGTCGAACGCCTGGTCCAGGCCGGCGGCCATGTCCACCAGTTGCAAGCCGCCGCAGGCCGGGATCTCGAAGGTCCGCGGGTTGATGAAGTCGCTACGGCCCAGAGGCGTGGCCGGATCCACGTCGGAGTGCAGGTTGATCAGCGCCTGGCAGGCATTGTACACCTTGACCACTTCGTCGTCGGCCAGGCGGCGGCCGCCCAGGGCGACGATCCGGGCCCAGGGCCCCTCGGTCGGCCATTCGCTGCCCCAGAGGCGTAGGCCAAGGTCGCTTTGGGCCACTTTGGCCAGGGCCCGGCGGCGATTGCCATAAATCCCCGAGCCCATGAAACCGATGGGCGCGCCGAAATCACGGTGGTCGTCGTCGGAGAGGCTGACGGGGCGGTGGCAAGGCGGATGGGCGGCCAGCGGCAGGTGATGCCCGTTGGCCCCCAGGCGGCTCAGCGCGTGGTCAAAAGGTTCGCCCTGGATGTGAAAAAAGTGCTCGTAGCTGGCGGCGATGAGGCTGAAGTAATCGAAGAGGCGATGGTTTTCGACAAACCAATAGGCCGTGGCCACCCCTCGCGCGCCCATGGCCTCCACCGCGCGCGGCAGAAGCGGCGCTTGGGCCAGGGCCAAAAACAGGTGCGGCTGAAAATCATCGGCCGCCAGCAGCGCCAGTTCGCTGAAAAAGGCCAGCATCGGCGCCTGGGCTTTGCCGATGCGCTCGATGGGCTGGGCGCTGCGGCGCATGACCTCGTAGACCGGCGCGGCCTGGTGAAAGGGCAAAACCCGCACCTGGCAACCCAGACGCTCCAGGGCCTGGGCGCACCACAGGGCCACGGGCAGCGAGCCGCCCATGATCGGTGGGGCGAGCAACACCCGCGGTCGTGTCGGCCGTCGAGCCGGCCGCGGGGCGGTGGCCAAGCGCTGCAGGACGGCGGCGGCCTCGGGGTGAAGCCGGGCCGTGGGCCGGTGCAGCAGCACGGCCCGGCCGGCGGCCTGGTCGGCGCTGGGTGGTTCCAGGCAGAGGCGCACCTTGGCCAGCCAGGCGCTCATGTCGCGGGCGGCCAGGGCGCTGCGCAAGAGCCTGGCGTCGGGCTCCCAGACCAGCACGTCGCCATCGGCCAATGGTTCGACGTGATAGCCCAGGCCAAAGCCCAGCACGGCCAACGGACCGTCCGGCGCCTCGGCGGCCAGGCGGCGGCCCTCATCCCACGGGGCCACCGAAGAGCACCACCACTGCCCGTCCAGGCGCAGGGTGGGCCAGCCATCTCGGCTGGGCGTGATCCGCGCGGCGGGGTGGGGCGCCAAGCCGGCCAGGCGGCGGCTCAGTTCGGGCTGGCGCTGGGCCAGGGCCTCCAGGTTGCGGGCCAGGTGATCCATGACGACCGCCGTTCGGGCGTCAGCAGGCCAGGGCCATCCGCCGCATCTGTTCCATGAGCTTGGCCCAGGCGTTCATCTCCGGCTTGAGGTCGTATTGCAGCAGGTCGGCCAAGAGCACCCAGTCGTCTTGTTCCTGGGCGGCGAGCATTTCGGTGGTGAGGCCGGCCAGGCGTTCCAGGCGGTGTTGGGCCGAGACGCCGTCGGCGTGGATGCGCTCCATGTCCAGGCCCAGGGCGTCGCTGGATTGCTGGAGCGTTTCCAGCAGGATTTCCAGCGCTTCCAGAAACTGCAGATACTCCTCGTTGGCCGTCTGTTCGTCGCCGATGCGGAAAAGCTCGGCCACTTTTTCGATGGCCTCGGCCAGTGTGGCCAGGGTCGGCGGGAAGTTTTGCAGAAAACCCAGCGCCAGATCGCGGGTGCTGATGGTTTCGATCTCCAGGCGCTGGATGGCCTGGCGCGAGATTTCCTCGGGCGCGCCGTGGACCGCTTCCTCGTAGGGAGAGCCGTTGATCAAAAGCTCACGAATGGCCAGGTCGTCGCCCAGGCGTTTTTCGGCCAGGTCTTGGAGCATGTCCATGAGGTTTTCGCCGGTCAATTCGTCAGCAATGGCCTTGCCGTCCAAGATAATTTCCATGTCGTTCTCCTGGTTTCTCCCTTCGGCGGGGGAGATGGCCGCGCGGGGGCGGCAATGGTTGGCCGCGGGGGCCATCTGCGGTCATGATAAACCATAACACCGCATGATCAAAAGTTTTTTCGTCACTAAGGCCACTGCCCGATCACAACGCGGCGCAAATCTCCAGGCTTTGGGTCGCGGCCTGGCACGCCAAGGCCAGACGCGGCGCGCCGCCGCCGACCAGCGAGGCCAGGGGCTTGAGCTCCGGCGCTCGCGGCAACAGGCCCAAGGCCGCCTCGCGCTGGCCATCCGCCGCCGCCCAGGCCAGGGTCTGGGCCGTTCGCGCCAAGGCGTCAATGTCGGCGCGGGCCTGGTCGCTTGGCGGCAGGTGTTCGGCGGCCAATTCGGCGGCCAGTTCGGCGGCGCGAAAATCGTGCGTCGAACGGATCAGCACGCGCCCGGCCTCGCGCAGGGCCAGGGCCAAGGCCTCGATGCGCCCCAGCGGCTTGTTGGGCCCAAGCGGCCTGTAACGTTGGCCAAAGCGGTCGATGACGCCTTCCAGGGCCTGCACGCCTGGGCCGAAATCCACGTTTCGGCAGGCTTGGGCGGCGCTTTGGCCGGTGGCCAGGGCCAGGCCGGTGGCCAGGACCAATTCGGGGGCGATCAGCCGGCGGCACGGCGCGGCCCCGCCACAAACGGGCGTTTGCTCCTGGCACGGCCCGCAGATGTCACGCGCCTGCAACACCAGATGCCCCTGGCCGTAAGGCCCGGTCTCGTGGGCCTGGGCCGGGCCCATGAACAGGGCCAGCGTCGGCGCGCCCACGGCAGTGGCCAGGTGCAAGGTGCCGGTGTCGTTGGAGACAACCAAGGCGCAGCCTTCCAGCACGGCGGCCAAGGTTGGTAGGTCTGTTTTACCCATGATATCGATGAGTTGGTTGTGCGATCCAGCCATGGACGCCTTCATGCGCCGGCCGAGGTCGCCTTCGGCGCGCGCCCCGATCAGCAACGGTGCGCAACCGGCGGCGATGAGCCCGTCGGCCAGGGCGGCGAAGCGGTTGACCGGCCAACGGCGCAGGTCATTGTTGGCGCCAAGCTGCAGGGCGACCACGGGCCGACCGTCGCGGGGCAAAAGCTGGGCGGCGCGTTCGCGCGAACGCGGGCCGACCTGATAGCGCAGGCGTCCCACGGCCGGGCCCGGCGGGTCGGCGAAAGAGGCAAGCAAGTCGCTGAGATGGTGCCTGGTCAGGCGGCGATCGGCCACCATGTTCATCATGAAACCAAACCAGGGCTCGCCGACGAGGGCGTCGCCTTGGGCCGAAAAGCGCCAACCCGTCAGTCCGGCCTTGGGCCAGGCCTGGGCCAGGCGGGCGCTGGGCATGCTCATGTTGAGGTTGAAGATGTGCCGGGGGCGCAGCTCGGCGAGGCGGTTGTCGAGTTGGGCCAGGGCGCGCCGATCAGGGCAGCTTCCAGATAATGCGTTGATTTCGTTACGTTTGATGATTATGACCTCGTCGAGGTCCGGGCAACGTCGGGCCAAGGGGGCCTGCTCTGGCGTGACCATGGCCGCGATGCGGGCATGGGGGCGTCGCCGGGCCAGGTGGGCCAGCAGGGGCGTTGTTTGCAAGAAATCACCCAGGCGGGCCAGTTGAATGGCCAGGATGAGCGGACGGTCCGCCGTGGCCGGGGCGTTGGTGCTAGAGAAGCCGGGCACGGAGCACCTCGGCCTCCACCTGCGACGGGGCGATCCGCGCACGCAAGTGACGGTTTTCAAGGGTTATCTTGCCCGGCAGCGGTCCATCGACCGGGGCCAGGGCCAGCCAACGCCCGGCGCGGTATGCCCTGGCGCCGGTTTTGACCAGCCCCTGCGGGACGAATGAAAACACGGCGGGCCGACCGGCCAGCAGCTCGCGCAAGTCGTCTTGGTCCAAATCAAAGTTGCGCGAGGCGTGACCGGGACAGATCAAGGGCCAGGCCCCGCTGGCCACGCACAGGAGCACGTGGCCGGTTGATAGGCACAGTTCGAGCATTTGCTTTAATTTAGCGTCGGGTTCGGCGGCTCGTTCGATGACGTCGCGGATGACCAGCAAGTCAAAAGAGGCGGCGGGGCCATGCTCATCGGCCGAACTGATGGCCAGGCCAGGCCGGGCGGCGGCGATGGCGGCGGCCGTGCGGCCGTGGTCGATGGAGACCACGCCGATGTTTGGCGTGGCGGAAGGGCCCGTGGTCAAGTCGATAAGGCGGGTTAACTCGGCTATCAATGCGTTTTCATTGGGGTCTGGCGGCGGGGACTCGTGCGGCGCGGGTAGGGGGCGCTGCAAAAGCCTGCTGGCCGCCAGGCGTTCTCCGTGGATTATCTGGTCGGCGGCCACGGCCATGGGATGCTTGACCCTGCGTTCGGCCATCGTGTCGAAAAACAGTTCTTCCCACTGGCCGGCGATGGCGTCCCACGAATTATGGCTGACGACGGTTGCCTTGGCCGCGGCGGCGCGATCGGCCGCCTGCTGCGGACTGCTGATAACCGATTGTACGGCCATGATAAATTGATCTATATACCCGTTCGAGCCGGGCTCACCGCCCACTCTGAATTGTGGCGTGAGCACTGTCTCGGCCATGGCGAAGCGGTCGCTGGTGACGATCGGCACGCCCAAGGCCTGGGCCTCCAGGGCGGCGATGCAGGAAATTTCTGGAAACGCGCAAGGATAAAGCATGCACTCGCAGCTTGCCAAATGAGCGTAGTAGGGCTCTTTGGCCAGCGGCCCCAGCACCTCAACTCCGGGGGTTTTTTGGGTCAAACGTTCAATTTCAATGTATTTTTTTTGCAGCGACGGGTGAATTGGCGTATTCCCCAACTGATAACCGCAGATGGTCAGGCGCAAATGAGGGAATTGCCGAAGCAGCCGGGGCCAGATTTGTTCAAGCAAAAGCTTTAAGCCTCGCTCTGGTCGGGAGGCATAGATCATTCTGCCGGGCGTGCGCGTGACGCCGGCCGCGGCCCTTTCCAGCAGACCCAGGTCAAGCCCGTTGCGTGTCTGCACCAGCTTGTTAGCGCATGCTTCAAGTTTGCCGGCGTAATCTTGGGCGTGAAACCGGCTGAGCACGAACATGATGTCTATTGTCTGGAGATGCCTGGCCAACTCGGCCGAGTGGTCGAGGATGTCGTGGTTCCACAGCACGGTCAGCCCGGCCTGGAAAGGCAGGCTAAACGCGCCGAAAAAACGGCTGACGATGAGGACGTCCCAGCTTTCGCGGAGGACCGACGCCGTCATTGTCGTGCGATCATGATAAATTACGCCATGATACAAGCCCGGGGCCGGGCAGCGGCAAAATACCTGAACGCTGTGACCGCGCCGCGCCAGCGCTCGCGCCATCTGCACAAGCGCGGTTTCCGAGCCGCCCAACGCCCTTTCCTCGGGGCTGGCGCCATGAAACTCCTCGCCATCGGTGACAAAGCAGATGCGCATGATCAAGGGGCCTCCTGGCATGCCCGCAGCAGACGCAGGGCCGTCGGGTCGCCGGGCCTCAGGCGGAGCATCGTTTCGGCTTGTCCGCGGGCAGCTGTGGCGTCGCTTTGCTCCAGCAGGAGTTTGGCCAATTGGGCGCGGCAGGCGAGATCGCCGGGTACTAATTCAAGCGTTCGCTCGAATGAAAGCCGAGCGGCCTTCAGCTCACCCAGGCGCCAAAGCGCTTGGCCAAGGTAATAGCCGGCCTGGGCCTGCGTTTTGACCGGGTCCAGGTCCACCACCGGAGAGCCCAGGCCAAGTTTAAATGCTAATTCAAGATGATGACGCGCGGATTGCCATTGGCTCATGGCGTGGGCCAGCCTGCCGCGATGAAAGTGGGCCAGGCCGGAGCGCGGCAGCTCTTCGAGCACATGGTCGAGGAGCATGGCCGCTGTTTCATGTTTCCCTTGGCGTTCCAACAGGCGCGCCAGGTCAGCGTTTGCCTGCACCCATAGCCCGGCGTTTTGCGCCGGCGCTTGCCGATCGCGCGCGACTTGCCACAGATGATCAATGGCGTCATCGAAGCGTCGCAGATTGGCCAGGCAGCGGGCGGCTTGGAAATGATTATAGAAATCAGACGGATCGTCGGCCAGGGAGCGTTGGAGCAACTCCAAATAATAACTACCCTTCGCCTTGACGCGCGCCGGGTCTTCATAGCCCCAATGCTTGATGGCTACGGGGCTTGCGATGTCGCGCCAACCGGCCGGGTGCATTAGTTGCTCGTGCACACGACCGTGGAACCTGACGGCCGGGCTTCGCGGGAAGCAACGTTTTTGCCACAAGCGGCCGCCAGTGCTTGTGACGTATTCCTGTGCCCAGATGATCGCGTTTTTTTCCGTGGGCAACAAGGAGCGTAGCGTCGTCACGGATGCTGGCGGCATGGCGTTGTCGGCGTCAAGCCAAAGCAACCAATCGCTCTGGGCGTGCATGAGGCCATGGTTCCGCGCGGCCGCGAAGTCATCTATCCACTTGAAAAAAAATACTTTTGCTCCGAGATGCGTGCAGATTCGCGGCGTGTCGTCGCTGCTGCCGGTATCGACGACCACCACTTCGTCGAACAAGCAGGCCAATGGTTCTAGCGAATGCTTTAAATTGTGAGCCTCGTTTTTCAGGATCATCACCAGGCCCAAGGTCTGTTCAACCACGGCGCTGCTCCATCCGCAGGACGCATTCTAGCAAATGCTTTAATACGTCAGGCAGCATCTCGGTGGAACCGCCAGCGCATTCAACGGCGTAGGCCACCACCGCCGGGGCCTCTTGTATTTTCAGCGCGCCGGCATCTTTGCCGCCTGCGTTGGCGATGGCCGCGCGTAGTTGCTGACGCGCCGCCCCTAAATTGCCAGCCAGCGCGTGGCGTTCGACCATCCGCCCTTCGGCCAGAATTTCGTTGAAGCGCTGGCGCGTCATGGCGATTTCGGCCATGCCCGCCGTCGCTTCATGCAAAGGCATGTGCCGAAAGCCCGGAATAAGCGCGCCGGCGCTACTGGCGTTGATCAGGCGCACGCCGGCCCCGCCACGGGCGACATAACTGGCCGACTCTTGATACCAGTTGATATAACTATGAAAAGTCGGTGAAGTTCGGACTGTCCCGCCGCCGATGGCCGCTGTCGTCAATTGGCCTTGCACGCCGTCCTCTTCGCCGCCGGGACGACCCTCGGCATGCACCTTGCCGCCAGTGTAGGCCAGATCTTGTCCGACGAGGACGATAGGGTCGCAACCCCAAACATAGGCGAGCGTGAAGGCCAGGCTGGAGGCGTGCCCACCGTTGGGAACGGCCGCGCCGCCGCATAACTGGGCCAGCCAGGGCAGCAGATGGGCATGCGCCAAGGGCCCAGGCCATTTCTTGAAGTGATTGCCGTGCGAGTTCGATGCGGCAATCAGAGTAATTGCTTCAAGGTTTGTTCCGACAAATTGGCGCGATTCGTCCTTGGCCTCCAGGGCCACGGCGCAGTGGGGGGCAACGCCCACTGACGCCAGCGGACCCAGGGCCGAAGCCGCGCATAATATCAGCCCTTTATCTTGCACTTTCGCCAGGTCGTCCAGGCTTTGGCTGAGCGACGGCCCCGCGCCCACGATAAAAGCCGGCAACCCTTTGAACGCGCCCGGCAGACTGACGGCGTCTGGCGTTCGCAGCACGAACTCGATGTTTTCGGCGGCCAGGCTGGCCCACCGCAGCCCGTGCGTCCGACGTGTCAAACTGTCGCTCCGACCACGGTCGACGACGCCGGCCACGAGCTCGCGCACATGATTGGCCAGTAATGGCAATGTATTGCGGTAAGCGGGCGGTGAAAAGACGGCCACGCGCGACGTGCCGGCATAAACCACGCGTTCGGCGATCAACTCGGTCAGCCTATGCGGATCACCGGCGACGTTGAGCCACGATAGGTCAGGGCCGGTCGCGACTTGCTGACGGCCGATGGCGGTGTCTGGTTCGTAGGCCACCACATGGGGGCGATTGGGCGCTTCATGGATGGCCACGGCGTGCCAACCCAGGCCCAGCCCGGCCAGCACCACAAGGTCTTCGGGCCGGGCCTTGGATAGAAGCCCGGCCAGATCCTGGGCCGCGGCGGCCTTGGGATCGCGGGCCGGGTGGAGCAGCATTTGCCCTAACATCCAGTCGCCATTGGCGTTTTGCCAAAGCAAGCCACTCATGCCAAATATCCCCTTTGACGGGCCAACGCCAGGCGTTCCATGGTTTGACGCCGGGGCGATAATTGCCACGCTTTTTCGTAGAACATGCTGGCCTCGCAGGGCGCGCCGTTATCCAGCAGGATGTCGCCACCCAGACGCCAAGCCGGTTCCAGGGTGGGGTCGAGCCTGGTTGCTTCGAGTAAATGCTCCAATGCGTCCCAACACGGCTGTGGCGACCGCGCTTTGTTGAAGCCGGCGCTCATGCCGCGCCCATGGTCGGCCAGCAAGGCGGCGGCGGCCAGATGAAAAGACGCCTCCCCATCTCGCCCGGCCAAGCCTGGATGCCGCTGAACCAACTGGTGGAGCCCGGGGTTTTGCGTAACAACGCCAGCATGCTGTTTTTCAAAAATCGTCAGGGCCAAGGCGTCGCAAGGCGCGCCATGCTCCATGGCTTGACGTAAGAGCCCAAGCGCCGCGTCGTGCCGGCCTAAAGCCATCTCGGCCACGGCCGCCGCCCTGATCGTGGGCAGGCCGACCACGCCGGCGTCGTTGGCTTGACGCAGCCTGGCCGCCGCGCGCAACAAGCGCCGCCGGCCATCTTTGCCCGGCCAGCGCAGGGCGCTCATCAACAACGCTTGCCCCTCCAAGCCGATGGCTTGGCCGTGGTCGGGGCGTTTGGCCAGGCGCTCGGTATCTTCAAGCGCGTGCTTTAATTGTTTTGCAAGCTGATCGGCGCGGTGAGCCAGGGTATGCGCGCCCAAGACAGCTTCACGCCCGGCGCGCATGCATCTACGGCGCAGGCCGTCGTCACCGAGCGCCAGGCTCAGCCGTTGATCCAGGTTGTCATGATCATAATAAAGTAAATGCTCGAAGTCGGCGAAGTGACGGTCCATGACGCCCGGCGCGGCCTCGCTGAGCAAAAAGCCGCCGGCGGCCATGACCTCAAGTGGCCTGGTCGTCAGGCCGGGAAACAGGTTTTCGTTGATGACAACCCTGTGAGTTTTATACATATACGCGGCGTCGGCCGTGGCGAACCATTTGCCTTGACGGCCGCCTTGCACGCGCAACTCGACCCGGCGTCTCACCCGGTCCAACACCGCCGAGCGTTTGGGCCGCACCCTTGGGTCGACCACGCCGACAAAGCAGGCGGCTTTTTCTTCTCGCGCCAACATGTTGCTTTCATAGCGCTTTGGCTCCACGCCCAACGGCAGCCAATGGGCGTTGACTCCTTCGGAGACGGCCCGCGCGGCCTGGGCTGGTTGATCGAACAGCGCCACATCGAAAAGTCTGGCGTATGGCTGCTGCCAGAACTCGTTCAGTGGCGCGTCCACCAGGTAACAGGCCGTCACGGCTTCACTTTGCCCGAGCCCCACCGGCAGGTTGCGGAAGCCCACGTCATCGCAGACCAACACGGCGTCGGGCCGCAACCCCATTTGGGCGGCCCGATTGGCCACGCTCAGCCAGTCAGGGTCGGGGCCCTGAACGGGAATATCGGCCGCGGGGTCGGGTGCGCACCGAACCACCTCGTGCCCCAGTTCACTCAGGGGCGCGGCGAAGTCCTGGCTGCCCAGTAAAAAGATCAACACTGCCGACTCCTTGGCGCAAGGTCTGCCCTGTCGTTGATAAAGCAACTATCGTGCCAAGGGTGTGGCGATATCCTTCGATAAACCATAACGAAAACGGCATGATGCGGGAACGTCTTGGCGGGCTTTGCCGGCGCGGCAATTTCTTCCCCGACGCGCGGCAACAGTGGCGTCAGCAGCTTGGCGGTTGGCCTTGGTGGTCGTCGGCGGCCGGGCCGGCGTGGCGCGAGTAAAGCCGACAAACAGCCTCGGCGCTGGGGCGCTGGCCGGGCGTGGGCGCGGCGGCCGCCGGAAAGTCGTCAGCGGGGCTGTCGGCCTTGGTCAGCAGCGCGGCCAGTTGCATGCGCCGCTTGGCTTCTTCGGGCGTGTCCGGCTTTTGGGGTTGGCGTTTGACCGTCGGGCCGGACGGCTTTTCGTCGGGGGAGACGCGACCGCCGCCGGACGTGGGCGTTGGCTCCAGTTCGACGCGCCGCCAGCTATAGCCCAAGGAAAACAAAGGAGTTCGCAACGTCAGGCTGTGACTGGTGACCGACCGTGTCTTGTCTTCGGCCAGCCCGTCGGCCCGTGACCGCGTGGGCTCGCCAGCGGTCCATCCAGCCGGCGCGGCGGGATCGATCTTGATCGGCGTCATGGCTACGTCCTTGTAACCCGCTAATGTGTCTTGTTAAAGTATATATCAACCCATGACGGCCGGCAAGACGCGGCCTGGAGGGATTGAAACATTGCTTAATCACTAAAAAAAAGATAAAGTTTGAGCTGTGCGTTGCCGATATGGTGTATGGAGGGATTTTTAAGGTATGACTATCACTTCCTACCAGGTGCAGAATATTCTGCGCACATACGCCAGGCAACTCAGCCGCGGACAGCGGCTGGCCAGGGCGCGGTCCAGTGCCGAGGAAAACTTGGCCGATCGCGTGAACCTGAGCATCGAAGCCCGGCGCAAGCAAGTGATAGAAAAGATCACCTCCGAGATCGTGGCCAACATCGGTTCCAGGGCGCCCGGGTTGAAAGAGTCGTGGGGCGGAGTCGAAGACGCGGCATTGGCGCGGCTTTCCACGGAATACGGGCAGAAACTGGCCATCCGCCAAGACGAGCACTCTGGCAGACTGATGTTCAACGTGGTCGATGAACAAAGCGGCGAAGTGTTGCGCAGCTTGGGAGCCGAGGAATCGGCCGGTTTGCAACAAAGACTCTATCGCATCACCCAAGAGGTCATCGACGAGAACATGCTCTCGTAATTTTGTCGGGAAGGTCGAAAATGTTGATCAAGGACACACTGGGCGTAAGGGACAAGGCCCTTGAAGGCCGGGATGGCTCATCCCGCGTCGGCAAGTCGGGAGCCAAGGTCACCAGTGCATCGGTGACCGACTCCGCCTCGGCGGCCGAAGACACGGTCGCCCTGTCCAATCGCAGCAAGGAACTGGCCAGGGCCCACGAGGCGGTGGTCAACGCGCCTGACGTCCGCCGGCAAAAGATCGAGGAACTCAAGCGCCAGGTGGCCAACAACGAGTATCAGGTCAACGCCGAGCAGGTGGCCCATCGCATGATCGTCGATTTCCTGGGCGAGCTGGTTTGATCGCGACCTGAGCGACGACCGCAGCCAACACGAACGCCGGCCCGCGGGGACCGGCGTTCGCCTTTTGTCGCCAACCAATGACAATCAGCCGTTCATCCTGGCTTATTGCCGCTTCAGTGGGCAGCGCAGATCGTAATCGGAGTGCTCCAGCACGATTTGGGCGGCCAGCCTGGCCTCCGAGTTGATCACCACCGGCGCGCGCAGGTTGCCGGTCATCTTTTGCGGCTGGCCGTGGGGTATGTTGACCACCACCAGGATATCGACCTGTTCGGGCTTGGTCATCTTCAGCAGGCGCATCTCCGAATCGCCAAGATGCAGGTTGTACTGCGGGTCGAACAGCAACGGGCTGACCACCACGAAGGCCACGTCCGGCGCGTCCAGGCTTTGCAGCCACTGAAACGGCGAATCCTGGCGGTGCTTGATCAGCACGAAGCGTTGCAGGCCGGGGAAGCCGATCATGCCCAGCGGCATGTGCAGCACGTCCTCGGCCGGGACGGTGATCTCGCCAAAGCGGGCCGTGCTCGCCTTGATCAGGGTGGGGGTTTGGAGTTGCTCGCTCATTTGGCGTCCTCCAATCCCAACAGGTCGCTGAGCATGTCCAGATCCTGAGCGGCGGCGGCCACCGATTCCTTGTTGGATTCGACGATTTTTTGGAATATTTCTTGTCGATGGATGGGTGTGTCCGGCGGCGCTTCGATGCCCAGACGCACCTGGCGGCCCTTTATCTCCATGACGCAGACCGTGATCGAGCCGTCGCCGATGGCGATGCTCTGGCCGGCTTTTCGAGTCAGGATCAGCACAGTCGAACCTCGTTGTGGCCGCCCGGAAACCGCTCCGGGCGCGGCCGGCCGAAGAGAATCAGATATAGTCGGCCAAGCTGGTGCTGGAAACCATGGCCGTGGCCTTTAACGCGGCTTGGTACATGATCTTTTGCAACTGCCATTCGGCGGTGACCGTGGCGATGTCCACGCCGTTCAGGGCCTGCAAGCGGTCGTCGAGACGCAGGACGTCTTCCTCGAAGAAACTGTAGCGCACCTCCAGGCGGTTGAGCTTGGCCCCGGCGTCGGCCTCGCATTGTAGCACGGTTGTCAGCGAGGTCTTCAGTGTTTCCAACATCTCCTGACTTTTGGTCTGGCCCTGGTTGTATTGCTCCAAAGTCAGGTCAAAGCGGTCGCCCAGGGCGAAGGCGCCGTCTTCGCTCAGGGTCAGGCTGACGCCCGAACCGGACGGCTCCAGGTTGGCCGCGTTGGTGGAGCCCGTGCCGTCGAAGGTCAACGTGCCCATGCGCCGCACGCCCGAGTCGTCCAGGTAGGTGTAGGTAACTTCCATTGGATTGCTGGGGCTGGGCGTCTGGCCATCCTGGAACGACGAGGTTATCTGCCAGGTCTGGCCGGTGTTTTCGTAAGCGCAGTCGGCCAGGCTGATCTCCACGCCGCCCTCGACCAGGGCGAAGCTGGCGTCGTCGCCCACGTCGGTGATCGTCACCTGATATGTCCCGGCGGGCATGCCGCCGTAAGCCCCGTCGTATTCGTAATTGACGATCATGGGGTTGTCGGCGCTGGGCACGCCGCCGCCCCAACTGGCGTCGATGGTGAAATTGCTGAAGTGAGCCCGATCGGCGGCGTCGGCGTCGCTGGTGATGGGCCCGCCGACGTTGAACTCGTATTGCCGGGCGGACAGGGTGTCCCAATCGCCCGAGACCTGAAACGCGCCCGAGTTGGTGGGATCGTTGCCCACGCCGGGCATGGCCTCGTAATAATCATGATCCTGGCCGTCACGCTCCAGATAGTAGGACCACTGGCTGAGGATATCGAGCAGGTTGGTCCAGCCGTCGCCGGAGTTACCCTCGGCTCCCAGGAACTGGTCGACGGTGTAGTTGTAGTCCATGCGGTTGTCGGTGGAGAGGTTGACCAGCAGATCCGATGTGTTGCCCTGCTGGCGGCCCACGCCGAGGGTGTAGCTTTCGCCGGGGGTGAACGAACCGCTGTCGATGTAGATCATCACGCCATCGCAGATCTCCACGGCGTTGCCCACGCCCTCGCCGGCCAGGTCAACGGTGTTGGTGCGCTGGCGGCCGAAATCGTCCACGTAGCTGACCTGGAAGCGGTTGGCCACGGTGGCGTCGGCGGTGATGGTGATGTCGCGGCTCATCAGGCCGCTGTAATCGCCAAAGGCGTAGATGTTGCCCGTGCCGGTGTTGCCGCTGGCGGGCGTAGCGATATCGTCGACCTTGAGGCTGCTGCTGACGGCCGACTGGTCGGTGCGCGTGCCGGCGTAGATGTGCGATCCGGAAATCTCGTTGTTGCAGATCAGGATGATGTCGCCGATCAGCCCCTGCACCTTTTCGGCGGCGACCTGGCGATTGCTGGAGTCCATGGTGCCGGTGGACATCTGTTCGGCCAGGGTCAGGGCCTGCTGGATCAGCGAATCGAGTTGGCTGAAGTCGCTGGTGGCCTGGCTGAGCCAGCTCTTGGCGTGCTCCAGGTCGATGGCGTATTGATCCAGCTCTTGCAACTGCACCGTGGCGCTTTGCACGGTGATCGACGAAACCGGCGCGTCGCTGGGCTTGCTGATGATGTCGCCGGTGGCCGCCTGATTGTTCAGCCTGCTCAGCTCGGTCTGGATGCGCATGAGCTGGGCGGAGCTTGTGCGATAAAATGTCATCTGGCTAACGCGCATGGCCCACCTATTTCACAATGCCGATGAGGGTTTGCAATAGCTCGTCGCTGACCTGGATCATCTGGGCGGCCATCTGGTACGACCGCTGGAACTGGATCATGCGCACCATTTCCTCGTCCAAGCTCACGCCGCTCATGGAGTCGCGCAGGTTTTCCAGGCTACTGGTGGTTTCAGTGGCGAAGGAGTAGCTGTCGGTGGCGTTGGAGATGGTGGTGCCCAGGGACGCGGCCCAGGAGATCAACGATTCGTTGTAGGTCACCGTATCGCCGAGCATGGAGTCCGAGTCCTTCAAGTCGGCGATATCCAGGGCGGCGGTGTTGTCGCCCTTGGAAAGCTCGCCGTCGTCGCCGATGCGACCGGCGCAGATGCGGCCCACGTCGTTGGCGATGGTCTCGTTGATGCTGATGCTGGTGGCGGTGGAGCCGTCGAAGAAGGTGTTGACGCCCAGGGCGGCCAGGACATTGCTGGTGTCGTTGGCGAAAGTGAACTCGGCGCCTTCGTCGGCGTGGATGGTCAGGGTGTTGAGCGAACTGACCGAGGCGTTGAGGCCGGTGACGCCGTTGATGGCCGCGGCGATGTCGTCGAGCGAATCGGTGGGCTTGACGTCGATGGTCGTCTTGATCCTGGTGCCGCCCTGATAGACCCAGATATCGAACGAACCGGCCACGATTTCGTCGCCATAGGCCAGGTTGTCGGCGCTGTTGAGGGCGGCGCTGGCGCTCTGGGCCTGATAGGCGCCGGTGACGCTGGTCATGGCGCTGAGGCCCGCGCCCGAGGCGTGAAGCTTGTTGACGTCGAAGATGATCGTCTTGGCCAGATCGTTCATGTAGTCGAGCATGTCTTCGATCTGGTTGTCGCGCACGTCCAGCCAGGCGCCGATGCTGCCGCCGGTGATCTCGGTGTAATCCATGACCAGGCCGCCACTGGTCCAGACGAGCTGGTTGTGCTCGTAGCCGTCGCCGAGCCTTTCCTCGAAGGCCAGGGGATCGGGGTCGTTGTCGCCGGGGTAGTTGACCTGCACCAGGCTCTTGCCGCTGGATGTCTGGACGTTGACCGCGCCGGTGCTGTCCTCGTACCAGCTTATGTTCATCAAGCCGGCCAACTCGTTGAGTTGGCGCTGACGCTCGTCGCGGTAGTCGTTGGCCGAATGCCCCGAAACCTCCGACTGCTGAATCTTCAGGTTGAGGTCGGCGATGGTCCGGCAGATCAGGTTGGCTTGGCTGACGGCGTCCTTGAGGTAGCCGTCGATGTCACGCTGGACGGAGAGCATGTCGTTGGCGACGGACTGAAAACGCTGGGCCATGTTGCTGGCGGTTTCTTGCAGCGAGGCCCGCACGGCCGACGATTCGGGGTTGTTGCTCAGGTCTTGCCAGGCGTTGAAAAGGCTGGTGATCTGCGCGCCCAGGCCGGTGTCGCTGGCTTCGTTGGCCAGGGCCTCCAGGCGGGTCAGCTGGCTGAGCTTGGCCGAATAGTACGAGGTGTCCGATGTGTTGGCGGTCAGGCGGCCCAGCAGAAGCTTGTCGACGTATTGCATGACGGTGGTGGTCTGGACGCCATTGCCGAAATAGCCCTTGGACGAATACTGCGGGTTGCGCGTGGCCAGCACCGCCACTTGGCGGGAATAGCCCGGCGTGTTGACGTTGGCCACGTTGTGCGAGACCACGTCGAGTTGATCCACGCTGGCGTTGAGCGCCCAGCGCGAGATGTCCATCATGCTGTAGATGCCGGGCATCTCAGGCCTCCCGGGCCATGATGGAGCGGCCCTGGGCGGGGCGGGTCTGGCCGTTGGCCCCGTAGGTCGCCCCCTGCTTGCGCCCGGTGATGATGGCCAGGAGGTTGTCAACCGTGTCGAGGGCTTCTTCCAAAAACGAACGGTTGGCCTGGCTCATGTGCGAAAGGCGCTGGGCCAGCAGGCCGGCCTCGCGCACGGCGGCCTTGAACTCACCGCGGCGGTCGACGGGCAAGAGCGGGGTCAGGTCGCCCAACCGCGCCTCGCGCCCTTCCTGCGGCGGCACGAGGGCCTGCATGGCTTGGCGGCGGCTTTCCTGGGCCCTGGCCAGGCGACTGCCCAGGCCGATTTTCTGTTCGGTGGTTTCGGCCAGCCGCTTGTGGTCGCCGCTGAGCAGGATGTCTCGCTCGGTGGAGACCACTTCCAGCAGTTCGCGGTAGCACTGGATCTCGTTTTCCAGCTCCTGGGCGATCATTTCCATGGCCTGCTGCATGGGGCTCTCCTTAAGCGGTGGTATTCAGGCCGGCCCTGATGGTGGGCAGGGGGTCTTGGGGTTGACCGACGCTGTTGCGCACCTCGAAGTGCAAATGGGGCCCGGTGGACGTGCCCGTGCTGCCCACGGTGGCGATGACTTGGCCGCGGCTGACCTGTTGACCCTCGGCCACCAGGATGTCCTGGCAGTGGGCGTAGTAGGTCTGGCGGCCGTCGACGTGGCGGACGATGACCAAATTGCCATAGCCGCCGTTTTCGCCGGCGAAGATGACCTCACCGGCGGCGGCGGTCTGGATATCCGAGCCCTCCGGCGCGGCCAGGTCCAGGCCGGTGTGCTCCTGCTCCTGGCCGCTGATGGGGTGGATGCGGGTTCCGAAGGTGCTGGTGATGGCCCCCTGCAACGGCGCGTCCAATTCGATCTGGCCGCTTTGCGCCCCGGCGGCCAGGGCCTGGCGGCCGGCGCTGGCCAGGCCGGGCATCTGCTTGGCGCTGCCGGCGTGGGGCAAAAGGCTGCGGCCCAGTTGCTTTTCGAGCATGGCGGCCAGGCCCACGCCGCTGTCGCCGGCCACCGCCTCGTCAGCGTAGGCCTGGTCGAGCATGTCGGTGAAGATCTTCTCGGCGTTGCCGCCGCCCAGCAGGGTGTCGCCTTCCAGGGTCTGGCGCATGGCCGACATCATCTGCTTGAGGAAATAGGCCTCGAACATCTTGCAGGCCTGGCTCAGCTTGGCCTTTTCCAGTTCTTCCTTGCCCAGGCCCTTGTCCAGGCCGGCCGAGTAGCTGGCGGGTATGAGCTGGCTGCCGAAACTCATGGCTAGATGATCTCCAGCTTGGCCTGCAAGGCGCCGGCGGCCTCGATGGCCTGCAAGATGACGATCAGGTCGCGGGGGGTGGCCCCCAGGGCGTTGAGGGCGCTGACCACCTGGCCGATGGAAACGCCGCTGCGCACCACGGCCAAGGGCGCCTTTTGCTCGCCCACGGTCACATCGGTGCTGGGAACGACCACGGTCTCGCCGCCGGGGGCGAAGGGCAGGGCCTGACTGACGTCGGCCGACTCGGTGACGCTGATGCTCAGCGCCCCCGAGGCCACGGCCACCGTGCTGATGCGCACGCCTTCGCCCATGACCACCGTGCCGGTGCGCTCGTCGACCACCACCTTGGAGGACATGTCGGGCTCGATCTCCAGGTTTTCCAGCCGAGCCATCAGGGCCACGTTCTCCAGGCCGCTGGCGGGCAGGGTGATCTCGATGGTCGAGGGGTCCACGGCGCGGGGGGCCAGGGTGGGGATCTCGCTCTGGATGCTCTGGGCCACCCGCGCGGCCACGGTGAAGTCGGGCACGCGCAGATTGATGCTGATGCGCGGGTTTTCGCCGAAGCGTTCGGTCAGCTCGCGCTCGATCACCGCGCCGCTGGGGATGCGGCCCACGGTGGGGTGGTTCTTGGAGACGGTGGCGGCCTGGCCGCCGGCGGTGAAACCGCCCACGCTCACCGGGCCCTGGGCCACGGCGTAGATGTTGCCGTCGACGGCGCGCAGTGGCGTCATGACCAGGGTGCCGCCGGCCAGGCTGTCCGAGTCGCCAATGGAGCTGAGGGTCACGTCGATGCGGCTGCCGGCCCTGGCGAAGGCCGGCAACTCGGCGGTGACCATCACCGCGGCCACGTTCTTGACCTTGACGTTGTCGGGGCTGACCTTGACGCCCATGCGGTTTAGCATGTTGGACAGGCCCTGGACGGTGAAGGTTGTGGCGGCCTTGTCGCCGGTGCCGTTCAAGCCCATCACCAAGCCATAGCCGATGAGCTGGTTGCCGCGCACGCCGTGGATGCTGGCCATGTCCTTGAGCCGGGCGGCCTGGGCCGCGCCGGCGGCGACGATGACGGCCACCAGGGCCAGGGTCGCGATGATCGATGCGCGCCGCGTCATGTCCATGCCTCCCCTAGAACGGCCAGACCTGATCCAACAGCCGGGCCAGCCAGCCGGGCGTCTGCTTGTCGGTGAGCACGCCGCGGCCGGTGTAGTGGATGGTCGCGTCGGCCAGTTGGGTCGAGTAGACGGTGTTTTCGCTGGTCACGTCCTGGGGCCGCACGGTGCCCTGCAAGACGATATACTGCGTCTCGCCGTTGACTTGCAGCTCGCGCGAGCCCTTGACGATCATGTTGCCGTTGTTGAGCACCTCCACCACCGTGCAGCCGATGGAAGAGGTCATGGTGTCTTCCTTGGTCAGTTGGGCCTTGGCGTCGCTCTTGCTGTTGAAGTTGGCCCCGATCAGCTTGCTGGGGTCGGAGCCGGGCAGATCCTGCTCGTAGCCCATGAAGCTGCTGACGCCGATGTCGTAGTCGCTCTTGCGCTCGGCCTTGGTGTCGTTCTTCTTGGCGGCCTTGGAGTTTTCCACGATCTCCACCACGATGATGTCGCCGACGTTGCGCGCCCGCAGGTCGGTGAACATGTCGCTACGGGTGGCCACGAACAACGACCCGGCCGTGGGCTTGGGGTGGGTGATGTCGATCGTCGGCTTGGGCGCGGCCGGCAGGCTGGGCTGGAACTGGCCCGGGCTGGAGGCGCAGCCGGCCAGGCAAAGGGCCATGGCGACGGCGGCGATGGTCAGGGTTGTCTTGGTCATGAGGCGAGCCTCCTTCAAAAATCGACGATCACTTCGCCGGGGGCGTTGACGCGGCCGTTGACGGTGCGCTTGGTGGCCAGGTTGGTCAGGCGGATGACCTTGCCCCTGAACCCGGTTTCCTCGGCCCGGCCCTTGGTGCTGATGCGCATGCCCGGGGCCTTGGCCAGAATGTTGACGATCTCGCCGCGCTGGATCAGCGGGGCCGGTTCGACCCAGCGCATGTCCAGGGGTTGGCCCATGCCCACCGCGCCGCGGGTGCGCATGCCGATGACCTGGTCAGGCTCGGTGACCACGTCGCGGGGGGCCTCGGCCAGATTGATGCGCGCCAACTCCACGTCGTCGGGGCCGATGATTTGCCGCCGGGCCAGGCTGCGCGAGGCCACCGCCACCGGCGCGTAGACGTCGATGTCGCCGACGATGCGCGCCTGCTTGACCTTCTGGCCGTCGACGACGACCTCGACGATGGCCGGCGTGCGGCCAATGAGCTGGCCGCCGATGAAACGGACCGTCAGCTCCAACTGGCCAGCCGGCGCGATGATCTCGGCCCCGGCGCTGACCGAATGCACGTCGACCTCGCCGCCCTTGCCGCCCAGGCGTTCGATGGCCGCCCGGCGGAAGGCCTCGGCGATCTGCTGGGCGCTGACCGTCTGGCTGGCCCGCCAAATCTCGACCTTGGTGGGCAAAAGCGTCGTCACGCCGGCGGGCAGGTCGGCCTGGGCCAAAAGCGAGCGCAAGACCGCCCCCGAAACCACCCGCGACTGGCTCAGAGCCGGGCTGGAGGCCACGAACACCCCGGCCAGCTTGTGGCGCAGTTCTTCTTCCAGTGTCTGGGCGTTTTCGACCAGGTCCAGCAGGGTGATCCGCTGGCCGGCCACCTCGGCCCGCGCGCCGAAGCAAATGGCTTGGGGCGCGGCTGGGGCTTGCGTCGCCCACAGGGCCGCCAAAACCATGACCACGATCGCCATCCCGAGAGCCCGCATGATCAAACCCTCCCTAGCGCTTGACCTGGTTGGCCGTTTGCAGCATCTGGTCGGAGGTGGTGATGGACTTGGAGTTGGCCTCGTAGGCCCGTTGGGCCACGATCATGTTGACCATCTCGTCGACCACGCTGACGTTGCTCATCTCCAGAAAGCCCTGGGCCAGGGTGCCGAACTGGTCGGCGCCGGGGTCGCCGGGCACGGCCACGCCCGAGGCCGGCGATTCGCGGAAATAGTTGCGGCCGATGGCCATCAGGCCCGAGGGGTTGGGGAAGGTGTAGAGCTGAATGCGGCCCAGTTCGACCGCCTCGTCGTCGGCGGTCAGGGCCGTGACCAGGCCGTTGGGGTCGATGACCACGCTGGTGGCGTTTTCGGGCACGGTCATCTGGGGCACCAACAGGTTGCCGTTGCTGTCGACGATGTCGCGGTTGTTGTTGAGCTTGAACGAACCGTCACGGGTGTAGACGTCTTCGTTGTCTTTTTGGATGCGGAAAAAACCCTGACCCTCGATAGCCACGTCGAGCTGGTTGTCGGTCTGCTGGTAATCGCCTTGGCTCCAGATCTTCTGGATGGCCACCGGCCGCACGCCCATGCCCACCTGCTTGCCGGTGGGGATCATCTGGCCGCCGGCCTGCTGGGCGCCGGGCTGGCGCAGGGTCTGATACATCAGGTCTTCGAAGTCGGCGCGGCTTTTCTTGAAGCCGGTGGTGTTGACGTTGGCCAGGTTGTTGGAAATGACGTCCAGGTTGAGCTGCTGGGCGGTCATGCCGGTGGCCGCGGTGTAAAGGCTCCTCATCATGGCTTATATCCTCCGCTAGACCTTGCCGACCTGACTGACGGCCTTTTGGTCGATTTCCTGCAATGAATGCACGGCCTTTTGATAAGACTCGAAGGCCCGCTGGGCGGTGATCATGTTGACCATCTGGTCGACCACGGTGACGTTGCTCATCTCCAGCGAGCCCTGGTTGACCACCACGTCGGCGGCCGGCGCGGTGGGAGGAAGCTGGCCGTCGGCCCCGCTGAAGGCGGTGCGGCCGTCCTTTTGCAAGGCGGCCTTGTTTTGCACCTCCACCACGGCCAAAGTGGCCACCTGGGCTCCGTCCTGGGAGACATTGCCTTCGCTGTCGATAAAGACCTGGCCGCCGGAAGGGTTGAGCGTCACCGGCTGGCCGGCGCTATCCAAAACGGCGTGGCCCTCGGAGGTGACCAACGCGCCGTTGGCGTCCATCTTGAATGCGCCGCTACGGGTCAAGCGGTCGCCGCCGGGGGTGCGGATCATGAAAAAGCCGTCGCCGGACAGGGCTACGTCCAGGGGGTTGCCCGTCTCCTGCAGCGAGCCCTGGCTGAAGTCGACCTGCATCTCCCGCGAGAGCATGTCGTCAAAAATAAGGCGGTCGCCCTTGAAGCCGGTGGTGGAGACGTTGGCCAGGTTGTTGGCCGTCACGTCCATGTGCCTGATCTGCATCAGGCTGCCGCAGGCGGCGTCGGCTAGTCCTTGGTCGTAAAACATTTGCGCCCCTCGTTCGGGTGGCCTGGGTTCGTCTGGTTATGTTGCAACTGCCGTGCCAGAACGCCCAGCGCCGCCAGATAGATGGCGCGCGCGGATAATACTCTTTAATTACTTGGAAATCGCGATCAATGCCGGCCAGGTGAGCCGTTGACGAGGCGTCGGATTTTTGGCGCGCCGGCCTCGCGTGGCCGAGCAAGGAAGATATTGCCTATTTGGTTTCTTCGTTGCCAGCGCCCAGCCGCCAGGCCTCGTTGGCCCGATGGACAAAGGCCAGAATCTCGGCGGCCACCACGTAAAGCTCGGGTGGAATCTCCTCGTCGATATCCAGCCGCGCCAAGATTTCGACGAGGTCCGGGTCCTGTTTGATGGGCACGCCGTGCTGGCGGGCCAGTTCGATGATGCGCTCGGCCAGGCGCAGCCGGCCCTTGGCCGCCACCGCGCCGGTGGTTTCGTGGCCCTCGGGGCCATAGCGCAGGGCCACGGCTTTTTTGATGGCCGCCGGGGCGCTTTTCTTGCCGTCGTCGCTCATACCGTCACCGAGAGATATTGGCCTTCCCGTCCGATCAAGCGGGCCAGGGGCGCTTGGGCCTCCAGGTCGTCGGCCGGGCGGGCGGCGGCCGCGAGCTGGGCCGTGAAACCGGCCGCCTCCAGGGCCTGAGCCAACTGGGGCAGCATGCCGCGCACCATGGCGGCCTTGGGTTCGCTGTCCAGCAGAAAGTCGGCTTGCACCGCGCCGGGTTGGGCCAGGGCCTCGACCACCACTGGCCCCAGGGCCTCCAGGCGCAGGAAAAAGGCCAGGCGCGTGGGGCGCTGGCGGCGTTCGTTTTCGTCGCCGGGCGGCGGCTCCAGCAGCAACTGGCCCTGATCGGCGGGCCCGCCCAGCACCAGCGGCAGCAGCAGCACCAAAAGTGATTGCTCGGGCAAAATCTGGGCGTTTAGGCGTTGGTTGGCCTCCAGCGTCGTGGCCAGGCCCTTGGCCGCCTCGGCGAAACGGCCCAACTCGGCGGCGCGCTCCGGGTCTTGCTGGGCGATCTGGTCGGAGACGAGCGGCAGGCGGGCCAGAAAGCGCTGGGCCATACTGCGCAGATCGTCGCCGACCAGGGCCTCGGGCCGGGCCTTGGCCAGATTGGCCTCGCGGCTGAGGCCGCCTTTGGCGGCCAAGGCGGCCAGGCTCTGGCGGATCAAGGCCGGTTCGGCGGCCTTTTGACGGTCGATGATCACGGCCCGCGCGGCCTCTTGCAGGCCGACGGCGGCCTTTTGGGTGTCTTTGTCGGCCAGGGGGCGCGCGGTGAAGTCGATTTTTAACAGCGTTTCCAACTGGCGGGCCAGGCGCTGGCTGCCGGCCAAAAGCTCGCCCATGGCTCGGCGGGCGTCGGATGGGGCCACGTGTTGCCTGTCGGCCAGGGCCAGCACCAGGCGTGGCGAGGCCTGTTCGACGATCAACTCCAGGTTCTGGCCGGGGCGCAGGGGTAGGTCGCTTTCGGCGACGAGGGCCTGGCCGGCGATGCGCACCACGACTCGGCCGTTGGCCGCGGCCTGCAACACCGTAGCCTTGACCGCCCGGCCGGGCCACAAGGTGGGGCCTTCGTCGCCGGTGGGGCGGCCTGGTTGAGCCGTCGGTTCCTTGGCCGTGACGCCGGGCGGAGCTGGCTTCATGACGCGGGCCTAGCCTTCGCCGGCCAAAAGCCCCAGGGCCAGATCGACCTCGCCACGGGGGCGTCCGGTGGCCTGGGCGATCTGTTCGGCGGTGCGGCCCATGCGGTGCAGTTCCTCGACCTTGCGCCGAAAGTCATTGGCGCTGCCGCTGGCGGCGATGGGCGGCGGCGCTTTGGTGATCGCCGGCGGGGCGGCGGCGCTTTGGGCCCGCTCCAGGCGCTGGGCGGCCTGGCGAGCCTGGTCGAGCATGGCTTCGATGGCCTGGATGCGCTGATCGAGGCTGGCCAGGGTGGTGTTGACGAGGTCGCGTTTTTCGGCCAGCAGGCGATCGAATTCTTGGCTCAACTGCCCAGCTTCGTTAATAAATTTGCCCAAGTCGTCGGCCTGACCGTCGCCTTGCCGCCCCGTTTGGCCGCGCAGCCTGAAAAGCAGCAGGGCCACCGCGGCCACCAGCAGGGCGTCGGCGGCCATCTGGGCCCACCACAGCCAATCCATCAGACCACCACGTCGACCACGCCGCCGCCCTCGCGCTCCGGGTCGAGGCCGGGCTCGGCCTGGGCGTCGCTGGTCTGGCGTCGCCGGCCGGAGGGGCCCTCGCCGTCGGGGCTGTTTTCGCCGCGTTGGCGCGGCCGCAGGCGGTTTTGCGTCTGGGCGGCCGGGCTACCCTGGACTTGGCGGGCGGCGGCCTGACGCTCGCGCTGCACCTCGGCGGCGGCGGCGGATTGCTGCAACTCGCCCGTGCGCTGGGTGACGTCCTGGATTCGGCTGACGTCGCCGGCCTGCTGGATCACCAGGGGGATGTTTGGCGCCAGGGTGGACATGGCCTATCCCGAAATGAGGAACTGTGAGAAATAAACTTTATGCACCCATTCCCGGCCCAGGGCATGGTTTAGCTCGGCCTTGATCTGGGCCTGCAACAGGCGGTTTTGGTTGGCCTTCTGCAACTCGCTGGCCGGCCGGTCGCGCAGGGCGCGATAGATGACGTCACGCACGTCAAGATTCTTTTCGATGAGCGACGACTTGCTCAGGCCATCCATGCTCTCCAGCGTGACCACCACCCGCAGAATCTGGCCCTGCTTGGTGTCCAGGAGCGGCACGATGAACGGCTCCAGGCCCAGCATCAGTTCGTCTTCCACCGAGGGCATGGCCTGGCGGACCATCCACGGCGGCAACGATTCGGCGTCGGGCAGCTTTTGGGCCTCTTGGCGCGAAAACCAAAAGCCCGTGCCGCCGGCGATGGCCACCACCAGCACCAGTGAGCCCACCGCCAGCAAGAGCCTTTTCAGCTTGCTGGGCGGCTGGGGTTCTTCCTCCGGGCCGGGCGTGGAGCCCGCCAGGTGGCCGGAGTCGGCCAGGTCGATCTCGATCTCGCCGGATTCCAGCTTGGGGCCTTCGGGCAGAAAGCCGTCCAGGGGCAGATCGACCCGGTCGAGTTCGACTTTGTCGCCGACGGCGATGGACTCGTCGAACTGGTCGTCGCCGCCCTCCAGGCGCTGCTCGATCTCGGCCAGGATCGACTCGTCAAAGGCCTCGTTCAGGCCTTCGACGGCCGCCGGCGGCGATTTGGTCTGCTGCTGGGCCACCGCCAACCTCGCCGACGCTCAGCGCTCTTCGCTGGTCAGCTGAATATCTTTTCTATTTTGTCGCTCAACGTCTCGGCCGTGAAGGGCTTGACGATGTAGTTGCTAACCTTGGCCTTGACCGCCTCCAGCACGTTTTCCTTTTGCGCTTCGGCGGTGACCATCAAAAAGGGCATGTCCTTGAACTCGTCGTGGCTGCGCACCCACTTGAGCAGCTCCAGGCCGCTCATCTTGGGCATGTTCCAGTCGCTGATGACGAAATCGATGCGCTCGGTCTCCAGCTTGGCCTTGGCCGCCTCGCCGTCCTCGGCCTCGACGATGTTGTCGAAGCCCAACTGGCGCAGAATGTTTTTGACGATGCGGCGCATGGTGGAAAAATCGTCGACCACTAGGATCTTCATCTTGGTGTCGAAGTTTGGCATCTACAGTCTCCTGGCGTCATCTGGATCCGCCGAAATCCCGCAGCCGGGCGCGCAACCGCAGGATGGCCTTGGTGTGCATCTGGCTGATGCGGGATTCGGTGTAGCCCAAGACCTCGCCGATTTCCCTCATGGTTAATTCATCGTAGTAATACAATGATACCACCAGTTTTTCTTTTTCGGGCAGGCCTTCGATGGCCGAGGCGATGACCCTGCGCAGCTCCACCAGGCCAAGCATGACCAGAGGGTCTTCCAACCCCTCGCGGCCCATGGCCTCCATGACCTGTTCAGAGTCCAGGTTGCCCAGCGGCGAGTCGGCGTCGTCCAGGCTGAGCAGATTCACGCCACTTACTTCGTCGAGCAGGCGGTGTAAATCGTCAAGACCAATGCCCAGCTCTTGGGCGATCTCCTCGTCCTCGGCCGGCCGGCCCAGGCGATTTTGCAGCCGGCCGATGGCGTCTTCGAGGTCGGAGCTTTTCTTGCGCACGCTGCGCGGCACCCAATCCATGGCCCGCAGCTCGTCGAGGATGGCCCCGCGCACGCGAAACTCGGCGTAGGTCTTGAATTTGACGTTCTTTTCGGGGTCGAACTTGTCTACGGCGTCGATGAGCCCCAGCACGCCGGCCCCGATCAGATCCTCCATGGACACGTGGGCGGGCAGGCGCATGGCGATGCGGCCAGCCACGTAGCGGATCATCGGCGCGTACTCCAGGATGAGCCGCTCCCGCTCGGCGGCGCTGAAACCGGCCTTGTTCTGCCGGGCCGCGCCTTCGCCAAGATAATCCGCCTTGCCGTAGGTCATCGAAAAAGCGTCTTTCTCCCGTTTGGTTACGTAGTTTGCTAGAAAGTCTACGACATGGCCACCAGTCTGCGCCAGAAGAACTTGATGTTGCCGTCGGTCTCCTGGGAGGGCCGCTCGAGCATCTCCTTGGCCAGGCCGGCGAAGGCCCGCGAGATCTCGGCCGTGGGGAAGGCCTCGACCACGGGCCTCTGCTGCATCACGGCCTTGTGCACGGCCAGGTCGGTGGGCAGGTGCCCCACGTAATCGATGGCCAGGCCGTCGAGGAAGTGATCGGCGGCGGCGGCCAGCTTGCGGTAAACCTGTTTGGCCTCGGCGGCGTCCTTGACGTTGTTGACCAGCAGCCGAAAGCGTTTTTCCTGATACGTCGTGTACATGACCTTGATCAGCGCGTAGGCGTCGGTGAGGCTTGTCGGCTCGCCGGTGGCCACGACGATGCGCTCCTGGGCCGCCGAGTTGAAATAGAGCACCGTGTCGTTGATGCCGGCGGCGGTGTCGATGATCACGGTGTCGGCGCGCAACTGATAGGAGTCGAAGACCTGCAACAGCATCATCTTCTCGTCCTTGGTCAGGCTGGTCATCTCGGCCACGCCGCTGGTGGCCGGCAGGATCTGCACGCCGCCAGGCCCTTCGAGGATCACCTCGTCGAGGGTCTTGTCGCCGTGGATGACGTCGCGGATGGTGTATTGGGGGTTGAGCCCCAGGACGATATCCACGTTGGCCAGGCCCAGGTCGGCGTCGATGATCAGCACCTTGCGCCCCAGGCGGGCCAGGCACAGGGCCAGGTTGACGGTGATGTTGGTCTTGCCGACCCCGCCCTTGCCGCTGGTGATGGCCATGGTGCGCAGCGGCGGCGCGGAGGACGCTCCTTGGCGCGGCCTTTCGGCCATGCGTCTAAGAGAAGTGGCTTGATCCATCGATGCTCCTAGCGGGTTGCGGACGGCGCCATCCTGGGCCGGTCCGATTCGCGAATGGGCCAATGGCCGATCCAGGTCGACCAATTGTAGCTGTTTTTCGTTTCGCGGGCAGGCTCATTAACACACCGCCGGCCATGTTTGCTCGCGGCGGGGCGGTAAAAGCCGCCGAGCCAGGCCGTCCAGCGTGGCCTGCTCCATGTCGTCGGGCACGCGTTGGCCGGTGGTGAGGTAGCTCACCGGCAGTTTGGCCCGCGCCACCTGGTTGAGAATCGGCCCGTAGACCGATGTCTCGTCCAATTTGGTGAAGACCAGGCTCTTGGGTTCGAACAGGGCGAAGCCTTCAATGATGCGCTTCTGATCGGCGTCGCGGGTGGGGCAGGCCAGGACCAGGTGGCGCTCCGTCTGCGGGTGGGCCGAGAGGATTGAGCGCAACTCGGCCAGATTGTCGGCGTCGCCGGGCGCGCGGCCCACGGTGTCGACCAAGATCAAATCCAGCCCGGATAGCTCCTCCACGGCGCGTTGATATTCCTTGGCCCCGCCCACCACCACCGTGGGTAAGTCCATGATCCGGCCATAGACCTTGAGCTGCTCGGCGGCGGCGATGCGGAAGGTGTCCAGGGTCACCAGGCCCACGCGCAGGCCGGCCTTCATGGCGAAAGACGCCGCCAGCTTGGCCACGGTGGTGGTCTTGCCCACGCCGGTGGGACCGACCAGGGCCCAGACCTTGGCCTGACCGCCGCCGAAGCGTGGTTCGGGGGCCACGCGCAGCATTTTTTTCAGGCGGATGGCCAACATCGGCAGCAAACCCGCGCCCTGGGGCGCGCCGAGGCCCTCCAGCAGGGCCTCGATGATCAGCGGGTCCAGCTCTTGGCCGCGCAGGTGGCGATAGATGGCGGCCAACTCGGGCCGGGCGGCGTTCTCCGCGCCCAGGTCGCTGGCCAGCATATGCCGTGAAAGCTGGCGGCGCAGGCCTTCCACCTGGCGGGCCAGTTCCTCCAGCGCGTCGCCGCCGGCCGTGGCGTCATCGGGGGCGGCCGTCGCGCGGGGCGCCGGCGTGGGCTCGGCCGGCCGGATGGGGTCGGTCTCCACCGCCGCGGCGATCTCCACCCCGCCGCTGACCTTGCCGGTGGAAAGGATCACCGCTTCGGGGCCCAACTCCTGGCGCACCAGGCGCATGGCCTGGGCCATGTCGGGGGCCGTGAAATGCCTTATGCGCAAGCTGCGCGCTCCCGTTGTCCGATCATGAAAAACCCTCTTGACTCGTTATGTCGCGTCATTTGATGGCGATATTGCCCACCGTGCGCACGGTCAGGTCGCTGACCAATTCGCTGTGGCTGAGCACGGCCAGGGTCGGCACGAAGCGCTCGACCACCCGCCGGAAGTGCCGCCGCACGACGGGAGAGCATAGCACCACCGGCGGCTGGGTCAAAGCGCCGAACTTGTCCAACTCCTTTTGCGTGACCGCGATGATCTTTTGCACCGAGCCGGGGTCCAGCGAGAGATAGGCCCCGTGGTCGGTCTGCTGCAGGGCGCCGGTGATGACGTCTTCCACCGACGGGTCCAGGGTCAGCACGTGCAACTCGCCCGAGCCGGCCCCGGTGATGGACTTGAGGATGCCCCGGGCCAGGCGCTGACGGCAATACTCGGTGAGCACCTCGGCGTCCTTGGTCAACGCGCCGTAGTCGGCCAGGGTTTCGGCGATGGTCAGCAGGTCGCGCACGCTGACCCGTTCGCGCAGCAGGTACTGCAGCACCTTTTGCATCTGGCCCAGGTTCATCACCTTGCGCAGTTCCTCGACCACCGTTGGCGCGCTTTTGGCCAGGTTTTCCAGCAGGCGGGCCACTTCCTGGCGGCCCAGCAACTCGCCCGAGTGGTTGCGGATGACCTCGGTGAGGTGGGTGGCGATGACCGTGGCCGGGTCGACCACCTGATAGCCGGCGAACTGGGCCTCCTCGCGGCGCTGGCTGGGAATCCACAGGGCCGGCAGGTTGAAGGCCGGCTCACGGGTGGGGATGCCGTCGATCTGGCGCTTGGCGTCGCCGGGGTCCATGGCCAGGAGGTAGTCGATCATCAGCTCGGCCGAGGCCACCTCGTTGCCCTTGAGCAGGATGGCGTAGCCGCCGGGCTTGAGTTGCAGGTTGTCGCGCACGTGCAGCGGCGGCACGACGATGCCCATTTCCAGGGCCAGTTGCTGGCGGATGCTGCGGATGCGCTCCAGCAGGTCGCCGTCCTGGGCCTCGTCGACCAAGGGGATCAGGCCATAGCCCACTTCCAGCTCCATCAGGTCCAGCGGCAGCAGGGCCTCGACCTGCTCGGGCCCGGGCGGTGGCGGCGCGGCGGCCTTTTGGGCGGCGTGACGCGCCTTTTCGCTGGCGGCCAGGGCGGCTTGTTTCTGGGCGCGCATCAGCACGAAGGCCAGACCGCCCACGCTAAGGCCCAGCACCATGAACGAAAAATGCGGCAGGCCCGGCACCAGGCCGAAGGCGAAGATCAATCCGCCGGCGATGGCCAGGGCCTGGGGCTGCATGCTGAACTGGCGCGTGAACTCCTTGCCCAGGGTCATGTCGCCGGCGGCGCGGCTGACGATGATGCCGGCGCTGGTGGAGATGATCAGGGCCGGAATCTGGCTGACCAGACCGTCGCCGACGGTGAGCACGGTGTAGGTGGCCGCGGCTTCGGCAAAAGGCATGTCCTGCTGGAGCGTGCCGATGAGCAGGCCGCCGAGGATGTTGATCATGGTGATGATGATGCCGGCGATGGCGTCGCCCTTGACGAACTTGGCCGCGCCGTCCATCGAGCCATAGAAGTCGGCCTCGCGGCGGATCTCGGAGCGGCGATTCTTGGCCTCGGATTCGTCGATGAGCCCGGCGTTCAGGTCGGCGTCGATGGCCATCTGCTTGCCGGGCATGGCGTCGAGGGTGAAGCGGGCGGCCACTTCGGCGATGCGCTCGGAGCCCTTGGTGATGACCATGAAGTTGATGATGACCAGGATCAGAAACACCACCAGGCCCACGACGTAGTTGCCGCCGATGACGAACTGGCCAAAGGCCTCGATGACCTTGCCGGCGGCGTCGAAGCCCTCGTCGCCGTGCAGCAGGATCAGGCGGGTGGAGGCGACGTTGAGCGAAAGGCGCAGTAGGGTGGTGATCAGCAGCACCGAGGGAAAGGCCGAGAAATCCAGCGGGCGCCTGGTGTAGAGGGCCGTGAGCAGGATGACCAGGCCGAAGGTGATATTGAAGCTGAGCATGATGTCGAGCAAAAACGTGGGCAGCGGCAGCAGCATCACCACCAAAATGCCGACAACGCCGATGGCCAGGCCGATTTCGGAGATGTTATCGGCGTCGATGGCCGGCAGCCAGGGGAATCTGCGCTCTGGTTGTTTGGCCGTTTCGGCCATGTCCACGCCGCTTCCTGGGCCTTTGCCCGGTTATTGCTTGATGGCGTCGAGCACCTGTTGATGCGTCTGTTTCTCGCGATAGACGTGGGCCAGGATGGCCGCCACCGCCCCGAAAAGCTCGAAAGGTATGCGCTGGCCCACCTCCACCGATTTGTAGAGGGCCTGGGCCAGGGGCTTGTCCTCGATGATGGGCACGTTGTTTTCCTGGGCCAGGGCCTTGATGCGTTCGGCGATCTTGTTCTGGCCCTTGGCCACCACCTCGGGGGCATCCATCTGGCCGGCCTGATAGAAGATGGCCACGGCCAGGTGGGTGGGGTTGGTGATGACCACGTCGGCTTGGGGCACGGCGGCCATCATGCGCTTCATGGCCCGCTCGCGCTGCAACTGACGGATGCGGCTCTTGACGTGGGGATCGCCCTCGGTCTGCTTGAATTCGTCCTTGATCTCCTGCTTGGACATCTTCAGGCCTTTTTCAAACTGGTATTTCTGGTAGGCGTAATCCAGGATGGCCAGGATGAACATGGCCGCCAGCGACCACAGGAAGATGCGCAGGCAGACGTCGGCGATGTAGATGAGCATGGCCGTCAGGCCGCCCAGCTTGCCGATGTTGGGGAAGTTGGGCAGTTCGTCGGCCAGGACCAGATAGGCCACCAGGCCCACCACGCAGATCTTTCCCGTGTTCTTGATGGCCTCGACCAGCATGCGCATGGAGACGAATTTCTTCAGGCCTTCGAGGGGATTGATCTTTTTCAGGTCGGGCCGCAGGCGCGAGGTGGCCAGCATGAAGCCCGTCTGGGCCACGTTCACCGCCACGCCGGCCAACACCACCGCCAGCATGAACGGGGCCAGCGTTCGCAAAAAATGGCCCATCAGGTCGATGGACAAATTATGCACCTGGGCCAGGCTGACGGGCGTCTCGGCGGCCCGGCTCAGGATATGCGTCATCATCGTGGCGCTTTGGTCGTAGACAAAGCCGCCAAAGGCGTAGAGGCACATCAGCCCGGCGAACAACACGCCGATGCTGCCCAACTCCTGGCTTTTGGCCACCTGGCCCTTTTCGCGGGCCTTGGACCTCCGTCGTGGAGTCGGTTTTTCGGTTTTTTCCTGCGCGGTATTGTCGGCCATCAGTTCACATCGCCTTCAGGAACGAGCCCAGCACCGGGCCCAAGTCCCTGAACGAAGCGCCCATGGTCACGATCATGAAGCCCATGGTCAGGGCCAGAAAAAACAGGCCCACGCCTATCTTGAGCGGCATGCCCACGATAAGGATGTTCATCTGGGGCACCGTCTTGGCCAGCACGCCCATGGCCACGTCGGCGGCCAGCAGCACGCCGATGACCGGCGCGCCAAGTTTGAGGGCCAGCTCGAACATGTCGGCGGTCATGGTCGTGAGCTGGTCGAACAAAATGCGGCTGAAGGCGAACTGGCCCGGCGGGACGATGGCGAAGCTTTCGGCCGCCGCGCTGAAAAACCAGTGGTGGCCGCCCACCGCGAAAAATACCAATATCGCGATAACATAGCAAAATTGTCCGATCACCGAGACCTGCTCGCCGCCCATGGGGTCCAAGACGTTGGCCACCGAAAAGCCCATCTGAAAGCCGGCCAGGTGTCCCATGATCTGCACCGCCGAAAACAAAAGCCGCACCGCGAAACCCAAAATGGCCCCGATCATCAGCTCGCCAAAGGCCAGGATCAAAAACGAATCCAGGCCCGTGGGAAAAAGCGCCGGGTCTATCTTGACGATGGGATGCAAAAACACGGCCAAGGCCATCGACAGGCCGGCCTTGACCGTGTCGGGGATGTTGGCCGAACCAAAAAACGGCAACAGCGCCACCAACGCCGAGCATCGCGTCAATATCAGCAGAAAATGCATCCATTGCTGATAGGTGGCGTCGGAAAAAAACACGGCCGCCCCTCACCCTCACTTGATGTAGGTGGGGATGTTCTGGATGATCGACTCGGTGTAGTTCATCATTTTGGCCAACATCCACGGCCCGAAAAACAACAGCGCCACCATCACGGCCAGGATCTTGGGCACGAAGGTCAGGGTCATCTCCTGGATTTGGGTCACTGACTGAAAGATGCTGACCAACAGCCCCACCACCATGCCCACGCCCAGCACCGGCGCGGCCATCAGCAGGGTTATCTCCATGCCCTGGCGGGCGAAACCGATGATGAAATCGACGTTCATGGCCACTCCTTCAGCCGAAGGACCGCACAAGCGAGCCCACCAGCAGGTACCAGCCGTCCACCAGCACGAAAAGCATCAGCTTGAACGGCAGCGAGATCATCACCGGCGGCAGCATCATCATGCCCATCGACAACAACACCGAGGCCACCACCATGTCGATGACCAGAAACGGCACGTAAAGTAAAAAACCGATCTCGAAGGCCGTGCGCAGTTCACTGATGACAAAGGCCGGGACCAGGGCGCTCATGGTCACGTCTTGCTCGTTGCGCGGGCGGTCCTCGCCGGCGATCTTCATGAACAGGCCCAGGTCTTTCTTGCGCGTCTGCTTGAGCATGAACTCGCGCATGGGCTTGGCCGCTTCCTCGAAAAAAGCGCTCTGGCTGATGGCTCCGTCGAGGTAGGGCTTGAGGGCCTTGTCGTGGACCTGATCAAAGACCGGGGCCATGATGAAAAACGTCAAAAACAGCGACAAGCCGACGATGATCTGGGTCGGCGGCACCTGGGGCGCGCCCAGGGCGTTGCGCAAAAGGGAAAATGACACCGCGATGCGCACGAAGCTGGTGGTCATCACCAGGATGGCCGGGGCCAGGGTCAGCACCGTCAGCAAAATGACGATTTGCAGAGCCGTGGAGACCTGTTCGGGCGAGGCGGCGTTTTGCGCGCCCAGGGTGATCGAGGGCAGGTTCAGCGGCGCGCCCTCCTGGGCCAGGGCCGTTGACGCGCCAGCCAGGGCCACGGCCAGGGTCAGCGCGGCCAGGGCCGAAGGTCGCGGCGGGCTGGTGATCATGATTTGTCCTCGGCCCGGCCGCCACGGGCTTTTTGCAGCGCGGCGGCGAAAGATTGGCGGTTTTGCGTCAGGCGGGCCACTTCCTCGGGGTCGTCGATGGTTTCCAGCAGGCTCACGCCCTGGTCGCTGACGCCCAGCACCAGCAGGCGGCCGCCCAACTCCACCAGGCCCAGCCACTTGCGCGGGCCCAACGACAGCCGGCCCACCAGCCGGAAGCCCGCGCCGCCGCCCCCGGCGTTGGGCGCGAAACGACGCATGAGCCACAGCAGGCCCCACATCAGGGCCAAAACCACCCCCAGCCCACCGGCCGTCTTGGCCAGGGCCCAGCCCAGGTCAAGCTCGGGCGGCGGGGCGGCCGGCTCCTGGGCCAGGGCCGGCCAGGCCAGCAGCAGCGCCCCGGCCAGGGCCGCGCTCATGCCAAAAAAACGCGCCATCGGCTCGGCTAACCCAACGACTTGACGCGTTCGATGGGCGAGACGATGTCGGTCAGGCGCACGCCGAACTTTTCGTTGACCACCACCACTTCGCCGCGGGCGATCAGCTTGCGGTTGACCAGGATCTCCAGCGGCTCGCCGGCCAGCTTGTTCAACTCGACCACCGAGCCCTGGCCCAGTTGCAACAGGTCGTTGATCAGCATCGACGTGCGGCCCAGTTCGACGGTCACCTCCAGGGGGATGTCGAGGATGAAGTCGATGTTCTGAGCCGGCCGTTGCAGGGCGCCGTCGCCGTCGGCCTGGCCGTCGAAAGATTCCAGCGAGGCGTTGTCGCCGGAGGGGCTGTCCCACTCGTCAGCCATGATTTGTCCTTCCTTGCCCCGTGCGCGGGAGGCCAGCGCCTCAGATCTCCGCGCCGTAATCCTTGAAGCCCTCCACCCGGAAGGCCTTGTTGCCACGCATCTGGCCGGGACGGCCCAGGAACTTGGGCACGCCCTCGACCATGGCCACCAGGTGGCCGTTGATGTCGGAATCCAACTGCAACACGTCGCCGACCTTGAGCTGGAGCAGGTCGCCGCTGGTCAGCTCGGTGCGGCCCAGCTCGACGGTGAATTCGACCTCGGCCTCGCGCAGTTGCTTGCGGAAGCGCCGCATCCATTCGTGGTCGACCTCGAGCTGGTCGCTCTGGAAGCCGGCGTAGAGCTTGGTGCGGATGGGCTCGATGGTGGAGTAGGGGATGCACACGGTGACCGTGCCGGCGGTGTGCTCCATCTCCAACTCGAACTTGACCACGATGACCACGTCGGTGGGCGGGACGATGGAGGCGAACTGGGGGTTGATCTCGGTGCGGCTGTAGACCATGGTCACTTCGTGGACCGGCTTCCAGGCGCTTTCCATGTCCTTGAGGGCCAGCATCACCACCTTGCGCGTGAGTTGCTGCTCGATGGCCGTGAAGTCGCGGCCCTCGATCTTGACGTTGCCGCCGCCGGCCCCGCCGAAAAACGTCTCGACCAGGTTGAAGACCAGCTTGGACTCCAGGACGAAGATGGCGTGGCCGCGCAAGGGGTCCATCTTGAAGATGTGCAGGCTGGTGGGCACCGGCAGCGAGCGCATGAATTCGCCGAACTTGACCATGTCCACGCTGGTGGTGGTCATGTCGACGATCTTGCGCAGGGCGCTGCTGAGGGTGGTGCGGAACAGCCTGGCGAAACGGTCGTTGATGATCTCCAGGGTGGGCATGCGGCCGCGAATGATGCGGTCCTGGTTGGTCAGATCGTAGACGATGACGCCGTCGGCCTCGGGACCGGCGTCGGTCTCGACTTCGATCTCGCCGCCGCTCATGCCCTTTAATAGGGCGTCGACCTCGTCCTGGGTTAAAATCTTGCTCATGAGCCTGCCTTATTGGATCACGAACTCGGAAAAGTATACGGCGTGGACGCTGCCCGCGCCCGCCAGATAGCGATTGAAAATGGCCAACACCTCGGTGCGCAGGCGGATCTTGCCAGCCACCTCGGCGATGTCCTGATAGGCCTTGCTGGTCAGCAGCAGCAGGATCGAATCGCGGATCTGGGGCAGGCGCGCGTCGATCTCGGCCTTGAGTTTTTCGTCGCCGGCGTCGACGGCCATGGTCAATTTGAGGTAGCGCTTGCCGCCGGGGTCGGCCAGGTTGACGACAAAGGGCTCCAACTGCACGATGGTGCCGGGTTTTTCCTGGGCCGCCCCTTCCTGGCCTTGGGCCGGGGCCGCGCCCTCGGCCGGGGCCTGGCCTTGCTGGGCGGCCGGGGCCGCCTCCGGCGGCGGGGCGTCGTCGCCGGCCAGCAAAAACCACCATGCGCCAAAGCCGGCCCCGAACAAAACGATCAGGCCCACCGCCACGATGATGATCAGCTTCATGCCGCCTTTTTTCTTGCCGCCCTCGCCGGCGCCTTCCTCTCCCGCGCCTTCCAGTTCCAGATCTTCATCAGCCATGGCGGCCTCCTTCAGGGTTTGGGTTGAGCCAGCACGACAATTTCGGTGCGCCTGTTCATGGCCCGGCGCTGGGGCGTGTCATTGGGGACCAGAGGGCGCGAATCGCCCAGGGCCGCCAGGCGCAGGCGGTCGGGCTTGAGGCCGCCGGGGTCGATCAGCCTGAGCAGCACGGCGTGGGCCCGGGCCAACGACAACGACCAGTTATCGCCAAAGCCCGAGCCGGCCCCGGGCGCGCTGGCGTCGGTGTGGCCCTCCACCGAGATGTTGGCCGAGCCGTGGGCCAGCACCGAGGCGATCTTTTTGATCGACTCCACCGCCTGAGGCGAAAGCTCGGCCTTGCCAGGGGCGAACAGCAGGTCGTTGGCCAGGGTGATCACCGTGCCCCTGGGCTCCTGGCGCACCTGGAGGCCCTGTTGCAGGCTGCCGGCCAGGTCGGTCTGGCCGCTGGGCAACTCCATCATCTCGGCCAGCTCCTGCTTGGCCAGATCCAGGTCGGCGGGGGTGGCGGTCTCCAGTTGCTCCATGATCCGCCGGTGGGCCTGCACGCCAGGCTGGTCGGTCAGGGCCATCACGCCGGCTCCGCCGCCGCCGGAAAAAACGCCGAAGGCGGCCTTGAACTTTAGCACCTCTGGCTGCTTCATGGCCAAGAGCATGACGAAAAAAGTCAACAGCAGCGTCACCAGGTCGCTGAAGGTGAACATCCAGCCCAAGGGGTCGAAGCCGACTTCCTGTTTTTTCTTGCCCGCCATGCTCGTCATTCCTCGGGGTTTGGCTGTTCCATCAGGTCGAACTGGAAGCCGCGGAAGTCCAGCTTGGGCTTCGGGTCGTTTTCGGGGATCATGTACTGGCTGGCGTCGTCGGCGTTGAAGACCAGGGCCACGCGGTTGTTCTGGCGGCGGCCCTCGGCGGTCGTGTTGCTGGCGATGGGTTGGGTTCCGGCCAGGCCAAAGGCCGCCAACCTGGAGGCGCTCACCCCCCGCGAAACCAGATGGGCCACCACGCTCAGGGCCCGTTGGGCGCTGAGCGTCCAGTTGTCCTGGCCGCCCTTGCCGCGCCAGGGCTCGTCGTCGGTGTGGCCGTAGACGCTCAGCGGATAGGCCCGGTCCTTGATCACCGCGGCCACTTCGTCCAAAAACGGCAGGATGTTGGGGCTGAGCTTGGCCGAACCGGGCGCGAAGAGCATGTCGGCGTTGATGACCACCGTGCGCATGCCCTGGGAGCGCAGTAGACGCACCTGGTCGTCCAGGCGGTTTTCGAACACCATGCCCCGCAGCACCACGTAGTCCTCGTCGATGGGATTCATGGCCGCCACCACGGCGCTGGAGCTTTGCATGGTCTGGGTGGTGAAGGGCTTGACGCCGCCTTCCTGAAAGCCGAACGAATCCATCAGCGACTTGTAGGCTTGCCTGACTTTTGACTCCTCGGTGGCCCCCATCGAGTTGAGCAGGATGAAAAAGGCCAACAGCAGGATCATCAACGCGGTGTAGAGCACCACGATGCCCGGTGAGGCCTGTTCTTCTTGCTTTTTGCGGGCCACTAGCGCGCCTCTTTTCGCCAGCCTACTTGAACACCGATTGGCGCAGGTTGGGCGGAATGAAGCTGTGCAGCTTCTGTTCGATCACCCGGGGGTTGTCGCCCCGGGCGATGCTGAGGATGCCGTTGAGCATGATTTCCTTGGTCATGACCTCCTCGGACGAGCGGTTTTTCAGCTTGCCGCTCATGGGCAGAAAGATCATGTTGGCCATCACCGAGCCATAGAAGGTGGTGAGGATGGCCACGGCCATGGCCGGGCCGATGGACGAAGGGTCGCTCATGTTCTGGAGCATCTGCACCAGGCCGATGAGCGTGCCGATCATGCCCATGGCCGGGGCGAAGGTGCCCATGGTCATGAATATCTCCGCGCCCAGGCGGTGGCGCTCGCCGACATAGTCTATCTCGGTCTCCAGGATTTCCTTGATGGAGGCCGGCTCCAGGCCGTCGATGGTCAGTTGCAGGCCCTTGGCCAGGAAGGGGTCGTCGACTTCCTTCATCGACGACTCCAGGGCCAGGATGCCCTCGCGCCGGGCCCTGGTGGCGAACTCGACGAACTGGGAGATTATTTTGCCCACCGGCACGATCTTGTAAAAGAACAAATGCTTCATTATGCTGAAGAGCTTGACGATATCCCGCATCGGGTAGTTGATCAGCGTCACGCCGATGGTGCCGCCGATGACGATGAGGATACTGGCCGGGTCGATGAACATCGTCAGGCTGCCGCCGTAAAGCATGGCGGCGAGCACCAGGGCGAAGGCGCTGACTATGCCGATTATGGTTGCCAGGTCCATCGATCACTCCTTGGCGGATGGCCTCGTTGATTACTAAGCAAATTGGATGCCATCTGGCCCACGATGTCAACAGAGTTGTTTTTACCAAAAAATCGTTAGGTTAGGCAACAAGTTATACAAAAAAACGCCCCGCCGGCCGGCAACGGCCGGCCGCTGGGGCGTCAAAAAGAACGCTCAGTCAACAATATGACGCCCCCGGCCGCGCGGACCGGGGGCGAAACGATGCCTGAAGGATCGAGTGGGCGGCGGTTAACGCTTGAGGTTGATCAGCTCCTGGAGCATCTGGTCGGTGGTGCTGATGCTCTTGCTGTTGGCCTGATAGGCCCGCTGGTAGAGGATCATCTTGACCATCTCGGTGGCCAGGTCCACGTTGGACTGCTCCAGCGCGCCGGATTCGATGCTGCCGGTGCCGCCCTGGCCAGGGGTGTTTTCGATGGGCTCGCCCGACTTGGTGGTCTGACTCCAGAGGTTGTCGCCCTCGCGGGCCAGGCCCTCGGGGTTGGCGAAGTCCACCAGCATGACCTGGCCCAGGGTCTTGAGCTGGCCGTTGGAGAAGGTGCCGGTGATCACGCCGTCGGTGCCGATGTCCAGGCTTTGCAGGGTGCCGCGGGTGGAGCCGTCCTGATAAAGGTAGAACGTCTCGTTGGAGCCGGCCGACTGGGTGGAGGCGGCGCTGGCGGTGGGCGAGTAATCGATGGTGATGGTCTGGGGCTGGACGGCGTCCTCGAAGTAGTAGTCGAGTTCGACCTGGCCGTTGAGGTCCAGCACGCCGTTGGTTTCATCGCGGGCGACGGTGGTCTGGGTGGCGGTGGTGAAGCCCACGCCGGCCTCGCTGCCCAGGGTGTTGGTGCTGAGGAACTCATCGACGTCGATGGTGTAGGTCGAGCCGGCGCCAGCCACGTTGCGGGTCAATTGCAGGGAATAGGTGCCGTCGGCGTTTTCCAGGGCGCTGGCGGTGACTTCGTGGGCGCCGCCGGTGGTGGTGCCGTCCCAGCCGTTGGTCAGGGTCGAGCCGCTGAGGTCGATGGAGCCGCCGCCGCCGTTCAGGTCCATGGCCAGGGTCACCGCGTTGCCAGCCACGCCGACGCTGTCGTAGGCCAGGCTGATAGTGCCGCCGGCGGTGTAGGTGGCGGTGACGTTGGGCACGTTGGCCGTGATGGCCGTGGCCAAGTCGGCCAGGGTGGCCCAGGGATTGGCCCCGGTGGCCGTGCCGCCGCCGTCATAGGAGAAGGTGACGCCGCCCACGGTGATGGTGGCGTCGTCGGCCATGCCGGTAGTGTCGATCTGCAGGGTGCCGGTGGCCGTGTTGCCGGCGTTGATCATGTTGGCCAGTTCGCTCAGGGTGGTCGTGTCGTCGCCGGTCACGCTGAAGTCGGGCTCGGTGGAGCTGTCGTGGCTGACGCTCAGGTCAAAGGGCCCGTTGGCGTTCTTGGCGTGGATGGTCACCACGCCCGAGCCTTCGTTGACCGCGTAGTAGTTGACCGCCGGGCTGGCCCCGTTGATCTGGTCGCACAGTTCGGCCGCGGCCTGGGCCGGAGTCAGGCCGTCGGTGAGGGTGTAGGCCGCGTCGGCGCCCACGGTGACCGAGGTCGAGGAGGTGGTTCCCGTACCGGCGAAGGTGACCGTGCCGGAGGTGCGGATGACCTGGTCGCTGGCCCCCGCGCCGTCGAAGGTGAGCTGGCCGCCCAGGGCGGTGGCGATGTCGCTGGTGCTGGAGGAGACCTTGCCGCCATAGACATAGGTGTCGCCGTAGCCGGAATCGCCGGTGGAGACGCCCACCAGGTGGCCGCTGGTGTCGAACTGCATATAGTAGGTCTTGGCGTTGACCGCATCGAGGTACTCGGCGGTGGTGGCGTAATCGTCCTCGTTGGGATGATAAACGCCGTCGACGCTCTCGAAGGCGGTGACCTTCCAGAAGGAAGTGGCCCCATTGGCCTTGGTGCCGTTGTAGGTGGTCAGGCGCTGGTAGAACATCGACAGGTTGTGACCCACGCCCAGGCTGTCGTAGGTGCGGGTGGTGTTGACGTAGTTCCAGGTGCTTTGGTCCGAGGGATCGATGAGTTGGGACGGATGCAGCTTCTTGGTGTCCTCGGAGTTGAGGTTCATCGAGATGTCGATGGCGCTGGTGGCGATGGCGTCGGTCTGGACCGTGGTTATGCGCAGGTCCGCCGGCACGGCCAGGATGTCGCCGTTGGCGTCGACGTTGTAGCCCTGCAGGCGATAACCCTGGGGGTTGACCATGTAGCCTTCGGTGTCCAGCAGGAACTGGCCGGCCCGGGTGTAATACTTGGCGGTCTGGCCCGCGGAGGTGTTGTTGACCTGGAAGAACCCGCCGCCGTTGATGGCCATGTCGGTGGGCACGTCGGTGGTCTCGAACGAGCCCTGGGTCAGCAGGTTCTGCACGCTGAGCACCTTGGCGCCGGTGCCCACCTGGTTGACCACCGTGCCGCCGACGGTCAACGAGTGGATCATCACGTCGCCGAAGTTGACCCTGGAGGCCTTGTAGCCATGGGTGTTGACGTTGGCCACGTTGTCGGCCACGGCGCTGAGCGCCTGCCCGTGGACGTTGAGGCCGGCGACTCCCGCCCACATCGCGGTTAACATGCCCATATGTCACGGCTCCTTTCGTTCGTGTCCCCCGGCGGTTGGCCCCGCGGACGGCAAACGGGTGTTTTGTTCTAGAGCAGCAGGGCGGTCAGCGCGCCGATGGAGCCAAGGGCCTTGACCACGTCGCTGGTGCTGATGCTGCTTTCGTCTTCCTCGGCCTTGGCCGCCAAAGCTTCCAACTCGGACAGGCTTTCCTCGGCCTCTTCTTGTTCCGTCTCGTCTTCCTCGGTGGTTTCGCCATCGGATGGGGCGTTGACGGCCAAGACGCCGTCTATGGCGATGGCCGTGTCACCAAGCAGCAGATAAACGTTGCCCGAGCCGTCGTCCATGTAGCCGGTAACCTTGGCGGTGATGGTCTGGCCGTAGACATCCACCGTCTCGCCCACCGACGAAGTCGCCTCGATGGTGATGGTGTAGGCCCCGTCCTCGACCGCCTGGCCCGCGTCATCGGTGGCGTCCCAGGTGAAGTAGTTCTGCCCGGCCGCGACCGTGCCCAGGTCCACCGTGGCCACGGTCACGCCGTTTTCGTCGGTGATGATGGCCTGGGCCTCGGCGGCGTAATCCAGATAGAAGCCCATCTCGCCGGCCTCGCCGTCGATCACCGGCATGACGTTTCCACTGACGGTGACCTCCTTGCCCAGGTAGCCCAGGGCCACGCTCTTGTCCATGGAGGTCTGCAGGTCGCTTATGCCTTCCATGCTTTCGGCGATCTGGGTCAGCTTTTCCAACTGGCTGAAGGTGGCCAGTTGGGCGGTGAACTCGGTGTTGTCCATGGGGTCCAGGGGGTTCTGGTTGGTCACCTGGGCCATGAACATGGTCAGGAAGGCGTCCTGGCCCAGCGAATCGTCGATGCTGGAGCTGCTGGTGTCCGTCGTCGAGGTGGAACCGTAAATCTCGCCGGTGTAAGTCGAAGGTATCATTTATATCCCTCCCGTCCTCAGGCGAAGAGGTTGATCCGGCTGACGCCGATGAAGGTGGCCGGCATTATCTGGTCCGGCTCTTCCTCGGCCGAGCCGCTGGCGCCATCGCCCTGGCCTTGGCCGTCGCCGTGACGGTTGGAGCCGTTCTGGCCGCCCGAGGCGTCGGCCCCGGCGGTTTGGCGATCCTGGCTGGCGTTGGAGCCCAGGGCCACCTCGATTTTTTCCACGCGGATGCCTTGCTGGGCCAGCCGGTCCTGCAACTCGCCCAGGCCCGATTCCAAGGCCAGCTTGGCCGAGGGCGTCTCGGCGGTCAGCGTGGCCGTGACCGCGCCGTCCTTGACCGAGATCTCCATCTCCAGCGCGCCCAGGTGCTCGGGCTTGAGGTTGAGGGTCAGCTGGGTCTGGTTGGCCCGGACCATGGAGGCCATCTGCTGGGCCACCTGGCGCACCACGTAGGCCGGCAGGGCCTTGCTGACCGCGTCGCCGATCTGGACGGCTGAACCCTTGCCGGCCGCGGACGCCGCGCCAGCCAGGGCGTTTTCGGTCGTGCGCGCGCCGGTCTCGGCCTTGTCGGAGGCGCCGGCGACGGCCGCGCGGGCCTGGGCCGCGGCCTGCTGGGCCTGCGCGCCGGCCTGTTGCTGGCCGGCCTGGCCGCCGTTGCTGCCGCCGCCGCTGAAGCTGTTGCCGGTGGCCTTGGCCAGGGCGGCTGCCTCCGCCGCCGTCGAGCCGACGCCGGTCTGGCCCTGGGTTTGCCCCTGGGCCTGCTCGCCGTCGGCTTGGGTCGCCTGGGCGGCTTGGGCGTTGGGATTGGTCTGGGCGGCGTTGGCCTGCTGGCCCGGCGTTTGGGCGTTGGGGTTGGCCTGGGTCGCCTGACCGGTTTGCTCCGTGGCGGCCTGGCCCGAGTCGGCCGTGGTTTGGTTGGCCTGGGCCTGGCTTGGCGGGCTTTCCAGGCGTTGGTTCACCTGCTGGCGCAGCTGTTGGGCCAAGTCCTGGCCGTCGCTGTTTTTCACCTTGGCCTGGCTGGTGAGCTGCAAAATCAGTTGGCCGGTCTTGGTATTGCCCTTTTCGGCCGCGGCCTGCAGGATCTCCAGCATGCCCTGGGGCGAGACGCCGCCCTTGCCGTCGCCGGCCCGGGCCAACAGCGTCGTTATCTCCTGCTCGTCCAGGCCCAGCTTGCCCATGAGGTCGCGCATCACCGAAAGATCGACGCTCTTGACCGTGGGGTCGGCCTTGGCCAACAGATCCTGGATGCCCGTGAGGTTGATCATCTCGCCATCGCGGGAGGCGGCCTCGAAGAACTGGCGGATGTCCTCGGCCGGCACGCCCAGGTCTTGCAAGGCCTGGATCAGCAGGGGCTTGTCGTTTTCGGCGATGAAAAGATTCGTGCCCACGGTGGGGGTGTATTGGGGCAAAACCTGGAACAGCGCGCCGACGTTGATGTCGCCGTTGTCGTCGGTGGCCCGACGGACGATTTCGTCGGCCTGGTCCTCGGTGTAGCCGCTGGCGACGAGCACCTCTTTGACTTGCTCGCGCGACTGGGCCGGCAGGGTCATTTCGTCCAGGGACTGGCCCGAATCGCGCAGGGACCGCTCCAACTTGGCCACGGGGGTGTTGGGCGGCGAGACCAGCGCCGTCTCGTCGGTGGTGGAAGAAGTCTGGGCGAGCGCCGCCTTGGTGGTGGTGGTCGTGTCGGTCTGAAGCGTGGCCTGTTCCTTGGCCTGGATCTTGGTGGAAAGCGCGGCCAACAGGGCGTCGAAACCGCCGCCCGCCTGGCCCTTGGCGCCCAGGGCCCAGAGGGCCGCCGAGCCGGCGGTCTTGTCGATGCTCATTTCCAGTGCGTTCACTCTGGCCTCCAGTTGCTGTGGCGTCGCTTGGGGACGCCTCGACTATCCGAAGACTCTGCAAAGTGGGTGCCATCGGGGATTTTTGAAAAAAAACGATTATTATCAATATGATGACGCCAGGTAAGGTTGCGTGCGCCGGGCAAAAGCCGCCGTCGCCGGCCCTTTCTGCCCAGTTGCCGCGATGCATATTTTGCCGCGCCCCGTCGGAGCGAGACTTTCCGACCAAAGCATGGTGGTTTGTTACATTAGGGTTACGAATTGGGTTGACGGAGTGAGCACGGCGCGATAACACAGGCCCGACGTCAGACTTTCGTTGGCCATGTCGAAGCGGCCTTTGCCGGCGGGAAAGGGCGTCGCCAGCAAAACGCTAATTGGAGCACGAGGTTGGACCTGGTATATACGGTGGCCTTCCAGGCCATGGGCGGCCTGGGCCTGTTTTTGTTCGGCATGAAGCTGATGTCCGAGGGCCTGCAGCGGGTGGCCGGCGATCGTTTGCGCTCGTTTCTGGAGATGGTCTCGACCAATCGGGTGGTCGGCGCGTTGACGGGCACGCTGGTCACGGCGGTGGTGCAGTCGTCGTCGCTGACCACGGTGACGGTGGTGGGCTTTGTCAACGCCGGCCTGCTGACCCTGACCCAGGCCATGGGCGTGATTCTCGGGGCCAACGTGGGCACGACCATGACCGCCCAGATTATCGCCTTCGATCTGACCGCCTTCGCGCCGGTGGCCATCTTCATCGGCGTGGGCATCAGGTTTTTCGCCAAGCGCCGGCGCTGGCGCGACATCGGCGAGGTGATCCTGGGCTTTGGCATGCTGTTTTTCGGCATGGAGATGATGAAGGACGGCTTCAAGCCGTTGCGTGATCACCCCGATTTCAACAGCTTTTTCTTGATGTTCGACGCCAAGGACATGCTCGGGGTGATCCTGTGCGTCGTCAGCGGCGCGGCGCTGACGATGCTTTTGCAGTCCAGTTCGGCCACGGTGGGCATCACCATGGCCCTGGCCAGCCAGGGCTTGCTGACCTTCCCCGGCGCGGTGGCCCTGATCCTGGGCGAAAACATCGGCACCACCATCACCGCCGAACTGGCCTCCATCGGCGGCACGCTCACCGCCCGCCAGGCGGCTCGGGCCCACACCATGTTCAACGTCATCGGCGTGTGCATCGTGCTGACGGTGTTTCGACCGTTCGTCGGCTTGGTCGAGTGGTTCACCATGGAGGTCATGGCCAGCGCGCCGGTCAGTGGGGCCAACGTCGGCCGCTACATCGCCAACAGCCACACCATGTTCAACGTGCTCAACGCCACGTTTTTCCTCTTCGCCCTGCCGCTTTTGGTCAAGGCCGCCATGCGCCTGACCCGCGGCGGCAAAAACGACTGTTCCGTCGAGGAGTTGGGCCGCGCCTGCTATCTCGATTCGCGCTACGTCGACAACCCCTCTGTGGCCCTGACCCAGGCCCGCGACGAGGCCGTGCGCATGGGCAACATCGCCCAAGAGATGTACCGCGACGTGACCAACGTCATGTTCAATCGCAAGTTGGACCTGCTCTCGCGCTGGCGGCAGCGCGAAGAGGCCCTGGACCGCCTGCAACGCGAGATCACCGAGTTTCTGGTCAAGGTCAGCCAGGGCAACATCACCGAGGCCGAAAGCCGCGAGATCGCCTCGCTGCTGCGCATGGTCAACAACGTCGAACGGGTGGGCGACGCGGTGGAGAACGTGGCCGAATTGGTCGAGGAGATGATCGAAAACAACCTGCACCTGGCCGAGCAGGGCCAGCGAGACTACCGCGAGATTCGCAACAAGGTGGCCAACTTCCTGGAGCTGGTCGTGCGCGGCATGGCCGAGCGCGACCGCGAGATCATGGAGCAGGCCCAGGCCATGGAGGACGAAATCGACCTCATGCGCGAACGCATGCGCGACGATTATCTGGGCCGCCTGCGTTCGGGCGTCTGCACCGTCGATCCGGGCCTGATCTTCATCGATATGCTCACCAACTTCGAAAAGATCGGCGACTACTCCTACAACATTGCCCAGGCCGTGGCCGGCAAGCGATGAACTAGTCAGAATAATTGGTCAAAAGCGGCCGCCGGGCAAGCAAATGGTTGTCGGCGGCCGCTGTTTTGTGCAATGCTAGCGCGTCTGGTTTGTGATCAACCGCAAAAGCCGCCGCGGCGACGAGGGAAAGCATGCCCAATCCCGAACAAGCGCAAAACAAGGGCCAGCAAAAATACACGGCCACCCAATTTTATCAAAAAGTCGCCCTGGCCATCATCGCCATCAACGCCTGTGGCGCGGCGCTTTGCATGTTCTACTTCATGGTCATGGACACCCCGGCCTTTTATCAGGGCATGCAGAATTACCCCCGCGCCACCCTGACCTTGGCCGTGATCCTCATCACCATCGGCCTGCTGCTGACTTGGCCCTGGGGCCGTAAGATCATGATCTGCTGGCGGGCCATGGAGGCCTGCCAAAAGCCCGATCCCAAGCTCTTGGCCTCGGCCCAGCGCAAGATCATCAACGCGCCGCTGACCCTTTCGCTGCTGACCCTGGTCAACTGGACGGTCAACTCCCTGGTCTTGGCGGCGGTGCGCTATGTCGACTACGTGCCGATCAAGGGCGACTCGGGCCAGTTGGGCGAGGCCGGCTACGTGCTGGCCGGCGTGTTGGCCGCCGGGGTGGTGGCCTCGTGCGTGGTGTTCTTTTACGCCGACCACCTGTTCCGGCCGATCCGGAGTTATTTTTTCCGGGGCGGCGAGATCCTCCACGTCCAGAATGTCTTTCACCTGAGCGTGCGCACCAGGCTGGTGGTGGCCTTCCTCACCGGCGGCGTGTTTCCGTTGCTTTCGCTGGTGGTGATGGTCCACCGCAAAACCAGCCAACTGGTGCAGACCAACCCCTGGGCCATCCCCGAGACGGTCTTCAACATGCAGATCTTCGCGGTGGTGATCGCGCTGGCGCTGATCGTCTTTCTCATTTTCATGATCGAGCGCAGCGTCTCCGAGCCGTTGGAGGGCATCCACCGGGCCATGGGCAAGGTCCGCGACAGCAGCGAGGACGTGCCCATGGTGCCCGTGACCAGCAACGACGAACTGGGCTATTTGGCCGATAGCTTCAACAAGATGCTCCAGGGCATCGAGATCCTCCACGCCGTGAGCATGAACTTCGACCTGGGCGGGGCCGACGAGTTCAACTGCGCGCCCGAGAACCCCGACAAAAAGCAGAGCTGACGGCCAGTCTCAGGCCAGGCGCCAGCGGCGTCCGGCTATCTCGATGGCGTAGCCGTCGCCGTCCTCCACCAGGCGTTCGGTGAGCTGATAATAGGCCTGGCGCAAGAAGCGGGCCGGGAACGCGCCATTTTTGATCGCGCAGTAGAGCACGCCCTCGTCGCCCAGGCGTAACGTCGCCGGGTCCAGGCGCTCCTGGCTGCCGTCACTGACGTGAATCATCACGCCATCGTCATCGAACCAGGCCCGCTGGATCACATGAAAGGTGTCGGCCACCTCCAACTGACAGCGCTGCTGGCCCACTTTCAGGAAATAGAGCCCGTCCTCGTAGTAGACCGACTCGTAGATCAGCTCGATGATGCCGGGGTGGACCATGGGCGCGCCGTCGTGGGACATGCGGCCCTCGACGTCGACCTGGATCATGCACGGCGGCAGTTTGCCTTCCCAGCCCTCGGGCATGAAGGCGCTGAGATCGGGTTTTGTTTCCTCGCTCATCGCTGGCTCCTCGCATCATGGCGGGACGCGTTTGGCTGGCCCGCTAGAATGTCTTTTCGCTGTCGAGCAACAGGGTCACCGGCCCCTGGTTGACCAGGCTGACGTCCATCATCGCCCCGAACTGGCCCGTGGCCACGCCCAGGCCCAGCTCGCGCAGGCGCGCCACGAAAAGTTCGTAGAGCGCCAACGCCTTGCCCGGCTCGGCCGCCCGGCCAAAGGAGGGCCGCCGGCCCTTGGCGCAGTCGCCCCACAGGGTGAACTGGCTGACCACCAGCACCTGGCCGCCGATCTCGCCCACCGAGAGGTTCAATTTGCCGGCCTCGTCGGCAAAGACCCGCAGGCCGGCGATCTTGTCGGCCAGCCACAGGGCCTGGGGCGGCTCGTCGGCCTGGCCCACGCCCAAGAGCACCACAAGCCCCGCGCCGATGCGGCCGACCTCGCGGCCGTCCACCGTCACGCTGGCCTGGCCGACCCTCTGCGCCACCGCCCGCATGAGCCCCTCAGCCCAGGTGGTCGATCATGCCGGCCAGATAGCCGCCGCCAAAGCCGTTGTCGATGTTGACCACGCTCAGGCCGGGCGCGCACGAATTGAGCATGCCCAACAGCGCCGCCAGCCCGCCAAAGGCCGCGCCATAGCCGATGGAAGTGGGCACCGCCACCACCGGCCGATCGACCAGCCCGGCCACCACCGAGGGCAGCGCGCCCTCCATGCCGGCCACCACCACGAAGCAACTGGCGCTGCGCAACACGTCGGCGGCGGCCAGCAGGCGGTGCAGGCCGCTGACGCCCACGTCGAAAACGCGCTCGACCTTGGAGCCCATCAACTCGGCGGTGAGCACGGCCTCCAGGGCCACGGGCAGATCGGATGTGCCGGCGGCGACCACGGCCACCTTGCCCTTGCCCGGCGGCGGCGGTTGCTTGGCCGGCGCGCTCAGGCAGCGGGCCTCGGGCTCATGGGCCAACTGGGGCATCAGGCGCTTGACCTCGGCGGCCTTTTCGGGGCTGACCCTGGTGACCAGCACGGCCGCGCCCTGGGCGTAAATGGCCTGGGCGATGCGCGCGATCTGGGCGGCGGTCTTGCCCTGGCCGAAGATAACCTCGGGAAAACCCTGGCGCATGGCCCGGTGATGATCGACCTTGGCGAAGCCCAGATCCTCGAAAGGCAGGGTCTTCAGCCGGCCAAAGGCCTCGTCGGGGCTGACGCCGCCGTCGGCCACCTGTTGCAGAAGTTTGCGAATTTTCTGTGTCTCCAAACCGCCGGCCTTGTCCTTTGCAGTGGGATGACATATGATGTTGTCGAGGCATTTTATACTGTTAATCAGCCAGTTGCAACGGAAAGGGCGCAAGCTGCCAGCCATGGGCGACTTCATTTCCTCGTGGATTCAGATAACCATTCAAGCGCCGGCCGCCCAGGCCGACGCCGCGGCCGACTTTTTGGCTCAACTAACCGGCGCGGGCGTGGAGACCGTCGAACTGGACGCGCCCGCCGGCGCGGTGCGGGTCATCGGCTATCTCTCGGGTTCGGGCGACACGGCGGCCCAACGGGCGGCCATCGAGGCCTTTGCCCACGATCTGGCCGAACAATGCCAGGCCGGCGCGCTGAGCCTGTGCTTCAAGGATCTGGCCGGCCAGGACTGGGGCGAAAACTGGAAACAGAACTTCAAGCCCCGGGCCGTCAGCCAGACCTTCGTGGTGGCCCCGCCTTGGGAACGGTCCGTGCGTCTGGGCGAGGACCAGAAGCTCATCGTCATCGACCCCGGCCAGGCTTTTGGCACCGGCCAGCACGAAAGCACGGCCCTGTGCCTGCAACGCCTGGAAAGTCTTGACGACAAAGGCCGCCTGGGCAGCCCCGTCCTGGATGTCGGCTGCGGTTCGGGTATTTTGGCCTTGGCCGCGGCCAAGCTGGGCGTGCCCAAGGTCGTGGCCATCGACATCGACCCCGAGGCCGTGCGTTGCACCGCCGAAAACGCCATGCACAACGGCCTGGCCGCGCAGATAGAGGTCTCGGACACGTCCCTGGAGCAAGTGCGCGGCCGCTTCGCCCTGGTCATGGCCAACCTGACGGCCAAGGACTTGATCGAACTGGCCGAGCCGTTGCGGGCCAAAATGGAGCTGGGCGGCTATCTGATCTGCTCGGGCATGCTCACCACCCAGCTCGACCAGGTGCGCCAGGTCTTCGAGGGCCTGGGCCTGAGCCTGATCGAACAAAACGCCTTGGCCGGCTGGGGGGCGCTGGTTTTGGTATGAGCCGGCGGCGTTTTTTGGTGGAGCCCGCCGCCCTGGACGGCCCGGAGGCGCGTCTGGACGCGTCCGAGGCGGCCCACGCCCGCAAGGTCTTGCGCCTGAACGTGGGTGACGAGGTCTGGCTGGTGGACGGCCATGGTCGGCGGGCCAAGGCGCGCCTGACCAGCCTGGGCAAGGGCGGGGCGTCGTGCCGGATCGAGGCCGTGGAGCGCCTGACGCCTTTGCGGCCGCGTTTGGTGATCTGCCCCGGCCTGGCCAAGGGCCCGGCCATGGATTTTCTGGCCGCGCGGCTGACCGAGCTGGCCGTCGATGAAGTGCGGCCTTTTTTGGCGGCGCGCGGCGAGGTGAGGCTGCGCGACGAGGATCAGCGATTGGAGCGTTGGCGGCGTCTGGCCGGCCAGGCGCTCAAACAGTGCGGCGCGCCGCTGTTGCCAGAGTTTTTCGCGCCGTTGGATTTGGAGGCGCTGTTGGCCCTGGCCCCGGCGCGGGCGGCGCGGCTGATCTTGTACGAGGGCGAGGACGGGCGGGCCATGGCCCAGGTTTTGGCAGAGGCCGAGGGGCCGGCTGAAGTCTGGGCGCTGATCGGCCCGGAAGGCGGCTTCACGGCCGCCGAGGTCGACCGTGCGGCGGCGGTCGGCTTCACGCCGTGCGGTCTTGGCGGGGTGATTCTGCGGGCCGAGACGGCCTGCCTGGCCGTGGCGGCGGTGGCCCGCTTTGGCGCGCAAAATTTCGATGCGGCTAAAATGCACTCTTGACAAACGCGGGTTTAGGGTAAATAACACAACCAATGCTGGCGCCCGAAAGGGCTTAATAGGGAAGGTGGTGCGAATCCACCGCGGTCCCGCCGCTGTGACCGGGGACAAGACGCCGCACGAAGGTTCACGAAGAGCCGGTGGCCACTGCAGTTGGTTGTGATAGCGGGAAGGCGCGGCGCCTTGGATGCTTTTTAGCGAGACCCGGAAGCCAGAAGACCTGCCAGTTGACATTATTCGCATTGACCGCGAGGAATCGGTAAGGGCTCACGGAAGAACCTTCTAGCCCGGTGCGAATTATTCTGGTGGGATCAAGAACAGGGTGCAGTCCCCCAGTCCATAGCTATGGACTGGGGGTTTTTTATTATCGGGGAGTGTGACGCGGAAGATGCATAAAACACTGATAATTATCGCCATTGCCTGCCTGGTCGCGGCCGGGGCGGCCTGGGCCCAGAGCGGCCCGACGGCCCAGCAGGTGGGCCAGGACGCCAAGACCGCCGTGGATACCCGCGTGGGCACGCAAAAGGCTTACGACTCGTGGGCCGACGAGAGGGCCAAACTGCGCGACGACGCCGAGACGCTGCAACGCGAGTTGGAGTTGGCCGAGCGCCAGTGCAAAAAGAGCGAGGCCTATCTGGCCGGGCAAAAGGCCAAGGTGGCCGATCTGGAAGGCCGCCTGCGGGAGATCGAACGCATCCGGGCCGAGTTGGAGCCTTATCTGGATGAAACCATGGAGCGGCTGGACAAGTTCGTGGCCGCCGACATGCCGTTTTTGGCCAAGGAGCGCCACGACCGGTTGGCGTCCTTGAAGGCCAAGCTCGACGACTATGACGCCTCGTTGGCCTTGAAGGCCAGCCGCGTGTTGGAGGCCCTCTACATCGAGGCCCAATACGGCGGCACGGTGGAGGTCAAGGAGGAGGAAATGACCCTGGAAGGCTCGGCCAAGGGCGTGCGGGTGCTGCGCCTGGGCCGGCTGGGGCTCTACGCCCTGGGCCTGGATGGCCGCACGGCGTGGCGCTTCGACCGCCCCAGCGGCCGATGGGTCCGCGAGGACGATTTTGCCCGCGAACTGGGCCAGGCCGCCGACATGGCCGCCCGCACCAGGGTCATCAGCCTGGTGGAGCTGCCCGTGGGCCCGGCCCCGGCCAAGGAGGCCCGGCCATGAAAAAGCGCGTGATCGTGCTGTGTGCGGCGGCCGCCGTGGCCCTGTGCCAAGTGGCTTGGGCGGCCAACTTGCCCGCGGCGGCCTCGGCGGTGCGTCAGCAATTGCACCAGGCCCAGGCCGAGCGCGCCCAGACCGGCCAGGAAATCGCCCAGGAGCGGGCCGAGCTTGCGCGGCGCGTGGCGGCCATGCGCGCCCAGTTGGAGGCCAAACAGCGCCGGCTGGCCGATATCCGCGCCCAACTGACCGCGGTCAGCCAGCGCAAGGCCGAGCTGAGCCAGGAAGTGGCCGAAAAGCAGGGCGACCTGAAGGAGCTCACCGGCACGGTGCGCGCCCAGGCCAGGGAGCTTTTGGCCATCGCCGAGCGCTCGCCGGTGACGGCCGAGTATCCCGAGCGCCTGGAGGCCTTGCGCGCCTACATCGGCAAGAGCCGTTTTCCCGGCCTGGATGACATCCGCCGCCTGGTCGACCTGTTTTTCGGCGAGATGACCGCCACCGGCCAGATCGTGCGGCGCGAGGGCGAAATCGTCGACCGCGACGGCAACCAGATCAAGGCCGACATCATCCGCCTGGGCGGGTTCTGCTCCATCTACCGCAATGGCCAGACCGGCTTCCTGACCCTGGGCCAGGCCAGCGGCCAGCTTCTGGCCGTCGGCGGCGACCCCGCCTGGAACGTGCTGAGCTCGTTGGACGACTACTTCGACGACCAGACCGCCGCCGTCTACATGGACATCAGCGGTGGGGCGTCGTTACGGCAGATGGCTAAATCATCGACGTTGGGCGAGACGTTCGTCGCCGGCGGTCCGTTGATGTGGCCAATATTGTTCGTGGGCTTGTTGGCCTTGGTTTTGGTTGGCGAACGCATCGTGTTTTTGCGGCGGGTGCGGGCCAACACCGACGAGATGATGAGCGAAGTGGCCATGCTGGTGAGCCAGGGCGACATGGCCGGCGCCTTCAGCGTGGCCGAGGAGCAAAAGGGGCGGCCCACCAGCAATGTGATCAAGGCCGGCCTGGCCCTGGTCGGCCAGCCGCAGGAGGTCATCGAGAGCGGCCTGGCCGAGGCGATTTTGCGCGAGACGCCCAGGCTCGAGCGCTTTTTGCAGGTGCTCAAGGTCTTGGCCGGCGTATCGCCCTTGCTGGGCCTGTTGGGCACGGTCACCGGCATGATCAACACCTTCAACGTCATCACCGTCCATGGCACGGGCGACCCGCGCCTGATGGCCGGCGGCATCAGCGAGGCGTTGTTGACCACCGAGTTCGGCCTGATCGTGGCCATCCCGATTTTGATCGCGGCCTCGCTTTTGAGCCAAAAGGCCCAACGCCTGGCCGGCGACATGGAAGAAAAAGCCCTGGCCCTGGCCGCGGCCTTGATGAAGATGGAGAAGTAGGGCGTGGAGTTTTTCGACCGCGCCTGGGGTTTCATCCTGGCCGGCGGGCCGGTGATGTGGCCGTTGCTGGCGGTGTCGGTGTGGCTGTGGACGCTGATCTTGGCCAAGGCCCTGTGGCTGTGGCGCGTGGGCCGGGAAAGGGTCGACCTGGATCTGGCCGTGGAGTGCCTGTTGGGTCACGCCGCGCCGCCGCCGGCCAAGCGGGGATTGCTCTATGACGCGCTGGCCATGTACCTCGACTTGCCCAGCCACGGCGGCCCCGGCGACGCCATCCTGTGGGATGTGGCGGTGCGCCACCAGCGGCCGCGCCTGCGGCGTTACCTGGACACCATCCTGGTTTTGGTCGCGGTGGCGCCGTTGCTGGGGCTGTTGGGCACGGTCACGGGCATGATCGAGACGTTTCAGGTGATCTGCATCTTCGGCACCGGCAACGCCCAATCCATGGCCAGCGGCATCAGCGAGGCCCTGATCACCACCCAGACCGGCCTGATGGTGGCCGTGCCCGGCATGTTGGCCGGTTGGGCCCTGCGCCGGGCCGCTGGTCGGCGCATGAACGAGCTGCTGGCTTTCCAGAAGGCCGTGGGCAGCTGGCTTGAATCCAAGGAGGCCTAGGCGATGATCAGTCTGCGCGGCCGGCTGGGCCGCTTCGGATCGGAGTCGATCAACGAGGAGGCCCAGATCGATATGGCCCCCCTGATCGACATGGTGTTCATTTTGCTCATATTTTTCTTGGTGACCACCAGCTTCGTGCGCGAGGCCGGCGTGGACGTGCAGCGGCCAACGGCCAGCACGGCCACCACCCGCGAAAAAGCGGCGATGATGGTGGCCGTGGACAAACAGGGGCGGATCTTCATCGACCGCCGCCAGGTGGACGTGCGCAGCGTGCGTGGTCTGGTCGAGCGCTACCTGGCCGAGGATCCCGGCGGCGGCGTGGTGATCATCGCCGATCGGGACAGCAACACCGGCGGGGTCATCGAGGTGTTGGACCAATGCCGCCTGGCCGGGGCCAAGAACGTCTCGGTGGCCGCCAACAGGAGGAGCGATTGAGCGCGACAATGACAAAGAGACGCGGTGGGCGTTGGGTGGGCGCCAGCCTGGCCTTGGGGGGCGCCGCGCTCGTCAACGTTTTGGTGTTTTGCGCGGCGCCGCTTCTGCAGCAACCACAACACGCCGCCGCGGAAATGCCGACCTACGAGCTGACCACGTTCATGCCCATCAAGCCGCCGGCCGAGGAGGAGCCCGAACCCACGCCGCCTCCGCCGCCGCCCAAGTTGGAGACCAAAGTGGTGCGTTTGGACGTCAGCGCCACCGACGTCACCCTGGTCAAGCCCGAGCTGACCTTCGAGGTCAACCCCAAGCTGGCCGTGGGCCCGGCCGTGGCCCCGCCCGGGCCTGGGCGCTTCGACATGGGCCAGGTCGATCAACTACCCATGGCCTATGGCCGCGTGCCGCCGGAATACCCCTATTTGGCCCGGCGCAGGGGCATCGAGGGCGCGGTCAAGATTCGTTTCCTGGTCGACACCCAGGGCCGGGTGATGCACCTGCAAGTGCTTGCGGCCGACCCCAAGGGCGTGTTTGAGGAGTCGGTGTTGCGCACGGTGCAACGCTGGCGCTTCAAACCGGGCGTCAAGGACGGCGCGCCGGTGGAGACTTGGGTGGAAACCGCCGTGCGCTTTACTCTGGACGGCAAATGAGATTTCGCATCCTGTTGATCTGCTGGCTGCTGTGCCTGGCCTGGCCAGCCGCGGCCGCCGACTGTCCGCCCGAGCCCGAACTGACCGCCTCGGTGCAGAGCGCGCTGTTCGCCGCGCAAAAGCTCCTGGACCAGAACCAGCCGGCCAAGGCCGCGGCCAGCCTGGCGACTTGGTCCAAGGAGCACCCCGAGGCGGCCGACCATCGTCTGTCGCTGATGCGGGGCGTACTGGCCTATCAGGTCAAGCGCATGGCCGAGGCCCAAAGCCATTTTCAGCGCGCGCTGGAGCTTTACCCGTGCTTCGCGCCGGCGGCCCAGAACCTGGCCCTGGTCTATTTCGAGCAAAAAAAACCTCTGGCCGCCGCCGAGATGATGCTCAAGGCCTACGAGCTTTCGACCAAGCCCGATGACGAGCTGCTTTATTCGGCGGCGGCGTTTTACGTGGCTGGCGGGCAGCCGGCCAAGGGATTGCCCTATCTGGAGCGGCTCTGCGCCAAGGACAAGCCCAAGGCGCACTGGCTGACCGCCCTGGTGCAGTGCCTGATGAGCCTCAAACGCCATGACGCGGCCGCATCCGTATTGCGCCGGCTGATGAACCAGGAGCCGGGGCGCGTCGACCTGTGGCGGCTGTTGGCGGCCATCGAGGCCGAGCGCAAGGATTACAAGGCCGCCGTGGCCGCCATGGAGGTGGCCTATCAACTGGAGCCGCCCAAGGGCCAGACCGAGTGGCGTCAACTGGGCGACCTCTACCGGGCCGCCGGCGCGCCCCTGGCCGCGGTGGAGCGCTATAAAAAGGCCTTGGGCCCAACGCCCGACGCGGCTGGTTGGGATCTGCTGGCCCAGACTTATCTGTCGGCCAACCGCTTGCCCCAGGCCCTGGAGGCCGCCGAAAAGGCCGCCAACAAAGGGCCCACGGCCAAGCGCTGGGAGACCGTGGGCCGTATCTGCATGATGCAAAAAAGCTATGTCAAGGCTCACGAGGCCTTTGGCCGCGCGGCCAAGATCGACGACAAGGACGGCCGCAACAGTCTGATGGCCGGCTACGCCGCTTGGCAGATGGAAAAGCCCGAATTGGCCCGGCAGGCCTTTGCCAAAGCCTTGCGGAACGCCGCGCCAGGCTCCAAGGCCGCCAGGGAGGCCGCGCGCAACCTGGAGTCGGTCAAGGCCTGGATCGCCACCCAGGCCCAGGAAGACGCCGAGCCGAACCTCTGAAAAGAGGCCGGCTCGTGCGTTTCGGCTTGACGTGGGGCGTCTAGCGCCTAGCCGTCCTTGCGGGCCCAGTCCAGGGGGATGGCCGGGTCGTGGGCGTCGCGGCGAAACTCGTCGGGGTCTTTGTAGTCGTAGGGCTCGGTGACGGTGTTGACGATCAACGCCTCCTCGAGGCTTACGCACTTCCAGCCGTGATAGACCAGCGGCGGAATCTGCACCAGCAGCGGCCGATGCATGCCCATGAAAAACTCGTTGACCACGCCGCGGGTCGGCGAATCCTCGCGATCGTCGAAAAGCCCCAGGCGGATCATGCCGAAGACGCAGCAGACGTTGTCGGTCTGTTTTTTGTGCAGATGCCAGGCCTTGACCACGCCGGGCAGGGTGGTGGTCATGTAGACTTGGCCGAAGCCGTCGAAGATCTCATCGTCGCGGCGCAGGATTTCCATCAGCCGCCCACGCTCGTCGGGAATGACCTTGAGTTGCTTTGTGTGAACGCCGCTGATCAATTGCATGTCGTCTCTCCCTCGGGCGCGTGGGCGCGTTTTCAGTCTTGGCGCAGCAGCAGCCGCAGATATCCGGCGTAGGCGCTCTTGCCCAACTCGTCGGCCAGGCGCTCCAATTGCGCCGCGTCGATGAAGCCCATGTTGAAGGCCACTTCCTCGGGGCAGGCCACCTTGAGGCTTTGGCGCGATTCCAGGGCCTCGATGAAGTTGGCCGCCTTCAAAAGCGAATCGGGCGTGCCGGTGTCGAGCCAGGCCATGCCCCGGCCCATGCGCTGGACAAACAGTTGGCTTTGCTGAAGATAAGCGTTGTTGACGTCGGTTATTTCCAACTCGCCCCTGGCCGAGGGCTTCAGCCCGGCGGCGATGTCCAAAACCTGATTATCGTAGTAATACAGCCCGGTCACGGCCCAGTTGGACTTGGGCTGGGCCGGTTTTTCCTCGATGCACAGGGCCTTGCCTTCGTGGTCGAAGTTGACGATGCCGTAGCGCTGGGGGTCGCGCACCAGATAGGCGAAGACCGTGGCCCCCTGGGGCCGCGCCATGGCCTCGCGCATGGAGGAGCGCAGGCCCTGGCCGAAAAAGATGTTGTCGCCCAGAATCAGGCAGACTTTGTCGCCGCCGACAAAGTCGCGGCCCAGGATGAAGGCCTGGGCCAGGCCGTCCGGGCTGGGCTGCTCGACGTAGGAGAGGTTGACGCCCCATTGCGAACCGTCGCCCAGCAGCAGGCGGAAGCGCGGCAGATCCTGGGGCGTGCTGATGATCAGGATGTCGCGGATGTCGCTGAGCATCAACACGGAAAGCGGATAGTAGATCATGGGTTTGTCGTAGACCGGCAAAAGCTGCTTGCTGACCGCCTGGGTCATGGGAAAGAGCCTGGTGCCCGAGCCGCCGGCCAGGACGATGCCTTTCATATGTCACCTTTCATTTTTTGGCGGCCGCCGAGCCCTCGCCAGCCGTTTTGGCGTATAGCTCCGTTATAACATCGGCCAGGCCGGGCTCCCAGGATTTTTGCGCCAAACCATAGGCCTTGACTATCTTGGCGCAATCCAGCACGCAGTTGGCCGGCCGGGCGGCCGGAGTGGGGAAGGCGGACTGGCTGGTAGGGGCGATCTCCGGCGTTTCGCCAAGGTGGGGCCGGGCCTGTTCGACAATGGCCCGGGCGAACTCCAGGCGACTGACCGGGCCCGCCCCGCAATAATGGAACGTGCCGAAGCCGTCTTGCTTGCCGGCGAGCAACTGCCCGGCGATGTGCATTATCGCCTCGGCCATGTCCCTGGCCGGAGTGGGGCAGCCGATCTGGTCGACGACCACGCGCAGGCGTTCGTGGCTTTGGGCCAGGCGCAGGATGGTCTTGACGAAGTTGTGGCCGTGGGCCGAAAACAGCCACGACGTGCGCAGGATGACGTGACGCTTGGCCAGCAGGCGCACGTGGCGTTCGGCCTCGGCCTTGCCTTGGCCATAGGCGTTGAGCGGCGAGGGCTGGTCGGCTTCGACATAGGGGCCGTTTTTGCGGCCGTCGAAGATGTATTCGGTGGAGACATGCACCAGCGGCACGGCCGCCTCGTCGCAGGCCCTGGCCATGGCCGCCACGCCGCCGACATTGACGGCGAAAGAGGCCTGAACGTCGCTTTCGGCCTTGTCCACGGCGGTGTAGGCGGCGCAGTTGACCACCAGCGCGCAATCGGCCGCGCCGATGGCCGCCATCAGCGCGGTGGGATCGGTGACGTCCAACTCCTGGCGGCTGAAGCCGCGTAGGCCCAGCCCCGCCGGCGGCGTGGCGCGCAACATCTCGCGGCCCAGTTGGCCGCCGGCGCCCAGAATATAGATGCGCTTTTGCGCCAACGGCGTCTCCGGCCCCGAACGGCTCATCAACGCAGGCCCAGGCGCTGGCCGCCGTAGGCGCCGTCGAGGATCGGCCGCCACCATTGGCTATTGTCCAGGTACCAACGCACGGTCTGGGCCAGGCCCTGCTCGAAGGTGCGCCTGGGCCGCCAGCCCAGTTCACGGTTGAGCTTGCTGAAATCCATGGCGTAGCGCAGATCGTGGCCGGGGCGGTCGGCCACCGATTGGATCAGTGACGCGTGGGGCCGATGCGGCGAATCGGGCAGGGCCCTGTCCAACTCGGCGCAGATGGCCCGGACGACCTCAATGTTGGCGCGCTCGGAATCGCCGCCGATGTTGTAGGTCTGGCCCGGGCGGCCGTTTCGCAGCACCAGGGCCAGGGCCTCGGCGTGGTCTTCGACGTGCAGCCAGTCACGCACGTTTTGGCCGCTGCCGTAAACGGGCATGGGCTGGCCGGCCAGGCCCTTGATGATCATCAAGGGGATAAGCTTTTCGGGGAACTGGCGTGGGCCGTAGTTGTTGGAGCAGTTGGTGATCAGCGTGGGCAGGCCGAAGGTCTCGCGCCAGGCCCGCGCCAGCAGGTCGGACGAGGCCTTGCTGGCGGCGTAGGGCGAGTTTGGTCGGTAGGCCATGTCCTCGGTGAACAGGCCGCTTTCGCCCAGCGAACCATAGACCTCGTCGGTGGAGACGTGCAAGAAGCGAAAGCGCTCCCGCTCGGCGGCGGGCAGCGTTTCGAAGTAGGCCAGGGCTTGGGTCAGCAGGGTGTAGGTGCCGACGATGTTGGTCTGGATGAACTGACCTGGCGCGTCGATGGATCGGTCCACGTGGGATTCGGCCGCCAGGTGCATGATGGCCGTTGGCTTGTGTTGGGTGAAAATGCGCGCCACTTCGTCGGCCGCGCAGATGTCGGCCCGTTCGAAGACGAAGTTGGGCTTGTCGGCCACCTGATCCAGGGAGGCCGGGTTGGCGGCGTAGGTCAGTTTGTCCAGGCAGACGACTTTTTCCTCGCCCTGGTCGACCAGCAGACTGACCAGGGCCGAGCCGATAAAGCCCGCTCCTCCCGTGACGATGATGCTCATGCGCGGCTCCATGTTGCGTGGCCGCGGGTTGCGCGGCGGCTGGCGGATCGGGGACAGGGCTGATTATGGGCCATGATCATAAGCGATTCAAGCCTATTGAGGCGATTTGGCCCGCACGGCTTGCTCCGCCGCGTCGTGCGTGACGTGAAAGAAAATCAAAATTACACCCTGGCCGGCGACGTTTTTTGTAACCGATGGCGCTGGCTGAACCATAAATATAAGCATGCGGCGGGTGACTATTCGCCAAGTCAAATCAGCCCGCGATGTGAAAAAACTGTGCCGAAAATGCGCGAGCATGGCGTCGCGCCGTGACGTAAAATACAATGCTTCGCGTTTTATCGACGCGAAGCATTGTATTGCCAGCGGCGAGGCGATAACGCTCAGTCAACGGGCACGAGCCGCCAGGACTTAGACTTGCCGCGCGGCTTTTCCAGAGCGAACTTGGCGCCGACGCCAAACCCGGTGACTTCTTCGAAATCGGTGATGGACAGGCGACCCTTGGCCGTCACTTCGTAGACTTTGGCTTGAACGGCGGTTTTGGTCTTCGCCGCTTGTTTGATCTGCCCGGAATCGACCATGGCCATCTTGAGTTGCTGGGCAAACTCAACGGCGGTCATGGGCTTTCCGTTATATGCTAGCGTTTCGCGAATTTCTTGCTCGGCGACGCCGTCTTGAACCATTTTGAGCAAGGATTTGCGATCTTCTTCGTTCCACTTTGATTTGCGGGCCATGACCCATTCTCCAAAGTAATTTTGTTGTCGATACATCTTATTAAAAAAACTACCTGCTGTTGGAAACATTTGCAAGTGCAAAAATGTCAAAGCACTCGCCGGCTTCATGAAGCCAAAAAACGGCGAATGGCCGTTGCGCGGCGCGTCAAAACAGCGGGACGTATATTTTTCGCGTAGTGGACCGCACGGCTCATCGGGCCATATTGGAAGTCATTAGTTGACGTTGGCCGTTGGCGATGGCGGAATTGTTCGTCGAACGCAGTGTGTAGCCGCCGGTTCACGGCCCAGGCGAGAATGTCGTGGCGAAGCAATCATGTCGCGCAAAAAACGATTTGCCCTCACCCGCACGGCGGATTGCCCGGTTTTTGACCTACATATTTTACTAGCGGCATGTCGAGATCGTTTTCATGCTTTGGCCATTGACGCGCCAAGGCCGATGTGCTTTAGCATGCAACCATGCCCACGATGCGGCGCGGCGCGACGCCAGAAAGATGTGCGCGCCGAGGCGCATAATATTATAATTTTAGCAATGAGCCACGCCTCAACCATCACAACGGCCGCCGCGGCTTAATAATGAGGTGGCCACGCAACCTCGGGCTGAAAGACACCGCGCGTTGAATCAGGCTAACGAAACATCATTATTGGCTGGCCTGAGGGCCAAAATGGAGGCTGTGGGCCGCACTGTCGCGGCAATGGCCAAGCATTCCGAACTGGATGTAAGCACCATTTTCGATCAGGCCTTGGCCGAGATTTGCATCGCCTTGCCAGGCGTCATGGCCTGCCTGCATCTGGTCGATGGCGACGATCAGGCCTTGAACCTGGTGGCCAGCCATGGCCTGGACCCTGTGCGTATTCATTCCTGGGCCAAGCTGTCGGCCGAGGGCTCCACCGCTCAAGCCATGGCCATGCGCCGGGGCGAAGCGGTCGAGCAGGGCCGCGCCGAATTGACGGCGCTGCACTTGGCCGGCCTGGCCTGTCTGCCGCTGGATGGCTACGATGTCAAAATCGGCGTATTGAGCGTGCTGTGGCCGGCCGACGCCGCGCCGGGCGACGACCCTGACCGCTTGACCTTTTTGCGCTCCATGGGCACGATCCTGGCCGTGGCCATCGAGCACTATGGCCTGGTGGCCGAGATGATCGACAACCTCAGCCGCATCATGGAGCTAAAATCCCTGGCCGAGGCCCGCAGCAACGACCTCGACGACCTGAACAAGCGCCTGCGTGACGCCAACCATCGCCTCACCGAGCTTTCCATCACCGATGGCCTGACCTCGTTGTTCAACCATCGCTACACCCACCAGCGCCTGGAGGAGGAAATCCGCCGCTGCCAGCGTTCGGAAACACCGCTTTCGATCATCATGGCCGACCTGGATCACTTCAAACGCCTCAACGATCGCCTGGGCCACCTGGCCGGTGACGAGGCCCTTCGCCTGTTCTCCGGCTGGCTGCGGGAGTGCGTGCGCAACACCGACCTGCTTGGCCGCCTGGGCGGCGAGGAGTTCGTGGTCGTGTTGTTGGATTGCCCGTTGGATCAGGCGCTCTTGGTGGCCGAAAAAATCAGGCGGACCACCCAGGCCAATTCGCAAGCTCCGCCTTTCGAGGCCATCGGCGGCTTCACCGTGAGCCTGGGCGTGGCCCAATGGCGGCCGGGCCAGGAAGCCAGCCAGTTGCTCGACGCCGCCGACAAGGCGCTCTACCAGGCCAAGGAACGTGGCCGCAACAAGGTCCGCGCCGCGCCTATCGACTGAAGCGGGCCAAGATCGGCGTGTGGTCCGATGGCTTTTCCAGCCGGCGCGGGGCCATGTCCACCAGGCACTGGCCGCACGCCGGGGCCAGGCCGGCGCTGGCCAGGATGTGGTCGATGCGCCAGCCGAGGTCGCGGCTGAGCGCCCCACGCAGGCGATAATCCCAGAACGTGAACTGCTTTTGCGCCGGATGCAGCCGCCGGAAGACGTCTTCCAGGCCCCAATCCAGCACATTGGCGTAGGCCGCTCGTTCGTCGGGGTGGCACCCCACCTGCCCAGCCAGCTTGACCGGGTCGTGGAGGTCGATGTCCTGGGGCGCGACGTTGAAGTCGCCGCAGCAGACCAGGGCCTCGCCAGGGCTGAAACGGGCCTCCAGCCAGGCCCGCAGGCGACGGAAAAACTCCAGCTTGTAGGCAAAGGCCGGGTCGGAGGGGTCGCGGCCCTGGGGCGCGTAGACGTTTATCACCCATAGGCCGTCGAGCTTGGCCCAGAGCAGCCGGGCCTGATCGTCGTCCCACAGCTCACCAAAGCCGTGACCGTGCTCGTCGGCCGGCCGTTTGCTGAGGATGGCGACGCCGTTGTAGCTCTTCTGGCCGTGAAAGGCCACGTGATAGCCCAACTCCTCCACGGCCTGGCGCGGAAAGTCCTGGTCCTGGACCTTGGTTTCTTGCAGGCAGACGGCGTCGGGCTGGTTGTGGGCCAGCCAGTCGCCGAGGATGCCCAGCCGGGCCCGCAGGCCGTTGACGTTGAAGGAGGCGATGGTCCAGTCCATGTCGGGAGCCTTTCCGCCCCGGCTTGCCAGGGGCCGCGCCGGGCGCTACACTTGGCCCAACCATGCGGGAGGATGCAAATGCCGATCTACGAGTTTCGTTGCGAGGGCTGCGGCCACGAGTTCGAGTTGCTGAGCATGAAAAGCGACGACGCCCTCAACGCCCAGTGTCCCGTTTGTAAAAGCCCCGAGATCTCTCGCCTGATCAGCGCCGGGTCGGTGGTCGTCGGCGGCGGCGGGCCAGCCGGCCCGGCCGGCGGCGTGCAGAGCCGCTCCTGCGGCGAACGCGGCTCGTGCGCCTCCATTACCCTGCCCGGCCACACCCGCTAGATTTTCAACGCCGCGCGCAAACAAAAAAGCGGGAGCATGGCCCCTCGCGGCCGTCTCCCGCCGATCGCGCCTCCGTGGCGACGGCGAAGCCCCCTAATGCACCGTGCGGTCGTAGAGGGCGGTGATGCCCTGGTGGCTGAACAACAACCCCAGTTCGCCCATGAGCTGGTTGGTGCAGCCTTCGATACGCGTCAGTTCGCTTTCGCTGACCTCGTGGTGGTCGATCAGCGATAGCATCTCGTTGAGGTGCTGGAGCTGCTCGATGATGCGCGGGCTGACGTTTTCGGCCATCAGTCGTTGGCACACGTCGCGGATCACGCCCAGGCACGAATCGACCCTGATCTGCACGCAGCTTCTGTCTTCGGCCAATTAACCCCTCGTTTCCCAGCGACCGCCCGACCCGCGACGCAGCTCGATGACCTCGATGCCGCCGCGGTCGCCCACCAGGCTGTTGGCGGCCATGCTGATGGCGCTGAGCACCAGCGAGCCGCCCACCGCCGCCCAAAAACCGTTGACCTCGAAACCGGCCAACAGCCAGCCGGTCAACCACAGCATCAGGGCGTTTATCAGGAATATGAACAGGCCCATGGTCAGGAAAGTCAGCGGAAGGGTGAGCAGGATGATCAAGGGGCGGATAACGGCGTTGAACACGCCCAGGAAAATGGCCGCCACAAAGGCCCAGCCGATGTTCTTGACCCAGATGCCGTCGAACATCCAGCTGACCAGCAGCAGGCCCAGGGCGTTGACTATCCAGCGAAAAATTATTCCCTTTTTCATGACCTCAAGCTTAGCACAGCGGTCGTGGCCCCGCAACGGGGCAGTCGGCTGGCCCAAAAAAGGCGGGCGCCCGGCCTGCATGGCCGGACGCCCGTCGGCGTCAGGCTTGGCGCAACATGTCGCGCACCGTGGCGATCTGGGCGTGGACGCCCGGGAAGAGCACGTTGGCCTCGGTGTGAGGCAGGAACTGGGCGGCCATGTAATGGTCCATGTATTTGGGGGCCACCGACAGCTCGAAGTTGGTCATTTTTTCCACGATCTCGGTGACTTCCTCGCGCAGGCGGTTGCTCATGCACACCAGGCGCGCCCCCAGCAGCGAGCCGTTGCCCACGAAGATGAACTTCTCGGGCGGCAGCTCCGGCAGCAGGCCGATGATCTGGGCCCGCTCGATGTTGATGCTCTGGCCGAAGCCGCCGGCCAGGATCACCCGGTCCAGGTCGTGGACGGTCAGGCCCACCGAGTCCAACAGCGTGATATAGGCCGCGTACATGGCCCCCTTGGCCCGGATGAGGTTGTCCATGTCGGGCTCGGTGAGGGTGATGTCGCGGTCCAACGCGCCGTCCTGTTGCCAGACCAGCACGTACTCCGGGCCGTCCTCGCCCACGCGCAGGCGATCACTGGGGTGATCGACGTTGAATTTGCCACGTTCGTCGATGATGCCGGTCATGAGCATGGAGGCCACGGTGGCGATCAACCCCGAGCCGCAGATGCCCCTGGCCCGGCCGCGGCCCACCGTGACGATGGACGGCTCGCCGGTGAAGGGGTCCACCGAGAAGTTTTCGATGGCCCCCTTGGCCGCGCGCATGCCGAACTTGATGCCGCCGCCCTCGAAGGCCGGGCCGGCGCTGGCCGCCGCGCAGACCATCCAGTCCTTGTTGCCCACCACGACCTCGCCGTTGGTGCCCAGGTCGATGAACAGCGTCAGGCGCTCGTCGACGTGCATGCCCGAGCCCATCACGCCGGCCACCACGTCGCCGCCCACGTAGGAGGCCACCGCCGGGAAGATCAACAGCGGCACGTGGTCGTTGAAGGCCAGGCCGAACTGGTGGGCCGGCACGGGCGGATAATAAGCCGCGGCCGGCACATAGGGGTCCAGGCGGATATACTGGGGATTGACGCCCAGAAAGAGCTGGGTCATCGTCGTGTTGCCGGCGATGGTGGCCAGGTTGACCTCGGCCAGGTCCACGCCGGTCTTGCGGGCCAGCTTGCGTAGCACCTCGTTGATGGAGTTGGCCGCGGCCTCTTGCAGGCGACGCAGGCCACCGTCCTTGCGGGCGTACATGATGCGGGTGATCACGTCCTCGCCGTAGCCGATCTGGGCGTTGAAGTCGCCCTCGGCCCCCAGGATCTCGCCGCTGGCCAAATCGATGAACTGGGCCCAGACGGTGGTGGTGCCCAGGTCGATGGCCGCGGCGATGTTGCGCTGGCTGGCGTCGCCGGCGTCGACGTGGATGACCTGGTTCTTGCCGGTGCGGGTGGCCGCGCGCATGATCGAGGCGGTGACGGTCCAGTTGCCTTGGCGCCAGGCGTCGGGCAGATCGCGGATGGCTTCGAAACGAAAGGCGAAGTGGCTCTCGCCAAGCTTGCGCAGGCCGCGCAGCAGGCGGCCCACGTCGCTGATGTTGTCGGTGGCGCTGGGCGGATCGACCGTGACGGGAACCTTGGCCAGGGCCGGGTCGAAGCGGCCGGCGGCCTTGAGTTCCTCGGCGCCGATGAGCTTGGCCGTCTGGGCCGTGCCGGCGGCCAAAGCCGTGAGGGCGGCGGTGTCGCGGGCGGCGTGCACCGGGGCCTCGACCACCAGATCGGAGGTGGGGATGGTCGTGCAGGCCAGGCGATAGCCCTGGGCGGCGTCCTCGGCGCTGATTTTTTCGCTTTCGCCGCCGGTGAACTGGCCCGACAAGACCTTGACGCGGCATTTGCCGCACACGCCCGACCCGCCGCAGGAGGCGTTGATGTGCACGCCGGCGTTTAGCGAAGCCTCCAGCACGGATGTGCCCGGCTCCACGTCGATCTCTACCTCGAAGGGCTCGAATCTGATTTTCATCCGTCAACTTCCTCGTAAATGGCACGTCACTGGGTGAGGGCGCTCCGGAAATGACCTCGCATAACAAGGATTATGGCGGGCCTGGGTCAGTTCGGCCAGCATTGAAGGCGCTTCAGCGACTTTTTTGCCGGGCGGTCGCGCCAGGTTAATTTTGTCACAATATGGCCTTATCATAGGGTGTTATAGGTGTCAAGCCGCCTAGGCCGGCCGGCCGGCAAACTTATTTTTGGACAAAACCCAAACCCTGTGCTTCAATTTGGCCAGGTTTTGATTGACCCCAACTCGAGGAGCAAAGCATGCTTTTGCGGCAGCGCATTTTTGTCATAGCCATTCTGGTGGCGGCCTGTTGCGCCGTGTTTTCGGGCCAGGCCATGGCCAGCCAGCAAACCCTGATCGTCAAGAAAATCACGGAGCTGGGCACAAATGTCTTCCTCACCGACGGTTCGGAGTGGAAAGTGCCCAACCCCGATGACTGGGACGTGGCCTACAACTGGCTGCCCGGTCACCCCGTCCGCCTGCTGGAAGGCAACAAGATCATGCTCAACCTCAAGACCGGCGAGCGCATCAACGTCAAGCTGGCCAAGAGCAAGGAGGCCGCCAGCCAGGCCCCCAGCAACGCGCCGGTGGTGCTCAGCCATCCAGCCCTTTCGGCCCCCATCAGTAGCCAGCAGGGCGGCGGCGCGCCGGACGCCCTCACCGAAAAGCGCCTGGAAAAGCTCGAAAGCGGCCTGGAGTCGCTGGAAAACAAGCTCGACATCCTCTTGCAGCGCATGCAGCAGCTCGAAAACCGCCTGCCCCAGCAATAGGGCCGCGGTCGTGATCGAGGCTTGCAGCAACGGCCCAAGCCACAACCTGCGGGCCCGGTGCCTTCTGGCCGGGCCCGATCTGGTGGTGGTGGTCGATGGCGGCGATAGCCCCCACGTGGGCGCCGTGGCCATGGCCAGCCCACGGCCCAGCCTGCGCCCCGGCGGCGGAACCAGCGCCGACGTCTCGGTGCTTTGCCGCGCCGGCCACAAGGAAGACGACCTGGCCCGCCAACTGGCCAAGGCCTTGGCCGCCGCGCTCGATCGCCAGGTGGTGGTCTGCGCGGGCATGCACTGGGACGGCCTGGATCAGGTCGGCCTGGCGCTGGTGATGCAAAACGCCGCCGCACTGCCGGCGCTGATCGTGGCCGCCCTGGCCGCCCACGCCGGAACGGCCGGGCCGGCTCCAGAAGCCTAAGCCATATGCGCGGCAAAATACAAAACGGGCCACCCCTCGCGGGAGGCCCGTTTTGTTTCGCACGCGGCTTTGGTCAGTGAATCAACTTGCCGATGCGGTCCCAGCGCACGCCCCAGCCGTAGTTTTCCCACGACCAATAAATGATGAAGGCCCGGCCCAGGATGTCCTTGCGCGGCACGAAGCCGCCCTGGCCGCCAAACCAGCAGCGGCCGTCGCGAGAGTTGTCGCGGTTGTCGCCCATGACGAAGTATTGGCCCTCGGGCACCTTGATCGGACCGAAACGATACTGCTTGGGGCAGCCGGGGTCGGGCAGGCCGCCGGCGTGTTGGCCCCAGTCGTCCTGGATCTGGCGGCCGTCGATGAAGATGTCGCGGCCGCGCACCTCGACGGTCTCGCCGGGCAGGGCGATGATGCGCTTGATGAAGTCGGTGGAGCGATCCTCGGGAAAGCGGAAGACGATGATGTCACCGCGCTCGGGGTCGGACAACTGGATGGAGACGGCCGGCCAGGGCATCTTGAGGAAAGACTCTTCGCCCGTGCCAAAGGGAATGTGAAACTCGTTGTCCAATATCACGAAGTCGTAGGACGACTTGCTGACCAGCAAGTGATCGCCCACCAACAGCGTGGGGATCATCGAACCGGATGGTATCTTGAACGCCTGCACGCCCCAGCCGCGGATCAGAACGGCCAAAAGCAGGGCCCACAAGAGCGCTTCGAGGTATTCCCGCGAGGTCGACTTGACTTTTTTGTCGTTTTGGCCGTCCTCTTGGGTCGCTTTGCCCGCCTGGGCCAGAGAGCCGAAAAGCATGGTTTTCTCCGCTAGAGTGCATTGCGCCGAGGGCAAGCATAGCCGCCGGCGGCGGGGCTGTAAACGATATTCTCCCGCCGGTGGTCGGGCCTAGAGCGCGCCCATGGTCCGGCCGATGAACAACCCGAACATCAACAGCAAAATCAAGCCGAAATGCCGGCTGACCCGACCGCTGTGGGCCATGACCAAAAAGACGAGGCTGATGGCCAGCATGAACGGCAGCCCCACATCGGCCACCGCTCGGCTGACCGGCAGTGGTTGGATCAACGCCGGCGCGCCCATGACCAAAAACGAATTGCAGATGTTGGAGCCGACCACGTTGCCCACGCTGAGGTCGTGGTAGTTTTTCTTGGCCGCCGTCAGCGAGACCACCAGTTCGGGCAGGCTGGAGCCCACGGCCACCACGGTCAGCGCCAACAGCGAAACGTCGGCCAGGCCCAACAGCGTGGTCAGCTTGTTGACGGCCTCGACGGTGTAGCGCGCGCCAAAGTAGATGGCCGCCACGCCGGCCAGCAGATAGGCCCACGTCTTCAGGCTCGGCCGTTGGCGGGGGGCGTCGTCATCGGCCTGGCGGCGCAGGGATTGGCTGAGGTAGACCGCGTAGAGCAGCAGCAACACCACGCCCTCGCTGGCCTCGACGCGCCCGTCTTGCAGCATCAGGGCCAAAACCAAGGCCGAGACGATCAGCACCGGCATGTCCAGGCGCATGAGTTGCGGCCCCACCGAAAAGCCGCGAAAGGCCAGGGCCGCCGCGCCCATGATCAGGCCGATGTTGGCCACGTTGGAGCCCACCACCGTGCCGGCCCACGAACTCGCCCGCCCCGTCCAGGGCCGAGGCCAGGCTGGCGGCCAATTCGGGCAGGCTGGTGCCCAGGGCCACCAGGGTCACGCCGATGATGGCGTCGGAGACGCCAAGGGCCCGGGCCAGAGTGGCGGCTTGCTCGACAAAAACGTCGGCCCCCTTGATCAACACGGCCAGCGCGCCGGCCAACACCACGAACCAAAGCAGGATTTCGGACATGAAGCATCCTTTCGCGTCGGGCCAGTATAGCAAAGGCCCGCGCCCACGCCAACTTTGCCTTGATTTGGCCTTGACAAACAAAATAATCGGCCGCAGAATTTAAACCATCAACCGCCCCACGAAGGGGCCAAAACCGGGAGACGCGAGCATGAAGATCAAGAAGATCGAGCGCACCCAGCGCGGGCTCTGCAAGTGCAAGAGCTCCTGCTAGCCTGACTGAAGGCGGCAAAAAGGGGAGGCTGGCATGCCTCCCCTTTCTATTTGGCTGTGTTGACCCGAGGCTGCCCCATGCGACAAGCGATCTGCCCGCGCATGTGCCGATACTACAAGCCCGGCAAAAAAGAAGACCCCGGCTGCGGCGGCGTGGAATGGCTGGCGGCCAGGCCAGGGCTGGGCGCGGCCGTTGACGGCCTGAGGCCCGAGAGCGCGCCAGACCTGTTCGGCCTGGACGACGACGACCCCCGGTTGTGGGCCGTGTGCCGGTCTTGCGCCTTTTTGATCGACGGCTGCGATTTCCGCGACCCGGCCGTGCCCGCCGCGCAATGCCAACCCTGCGGCGGCCTGCGGGCCGTGGCCGGGCTGCTGGCCGCCGGCGTCGAATTGGACCTGCAATCATGACCATCGCCGACCCCTTCGCGCGCTTGGCCGATCACGCCAGCCTGCGCCGCCTGGAAAGCCCCTGCCTCTACGACCGCCGCGCCGACGAACTTTACGAGCTCAGCGACGAGGCCCTGGAGGCGCTGCTGCGCTGTAACGGCGGCAACCGGCTTTCGCAACTGGGCCTGGAGCGCGAGTTTCTGGAATATTGCCTGGCCGAGGGCCTGCTGGAGCTTTTGGACCAGCCCCGGCCCCGGCCCTTGGCCGCGCCCACCAGCCCCACGCCCAGCCTGCGTTATCTGGAGCTGCAAATCACCTGGCGCTGCAATCTGGCCTGTCGGCATTGCTACCTGGGCCAGGCCAGGTCCGTGGACATGCCCGTCGGCCTCTTTGCCGCCCTGGTCCGCGAGTTCGCCGACATGGGCGGTCTGCGGCTGTTGATCAGCGGCGGCGAGCCGCTCAGTCATCCCCAATGGCCCCAGATCAACGCCTGCCTGGCCGCCTTGCCCGTGCGGCGGGTGCTGTTGTCCAACGGCCACCTGCTGAGCTCCGAGGCGCTGGCGGCGCTCAACGTGGACGAGGTGCAGATCAGCCTCGACGGCCTGGAAGAAGGCCACGAGGCCCTGCGCGGCCGGGGCGCCTTCGCCAAGGCCCTGGAGGCGGCGCGCCTGACGCGGGAGCGCGGCCTGGATCTGTCGCTGGCCACCATGGCCCACGCGGCCAACCTGGATCAGTTCGAGCGCCTGGGCCAACTGGCGCGCTCGTTGGGGGCCAGGGAGTGGGGCGTGGACGCGCCCTGCCTTGTTGGCCGCCTGGGCGACAACCCCCAACTGGCCATCACCCCCCAACAGGCCGCCCAGGCCATGGCCCACGCCTATGGCGGGGCCTATCACGGCGGCGGCGAGGGCATGGCCTGCGGGCTGCACCTGTGCACGGTGGCCCCCGACGGCCGGGTGGCCCAATGCGGCTTTTATCTCGACACGCCCCTGGGCCGGGCCGAGGAAGGCCTGTGGGCCTGCTGGGCCAGACGCCAGCCCTTGGCCCTGGCCGATGTGGCCGGCTGCCGCGAGTGCCCCGTGGCCGACGAGTGCGGCGGCGGCTGCCGTTTCCGGGCCGGCGACCCCATGGCCGCCGATCCGGTGATGTGTGCGGCCATGGGCCAGCCCGCGCCCGACGAGGCGCTGATCTTGCCTGGAGGAACGACGTGAAGCACAAGGCGGTTTTTCATGTGGACATGGCCGAGGACAAAATCCTGGACGTGGCCCTGGCCAACATCGACAATTACCTGAAGGCCGTCGGCCAGGCGCGCATCGTGCTGCTGTTCAACGGCCCGGCGGCCAATTTTTTCCACGATGGCGGCGGGGTCAGGGCCCAGGCCTTTGCCGAGTTGGCGGCCAGGGGCGTGCGGGTGGCGTTGTGCAACAACGCCCTGGTCAAGTTTGGCGTGGACCGCGACAAGCTGCCGGCCGGCGTGGAAGTCGTGCCGGCCGGCATTGTGGAGCTGGTCGAGCTGCAACACGACGGCTGGGCCTATATCAAGCCATGAAGCGGGCGGGAGGCGAGTAGTTATGGTCAAGACGATTTTCGACCTGGTGGGCCGGGCGGCCCGTGAAGGCGGCGAGACGGTGCTGGGGCTCAAGGATCTGGACACCCACGCCTGCTACATGCTCTATGGCGTGCTCCAACCCGGCGAGCCGCCCCGCCTGCTCAAGCCCGGCGTGGGCCACGAGGAGATCATCTGCGTGGTGGCCGGCAGCCTGGAGCTGGAGCATGACGGCCAAAAGCTCGTTTTGCAGGCCGGCCAGGCCGTGCATCTGGTGGGCGAGGAGACCTGGCGGGCCAGCGCGCCGGGGCCCCTGGAGGCTCGCTACGTGGCCGCCGGCGGCCACGGGCAAGGCGGTCACGGCCACGGCCACCACGGCCATGATGACCACGACCACCACGACCACTGAGCACCGGCGCCACTCGCGCCACGCCGCCGTTGCGAGCATCGCCTGCGGCGCATCATGCACGAGGAACTATATGATATAGAATAACAATATTCATGCATGGAAGTTTGGCAATGGTTGACAAAAAATCACTTTGTCCAGAGCAAATTGAAATGCTTGACGAGCACTTGCCATACAGATTGCAACTTCTTGACGGGTTGTGCTGGGCATGTTCAGTCCTCGATTCTAGCCTTGGCAATTCCAGCTTGTCTTTGTCGTTATCTGGCGCTCAGGTTAATTTTCCCGATGCAAGGCCATTAACTAATGCCTTGGCAGAATCTGGCATTCTTTATTGCCGCGTTCTATTGAATTTTCTTGGGATTCATCATAATAACGGCAAGTTTACCGAGTATAATCCGAGAGAAGATGACTTTACTATTGCAAATCTTGGGCTACAAATTGTAACCACTGATAAACTGAAATCGGATCCTCCTACCGGAAATCCAGACGATATTGAGCGTGCATGCCTGAATATGTTGCGTTCCGCCAATAAAGCGGTTGCGCACTTCACTACCGCCGATGCGCGAGCCTGCTGTAACGACGCCGCATGTTGCGCGAAAACAGTCATGTGGCTTATCGAAAAATATGTATACAGAAAGCTCGGACGCGAAGTCCCAGCGTACAAGATATGGACGAACCAATAAATAATTATGCGCCAGATTCAGATTAAACCAGAATGCACAGATATAGTATGTACAGATATAGTATTTACCTGACATTGCCGCCCCTGGTGGGGTGATTCTTGTACCGTCTTGCCTACTTCTCGAAAAGCACAGCCGATATGGCCTCAATATCGTTTTAAGCCCCACCTCCGCGCGGGGGGCGAGACGTCCTTTCGACCACTGAGCCGACCTGGGCGACAAAAAACGCCGGCCGCGGAGGCGCTGTCCGCGGCCGGCTTTTATTTAGTCATGCAAGGCTAGTTGTGCTTATGTCCGTGACCGCCGGCGGCGTGGTCGTGGACCTCGATGCCCACCAGGCCCTTGGCCGCGCCGTGGCCGTGATCGTGGCAGGCGCAAGAATCGTCGGCGCAGGTCCGGCCGCCGGCCCCGCTCAGCCTGGAGCGCAGGCTCAACCACAGCGGCTTGACCGAAAGGGCAAGCAACGCCGCCACCCCGGCCAAACGCAGCCACTGGGGCATGATCTCCGAGGCCTGGCCCATCACCGCCTGGGGGTTGATGGCCAGCCAAACGTAAACCGCGTCCAGGGCCAGGCCCAACAACACCGACATCACCGCGATGGCGGCCAGGTAGATGGCCGTGGCCCTTTTACCCAAAAGGCCGGTCATCATCGTCAGCGAGGCCACGTTGGTGGCCGGGCCGGCCAGCAAAAAGACCAGCGCCGCGCCGGGGCTGACGCCCTTCAGGATCAGCGCGGCGGCGATGGGCGTGGATGACGTGGCGCAGATATAGAGCGGGATGCCCACGGCCAGCATGATCAGCATGCTGGCCAAGCCGCCGCCCAGATAGCTGGAGAGCAGCTCCGCCGGCAAAAGCGCGGTGATCACCCCGGCCAGCAGCACGCCCAGCAAAAACAGCCCGGCCAACTCGGCCCACAACTCGCCAAAGGCGTAACGCGCCCCGGCGAGCACCTTCTGGCCAAAGCCGTGGTGGGCGGCGTGAACCTCGGGCGGGCAATCCACGCCGTCGCAGCAGCCGTCCACCGGGCAACTGAGGTCGGGCTTGATCGGGGCCTGGCCCTCGCGTTCGCTAAGGTTTTCCAGCGCGCCGGCGACGAAGGCCGTGCTCACCGCCGCCAACGGCCGGGCCACTGTCATCAGCGGGTCCATCAGGGCGTAGGTGATGGCGATGGAGTCCACGCCCGATTCCGGCGTCGAGATCAGAAACGACGTCACCGCGCCCCGGTTGGCCCCCTGCCGCCGCAAGGAGGCCGCCGCCGGCATCACCCCGCAACTGCACAGCGGCAGCGGCACGCCCAGCAGCGCCGCCTTGAACACCGACAAAAAGCGGCCCCGGCCCAGATGCTGGGCCACGAAACCCGGCCGCACGAAGACCTTGACCAGCCCGCCCACCAGCAGGCCGAAAATCATGTAAACCGACGAATCGACCAAGATATGCCAGGCCTCGCGGCCGATGGCGATGAGCGTATCCATGCTGCATGGTCCCTTCAGTGCCGCAGATGGTCCAGGCCCAGTTGCAACTGGCCGGCCACGTGGGCGTCGTCCAACGAATAATATATGATCTGGCCGTCGCGCCGCGGCTTGACCAGGGCCAGATCGCGCAGGCGGCGCAGGGCGTGGCTGATGGCCGAGTCGCTAAGACCGGCGTGGGCGGCCAGGTCGCAGACGCACATCTCGCCGCCCATGAGGGCCGTCAGGATCTTCAGGCGGTTGGGGTCGCCCATGGCCTTGAAGATCAGGCTGAGGCGCTCCAACTCGTCGTCGCTGGGGCCTTGGGCTTTGGCTTGGCGCAGGCGGTCGAGGTGAATCACCTTGAGCTGGCAGGCGATGGGCTCGTCTTCGGGGCGTTGTTTTTTGGCCGTCATGATTGCTCCTGTATATGAACAATTATTCATATACAACATAAATTTCGCCGCGTCAAGGGCGCGACCGCTTGACAATTTGGTTATTTGGCCATATAACCAAATAAACGGAGGACGCGTCATGGATCAAAAGACCAGACTCAAGCTGGAGGCCAGGGCCAGGGTGCTCAAGGCCATGGCCCATCCCTCGCGGCTGCTGATGGTCGAGCGTCTGGCCGGGGGCGAGATGAGCGTGGCGCAATTGACCGAGCTGGTGGGCGCGGACATGTCGACGGTCAGCAAGCATCTGTCCCAACTGCGCGCGGCCGGTGTGGTGGCCGACCGCCGCCAGGGCGCGCAGGTTTACTATCGTTTGCAAGCGCCGTGCGTGATGGGCTTTTTCGATTGCGTGGACAACGTGCTGCGGGCCGGCGTCCAGGAGCGCATCGAGATTGTCGGCGGTGTGGGCGAAAAATCGCATAACTAGGGAGTGGTCGTGATGGACCAGGAGCTGAAGGACGAGCTAAAGAAGCTTTCGTGGTTGATCCTTGGCTTTTTGGCGGCCTATTTCGTGCCGTGGGGCGGCGAAAGGGTTGGCGCGGCGCTGATCGAGGCCTTCATGATGCTTCAGGAGTACGCCAGGGAGCACGTATTGCTGTGCCTGGTTCCGGCCTTTTTCATCGCCGGGGCCATCGCCGTGTTCGTTTCGCAGGCGGCGGTGCTGAAGTATTTCGGCCCCCAGGCCCGCAAGCTGCTGAGCTATTCGGTGGCTTCGGTTTCGGGCTCTGTGCTGGCGGTGTGTTCGTGCACGGTGCTGCCGCTGTTCGCCGGCATCTACACGCGCGGGGCGGGCATCGGCCCGGCCACGGCGTTTTTGTATTCCGGCCCGGCCATCAACGTGCTGGCCATCGTGCTTACCGCGCGCATCCTGGGCTGGCAATTGGGCCTGGCCCGGGCGGTGGGGGCCATTGTCTTCGCCATTGTCACGGGACTACTCATGGCCTTTATTTTCCGCAAGGACGAGGCCCAGCGCCACGCCGGCCAGATCCACCTGCCAGAGGAGACGCCCAGCGGCCGCAATCTGGCCCAGGACGCGCTGTTCTTGCTGACGCTGGTGTTGATTCTGGTCTCGGCGACCATCGCCGTGCCGGCCCCTGGCGAGGGCGGCTTGTGGGCGGCCCTTTATGGCGTAAAGTGGTGGCTGGCCGGTGGGTTGTTGCTGGGCTTGGCGGCGATGCTGCGTTTCTGGTTCGCCCGTTGGGAGTTGGGGATGTGGTTGCAGTCGACCTGGGGTTTTGGCAAGCAGATCATGCCGCTGTTGGCCATGGGCGTGTTGGTGGCCGGATTTTTGCTGGGCCGGCCCGGCCATCAGGGGGTGATCCCGGCCGAGTGGGTGCAGTCGATGGTCGGCGGCAACAGCCTGTGGGCCAACTTCTTCGCCTCTTTTGCCGGGGCGCTGATGTACTTCGCCACCCTCACCGAGGTGCCCATCTTGCAGGGCCTGCTGGGCAACGGCATGGGCCAGGGCCCGGCCTTGGCCCTGATGCTGGCCGGCCCGGCGCTGTCGCTACCCAACATGCTGGTCATCGGCGGGATCATGGGCTGGAAGAAGACGGCCGTGTTCTGTTCTATCATCGTGGTCATGTCGACTATCGCCGGGCTGATTTACGGCGCGTTGGCAGGCTGAAAAAACATGGAAGACGTGCGCCTGATAGGCATCGACGGCCGCCAAGTGGGCCTGCGAGGGCTGGACCAGGCCGTGAGCGAGATGGCCGACGACTGGGCCGCGCGCTCCGACGCCGAAGTGGGCGCGGAGCTGTTGCGCCGCCTGTCGCCGATCAATTACATCCCGGCCAGGGCCAGGCAGGCCCATGAGCGGGCCTTGGCGGCGCATTTCCGGCGGGCGCTGGGTGGCCAAGTCGGCCAGAGCGGCGCGCCCGGTTTGGAGGTGCGCATTCTGGGCCTGGGCTGCGCCCAATGCCATCGCCTGACCCAACTAGCCATGCGCGCCGCCGCCGAGCTGGGCTTGGCCGCCGATGTGGAGCATGTCGATGATTTGCGGCGCATCGGCCAGTTTGGCGTCATCGGCGCGCCGGCCCTGGTCATAAACGGCCGGGCGGTTTGGGTCGGCTCCGTGCCGCCCTATGAAAAAATCAAGCAGTGGCTGGCCCAAGGGTGCGAGCGCTCCGGCCAGCCGATGGAGTGATCGTCATGGAAATAAAGGTGTTGGGCCCTGGCTGCCCCAAGTGCAAGCAGACCTATGAGGTGGTGAACAAGGCCGTGGCCGCCGTGGGCGTGGACGCCACGGTGCAAAAGGTCACCGGCATGATGGACATCGCCGCCCACGGCGTGATGGGCACGCCGGCGGTGGTTATCGACGGCCAGGTCAAGTGCGTGGGCAAGGTTCCCGGCCAGGCCGAGGTGGAGGCCTGGCTGCGCGGCTGAGCGCCCCCGGCCTGGCGTCAAGCGCCGCTCGTGGCCAGGGCCCGCGCCCCGGCGACGGGCGGCTTTATTTGTTCATGGCCAGGCGCAACACGTTGGCCTCGCCGCGGCGGAAATAGTCGTGGGCGTCGGTTAGCTGGCGGATGAGGTGCACGCCCATGCGGCCGACCTGGCGCTCCTCCAGCGACGAATCCAGATCGGGCGTGGGCACGCTCAGCGGGTCGAAGGCCAGGCCCGAGTCCTCCAGTTCGACCACCACCCGCGTTGGTTCGTCCTTGACGCGCACGGTGATGGAGCCTGTGTCTTGATAGGCGTAGCCGGCCCTATTGGCCGCGGCCTCGTTGTTGTAGGCGTATTGGCAGACGTTGGAGACGGCCTCTTCCACGGCCAGCTCCAGGCGGCCGACTTTGAGCTGATCCAGGCCAAGGGCCTTGGCCTGACCGACCAGCAGTCGCCTGATCGGCTCCAACGCCTGGAAGGTGGCCGGCATGGCCAGATAGGCCATCGAGGCGTAGTCGGCCAGTTGGGGCTCGGGCGCGGCGGCCGGCTTTTTCAGGTCGAAGCGGATCAACACCGAAACGGCCAGGGCCACGACGAAAAGGGCGATGAACGCCCCCAGCATGCCGGAGTAGCCGCCGCTGTGCTCGCGGACATGGGCCGCGAACATCGGCCCGACCAGGCCGGCGGCGGCCCAGGCCGTCAGGATGTAACCGTGGACGACCGCCAACTGCCGCGTGCCGAAAATATCGCCGATATAGGCCGGCACGCAGGCGAACCCGCCGCCGTAGCAGGTCATGGTCAGAAACAGCAGGCCCTGGAAAAGCAGGGCGTCGCTGGTCTTGGGCAGCAAAAAAAACGTGATGATCTGGATGGCGAAAAGGGCCGTGTAGGTGTTTACCCGGCCGATGTAGTCGGACAAACTGGCCCAGGCCAGGCGTCCGCCGCCGTTGAACAGGCCGATCAGCCCGACCATGGCCGCAGCCTGGGCCGCGCTGAGCCCGGCCAGCTCCTGACCCATGGGCGAGGCCACCGAGATGATGGCGATGCCGCAGGTGATGTTGATGAAAAGCATCAGCCACAACAGATAAAACCGGCGGGTGCGCAGGGCCTGTTTGGCTGTCAGCCGCCAGTGGTCCTCGGTCGGCCTGGGCCCGCCGGCCGCGCCGCGCCGCGCGCGCTCGGTCAGGTCGCCCTGGCCCGGCGGGGCCAGGTAGAGCGCCGAGCAACTCATCAGCAGGAAATAACCCGCGCCCAGGGCGAAAAAGGCGTTGGCCAGGCCGATGTCGACGATCAGGCGCTGGATCAATGGACCGCCGATCAGCGCGGCAAAGCCAAAGCCCATGATCGCCAGGCCCGTGGCCAGGCCGCGCCTGTCGGGAAACCATTTGACCAGCGTCGAGATCGGCGCGATATAGCCCACGCCCAGGCCCATGCCTCCCATCACGCCATAGGATAGATACAACAGCGCCAGGTTTTGCCAGGCGACGGCCAGGCCCGAGCCGGCCAGCCCCAGGCCAAACAGCGTCGCCGCCGCCAGCCCCGCCTTGCGTGGGCCGTGCTTCTCCACGTATTTGCCGAAAAACGCCGCCGACAAGCCCAGAAACAAGATGGCCAGGCTGAAGGCGAACTGGGTTTGGCCCAGGTTCCAGCCGCATTGGCCGACGATGGGCTTGGCAAAGACGCTCCAGGCGTAGACAGAGCCGATGGAGAGATGAATGCCCACCGCCGAGGCGGCGATGAGCCAGCGGTTTTTGCCTGTGGGAGCGGACATGAAAACCTCTGTTGGTGGTGGGGTGGCCGACCGATCGCCTTGGAAAATGTTCGCCGCGCGGGGCGTCGCGGGTGAGGACATAGTGCCACAATCGCCCCGGCCTGGGCAAGGGCCGCGCGCGGCTCGTCGCGGCGATGCTTGTCCGTATACGCCGAGGGCTTTGCCATGTTAAAAATAAACATAACCCATTGAACCTGAACCGGCCGATCGTGGGCCTGGGCGCTGTGGCGCGAGAGGGAGCGAGTCGATGTTCAAGACGAAAATCACCGAGATGCTTGGCATAAAGCACCCGATCATCGGTGGGACGATGATGTGGATCTCCGACGCCGATTTCGTGGCGGCCATCTCCAACGCCGGCGGCCTGGGCGTGTTGGCCTCGGCCATCTATCAGACGCGGGAAGAGTTCGCCGCGGCCATCGAGCGCGTCAAGGCCCTGACCGACAAGCCCTTCGCCGTCAACATCAACTTGTTCCCCTCCATGCGGCCCATCGACAACAACGACTACGTCGACGTGTTGGTCGAGCAGGGCGTCAAGATCGTCGAGACCTCGGGCCATTCGGCGCCGGTGGAGCTGTGCGGCCGCTTCAAACAGGCCGGCATGACCTGGATCCACAAGTGCGTGGGCGTGCGCTACGCCAAAAAAGTCGAGGCCATGGGCGCTGACGCCGTCACGGTGGTGGGCTACGAAAACGGCGGGGCCACGGGCGCGCTGGATATCGGCACGCTGGTTTTGGTCCCGCGGGTGGTGGAGGCGCTGGGCCTGCCGGTGATCGGCGGCGGCGGCGTCAGCGACGGCCGGGGACTGCTGGCCATGCTGGCCCTGGGGGCCCAGGGCGTGATCATCGGCACGCGGCTGCTGGCCACAAAGGAATGCCCCATCCACGACAACCTCAAGCAGGCCCTTTTGGCCGCCGGCGAGACCGACACCATGCTGGTCATGCGCTCCATCGGGGCCACCCACCGTGTCTGGGCCAACGAGGCGGCCAAAAAGTGCGCCGAGATCGAGGCGGCCGGCGGCGGCCTGGAGGAGGTGCTTTCCATCGTGGCCGGCGCGCGGGCCAAGGCCATGTTCAACCAGGGCAAGCTGGATGAAGGGATTATCAGTTGCGGCCAGGGCGTGGGCATGGTCCACGACCTGCCCAGCGTGGCAGAGCTGTTCGAGCGCATGATCGACCAGGCGGCCCGGATGCACGGGGCCATCAAACCGGCCTGAGCCGGGCCGGGGAAGGGGAGGGATGTCGATGCGGCGGATCATGGCGTTGCTGGCGGCGCTGTGCTTGGCGGCCATGGCCGGGCCGGCGGCGGCCTACGACGCGGGCATGGGCGATGCGTCCAATTCCTTGCCCGAGTTTTTCAGCGGCCAGGGCGGCAAACCCTATGATCAGGGGCCGCAGCGCCGTCGGGTGGTGGACCAGGACGAATGGCGACGCCAGTGGAGCGACCCGCGCACCGTTGGCCCCGACGACCGCTCCAAGGCCCCAAACCGGCCCACGGGCACGGACCAATGGAACGTGCCAAAAAACTTTAGCGACTGATATAGCTATAAAAAATCATCGGCCCGGACGCGTTTTCCCAGGCGTCCGGGCTTTTTTTCGTTGCCGGCAATGGTTATCTTTAGTTCAGAAAGCGCATAAGCCGCTTTTCGGAAAGGAGGGCGATCATGAAGCATCTGGCAACCATCGCCGCCCTCGTAGCGACGCTGACCATGGCCGTGCCGGCCCAGGCCTTTGACGTGGGGCGCATGGACGCGGCCAACAGCCTGCCGCCGGGCTATATCGGCGCGGCCGATCTGCCGCCGCGCTCCCAGCCGCGCATGAGCGGCTACGCCCCGGTTGGCGTGGACCAATGGAACGTGCCGCTGGCGTGGAGCGGAGAAGGCCCGCGTCCGGCCACGCGGGGCTGGGCCCACAGCCTGCCCGTGGACGCCGATGAGTGGAACGTGCCGCTGTGGTTCACGCGGCCGCCCGCGGGGCGCTGAGGCCGAGGGGGGCCGGGCCTTTGGGTTCGGCCCCCGCGTTTTGGCGGCCAGTTCGGGCGGGGATGATATTTGATGGGCCGATCAGGCAGTCTTTGCTTGTCTTGCGCGCCGGCCGGTGCTAAATAATCGCGCAGAAGGCCAGATATCATCACGTCTTTTGACGGGCTTCCCCGTTGCCTGCCCATGGCGGCGTATGGCTCTGTTGGACAGCGGACAATTGTGGCGCCACGGCCTGGATTTCGTCAGTCGCCTGGCCGGCTCGCGAGGCGCTCCGTCGCAAGACGGCCGGGCCGACGACCTCTGGTTCTGGCGCGAGCAGGTGTTTTTCGCCGTTTTTCTGGTGTTTATCGTCGCCGGGTCCATTTCATTCGTGCCCACGATGATCGGCGTGATCGAAGGCGAACTGTGGCTGGCGGCCGCCCTCTACACGCTGATCTACGCCTTGGCCGGCGTGGTCACCTTTGCCTGGCGCTTGCCCTACCGGCTGCGGGCGACGCTGGGGCTTTCGCTGCTGTATTGGGTCGGCGCGCTGACCGTCAACGTCATCGGCCTGCACGGCAGCGGGCGCATCTGGCTGTTTACCTTCGCCCTGCTGGGCGCGGCCTTTTTGGGCCTGCGCTTCGGCCTGCTGGCCGTTTTGATCAACTTCGCCACCATGAAGGCCTTTTTGTACCTCGCCCCCGACAAGGCCCGGGAGTGGGAGGCCCTTTATCACCAGGGCGGCCACGAGGCTGTGTGGAATATCGCCACCGCCACGCTGACCCTGCTTTGCCTGACGGCGGTGATGGCCCTGGCCTTTTTGCTCAAAAGCCTGGAGCTCAGCCTGGAGCGGGCCAAGGCCCTGCGCGCCGAGTTGGAGGATCAGGGCCGCCAATTGAGCCGGGCCAACGACGAACTGCGCCGCGAGATCGAACAACGACGCCAGGCCCAGCAGTCCCTGGAGGCCAGTGAACGACGCCACCGCCTGTTGCTGGAGGCCTCGCCGGACCCCATCGTCATGCTGGATCAAGACGGTTTTGTCAGCTACGCCAACCCGGCCTTCGAGGCGACCTTTGGCCCATGCCCCGTGGAGGGCGGACGGGCCAGGCCGCCTTTCACGCCGCCGCCCATCGACGCCACCTCGGCCATGGCCACCATCGGCCTGCTGCAAAAAGGCCGCCATGGCCAGATGCTGGAGGTGGAACTGCGTCAAGCCCCGCTGCCCGGCCCCGACGGCGCGGCGCTGGGCCGCGTGCTGGTGCTGCACGACGTCTCGGAAAGCCGCCGCGCCGAGCGCGAGCGGGTGGCCCGCGAAAAATTGCAGGCGGCCATCGAGACCGCCGGCGCGGCCTGTCACGAACTCAACCAGCCCCTGCAGGCGGTGCTGCTGCAAAGTGAGCTGTTGCTGGAAGACATGGAGCCCGGCGCGGCCGCCCGCCCCGGCGTGGAAACCGTGCTGGCGGCGACCAAACGCATGGCCGAGATCACCTTTGAGTTGAACCGGCTGGCCGAATATCATACAAAACAATACGTGGGCGGGAGCAAGATCCTCGACCTGCGCCGTTCGACCGCCGCCAGCGGCCGGGAACCCTGACATCAAGACGCGGCCCGCCGAGCCGGCCACGTCGAAGGCCTCCGGCATGACCCAGACCAGCCATCCCGACTGCTTCAAGTGCCGCCACCTCAAGGTCACCTGGCGGCCCGAGCGGCCCTACGCCTGCCTGGCCATGGGCTTCAGTTCGCGCCAGATCCCCTGGCAGGTGGTGCTCAACGCTTCGGGTCAGCCGTGCATGCTTTTCGAACCCAAGCCCCAGCGGCCGTCATCCTGACCACCGCCGCGGCGAAAGGCGTTCAACCGGCGGCCCAGGCCAACCCGCAGCGCGGAGGCGATCATGAAGCGCAGATACGTCGGCGCCATCGATCAAGGCACCACCAGCACCAGGTTTTTCATCTACGATCACGATTGCAACGTCGTCGCCCAGGCCCAGCGCGAACACAAGCAATACTTTCCCCAGCCGGGGTGGGTCGAGCACGACGCCGCCGAGATCCTGCACAACGCCTACGAAGTGACCCAGCGGGCCCTGACCAAGGCCGGCCTGACCAGCGGCGACCTGGCGGCCATCGGCGTGACCAACCAACGCGAGACCATCGTCGCCTGGGATGGGCAAACCGCCGCGCCTCTGGGCCGGGCCATCGTCTGGCAAGACGCCCGCACGGCCGAAATCTGCCGGGCGTTGGAAAAAAAACACGGCCCCGAGCTTTTCTGGCGTGTCTGCGGCCTGCCCGTCTCCACCTATTTTTCGGCGGCTAAAATCAAATGGTTGCTGGAAAATTCGCCGGCCGTGGCCCGGACCGCCCGTGACGGCCGCCTGATGCTGGGCACCATGGACGCCTGGCTGATCTGGCGGCTGACCGGCGGCCGCCACGGCGGCGTTCACGCCACCGACGCCACCAACGCCAGCCGCACACTGCTGATGGACATCCAGAACGTGGCCTGGGACGAAGAGATGCTGGGCGTCTTTGGCGTGGAGCGCCAGTGGCTACCGGAAATTCGCCCATCCTGCGGCGTCTACGGCCACACCGACCCCAACGGCCCGCTGGAGGCGGCCGTGCCCATCGCCGGCAACCTGGGCGATCAGCAGGCGGCCCTGTTCGGCCAATGCTGCTTCGACGCCGGCCAGGCCAAGAACACCTACGGCACGGGCTGCTTTTTGCTGTTGAACACCGGCAGCCGCCTGGCGCGCTCCCAAGGCGGGCTGCTGAGCACCGTGGCCTTTCAGGAGGCCGACGGCGCGGTCAGTTACGCCCTGGAAGGCTCGGTGGCGGTGGCCGGTTCCTTGGTGCAGTGGCTGCGCGACAATCTGGGGCTGATCAGGTCGGCCCACGAGATCGAGCCCCTGGCCCGCACGGTGGCCGACAACGGCGGGCTTTATCTGGTGCCGGCCTTTTCCGGTCTTTTCGCCCCCCACTGGGACGCCAAGGCCCGTGGCCTGATGATCGGCCTGACCCACTATATCAACAAGGGCCACATCGCCAGGGCCGCCCTGGAGGCGGTGGCCATGCAGACCTGGGAGGTGGTGCGGGCCATGACCGACGACGCCGGGGCGGCCCTTTCGCAGATGCGCGTCGATGGCGGCATGGTCGAAAACGAGCTGTTGATGCAGTTCCAGAGCGATATCCTGGATCTGCCGGTGATCAAGCCGCAAAACACCGAAACCACCGTGCTGGGCGCGGCCTTTGCCGCCGGCTTGGCCGTGGGCTATTGGAGCGACAAGCAGAGCCTGCGCGCCAAGGCGGCCGTGGAAAAAACCTGGCGGCCGACCATGGGCCAAGCCCAGCGTCAGCGCCGCGTGGCGGCCTGGCTGCGCGCCGTGGAGCGGGCCAAGGGTTGGCTGGTCGAGGAGGATTGAGCTTGTTTCAGAGCCGGCGCGGATTGGCCAAAAGCTCCTCGAACTGCCGCTCCGGCAGGGGTCGGCTGTAGAAATAGCCCTGGATGTAATCGCAGTTCAGACGGCGCAAGATGGCCAACTGGGCCTGGGTCTCGACCCCTTCGGCGATGACGCCGATGCCCATGGAGTGGGCCATGGAGATGATGGTGCCGGGCAGGGTGGCGTCTTCGCCCTCGGATTTGATGTCCATGATGAAGGACTTGTCGATCTTGAGGTAATCCAGCGGCAGATTTTTCAGGTGCGACAGCGACGAATAGCCGGTGCCGAAATCGTCCATGGTGATGGTCAGGCCCCAATCGGCGAGCCTTTTCAGGATGCTCGAGGCCTCGTTGAGGTTTGGTAGCACCAGGCTTTCGGTGATCTCCAACTCCAGGCCGTCTGGCGTCAGGCCCGAGTTGGACAGGGCGTAGCTGACCAGGCTCATCATGTCGACCTCTTGGAACTGGCGCGGCGAGAGGTTCACCGCCACGCGCAACTCGGGGTCGTATTTGTCGCGCCACAACTTGGCTTGTTGGCAGGCGGCGTCGAGCACCCACTGACCGATGGGCACGATCAGGCCGGTCTCCTCGGCCAAGGGGATGAACATGTCGGGCGGCACGAGCCCTTCGTCGGGGCTTTGCCAGCGAATCAGGGCCTCCATGCCTTTCATGCGGCCGTCGCGCAAGTCGACCTTGGGCTGGTAGTAAATCAAAAACTCCTGTCGTTCCAGAGCCTTGCGTAGGCGGTTTTCCAGGTTGAGGCGGTCGGAGACCATGGCGTTGAGCCTGGGCTCGAAAAGATGATAGGTGTTTTTGCCGCGCAGCTTGGCCTGGTGCAAGGCGGTGTCGGCGTTTTTTAGCAGGGTGGCGGCGTCGGCGCCGTCGTTGGGATAGAACGAAAGACCCATGCTGCTGGTGAGGAACAGTTCCTTGCCGGCCAGGTGGAACGGCTCGGCGAACAGCGCGCTGATGTCGTGGACGACCTTGACGCCCTGGCGCGGGTGGGTCAGGCCCTCGGCCATGATCAGGTATTCGTCGCCGCCCTGGCGGCCCACGTTGACGCTCGGGCCGTCCATGGCCGCCAAACGGTGGCCGACCAGCTTGATCAACTGGTCGCCCAGGGGCAGGCCCAGGGTGTCGTTTACGTTTTTGAAATTGTCCAGGTCCAGCGATATGACGGCGACCATCTGCTTGGCGGCCCTGGCCTGATCGATGGCCAGATTGAGTCGGTCGATGAACAGGGTGCGGTTGGGCAGGTCGGTCAAGGCGTCGTAGTTGGCCTGATATTCTATTTTTTCCTCGCTGAGGCGCACGTCGGTGATGTCGTGGAAGATCGACACGTAGCGCAGGACGTTGCCTTCGGCGTCGCGCTGGGCCATGATCGTCTGCCACTCGAGGAAGGCCTCGCCGTTTTTGCGGCGGTTCCAGATCTCACCGGACCATTCGCCGTGCTGGCGGATGGACTGCCACATGGCTTTGTAGAATTCGGGCCCGTGGTGGTCGGAGCGCAGCAGGCGCGGCGTCTTGCCGATGGCCTCGTCGGGGTTGTAGCCGGTGATGATGGTGAAACCGCGGTTGACGGTCTCGATGACGCCTTCGGCGTTGGTGACCATCACGCCCTCGATGGCGTTGTCAAAGAACTTGAAGGCCAGGTCCAATTGATCCTGGGCCTTTTTCTTGTCGGTGATCAGCTCCAGGTAGAGCATCAGGCCGGCGATTTTTTCCTCGGCCGAATACCACGGCCGGCACTCCCAACGGCACCAGTCGACTTGACCGTCGGGGCGGTCGAGGATGTCTTCCTCCATGTGCTCCACGGCCCCGTCCAGGCAGCGTTTGTAGACGGCTTTCCAGCGTTCGGGCAGATTGGGCAGGATTTCGTAAAGCTGGCGGCCGGTCAGATCCTGGCCGCGCAGGCCGAAGCTGTCGACCCAGGCCTTGCTGCCCATGACGAAACGCAGGTCGCTGTCGAGCATGACAATGGAGGCCGGCGCGTGCTCGACGAATAGCTCCAGCAGGTGGCGCTGGGTTTGCAGGGTTTGTTGGTCGCGCTTCTGCTGATCGATGTCGCGCACCACCGCCAGCAACTGGGTTTTGCCCTGGTAGACGGTCTTTTGCAGGCTGATTTCGACCCAGAACAATCGGCCGGACTGATGTTTGGCCAGCCATTCGAAAACCTGGGCGCCGCCCTCGATGGCCGACTGGATCTTTTCCCAGGCCGCTTGTTGGTTGGAGTGGGCGTCGCCGGCGCTGATGTCGGCCACGGAAAGCGCCAGCAATTGGGCCCTGGCATAACCGAAAAGCGTCTCGCAACGCTGGTTGACCTCCAGGATCACGCCGCTCTCGCTATCGTGAACAAAGATGGCGTCGTTGACCGAATTGAAGATGGACAGATAATTCTGCCGTGATTCGCGCAGGGCCCGCTCGGCCTCGTTGCGGTGTTCGATCTCGTTGAGCAGCATGTCGTTGGATTGCTCCAACTGGGCCGTGCGCGCCCGGACTTTCTGCTCCAATTCCTGGCCGGCCAACTCCAGGGCGCGGCGCGAACTTTCCATGAAGTTGAAATGTCGCCGCACGAAGGGGATGGCGTAGGCCCAAAGCGCCAACAGCGCGACCATGGCCGCCGAGGCCAGGATGGCCCCGACCTGGTTGGTCTGGCGGATGTAGGCCAACTTCTGGTCGCCTTCGCGCAGCAGCACCTTTTGAGCCAGGCGCAGGCCGGCGACATACTCCTGGCTGGCCTGGGAGAAGGCGGCGCTTGCCAGCAACTCGGCCGCTTCCTGGCGGCGGCCCGCGCTGGCCAAAGCGATGGCCCTGTCCTCCAGGCCGCGCAGTTGCTCCTCGGCCGCGCGCACGTCGGAAAGGGCCTGGGCAAAGGCTGGCGTGCCCAGGCGCAAGGCCTCGATCATGGCCGCGCTCAACCTCTCGCGGTCGCGGGCGTAGGATTTCAGCCATGATCGATTTCCGGTGGACACGGCAAGCTGGGCGCTGCACGAGAGCATGTCTTGCAGGCCGGCTATCTCGCCGGAAATCTCCAGAATCTTCACTTCGGTTTCGGCGAATTCGTTGGTGCTGACGTAGGCCGAAACAATGTTGCCGCCGATAATCAGCAGCAGCAGAACGGTCAGAACCGCTCCAAGCCAGAGGGGCGTCATGGGCGGTCGCGGCGGATTTTCGCGGGGCGGCTTCACTGGGATCGGCTCCGAGGTGTTGGCCCATGGAGAACCGTTCGCTGTTGATAACGGAAATCTGGTTCGTAAATTCGTGATCACTTCGAATTATGATATGCGCCGGACTTGGAGGCAAGGGCAATGAACCACGCCGCCGCCCCGCTTGGTTGCCGGCTGACATCATTATACAATTATAGACTGGGGCGCTAGGATAAATTGCCGATTCGTGGTGTTTGCCCCGTGATGACGCACGGTTGGGCTTGCATCGCCGCGCCGGGCATGCTACACAAGATTACTTAACAAGAGGATAGCGCTCGAAGCTTTCGGGCGGAGTGAGTCAACCTCGTGCGAGGATAAAAATCCATGAAGATGAAAAAGACGCTTCAGGCCTTGGCCGCGCTGGCCTTGCTGGCCTGTCTGACCGCCGGCTCGGCCTGGGCCGGCCCGGCCGGTTTCGATTTTTCGGGCGCGGTGGGCGCCTGGTTCGTCACGCCCGGCGGCAAGGCCGAAACTCTCGACCTCGACTCCGACCTGGGCCTGGAGACCAAGGCCAACCTGGATTTGTGGCTACGCCTGGAACACCCGGTGCCGCTGCTGCCCGACGTGAAGGTGGAGTATGCCCCGCTCAAGCTCGACGGCGGGCGCGCCTCCAGCGAGGTGGACCTGAAGCTTCTGGACGTGACGGCCTATTGGCATGTGCCGTTTTTGCGCGCGGCCACTTCCGACGTGCTTGACGCCACCTTTGGCGTGGGCGCCCGCTCCTACGACGCCGAGTTGAAGTTCTCCCACCAGGGCCAGACCCGCGGCGTCGACGCCGACAAGATCTTGCCCATGCTCTACGCCGGCGCGCGCATCCAGCCGGTGCGCTATTTCGCCCTGGTCGGCGAACTGCGCGGCTATTCCTGGAATGACGACAAGACCAGCGACGCCATGGTCAAGGTCGAGATCTTCCCCTTTGGCGACTACCTGTTCATGGGCGCTGGCTATCGCTACATGACCCTGCAAAATGCCGACGGCCCGCGCCACGACGACGAACTGAACATGGACATCAAGCAGGGCGGCTTTTTCATGGAAGTGGGCTTCGACATCTGATCGCCCGCCGCGCTTTCGCCCAAAGTCCCCCGCCGCGCCCGGCTAGACGCGGCGAGGGCTTTTTTCATTCGCGGGGCAGCGACAACCTGGGCGGCGTTGCGATCTGGGCCGGCGGCATGGGTTCGGCAGGGCGATCGGGCTGACCAGGGCCGTCGCCATTGCCGCGTTGGCCCAGCACGATGCGAGCCAGGTCGGCGGCGATCTGGTCCAGGGCCAGGGATTGTTCCTCCAGGTGGACGCAGTGGGCGCTGCTTTCCTGGGCGGCGGCGCTGTTGGCCGACACGGCCTGGTCGATGTGGCGCACGGCTTGGTCGATATGGCCCATGCCTTGGGCCTGTTCGGCGGCGGCGGCGCTGATCTGGTTGAGCAGGGCGCTGGTCTGGCCGACGGTCCGCTCGACCACGGCGAAGCTGCCCCTGGTCTGCTCGACGCGCCTGAGGCCTTCGTTGATGCCGGCCAGCACGCCGTCGATGAGGGCCTGGGTCTTTTTCGCCTCCTCGGACGAGCGCCGGGCCAGGCCGCGCACCTCGTCGGCCACCACGGCGAAGCCGTTGCCCTTCTCGCCGGCCCGGGCGGCCTCCACGGCGGCGTTCAACGATAGCATGTTGGTCTGGAAGGCCAGGCTCTCGATGCTGGTGACGACGCCGGTGATCTTACGGCTGTCATCGGCGATCTGGCGCATGGCTTGCAAAAGCTCGGCCACCTGTCGCTTGGCCGTGTCCGAGGCCTGGCTGACGGTGTTCATCAACTCGTCGGCGGCGGAGGTGTGCTGGGCGGTGCTGTTGATCAGGGCGGCCAGTTGTTGAGCCGCCGCCGAGGTCTGCTCCAGGCTGGCCGCCTGTTGGCACGAGTTGCCGGCCAGGGCCTGGGATGAGTTGGCCACCTGCAGGGAGGTGTTTTTCAACTCGCCGGCGGCCTGGCCCAGGCGGTCGGCCGCGCGGCGCACGGGTTCGACGATGCGGTGAATCAGGGGCAGGCCCAGCAAGGCGGCCATGGCCATGGCGCACAGGCCGATGATCAAGACGCCGTTGCGGATCGAGCGCGATGTGGCCATCAACTCGGCCACGTCCTGGGTGACGGCCACGCTCCAGCCGGCGGCCTTGATCGGCGCGAAGGCGGCCACCTTGTTTTCGCCGTGGAAACGATACTCCGTCACGCCCGCGCGGCCGGCGAGGATCTCTTCGGCCATGGCGGCCATGCCGGCTTCGTCGGCGATGTTTAGTTTGAGCACCAGGCCTTTGTCGGGGTGGGTGATCAAGCGGCCGGTGGAGTCGAGCAAAAAGGCGTAGCCGGTCTGGCCCGGGTGTACATCGGCCAGGTGGCGGGCCAGGCGCTCGACGGCCATGGTGAAGACCACCGCGCCCAGGTAGTTCTTTTTCCAGTCGAAAATTGGCGCGCCGATGAGGATGCGCGGCCGGCCGTCTTTTTTGTCGGCAAAGACCTGGCTGACGGCCGGGCCCTTGGCCACGCGCTCCAAAAAGGCGGCGTTATCCAGAACCTGGCCCTTGATCTGGCCTTCGCGGCTGTCGGCGAAGATCTGGCCCTGGGCGTTGACGGCCACCAGTTGCTCCAGGTCGCGGCGGCGCTCCTTGACGATGGTGGTGAATTCGTTGGAAAATCCATGCACTTCGGCGCGCGGCACGTCCACGCCGTCCTCGGCCACGATGCCCGCCGCCCGCGACAGGGCCTGTTGGCTGGCCATCTCGTTGACCGAGACCAGGTTGGACTCCAGCGACAGGGCGATCAGCTCCGCCAAGTGTTTGCTGGACGCCCTGGCGCCATCCAGGGCCATCTCCCACATGTCGTCGCCGGCCTTCTGAAAGGCGAACCAGCCGACGATCACCAGCGGCGCGGCGATCAACACCACCGCCGCCAGCAGCAACTTGCCTTTGATCCCTCTGAAACGCATGCGAAACCTTCTTTTTTGACTTGGCCGGGGCAGGCCGCGGCGAGCGCATCGCCTCGGCGCGGCAGATTTGATATTGCCGGGGCAATGTGTCGATCTGGTGACGGTGGATTGGCTTTTCGGGAAAAGATCGTCCATCGTTTTGATAATCAATGCAAATTGCCTGATTAACGACGTGGGTTGGCGGCGTTGCCCAATGATTCGAGCAGTATGCTATTATGGTATAAGAGTGAAAATAGTTGCCGAGGACTCCTTCGTCCAATAGCCATTCGACTCGACCGGGGGGCCGCTTTTCGTGGAGCGCTTTGGCTTGCTGAAAAAAATGAAACTCGCTCCGCGGCTGGGCTTGGCCTTCGGCGTGATGTTGGCCCTGCTGGTGGGCCTTGGCCTGTTCGCCCTGAGCCAGATGGACGCCCTGTCCAGGCTCAACGCCGACCTCTATGAACACCCCTTCGCCGTCAAGGGCGCGGCCCTGGCCGTAGACGCCAGCATCGTCAAAATAAACAATCATATCAATGTGATGTCCGACAGTGGCGACGCCAACGCGATCTCCGCCGAGTTGGCCAAGGCGGCTGACCTGCAACGCCAGGTCAAAGAGCATTTTCGCATAATCCACGAAAGATTCCTGGGCCATCCGTCGTTGCGCCTGCGGGCGGAGGAGCGCTTTACCCGCTTGATGGCCGTGGCCAGGGAAGTGGCCGCCTTGGCCGGAGCCGGCGACCTGGAGGCCGCCCAGGCCAAGGCCAAGGGCGAAGGCGTGGCCGCCACGATGGAGGCCGTGGCGGCGATGGGCCGAGTGCGCGCCTTTGCCGAGGGCAAGGCCGCCGAGTTTTTCGCGGCCAGCGAGCGGGCCAGCGCCCAGGCCATGGTGGCGGTTTGGCTGGCCATGGCCGTGGCCTTGCTGACGGGCCTGGCTCTGACGATGCTTTTCGCGCGCTCGATCGTCCTGCCGGCCAAGGAGATCGCCGCGGCCGCCGAGGCCGTGGCCGGCGGCGATCTTTCACGGCGCATCGGCTACCACGGCGACGACGAGATCGGCCAGATGGCCGAAAGCCTGCGGCGCATGCTGGCCGGGGTCATCGGTGAGGGCCAGTCGATCAAAAACGGCTTCACCGTGCCGTTCTGGACGGCCGACAAAAACCTGGCGCTGACGTTCATGAACCAGGCCGCCGCGGCCATCGCCTCCGACATCACCGGCCTGGGGCCCGAACGCATCGTCGGCCGCCTGACCGTCAGCGAGGCCCTGGCTGACGAAGCGGGCATGGTGGCCGTCCTGGCCGCCGACTGCCTGGCCAGCGGGCAAAAACAGCAGGCCGAGGTGTCCTTCAACCACGCTGGCGCGCGGACCATCCTCCACCTGACCACCTCGCGGCTGTTGGACCAAAACGGCTTGGTCATCGGCGTGATGGGCGTGGGCGTCGACATAACCGCCCGCCGTCAGGCCGAGGTGGCCCTGCGCCAGCGCGAGGCCCTGCTCAACGACGTGGGCGCCTTGGCCAGGATCGGCGGCTGGGAGGTCGACACGGTCAGCGGCCAGGGCAAGTGGACCGCGGCTACCTACGATATCTGTGAATACGATCCGGGCCAACCGTCGCCGCCCGTCGACGAGTTCGTCGAGTCCTATCTGCCGGAATATCGCGCTGGCATCGCCAGCAAGATAAAAAACCTGATGGAGCTTGACCAGCCGCTGCTTTTCGAGGCCCAGTTCGTCACGGCCAAGGGCAACCTGAAATGGGCGCGCGTCCAGGGGCGGGCCGAGCGGGAGGGCGGGCGCTGCACGCGGATTTTCGGGGCTTTTCAAGACATCACCGAGCAAAAGCGGGCCGGCGAGGAGCGCAAGCTCTTGGAGGCCCAACTGCGCCAATCGCAAAAGATGGAGGCCATCGGCACCTTGGCCGGCGGCGTGGCCCATGATTTCAACAATATCCTTTCGGCCATCATCGGCTACGTGGAGCTCGCGCTGCTGGATTCGGCCGGAGATGAAGCGCTACGGGGCAATCTGGAGCAGGTGCTCAAAAGCAGTTGGCGCGCCCGCGACCTGGTGGCCCAACTGCTGGCCTACAGCCGCAAGCAGTTGCTCAGCATGTCCACCTTCGGCCTGGATGAAGTGGTCGGCCGCAACGAGGCCATGTTGCGGCGCATCGTCGGCGAGGACATCGACCTGGAGGTGAACCTCAGCCCCTTCACGGGCGTGGTGCGCGCCGACGTCAGCCAACTGGAGCAAGTGCTTCTGAACCTGGTGGCCAACGCCCGCGACGCCATGCCCACCGGCGGAAAGATCACCCTGGAGACCGACAACGTCCATCTGGACGAAAACTACGCCGCCCGTCACGCCGAGGCCACGGTGGGGCCCCACGTGATGCTGGCCGTCAGCGACAACGGGCCGGGCATGGACAGCCAGACCCAAGAGCGCATCTTCGACCCGTTTTTCACCACCAAGGGCGCGGGCAAGGGCACCGGCCTGGGCCTGGCCATGGTCTATGGCATCGTCAAACAGCACGGCGGCAGCATCTATGTCTATAGCGAACCGGGCCAGGGCAGCACGTTCAAGATATATCTGCCCCGGGTCACCGCCCCTTCCGGCGATTTGGCCGAACCCGCGCTCCTGGCCCAGCCCGTGGGCGGCCACGAGACCATCTTGCTGGTCGAGGACGACGACGTGGTCCGCGATTTCTCCGGCCGCATGCTCGAGCGCCTGGGCTACGTCGTCCTGGCCGCCGCCGACGGCGATGACGCCTTGCGACTGGCCGCCGCCACCGAGCGGGTGGACCTGCTGCTCACCGACGTGATCATGCCCAGGATGAGCGGCAAGGAACTGGCCCGGCGCCTGAGCGCCCAGCGCCCGGAGATTAAGGTGCTCTACATCTCGGGCTACACCGACAATGTCATCGCCCACCACGGCGTGCTCGACGCCGGCGTGGCTTTCCTGCAAAAACCGGCCGCCCTCCACGCCCTGGCCGCCAAGGTGCGTCAGGTGCTCGACGCCTGAGAGCCGGCGGCGTTCAGCCGTTTTGGCTCAGGGGGCGGTCGAGCATCCGGCGCACCGCGCCCAGCATGTCCACCCGCCGGAAGGGTTTGGCCAGAAAATCGATCGCGCCGTGGTCCAATGATTGACGCACTTGGCTGTCGTCAGCGTAACCGCTGGCGATGAGGATGCGCAGGCCCGGCCAGCGGGCCAGCAACTCCTTGGCGCAACGCAGCCCGCCCATGCCGGGCATGCCCAGATCCAGAATCACCAAATGCGGCGGATAAGCCCGCCTTTTCAGCGCATCCAAGGCGTCCTCGCCACTGGCGGCCTCAAGCACCCCATAACCGACCGCCTCCAGATGCTGGCGGGCGAAACGCCGCAGGAGCGGTTCGTCGTCGACCACCATGATCGTTTCGTGGCCGCCCGGCGGTGATTCGTCGTCCGGCGCGACCTGCTCGGCCGGCAAGGGCCCTTGATGGGGCGGCAGATAGATGGTGAAGCTGCTTCCTCGGCCGAGCTCGCTGTGGCAGGTCACGTGACCGCCGTGGCTTTTGATCGTGCCGAAGACCGTGGACAGGCCCAGGCCGGTGCCCTTGCCGACTTCCTTGGTGGTGAAAAAGGGGTCGAACATTTTGGCGATGGTTTCGCGGTCCATGCCCTGGCCTTGGTCCGTGAAGCGCAGCAGGACGTACTCGCCGGAAAAGGGCTGGCCGCAGCCGGTGCAGAAGCCATCGGACACGACGGCCAGTTCCGTGACGATGTTGATCTTGCCGCCGTCGGGCATGGCGTGGGCGGCGTTGCTGGCCAGGTTCAAGAGCACCTGGCCGATCTGATTGGCGTCGGCCAAGATCGGCGGCAGGCCGCGGGCCAGGCTGGTTTCGATCTCGATCATCTTGGGCAGGGTGCGTTTGAGCACGGCGATGGTGCGCTCGACTTCCTCGCTCAGGTCCATGGCTTTAAACTGAGGGGCCACCTTACGGCTGAAGGTGAGGATCTGGCGCACCAGCTCCTTGGCCCGATCCACCGATGCGATGATCTGTCGCAGATCGGCAGCGTCCAGGCCATGATCATGAGCCTGGTCCATGGCCAACTCCACCGAGCCCAGGATGGCGCCCAGAATATTGTTGAAATCGTGGGCAATGCCGCCGGCCAGCACGCCGATGGCCTCCATTTTCTGGGCCTGGCGCAGTTGCTCCTCCAGCGCTTTTTTCTGATCATCGGCCTTTTTGCGCTCGGTGACGTCGCGCACCAAGGCCCACATGGCCGTTGGCGCGCCGGCGGCGTCCTTGATCATGAACACGCGCAGCTCCACCGGAAAGAGCGAACCGTCCTTGCGCCGGTATTGTTTTTCGTAAACATCAGAATGGCCTCGAGGCAAGATGTGCCCCTCGAGGATTTGTCGGTCCATCTCGCGCCATCGCTCTGGCGTCAGGTCGTGGTAGCGCAGGCGGAGCAACTCCTCGGCCGGGTAGCCGACCATGGCCCGGAACGATTCGTTGAAGTCGATCAGCCGGCCGGTCATGTCGGTCACGGCCACGCCGTCGGTCATGCTCTCGAACAGGGTGCGGTATTTGGCCTCGGAGGCGCGGATGGCCGCCTCGGCCTGACGCTGGGCGTTGACGTCGACGGCCACCGTCAGCATGCAGTCGCGGCCGTTGATGCGCAGGCGTTCGGCCGAAAACAAGATCGTCTTGACCTCGCCCGACTTGGCGCGAATGGCCACGTCCACGCCACTGACTCGCCCTCCCTCCCGCAACGCCTCCACCACGGCGCGCCGCTGTCCGGGCTCCGCCCAAAAGCCCAACTCCGTGCTGCGGCGGCCGAGCACTTCCCCGGCTCGACAGCCGACGAAATCCAAAAAAGCCGCGTTGGCGTCGATCATGATCCCTTCCGGGAAGCTGCTCAGCACCATCAGCGCGGGGCTGGCGGCAAAGGCCCTGGCGAACTTCTCCTCGCTTTCGCGTAGCGATTCCTGGGTGGCCTCGATGGTGTGGCCGATCCGCCTGGCCAGGCGCAGCACCACCACGGCTGTGACGGCGGTGAAGACCACGGCCAGCACCGCCGAGACCAACGCCCGGCTGACGCCGGCGCCGTGCAAGGATTTGGCCGCCAGGCCGTGCAGCAAGATGATCGTGGTGGTCAGCGGCAGAAAGGCCCGCAACATCACCGCCCGTGGCGAATGACCGACCAGCGGCCGCAACGCGGCGCTCTCTGGCCCGCAGGCCGCCGCGCAACCCGCGCCCAGGGCGATGAAGCCAAGGGACGTCGTGGCGGCCAAGGGGATGAAACTGCCGCCATAAAGCAGCGGTGAATCGAACAGATAGCCAACCGTGGCCACGAAGCCGGCCGTGACCGTGACCAGGCCCATGATCGCCCCGGCGTCCAACGCCTGGCGCGCGCGCGGCCAGGTCAGCGCGACCAACTGGCCGCAGCCGGCCAGGGCGAACAACCCGCCGGTCAGCGGCGACATCTGAAAAAGGGGGATGGCGCCCAGCCTTTGCCCCGGCGCGGCGATGCCACTGTCCGGGCTGATGTCCAGGCCCGTGAGGTAGGCCGCCAGCCCCAACGCGCCCAGCAGGATCGAGATGGACAAAACGACAAGGGCCACGCCGCGAAAAAGCTCGCTTGGCGACGAAAAGCCGCGCGACAGCAACGTCAGGCCTTGGCCGACGAACAACGCGCCGGTCAGCGGGGCCATGGGCACGTAATCGGGCCCCAGGCTGGCCAGGGTGGGCTTGCCGATCAGCCACGCAGCCAGGCCCAACAGGCCCAGGACCACGGCCGCCGCTCCGCACGCCAACACCGTGGTTTGCATCGAAGATCGACGATCGACGACCATGATCACATCCTTCATTGGGCTTGGCGCGCCCACCCGGCTCGGAACTCGATCGGCTTGCCGGACAAATCGCGACGGTTTGCCGCTAGAAATATTAGGCCTGGAGCAAAGGGCGCGGGTCAAGCCGCTAAATCTGGTTTTTTCGCCCGATTGCGCCGGCCCTGAAAAAACCTTGCGGATGTGGGTGATAAGGTTGCAAAGTAGTAGCTGACCAGTCAACATGGCCCGCGCTGTCGCGGGCGCGGCCATGTAACGCAATGACGCACTGGCCCATACGCCGGGCGCGGAAAGTCAAGGAGGGTATATATGAAAGCGGTATTTGTAAGAGGAGAGCGTTCATTGGGGCGTTTGGCGGGATCGGTCGTGTTGGGGCTGATCATGTGCTGGGCGGCCTTGGTCCCGGCCGAAGCCCTGGCCATGCCCGCGCTGGGCTGCGCTGAAAGGGAGGCCCAAAGCGTGGTGCACGCCACGGCCGTGGGTCTGGGGGCGCTGCTGCAGGGCCAAAGCGACGCCCAGGCCGGCGTGGAGTTGATCCGCAAATTCGTCGCGCCTATTCGTTTTTATCCTGACAATTCAGGCTACTTTTATGTTTATGACACCAATTGCGTTAATATAGCCCACGCCACCCAGCCCGATTTGCAGGGCAAGAATCTTTACGACCACCAGGACACCAAGGGCAAGTACGTCATCCGCGCCTTGGCCGAGGCGGCCAAAAAGGGCGGTGGATTTGTCGATTTCTATTGGGTGAAGCCTGGCGATAAGGGCGAGCACAAGAAAATCGGTTATGTCGAGCCCATCCCCGGCACCAACTACTTTATCGGCTCGGGCGTGTACCCGGGCAAGTGATTTGACCAAAGCGGCGGCGCCCGACGGAATCATCCATCGGGCGCTGTTTTTTTACCGTAAATCGTCGGCTGGCCGCCTCATTCAAAAGAAACGTTGATTGCCCAGGGGCGCGAATGCGAGGGAGTCGCTCAGGATTTCACCGAAGTAGTACTCCGCCGCGTTGAGCCTGCCGCGGATGACGTCGAATTCGGTGGTGTAGTTGGCCTGAGGTTCGGCGCGGGATAACGCCGCCAGGGTGGTATAGACAAACGTTACGTCTTTTTGCAGTGGAGCGTCATTGGTGGCCGTGTGGTGTCGGTCTTCGGCGGAGACCAGGGTTTCGGGGATGGTGATTTCTTCATCGGCCGGCAAGCCCATGAATTGCAATATCCGTTTGATCTGCGCAGGCCTGTTGTCATCGAAGAAGCTGTCGTAGTTGACGAACAACCGCTTTTGACCGCGCGTGGAAAATTCGATTTCCAGGTATGAACGCAGCCAGCTCATCACGGCGTAGGCGTCGATGATTTTGTTCCTGCTGACCAATGATTGCGCGCAAGCCTGAGGGCTGCGCACGCTGATAACCACCGACACGTTCGCGCCGGCCTGGGCCAGGGCCGAACGCCAAATGGGAAAAGTGCGCGACAATCGCGGGTCTTTGACCAACCTGGGCGCGTCGCCGCTTGGGTATTCGTTTTTCAAGAATTGAACGATCTGGTTTTGGAGATTCAGCAGTGGTTCTCCGCCGATGCGCTCGGTGCGCGGCCGACGGCAGTCGATCCAGTGCGAACCAATCATTTTCATGATTTCTTTGTTGATGCCGACCGCCGCCACCGGCTCCCAAAAACCTAGGCGATTATCGTTTTCGCGTGGCGGTATAAGTTTGGTTGGCAAAACGCCGCCAAATTCAGCCAGCAATCTTGTGAGCATTGATGTGCCAGACCTGTGCATTCCGGCAATCAAAATGACATTAAACGCGTCCATGATTCTCCAGGTGATGATCTGGCGCACCCGCTTGAACCGGCAACAATATGGCCCGTGGCGCGCGGCCAAGGTTGCCGGCCACGCAAGCGCGACTGGATGTAATTGACTCCGCACCTTCGATGCGACCAGCGTGAGCGTGACGGAAGGAAAAAAAGCTCATGTCAGACATCGCGGGGCTGGGCCGAGGTCACGCCATTTTCCCCTTGAAGTGGCGCAGATAGCTTTTGTACATCTCGCCGGCCAGGCGGCTTCGTTCTCTTTCAAGGCCGTTTTTGATGTCAGCGAGCGAAAATTTCACGCCGGTATTGTCCAGCACGGTTTTCGTCACGGAATCAATCACCATGACGACGTGGCTGTTGCCGTTAAAAAAATATTTGGGCAGCCTGACCCGAAAACCACAGTTGACCTCGCCCAGGCCGGCCTTGGCGATATCATGGCGCGGCGCGTCGGCGATGACTTCCGTCAGAAAGTTGCCGTCGATCATGATGACGAGCCTGCGGCCACCTTGACCCGTGGCCGCGTCCACCGCCCAGCCATTGATGAAACGGCCGTTCAGTTGCTTGTCGCAGGCGCCACGCACGACCGAATCCTTGTCGCACATCGCCAGGGTCACAACGCCGTTTTTGACCGGGGCGTCGGGATATTCGGCGACCCGTAGCGAAAAAATGGCCGGCGACTTGCGACAATCGACGACCGGCAAGGAGATAGCGAAGCCATAGTCGAACGGGGTGGGAATGACGTGGGCAAGATCGGGCCTGGGCCGGCAGCTTAAAACTTCCTGCAGCACTTCGCCGTCTCGGCATAGCTGCACGGTCAACCGTTCGCCGGGGTTGTGGACGTTATAGGCCCATCCGCGCAGCTTGCCATAGCGGATTTCGGTTTCCAACTTGCACGAAATAGCGCATGGCTGTGTTTGGCGGCCGGCCTCTTGGACGGCGGCGGAGTTGTTTTTCAAGCGGGCCTTGATGCGGCCCAAGATGGCGATTCCCATGATCGGCCCCCCGCGATCGACTTGGGCGGCGGTAGAAACATCCACTTGCGCCGTCGTCAGGATCGAAATACGCAAAAGTTTCGTAGGCGATAGGATTCTACCAAACACCAGCCGGGAGCAAAAGCGATATTTCTCGTGCGGGGCCGTGTCAAAGCTCGTGCTTGAATGAAAACATCAAAAGGCTGTCATCGGCGTACTGGCCATAGGTGCTGTCGTGGGGGCCGGTGAAAACGTTGATCGAGGCCTTCAACTGCAACTGGTCACTGTAAAACCAGGTGGCGGTCAGTTGATGAAAGGAGCTGGCGTCGCTGATCTGCCAGACGACGCCATAGGTCAACGCCAGATCGCCACCCCACAGGTCGTCCTTGGCCAGGGCCGCGCTAAGGCCATAGTCGCCGAAGTCGTCGGCCCGGGCCCCTTGGTCCAAGTATTGGCCATAGCCTTGGAGGTTGAGGCTGACGCCGTTGTTGAAGCGATAGTCCCAACCCAGCAGGCTCAGCACTCGCGCCGTGCGCTCGACGCCGCTGGCGTCGCCGATAACGTAATTGGGGCCGTAGTTCAGCTCCCAACGCCAGGTTGATTGATGCATGGCGCTCTGCACGGCCAGGCCCAACACGTCGCTTTTGCGATAACCTATGCGGATCTCGCTTTGATCGGCGCCCAACATCAGTGGGCTGTCCTGATAGCCATGGAAGTAGATCAGTTCCAGATCCAGCCAGTGGCTGAAGTGACACACGCGCAGGCCCAGCTCCGGGTCGTGGGCCGGGTCTTCGATCCGCGCGGGCAGGCCGCCCTGCGCCAATTGCTCTTGAAAAAAAGTGAACCACGGGCTGGTGTCACCGGGCAGGGATGTCACGGCCGGCTCGGGCAGAAACGAAACTTCGAACATCCAGTGCTCGGGTTGCCAGGCCGCCTGGGCCATCCAGACGGCTTTTTTGTTGGAGCTGCGGCTGCCTTCCTTGAGGGGGTTGGAAAGGTCCACGGGGTTGAGCAGGTCCAGGGCGCGCAGGCCGTCGGCGCTGCCCCAGGTGACCACCCGCTTGCCCAGGGTCATGGCCAGTTGACGATGCTGGGCCTGCCAATAGAGCTGGTCGATATCGGCGCGCCAGCCGTCCTCCGAGACATCGGCCGCCTCGTATTGCAGGTAGGCGCTGGCCCAAAATTGCCAGTTTTCCGCGCGCTTTTCGTAAGAGCCCTCCAAGCGCGGCTGCAACGAGATGGCTCGGTCGCGGGTCTGCTGCCAGCGACCCAGCAGGCAGGCCCGCCAGGGTTTGTTGTCCTGCATGTCGGCGAGCACTTCCGTGGCGTCCAGTTGGGCCAGGGGGTCGTCCTGGGCCGGTGGCAGGGCCAACTCCACCCCGCCGCCGCGCCCATCGGCCAGGGCCACGCCGGTCATGGCGCACAAGGCCGTCAACAGGGCCATGGCCAGAACCAACGGCCCTAAAGATTTGCGTCCGTTCATCAGCGCGACCTAGGACTCCTTGGCCTCCGGCCGCCGGGCCTTGGCGAACAACACGCCTTGCAGCAGACGCAGCATGGCCGGGGCCAAAAGCAGGTCGGCCAACAGGGCGTAGGTAAAGGCGGCCGCGGCCACGATGGCGAAATCGACGTAATCGCCGCTGCTGGAAAAGACAAACACCGAAAAGCCGAGCACCAGCACCAGGCTGGTGAAGAGCATCGCCCTTCCGGCCCGGATGATGGTCTGGCGCAGGGAATCCTCCACCGTCGCGCCCTGGCGCAGGCCGTGCAAGAAGCGGTGGAAGAAATGCACCGTGTCGTCCACCGACACGCCCAGGATCACCGGGGCCAGCACGGCCAGCGACAAGTGCAGGTCGATGCCCAGCACCCCCATCAGGCCAAAGGCGAACACCGCCGGCAGGACGTTTGGGACCATCGACAACAGCCCCAGCCAAACCGAACGCAGCAAGAGCATCAACATCAGCGTCACCGCGACAAAGGCCAGCGACAGGCTCATGGCCACGCTCAACGAGACGTAGTCGCACATGGCCGCCGACAGGGCGATGGAGCCCACCAGGTTGACCGCATAGCCGGCGGGCAGGTGCTCCTTGGCCCATTTTTCGGTATCGGCCATGATGGCGCGGATGGCCTGGGTGTCGAGGCTTTTGGTGCGCAGCGTCAGCCGGGCGGCGGAGGAATCGAACGAGACCAGGCTGTCTAGTTGGGCCCCGCCGCCGGTTTCATACAAAAACAGATACTCCGACACGGCGCGGTCGCTCTCGGGCAAGGCGTAATGGGCCGGATCGTCGCCGTGTAGGGCCTGACGCAGCTGTTTGATCACGTCCAACACCGAGCGGGTTTTCATGGCCAGGGGGTTTTCGTTCAGATGATTTTGCAGGCCTTCCAAGGCCTTGAGGGCCTCCAGGCTTTTGATTGAGTCGGGCTCCGGCCCTTGCAGCATCACCTCCAGCGACATCGTGCCGCCCATGCGGCCATCCACGGCCTCGTAGGCCCGGCGCAGGGGCTCGCCCTGCTTGAGGCTCTGGATGGTGCCGGTGTTGGGCGTCACCAGAACGATGAATGGGGCCACGGCCAGGGTGACCAGCAAGAACACGGCGATAACCGCCTTGGGTCGGCCAAGGGCCAGATCGGCGAGCTTTGTCAGGACAGCGTTGGGCTTGACGCGCGGGTCGTTGACGCGGCGCTTGCCGATCATCAGCAGGGCCGGGGCCATGGCCAGCGACAGGGCCATGGCGTAGAGCACGCCCAACGAGGCGTAAACGCCCATCTGCGACAGTGGCTTGATCGGCGTGACCCAAAACGACAGCAGGCCGGCCACGGTGGTGATCGAGGTGAAGATCACCGGGGTGGCGATGCGCTTCAAGGTTTTTTTCATGGCGCTGGTTTTGTCGCACGCGGCGGGCCAGCTTTGGTAGTCGCTGATGATGTGCAGCGAATCGCCCACCGAGACGCAGATCAAAAGCGTCGGCAGCAGGATCACCGCCAGCGTCAGCGGCCAGCCCAGCATGGCCACCGAGCCCAGGGCCCAGATCAGACTGATGAGCATCACTAGCACCGGAAAGATCACCCCGATCACGGAGCGGCTGAGCAGGGCCAGCAACACGGCCGCCACGGCCAGCGACAGCAGGCCGAACAGACTCGATTCTTCCGCCCCGATGCGGTCGAACTCGGCGGCGATCACCGGCCCGCCCACGGCCAGCACGTCCAGGTCGTCGAACTCGGCCAGGATTTCCCGCAAGGCCGGCCAGACGCTGGTGCGGGCCGAATGGTCGTTTTCGGGAAAAGGCTCCAACTCCACCAGCAGGGCCGTGGCCTTGGCGTCGCGACTGAGCAGGTCGCCGACGATGGCCGGGTTGGCCAGGGCTTTTCGCACGCCGGCGTCCAGTTGGGCCTGATCGCGGGGCGGCTTGGCGAAAAGCGGCTCGATGAGCACGCCGTCGGGCAGGTTGCGCATCACCTCCACGTTGCCCAGCCAGAGCACGCGTTTGAGGTGAGGCGCGCGTTTTTCCACCTGCCCCGCCAAACTGGCCAGCCGCTGGTAGGTGGCCAGGCTCAGGGGCTTGTCGCCATCGATCAACAGGTAGACGAACTCTTCGTTGCCAAAGGTGGCCTGGAAACGTTCCAACAGCGCCCGCGCCGGGTCGTCTTCCTTGAAGAAGCTCTTGTTGGAGTTGTCCATGGTCAGCTTGGGCAAGAACGAAAAGAACAAGGCGCTCAGGGCCAGGCAGATCAAAACCGAACCCCAGCGCACCCATGGACTGGTCGGGTTGAACATGATCGATCCTTTCGCGCCGTTTGGCCGTGGCGAGCCGCGCCGCCGGCGATCGGCCAGGCCCGGCCGTGACGAAAAATCTCCGCCCCGGCCAGGCGCGGCCAGCGATGTTGCCTTGTCAGAACTCCAGTTGCAGGGTGACGCCGAAGGTCAGCGGGTCGCCGTAGGCCCCCACCACCGTGTCGCCCCACATCAGGCCGTTGCGGATGTATTCCTGATCAAAGATATTTTTGCCCCAGAGGTAGACCTTCCACCAATCGGCCTCCAGGCCCAGGGTGGCGTTGACCAGGGAGTAGGGGTCTTCCTCGTGCTTGTTGGCCAAGTCCCAATAGGTTTTGCCGATATAGGAATAGTTGGCGCGGGCCACCAGGAATTTTTCGCGCAGCACCTCCCGGCGGTATTGCAGGCCGATCATGCCGGTGATGTCGGGCACCTTGGGCACGGTGTTGTCGGCGTAGTCCAGGTCGCCGTCTTTGTAATCGGTCATCACCGCGTCGACGTAGCCGATGGAGGCGTCGGCGCTCAGGCCGGGCAGCAGGTTCAGGCGCAGGCCCAGCTCGCCGCCGATGTTGCGGGCCTTGCCGGCGTTGGAGACGTATTGAAAGCCGCCCAGGCCGGTGGTGCTGACCTGGAGGTCTTGGATGTCCATGTAGAACATGGATAAATCCACGTAGCCCCAGCCGCCGGGCAGTTGGTATTTGAGGCCCAGTTCATAGTTGGTGGCCGTTTCCGGGTCGTAGTCGTGCATCTTGTCGGTCTGGGCCAGGCTGGTGATGCCGCCGGCCCGGCTGCCCTGGGAGACCAGGCCGTAGACGGTGAGGTTGCAGGCGAAATCATAGGCCAGCTTGAGCTTGCCCATGAGATGGGTGTAGTCGCTGGAAACATCACCGGATTGCTCGTCGAGCTTGAAGCCCATCAACTCGTAGTAGCGCGTGGAGTCCATCTCGTCTTTGTAGTATTGGCCGCGCACGCCGCCGCCCAAGCGCCAGCCCGAATCAAAGGCGTATTCCACGTCGCCAAACAACGCCGCGCCCTGGTTGACGCCGCCTCCGGTGGTGATCATGTCCATTTCCATTTCCACGCCGCCGGGCCCGATGTGATAAAACGAGTCAAAGTTCAGGTCGTTGTGAAAATAGTAAGCGCCGGTCAGCCACTTCCAGGGCGAGGAGTCATCGTTGGAGACCAGGCGCAGCTCTTGGGTGAACTGCTTCTGTTTCAGCTCGAAGTCGGCGTAGCCGGTGCGATTGCTCCAAAAATCCGGGTCGCCCAGGGTTGTTTCCTTGCCGTCGCGGAAGGCGGTGATGGAAACGATCTCGGCAAAGTCGAGCTGGTGGTTGAGCCGCAGGCTGTAGGCGGTCATGTCGCGGTTTTCGTGGCCGTCGACGTCGGTGTTGACCTTGCTGGAGTCCCAGTTGGGCCCGGCGATGGCCAGGGGGATCATGTCTTGCGCGCCGTCGCGGACATGATAATTCTCGATGGTCAGAAGGGCCGAGGTGGCCGGGCCGATGTCCCAGAGCAGCTTGCCGCGCACATTCATTTCGTCGGCGTCGGCGGCGGTGTTGCCCAGGTAGACGTTGTCGTGATAGCCGTCCTGCTTGAGGTATGACGCCGCCAGGCGCACGGCGAGCTTGTCCTGGATCAGCGGGGCGTTGATCACGGCGTTGCCCATGTATTTGTCATAGTTGCCAACTTCGCCCAAGACCTTTCCCGAGAGCTTGTGCTCGGGGTCTTTGGTCTTGATCACCAGCACGCCGGCCTCGGCGTTGCGGCCGTAAAGCGTGCCCTGGGGCCCGCGCAGCAACTCGATGCGGTCCAGGTCAAAGAAATAGGCCGACGACAGCAGGCTGGAGAGTGGGTCGATCAGCGTCACGTCATCGAGGTAGACGCCCACGCCCGATGGCGTCATCGGCACGGTCTGGCCCACCACGCCACGCACGGAGATGAAGCTGTTGGTGTGGCCGCCGGCGCTCTGCACGTGGAAGTTGGCCAGGCGGCCCTCCAGATCGTGGACCGACTCGATGCGCTCGACCTCCACGTCCTCGTCGGTGATCAACGACACGCTGGCGTCGACCTCCTGCAAGCTCTCTTGCCGCTTGCCGGCGGTGACGACGATCGAATCCAAGGTGGCGACGCCTTGCTTGTCCGTCGTGGCCGTTTCGTCGGCCAGGGCCAGCGCCGGCCCGCCCAAGGCCAGAACCAAGCCCAAGGCCGCGTGAGCCAGCCTTTTGACCAGCTGTTTCATTAGTTTGCTCTCCCCTGATTGATGGAAAATTTGTGGTTGCGTCATATTGGCCATGCCGCGCCACGGCCCGCCCACGACCCGCGCGCTGATATTGCGGCGCGCTGCCCGCCGGCCCGAAGGCGCTGGGCAACGCGGCAAAAGGGCTCAACGACGCCAAATGCGCTTGAAACATAATTTGATTTTTATTATCATGTCAAACGAATTAAATAAAATTTGGCCACACAAATCAAATTCAGCCGCGCGGCCCGGCGGCCCGCGGCCCAGGCGGAGCCTGAAAGGCGCATGGGGAATGAACGCGAAACGGTTGTGGGCGATGATGTTATGCTGCGCCGGCCTCTTGACGGGCATGGCGGTCGGCGCGGCGGCCGGGGAACTGACCGGCCGGCAAATCATGGAAAACGTCGACAAGGCCACCAAGGCCAGCGACACTTCGCAGATCATCAGCATCGTGGTGGAGCGGGGCGATCAGAAACTCAGCCGCCGGGTGCGCGGCTTGAACAAGAAGACGCCCTGGGGCGAAAAGGACTTGATGACTTTCGAACTGCCAGAGGACGTCAAGAACATCAAATACCTGACCTGGAATTACACCGATCCGGCCCAGCGTGACGACATGTGGGTCTACATGCCCAGCGAGAAGCTGGTGCGGCGCATCAGCGGCGGGGGCATGAAATCGGTGTTCATGCGCAGTGATCTCTACAACGAGGATATGAAAACCGTTAACCTCGACGACGACGATTACGAGCTGTTGCGCAACGAAAAATGCGGCGAGGCCACCTGCCACGTGGTGCAACGCGTCAAAAAAGATCAGTCTGACACCAATTACGCCCGCCGCGTGGTCTGGGTGCGCGAAGACATCTGGCAGCCGGTGAAGGTGGAGTATTTCGACAAGAAAAACCGTTTGGTCAAGACGGCGCACATGGGCGGATTCCAGAATGTACAGATATAGTATTTACCTGACACTGCCGCCCCTGGCGGGGTGATTTTTAGGCGGCCTTTTGGGACGCCTTTTCCTTGGGCTTCTTACGCCCGGGCAGGCCCTCCAGGAAAGCCTGACTCGGCGTCCTGCCGTTCATGTTCCGGCCCTGGTGCGCCCGCTCATGGTTGTAATGGCGCAGATACTCATCCAAGTCGGCCTGCATCTCATCCAAGGTTTCATACCATTTCTGACGGCCCTTGATCCGGAAATGCTCGTCCAAGAGCGTCCGGTGAAGCCGTTCCACGAAGCCATTGCTCTGAGGCCGACGCACCCTGGTGGTGCGGTGTTCGATCCCCTCAAGCTGCAGAAACAGCTCATACGGATGCTGGTCTGGCCGGCCGCAAAACTCTCGCCCATTGTCCGAAAGCACCGTCTCAATCACCGCGTCGTGGGCCTCAAAGCACGGCAGCACTTCCTCGTTGAGCACATGCACCGCCGTGACCGGAAGCTTGCTGGTGTACAGGCGACCCCAGGCGTGGCGGCTGTGGCAGTCGATGACCGATTGTAGATACACCTTGCCCACGCCCTTGAGCGCGCCAACGAAAAACGTGTCCACCGCCACCAGGGCCCCGGTGTGCCGGGCCTCGATGTGGCGGTCGCGAAACTCCGGGCTGAAGCGCTCCAAAGCCCGAATCTGCTCGTCGCTGAGTTGAATGTCCTGGGCGCGAACCGATTGCTCGAGACGCAAAAGACGCTCGTGCCGCGTGAGCATCTCGTGGCGACTCCACACGCCTCGCACGCCGCCGGAACTCACTTGCACGCCGCGAAGGGCCAATTGCTGCGACACGCGAAGCGCTCCGTGGGTCGGATACTCCAGGCTGTAAGCCATGATCGCCGCCTCAACCTCCGCTTCCACACGATTGGGATGCGGCCCCTTGGGGCCGGGCAAACGGTCCACAAGGCCCTGTGCGCCGTAGGTCTGGAAATTGCGCCGAATCTCGTAAAACTGCTGCCGCGAGTAGCCCATCAGTTTGCAGGCCCGGCTGACGTTGCTCAATTCCCCAGCAAGCTCTAGCAGACTCAGCTTCCTTCGTGCTACCTTCTTCTCCGTGGTCATGTTGCCCTCCTGTGTTGAGGTTTGTTCGAGTTTCGCAACTACAAACCTACCCCAACCAAGGGCGGCATGACCACTTCCTCTACGTGGTCGACTGTCAGGTCATTACTAGATCAGCACATCCAGAACATTCAGGGTTATTGGACCAGGACCAAGATGTTGGTCACGCCGACGCATGGCCAGTCACGCACGATCCTGCTTTTTTCCGAAATTCAGTACGACCTGGGCCTGGCCGACGAACTGTTCGAGCACGCCGAGTTGACCAAGTAGTCGGGCGCGGCGACAAGACAAAAGGGGCTGGGCCTCGGGGCCCGACCCCTTTTTTGCGTTGGTGTCCCCGGCCCGAATCGAACGGGCGGCCTACGGCTTAGGAGTGGGCATGATAGAAGCTAAGTAGTTGAAATCATTAGGGCCGCCTTCCGGGGCGGCCCATCTTTTTTGCACCCGTTTGCACCCCAGGCGCACCCAAATGTCACACTTTGCATAGCGACACCAGATGGTCAAAACATGTTGCTGTGACGTTTCACACCTCGGGCAACCGGGCGGCGCTTTCGCTTGCTTTTTTGCGAGACTCGCAATCGCTCGCAATCGCTCGTTGACAACAAACAATATGTAGTGTACATTTTGCTACAATTGGAAAACGTGTGCGAGAGACTGATCGAGGCCGTGGCGGATGCTGCGGCCTTTTTGCGTTTTGCCCAAAAAAGGAGGTTTTCCGTGGACCTAGAGTTGCTCACCGAAGGCGAGGCCGCCGAGGTTTTGAGGCTTAGCCCGGCCACCTTGGCGACTTGGCGAAGCCGGGGCGGCGGCCCGGCTTTTGTCGGCCTGGGCGGGCGCGTCGTCTACGAGCGCGCCGCGCTGGTCGAGTTCGTCCAGCGCAACCGGCGGGCCATGACGAAGGGCGCGGCCATGCGCGAGTTCGAGGCCATCACCGGCCGCTGACCGCCTGACACCACAACCTTTTGCGAAACGCCGTCTCGGGCAACCGGGCGGCGTTTTCTGTTTTGGAGGCGCGAAGGATGCTTGCATCTGAACGGGCTTGGCTGCGGGCCAGGTCGGCCGCTGAACTGGCCGACGTTAGCTTGCGCACCATGCGGAGCTGGCTGGCGGCTGGGCTTCCGCATAGCCGCGTGGCTGGCGGCGCGGTGTTGATCAAGCGGGAGGCCCTGGATGCTTGGCTGGCCGGCCACGCGGTTGACCACCAGCGGACGGACAAAATTGTCAACGAAGTCCTGGCCGGGCTGGGCCGAAAATGAACGGGGCCTTTGGTGCGCCAACACCAGCGGCCCCACAGATCAAAAAGAAAGGATAACAATATGATAGCCGAACGCTGGGCAAAAGTCAAGCGTTTTTTTGGCCGCCTGCGCCGCCGGTGGCTGGAGCGGGCCGTCGATCGGCCCTTTGACCGCCAGGCCAGCCTGGCCTTGGATCGGCTGCTGGTCAAGGAGGGCGAGCGATGATTGAGGCCGCGCAAAGATACGCCAGCCTGGGCTGGGCGGCGATCCCCGTGGGCGCGGACAAGCGCCCCCTTCGCCCGTGGGCCGAATACCAGACCCGCCGGCCCGAGGCCGGCGCGCTCGCCGACTGGTTTGGCAAACCCGGCGCGATGGTAGGTATTGTGACGGGAAAGGTTAGCAACCTACTGGTCATTGACGCCGACAATTCCGAGGCGATTAGTCGTGTTGAGGCCCTTTTGCCCGATGGGCTGGAGATGCCCATTGCCACCACGCCACGGGGGCGACATTACTACTTTGCCCACCGCGAGGGTATGAAAAACGCCGTGGGCGTCATGCCCGCCGTGGACGTGCGCGCCGAGGGCGGATACGTCGTGGCCCCGCCGGGGCCAGGCCGTGAATGGCTGGTCGCCCCCTGGGATTGCGCACCACCGGAATTACCGGCGCAACTCGAAGACGTGGTGAGGGCCAGGGCGAAGGAAAGGCAGATTGCCAGCCTGAAGCAGGGCGATGTTGCGCCAGACCCCGTTCGCGCAAATTTGCGCGAACGGGAAAAGGGCCGCGACTCCCGTTCCCGCTACGGGCGACACGCCCTGGCCGATGAACTGACAAAAATCGCACTGGCTGGCCAGGGGGCGAGAAACCGGCAAATCAACGATTCTTCCTTCGCCCTCGGCCAGCTGATCGGGGCCGGCCTGCTGGCCGAGGATGGAGTCAGGGCCGCTTTGATCGGGGCCGGCCTGGCCCTGGGACTCGGCCAGCGCGAAGTGGCGGCCACGGTGGCGTCGGGGCTGGCCGCCGGGATCAGGGACCCCCGAAATGTGGACAATGTCCACACCTGTGGACAGGTGTGGACAGGTGTGGACACCCGTGGACACGTGTGGACACCTGGGGACACGTGTGGACAGGATACGGCCCAGCGTGGACGGGGTGATTCCGTTAGATTCGGCGGAAACCTTGCGGCTGAAATCCGCGAATGGGTAGCAAATTCAACAGGTTCGTTCACGACGGCCGACGTTGACCGGGAGTTCGGACTAGTCGATCGGCGCGACCGAAAAAACCGGTCGATGGTCCTGACACGCCTTATAGAAGAAAAGAAGATTAAGAGAGATCCCCGCCAGGCGGGGCGGTTCCATATTTTGGCTAGCCATTTGGAGTTCGTTGACCTGGCCAGCACAGACGGCCAGCCATTTGGGCTGGCATTGCCCCTGGGCCTTGACCAGATGGTGAGCCTCCCCCCCAAGTCGATCGTTGTGCTGGCCGGCCAGACCAATGCAGGAAAAACGGCCCTGGCGCTCAACATCCTGCGCGACAACATCGGCCGCCAGGAGTTGCTTTATTGCATGTCGGAGATGGGGCCACAAGAGTATCGCCAGCGCGTTGGGGCTTTCGGCGACCCCCTTGACCATTGGCGAGCCGTCCGCGCCGCGTCTCTCGCCAGCGGCTTTGACGACGCCATCGCCGCCCACAACCGCGACGGGTTGACCGTCGTCGACTACCTTGAGGAGCGGGACGGCGAATACTTCAAGATTGCTTCCGATATTAGGGGCGTCTATGACGCGCTGGGCAACGGCGTTGCATTCGTCTGCCTGCAAAAAAAAACCGGCGCAACCTTTGGGCGCGGCGGCGAGGCGACGGCTGAGAAAAGCCGCCTTTACATGGCACTGGACGTGCTAACTCACGCCCGAGGCCGCACAGTGTGCGCCCTGAAAATTGTCAAAGCCAAAGCCTACCCCGGCCGCAACCCAAACGGTCTGGAGCGGCACTTTGTGATACACCACGGCTGGCGCTTGGAGCCCGTATCTGATTGGGTGCGACTGGACGACCGCGAGCGGGCCGCCTACGCCACGAAGTACGAGGCGACACTCGGGAGGGCCGCGTAATGTCTGACTGGCCATACTCAACATCTCGCTGGCGGCGCTTGCGGCTTCAGGTGCTCCGAAGCGAACCATTGTGCCGGGAGTGTCGGCGGGCCGGGAAGGTCGTCGCCGCAACCGACGTCGATCACATCAAGCCTGTTGCCGATGGGGGAATGCCCTGGGATTGCAATAACTTGCAACCGCTCTGTCACTCGTGCCACAGCAAAAAGACCAACCGCGAGGACGGCGGCGGCTGGCGACGCAAGCATGATCGGGCCGTTGACCCTGCCACCGGCTGGCCGATGGACCCCAAGCACTGGTGGGCGAACGGTGGGGAAAAATCTTCAGGAGCTGAGAACCACGGACCGGTGTGCCCCATCGCAGAAGAGAGTTAGTTAGCATGGGCCGACGTGGACCAAAAGCCGGGCCGCTGAAAACGGCCGACACGCCCCGCGAAATTGGCGCGCATTGCTTTCTTTGGGAGCGGCCGGGGCTGAGCCGGGCGGCCCGCGTCATTATTTTCGTGGAAAGCTTGCCCATCACCAGCGGCATGCACGCTGGCCGGCGCTTCCGGCTGCGGCCCTGGCAAAAGAAGATAGTCAAGGCGCTCTACCGGACGCGGGGCGGCCGGCGCGTGGTGCGCAAGGCCTTGCTTACCCTGCCCCGCAAAAACGGCAAGACGGCCCTGGCGGCGGCCCTGGCCCTGGCGCACCTGATCGGGCCAGAAGCGGAACAGCGCGGCCAGGTCTACAGCGCGGCGGCCGACAGAGGCCAAGCGTCAATCATCTTCGCGGAAATGGAAGCGGTGATCGGCGCTGTTCCCGAGTTCGCGGCGCGGTGCAACGTCCAGCGGTTCCGAAAGGCCATCGAGGACGACGTAACCGGTTCCGTCTACCATGCGCTGTCGTCCGACGACCGCAAGGCCCATGGCTTATCCCCATCGTTCGTGGTCTACGACGAATTGGCCCAAGCGCGGACCCGGCATTTGTTTGACAACCTGGACACGGGCGCGGGCGCTAGGCGCGAGCCGCTCATGGTGGTCATTTCCACGCAATCCAGCGACCACCACCACGTTATGAGCGAACTTGTCGAATACGGCCGCAAGGTGCTGGACGGCGTGATCGAGGACGAAACGTTTTTGCCGATCATCTACGCCGCGCCGCCGGACGCGGACCCCTGGAGCGAGGAAGTTTGGCGGGCCTGCAACCCGGCGCTTGGCGACTTCCGGTCGCTCGAGGAAATGCGCCAGTTCGCGGCGCAAGCCAAGCGCATTCCAGCCAAAGAGACCGTGTTCCGCGCCCTTTATCTTAACCAGCCGGTGGAGGTGGACGGCCGGTTCATCGCCCAAGCCGACTGGGAAGCTTGCCGGGGCGAAGTTGACCCCGAGGCTTTGCGCGGCCGGCCATGCTGGGCCGGGCTGGACCTGGGTTCCACCACGGACCTGACGGCGCTGGTGCTCTACTTCCCCGAGGACGGCGGCGCGGTGTTGCCCTTCTTTTGGGTTCCGGCCGAAAACCTGGATGAGCGCGAGGACGACGACCGCGTGCCATATCGGACCTGGGCCAGCCAAGGCTTGATCGAAACCACGCCTGGCCGGGCCATCGACCGACGGGCCATCGCCATGCGCCTTGCCGAGGTGGCTTCCAGGTTCGACCTGAAAGGCGTGGCCTACGACAGGTGGCGAATCGAAGACCTGAAGGTGATCCTGGCGGATGAGGGCATCGAGTTGCCGTTGACCCCGTGGGGCCAGGGCTTCAAGGACATGGCCCCGGCGGTTGACTTGCTGGAAGCTGGCATCCTGCAACGCCAAATAGCCCATGGCGGGCATCCTGTTTTGACGTGGTGCGCCTCGAACGTTGTGATCGAAACGGACCCGGCGGGCGGGCGCAAGATAAGCAAGTCGCGGTCACGGGAAAAAGTTGACGGCACCGTGGCGCTGACCATGGCCATGGGCTTGCACGCGCGGGCCGAGGTTCCGGCGGCCCCCCCTGCATGGCTGGAACGAGGCCTGCTTGCCGTGTAAATCTTAAATTATAACCCCAAAACGACAGAGCCGCAAGACGGCCGGCGGGCGCAAGCCTGGCCGGCTTTTGTTTTCAGAACAAGGAGATGAGATGGCGACAACGGAAAGCCGAACAATGAGCCTGGAATTGGGCCGGAAGGCGGATGAGGAAGCGCGGTGCATCGGCGCGAGCCTTTCCAGCGAAGCGCCCGTGGCCCGGCGCGGTGGTGACGAGATTCTGGAGCACACGCCCGAGGCGGTGGACCTGAGCCGCGCTCCCCTGCCCCTGCTGGAAGGCCATGACGCCAGCCGCGTCAACATCGGCGTGGTTGAGGACTTGCGCCTGGCCGGCGGGAAGCTTCGCGGCGTGCTGCGCTTCGGCGCAACGGGGCGGGCCAAAGAGCTTTGGGAGGACGTGAAGGCCGGCATCGTGCGCGGAATCTCCATCGGTTACGAGGTGCTCGAAACCCGGAATCAGCCTGGAGGGTATCGCGTGGTGCGGTGGCGGCCGCTGGAAGTCAGTTTGGTTGCCGTGCCGGCGGATGGGACCGTTGGTATTGGCCGTGGTTACAACTATTTGGAAGGAATGAAGAAAATGGACAAGAACGACATGCTGCAACGACAGGCCCAGTTGGCCGACGAAATCGAAACCCTGGCCGCCCGCGACTCGCTGACGCCTGATGAGGGCGTGGTTTTTGCTCGCCTGCGCGAAGAGGCCGACACACTTACCCGCCGCATGGAGATGCTGGACGCGGCCGCCAAGCTGCGCCCGGCCGCCGACAAACCCCGGCCGCGTATCGTGGTGGAAGATCGGGCGGCCGCCAGCGAGAGCCACGGATTCCGGGGGCTTGGCGAATTCGTCCGCGCCGTCATGGGCGGCCGTGACGAGCGGCTCCAGACTCGCGCCATGAACAGCGTCTCGGGCGTGGACGGCGGCTTCCTGATTCCCCAGGCCTATGGCGCGCCCATCCTGGACATGGCCCTGGAGCAAAGCATCCTGGCCAGCCGGTGCAAGGTGTACCGGACCAACGCGGCCAGCCTGACCGTGCCGGCCATCTCCGACTCTGACCATTCGGCCGATCGTGGCGGGCTGGTGGCCACCTGGACCGCCGAGGGGGCCGAAATGACCCCGGACGACATTCAGGTTCGGGCCATGACCTTCAATCCCCACAAGCTGACTCTGCTTTTGAAGGCCACGCGCGAATTTATGGAGGATGCGCCCAACGCCGAGGCCTTCATCCGCGAGACGTTGGCCGCCGAAATCCGGTGGGCCATCGACCACAATTGCATCCTGGCCGGCAATGGCGTTGGCAAGCCGTTGGCCATTTTCAACTCTGACGCCCTGGCCACCGTGGCCAAGGAGTCGGCCCAGAGCAACGACACCTTCCTTTGGGAAAACGCCGTCAACATGGCCGCCAAGCTGGCCCCGGCCGCCGAAGGCAAGGCCGTCTGGCTTATGTCGCCTTCGCTCAAGGGCCAGGTCTACACCATGGCCCAGACCGTGGGGACCGGCGGAAGCAACGTCTGGTCCGACGTGTCCACCGGTGGCAAGGGCCAGAACCTGCTTGGCCATCCCATCATCTGGAGCGAGCACACCAGCGTGCTGGGCGACAAGGGCGACGTGATGCTGGTCAACCCCAGCGCCTACGCCTTGTGCATCCGCTCGGAATTGCGCCTCGAGGCCAGCCGCGACATTTACTTCACCAGCGACCACGTGGCCTTCCGGGCCACCGTGCGCCTTGACGGCATGCCCATCAAAAACGGCCTGCTGACCCTGGCCGACGGCGTGACCGAGGTTGCCGACTTCGTGACCTTGGCCGCCCGCTAAATCGTGGAAGGGGCCGCCTTTCGGGGCGGCCCCGCCCTGGAGGATGAACCATGGGTTTGTTGCAGAAGCTGGGCATGCGGCGCTACAAGGCTGAGTCGCCCACGTCCACGTGGCTACGCGGTGAGAGCTTCGAGGGCTACTCGGAAAACATGGCCCTGGGCATTCCGACGGTATATGCATGCGTTCGCGTGCTGTCGGAAACCATCGCGGCCATGCCTTTGGACCTGTACCGCAAGCGGGCCGACGGCGGGCGCGAGCGGGCCGACGATCATGTTTTGCAAGACCTGATGCGCCACCGGCCAAATACCTACCAGACCGGCGGCGAATTCCGCGAGTTCTTGATGGTCTGCTTGTGTCTGCGCGGCAACGCCTTTGTGTTTGTCGAGCGCCAGGCCGGCCAGGTGGTGGCCCTGTGGCCTTTGCGGCCCGATTGTGTGGCGGTCGAACCCCAGCCGGACAACAGCATCCTCTACCGCTACGCCGACGAAAAGCGGGCCGTGGTCTACGGCCAGGACGAGGTGTTGCACATTCGCGGCTTATCCACCGACGGCGTTGTCGGCGTCTCGCCAATTGCCACCTTGCGCCGGGCAATGGAGTTGCCTCACGTGCTGGGGGCCTACACCACGGCTTTGTTCCGGCAACAGGCGCGGCCGTCTGGCGTGCTCAAGACTGACCGCGACGTTACGCCAGAGGCGGCGGCGCGCCTGCGCGATGATTGGGAACGGCGCTTCAGCGGCCCGGCCGGCGCGGGGCGGACCGTTATTCTGGACGGCGGGCTTTCCTACGAGCAGATCGGCCTAAGCTCCGAGGACGCGGAAACCCTGGCCACGTGGAAATGGTCGCTTGAGGAAATTGCCCGATGCTTCCGCGTGCCCGTCCACCTGCTGGGCCATTTGGACCGCATGAGCTTCAATAATGTTGAACAGCTTGCCCACGAATTTTTGACTCTGAGCTTGACGCCTTGGCTGACCCGCCTTGAGGCCCGGTTCAACTTGCAGTTGCTCACCGAAGGCGAGCGGGCGGCCGGCCTTTACTTTGAGCACAACGCGGCCAACCTTTTGCGGGCCGGAACGCTTGAGCGCTTCCAAAGCTACCAGATTGCCCGCCAGGCGGGCGTCATGACCGCCAACGAGATTCGCCAACGCGAGAATTTGCCCCGGCATCCAGAGGGCGACTCGCTGAACGTTTTGTAAGCCGGGATTCTCCCAACGGCGGGCGGCGGCGTCGTTCAAGTGGTCCTCCCTTTCCCGGCTGGTGCTTCCATGGGGCAAACAAGGGCCACAACCGCCGCATTTAAACAAAACTGGTGACGTTAATCATGAGTATATGCTGTGAGGCTTCCAAATTGACACGTAGAGCGACGATCGGCGTTTGGCCGCTGTCAAACCATTGCCGAGGAAAGATCGTGGCTTGTGGTGGCTATTTGGAAGTCGGCCCAGGCCAGCTTGGCCGGCGCAACCTGAACGACATGCAACGGGCGCAACTGGCGTTGCAACTCGAAGACGTGGTGAGGGCCAGGGCGAAGGAAAGGCAAGCGACCAGCGGGCCGGGCGCGCTTGGCGCAAAACCGCTTCAGGCAAATTTGCCTGAAGCGGTCGGCCGTCAATCCCGCGACGAACTTGCGGCCCAGGGCGAGAATAGGTTCCGGCAAATTTGCCGGAACCTATTGGCCAAGGAAAGGCAAGGCACGCGAACAGACCTTCAGGCAAATTTGCCTGAAGGTGTTGGCCGTCAATCCCGCGACGAACTTGCGGCCGAAACGTGGTAAAATAAATTGCCGACATATCGGCGGCGATTCGCAAAACAAGGAGGGCCTATGGGAGTGACAGTCAGAGAAAAGGTCAAAGGAAGCGGCGCGTGGTGGGTTTTCGTCAACCACGACGGCAAGCGCAAGTCAAAGTTGGTGGGCGACAAAAAGGCCGCCAAGGAAGCGGCGCGCAAGATCGAGGCCGCGTTGGCGTCTGGTAAGTTCATCGTCGAAGATGAGGCCATGCCGACGTTCGGCGAACTCGCCAAGGAATGGATTGCCTTGACCGTGCCGGCCACCTGCAAGGCCAGCACGTTGAAGGACTACCAACGATTGTTGGCGAACCATATCTTGCGCCGTTTTGGCTCAAAGCCCGTGGACCAAATCACGCGCTTGATGATCAAGGATTTTCTGTTGCAGAAAGGGAAATCTGGCCTGGCTGGTTCGACGGTGCGGCACATGCTGAACGTGATCTCGGGCGTGATGACCCGCGCCGTTGAAGCCGGCTACATCGCCCACAACCCCGGCCAGCGAATGGGGCGGGGCGTTATCAGGATCAAGGACCGCAAAGCCGACATAGAGCCGCTAACCACGCAAGAGCTTGACCATCTGCTTGAGGTGGTCAGGGACAGGTTCCCTAATGCGTTCCCCATGATTTTGACGCTGGCCAGAACGGGCATGCGTCTTGGCGAGGCGCGGGGCCTGGAATGGGGAGATATTGACTTCCGGGGCGGCTTCATCATGATCCGGCGCGGCGTGAGCCGCGAACGAATGGAAACGCCGAAGTCGGGCAAGGGGCGGCGGGTTGACATGAGTCGCCAGCTTGCCGCCGTGCTGCTTGACCTACGAGCGCGGCGCAAACGCGAGGCCCTGGCCAAAGGCTGGGGAAAGGTGCCGGACAGGGTTTTTCTCAGCGCTGAAGGCAAGCCCGTCCACGATTACCACTTTCGCAATCGGATTTGGTACAAGGCCCTTGAGTATGCCGGCTTGCGCCGTGTCCGCATTCACGACCTGCGCCATACCTTCGCCAGTTTGTTGATTCAAAACGGCGAAAGTCTGGCCTACGTCAGGGACCAACTTGGGCATTGCAGCATCAGTTTAACGGTTGACACCTACGGTCACTTGGCCCCGGACGGCAACCGTAACGCTGTGGATAAACTGGATAATCACAGCCTTACGCCCAGCCTTTTCACGCACCCCGCCGCACCCTATACGCACCCTGACCCAATGCAAAAGGGGCCAGCCGAAGCTAACCCCTTGTAATCGTTGGTGTCCCCGGCCCGAATCGAACGGGCGGCCTACGGCTTAGGAGGCCGTCGCTCTATCCTACTGAGCTACGAGGACGTTGGCGGCAAACCTAGCACAATCGGCGCGCCGTGCCAAGGCCTTGGCCGGGGCAAATTGCGCGGGCGGCCATTATCCCCGGGCCGACGCGGCGCGTGGGCCGGCCGCTCATTGCGGCAGGTCGTCAAAGGAGACGGTGCGGTTTTTGCCGCTGGCCTTGGCCGCGTAGAGGGCTTGATCGGCCCGGCCGACCAACGCTTCAAGGTTGTCGCCGGCCCCGGCCAGGCTGGCCGCGCCGATGCTGACGGTGACGCTCAGCGGCCGGAAGCCGCCGGGATTGAAGCGCGTCTGTTCGAAGGCGTCACGAATGCGTTCGGCCACCTTGAGGGCGTCGGCGTTGGAGCTGTCTGGCAGCACGACCATGAACTCCTCGCCGCCATAACGGCAGGCCGTGTCGCGGGCGCGGACGCCCTGGCAGATGGCCGCGGCCAAGCCCACCAGCACCTTGTCGCCCTCGGGATGACCGAAGGTGTCATTGAAGGCCTTGAAGTCATCGACGTCGAGCATCAAGAGCGAAAGCGGCCGCGCCTGTTCTTGATGTTCGGCCAGTATGCGCCGCAGATGTTCGAAGGCGTGCCGCCGGTTGTAGAGTCCGGTTAGGCCGTCTCGCCTGGCCAACTCCATGAAATGGCTGCGCGACTTGGCCAAATCGGCGCGTTCGCTCTGCAGGCTGCGGATGCGGTCGGCCAAGGCGAAGGACAAAAGCACTGCATCCAGCACCGCGCCCAACGGCAGCATGTAGACCGTCAGCGGGGTTCGCGGTATGACGACGCCACCCAGGCTGAACAGGCACACGCCCAGCATGAAGCCGCCCCAGGCGATGACCAGGTAAAGCGCCGGCCGATAACCGCGGCGCAGATAGTCGCTGGCCAAGCATAGGAACAGCAGCCCGATGATCAGGGCGACGAGGTTGAGGACGCGGTTGCTGGCGTTGTGGTCGTCCCACAGCGCCGGTGACAGCGACAGGCAGATGATGAGCACGGCCAGCTTGGTGAGGATGTCCCAGGCCGGCGATGTGGCGCGGATGCTGAGGAAGGCGCGCACGAACAGTATGCCGGCGATCAGGCCAAAGGCCGACAGGATCAGGTAGGTGGATGGACCCATGATCGTCGCGGCGTGGGGTAAAAAGGCGATGTGCCCGTAGACCGAGGCCAGGTAGCAGATGATGGAAAAATCATAGGCGACGTAGAAAAGATAGACTTTGTCGCGCAGGGAGAGGAACAGGATCAGGTTGTAGAGGCCCATGGCCAGCAGCGCGCCGTAAATGGCGCCGAAGGCCATGTTGTCGTAAAAGGTGGCGCTGAGGAAATCGGCGGTGCGCCAGCAGACCAGCTTCGTGTTGATCGACACCAATGATTTGATGCGAAAGTAGATGCGAGTCTCTGGCGGCGTGTCCGGCGTGATGGCAAAGATCGGGCAGCGGAAGGCGATGGGCCGCTGGTCGACGGGCACGAACTCGCCGCCGGCGACCTTGCGCCAGCGCGGCGGGGCGTTGGGCCTTTGGGTGATCGGGAAGTAGACGTCGATGTGGCTGAGGGCCGGCTTGGTGAACTCCAGCAGGTCGAAGGCTCGCCCTGGGGCGGCGGGCGGGATTTTCAGCCGGCCCCACCAGGCCGAGTCGGAAAAGCCGATCTCGATGCGGTCGCCTTCGATCGGCCGAAAGGCGGCCTGACTGGCTGGCGCGAGGGCCTGCGCCAGGCCCATGCGGCCCCCGGGGTCTTCCAGCAACTCCACCATCGCCGAAACGTTTTGCCCACCAAAGAATTCCGCCGAGGCCTCGGCGGCCGCAACGGCGGGGCAGTGCGCCGCCAGCGCCAGAAACAACGAAATGGTTAGCCAGTGTTTGCACGGCATGGGAAGCTCACCGCTTCACCTGGCCCGAACCAGGCGTTGACGGACACTTGGCTGATCAGCAGCAACGGATTTATGACTCAATCCAGGGCGGTTGCCCGCCATTTTCGCCAGCCGGGCCGAAAGGACGATCCGCGGTGCCCTTTGGCCAAAATTGTTGTATGATCGAATGAAGCAATGATTGCACAATCGTGTGATCGCCCGCGCGGACGATCCGGTTGCCGGCCGTGTCGATCCAAGGCCCGGGCGACCATTTGCATATTGGGCCAACTCAATCCTTTTGTGGAGGATAAAATCATGTCTTCCGTCTCCAAGGCCGATTTTGAAAAAGCGCTGTCGGTGGGCCGCCCGCCCAACGTGGTCAAGCTCTTTCCCAACTCCCGCGCGCTGATCGTCAGTGGCAAGGCCGTCGATCGGGCCATGCTCGCCAAGGGCAAGGCCATGACCATCGCCGCCAACGGCCGCAGCCGCCTGGTCATCCGCGGCGCGCTGCTGGCGGCCCAAAAGGCCAACGCCGCCATCATCATCGAGATCGCCAAATCCGAGGGCGGAGCCTCGGCCTACTGCGCGGTCAATTATTGGAACATCGCGCTGCTGGTCGACCAACTCATGAACGAACTGGGCATAACCGTGCCCGTGGCCGTCCACGCCGACCACTACGGCATCAAGGGCGACAAGGACGTCACCAAGGCCCAGGTGGAGATCCCCACCATGTTCGAGGCGGGGCTGACCTCCATCGCCATCGACGCCTCCCACCTGCCCGACGACAAGAATCTCCTGGCCAGCATCGCCCTCAACCCGCTGGTGCCCAAGTGGGCCGGGCTGGAGACAGAAGTCGGTGAAATAAAAGGCAAAGAGGGCATGTCCACCCCCGACGAAGCCTTGTTTCTGATCCGCGGCCTCAACGCCAACGGCATCTTCCCCGACTGGATCGCCCTCAACAACGGCACCGCCCACGGCATTCAGACTTCCGAGCAGGGCATCCAGGTCGATCTGACCAAATCGATCCACGACGCCCTGGCGCCCTACAACGTTTCCGGGGCCCAGCACGGCACCAGCGGCAACAACTCCGACCGCCTGCGCGAGATCGCCAGCCTCACCAACACCACCAAGGCCAACGTGGCCACGGCCCTGCAAATGATCTCGTGGGGCGTGGAGGTAGACGACTACGGCAACGCCGCCCTCGACGCCGACGGCAACTTCAAAAAGCTCGCCGGGGCCGGCGTGAGCGACGAACTCTGGGCCGAGATGTTGGCCTACGCCGCCGACAAGGGCTGGAAGGGCGGCAACTTCAAGAGCCTCAACCTGCCCTTCGAGAACAAGATCCTCTCGCAGCCGCTGGCGGTGCGCCAACGCATGGCTCAGGCGGTGGAGGACTTCGTCTACAATCTGCTGGCCAACGTCTTCAACGCCACCGACACCGCGCCCCTGGCCGTGGAGGCCCTGCTGCGGGCCGGCACGTACGACCTGGGGCCCAAGGCCACGCGCATCGAGGAGCCGGCTCAGTGGACGCCGGCGGCGATCGAGCAAAAGGCCAAGAGCGTGGTGGGAAACAAGGGCCCGGCGGGCAACTTCGACGACTGATCTGGATCGTTTTCGCGAAAAACAACGGCGCGCTCCGAGTTTGTCGGGGCGCGCCGTTTCACGCTGGGCAATCCAGAGGCCTAGGAACGGGCCACCCGCACCGAAAAGACCTCGGTGAGCTTTGTGCCACGAAAGATGTTGTAGATATCTTGGGTTACGTTAATGATGGTCACCGCGCCGCCCTTGGGCGCGACGAGCCGATAGAGCGACAGAAGCTTGCCTATGCCGGCGCTGCCGATGAACGGCACGCCCCGGAAATCCAGCTCGATATTTTTGACCTTGTTCAGGTCTATCTTGTCCAGGCTGGCCTTGAGTCGCTCCGCGCCGGCCTCGTCGATGGTGCCCACCGGGACGACCCTGGCCGTGTCGCCATTTATATCAACTATGACGCTCAAACTACGATCTCCCACTTTTGGTGGACGCCAACGCCGGCCCGCGCGCGGTGCGCGCTGCGGCTTTTTTTATTGTGGCAGCTTGGCCGGCTGGACGCAACGCGACTTTCACGGTTCGTGGCCCTCGATCGTCAGGCCGCGCCGGGCACGAAATCCCTGGCGCGGACCTCGGCCAGATCGATGGCCTCGGCCGGGCAGGTGACCATGCACAAGCCGCAGCCCAGGCATTTTTCGGCGTCGACCTGGCTGGCCGAGCCTTCGCCTTCGCTCCAGGAGATGGCCCCGAAATAACAGCGCTCGTGGCACAGGCCGCAGCCGGTGCAGGCCTCGGGGTCGATCTCGGCCCGGAAGCGGCTGGGGTCGATGACCTTGGTCCCGTGTTTGATCAACACGGGCATGGTCTGGCAACAGCACGGACAGCAGTTGCAGATGAAGTGGCTGACCTCGCTGGAGTTGATGGTCACGTGGATCAGGCCCTGCTCCTCGGCCTGGCGGCAGATGGCCAGGGCTTCTTCCTTGCTGACCTGGCGGCCGGTGCCCCGGGCCAGGTTGTATTCGGCGGCGCGGTTGACTTGCAGGCAATTGTCCAGGGGCCGGTCGCAGTTGTGCATGGTCAGGCGGCAGGTGCACTTGGTCACGGCCAGTGTCGTGGCGTTGATGATGATCTGGTTGATGCTTTCGAAATCCAGCACCTGTTGCCTGGCCGGGATGCTCACGCCCACCGGGATGACCCGGCTGAAGGGTTTGGGCAACAGGTGGGCGTTGTCCCTGGCCAACTCCAGCCACTCGGTGTCCATGTAGTCGCGCCAGGCGTCGAGGAACTCCTGGCTGGCCTGGGGCCACAGGATGGAGGCGTCATGGAATTGGATGATGTCGCGGGTCATGCGATAGGTGGGCGGGCTGGTCTTGGCCGAAGGAAAGACCAGGCCCTTGATGAACAGCGCGTCGATGGCCGTTTGCACGGCTTGGGCCTCCAGGCCCAGTTTGTCGGCGATGGCCTGGGGTTGGCCGGGCATGGCCAGCATGATCTGGGCCTCCAGCGGCTCGGCGATGAGTTGAAATAACTTGGCGACCCGTTGGGAATGGCCCAGATGGATCTTCTCGGCCAATTGTTCATACGGCGTTTTCATAACGACCTCTCGGAAATGGGCGCTAAATCATGCGTGTGCTGTAATGGGGCATCATAAATTATAGACAGGACGACCTGTCAACAATGAAAGGCCGCGCCCCGGCGGGCGATGGGCCGTGCGTGAGGTTGGGTGAAAAAAAACGTGTGATTGAATGAAAGGCCCTATGTGTTTTTTGTCGCGGTCAGGTTACGATTGGGGGGAATTTTTTCCGGCGAACAGCATCGGGGAGAGGCGACCATGTTTGGAAAGATGAAATTGAGCGCGAAGGTTTTTGGTGGATTCGCCGTTTTGCTGGCTCTGCTATGCCTGGTCTCGCTGCTGGGCTATGGCGCGCTGAGCCAGGTGGCCGACCGCGTGGCCAAGGCCGACGCCTGTGGCGAGATCATCAAAGGCGTGCTGGAGGCCCGCCGCCACGAAAAGAACTTCATCATCCGCGGCGACAAGGCCTATCTGGCCAAGGTTGACAAGGCCGTGGCCGGCGTGCTGAAGGAGGCGGCCGCGGCCAAGGCCCTGTTTGACGACGAGGCCGGCCGGCAAAAGATGGGGCGCATCGCCGCCGAGGTGGGCGTTTACAAGGCCGAATTCGACGCCTTCGCCGCCCAATACGCCGCCGACGGCAGGCTGGCCCAGAACGAGGAAGGCAGCAAGATGGTCGCCGCCGCCCGCTCGGCCATCGGCCTGTGCGAGCAGGTGCGCGCCGAAATGAAAAACGACATGCACTCGCGCATCGGCGCGGCCAAGTGGCAAACGGGTCTGTTCATCGCCATCGGCCTGGCCCTGGGCCTGGGCCTGGCCTGGCTGGTGACGGTGGCCGTGGCTCGGCCGCTCAAGCAGGTCATCGACAAGCTGCATTACGGCTCGCAAGAGGTGGCCTCGGCCTCGGATCAGGTGGCCAGCTCCAGCCAGGGCCTGGCCGAAGGCGCTTCCAGCCAGGCGGCCAACCTGGAGCAGACTTCCTCGACGCTGGAGCAGATGTCGGCGATGATCAAGCGCACCGCCGAACACGCCAGCCAGGCCGCCAGCTCGCGCCAGGAGGCGGCCAAGGTGCTCGACGAGGCGTCCAGGCTGATGAGCCAGGCCGCCGTGGCCATGGACGCGGTGCAGACCGCCGGCGAGCAGACGGCCCAGATCGTGCGGGCTATCGACGAGATAGCCTTCCAAACCAACCTGTTGGCCCTTAACGCCGCCGTGGAGGCCGCTCGGGCCGGTGAGGCCGGGGCCGGTTTCGCCGTGGTCGCCGACGAGGTGCGCTCGCTGGCCCTGCGCGCGGCCGAGGCGGCGCGCAGCACCCAGAACCTGATCCAGGGCTCGGTGGAAAACATCGTCTCCGGCGTGCGGCTGGTGGGCCAGGCCGAGGAGTCGTTCAAGCGCGTGATTTTCCACAATCAGGCCGTGGGCCGCATGGTCGCCGAGATCGCCGAGGCCTCGGGCGAGCAGGCGCTTGGCATCGAGCAGATGACCAGGGCCATCTCGGACATGAACCACCTGACCCAGGATGTGGCCTCCAGCGCCGAGCAGTCGGCGGCGGCGGCCGAGGAACTCAACACCCAGGCCAGGCAGATGATGGGCGTGGTCTGGCGCATCGAAACGTTGATCAAGGGCGAAAAGGCCTAGGATTCGTCGTCGCCAACCCGGCCGCGTAGGGCCTTGGCCGCCCCGCGCAGGCGTTTTTCGGACAGGCGCTTGGCCTTGGCCGAGCGGCTGGGTTTGGTTGGCCGGCGCGGCTTGACCGGCTTGGCCTGGTCGGCCAGACGGCGGGCCAGGCGTTCGAGGGCGGCCTGACGGTTTTGCTCGCGGCTGCGGCGTTCGGTGGCGCTGACGACCAGGCCGCTGGGCAGGTGGGTCAGACGCACGCCGGTCTCGACCTTGTTGCGGTGTTGGCCGCCGGGGCCGGAGGCGCGAAAATATTCCCAGGAAAGCTCGTGTTCGGGTGGCGGGCTGGGTTTGCTCATGGTTTGGACGCCGGCTGGCTAGGCCCCAGGCTGGGGCCGTTTGTCGCGTTCGATGTAGGCGTAGGCCGAATGATTGTGGATCGACTCGAAGTTTTCGCTTTCCACCGAATACCAGAAAATATTGGGGTCGGCGTCCATCTTTTCGGCCACGTCGCGCACGATGTCCTCAACAAACATCGGGTTTTCATAGGCTTTTTCGGTGACGTGCTTTTCGTCCTCGCGCTTTAGCAGCGAAAAGACCTCGCAACTGGCCGAATCCTCCACCACGCGGATGAGTTTTTCGATCCAGATGAAACTGCGGAAACGCACGGCCAAGCGCACCATGCCCCGTTGGTTGTGGGCCCCGTGGCGGCTGATCTCGCGCGAGCAGGGGCAGAGCGTGGTGATGGGCACGGCCACCTCGACGATAAGGTCCATGCCGCGCCGGCCCAAACTGCCCCGGAAGGCGATGTTGTACTCCATCAGGCCCATGGCCCCGCTGACCGGCGCGGCCTTTTCGATGAAATAGGGGAAATCGACCTCAATGTGGGCGCTGGGCGCGTCCAGGCGGCGCTTCATTTCCTCGAGGATGCCGGGGATGTTGTTGATGTTTATGTTGTTGTTGTGCTCGGCCAGAATCTCGACAAAGCGGCTCATGTGCGTGCCCTTGTATTGGTGGGGCAGCTTGACGTACATGTTGATGGTGGCCACGGTGTTTTGGGTCACGTTGACCTGATCGAGCACCGTGATCGGGTAGCGCACGTTCTTGACGCCGACTTTGTCGATAACGATGTTGCGGTGGTCTTGTTGGTTTTGCACGTCTTTCATGGGCATCCTCTTGGCTATCGGATTATAGAGGTATGTCCCCTCCAGTCAAGCGATGCGCCGATTAATTTTAGCCACGACGAAAAGCCCGCGCGGCGCGCCCGATCGGACCGCCGGTGCGCCGGGCGGCGCGGATCGATATTTGCTATCGGCATGGTTGGTAACAAATTTTCGCTGAATAATGAGGCATTGTTCATCGCCGGGCGGCGGCGCGCCGTGGCGCTGTCCAGCAGGGGCGTCACGGAGATTGCCGCAAATTTTTGCTTGATAAATCCATGTATTATCTTGATGGCCCCGCGTTGATTTGTTGGCGGGGCCGGCCTCGGACCTGTTTTTGTGCAAAATGTTACAAAAGAGTTTGAAACGGCGATGGTGAAGAGTTAACATTGATCAGTTAATTACTTGCCGCTTGGCGCCGGGTGGCGGCCCGACGCCGGGCTACTTTCGCTTTTTCGCGGTTTTTCGATATCGCCGAAGGAAAACCAATACAAGGGGTATGTCACGATGATCGTTGAGGCGTTGGCGATTGGCGGCCTGGGTCTGGCCGCCGCCGTGGGCCTTGGTGTGGCCGCGAAGATATTCGCCGTGGAGGTCGATCCGCTGGTGACGGCGGTGGAGGAGGCTCTGCCCGGCGCCAATTGCGGCGGTTGCGGCATGGCCGGTTGTTCGGCGGCGGCGGCGGCCATGGCCGCCGGGCGCATCCCGCCCAGCGCCTGCGTGGGTGGCGGCGCGGCGGTGCAGGCCGAGGTGGCCAAGATTCTCGGCCTGGCGCTGAGCGCGAGCGAACCGGTGGTGGCCCACGTCAACTGCCGCTACGCCACGGCCAGCGCCGACGTGAAATATCAATACGACGGCATCCGCGATTGCCGGGCGGCGGTGTTGCTTTTTGGCGGGCCCAAGGAGTGCCCGGTGGGCTGCCTGGGCCTGGGCACCTGCGTGGTCAACTGTCCCTTCGGGGCCATCCAGATCGGGGCCAACGGCCTGCCCCAGGTCGACGCCGCCCTGTGCACCGGCTGCGGAACCTGCGAGAGGGTCTGCCCCATGGGCGCGGCCGGGTTGACCTCGGTGTCCAACCGCATCTTGCGCGAATTCACGCCCAACCAGTGCACCGCGCCCTGCCAGCGCTCCTGTCCGGCCGGCATCGACGTGGCCCGCTACATCGATCTGACCGCCAAGGGCCGCTACGACGACGCCCTGGCCGTGGTCAAGGAGCGCAACCCCCTGCCGTTGATCTGCGGGCGCATCTGCCCGCGCCCCTGCGAGGCGGCCTGCCGGCGCGCCAAGGTCGACGAGCCGGTGGCCATCGACAACATCAAGCGCTTTCTGGCCGACCACGAGATGCAAAGCGGCAAGCGCGTCCAGCCCTACAAGGCCCCGGCCAAAAACCGCAAAGTCGCCGTGATCGGCGGCGGGGCCGAGGGCCTGACCGCGGCCTATTTCCTGGCCCGCCTGGGCTACGCGCCCACGGTGTTCGAGGCCGGCGAAAAGCTGGGCGGCATGCTGCGCACGGCCTTGCCGGCCGAACGCTTGCCCCGCGAGGTGCTCGACTGGGAGATCGAGGGCATCCTCGAAATGGGCGTGGAGGCCCGGCTCAACCAGACCTTTGGCCGCGATTGCAATCTGCCCGAGCTGTTCAAGGAGGGCTTCGAGGCGGTGATAATGGCCTCGGGCGGCTGGGACGCCATGCTCAGCGGCGGCAAGGCCCCGCGCACCATGCCCGGCCTGCACCTGATGCTGCCCCTGAAGATGGCCTGGGCCAAGGGCCAGGACATTGACCTGGGGCGCAACGTGGTTATCGTCGGCGGCGGGGCGGAGGCTCTGAACGTGGCCCGCCAGGCCCGCCAACGCGGCGCGGGCCGGGCGCTGGCGCTGTTGCGCCAGACCCGCGAGGCCTTGGGCCTGGACGCTCAAGGGCTTCTGGCCCTGGCCAACGAGGGCGTCGACTGCGTTTTCGAGGCCTCGGTGACCGGCCTGTTTGGCGGCGGAGACCGCGCCGAGCGGCTGGAATACGTCATCGCCGGCGATGACGATCAGCCCCAGGCCGTCGAGGGCGTTTCGTCCATCATCATCGCCAGCGGCCGCCTGCCAAAACTGATCTTTGTCCGCCAGGAGGCCGACCCCTACGCCAATGACGAGGCCCTGCACTGGCGGTCGCTGCGGCCCTATGGCCCGCCCGAGCGGCCGGTGGTCGATCTGTTCGACGATCTGCCCACGGTGGCCGACCACCGGGCGGTGGTCGAGGCCATCGGCTCCGGCCGGCGGGCGGCGGCCTCGGCGCACATGGCCCTGAGCGGGCGTCCGGTGGCCGCGCCGGCCCAGATGCTGTGCTCGGCCGATTGCGCCCTGGATGTCGAGGCGCTCGACGACCTGCTGGCCGCGCCTCAACGCCAGCCCATGCCCGAGTTGGCCCCCGAGCGCCGCGTGTACGCCGGCCTGGAGATCGAGCTGGGCCTGGATGAGCGGGCGGCCAAGACCGAGGCTTCGCGTTGCCTCAACTGCGGCTTGATCTGCTACAAGCGCGAAGGCAAGCTGCCCGCCGCCGCTTGAGCCGCGCGCGGCGATAACGCTATAACCGCCGTCGGCGGGATTGGCCTTGGCCGGTCGCCGACGGCGGTTGTTTTTAATAATAATGCCGTTGTTTGGATGTGTTACAGATATGCGCACGGTCAGTGGGGCCTGGCCGGCGAAAAAATAGGCCAGATTGTGAGCGTATTCTCTTGACGAGTTTGCAATTTCCATGATATTGCCCGGACGTAAAAATTAGGCAAAATAGGAAGCCCCCCGCCGGCAAAGGGCTGGCGGCGTCGCAGGCTTCCATTAGTTCTGGCCGTCGGCGGCGCTCCGCTGGAATCTCGCCCAAGGCGGCCTGCTTTCTTGTGTAGCTGTAGGGAGGTTGTTCTAATGCCTAAGCTGCCCGATCCCACTAAAAATCCCGATTACGTGATTGCCGAGGCCGCCGAAGAGTTCATGCAGCCCATCAAAAAGATCGCCGACGATCTGGGCCTGACCGAGGAAGAGCTGCTGCCCCACGGCCATTACGTGGCCAAGGTCGACTACAAGAAGGTTCTTGAGCGCCTCAAGGATCGCCCCGACGGCAAGTACATCGACGTGACCGCCATCACCCCCACGCCGCTGGGCGAGGGCAAGTCCACCTCGACCATGGGTTTGGTCGAGGGCATGGGCAAGCTGGGCCTGAAGGTCACCGCCGCCATCCGTCAGCCTTCCGGCGGCCCGACCATGAACATCAAGGGCTCGGCCGCCGGTGGCGGTTTGGCCCAGTGCGTGCCGCTGACCCCGTTCTCGTTGGGCCTGACCGGCGACATCAACGCCATCATGAACGCCCACAACCTGGCCATGGTGGCCCTGAACACCCGCCTGCAGCACGAGCGCAACTACAACGACGAGCAGCTCGAGCGCCTGTCTGGCATGAAGCGCCTCAACATCGATCCCACCAACATCGAGATGGGCTGGATCATCGACTTCTGCTGCCAGGGCCTGCGCAACATCGTCATGGGCCTGGGCGGCCGCCGCGATGGTTTCCTGATGCAGTCGCGTTTTGGCATCGCCGTGTCGTCGGAAGTCATGGCCATTCTGGCCGTGGCCAAGGATCTCAAGGACATGCGCGAGCGCATGGGCAAGATCGTCGTGGCCTATGACCGCGCCGGCAAACCCATCACCACCGAGGATCTCGAAGTCGCCGGCGCCATGACCGCCTGGATGAACGAGGCCCTCAACCCCAACCTGCTGCAGACCATCGAGGGCCAGCCGGTCTTCGTGCACGCCGGCCCCTTCGCCAACATCGCCATCGGCCAGAGCTCGATCCTGGCCGACCGTTGCGCCCTCAAGCTCAGCGACTACCACGTCACCGAGTCCGGCTTCGGCGCCGACATCGGCTTCGAGAAGTTCTGGAACCTGAAGTGCCGCTACTCGGGCCTCAAGCCCCATTGCGCGGTCGTGGTCGCCACCATCCGCGCCCTGAAGTGCCACGGCGGCGCGCCGATTCCGGTGCCCGGCAAGCCCATGCCCAAAGAGTACCAGGGCGAGAACGTCGAGTGGGTCGAGAAGGGTTGCGCCAACCTGCTGCACCACATCGCCACCGTCAAGAGCGCCGGCATCAACCCCGTGGTGTGCGTCAACAGCTTCTACACCGACACCCCCAATGAGATCGCGGCCGTCAAGCGGCTGTGCGAGGCCGCCGGCGCCCGCGTCGCCGTCAGCCGTCACTGGGAAAAGGGTGGCGAGGGCGCCATCGAGTTCGCCGAGGCCGTCAAGGACGCTTGCGAAGAAGAGAACCAGTTCAAGCTGCTCTACGAGCTGGAGACCCCGCTGCGTCAGCGTCTCGACCTGATCGCCAAGCAGGTCTACGGCGCCGACGGCGTGGACTACAGCCCCGAGGCCGAGGCCAAGGCCAAGAAGATCGAGGCCGACCCCGAGCTGTCCAAGCTGGGCACTTGCATGGTCAAGACCCACCTGTCGCTGTCCGACAACCCCAACCTCAAGGGCGTGCCCAAGAATTGGCGCCTGTACATCCGCGATATCCTGACCTACGGCGGCGCCGGCTTCGTCGTGCCCGTGGCCGGCACCATCAGCCTGATGCCCGGCTCCGGCTCCAACCCGGCCTTCCGCCGCATCGACGTCGACACCGACAGCGGCAAGGTCAAGGGCATCTTCTAAAGACCATCCGCCGTCGCGAGCCCGAGGCTGCTTGGGCTTGCGACGGCGCGCGACAAGCGCGCCAGGCCGGTCGCCAGCAATGGCGGCCGGCCTTTTTCGTTGGCCCTTTACGGCCGGAATTTATAATCATTTCCGCTTGCTCCACCGCTTGTTCTCTTGTAAGCGCCTGGAATCATAAATTAATAACAGTATATTGATGGGAAAACTTTCAAAGACGCGGCGTTTTGTTGTATGGTGAATCATATAAATGCCCACGGATATAGTAATCAATCGTAGTTTTACTCCACTTCCCGTGGGCCTGCCCACGCGAAAGCCGCTACGGCGCTTGGGTCCAAACCCCGACGCCGCGCCGCGCCAGGCGCGCGTCGGCCTTTGCCACGGGGAGGCGGTTTATGGCCAGCGGAGAAAACAAAAAGGTCGGGGCGGTGATGGTCGTCGGCGCGGGCATCGCCGGCGTTCAGGCGTCGCTGGACCTGGCCAACAGCGGGTATTACGTCTATTTGGTCGAGAAGTCGCCGGCCATCGGCGGGCGCATGGCCCAGTTGGACAAGACGTTTCCAACCAACGATTGCGCCATGTGCATTGTCTCGCCAAAGCTGGTCGAGTGCGGCCGGCACCTTAACATCGAGATAATCACCTGCGCCCAGGTTCTGGGGCTGAGCGGCAAGCCGGGCGATTTCGTGGCGCGGGTGGAGCAAAACCCGCGTTTTGTCGCCTCGGAGAGCTGCACGGCCTGCGGCGATTGCGTCAAGGTCTGTCCGGTCAGCGTGCCCAACGAGTTCGATCAGGAGTTGGGCCAACGCAAGGCCATCTACAAGCGCTATGCCCAGGCTTATCCCAACGCCTACTCCATCACCAAGCTCGACGCCGCGCCCTGCAAGGTCAGCTGTCCGGCCAACCTCAACGTGCAGGGCTACGTGCAGATGGCCAAGCAGGGCAAGTTCGCCGAGGCCCTGGCCATCATCATGAAGGATCTGCCCTTGCCGGGGGCCATCGGCCGGGTCTGTCCGCACCCGTGCGAGAGCGTCTGTCGCCGGCTGGAGGTGGATGAGGCCATCGCCATCCGCGACCTCAAGCGCTTGGCGGCCGACGTGGTCGGCGTGGAGAACGTGGCCCAGCCCGAGGCGGCCTGGCGCGAGGAAAAGGTGGCCATCGTGGGGGCCGGGCCGGCTGGCCTGGCCTGCGCCTATCACCTGGCGCGGGCCGGGGTGCGCTCGGTGATCTTCGAGGCCCTGCCCGTGGCCGGCGGCGCGCTGGCCGTGGGCGTGCCGGAGTATCGCCTGCCCCAAGCCGTTTTGCAGCGCGAAATCGACAATATCGCCGACATGGGCGTGGAGATCAGGCTCAACGCGCCCCTGGGCCCGGAGCTTGGCATCGACGACCTGCTGGGCCGCGAAGGTTTTCGGGCGGTGTTTCTGGGCGTGGGGGCCACGGCCAGCTTTGCCCTGCGCGCGCCGGGCGAGGATGGCCCGCAAGTCATTTCGGCGCTGGACTATCTGCGGCTTGCGGCCCTGGGGCAAAACCCGCCAGACGGTGCGGACGTGGTGGTCATCGGCGGCGGCGACGTGGCCGTGGACTGCGCGCGCACGGCCCTGCGGCGCGGGGCCAAGCGGGTGCGCATGATCATGCTGGAGTCGGCCGAGGAACAGCCGGCCAGCCCCTGGGAGCGCCACGAGGCCCTGGAAGAGGGCGTGGAGTTCATCCACCGCCAGGGCGTGGCCGCCGTGCGGCGCGGCCCGCAAGGCGAGCTGCTGGGCCTGACGCTCAGAAAAGTCACGCGGGTTTTCGACGAAAACCGCCGTTTTGCGCCGCAATACGACGAAAGCCAGACCAGCGACATCGACGCCGACCTGGTCGTCACGGCCATCGGCCAGCGGCCCAACCTGGAGTTTCTGGGCCAGAACTCGGGCGTGGAGCTGACGCCGCGCGGCACAATCAAGGCCGATCCCATCACCATGGCCACCAGCCGGCCCGGCGTTTTCGCCGGCGGCGACGCGGTCAGCGGGCCGTGGATCGCCATCGGCGCGGTGGCCGCCGGCAGGGAGGCGGCCATCAGCATCACGCGTCTGCTCGATGGCCAAGACCTGGCCCACGGCCGGAGCAAGCTGGAGCTGGGCGACAAGCCACGCCACAACCCCATCCCGGACGACCTGGCCAAGGCCGCCCGCCCGGTGATGCCCCTGCGGCCGGCCGCCGAGCGCAAGGGCGATTTCGTCGAGTTCGAGCTGGGCCTGAGCCCCGAGCAAGGCCAGGCCGAGGGCGAGCGCTGTCTCAACTGCGCCGTTTGCTGCGATTGCTACCAGTGCGTGGAGGCCTGCCAGGCCAAGGCCCCGGCCCACGATCAACTGCCCCATGAGCTGAACCTCAATGTGGGCAGCGTCATCCTGGCCCCGGGCTTCGACGCCTACGACCCCCGCCAGTTCGACATATATTCCTACAGCCGCCACCCCAACGTGGTCACGGCCATGGAGTTCGAGCGGGTGCTGAGCGCCTCGGGGCCCTACCAGGGCCATCTCCAGCGGCCCAGCGACGGCGTTGAGCCCAAGAAAATCGCCTGGTTGCAGTGCGTGGGCTCCCGCGATATCAACCACTGCGACAACGGCTATTGCTCGGCGGTGTGCTGCATGTACGCCATCAAGGAGGCGGTCATCGCCAAGGAGCACTCCCCTGGCGAGCTGGACACGGCCATTTTTTACATGGACATGCGCACCCACGGCAAGGATTTCGAGAAATACTACGACCGCGCCCGCCAGGAGCACGGCGTGCGCTTCATCCGCTGCCGGGCCCACAGCGTCGATCCGGCCGAGGAGGGCATGCTCTCCATCGAATACGTCGACGAGGACGGCAACCCCAAGCGCGAGCTTTTCGACATCGTGGTGCTGAGCGTGGGCCTGCAAACCGGCGCCGAGGCCGTGGAGCTGGCCCAGCGCCTGGGCGTGGAGCTGACCCATTACAACTTCAGCGACACCAGCTCCTTCCTGCCGGTGGGCACCAGCCAGCCGGGCGTCTACGCCTGCGGCTGTTTCGCCGGGCCCAAGGACATCCCCCAGGCGGTTATGGAGGCCTCGGCGGCGGCGCGAGCCTCGGTCAAGGGCCTGGCCGAGGCCCGTGGCACGCTGACCAAGGAGCTGCAATATCCGGCCGAGCTGGATATCGACGACCAGGAGCCGCGCATCGGCGTGTTTGTCTGCAACTGCGGCATCAACATCGGCGGCGTGGTCGATGTGCCCGGCGTGCGCCAATACGCCGCCACGCTGCCCCACGTGGCCTTTGTCGACGACAATCTCTTCACCTGCTCGCAAGACACCCAGAACAAGATCAAGCAGATCATCAAGGAGCACAACCTCAACCGGGTGGTGGTGGCTTCCTGCTCGCCGCGCACCCACGAGGCCCTGTTCCAGGAAACCATCCGCGAGGTGGGCCTGAACAAATATCTCTTCGAAATGGCCAACATCCGCGATCAAGACTCGTGGGTGCACCAGCAAGAGCCTCAAAAGGCCACCGACAAGGCCAAGGATCTGGTGCGCATGGCCGTGGCCAAGGCCGCCCTGACCCGGCCGCTGCATCAGGTGGAGCTGCCCCTGACCAAGGCGGCGCTGGTGGTCGGCGGCGGCGTGACCGGGATGACGGCCGCCCTCAGCCTGGCCGAGGCGGGCTATCCGGTGCATCTTGTCGAAAAAACATCGCAACTTGGCGGCAACGCCCATCATTTGCTGGTCACCTGGAAGGGCGAGCCCATCAAGCCCTATCTGGAAGACCTCATCGCCAAGGTCCACAACAGCCCCAACATCACCCTGCACCTGGAAAGCCAGGTCAGCGCCTGCAAGGGCTTCGTGGGCAACTTCAAGGGGGCCATCGGCGATTCGGCCGGCCGCCAGACGCCCATCGACTTCGGCGTGGCCATCATGGCCACCGGCGGCCGCGAGACCAGGCCCGAGGAATATCTTTATGGCCAAAGCGACCAGGTGCTGACCTCCCTGGAGTGGGACGCCAGCCTCAAGGGCGAGCCCAAACTGGCGAGCAAGCTCGCGGCGGTGGCCTTTATCCAGTGCGTGGGCTCGCGCGAGCCGGCGCGGCCCTATTGCAGCCGGCTGTGCTGCACGCACTCCATGGAAAGCGCCGTGGCCATCAAGGAGCAAAACCCCACGGCCCAGGTCTATGTGTTCTACCGCGATATCCGCACCTACGGCGTGCGCGAGGATCTCTATCGCCGGGCCAGGGAACTTGGCGTGCTGTTCATCCGCTACGATCTGGAGCACAAGCCCCTGGTCGAACAGCGCGGCGACAAGCTGGCCATCAGCGCCCGCGATCACGTCCTGGGCCGGCCGGTGGAGCTGGAGGTGGACCGCCTGGTGCTGGCCTCGGCCATCGCGCCCAACGCCGTGGGCCCCTTGGCCGAGGTGTTCAAGGCCCCGCTGCAAGGCGAGGGCTTTTTCCTCGAGGCCCACATGAAGCTGCGCCCGGTGGACCTGGCCAGCGAGGGGCTCTACATCGCCGGCCTGGCCCACTATCCCAAGCCCATCGACGAGGCCATCGCCCAGGCCGAGGCCGCCGTGGGCCGGGCCCTGACCGTCCTGGCCCGCAAGGCCATCCGCGTCGGCGGCGTGGTGGCGACCGTCGATCCGGCCAAGTGCGCCGTCTGCCTGACCTGCGTGCGCACCTGCCCCTACGGCGTGCCCAAGATCAAGGACGGCGCGGCCTATATCGAGGTGGCTTCTTGTTATGGTTGCGGGGCCTGCGCGGCCGAGTGTCCGGGCAAGGCCATCACCTTGCAACACTATACCGACGCGCAGATTTTGGCCAAGGAAATGGCGGCCATGGGCTGACCCCGCCCGCCGCGTCACGGGTTCGACCAGAGCCGGGAAGGTGGTTTGGATATGATCGTAGGCGACGCGAAACCGCTGGAAGAGATTCTGCGAATGATCGAGGGGCGGCCCAAGGTCTTGGTGCTGGGCTGTAGGGGCTGCGTGACGGTGTGCAACGTCGGCGGCGAAAAGGAGGTGGGCGTCTTGGCCACGGCCCTGCGCATCGCCCGCAAAAAGCGCGGCCTGGCCCCGACGGTGGACGAAAGAACCCTGGAGCGCCAGTGCGATCCTGAATACATCGAGGAACTGGCCGACGTGGCCGAGGGCTACGACGCCATCATTTCCATCGCCTGCGGGGTGGGGCCCCAGTTCGTCAGCGAACGCTACCCCAAAGCGCCGGTGTTTCCGGGCATAAACACCACATTCATCGGCGGCGCGCTGGCCCACGGCATGTGGTCGGAGCGCTGTCAATCGTGCGGCGACTGCCTGGTGCATCACTTCGGTGGGCTCTGCCCCATCGCCCGTTGCAGCAAAAGCCTCATGAACGGCCCCTGCGGTGGTTCGGCCGGCGGCAAGTGCGAGATCGGCCCGGAGGTGGACTGCGTTTGGCATCTGATCGTCGAAAAAATGGAACGCATGGGCCGGGCCGAGGAGTTGGAGCGGGTCTGGCCGGTGAAAAACTGGATCACCGCCCGTGACGGTGGGCCGCGTCGGCGGATCAGGGAGGACCTCAAGCTATGAAAGCGGGCAGCAATCTGGAAAAAGTGCTCAGGGCCGGCCATTTCGCGGTGACCGGAGAGCTGGGGCCGCCCCGGGGCAACCACGCCGATGAAGTGCGCAAAAAAGCCGCCCATCTGCTGGGCGCGGTGGATTCGGTCAACATCACCGACAACCAGACCGCCGTGGTGCGCATGGCCTCGTGGGCCGCCTGCAAGCTGATCCTGGACCAGGGACTGGAGCCCAACCTGCAAATGGTCTGCCGTGACGCCAACCGCCTGGGCCTGATGGCCAACATCCTGGGGGCCACGGCCCTGGGCATCAAAAACGTGCTGTGCCTGTCGGGCGACCACCAGCGCTTTGGCGATCACCCCGAGGCCAAAAACGTCCACGACCTGGACTCCGTGCAACTGCTGGCCACGTTCAAGAAGATGCGCGACGAGAAAAAATTCTTGAACGACAAGGAGTTGGAAGGCGCGCCCGAGATTTTCATCGGCGCGGCGGTCAACCCCTTTGGCGATCCCTTCGCTTTCCGCGTCTCACGCCTGGCCAACAAGATCAAGGCCGGCGCGGATTTCGTCCAGACCCAGTGCATCTATAATATGGATAAATTCCGCGAATACATGAAGCGGGCCGTGGACCGGGGCCTGCACGAAAAATGCTTCATCCTGGGCGGGGTCACGCCGCTTAAATCAGTGGGCATGGCCAAGTACATGGCCAAGTTCGTGCCGGGCATGGACGTGCCCGAGGCCCTGATCAAGCGCATGCAGGGCGTGGACAAAAAAGACCAGGCCGCCGAGGGCATTCGCATCTGCATCGAGGCCATCGGCCAACTGCGCGAAATGCCCGGCGTGGCCGGCGTGCACGTCATGGCCATCGAGTGGGAGCACCGCGCCCGCGAGATCATTGACGGCGCCGGGCTCCTGCCCCGGCCGCAGCTCTAGACCCGCGCAAACGCAAAACCCCGGCCCAGAGTTTGGGCCGGGGTCGTTTTGTTCGGCGAGCGGCTGCTACTGACCGCTGATCTTGTTCAGGTCTTCGATGGTCAAGGTGTCGTCGTAGACGCCCGCGCCGACCTGATAGGGCTGGCCCTGCACGGGGATCAGGAAGCTGACCTTGCGGCCCAGTTCGGCGCTGTCTTTTTTGTGCCAGTAGTAGATCTTCCAGATGCCCTTGGCCGTCAGGGCCTGGCAGGCCTCGGTCAGGATGGGCGCGCCGCTCTTGGCGTCCTTGATCACCGAGGCGTCGGCCCCGACGATTTTGGGCGAGGGATGGGCGGCGATCTTGCCTTCCTGGCAGTTGAGGATGAAGACGTAGGAGTCTTTCCACGAGAACTCGCCCTTGGGGTCGTTGAAGGCGGCCAGGCCCTCGGGGCCCAGTTGTTCGAGCATGGAGGCGGCCTTGGTCACCATCTCGTAGACTTCCTGGGGCGTGGCTTTTTCCTGGGCCATGGCCCCGCTGGCCAGGGTCAACAAACCAATGAGGGCAGTCGCGACTATTTTTTTCATGCTGTCTCTCCGTTGCGCCAAGGGTTGTGTTGCCGGTCGAACGATGTTCGCGTAGATGCTAACTGTTTTGGCGGCCTTCGCGCAACGGTTTATCAATTGCCCCAGATGATCCAGGCGAATTTTTCGCGGCCGTTTTGCCGAAAAGTCAATGTGTGAAAGTAGCCGAAGTTGATGAACCGGCCCTGGCTCGGCCAGGGCGGCAGCCGCAGGATGATCGTGCAGCGAAAGCCTTGGGCCCAGCGCAGCAAGGCGTCGGCCGGCGGTCGCATCTGGGCCAGATCGTCGGTCCAGGCGTTTGGCGGCTGGCCGGCCGGGGCCCAGTCCGGATCGAGGATGGCCAGGCGAAACAGGCCCGGCCGGGGCGTGATGGCGGGGCGCTCCAGGTCGCAGCACAGGAAATCCACCCCCGTCGCGCCGCCCATGGCCGCCACGTTGGCCCGAGCCAGGGCCAAGCGCTCCGGGTCGCCATCGACGGCCAGCACCTGGCGATCCCGGGCCAGGAAGCGGGTCAGGCCGCCCACGCCGCAGCACAACTCCAGCGCGCGGCCCGGCGGCAGGCGGGCGATCAGCCGCCGGGCGGCCTCGGGTGGCGTGGCCATGGCCAGGGCCCGTTGGTCGCCCAAAAGGGGCGGCCAATCATTTTTCGGCATAGCGCTTGGGGTCGGCGAAGACGTCGATGACCCAGCTATCCTTGGTGATCAGCGCGGCGTGGGTCTCGCCGTCGGCGATGTGATAGCGGTCGCCGCGGTGGAAGATGTGCGTGGCCATGCCAATGGTCAGCTCGATCTCGCCCTCGACGACGATGCCCCACTGGGCGCAGTGGCTGTGCGGCGGCACGCGCGTGCCGGCCGGCAAAAAGAAAAAGGCCGCCTGGGCCGTGGGCCCGCTGATCAGGCGGACATCGACCCCGGCCAGGGGCGCGTCGGCCTGGGGCAGTTGGCGGATGAACTCGGAATAGACGTCGTTGGCGCTCATGTGTTCATGCTCCCGCTTGTCTGGCGGCCCGTCGGTTTTCCTTGGCCTGGAAGTTGATCACGCATTGGGGCCGGAACTTGCAATAAATCTCGGGCTCCGAGCAGTGGGGGTCGGTTTCCAGACATTCATCGCAATAGCCATAGCCATACTTCTGGCAGTGGGCCGTGGCCGGCCGATCCGGGTGGTTGCGGCAAAAATCCTGCATGTTCATCGGCGAAAATCCTTGGCTTGCTGGGCGCATTTTGTCACGGGCCGTCAAAGGCGGCAAGCTTTGCTTGACCTATTGTCCTCTCTTTTCAATAATGCTGCCTTCACAAAAACGCAAACGCCGGCCACGAAAAAGGCCGGCGGGAGGGGCGCGCGTGGGCAGAAGATATCCCGACAGACCGGTGGTGGGCGTCTCGGGCATCGTGTTTTGCGGCGAGGAGGTGCTTTTGGTCAAACGGGGCCGCGAGCCTTCCAAGGGCCTGTGGTCGTTGCCGGGCGGGGCGGTGGAGCTGGGCGAGGGCCTGGCGGCGGCCTGCGCCCGCGAGGTGCTGGAGGAGACGGGCGTGCGGGTGAGGGTGGGCCCGTTGGTGGAGGTCTTCGAGCGACTCTCGCGCGATGGCCAGGGCCGGGTGGAGTATCATTACGTGCTGCTGGATTACCTCTGCCAGGCCGCGCGGCAAGAGCCCGTCGCCGGCGATGACGCCGCCGAGGCCCGCTGGGCGACCATGGACGAAATGGCCGCGCTGGCCCTGACCCCGGACACCTTGGCCGTCATCGAAAAGGCCTGGGCCATCAATCTCCGTCAAAGGTGGCAAAATTGAAGCGCCATGCGTGCTTGCTGGTTGACACGCCACCGTAACTGCTGCTAAGCTGCGCCAGCTTTCACGAGGTACGGGTTTTGGGAGACGTGGTAGGTTCGCGTCACTCCGGGCCGCGCCGCGCGAGGGCTTTTAAGCACATCTTGGGTGACCGTGGCTGTCGCATGCAGCGGCACGGCTGCGGTGTAACTGCTTCCGGCTGAAGCGTCACCTAACAAGCAAACAGAGGCAAAGTTTCTATGTCTAAGCAGGAGCAAGGACAGAAGAAGTCCCCCCCGGATTGGCTGTTTTTCGTCCTGGGGATCGTCTTGGCGTCGGCCTTCGGTTTTTGGCTGACGCCCACGATTCTCTACGCCGAAAAGACGCAGCCGATGGACTTTTCGCACAAAGTGCACATGGAGCAGGTGAGCGACGGCTGTGCGAGCTGTCACACCTTCCGGGAGGACGGTTCGTTCACGGGCATCCCCGCGGTGGCCAACTGCCAAGAGTGCCACTCCGAGGAAGCCATGGGCGACAACATCGAAAACCCCAAGCACCGTGAGGCGGAAAGGATTCTGGCCGAGGAATACATCGCCAAAGGCAAACCGATTGCCTGGGATGTCTATTCCGGTCAGCCCGACTGCGTGTTCTTCTCCCACGTGGCCCACGTGAAGAACGCCGAGTTGGAGTGCGCCACCTGCCACGGCACGCACGGCGAAACCGACAACCTCCGTCCCTATGAATACAACCGCCTCACCGGCTACAGCCGTGACATCTGGGGCCGCAGCCTGCTTGGGCTGGGCGGGCCGCCGGAGCGCATGAAGATGGACGATTGCGCCGCGTGTCACCGCGAAAACGGCGTGCGCGACGCCTGCTTCGTCTGCCACAAGTAGGCGGTTCGGATCTGGGAGAAAGCCCGATGACCTTGGATAGACGATCCTTTGTCAAGTTCGTGGTGGGCGGAGTGATCGGCATACACTTCAGCCCGCTCGTTTGGAAACTGATGGACGACACGGCCATCTGGACCCAGAACTGGAACTGGGTTCCGGTGCCGGAAGACGGCGCGTTGGCCTTTGCCAGCACGGTCAATCCCTCCACGGGGACGGTCTTGCAGGCCCGCGTCATACAGGGCCGCATGCAGGGCGAGCGCCTGATCCGCCTGGAAGGCGCCACGGCCAGCCCGCTGGGCGAAGGCCTGATTCCGGCCGACGCCTCGGCCTTGCAGTTGCTCTACAATCACGAGACCCGCGTGCAGCAGCCGATGCTGCGCAATCGCCAGACCGGCGTGTTCACCCGCTTGAGCTGGGAAGACGCCCTGAAGCTTCTGGCCGAGCGCCTGGGCAAGCTGGCCGAGGGCGGCCAGGCCCACCGCGTGGCCTGTCTGGCCGGGGCCTCCGGCGACGTGACCTCCGAGATCCTCGGTCGCTTCATGACCGCCTATGGTTCGCCCAACCTGGCTTTCCTGCCCACGGCCCAACAGACCCTGGCCCTGGCCGGCAAGCGGCTTTTTGGCGAGGAAAACCTGGGCTTCGACCTGGCCAACTCCGACTACGTCGTCAGCTTCGGCACGCCGTTGCTGGAGGGCTGGGGCTCGCCGGTGGCCGTGCGCGCGGCCTTCGCCAAGTGGCGTGAGGAAGGCAAGACCACCCTGGTCCAGGTCGACACCCGCGCTTCGGTCACCGCCAGCCAGGCCGACAAATGGCTGGCCTGCAAGCCCGGAACCGAGGGCCTGCTGGCCCTGGCCATGGCCCACGCCATCGTCGCCGCCGGTAAGAGCGCCGTCAGCGCGGGCGGCCTGGCCGACGCCAAATTCGCCCCCGAGGCCGTGGCCGAGCACACCGGCGTGGACGCGGCCACTATCAAGGAAGTGGCCCTGGCCTTGGCCGCCAGCAACAGCGGCGTGGCCATCTGTGGCCCTGGCCCCGAAGGCGGCCCTGGCGCCATGCAGGACTTCCTGGCCGTCCTGGCCCTCAACGCCGTGGCCGGCAAGCTGGGCAAACCCGGCGGCCTCGTCGCCCGCAAGGCTCTGCCGTTGGCCCCCCTGGGCGCGGCCGTGCCCACCCCGACCCAACCGGCCCTGGCCGCTGGCGACCACGATCCCTATACACTCACCGTCAACGCCCTGCGCGCCAAGCCTTACAGCCTGGCCGCTTTGATCCTGGCCGGCGGCAACCCGGTCTTCAACGGCCCCCAGGCCGTTTTGGTCGAGCGCCTGGCCCGCAAAACGCCCTTCGTGGTGGCGCTCACGCCTTATCTGGACGAAAGCGCCGCCGTGGCCGACCTGGTCTTGCCGGCCGCCCACTTCCTGGAGTGCTGGGGCGACGTCCCCACGCCGTTTGGCTGCGCCACCGGCTTCTATGGCCTGCATCGTCCGCTGATCAACGGCGAGCCCCTGGCCAAGGCCACCGGCGACATCTTCCTGACCCTGGCCAAGGCCATGGGCGGGCAGATGGCCCAGGCCCTGCCTCAGCAGAGCGTCTTCGAGGCCCTCAAGACCCGCGCGGCGGGCCTGGGCAGCTTCGAGGAACTGGCCCAGAACAAAGGCTTCTGGGCCGAGGACAAACCCAGCTACGGCGGCGCGGCCAACGTCAATCTGGCCGGGCTGGATTGGCGTGAGCCCGCGGCCCTGGCCCACGGTCATGGCCACGGCCTGATCATGCAGGCCATCCCCTCGCTGCGCACCACCTGGGGCCGCGATCCGATCACGCCCTACATGATCAAAATCCTGACCGACGCCACCCTGGCCCACAAAGACCAGTTGGTGGTGGAGATCAACCCCGAGACTGCCAAGGAGATGCATCTGGCCGAGGGTAGCCGCGTGGAGCTGATGGGCGCTCACGGCGGCGTCAACGCCACGGTGCATTTGTTCGCCGGCGCGCAACCGGGCATGGTCTTCGTGCCGGTGGGCCTGGGCCACACCGCCTTGGGCGAGTTCATCGGCGGCAAGGGCGACAACTTCAACCGCGCGGTCAATGTCGAGAGCGATCCCCTCAGCGGATTGCCCAACTGGAGCCTGACCCGGGTCTCTCTGAGAAATATCGGGGGGGTGAGCCATGTATGATCTGAAAAAGCTCTACAATACCGATGAGCAACGCTTCGGCATGCTCATCGACGTGGACAAGTGCACCGGCTGCGGGGCCTGCTCGGTGGCCTGCATGTCCGAAAACAACAGCGGCGTGCTGGCCGACGAGACCGACAAGGTCCGTTCCATAACCTGGCTGCGGGTCTACCAGATCGACAACGGCCAGAGCTTCCCGGGCACCGAGGTGGCCTTCTTCCCCCGGCCGTGTCAGCACTGCCAGGGCGGCAAGCCCGGCAGCTACAAGGACGGCTTCTTCTTCGAAGACCCCGACGCCCACGAAAGCCACACGCCCTGCGTCTCGGTCTGCCCGGCCACGGCCACCGACTACGACGAAAAGACCGGCATCGTCAGCCAGATCATCACCCGCTGCATCGGTTGCCGGTACTGCGTGGCGGCTTGCCCGTACCACGCCCGTTACTTCAACTGGTTCGACGTGCCGTGGCCCAAGGGCTCCGAACGCGCCCTCAGTCCGTTCGTGTCTCCGCGCATGCGCGGCGTCGTCGAAAAATGCACCTTCTGCTTCCATCGTTACCAACAGGCCCGCAACAAGTCGTTCATGACCGGCGAGGACATGGCCGAGGCCGACTACCAGACCGCCTGCACCGAGGCCTGCCCGTCGGGGGCCATCATCTTCGGCGACCTGCTCAACCCCGACCACAAGGTCGCGCAGGCCATCGCCAGGTATCAGCAAGACGGTCACATGGTTTTCCGGCTGCTGGAGCGGCTGGGCACCAACACCAAGGTGTTCTACGCCACCAAACGTGAGTGGGTCCGTCGTTTGGCCGACAACTTTGTCTCGGACGAGGACTTCAAACGGGCCGTGGCCGGCCAGCAGGGCTAGGGCCACGGGTTGTTTCTTGAAAGTTAGCGAGGTTACCCATGTATGATTCCAGATTCTGGCCAAAGGGCGTAACCCGTGGGCATCCCGCGTTGTTTGTCTTCTGGGTGCTGATCTGCCTCGGGATTTTGCAGTTCTTCGCCATCGGCGCGTTCATGTGCCTGATCTTTGGTCTGAACCAGACGGGCATGAACGACTACTACGCCTTTGGTCTGTGGATCGTCGTAGACCTGGCGGTGATCGCCTTGGGCGCGGGCGCGTTCTTCACCAGCTTCCTGAGCTATATCCTCAAGATCAAGGAGCTGAAGAACATCGTCAACGTGGCCGTGCTCATCGGCTTCATCTGCTACACCGGCGCGATCATGATGCTGGGCATCGACATCGGCCAGCCCATCCGCGGTTGGTTCGGTTTCTGGCACGCCAACGTGCACTCCATGCTCACCGAGGTCATGTTCTGCATCACCACCTACGCCATCGTGCTGATCATCGAACTGCTGCCTTCGGTGCTGGAAAACCGCCAGATGGTCAAGGTTCCGGCCATCGGCACCTTCGCCCACAACCTGCACCGGATCATGATCGTCTTCGCCGGCACGGGCACGTTCCTGAGCTTCTTCCATCAGGGCTCGCTGGGCGGCATGTTCGGCGTGCTCTACGCCCGGCCCTTCGACTACCGCGACGGCTTCATGATCTGGCCCTGGACGTTCTTCCTGTTCATCCTCAGCGCCATCGCCGCCGGACCGTCGTTCACCACCCTGTGCGTGATGATCACCGAGAAGGTCAGCGGCCGCAAGCTGGTGCCCCACAAGACCAAAATGCTCATGGGCAAGATCAGCGGCCTGCTGCTGAGCGCCTACATGGTCCTCAAGCTGGCCGACACCTACTATTGGGCCAAGGTCTTGGTGCCCAAGGCCGGCGGCAGCCTGGACGTGATGTACCAGGCGCCATACGGCGAATGGCTGCTGTGGGCCGAACTCGGCGTCTGCGGCGTGTTGCCGGCGATCATGCTGCTCATGCCCAGGGTCCGCCAGAGCTACGGCCTGCTGTTTTTGGCCATGCTGCTCAACTGCACCGGCGCGGTGCTCAACCGCTTCGTGTTCACCGTCCAGAGCTTGGCCATCCCGGTGCTGCCCTTCGAGAAATTCTTGGCCTACATGCCGACTTGGCCGGAAGTGGCCGTGGGTCTGCTGATCATCGGCTACGGCTTCCTGGTCTATTCCTTGGCGTATCGGTATCTGCCGATTTTCCCCAAGGAAGCCGAACTAACCAAGGGCTAGGGAGGAGAAACCATGTTCCCCTTCGCGTTTGAATGGCATTGGGATATCGGGCACTTCATCTTCTTCGGCCTGTTCTATGGCGCGCTGACCGTCATCGGCCTGACCCTGGCCGGCGTCTTTTTCAAGACCGGCAAGGACTTGGCCTCGGGTCACGTCCATGGCGAACACGACGACGACGACCACGCCCACGGTGAGGCCCACTGAGCCCCCAGGTTGTGTGAAATCGCTGTAAACCGCGGCGGGGCCTCCAGGGGCTCCGCCGCTTTTTTGAGAGACCGCCCATGCCTCAAGCGACCTCGCCAGACCTCGCGCGTCTGGCCGCGGTGATTTTTGACCTGGACGGCGTGTTGTTCGATTCGTTCGAATACAACGTCGCCTTTTACGACCACATCATGGCCAGCCTGGGTCACCCGCCGGTGCCCGAGCACCTCAAGGGCGTGGTCCACCGCGAGAGCGTCCACGGCGCGTTGCGGGCCCTGGTCGGCGAGGGGCCCCAGTTCAAAAAAGCCCTGGAATTTTGCCGCAACCTGGACATTCAAAGTTTCGTGGCCAGGCTCAAGCTGTTTCCCGGCGTGCACGAGACGTTGCAAGCCCTGGGCCGCCGTTTTCGCCTGGCCGTGGCCACCAACCGCATCTCCAGCGCCAGGTTGGCCCTGGACGAGCTGCGCCTCAGCGATTACTTCGAGCTGGTGGTCACCCCCACCACCGCCGGCGTGGCCAAGCCCGACGCCCGCTTCATGGACTACACCCTGGAGCGCCTGGCCTTGCCGCGCGGCCAGGTGGTCTACGTGGGCGACTCCAGCGTGGACGAGGCGTTATGCCTGGACGCGGGCGTGGCCATGGTCGCCTTCCGCGACAGAACCTTGCGGGCCTGGGCCCACGCCGAGGCCATGGCCGAGATCCCGCCGCTGTTGGGTTTGGGCTGAGGCCGCGGCTATTTTTGTGGCTGGGGTTTGTCGAACAGGCCGGCGAACAACGGCGGGCAGCGATAGCTGGCCCAGGCCGGGCAACGGCGGGCGTGTTTGCAGGCCGGGCACAACTCGACGCTGATGCGGTGTTGGCCAGAGCGCTTGGGGCAGACGATGAAATGACGCGTTTGCTTCATGGGCCAACCCTAGCACGGCCCGCCGTCAAACAAAAGAGGGCCGTGCGAAAAATCGCCCGACCCGCCTTCAGACAAAAGAGGGCCGCACGAAAAATCACCCGACCGTTCGTCAATTAAAAGGGGGCCGCGCGAATAGTCGCCCGGCCCGCCGCCCGCGCTTCAGGCCTTGAAGCTGAACAGCCCGCCCAGGATGTCCTTGTTGGCCTGGTAGAGATTCTGCTGCTGGTTCTGCGCGCCGATGGTGTTGTTTTTCTTTTTGTTGCTCGACAGCAGGTTGCCCACCAGATTGCTGGAGTTGTCGTCGTCGAGCATGCTGGTGACGGCCAAGGCGTTGCCCGAGTCTTCGTCCAGCCCTTGGCTGGCGGCCTTGGCCTGGCCAATGGCCATGGCGCTTTGCGCGCCCACGCGGGCGATGGCTCCGAAGGTGAAAGCCATGCGATATTCCTCCATCAGCGCCTATCCCTAGGCTTTTTCGTGCCGTCCGTGGAGGTTATGTAATTATCCTAACATTGGTGGTTAATCGGCGCAAGCGGATTCGCCATTGGCGCGGCCCGGCGTTTCAGCCGATTTTAGGGTTGAAATAGCCGTGCTTGAGCCCGGGAAAGCGCCGCCGCAACTCGTCGATCATCGCGGCCACGCCCAGGCGCTCCTTGGGCTGTCCCAGGCCCAGGGCTTTCAGATATATTTCGGGGTCGATGTTGATGTTGCGCCACTGGATCAGGTCCAGCTTGGTTTGCTCGATGACCTGGCAGAGGGCGTCCATTTCCTCGGGGCGATCGGTGAGGCCGGGCATGGTCAGCAGGTTGAGCGAGGCGTGACCGCCGGCCCGTTTGACGGCCTTGAGCGAATCGATGGCCTGGGCCAGACTCCAGCCCTTGGGCCGGTAATAGGCCGCGTGGCGCTCGGGGATGAGGCTGTTGACCGAGACGCGGATGGAGCTGAGGCCGTCGGTCATCAGGCGGCCGACCTGATCGGGCCGGCTGCCGTTGGTGTTGAGATTGATGGTGCCGAGTGGTTCTTCGAGGCGAATCAAGCGGATGGCCTTGGAAAGCAGATCGGCCTGCAAGAGCGGCTCGCCCTCGCAACCCTGGCCGAAGCTGACCAGGGCCTCGCGTTTGTTGCGGAAATGGTGCAGGGCCACCTCGGCCACTTCCTCGGGGCTGGGCGTGAACTTGATGCGCTCCTGGGTCACCGGAAAGACGCCATCGGGCTGGAACGACAGACAGCCCACGCAGTCGGCGTTGCAGACGGGGCTGGTGGGCAGGGGCGCTTCCCAACGGCCCAGCACCAGATTTTTGGCCGCTGGGCAACCGTAGGTCATGGCGCAGGTGCCCAGGTGTTGCCACAGGCGGTTTTGCTTGTATTGGCGCAGCAGGCGGCGGGCCGCGCTTTGCAGTCGCTCGGGCGGCGGAAAGCGGCCGGGATCCTGGCGGGGCAGGGGGTCGATGCGCAGACCCGTGACCACGAAGTCGTTTTCCATGAAGCCCACGGCGGCATAGGCGAAAAGTGGCAGATTGGGCGCGCCGGGCGTGGTCTTGTAGGCGGCCCAGAGGGTGGCGGTGTGGGCCGGGGCCATGAAGGCGGCCACGGCGCAGACCTTTTCGTCCGGGTTTTCGGGATGTTCGTCGACGATTTCGAACTTGCCGTCGTCGCCCACGCCCACCGGCAGGCGGCCGGGCAAGAGGAACAACTCGCTGCCCTCGGGCAGGGGGATGCAGTCCTGGGCCTCCACCGGCTGCCAACGACCGGCGGCCGAGCCGGCCATGGCCAACTCGGGGTGGTCGAAAACCTTGCCTTCGGCGTCGGCGTAGACCAGACGTGGGGCGCTCATGGCGATCTCCTGGCGTGCGGGGAAAAACTGCGAGGGTTTTACCACAGCCGCCTGGGCCGCGCCATCACGGCTTGTCGGCGGCGCGCGCTTCTGCTATTTTGCTGGGCCATGAGCGCGCGTTACGACATCATCGTCGCCGGCCTGGGGCCGGGCGGGGCGGCGGCGGCCATGACCTTGGCCCGGGCCGGGGCCCGGGTGCTGGCCCTGGACGGCTCGGGCGGCCGCGAAAAGCCCTGCGGCGGTTGCTTGTCGCTACGCGGCGTGCTGGCCGTGGAGTCTCTGTCGCCCTGCCCGTGGCTGCGCGATTGCCCCGTGGCCACGCTCTGGCTGAGCGGGCCGGGCCTGCCCGCCGGGCGCTACCCCACCTCCGAGGCCGGGGTTTATTTTGTCGAGCGCCCGCGTCTGGACCGTTGGCTGGCCCAGGAGGCGCGGCAAAGCGGGGTCGCGGTCCTGCCGGCCAAGCTACGCGCCATCGAAGCCGACGGCCATGGCTGGCGAGCCCGCACCAGCGCCGGCGACTTTGAGGCCGATTGGCTGATCGGCGCCGACGGCGCGCATTCGCTGGTGGCCCGTGGCCTGGGCCTGGGCGGCGGCGGCTGGCTCTACGTGGGCCTGGTGGAGGAGCGGCCCATGCCGCCGCGTCTGGCGCCTCTGCTTGGCGGGACGGCGTTGTTGGAGCTGGGCGGCGCGCCGGGCGGTTATGGCTGGGCCTTTGGCCGGGGCCAAACGCTCAACCTGGGCATGGCCGGCCGCCGCGAGCTTTTGGGCCGCATGGGTGGCCTGCGCCGTTGCTATGGCCGTTTTTTGCGACGCCTGGGCCTGGGCGAGCCCGGCCGCTTGCGCGGGGCGGTGATCCCCTGCCCGGATGGCGGCGTCAGGCGCTATTACCGGGGCCGCGCGGCGGTGGTGGGCGATGCGGCCGGTTTGGCCGATCCTTTCCTGGGCGAGGGCGTGGCCCAGGCCGTGGTCAGCGGCCACATGGCTGCGCGGGCGATCGTGGCGGGTGATTTGGGCCGTTACCAGCGGGCGCTGGCGGAAACTTTACTGCGCGATCATCACAACGCCCGCCGCCTGAGCCGGCTGATCTATGGCTGGCCGCGCCTGGCCCTGCGCGCGGCGGCGGCCCGGCCGGGGGCGATCGAGCTTGGCTGGCGGATTCTGCGTGGTCAAACGCGGCCGGGCGATTTATGGAAAGTCGTGCCGCGAAGGCTGGTTGGCCTGCGGCATGGCCTTGACCATGCCGCCGCGTCATATTATAGTTTAGCTTCAAGCTGAAAAGATCACTGGGAGGTGATCGTGGAGACTGCGCAGAACCGCAACTTGTGGTGGACGCTGGTTGTGGTGGCGGTCATTTGTGTCTGCGCGGTGGCGTTTTATCGCGGGATCGGCCTGATGATCAGCACCGAGCGGCAGCTTGCCCAGGTGCTGGCCATCAACGACAAGCTCGATAGCGACAACCGCGCCCTCTTGCGGCAGGCCCAACGCCTGCGCGTCGACCAGGCCGCCGTCGAGCGCGCCGCCCGTCGCGAGATGGACGTGGTGCGCCCCGACGAGGTGGTCTATCAAGGCAAAGACGCCGAGGTCAAGCCGGCGCTTGCGGTCAAGGAGTGAGCTCGTGAGCGAGCCAGCGTCCAGCCAGGCCGAATTGGTGCTTCTGGAGGCGTGGGTGGCCGACAACCCCGGCTCGCATGGGGCGTTGCGCCTGGCCAAGGCCTATCGCGACCATGGCCGCCTGGACCAGGCGCGCGCCGTGCTGGGCCGCGGCCTGGCCGTCAACCCCGAAAACATCGAAGCCCGGGCGTTGCTGGCCGACGTCCTGGAACAGCTAGGCGAGGCCGACGGCGCGCTGGCTCAGTTGATCATGGCCGCTCAAGAGCTTGGCCGCCACGCCGCGGTCTACGCCAACTTGGCCCGTTTGCTGCGGGCGTCCGGCCGTCCCCAAGAGGCGGCCCGCGTCAAGGCCCTGGCCGAAGCCATGGCGGCTGGCGTGGGGTCGTTGCCGAGCATGGGCGGGTTGGAGTCGGCGACCATGGCCGCCATCTATGCCGCCCAGGGCCACGCCAAGCAGGCCGAGGACATCTATCGCACGCTTTTGGCCCGCGATCCGGCCAACGCAGAAGCCCAGGCCAGCATGGCCGAAACCAAGCGCAAGGCCTCGGCTGGCCACGCCAGGGCCGCCGCTGGTTCGGCCAAGGTCATCGGGCGCTTGGAGCGGCTGCGCGCGGCGGCGCTGGGGCGGGCGGCGTTGGCCTAGGCCCGGCGATCACCAAAAAACTCAAACTTTCAGGTAGCGCAATATGCCAATCAGCACCGCCGAGTTCCGCAAGGGGCTCAAGATCGAAATCGATGGCAAACCCTATGTCATCGTCGAGTCGCAACACGTCAAGCCAGGCAAGGGCGGCGCATTCGTGCGCACGCGCATCAAGAACCTGGAGACCGGCCAGGTTTTGGAGCAGACCTTCCGCTCCGGGGCCAAGGTCGACAAGCCCGACCTCGAGCAGCGCAACATGCAGTTTTTGTACCTCGAGGGCAGCCAATACGTCTTCATGGACAACGACACCTACGACCAGGTCTTCATCGAGGGCGACTATCTGGGTGACTCCGTCAACTACATGCTGCCCAACATCAACGTGACGGTGCTGTTTTTCAACGGCCGGCCCATCGGCGTGGACCTGCCCATCACCATCAACCTGACCGTGACCCACACCGAGCCCGGCGTCAAGGGCGACACCGCCACCGGCGCGACCAAGGGCGCGACCATGGAGACCGGTTTGGTTGTCCAGGTGCCGCTGTTCATCGACGAGGGCGACGTGCTCAAGATCGATACGCGCACCGGGGAGTATCTCGAGCGTGCCTGAGGACTTTCGTCCCAACTTCATGGCCACCGGCATCGGTTCGCTGCCCCACCGCGATCCGCTGACGGCCGTGGCCGACGTGACCGGGCGTCTGACCGAGATGCCCTATTGGCCCCAACTGCCGGCCCTGGGCCCGGCCGAGGACATGAATCTGCAATATGTCGCGGCCCTGGAGCCTCTGGTGGGGGCCGATTTGGCCAGCCGCGAGCCCAAGGCCCACCCTGGCCTGGGCCGCGAGGAGGCCTTGGCCGGGCTCTACGAGCGCCTCTTCGGCGGCGATACGGCCGGCTTTACCCCGCGCGCCGATCAAGCGGCCGGCTTCGCGCCGTTTTGCCGGGTTATCGCCGCCGCGCCGACCGCGTCCTTTCCCTGGGTCAAGGGCCACGTCACCGGCCCACTGACCCAGGCCGCCGCCGTGCTGGGCCATGACGGCAAGGCCATGCTCTACGACGACGAGTGCGCCGAGGCCGTGGCCCGCGCCTTGGGCGTGGCCCTGGCCGCCCAGGCCGGTCAATTGGCCGCCTTGGGCCGTCGGGTGATGATGTTCCTGGACGAGCCGTTCCTTTCGGGCTACGGCAGCGCCTTCACGCCGATCAACCGCCAGCGGGTGGTCGATCTGCTGGCCGCTTGCCTGGAGGAGGCCCGTCAGCGCGCGCCGTGGGTGGTCATCGGCATTCACTGCTGCGGCAACACCGATTGGGCCATGCTGGTCGAGGCCGGGGCCGACGTGCTCAACCTCGATTCGGCCGGTTTCGGGCGGCATCTGCTGCTCTACCCCGAGGCCCTGCGCGCGCTGTTCCAACGCGGCGGAGCCGTGGCCTGGGGGGCCGTGCCCACCAGCGAATACACCGGCCGCGAGACCGTCGAAGGCCTGTGGGCCCACACGCGGGATCTTTTGACCCAACTGGAGGCCATGGGCTTTGAGCGCGCCCAACTGGCCGCCCAAGCCATGGTCACGCCGGCTTGCGGCCTGGGCTCGCTGGACGAGGCCAGGGCCCGGGCCATCCTCGACCTGACGGCCGGCGTGTCGGCCCTGGCCCGGCGCGACTATCGTTAGCTTTGCCGCCAACGGCGGCCATCCCGCAAAACATTCACGGCGCGGACCAACCTCTCGGATTGGCCCGCGCCGTGTTTTTTTGCTGGTTCGCGTGGCTTCAGGCGCGCTTTTGCAGGATCACCGCGTCTTGGTAGATGGGATAACGCCGACGGATTTCCCGGACGTCGAACAGCCTGCCCCAGACATTGTGAATATATTCGGTGCGATAGAAGACGTTGCTGGTGTATGAGCGGTTGTTGTGCCAGCGGAAGATGAGCTTGTCGGTGCTCATGGGCTGGCGCTTGTCCAGGCCGGGGAATTTGGGGTGGTTGCACAGGCCTTTGTGCAGAGGCCAGTTTTCGTTGAAATCCAGCCAGGTCTGATCGCTGTGGACGGTCACCCAGGCCAGGCCGCCGGGCCGCAGGATGCGGTGGATTTCCATCAACCAGGTCATGTCGAAGGCCTCGATGTGCGTGAAAACGGAAAAGGCCGTGACCAAGTCGACCGCTTCGTCTTTCATGGGCAAGGTTGGTATGGATGTGTTGCAGAAGGCGACGATGTTGCTGGGCAAATATTTGTTCACCCAATCGATGTGCCTTTTGTTGATGTCCGAGCCGAAGATTTTGGTCTCGGGCCGCTGCACGGCGAAATGGCGTAAAACGCGGCCGCTGGCGCAGCCGAAATCATAAACGCCGCCCAGCTCCACGCCATATTGCTTGGCCGCATCTTCCAGAAAAAGCAATGATTCGTAGCCGCTGAGCCAATAGGCCAAATGGCGGTCGCCATAGTAGCTTTCCCTGTCCTTGGTGCAGGGCAGGGGGTAGTTGTCGGCTTGAATGGCCAGATCGAAGTCGGCGAATTTGTTGCGGGCGTGCCGCACCAGATTTTGATTTTCCAGATGCTCCCCGACCGGGGCGAGCACTTCAAATTCATCGTCGGCAAAAGAGTTTATGGCAATCATGTCTTCCCATGTGAAATCATCGTTGGGCACAGCTTGCGTCTCCTTGGCCGTTGTCGTCACCTGTGTGGTGCGGAAAAACGAAATAAACTGCCGGCGCGCTTTTTTTGGCGCCACGAACCGGGCTAAGCGCGACTTCTTGGCGTTTGGCCCGTTCGCGGTCACGGTTCGAGCGCTCAGCAAAGCAGGCCGGCGAGGTGTCCACGCCTGTTGGGTTGATTGTTTATGGGGCGGCGTTTCGCGCCAATCATCAACCTCGGAGCGCGACGGGGGGCAGGTTCACGTTCCTCGGCGCGCATCCTATCACGGCCCAATTGGCCTGGCAAGCCTTCGGGGCCTATCCGCGTCGACCAAAAATATCCGTTCCCACCCGCGCCAGGGTCGCGCCTTCCTCGATAGCCACTTCGAAATCGCCGCTCATGCCCATGGAAAGCTCATTCATGGCCCCGGGCGGCAGGTCGGCGGCCAGGCGTCGGGCCAGGCGGCGCAGCTCGGCGAAGATGGGCCGGGCGCGCTCGGGCTCGTCGAAAAACGGCGGCATGGTCATCAGCCCCAGCAGGCGCAGGCCCGGCGTGGCGGCGATCATCTGGCACAGCGCCGGGGTCTCGGCGGCGGCGCAGCCCGCTTTCTGGGTCTCGCCAGCCAGGCTGACCTGGACCAGCACGCCCAGTTCCTTGCCCAACTCCTGGGCTTGGCGGCCCAGGGCCGCGGCCAGCTTGGGCCTGTCCACGCTGTGGACGACCTCGGCCAGTTGGGCCACCAATCGGGCCTTGTTGCTCTGCAATGCGCCGATGAAGTGCCAACGCGGCCCCGCGCCCATGGCGGCGGCCTTGGCTTGCAACTCCTGGACGTAGTTTTCGCCGAAAATCATCTGGCCGGCGGCCATGGCCTGGCGCAGATCATCGGGCGGCCTGGTTTTGGAGACGGCCACCAGACGCACGCTTGCCGGGTCGCGCCCGGCCCGCCGTGCGGCCGCGTCCATGCGCTGGCGCACCCAGGCCAGGTTTGCGGCCACGCTCACGGCCGCTCCTCGGCGTTGGGCGCGATCAACCCCAGCTCCAGCAGCAGCTTGACCACCGCAGCCAGGGGCAGGCCCACCACGTTGGTGTAGCTGCCCGAGACCGCCTCGACCAGCGCCGCGCCCAGGCCCTGCACGGCGTAGGCCCCGGCCTTGCCCATGGGCTCGCCAGAGCGGACGTAGGCGGCGATCTCGGCGGGGGCGAGTCGGCGAAAGCGCACGTTACTCAGCCCCAGGCCGCCGCGCTGGCCGCCGGGCAAACGCAGGTGAAAGCCCGTGACGACCTGATGCTCGCGGCCGTTGAGGCGCTCGAGCATGGCCACGGCCTGGGCCTGATCGGCGGGCTTGCCCAAGATCACGCCGTCGATGGTCACCAGGGTGTCGGCGGCCAGGACGACTTGGCCCGGCCCGGCCGGCGTGGCCAGGGCCTTGGCCTGGGCCAGGCGCTGGGCGGCTTGTTGGGCCGTTTCACCGGGGGCCGTGGTTTCGTCGACGTGGGCCGGCGCGACGGCGAACTCCAGGCCGATGCGGCCCAGTAGCTCGCGACGGCGCGGCGAGGCCGAGGCCAGGATCAGCTCCAGCCCCGGAGTCAGGCGATACAAGGCTATTCTCCCAGCTCGGGCAGGCCGAACAAGCGGCGGGCGGCGTCGGTGGTGGCGGCGGCCACTTCCTCGGGTTCGCGGCCCAGGCAAGTAGCCAACTCGGCCAGGGTGTGGACCAGATAGGACGGCTCGTTGGGCTTGCCGCGCATGGCCTGGGGGGCCAAAAAGGGACAGTCGGTCTCGATGAGCAGGCGGTCGCTGGGCACGAGTTTGACCAGATCGCGCAACTCCTGGTTGGCTGGGTAGGTCAACACGCCGGTGACGCCGATGTGAAAGCCCAGGTCCAGCACCTTTTTGGCAACGGCCGCGTCGCCGGAAAAACAGTGCACCACCCCGCCGATGCGGCCGGCGTGCTGCTCCTTGAGCATGGCCAGGGTGTCTTCGTGGGCCTGGCGGTCGTGGACGATCAGGGGCAGGCCCAGGTCGGTGGCCAGGGCGATCTGCTGGGCAAAGACCTCGCGCTGGATGTCTTTGGGCGTGCGGTCGCGGTAATAATCCAGGCCGCATTCGCCGATGGCCACGGCCGGGGCGGTCAGGGCCAGGCGCTTTAGCTCGCTCCAGACGCTGCGTTCGGTGTAGGCGGCGTTGTTGGGGTGCATGCCCACGGTGCAGAACACGCCGCCCAACTCGCGGGAAAGCTGGGCCGCCTTCAGCGACGACTCCAGGTCGATGCCCACGGCCACGACCTGGGCCACGCCGGCGTCGCGGGCCCTTTTCACCGCCGGGCCGGGGTGTTTGAGCATATCCAGATGGGCGTGGGTATCGACGATTTTCATGACCGGCTGGCTCCTGGCGCTGGTCGTTGCATGCGCGCTATCGTTGGCTTGACACAATAGAATACCATCACCGGCCTTGTTTTGCAGCGCCGGAAACGCCCGCGCGTCAAGCCCGTGGGCATAGGCCTGATTTTGACGGGAGATAGCCGTGGCCAAGGCTTGCCTGAGTGGCCATGAAAGAGTATGGTTTTCGTTGCTGGAGCAATCAACATCCGGGGCCGCGCCCCGTGCAAAGGAGCCTTGCAGTGAGCCTGAACGTATTGATCATCGGCGCGGTGGCCGCCGGGCCCAAGGCCGGTTGCCGCATCAAACGGCTGGAGCCTGACGCCAATGTGACCATGCTCGACCGCGACAACTATATTTCCTACGGCGGTTGCGGCATTCCCTATTATGTCAGCGGCGACGTGGCCGATCTGAAGGGCCTTTTGTCCACCAGCTTCCACATGGTGCGCGATCCGCAATTTTTCAAGGGCGCCAAGGGCGTGGACGTGCAAACCGGCGTGGAGGCCCTGGCCATCGACCGGGCGGCCAAAAAAGTGCGCGTGAAGGATTTGGCCAGCGGCCACGAGAACGATTTGGCCTATGACAAGCTGGTGCTGGCCACCGGCGCGCGGCCGTTCACGCCGCCCATCGCCGGGGCCAACCTGCAAGGCGTCTGGCCGGTGGGCGACCTGCACCACGCCCAGGCCATCAAGCACGCCGTGGCTCAGGGCGGCGTCGGCGCGGCGGCGATCATCGGCGCGGGGGCCACCGGTCTGGAGATGGCCGAGGCCCTGGCCGATCTCTGGGGCGTGGAGGTGCATATCATCGAGCGCCAGGATCAATTCCTGCTCGGCGTCCTCGACCCGGACATCGCCCGCATGCTGCAAACCCACATGGCCGCCCAGGACGGCGTGAGCTTGCATCTGGGCGCCGATGTCGGCGGCATTTTGGCCGACGATGAGGGCAAGGCGCGCGCCGTGGTCGTCGACGGCCAGGAGATCGCCGTGGACATGGTGATCATGGCTACCGGCGTGCGGCCCAACGACGAACTGGCCCGCGCCGCCGGCCTGGAACTGGCCCAACGCGGCGGGATCAAGGTCAACGAGCGCATGCAGACCTCCGATCCCGACATCTACGCCGCCGGCGACTGCGTCAGCGTCAAGAACATCCTTAGCGGCAAGGACGCCTATGTGCCCGCCGGCAGTCTGGCCAACCGCATGGGCCGGGTGGTGGGCACGAACGTCTGCGGTGGCCAGGCCACCTTCCCCGGTGTGCTGGGCAGCTTTTGCATCAAGCTCTTTGGCCTTTCGGCCGCCCGCACCGGCCTCAACGAGGTCGAGGCCCGGGCCATGGGCCTGGATGTGGTCGCTCCGCTGGTGGTCCAGGCCGACCGGGCCCATTTTCACCCGGACATGGCCATGATGTATGTCAAACTGGTGGTGGAGAAAAACAGCCGCCGTTTGCTGGGCCTGAGCGCCCTGGGCGACAACGGCGACGCGGTGGTGGGCCGGGTCAACGCCATGGCCGGGCTGTTGGCCAAGGGCGGCGAGTTGGCCGATCTGTCCAACCTGGAGCTGGCCTACAGCCCGCCGTTGGGCGCGGCGATGGATATTCTTAACACCGCCGCCAACGTTGCCGAAAACATGATCGAGGGCCGGCTGCGTTCGATTGCCATCGACGAATTCGCCAAGCGCCTGGCGAGCGACGATTCGTGTGTGATCGTCGACGTGCGGGCCATCGACAACGCCGGGCCCTATCTGGAGCAACTGGCCCCTAAATGGCGGCATTTGCCCCAGGAAACCATTGCCGGCCGCGAGGGCGAGGTTCCCCAAGACCGCGACGTGCTCTTGATCTGCAACTCGGGCGCGCGGTCTTACGAGGCCATGCGTCAACTGGCCGGCGCTGGCGTGACCAACACCTACAATGTTGGCGGCGGCGTGGCGGCGGTCAAGAAATGGGGCGAGCCGATCCTGGCTCCCAAGGACGAAAATTAGCCGGAGGGACCAATGTCGTCCTATGTCATTCACCCCATCGTCTGCGGGCTAAACGCCACCGATCAGGGCGTGATGACCTATCTGCGCCATTATGGCAAGGCTATCCACATCCCGATCTACGTGTTTTACCTGGAGGGCGGCGACAAAAAGATCCTCATCGACAGCGGGCTGGAGGATTTCCTGATCCCCGAGGGCCTGGAGGACGAGTTGGGCCTGCGGGTGGAGTATCTGGAGGACGGCTTGGCGCGGTTGGGCGTGACGCCGGAGGAGATCGACATCATCATCCACACCCATCTGCACAACGATCACTGCGAAAACGACGGCATGTTCCCCAACGCCAAGATTTACGTCCAGCGGGCCGAGCTGGAGTTTTGCCGCCACCCGCACCCGCTGGACCACCGCTACGACGCCGATTATCTGGAAGGCTGCGCGATCGTGGAACTGGACGGTCCGGCCGAGGTGGCCCCGGGGGTCAGCGTGCTGCCGACGCCTGGGCATTCGCCGGGCGGGCAGTCGGTGGTGGTGCAAACGGCCCAGTCCGGCAAGGCGCTCATCACCGGATTCTGCTGCAACGACAAGAACTTCCCACCGTCCGGCCCGGCGGTGGCCCCCGGCGTGCACACCGACGCCATCCAGGCCTGGGAGTCGGCCAACCTGGTCAAATCCATGCTGGAGTCTGGCCAGATAGACCTGCTGATCCCCTGTCACGCCCTGTGGCCGGGCCAAAAGGGCCCGATCGCCTGATGGCGGCCAGCGGGCGGGGAGGGGCGGCTTGAAGAGCAGAGTGGCGGTGATCGGCGCGGGGCCCGGCGGCTACATGGCGGCCATCCGGGCGGCCCAGCTGGGAGCGGCGGTGACGGTGATCGAGGCCGAGGCGGTGGGCGGGGTCTGCCTGAACTGGGGCTGCATCCCCACCAAGGCCCTGCGGGCCACGGCCCAGGCCTTGGAGACGGCGCGGCGTCTGGCCGAATTTGGCGTGACGGGTGGCGGCGATTGCGCCGTGGACCTGCCGGCGGCCATGGCCCGCAAGGACCGGATAGTGGCCGACTTGGTCCAAGCGGTGGAGCGGCTTTTGCAAAGCCACGGCGTGGATCTGCTGCGCGGTCGGGCCCGTTTGACCGGGCCGGGCCGCCTGGCGGTGGAGGCCGAGGGCGGCGCTGGCGTGGTTGATTACGACCGGTTGATCATCGCCAGCGGCTCGCGGCCGCTGGACTTGCCTGGCCTGGCCCGTGATGGTCAAAGCGTCCTCGACGCCAACGACGCCCTGGCCCTGGGCCAGGTTCCGGCCTCTCTGGCCGTGGTGGGCGGCGGGGTTGTCGGCTGTGAGTTCGCCTTTATTTACAGCGCCTTGGGCGCGAAAGTGACCATCATCGAGGCCAGCGACCGGCTGCTGCCCCTGCCAAGCATCGATGGCGATGGCGCCAAGGTCTTGCTGCGCGAGTGCAAAAAACGCGGCGTGGCCGTCAAGTTGGGGGCCATGGTCCAGGGCGCGGAAGCGGGCCCCGAGGGCCTCGTCCTGCGTCTGACGCCCTCGACCCTGGCCGAGCGGCCCATCCGTGGCCCGGAGACGCTGGTGGCCGAAAAGGCCATCGTGGCCGTGGGCCGGCGGCCGTGCGCCGCCGACCTGGGCCTGGAGCGGGTCGGCGTGGAGTTGGACCAGCGCGGCGCGGTGGCTGTCGGGCCGACCTTGGCCACCAGCGCGCCAAACATCTGGGCCATCGGCGATTGCCTGGGGACGGGCAGGCCCATGCTGGCCCACATGGCCGGCGCCGAGGGCCGGGCGGCGGCGGCCAATGCCCTGGGCGCGGCGCTACGGCCGGATTACGACGTCGTGCCGGCGGTGGTGTTCACCAGCCCCGAGCTGGCCTCGGTGGGCCTGAGCGCCGAGCAGGCCATGCAACAGGGCCTTGAAGTGAATGCTCAAACTTTCCAGATGCGCCAGTTGGGCAAGAGCCAGGCCATGGGCCAGATCGCCGGGCATGTGAAATTGCTGTGCGCCAAAAAAGACGGTCGGCTGCTGGGCGCGCACATCGTCGGCCCCCACGCCGGCGATCTGATCCACGAATGCGCCTTGGCTCTGCGCCTGGGGGCCACGGCCGCCGACCTGGCCCACGCCATCCATGCCCACCCCACCCTGGCCGAGGGCGTGCAGGAGGCGGCCGAGATGGTTTTGGGCCAATGCCTGCACGCGCCGCCGGTCAGGGGCTGAGGCCATGCGCTATGTGGCCCTGACCGGCACGGTCATCGACACCGAGCGCGATCTGGGCCCGGCCCAGCGCCACGTGGCGCAAAAGCTCATGGCCTGGCTGAGCCTGGGCCTGGCGCCGGCCGAACTGCGTCGCCGCCTGGCCACGGCCCTGTGCGTGGGTTGGAACAACGAGGGCGCGGTGAGCCCCTCGCCGGCCCTGACGGCCATGGCCGAGGACATCATCCAGCGGGCGGCCATCACCCTGGGCCGGGCGGCCGGGCCTGATTGGTTCATGGCCCAGGCCTGGCCTGGCCGCTTTGCCGGCGGCGGCCTACTGGCGGACGCCGCTGGCGGGCTGGCGGTGTTGGACGCGGCCGACCGGGCGCGGGGGACGCTGGCGGCGGATGGCTTTAGCTTCGAGCAAGTGCTCGAAGATTTGCGCGCCGGCGGCCAAATGGCCCGCCAAATCGCGGCGCTGGGCCTGCGGCCGCGCTGGCCGGAGTCTGGCGGCAGGCCGGTTTTTTAGGATAACAAGCTTGATTAGCTGATTTTTTCGTTGCCGATGGCCCTGGCCGCCGCCGGGCCGGCCGCCAGCACGACAGCTTCGAGCACGTGCTTTAACTCTGGCCGGCTATCCAGCGGCACGAAGCAGAGCGGCGCGTGCATGCCCTCGGCCAGCCGGCCGAAGCGCTGATCCAGGCCCAAGGCCCTGGCCCCCCCGCCGGTGGCCATCTCCAGGATCGCGTCCGGGGCCAAGCCGGGGTAATGCTCGGCCAAGGCTTTCATTTCGTTCCACAAATTAAGGTCTGGCGTGGAGGCCGGCGAATCGGTGCCCAGGCACAGGTTGACCCCGGCGGCCAACAGTAGCGGCGCGGGGGCCATGGTCCTGGTCAGGCCCAGGTTGGAGCGCGGGCACAGGCACAGCGACGGACCGTCGGCGGCCAACTCGTGGGCCTCGTCGGGCGATAGCTGCGCGCCATGGACCAAGAGCGTGCGGCGATCGAGCACGCCCAGGGCCCGCAGGTGGGCCAGCGGTCGCCGGGCCAGCAGACCCAGCCCGGCCACGTCGGCCCCGCGGCCAAACAAAAATTCGGCCAGGCGGCGGCCTTGCGGGCCATCGCCGGCAAAAAGTTCCATTTCGGCAATTGATTCAGCCATATGAATGCTGAATGCCTGCCCACCGGCCAGGGCCTTGAGCGCGGCGATGCGCGGCCCCGGCACTGAGTAGGGTGCGTGGGCGGCCACGCCCTGGGCCGCCAGCCGGCCGTCTTGCCAGGTGAGTTGGGGCGGCGGCGGCTGGCAGTTGCTGGGCCCCAAGGCCTCGAACAGGCTGATGGCGTGCAGACCTGCCGCGAAAAGGGCCTGGCGGGCCAGGCCCGTGTTGGTGATGTCGGCCACCAGGGCCACGCCGCAACGGGCCATCCGGCTGGCGGCGTCGGCGGTTTGCCGCGCGGCCTGGGCCGGATCCTGGCTGGGGCGCAGGCGCACCAGGCGCTGGACCCAGCCCACGAAATCGCCGTCGGGCGGCAACAGACCGGCCAGACCGGCCAACTCCAGGTGACAGTGGGCGTTGACCAGGCCGGGCAGCAGCAGGCCCTCGCCCAGGTCTTGGGCCGGCTGGCCGAGGCGACGCGGGCCCACGGCGCTCACCCGGCCGTCGCGCAGGGTGACTTGCCAGTTTTCACGCGGGCGCCCCGGCCCCGGCCACAGCCAGCGGGCGGTGAAGGCTTGGCTTCGCGTCTCGCGCACCGCCGGGCTCACAGCAGGCGGTAGAGGGTGTCGCGCTGGCGGGCCTGGTAGCCCAAGTCGTCGGCCAGGCGGATCATTTCCGCGCGGTCCAGGCGAAAACAAGCCCCGGCCGCCGCCACCACGTTTTCCTCGATCATCGTCGAGCCCAGATCGTCGGCCCCGTGCAGCAGGGCCAACTGGGCGATCTTGGCCCCCTGGGTGACCCAACTGGCCTGGACGTGGGCGAAATTATCCAGATAAAGCCGGCTGACGGCCAGCGTGCGCAGATAATCCACCGCCGTCAGCGGCGTGAGGTGGGCCAGGGCCGTGTTGGCCGGCTGAAAAGTCCAGGGGATGAAGGCCGTGAAACAGCCGCGTCCCCGGGCCAGGCTCTGGTCTTGCAGGGCGCGCAGCAGGGCCATGTGGCCGATGCGCTCGGCCGGGCCGTCCAGGCTGCCAAACATCATCGTGGCCGTGGTGAACAGGCCCTTGGCGTGGGCCCGGGCCATGACTTCCAGCCATTGGCGGCCGCTGCATTTGCCCGGCGCGATGCGTCGCCGCACGCTATCGACGAGGATCTCGGCCCCGCCGCCGGGGATCGAGCCCAGGCCGGCGGCGATCAGTCGGTCCAGGGCCTGGTCGATGTCCATGCCGTCGACGGCGGCCATGTGCACGACCTCCGGCGGCGATAAGCCATGGACATGTATGTTGAAGTTTTTCTTGATCCGCCGGATCTGGCGACAGGTCTCCTCCACGCCGATTTCCGGGTGCAGGCCGCCCTGCACCAGAATCTGCGTGCCGCCCAGGGCGATGGTCTCGGCGATCTTGCGGTCGATCTCCTCGGGGCTCAGCACGTAGCCGCCCGGCGCGCCCGGCGGCCGGAAAAAGGCGCAGAAGCGGCAGCCGCTGAGGCAGACATTGGTGGTGTTGATGTTGCGATCGACGGCGTATGTCACGATCATCGCCGGATTTTTGGCCAGGCGCGCCCGGTGGGCCAGCACGGCCAGTTCGTGCGGCGGCGCCTCCAGCAACAGGGCCAGGGCCTGATCGTCGCTCAGGCGCGCGCCGCTGGCGGCCGCCTCCAGGGCCTGGTCGAGCAGGGAGAGTCTGCTTTGAGCTTGGGCCACGGCCTGTCAGTCCTCCACGGCGTTGTAGAAAGCGTCGCGGCGCACGGGCGCGCAGCCGGCGGCCTCGATCATCTGGCGCAGTTCGGCCTCGGTCAGGCCCACGGCGGTATTGGCCCCGGCCTCGTGGGTGATGCGCTCCTCGACGATGGTGCCGTCCAGGTCGTCGGCCCCGTAGCCCAGGGCCACCTGGGCCAGCTTGGGGCTGAGCATGACCCAATATGCCTTGATGTGCGGGAAGTTATCGAGCATCAAGCGGCTGGTGGCGATGACGCGCAGGTCATCCAGGGCCGTGGTGGGGGCCAGGTGGGCCAGCTTGGTGTTGGCCGGATGGAAGGCCAGGGGGATGAAGGCCGAAAAGCCGCCGGTCTTGTCTTGCTGTTCGCGCAGGGCCAAGAGGTGCTCCACCCGCTCCTGGGCCGTTTCGATGTGGCCGTAGAGCATGGTGGCGTTGGTTTGCAGGCCCATCTGGTGGGCCAGGCCCGAGACCTCCAGCCAGCGCGCGCCGCTGGGCTTGCTGGGGCACAGGGCCCGGCGCACCCGTGGCGCGAAGACCTCGGCCCCGCCGCCGGGCATGGCCTTGAGGCCGGCTTGCCGCAATATATCCAGCACTTGGCAAACATCGAGTCCGGCGACCTGGGCCATGTGGTCGATCTCCACGGCGGTGAAGGCCTTTAGCGCCGCCTGGGGCCGCGCCTGGCCCAGGGCGCGCAACAGATCGGGATAATACGAAAAATCCAGCCCCGGATTGCAGGCCCCCACTACGTGCAGCTCTTCCAGGGGCATGTCGGGGTTTTGCGCGGCCAGGGCGGCGGCCTGGGCCGGGGTCATGGTCTGTGCCCCCTTTTGGCCCGGCTCGCGCCAGAAGGCGCAGAAGGCGCAGCCATTGGCGCAGACATTGGAGTAATTGATGTGGCGATTGCGCACGTAATAGGCCCTGAGCCCGTTTTTGGCCAGGCGGGCCTGATGGGCCAGATGGCCCAGGCCGCTGAGGTCGCGGCTGGTCATCAGGCGCAGGCCGTCTTCCAGGTCCAGGCGCTGGCCCTGGGCCAGCTTGCGGCCGACGGTGATCAGGGCCCGGTCGTCGAGCAGGCCCAGGTCGATCTCCAGGGGCGGCAGGGGCTGGGCCAGGTCGAAGTGGCTGTCATGATGCGAAAGTTTGGCGGCGCTGGATTGCATGGTTTCCTGCCTTGCCTCGACGTGGGTGACCACCTGGTCATACGAAAGACAAACAACAACCCGGCTCTATGACCAGGTGGTCACAAAGATAGCGCCGTCGGCGCGGCGAGGCAAGGTTTTTGCGCGGCCGCACGGTGATTTTTCGTGGCGGGCGGGCCGTGCTACAATCACGCTACGCCGAGAAACGGCCATTCTCACGCGGTGGAGCGCCATGAGCCAGCGTCCGTTGTTGTCTTTGTGCATGATCGCCAAAAACGAGCGTCTCTGGCTGCCGCGCAGCCTGGCCAGCGCCGCGTCGTGGGTCGACGAGATCATCGTCGTCGACACCGGCTCCAGCGACGAAACGCGTGATCTGGCCCGCCAGCACGGGGCCAAGGTCTTCGAGCACCCCTGGCAAGGCGATTTCGCCCTGGCGCGCAATCAATCCATGGATCACGCCAGCGGCCGCTGGCTGTTGATCCTCGACGCCGACGAGCTTGTCAGCGCCGACTCGGGGCCGCGCTTGCGGCCGGCGCTGCGGGCGGCCGACGGCGATTGCCTGTTGGTTCGCATCGAGCACCTGGCCCTGGATGGCTCGGCCAGTTGGCAACTGACGCCGCGCCTGGTGCGGGCCGACAGCGGGCTGCGCTTTGTCGGCCGCATCCACGAGGCGCTGGCCGGCGGCGGCAGGGCGCTGGCCGCGCCGCTGACGCTCATCCATCACGGCTTTGCCCAATCGCCACAGATCACCGCGCAAAAGGCTAGGCGCAACCTGGAGCTGATCCAGCGCTGGGTGGATGAAGCGCCCGCCGATTTTTCGGCGCGCGCCTATCTGGCCCAGTCCCTGATGGCCGGGGCCGGCGACGCCAACCAGACCCTGGCCGCCGCTCGCCAAGCCTTGGCCGTCGGCCAGGCCGGCGGCGTGGCCAAGGAGCAGTTGACCAGGGCCTATCATCCGCTGATGATGGCCCTGACCACGCTGGGCCGCCTGGACGAGCTGATCGAGACGGCCAATCAGTGCCTGACGCTCTTGCCCGATTATCCCGATCCGCTCTACAGCCTGTGCTGGGCCTTTTTTCAGATGAAACGTTGGTCGTCGGTCTGCCGTCACGGCCGGCGCTTCATGGAAAGCCAGGACCGCTGGCGGGCCATGCCCCAGGCCTATCCCTTCCCGCACAACCTTTCGGCCGGGCGCGCGCCCGAGGTTTTGGCACATTGGTGCGTGGCCGCGGCCCGTCTGGGCCGACATGGCGAGGCGACGGAGGTTTTGGGCCGGCTGCTGGGCGAGGAGCGGGCCGAGGCCATGGCGCGTTGGCTCTTTGGCCGGCTGGCCGAGGATGATCCAGCCGGCGCGGGCCCGGTGCTGATGCGCTTGGCGACGCGGGCCCGGCCGGAGTGGCGTTGGTTGACGCCTTAGAGGGCGTTTTTGATGTGATTGAGTCGGCCGCCGGCGGCCAGGATCTGGCGATCGCGGGGCGAGGCCTCCAGGCGAAGCTCCACGGGCTGGCCGTCGACCAGGGCGGTGAGGTTTTCAGCGCCCTCCAGCAGGGCCCGCTTGACGCCCCGCAGCTCGATGCGCTGGCCTTCGTCTAGCCTGTCATAGTCGGCCGGATCGGCGAAAACCAGGGGCAGCACGCCAAAGTTGATCAAATTGGCCTTGTGGATGCGGGCGAAGCTCTTGGCCAGTTTGACCTGCACGCCCAGGTAACGCGGGGCTAGGGCGGCGTGCTCGCGGGAAGAGCCCTGGCCGTAGTTGTCGCCGCCCACCACCGCCGCCGGCGCGCAGGCCTGGGCCTTGGCCGGGAAGTCGGGGTCGACGGCATTGAACACGAACTGGCTGATGGCCGGCACGTTGGAGCGCAGGGGCAGGATTTTGCTGCCGGCGGGCATGATGTGGTCGGTGGTGATGTTGTCGCCGACCTTCAGGGCCACGGTGCAGACCAGGTCGTCGGCCAGCGGTGGCAACTGGGGAAAGGGCGCGATGTTGGGCCCGCGGACGATCGCGACGCCCGCGCCGTCGGCCGGCGGGGCGACCAGGGCCTCGGGCCGCACGGCCGGCGCGGGGGGGATCGGCTCCTGGGGGCCGAAGACCTGGCGCGGATCGGCAAGGTGACCGGCCAGGGCCGTGGCCGCGGCCACTTCGGGGCCGGTCAGATAGACGCGGTCGTCCTTGGTGCCCGAGCGGCCGGGGAAGTTGCGCGGGAAGGTTCGCACGCTGGCCGCGCCAGTGGCCGGGGCCTGGCTCATGCCGATGCAGCCCAGGCAGCCGGCCTGATGCAGGCGCACGCCGGCCTCGAGCATGTCCAACAGCGCGCCGTTGGCCGTGACCTGGGCCAGGGCCTGGCGCGAACCGGGGTTGACCGACAGGTTCAGGCCGGGGGCCAGGGCCTTGCCCTTGAGGGCCATGGCGATGGTCATCAGGTCTTCGTAGCTGCCACCGCCGCACGAGCCGACAATGACCTGCTCGACGGCCACCTCGGCCAACTCGCGCACGGGGCGCACGGCGTCGGGGCTGGAGGGGCAGGCGGCCAAGGGCTCCAGGGCGGCCAGGTCGATCTCCTCGAGCTTGTCGTAGACCGCGCCGTCGTCGGCGCTCATCTCGCGCCAGGCGTCGGCCCGGCCCTGGGCGGTCAGGAAGGCCTTGGTCTTTTCGTCGCTGGGGAAGACGCTGCTGGTCGCGCCCAACTCCGCGCCCATGTTGGTGATGGCCGCCCGCTGCAATACGCTAAGCCCCGTCACGCCGGGGCCGTGGTATTCGACGACATAGCCCAGCCCGCCCTTGACCGACAGCCGGCGCAGCAGCTCCAAAATCACGTCCTTGGCCCCCACCCACGGCGACAGTTTACCGCTCAGGCGCACGCCCAAGACCTTGGGGTAGGTGAGGAAAAACGGCTGGCCAGCCATGGCCGCGGCCACGTCCAGGCCTCCCGCGCCCATGGCCAGCATGCCCAGGCCGCCGCCGTGGGGCGTGTGGGAGTCGGAGCCCAGGAGAGTGGCGCCGGGCCGGCCGAAATTGAGCATGTGCAGCTGGTGACAGATGCCGTTGCCCGGCGGCGAGAACCACAGGCCGTAGCGCGCGGCGATGGAGCGCAAAAAGCGGTGGTCGTCGGGGTTTTTGAAGTCGGACTGCAAGATGTTGTGATCGACGTAGGACACCGAGACCTCGGTGCGCACGCGCTCCAGGCCCAGGGCCTCGAACTCCAGGGCGGCCAGGGTGCCGGTGGCGTCCTGGGTCAGGGTCTGGTCGATGCGCAGGCCGATCTCCTCGCCGGGCTGGCAGCGGCCCTCCACCAAGTGTTCTTCGATGATTTTGCGCGCCAGGGTTTTGGCCATGGGAAGCTCCGACTTTTTGCAAGCGTTAGCGATAGCCGACAGGCGGTGGCGGCATTTTACGTAAAGACGACCCGTGCGGCAAGCCCAGGGCGCAAAAAACGGGCGCTGGCCGATAGCGCCAGCGCCCTGAGAGGGATGGAGGTCTTGCCCGGGCAGCGAGGGGAGGGGTCTAACCCAGGCAAAGCTCAGAATTTCATGCGACTTGCGTCTTTTGTTCGGCGGCCAAGCGGGCCCCGATCTCGCAGTTTTTGCACGGCACCAGGTTCATCTTGAAGACGAATACATGAAAAGGTTCCGCGCCGATATTGGCGTAGCGGGGTTCGTTGGCCGTGACGTGGCGCTTGGCGCAAGCGCCCTTGGTCAACTTCAGCCCGCCGGGCTGGTTGGGGCAGTGAACCATAAGCTCGGGATTGTTCTGCATCCACTCTTCGACGTCGATGCGCGGAGCGAAACTTCCAGCGGACTTGCGAGCAACTCTTCTGCGCTTCATCATGAGTTCTCCGTTTCGGTTCGCCCACAGATATAGCAACGACCGTGCCATGCGCCGAACTTTGCGCTCATGATTTTGATAATGCTTTGAATTGCTGTGTAAAAAAAAGAACAAGCACGGTCGCGTCATTGAAAGGCGGCATTGCGCGCGGTGATTCTGGCGGGTGAACTCCGATCACATACGTCGAAAATACGACATATGTCGAAAAGCGGACAAAAACTGGTTATTCAATGAATATGCGCGGGTTGGCTTGATTTGCTTCTGAGCGCTGGGATTTTGCGTCGAAAATCGGACATGGCCGCCGCAGCCCTGATTCTATCCGCCTAAAATGACAGCCCCAATTGGTTGGCATTCTTGTTGCTTTAATTATGGCCGAAGTAGTCTATCCATTGTCAACCAGGGTTTTCAAGGTCGGTCTGTTATGCGCGGGCTAATCAAGGAGACTGGAACAATGATGAATATTTTGCTGGTGGAGCCGGACCGGGCCGTGGCCTGGCTGCTCCGCGAGGAACTTGAGGACGCCGGCTTTGACGTGCGCGTCTGCCAGAGCCTGAGCCAGGCCGCCCAGGCCATGCGCCGCGAGGCGGTGGACGTGCTGCTCAGCGACGCCGACTGCCTGGGCGTATGCCAGCCGCGCGAGTTGGACGAGATGGCCGGCGGCCGCGTTTGCGATTTCGTGTTGCTGGGCCCGCGCGACGTCATGCCCAGGGAAGGCCGCCCGGCCATGGTGCGCAAGTCCGCCGATCTGGGCCCGCTCAAGAACATCCTTTTCGGCTACGCCGCCAAGCGCGGTTGGTTGAACTCCTGAACGCCGCTTTCCGCCGCGCTGTTTTTATCCCGTCATTGATCGCCTCGCCTTGCCCTGTGTTATCCTAAGTCAATGCGTCGGTTGACGTCGACGCGCGGAATGCTCCGAGTGGCCCGCCCGCCACGACCTTTTCGTCAATTTTGCCCCGAGGTTTGCCCGATGAAAGACGCCTTTCCCCTGAAGCTCCGGCCCGAACAGCTCAGACGAACCTTCGACCCGGCCAGGGCGCCATTTGAAACCAGCCACGACGCGCGGGAATGCGTAAGCGACGTGCTGGGCCAACGCCGCGCCAAGGAGGCCCTGGAACTGGGCCTGGCCATCCGCGACATGGACTTCCACGTCTACGTGGCCGGGCCCCAGCGCACGGGCAAGACCTATCTGGTGCGCAGTTTCGTGGAAAAATACGCCGCCGAAAAGCCCGTGCCGGCCGATTGGGTCTACGTGCACAACTTCCGCCAGCCCGAAAAGCCTAGCTGCCTGAGCTTTCCGCCCGGCGGCGGCCGCGTTTTCGCCAAGGAGATGGAAGCCCTGGTGCAAAACGCCCAGACCAAGCTGCCGGCCATCTTTGAGGGCGAGGAATACAACCGCCAACGCGAGGAGATCGTCGCCCAGTTCAAGCGCCTGCGCGCCGAGGCCTTTCAGGATCTGGACAAGATCGCCCGCGAGCAGGGCTACGTGTTGCGCTTCGAGCCCAGCGGCATCATGGTCGCCCCGGCCGACGACGACGGCGAGCCCCTGCCCGAGCAGACCATCCGCGAGATGAGCGACGAACAGCGCGAGGAACTGCGCCGCAAAAGCGACTACATCCAACAGCGCGTGGCCGAGGCCTTGCGGGTGGTGGCCGCCCACGAAAAGACCGTGGGCGAGGCCATGGCCAACCTGGATCGCGAGTTGGTGCTGCACGCGGTGGGCCACCTGTTCGAGGAGCTGTTCGACAAATACGCCGAACAGCGCGCCGTGCTGGTCTACTTGGAGCGCGTGCGCGAGGATGTTGTCGACAACTACAAGCGCTTCATCAAAAAAGACGAGCCCCAACTCCCCTTCATGGCCGCCGCGCCCAGCGAGCCCATGGAGTATCGCGTCAACGTCTTCGTCGACAACTCCGAGACCCAGGGCGCGCCGGTGATCCTGGAGACCAACCCCACCTATCCCAACCTCTTTGGCCGCATCGAGCGCCAGGCCCAGTTCGGCGCGTTGGTCACCGACTACACCATGCTCACCCCCGGGGCCCTGCACAAGGCCAACGGTGGTTATCTGGTGCTGCCCATCCGTGAGTTGCTGGCCTATTGGCTGCCCTGGGACGGCCTGAAGCGGGCCCTGCGCGAGCGCAAGGCGCTGATCGAGGACGTCATGGACCAACTGGGCTACATGGTCACCCGCTCCTTGCAGCCCGAGGCCATTCCCCTGGATCTGAAGGTGGTGCTGGTTGGCGAGGCCGAGATCTTCCAGATGCTCCACGTCCACGACAACCAGTTCGCCAAGTTTTTCAAGATCAAGGCCGAGATGGCCGAGCACATGGATTGGGCCGACGAGGAAGAAGCCCAGTTCATCTCGCAGGTCTGCCGCCTGGCCCGCCAGCGCAACCTGCCGCCCCTGCATCGCACGGCCGTGGCCCGCCTGATCGAGCTGGCCAGCGAATTGGCCGGCGACCGCGAGCGCCTGACCTTGCGCCTGGCCGAGGTCGACGACGTGCTGGTCGAGGCCGGCCACCTGGCCCGCGCCGCCGGGCGCATCGACGTCATGGGCGATGACGTCACGGCCGCCGTCAGCGCGCGCCGCCGGCGTTCGTCGATGATCGACGAGCGCCTGCAAGAGGCCATCACCCGCGGCTTCATCAACGTCGAGACCGGGGGCGCGGCCGTGGGCCAGATCAACGGCCTGGCCGTCTACAGCACCGGCGACTACGCCTTTGGCAAGCCCAGCCGCATCACCGCCACCGTGGGCCTGGGCCGGGAGGGCGTGGTGGCCCTCGACCGCGAAAGCAAGCTCAGCGGGCCGTTCCACACCAAGGGCGTGCTGATTCTGGAAGGCCTGCTGCGTAGCCGTTTCGCCGCCGACATGCCCCTGAGCCTGCGGGCCAGCCTGGTTTTCGAACAGAGCTATTCGATGATCGACGGCGATTCGGCGTCCCTGGCCGAGACCCTGGCCCTGCTTTCGCGGCTGGCGGGCCTGCCTCTGCGTCAGGATCTGGCCGTCACCGGTTCGGTGAGCCAGTTGGGCCAGGTCCAGGCCATCGGCGGCGTCAATCAAAAGATCGAAGGCTTTTTCCGCGTCTGCCAGGCCCAGGGCCTCAGCGGCAGCCAGGGCGTGGTCATCCCGGCGGCCAACCTGAAAAACCTCATGCTGCATCCCGACGTGGTGGCGGCGGCGGACGAGGGCCGTTTCCACGTTTTCGCCGTCGAGACGGTGGATCAGGCCCTGGAGCTGTTCACGGGCAAACCCGCCGGCAGCCCCGGCAAGACGGGCAAATACCCGCGTGGATCGGTGAATTACCTGGTGCGCAAGGAGTTGGAGCGTCTGCTGGCCCTGGCCCGCCTGTTGGGCAAGGACGACGATGCCGGCAAGAAGGCCGAATGAAAGACCGCCTGGCCCGGGCGTCAGGACAGATGCCTGGGCCAGGCGACGTTATCCCACCAGTTTTGTTGTTGTTTCCAGGCGGCCAGGGCCTTGCCGGCCCCATTGATCACCGAGTGGATGGGGTTGGCGGCCACGCGCACGGTCAGGCCGGTGCGCTGGGCGATCAGCCGGTCCATGCCCTTGACGCAGGCCCCGCCGCCGGTCAGGCACAGGCCCGCGGCGGTCACGTCGCGGCGGATCTCCGGCGCGAGCCCGCGCAGGCTCTGTTGGATCATTTTGATGATGCGATTGACCACCGGCTCCATGGCCGCCACGATCTCGTCGCTGCCCAGCTCCACCGCCACCTTGCGGCGCTTGATAATGTCCATGCCGTTGAAGGACATCAGCTTGCGCTCGGGCCGGCCGGGTTCGCTGAGGGCGGTCAACTCGTGGGTCAGGCGTTCCACGTCGCTGGCGTAGAGGTAGACCTTGCGCCGTTGGATCACCGCCAGGCGCACGGCCTTTTGCAGATCGCCGCAGGCCGTGCGCACGGCCGATGCGCCGATCAGGCGCCCGCCGGCGATGACGGCCAAGTCGCTGACGCCGTGGCCGATGTCGATGAGCGCCTGGGCCGCGTGATCATGCACGTCCAGGCCCGCGCCCATGGCCGCCGCCCAGACCTCGGGAATGATCGCCACCCGCGAGGCCCCGGCGTTGAGCAGTGCCTTGGCCAGCAGGCCGCGCTCTTTTTCCGAGGTGTCGGTGGGCGCGCAGGCCAGGGTCACCGGCTGGCGAAAGCCGCTTTTGCTTTTTTTGACCAGCGGGCGCAACAGGTTGGCGGCCCTGTCCACGTCGACGACCACGCCGCCGCGCAGCGGCGCGAAAAAAAGCTTGCTGTTGAGGTAGGCGATATATTCGTCACCGATCACCTCGGCGCGTCGGCGGTCGATCTGGCTGACCTTGGACGGCTCCTCGGTGAAACGGTCGGATTCGGGGGCGTAGACGCGGGTGTTGGCCGTGCCCAGGTCCACCGCGATGTTGGGCTGGCCCACGATATGTCTTATCAACGAAAGCATTCGGTTCCCCGTCACGTAAGTTTTACTTATAGTACAGGGTATATCTTAACCTAATAGCGATGAAAATGCGAAGGCGCGGGCGGCAAAGGCGGCTTAATTGATGGCGTCGGCCTGTTCGGGCGACTCGATGCCGTAGCGGGCCATCTTGCCGTAGAGGGTGCTGCGGGCGATGCCCAGCAGCTTGGCGGCCTGATATTTGTTCCAATTGCATTTTTCCAGGGTGCAGGCGATCAACTCGCGTTCCTGATCGTGCAGGCGGCCCGATGGCGGCAGGCCTTGGGCCTCGTCTGGGTCGCCGAGGCGATCGGGCAGATGCTCCAGTTCGACGACGTCGCCGCGGCACATCAAGACGGCGTGCTCGAGGACGTTGCGCAGTTCGCGCACGTTGCCGGGCCAGGCGTAGGCCATCAGCCGGGTCAGGGCCTCGCGCGCGAAGCCGTAGAGCGGCTTACCCAGCCTCTCGCCGTGGCTGCGCAAAAAATAATTGGCCAAAAAGGGGATGTCCTCGGGCCGGCGGCGCAGGGGCGGCACCTCCAGGCGCACCACGTTGAGGCGATAGTACAAGTCCTCGCGGAACAGGCCCTTTTCGACCTGCTCGCGCAGGGATTTGTTGGTGGCCGTGACGATGCGCACATTGGCGGTGATCGTCTTTTCGCCGCCCACGCGCTCGAACTGGCGGTCCTGGATCACGCGCAGCAAGGCCAACTGGGTCAGGGGGCTGATCTCGGCGATTTCATCCAGAAAGATGGTTCCGCCGTCGGCCAGCTCGAAGCGGCCAGCCTTGCGGCGGATGGCCCCGGTGAAGGCGCCTTTCTCGTGGCCGAACAGCTCGGAACTGAGCAGCGTCTCGGGATAGGCCGAGCAGTTGACCACCACGAAGGGCTTGTCGGCCCGCTTGCTGAACTTGTGGATCACTTCGGCCAGCAGGCTCTTGCCTGTGCCCGATTCGCCCTCCAGCATGACGGTGGTGTCGGTGCTGACGACGTTGTCGAGGATGTCGGCCATCTCCAGCACCTGGGGCGATCCGCCCATGACCTTGGCCAGGTAACGGCGCATCTCCAGGGTGAGGGTGGCCTGCTGGCGGCCCATGCGCTCGGAGAGCAGGTCTTCGTAGAGACTGCGGATGCGCAGCATCACCCGCACCCGGCTGAGCATGGTCTCCACGTCCACGGGCTTGCTCATGTAGTCCTCGGCCCCCACCTCCAGGGCCCGCAGGGTGGCCTCTTTTTCGTGCAGGGCCGAGAGCACCACCACCGGCACGTAGCGCAGCTTGCCGTCGCCCTTGATGCGCTCCAGCACGTCCCAGCCGCTGAGGCCGGGCAGGATCAGGTCCAGCAGGATCAGGTCGTAGTCGCCGCCGTTGGCCAAAAGCGCCATGGCCGTTTCGCCGTCGGGGCAGATGTCGGCCTCGTAGCCTTCGCTTTTCATCAGTGAACTGAAAAACAGGGCCGAATCGCCGTCATCCTCGACGATGAGGATGCGCGCGTGTCGTTTGACCGGAGTCAGCGCCAGATCAGTCAAGCATGCTCCCGCTGGGGCGGCGAAAAACTACAACTTGCGCAGGCTTGAGTCAATTTTTCCAGGGCCAGATCCTGGTTCAGCTCGGGCCGGGCGGTCAAGCCGCCGAACAGCGCTCCGCCGAGAATCGTCAATTGCGGGCAGGTTCCGGCGCTGAGGTGCGGGCAGGTGGTCCACGCGGGGTTATGGTTCATGAACAGACCCCCTCAATCATGCATCGCGCCAATGAGTCACAACTATACGACATAAAACAAGAGCACTATACACACTTTTTCCCGCCCGCACAACGCGCATTTTTCCGGCTTGCGTCGCCAGCCCCGGCGGCGTACCCTGCTGGCCATGCTTGTCGCCGATCTGCACATTCACTCGCGTTATTCCCGAGCCACGGCCAGGGACATGGGCCCCGAGGCGCTGTGGCGTCACGCCCAACTGAAGGGCGTGGACCTGCTGGGCACCGGCGACTTCACCCATCCGGCCTGGTGGGCCGAGCTGGCCGAAAAGCTTGTCGAAACAGGCGACGGGGCCTACCAGCTGCGGCCGGACCTGGCCGCCGCCCTTGGCGAGAGCCTGCCGCCTTCCTGCCGGCGACCGCCGCGCTTCCTGCCCTCGGCCGAGATCAGCTCCATCTACAAACGCCACGGCCAGACGCGCAAGGTCCACAGCCTCATCCTCATGCCCACCCTGCAAGACGCCGCCCGCCTCAACCAGCGCCTGGACAAGCTGGGCAACATCAAAAGCGACGGCCGGCCCATCCTGGGCCTGGACGCCCGCGATCTGCTGGAGCTGTGCCTGGAGGTCTGCCCGGAGGTCATTTTCATCCCTGCCCACATTTGGACGCCGTGGTTCAGCGTATTTGGCTCCAAGAGCGGCTTCGACGCGCTGGAGGAGGCCTTTGACGATCTGACCTGTCACATCAAGGCCCTGGAGACGGGCCTGTCGTCGGACCCGCCCATGAACTGGCGGCTGTCGGCCCTGGACGGCTACACGTTGGTCAGCAACTCCGACGCCCACAGCCCGGCCAAGCTGGCCCGCGAGGCCAACTTGCTGGATTGCCCGGCCACCTTCCACGATCTGGCCCGGGCCCTGAGCCTGGGCGCGGCCGGCGGTTTTTTGGGCACGATCGAGTTTTTTCCCGACGAGGGCAAGTATCACCTGGACGGCCATCGCAAGTGCGGGCTTTGCTTGGGCCCGGACGAGACCAGGGCTTACGGCGGACGCTGCCCGGTCTGCGGCGGGCCGATCACCGTGGGCGTGCTCAGCCGTGTGGCGGAGCTGGCCGACCGGCCCGAGGGCTATCGCCCGCCGGCGGCGGCCCATTTTGAATCGCTGGCGCCGCTCGACGAGGTTGTCGCCGAGGTGCTGGGCCAGGGCCCGGCCACCAAGGCCGTGGGCGCGGCCGTGGACGGCCTGCGGCGGCGTCTGGGCCCGGAGCTGACGATCCTGCGCCAGACGCCGCTGGAAGAGCTGGCGCGGGCGGGCGGGCCGGTCTTGGCCGAAGCCATCGACCGTCTTCGCGCGGGCAAGGTGGTGCTGCAGGGCGGCTTTGACGGCCAGTTCGGCGTGGTGCGCCTGTTCAGCCCGGCCGAACGCCAGCGCTTGGCCGGGCAAAAGGCCCTGCTGGATCTGGCTCCGGTGACGGGCAGGGGGCGCGGGCGCAAGGCCGCCGCCAGGCCCGTTGACTCGCGCCAACCAGCCGCTCCGGCCGCCGCGCCAACCGCCGTCGACCAGGGCCTGGACGAGTTTCAGCGCCGGGCAATGGACTACGACGGCGGGCACTTGATCGTGCGGGCCGGCCCGGGCGCTGGCAAGACGCGGCTACTGACGGCCCGGGCGGCGCGCTTGGTCGCCGGCGGCGGCGACGCCTCGCGGCTGCTGTTGGTCACTTTCACCCGCAAGGCCGCCGAGGAGCTGGGCCAGCGTCTGGCCACCTTGGGCCTGGAGGCGGCCAGAACCCACACCTTCCACGGACTGGGCCTGGAGATCTTGACCGACCACCTGGGCCGCCGGCCGGCCATCGTGGCCGATCAACGCCGCGAGGAAATTTTGAGCCAAGCCGCCAAGGCCGTTGATCTGCCGCCGGGCCAGGTCGATTGGGCCATCAGCCGGCTCAAGCAGCGCCTGGACCAACGGCCCGAACCAACCCTGGCCCCGGCCTGGCTGGCCTACGAGCAAGCCTTGGCCGCCGAAGGCCTGTTGGACCTGGACGATCTGCCCCGCCAGGCCGCCCTGGCCCTGGCCCAGGACGGCGCCTTGGCCGGGCGCTGGTCCGGCAAGTTCGATCATATCTTGGTCGACGAATACCAAGACGCCAACCCGGTGCAGGTGGCGCTTTTGCGGCGCCTGGCCGCGGGCGGGGCGCTGGTGGCGGCCATTGGCGACCCGGACCAGGCCATCTATGGTTTTCGCGGGGCCGAGCGGGCCCTGTTCGCGGACTTTGGGCGCGACTTTGCCGGCGCGCGGTCTTTTGATCTGCGGCGCAATTATCGCAGTAGCGGGCGCATCGTGGCCGCGGCCACGGCGCTGATGGCCGCCGAGGCGGGGCGCGAGGCCTACGCGCCCCAGGCCGTCAACCCGGCCGGGCCGCTGGTGGAATGCTTCGAGGCCGCCGACCCACAGGCCGAGGCGATCTGGCTGGCCCAGCGGGTGGTGGAGCTTTTAGGCGGGCTGGATTCGCGCCAGGTCGAGGCCGGCGCGGGCGCGCGGAGCCAGGGCTTTTCGGCCGGCGACATCGCCGTGCTTTACCGCTTGCACGCCCAGGCCGAGCCCATCGCCCAGGCGTTGGCGCGGGTGGGCGCGCCGACACAGGTGGCGGCCACGGCCCATCTGGCCGAGCTGGACCCCCTGGACCTGCGCGCCCAGCGGGTCAAGCTGCTGAGCATGCACGCGGCCAAGGGCTTGGAGTTCCCCGTTGTTTTCGTGGTGGGCCTGGAAGAGGGCCTGCTGCCCTACCAGCCGCCCGGCAAGGACGCGGCCGACCCGGACGAGGAGCGCCGCCTGCTCTACGTGGCCATGACCAGGGCCCGGCAAAGGTTGTTTTTGTCGCGCTGCTGCTGGCGCATGCTCTTTGGCGAAAGCCGCCGGCCGGGGCGCTCGCCCTTCTGGGCCGACCTGCCGGGCGAGTTGCTCGTCGCCCACAAATCCAAGGCACGCCGCCGCGCCAGGCAACTGGTTCTTTTCTAGGCCGAGGCCGCCGTGCTCTCGGCCGGGGCCAGATCGCCCAACAACTGGCGGAACTCCTTGTGGTCGATGACTTCGCGCTCCAGCAGGCGAGCGGCGACGGTGTCCAACAGCTGGCGCTGGTCGCCCAGGAGCTGTTGCACGTGGCTCTGGCGCTGGTCCATCATCTCGCGCAGTTCGGCGTCGAGGGCGGCGGCGGTGGCCTCGCTGAACTCCTGGGCCGGCGGCATCAGCGCCGCGTCGCCGGGCAGAAACACCGGCTGATTGCGGCGGGCCAGGGTCACCGGGCCCAGGGTCTGGCCCATGCCGTATTGCGTCAGCATGGCCCGGGCCAGGTCGGTGGCCCGTTGCAGGTCGTTGGCCGCGCCGGTGGAGACCTCGCCAAAGGCCAGGCTTTCGGCCACCCGTCCGCCCAGAAACACGTCGATCTTGCCCAGCAGTTCGGAGCGGCTCATCAGGTAGCGATCCTCGGTGGGGCGCTGCTCGGTGTAGCCCAGGGCGGCGATGCCCCGGGGGATGATGCTGATCTTGTGCACCTGGTCGGCCCCCGGCGTCAGGGCCGCCACCAGGGCGTGGCCGGTCTCGTGATAGGCCACGATGCGCTTTTCGCGTTCGTTGATGACGCGGTTTTTCTTTTCCAGGCCGCCGATGACCCGGTCGACGGCTTCTTCCAGGTCGGCCATGGTCACTTCGTTGTGACCTGCCCGGGCGGCCAGCAGCGCGCCTTCGTTGAGGATGTTTTCCAGGTCGGCCCCCGAAAGGCCCGGCGTGCGCTGGGCCAGCACCTTGAGGTCGACGTTTGGGCCCAGGGCTATGCGCTTGGCGTGCACGTTGAGGATATCCAGGCGGCCCTTGAGGTCGGGCTTGTCGACCAGCACCTGGCGGTCGAAACGGCCGGCGCGCAACAGGGCGGCGTCGAGGATCTCGGGCCGGTTGGTGGCGGCCATGATGATCACGCCCACGCGGGGGTCGAAGCCGTCCATCTCGACCAGGAGCTGTTGCAGGGTCTGTTCGCGTTCATCGTGGCCACCGGCGATGGCCACGCCCCTGGCCTTGCCCAGGGCGTCGAGTTCGTCGATGAAGATGATGCAAGGCGCTTTTTCCTTGGCCTGGGCAAACAGCTCACGCACCCTGGCCGCGCCCACGCCCACGAACAACTCGACGAACTCCGAGCCGGAGATGGAGAAAAACGGCACCCCGGCCTCGCCGGCCACGGCCCGGCTCAGCAACGTCTTGCCGGTGCCCGGCGGGCCCACCAGCAACACGCCCTTGGGCATGCGGCCGCCCAGGCTGGTGAAGCGCTCGGGGTTTTTGAGGAAGTTGACGATCTCCTCCAACTCGAACTTGGCCTCGTCGACCCCGGCCACGTCGGCGAAACGGGTGGGGATGTCCTGCTCGGCGTGGAGCTTGGCCCCGCTGCGGCCAAAGCTCATCACCCCCGCGCCGGGGCCCATGCGCTTCATCATGAAATACCACACGCCAAAAAACAAAAAGATGGGGATCATCCACGACAGCAGCGTGCGCAAAAAGGTGGACTCCACCTCGCCGCGAAAGACGATGTTATGCCCTTCCAGTTCCTTGGCCAGGTCGGGGTTGACCCGCACGGTGGTGAACTTGACGGTTTTGCCGTCGTCGCCGACCATTTCGCCGCTGATCATCTGCTGACCGATGGCCAGTTCGGAGACCTTGTCCTGGCGCAGTTTGGCCAAAAATTCGCTGTAGGCCAGATGCACCGGCCCCAGCGAGGAGTATAGCCAGTTGTTGAGGATCAGCACGAACCAGACGCCCAGCAAAACATACCAAATAGAAAATTTGTGATGCTTTTCCAAATAAACGCTCCTACCCGTAAAGGCGCGGCCGAGGCCGCGTTGGCGCATGATTAAAAATAGTAAGGCATTTCACGGGCTCGTGCATGAAAAACATGACCAACGTGCTGGTGAAGGCCCGCGACCGGCGACGGGGCGTCGTCAACCGGCCGCGGGCGGCTTGGGGCGGGCCTAGTGCTGGTCGGCGGCCTGGCTCAGGCCCAGGCGCTGTTTGAGCCGCGCGAGCCCGTTTTGCGCGTCTTCCAGGATCATGTAGCCGCAGGGGATCAGCAGCAGGGTGATGAAGGTGGCGAACATCACGCCAAAGCCCAGGCTCACGGCCATGGGCACCAGGAACTGGGCCTGCATGCTGCGTTCGGCGATCATCGGGGCCAGGCCAAAGAACGTGGTCAGCGAGGTGAGGATGATCGCCCGGAAGCGCAGCGGCCCGGCCTCGCTGATGGCCTCCAAGGCGCTTTTGCCCTGGGCGCGCAGGCCGTTGGCCGCATCGATCAGCACCAGCGAGTCGTTGACGACCACGCCCGTCAGGCCGACCATGCCAAATAGGCTCAGCATGCTCAGATCCAGGCCCATCAGCAAGTGGCCGCCGATGGCCCCGACCAGGCCGAAGGGTATGGCCGCCATGACGATGATCGGCTGGCTGAACGAGCGGAAGGGGATGGCCAGCAGGGCGTAGATCACAAACAGGGCGATGATCATGCTGCGTTGCAGATCGGCAATGGATTCCTGCTCCTCGCGGCCCTCGCCCTCGGTGGTGTAGCGCAGGCCGGGAAATTGGACCTGGAGCTGGGGCAGGACGTCTTTTTCCAGCCAGCGCCGCAGCTCGCTGGCGTTGGCCGTTTTTTCGTCCACGTCGGCAAAGACCTTGATCACCCGTCGCCGCTGGGCCCGCTCGATGGTGGTGTAGCCCTGTTTCATCGTCACCTCGGCCACCTGGCTGAAGGGAACCTCCGTGCCGTCGGACAGGCGGATGCGCATGGATTCGATGTTGATCAGCGAGCGGCGCTCGTTGTCGGGGTAGCGCACCATCACCCGCACCTCGTCCTGGTCGCGTTGCAGGCGCAGCGACTCGGCCCCGTAAAAGGCCGCCCGCACCTGGCGGGCCAACTCCGATAACGTCAGGCCCAGGGGCTTGGCCGAGGGCTTGAGGCCCAGTTGCATCTCGGCCTTGCCCGGCAGGAAGCTGTCGTCGATGTCGAAAACACCGTTGTAAGTGGCCAGTTTGGCCTTGAGCTCCTCGGAGGCCAGGATCAGCGTCTCTTCGTCGGGGGCCGAAAGGTGCAGCTCCACGGGCGTGCCGGCGCTGAACATCTCGGCCGAAAAAGTCAGCGACTCCACGCCGGGCAGTTGGCCGACCTTTTGCCGCCAGCGGTTGATGATCTCGAAAGCGCCCACGTCACGTTCCTCGGACCCGATCAGCTCGACCCAGATCTGGGCCAGATGGCCCCCGGCCTCACCCGAGATCGCGCTGCCGTGGCGGGTGGAAAACTGCCCGCCGATGTAGGACATGCTGTATTTGAGCAGCGGCTTGGACCCTTCGGGGCGTTTGGCGTCGAACTCGGCCAGGGTCTGGCGCACGGCCTCCTCCAGCCTGGCCACCACGGCCACGGTCTCGGCGGCGGGCGTGCCGGTGGGCATGATCACCGCCACCTGCAAAAAGTCCGACTCGACCTTTGGGAAGAGCGTGAACTTGATCCAGCCGCCAGCCACCGTGCCCAGCGCCAAAAGCAACAGCCCCACGCCCGCCGCCACCACCGCGTAGCGCCAGCGCAGGCCGATGGTCAGGGTTTTTTTGTAGGGCCCGTCGATGACCCAGCGCAAGAATCTGGCCGAGCGCTTTTCCTTGGCCTCGGGGCCGGTTTTGAGCTTGGCGTGGGCCAGGTGCGAAGGCAGCACGAACAGGCTTTCGACCAGCGAGGCCATCAGCACCAGGATCACCACGATGGGGATGTTGCGCATGACCTTGCCCAGACTGCCCGAGGCCTGCACCAACGGCCAGAAAGCGGCCACGGTGGTCAGCACGCTGAAGACCACCGGCCGGCCGATGGCCGTGGCGCCCTCCACGGCGGCCTGGAGCGGCGGCAAGCCCCGCTCGCGCAGGGTGAAGACGTGCTCGCCCACCACGATGGCGTCGTCGACGACGATGCCCAGCACCAAAATGAAGGCGAACAGGCTGATCATGTTGATGGACACGTCAAAATAGGGCAGGGCCCAGATCGCCGCCAGGAAAGACACGGGGATGCCCAGCGTCACCCAAAAGGCCAGGCGCAGCTGCAAGAACATGCCCAGCAACACCGCCACCAGCACCAGGCCCATGAGCATGTTGCGGGTCAAAAGCTCCAGGCGGTCCTTGAGGATCTTGGAGCGGTCGGAGAGGGTGTCGACGCCAATGCCGGCCGGCAGCGCGCTCTGCTTTTGGGCCACGTAGTCCTTGACGGTGTTGGCCACGTCGAGAGCGTTTTGCTCGGCCACGCGGTAGACCCGGACCATGGCCGCGTGCTCGCCCTGAAAACGGAACTCGCTCTCCACGTCGTCCTGGAAGCCTTCCTTGATCTGGGCGATCTGGCCCAGGGTCAACTTGCTGCCGTCGGGGTTGGTCAGGATGGGCACGTCATGGTATTCGGCGGCGGTGTATTTGCGGCCCTTGGCCCGCACCAGCACCTCGCCGGCCTTGGTCTTGATGGCCCCGGCCGGCAGGTCGAGGGCGTGCTCGGCCACCAATTGCGAGACCTTGCTCAATGTCAGGCCGTAACGCCGCAGCGCCTCCTCGGGGACTTCGATGTAGATGCGGCCCGTGCGCACGCCCATGAACTCGGCCTGGGTGATGCCGGGCAGGTTGGTCAAGTCGTCCTTGATCTCCTCGGCCAGTTTTTTGATGCTGGCCTCGGGCGCGTGGCCGTGGACGGCCACCCAGATCACCTCGGTGCGCTGTGTCACCTCGCTGATGGTGGGTTTTTCGGCCTCGTTGGGCAGGGTGGTGATGCGGTCGACCTCGCTTTTGATGTCGTCCAAAAGCTTCTGGACCTCCCAACCCTGCATGACCTCAATCTTGATGGTGGCCATGCCTTCGCGGGCCGACGAGTCGATGCGCTTGACGCCTTCGACGCCGGCGATCTTTTCCTCGATGCGCCGCACCACGCCTTCCTCGACCTCGGCCGGCGAGGCGCCGGGGTACTCCACGGTCACGGTGACTATGTCCAGGCTCTGTTCGGGGAAGATCTCCAGCTTGATGTTGAAGGCCGTGACCAAGCCGGCCACGATCACGAACCACATCATCAAGTTGGCCGCCACGTGGTTTTCGGCGAACCAGGCGATGGCCTTATTCATGGGCCTTCTCCGCGGCCGGCGCGGTGGGGGCGGCCTTTGGCCCTTGCGCGGCCACGCGCACGATCATGCCGTCACTGACCACGCCGAGCTTACTGGTGACCATGGCCGCGCCCTGGGGCAGGCCGGGGCTGAGCACGGCCTTGTCGGCGAAGTAACGGGCCACCCGCGCCTTGTGGAAACGCAGCCGGCCCTGATCGTCGACCAGCCAGAGCACGCCGCCCTCGCGCACGGCCCCGCGCGGGGTTACGGTGACGTTTTCCATCATCCGGCCCAGGATCTCCACATTGACGAACATGCCCACGGCCAGGGGCGGCGTGTGGGCATAGGGCTTCTCGACGCGCACCACCACCGGGACCATGCGCGTGCGCGGGTCCAACTCGCCCTCGGCCCGCACCACGCGGCCTTGCCACTCCATGCGCCGCCCGCCGAAATCGGTCGTTATTCGCGCCGGCGAGCCCTGGCCACCCTTGGTGGTCAGGCCGGGCACGTCGATCCAGGCCAACTCGGCGTCGTCGAGGTTGACGGTGATCTCGGCCGCCTCGGTGGAAAAGATCGTGGCGACGGGGTTGCCCTTGGCCAGATATTGGCCCACGTCGACGTTTTTGGTCACCACCCGGCCGTCAAAGGGCGCGCGGATGGCGGTGCGCTCCAGGTTGAGCCGGGCCTTGCGCAGATTGGCCTGGGCCGCGTCCAGGGCGGCTTGGGCGGCCTCCAGGTGGGGCGTCTTGGCCACCAATGGCGGCGGTTCCTGTTGATCGCCCTTGGCCAGGCCCAGACGTTTCCATTCCTCGCGGGCCACGGAGGCTTCCTCGTGGGCCAGTTGCAGGTTTTTTTGGGCCTGCTCGACCTCGTTTTGGCGCAGGATCACGTCCAGCCGATAGTCTTCGGGCTCAATGGCGGCCAACACCTCGCCGCGCTTGAACATGCCGCCGGGCAACAGGTTGGGCGAGACCCGCTCGACCGTGCCGATGATCTCGGCGGCCAGGGTGCTTTTGCGCAGGGCCGCCACCGTGCCCTGGCCCTCGACCACCGCCCGATGCGGGCCGGTGTTGGCTTTTTGCACCAGCACCAACGGCGCCACGACCTCGGGCGGCTTTTCGGCCAGGGGCTTTTGCGCGGCGATCAGGCCGATCATGCCCAGCACGCCCAGGATCAGGCAGCCGGCGGCGATGGTCACATGCAATCCGCGTTTGCTTTTTATTTTCATGAGTTGCTTCCATCGGCCGCCGGGGCCGCGCTGATGTCGTCCCAGCCTCCGCCCAGGGCCCGATGCAGGCTGACGCGGTTGCTGAGGATGGCGTAGTCGGTCAGGACCAGTTGGTCTTCCAGGTTGTAGCGGGTGTACTGGGCTTCCAGCACATCCAGGTAGTCGCTGAGGCCGCGCATGTAGCGGCGCTGGGCCGCCTCCTGGGTGGCCACGGCCTCGGCCAGGGCCTTTTGCACCAGTTCACGGCGGGTGAGCTGCTCGCGGCGGGTGAGCAGGGCCCCCTCCACCTCCGAAAAGGCCGTGAGCACCTGCTTGGCCCAATCGGCCACGCCCTGGTCGTAGCGGGCTTGGGCGGCGTCTTGCTTGGCGCGGCGCAGGCCGGCGTCGAAAAGCGGCGCGGTCAGGCCCAAGGCGGCGTTCCACAGGGCGTTGTCCGGGCGGATCAGGCTCTCCAACTGATCGCTGGCGTAGCCGCCCTGGGCGGTCAGGCTGATGGTGGGAAAGCGGGCGGCCTTGGCCGCGCCGATGCGCGCGCTGAGGGCCTGGAGGGTGTGCTCGGCCGCGCGCAGATCGGGCCGGCGCAAGAGCAGCTCCGAGGGCAGGCCCGCCGGCACGGCCGGCAGTTGCTTGAAGTAATCGGCTGGCTGGGCTCGCGCCGGCTGGACCTTTGGATAAGCCCCCACCAGCACGGCCAGGTTCTGCTGGGCTTGGCCCAGATCCTGGCGCAGGCTGGGCAGGCCGGCCTTGGCGTTGGCCAGGGCGCGGCGGGCCTGGCGCAGGGCCAGTTCGCTGGTCAGGCCACGGCGATAGCGCCCCTCGACGAACTCCATGCTGCGTTGGTAGGCCTCGATGCTGCTTTGGGCCACTTGCAGGCGGCGCTCCAGGGTCTGGATGGTCAGATGGCTGGTGACTACCGAGGCGATGACCGTCTGGGCCACGGTGCGCCTGGTCTCCTGGGCGGCCAGCAGGTCGCCGCGGGCGGCCTGCTCCAGGCGGGCCAGGCGGCCCCACAGGTCGACCTCGTAGGAGGCGGCCACGGCCAGGTTGTAGCTGTCGGTCTCGACGGCCCCCACCGAGATGCCGCCTTGCTCCAGGCTCATGGACTTGGCCCGCTGGCGCTGGCCCGTGCCGCTGGCGCTGATCTGGGGATAGCGCTCGGCCCGCGACTGGCTGAACAGGGCCTGCAACTCCTGAACCCTGGCCGTGGCCTTGGCCAGATCGAGGTTGCGGGCCACGGCCAGTTCGACCAACCGGTTCAGCTCCGGGTCGCCAAAGGCCTCCCACCAGCGGTCTGGTTGGGCGATGGCGATGGCGCTTTGGTTGGCGGCCTGGTCGTAGGCCGCCGGGATCTTGGCCGGCGGTTCGGGCCGTTGGTAGTCCGGGCCCAGCTTCATGCAGCCGGCGTTTAAACCGAGCACCACCAGCGCCCCGGCCAGGGCCAGCGTTTTGGGCAATACGCCCGTCATGGTTGATCTCCCGTTTGATTCATGCCGTGCAAACAGAACGCGGTGATATGATCGGCCAATATCGCCTCCACGTCCTCGGGCGGCGGCTGGCCCATGACCTGTTGGGCGATGGGCCGGGCGTGCGAGAAAAACACCAGCTGGCTGAACATGCTCATGCAGTTGAGCATGACCTTGGCCTTTTGCACGGTGGGGTCGATGCGCAGAAAAATGCGATAGAGCAGGTCGTAAAAGGGCACGATCGCCTCCTCGACGAGGATGTCCCAAGCCTCGGTTCGGTTGTGCAGTTCGCGGTGGATCAACGCGCCGTGCAGGAAAAACTCCTGGCTGTCGTGGGACAGCGGGCCCTTCCACAGGACGTCGATCGCCGTGCGGATAACCTTTTCGACGCTCAAGTCGTCGGCCTCCAGCAGGGGCGTGATTTTGGCCATGGTGCTGTGGGCCCGGGGCAGCCAGCGCTGGCGGAAAACCTCCAGATAGAGATTTTTTTTGCCGCCGAAATGATAATTTATCGCCGCGCTGTTGGTCTCGGCGGCGGCGGTGATCTGGCGCACGCTCACGGCGGCGTAACCTTTGGTGGCGAAAAGGCGTTCGGCCTCCAAAAGCAGGCGTTCACGGGTCGGGTCTGGCTGGTTGACATTGGCGCTCATGCAAAACCTCACGTTTGTTTCAAACGAGTGTAACAAACGGTCGTTACATTCGCAACGGGGCGTGTGTGACATTTTGCGTCTTTTGGGCGGGAGGCGAAACATCGCCCAAGGGGTGGTATTATTGCCATACACCCGCGAAAACCAGCGCCAAGGGGAGCCCGAATCATGAGTGGCCACGGCCCAGCGCCCCATCCAGACCTGACTGGCTTGATCCTCGACGCCATCGCCGAGGGCGTTTTCACCGTCGATCAAGACCTGATCATCACCAGCTTCAACCGAGCCGCGGCCCAGATCACCGGCGTGTCGGCCAGCGAGGCCCTGGGACGCAAGTGCCATCAAGTGCTGGGATCGAGCGTTTGCCAAGCGGCCTGTCCGCTGAGGCGCTCGATACAAACCGGCCATCCATCCGACGAACTGGAGGTGGAACTGCGCGCCGCCGACGGCCGGATTATCCCGGCGCGCATCCGCACGGCCGTGCTGCGCGACGCCACGGGCCGCCTGCTGGGCGGGGTCGAGACCTTCCGCGACATCAGCGCCGAACGCCATCTGCAAAAGCGCATCAGTGCGGCCTACACCTTCTGCGACATCAAGGGCAAGAGCGCGGCCATGACCCGTCTGTTTGCCGTGCTGCCCGATGTGGCCGCCAGCCGGGCCTCGGTGTTGATCAGCGGCGAGAGCGGCACGGGCAAGGAACTGGTGGCCCGGGCCCTGCACGATCTTTCCGACTGCCACGAAGGGCCTTTCGTGGCCGTCAACTGCGGGGCTATCCCCGAGGCGTTGGTGGAGAGCGAGTTGTTTGGCCATCTGCGCGGGGCCTTCACCGGGGCCCAACGCCAGCGCGTGGGGCGTTTCGCCGCCGCCGATGGCGGCACGCTTTTTTTGGACGAGATCGGCGAACTGCCCCTGGCCGTGCAGGCCAAGCTGCTGCGCGCCCTGGATCGGGGCGAGATCACGCCCCTGGGCGCGGACCTGGCCATCCGCGTGCGGGCGCGGGTGGTGGCGGCCACCAACCGCGACCTGGAGGCCGAGGTGGCCGCCGGCCGGTTCCGGTCGGATTTATACTATCGGCTCAACGTCTTGCAACTGCGCCTGCCGCCCCTGCGCCAGCGCCGCGAGGACATCCCCCTGCTGGCCGGGCATTTCCTGGAGCGGCTGGCCGCCGAGCGCTGCGAGTCGCCGGCGCGCCTTTCCGAGTCGGCCATGGCCCTGCTTTTGGACCATCAATGGCCGGGCAACGTGCGCGAGCTGGAAAACGCCCTGGAGCACGCGGTGGTCTTGGCCCGCGGCGGAACCATCGAGCCGCGTCACCTGCCCGAGTCTTTGCGGCGCCTGCATGGGGCCGCGCGCCCGGCCGAGGCCAACGGTTCGGCCACGTTGGATCTGGCCCAGCGCGAGCGTCAGGCGCTGATCATGGCCTTGGAGGCCCATGGCGGCCATCGGGCCAAGGCGGCGGCGGCGCTGGGCGTCTCGACGACGACGTTGTGGCGCAAGATGAAGCGCTTCGGGCTGGAAGACCATTTCAAAAAGCAACGCATTTTGTAATGGTGCACGTTTCATTATGAAATACACGGGTGTGCCCTCGAGGCGGCGATCATGATAAATTGCCAATTTATCACGCTAACTCGCCAATTTGAAAATTTGGCACGAAGGTTGTAAGTTCACCCTGCGGGCCAGGCAAAGGCCCGCGCTCCAAAATAACCGCCACGGCCCACATCGGGCCCGGCTGAACAAGGATTGACTTGGCATGACACAAAACAACGATTGCGCGACCTCGGGCGTCCAGCCCGTGGATGAAAGAGTGGCCAGGGCGCTGGCCGATATCCGCTTCAAGGTCGTGGTCATGAGCGGCAAGGGCGGCGTGGGCAAATCCACCGTGGCGGCCTATCTGGCCCTGGGCCTGGCCGACAAGGGCTACAAGGTGGGCCTGTTGGACGTCGACCTCCACGGGCCGTCGATCCCCCGCATGCTGGGGTTGTCCAGCCACGCCGTGGTGCAAGAGGACGAGCAGCGCATCCTGCCGGTGGTCTACAACAGCAACCTGCGCGTGATCAGCATCGAATCGCTGATGCCCAACCGCGAGTCGTCGGTGATCTGGCGCGGCCCGCTCAAGATCGGCGTGGTCAAGCAGTTTATCGGCGACGTGATGTGGGATCACCTGGACTTCCTGGTCATCGACTCCCCTCCGGGCACCGGCGACGTGCCCCTGACCGTGGCCCAGACCGTCGAGGGGGCCTACGCCCTGGTGGTGACCACGCCCCAGGAGATAGCCCTGGCCGACGTGCGCAAGTCCCTGGATTTCTGCCGCCAGGTGGAACTGCCGGTCATCGGCGTGGTCGAAAACATGAGTGGCCTAGTCTGCCCCCACTGCGGCAAGGAGGTCGAGCTGTTCGGCCAGGGCGGCGGCGAGGCCATGGCCAAAAATCTGGGCCTGGACATTCTGGCCAGACTGCCCATTGACCCGCGCATCATCCAGGCCGCCGACCAGGGTCGGCCGCTCAAGCTGATGCTAGACGACACGGGCTCCGGCCCGGCCTATCAACAAATGGTGGCCGGCGTTTTGAAGCGCACGGCCGAAAGGAGATAGCGGCAAATGAGTAAGATCGCCGTCAGCAGCCAAGGCGACAGCCTGGAGAGCCTGGTCGATCCGCGTTTCGGGCGGGCGGCCAATTTTCTGGTCATCGATCCAGCCACCATGCGCTTTGACGTGCTCAGCAACTCCCAGGCCAGGGGCATGGGCCAGGGCGCGGGCATCCAGGCCGCCGAGATGGTGGCCAAGTCCGGGGCCAAGACGGTGATCAGCGGCATTGTCGGCCCCAAGGCCTGGCAGGCCCTGCGGGCGGCCGGGCTGGATGTGGTCCAGGAGGCCACCGGCTCGGTGGGCGAGGCCGTCAAGGCCTTCATCGAGGGCCGGCTGAAGGTCTCCGCCGAACCAATGGGAGGCGGCTGGTGATCCTGGCCGTCGCCTCGGGCAAGGGCGGCACGGGTAAGACCACCGTCAGCGCCGCCCTGGCCGCCGCCCTGGCCGCTCGCGGGCCCAGCCTGCTGGTGGACCTGGACGTCGAAGAACCCAACGCCCATCTGTTCTTCGACATGACCTGGGACGAAGAACATGTCGAGCACATGCCCGTGCCGCTGGTCGACGAGGATCGTTGCACCCGTTGCGGGGCCTGTAGCGACTTGTGCCAGTTCAAGGCCATCGCCGTGCTGGGCCAGGCCATTGTCACCTTCGACCCCATGTGCCACGGCTGCGGCGGCTGTTGGACGATCTGCCCGGAAAAATGCATTGCCCAGGGCCGGCGTGAGCTGGGTTTGGTGCGTCTGGGCCGGGCCAACGACGCGCCGGGCCTGGCGCTGGCCTCGGGGCTGCTGCGCGTGGGCGAGGCCATGAGTCCGCCGCTGATGAAGCGGGTCATGGCCGCCGTCCAACCGCCGGTTCAGACGGTCATCGACGCCCCGCCGGGCACGTCGTGTCCGGCCATGACGGCCACCCGCCAGGCCGACGCCATTCTCCTGGTCAGCGAACCCACGCCCTTTGGCCTCTACGACCTGCAACTGGCCGTGGAGGCCATGGAGCCCATGAACAAACCCATGGCTGTCATCATCAATCGCCACGGCCTGGGCCAAGACCGCGTCAGCGCCTTTTGCGCCAAAAAAGACCTGCCGGTGCTGGCGCGCATCCCCTTTGATCGGGCCATCGCCGAGGGCTATAGCCGAGGCCAGCGCCTGGAGGCCGCGGCTCCCCAGTGGGGGCCCAGGCTGGTCAGGATCTTCGACTGGTTCGTGGGCCAGCTTGCCAAGGGAGGGGCCAGATGAAAGAGCTTCTGGTCATCAGCGGCAAGGGCGGCGCGGGCAAGACATCCATCACCGCCGGGCTGGCGGCGTTGGCCGGGCCCAAAGTGTTGCTGGATCTGGACGTGGACGCGCCGGACATGCATCTGTTGCTTCAGCCCAAACCGTGGCGCACCGAACCGTTCATCTCGGGCAACCTGGCCGTGACGCGCCGCGGGGATTGCACGGGCTGCGGGCTCTGCGCCGAGCTTTGCGCCTTTGGCGCGGCGCGCCTGGACGAGGGCGGCCTGGCCGTCATCGACGAAAGCGCCTGTGAAGGCTGTAAACTCTGCGTGGCCATGTGCCCGGCCCAGGCCATCGACTTCCCGCCCCGCGACTGCGGCAACTGGCATCTCAGCGACACCAGGTTGGGGCCCATGGTCCACGCCCTTCTGCATCCGGGGGCCGAGAACTCGGGCCGGCTGATCAGCCTGCTGCGCGATCAGGCCCGTCAACTGGCCCAGGAACGGGGCCTGGAGCTGATCATCGCCGATGGCTCGCCCGGCGTGGGTTGCCCGGTGATCAGCTCGCTTTCGGGCTGTAACCTGGCCCTGTGCGTCACTGAGCCCACGCCCAGCGGCCTGCACGATCTGGGCCGCGTGCTGGAGCTTTGCGCCCACTTCAAGGTTATGGCCAAGGTCGTCGTCAACAAGGCCGACTTGAACCCCGACATGGCCGTGGCCATTGAGGAGCACTGCGCGGAGCGCGGCCTGGAGTGCCTGGGCCGGCTGCCCTTCGACCCGCAGGTGGTCGAGGCGGCCTCGCGGGGGCTGACCATCGTCGAACATGATCCCAACGGGCCGACCTCCCGCGAAATGGCCGGCCTGTGGGAAAAGCTGGGCGCGGCCATGGCCTGAACCAGAGCCAACGTCGCCGTTGCCCAGGGGCCGCCGCGTGGTATCATTGCCTCGTCGGCGGCCCCAAAACGTGGGGCTCAATGTTCAACCGGAGATGACCACGTGGAACAACACCACACCCACGATGTCGAGCACGACCTGCAAGAGGCCCGGGAAGCCGGCCTCAGCGACGAGTTCTACGCCCACGCCCTCACCCCGCAAAACGTGGGCATGCTGCCCAACCCCGACGGCCACGCCATGCCCAAGGGCGCGTGCGGCGACTATATCGAGCTGTTTTTGCGCATCGATGACGACCTGATCACCGACGCTCGCTTCATGCCCGAAGGCTGCCTCAACACCGTGGCCTGCGGCAGCGCCGTGACCAGCCTGGCCAAGGGCGCGTCCCTGCGCGAGGCCGCCGAGATCGACGCCGAGCGCATCGAGGGCCTGTTGGGCGGCCTGCATAAAGACCACCGCCACTGCGCCGTCCTGGCCGCCGCCACCCTCAAGGCCGCCATCCGCGATTACTTGAAAAAAAGAAGCGAGCCCTGGAAACGCCCCTACGCCAAGTGAGCGCGGCCCCGACTGGGGGCGCTCAACCCTGAGCCGCCGCCAGGTCGGCCCTGATCTGGGCCGGCGAGCGCCACATCAGCACGTCGAGGATCGAAAGCTGGGGCTCGAAGGCGTAGGGCGGGCAAGGATAGCTGAAGTCCGGGGTCTGGGTGAAGCCGAGGCCCACGCCACGGGCGGCGAATTCCTCGGGCCGGAAGAGCTCCCTGCCGCCGGGTGGGTTGATGTATTCGCTGGCGCCCAGGGCGGCGCTGATCTCCAGGGCCCAGCCGCCGGGATGCTCCACGGGCGGCAGGTTCAGGCCCAGTTCCGAGCATATTTCGATCTGGAAGGGCAGACCCAGTTCCTGGCAGACGCGGGCCAGGCCGGCGGCGTTGATGTCGGTGAGGCTGTCGGAGCGGGCCGTGGCGAAGGCGTCCTCAACGATGCGCGTGACGGCCGCGTAATGGGGCGCGCGTTTGCGATAGTGGCCCAGCTGGCCCAGAATGCGCCGCATGGCCGCCTCGGGGTCTTTGGCCCTGATCTGGCTGATGGCGGCAAAGCGCGGGTGCTGGGCCACGGGCAGTAGGATGTATTGCCAGCCGCTGGCGGGGTGCAGGATGCGGTTGCGGGTCATCCAGCTTTTGGGGGTGAACTGGGCCGTGTCAAAGAGCACGAAGCGGTCCACCCGCCGGATCAGGTCGAAGTAGCCCAGATGCGGGAAAAAATACGGCTGCATCACGCCCAGCTTCATGGTCGTTCGCAACCCTTGGCCTGGTAGGCGCGCAGACGCCTGGACACTTGCGGGGCGTGTTCCAGGATGGTCCGCGTCAGAGCGCAGACCGTGGCGATGTCGTGCTCGGCCACGGCTTGGCCCGAGGGCAATTGCATCAGGCGCGCCGATAGACGATCGGTGACGGGCAGACCTTCCACGAAGTGGGGGTAGAGCCGGTTGTAGGGCGGCGAACGGTGGATGCCAGGCATGAAGTAGCGCCGCGCCAGCACGTTTTCGGCCTCCAAGGCGGCGGTCAGTTCGTCGCGCGAAAGCCCGGCTTGCTGGGCGTCCACATCCAGCACCACGAATTGCCGGTTGTGGGCCTGGGGCAGGTTAGGGTCCAGCAATTCCAGGCCGGGCAGGCCGGCTAGGCCATGGGCGTAGGCATCCAGGGCGCGCTGGTTGGCCTGGGCGTTTCTAGGGTAATCCTCCAGGCTCAGCAGGGCCATGGCCGCCTGGGCCTCGGACATCTTGGCGTTGATGCGCGCCCCCACCCTGGCGAAGGTCTCTTGGTTGTGAAAATTGCGCACCGTGCGCAGCCGGGCGGCCATTTCGTCGTCGTCGGTGGTGGCGCAGCCGCCCTCGGCGGCGTTCAACACCTTGGTGGCGTGGAAGGAAAAGATCTCCACCCGGCCCAGACCGCCGATCAGCCTGCCATTATGGGCGCAGCCAAAGGCGTGGGCCGCGTCGAAAAGCAAGGCCAGGCCGTGCCGCTGGGCCAAATCGGCCAAGGCCTCGGGGTCGCAGGGTCGGCCCCACAAATGCACGCCCAGGATGGCCGAGACGCCGTCTTCGATCAGCGGCCGGGCCAGATCGGCGGTGATGACGTGACGCTTTTCGTCCACGTCGCAGAACAGCGGCTCCAGACCGGCCCAGGTCAGAGCCTGGACCGTGGCCGGGAAGGTGAAGGCCGGCGCGATGACTCGACCGCGCAGATCCAGCGCTTGCAGCGCCACCATCAGGGCCAAGGTGCCGTTGGTCATGCAGACCACGTGGCGCACGTCCAGAAACTCGGCCAGGCGTTGCTCCAACTGGCGCACCAGCGGGCCGTGGTTGGTGAACCAGCGACGGCGGAATAGTTCCTCGAAGGCCTGCTGAAAACGTGGCCAGTCGGGCAAATTCAACTGACCCACGTGTAAGGGCTGGGCAAAGGTCGGCTGGCCGCCGAGGATGGCCAGGTCGCTGGCCCGTGTTTTCATGATGGCCTCCCGTCGCGGGCCAGGCGCGCGGCCACGGTCGGGCCGTTGGCCCCCACGAAGGTCATCAGCTCGGCCAGGGCCTCGATGTCGGCCAGCGATACCAGATCGCCCACCGGCATCTGGATAAACCGCGTGGCCAGGGCCTCGGCCACGGGCAGCGAAACGTCGCCGCAGCCTGGCGGGCAGTGCTCCGAGTGGTGCAGGGGCGGGCTGTAATAGGGCCGAGCCAGGGCGTTCTCGGCGTTCAGGAGGCGCAGGGTGTCGTCGCGGCTCAGGGGCCAGGCGGTCGTCATCTCAAAGATGGTCAGTTCGTAGTTGTGTCGTTCGTTGGTGGCGTATTCCAGGATATTCAGGCCGGGCAGGTCGGCGAACAAGCGCCGATAGGCCTCGTGACGGGCGCGGTTGGCCTGGATGGTTTGTTCCAGGTCGTCCAGGGCGGCCAAGGCCAGGGCGGCGTGGATCTCGTTGAGCTTGCCATTTAGGCCCAGGCGCACCACGTTGTCCTTGCCCTGAAAACCAAAAGAGCGCGCCGAGCGCAACTCCGCCGCCAAGGCGTCGTCGTTGGTGGTGACGTAGCCGCCCTCGAAGCCGTTGAGCAATTTGGTGGCGTGCAGGCTGAAGACCTCGGCCGCGCCGAAGCCGCCGATGGGCTTGCCGCGATGGGTGCAGCCCAGGCCGTGGACAGAGTCAAAAAGCAACGCTACCCCGCGTTGTCGGGCCAGGGTGGTCAGTTCGTCTATTTGGCACGGGCTCTGAACCTGATGCACGGCCAAGATCACAACGCTGCGCGGCGTGAGGTTGGCCGCCACCGAGGCGACATCGATGGCGTGAGTGTGTTGGTCCACGTCGCAGAAAACCGGCTTGAAGCCGGCCCAGAGGGCAATGTGCGGCAGACCGGGATAGGTGAAAGTTGGCATGAGGACATTGCCGCCATCGTCGCCGCCCAGCAGGCGCAGCAACAAGACAATGGCCACCGAGGCGTTGCAGAAGCTCACGCAATGGGCGCTCTGGTGCAGCAGGGCCAGGCGTTCTTCGAGCATGCGCACCAAGGGGCCGTTGTTGGTCAGGCGGCGTTGATCGAAGATCGTCCGCGCGTGCTTGAAAAAAACGCGCGAATCGGGCAGCGAAAGCTGCCCGGTGGGCCGAAAGCTTTCGAACAAACGCGGCCCGCCGAAAATGGCCAAGTCTTCCAAACGGCGTTTCACTGGTTCTCCCGACCCAAAAAACACTCCAACGGCGTTCCGCGCAATTCGTCGAGGATGGTTTTGACCATGCCTGGGTCCATTTCTGTTTTCCAACGGGTGGCCACGGCCGGATTTTTGTGCACTGCTCGCTTGTGAGGATTGTGCGTGCTTTGGGATTCTTTCAGGAATCGCCGCGTTTGCGCTGGCCAGCCCAAACCCAGACGCTCGAAGAGCTGTTTGATCTGACCCTGGGCGTCGAACACGATGCTTTCGTAGCGCACCAATAAAAAACGCTGCGGAAAACGCTGGGCCAGGTCCAGGAACATGGCGGTTACTTTTTTCCAGTCATCAAAGCCCCAGAACTCACCCGGCCCGGTTTTGCGGCAAGCGCCGTCACGCCACTGTTGGCGCGGGTGGCAATCGGCCGGGAACTCCAGCGGGTTGGTCAGCCACGAATGGATGGTGGCGCAAGGGTGCCGCACGATGCCCACGAAGGTTACGCCGGGGTGCTTTTCCAGGATCGATCGGCTAAGATGATGAAAACGGTTTGACTTGATCGCCAGCACCGATGGGTTTGGCTCGCGCTCCAGGAAGAGCGGCGCCAGCCCGTCGCGGCGCAGATAGTCCTGGTCCATGTATTCCGATGGCGTTTGATAAACTTTGGTGAAAAACTCGGCCCATTGGGCGGGGCTGCTGTCCAAGTCCATGGCGTTTTTGAATTCATAGGAAAACAGCGGGCACAGCTTCAGCCGCACCATGGGGTTGGAGGCCATGATCTGGGCCAGCCAGTTGGTCCCGGAGCGCGGCATGCCGCTGATCCATATGATGCGATCGAACATCTCGTCTCCGTTAACGGCGTAGAATGGCGTCGAAACGATAATGAGCGGCGTAAAAATCGCCTGGCATGATACGAAACTCCGCGACCCAGCCTGTTTGGCTGGCTAGTTGCGCGATGTCGTGACGTGCGCGCCAAACGCCAATCGGCGAGCCTGGATCGTCCTCGACGCCAGGCGTATATGATTCTGGCCGAAAAAATTCGCCCATGCGCTGGCGGTCGGGCAGATTGCCCAGATAGAGCCGGCGCAGTCCGACGAAACGCCGTCGCAAAACCGCCAGCAGGGCCTCGGCGGCGTCTTTGGCCAAATATTGAAACGAACCATAGCACAAGGCCTTGGTGAAGCGCTCTGGTTGCGGCTCGTTGTTGGCGTAATCAAGCACATCGGCAAGTTGATAAATAAAATTCGGTGGTTGCTCGAAATTGGCCTTTGCTGTTTCGATCAGCGGCTCGGAAAAATCCACGCCCAGGCCGCCGCCGCAGGCCGCGAAGAAAAACGTGCTGAGCGCGCCGTTGCCACAGCAAAGATCGAGGAAATGATCTTCCGGGCCCAGGGCCAGGCCGTCCTGCACCGCATCGACGATCATCTGGATCTGCTCGCGGGGCACGGGTTTGCCGTTGACGGTGCGCTTGACCTGGCCCCAGAAATCCTTGCTGTCGCAGGTCAAGGGATGTTGTTTGTAAAAAGACAATGGCGATCCTTGCCTCGGCGGCGTTCAGTCGACCGCGTTTTGTATCAACAGCCAGCCCATGATGCTGGCCAGCTTCTCGACGCTCAGTCCGCCCTGGACCAGGGGTGGCGCGGCGGTTTCGTCCAAGGGCGCGAACAGGTTCTCCCGGCCCAAAAACTGCCGGGCCACGGCGGCGTTGCCGGGCGCGTGGGCGGCGATGATTTCCCTCCGCCGCGCCAAGCCAAGGGGCGAGCCGTGGGCGAACAGGTCGCCGCCGTCCGCGCGAGCGGAAAGCTCCATGAGCTGGCGATGAAAGCGGCGCTTTTCCTGGTGGGATAGCGGCAGGCAATTGACCAGACGCTGAAACTCCAGCAAGTCGGGGCCAATCTCGGTGTTGGGCCGCTTGGGCGGCAGGTCGAAACCATCGACCGCCAGACCCAAGGCCGCCAGGAAATCCAGCCTGATGTCGCCGCCGGGCAGGTTGGCCGGCTCGTAGAGCCTCACCTCGATGTTTCGCGGGCCGAAGGCCTGGGCCCAGGGCCGCAGCATGGCCTGATAATCGAACAACCCCGCGAAGCCGGCCAGGCATTCCTCAAAGGTGTGGGCGTAGCCTTGGGCCTTGATGGTTTGATTATACCAAGAAGCGTGGGCCTCGTCCTGGCGGCGGAGATAGACCATCACCCGCGCCTGGCGGCCGTCAAGCAGGCCGCAACGCTCCAGCGCGGCCCGCACCACGGCGGCGTCGGCCAAAAGATAGAAATTTTCGCTGCTGAGCAGCACGTCGCCGTCATGGCCCGTGACGCTGCGCGCCAAATCGGCCAACAACTCGTCCAGCGTCCGCGGCTGGGGCGTGGCCCACGGCGGATAGCCGCCGGCTAGCAAAAAGGCCAGGTCGTGGTGCCCAAAGCCACGCAGGCTGGCGTCTGGGTAGAGCACGCCTCGGGCCAGCAGGGCCGCGCGGTTTTCGGCGCAAAAAGCCTGAATTGCCGTGGAGCCTGTTTTGGGTGCGCCGATGTGCAGGCGGCAAAGGCGTTTTCTAATTTCCATGGTCCGCTCAACCGCCGTGATTTGATTTAGCGACGGCCAGATGAAATTTTTCCAGCGCCGCGCGGTAAGTTTCGTTTTGCGGAGAAAGGGCCGACGCCCTGGAGATACACCTATCCATCGTTTTGCACCCTGGCGCCCAGCCACTGTTCATAATGAGGGCCGGCCAACTCCCGGTACATGCCTTCGAGGCCGTTGTTTTGGATCATGGCCGACTTGTAGACCTTCATCCACGGAAAATCATAAAACGCTTCATCAAGATGCCAGGCGGTCAGCGCCTGGCCAAAATCCCAATAAAACACGCCTGGCTCGGCCGCGTGCAAGCGGCGGATCAGCCAGGCGGCCAGCGAGCCGCCGCACTGAAAAAGCATCACCGGCCGCCGGCCGCCGGTGCGCAACGCCGCGCGCGCCGCCGCCAAGGCCCGCGCCAGCAACGTGCGGCGCACGCCGAAGGTGCCTTTGGAAGCGATGGCGACATGAGCATAACACATCAGGCCCAGGCGGCGACCCAGTGATGAGAACCACGGCGGGCCGATCACGATAACCGGGCGGCTCTTCAAGGCCTCGGCAATGCCTCGCAACGATCCACTGATGGCCCAACGTTTGGGCGTCGCGCCATCGATCAGGGAATTATCGGGCGAAAAATGCTTGCTGAAAGTGTTGGTTATTTCGGCGCAAAGGCGGTCGTTGTGGGGCCCCTGGCCGGGGATGATGAAAAGGCGGCGATCCAGGGTCGGGTAGCCCTTGAAGGACACGCCACACAAGACATCCTCCGGCAACGGGGCATGGAGATCCTTTTCCACCTCGGTCAAAAAACCCTCGATGAAAACCGTGCGCACCAACAACACCCCGGCCATGCGCTCCCGGCACAGGCGGATGACGGCGTTGGTCAGCTCGTCCGGGGCAAGCAGGCCCTCAGGGAGGTGCTGTGAGAGAATCTGACGCACTCGATTGATGAGGGTCAGGCAGGTCCAGAAACCGTGGGGATAGCGCATAAGCGAAAGCGGCGCGTCGTTGGCCAAGCGCTCCAGCAGCAGGTCGGCCGGCGGCGCGTGGAATTTGTATGCGCCCTTGTTGGTAGGCAGGACGAATTCGTCGGCCGTGGCAAAGGCCTTGGCTTGCTCGGCGTCGCAACGGTCGTGGGAGACAAGATCGGTGCCTGGTTCGTAATGGCAATGACTGGGGTCGACGGGGATATCGGGGAAAAGCTCGGCCATGGTCGGGGCGGTCAGGCTGGGCTCGTCACGGCGTAGCCGCGCGAAAACACTCAGCAGGTCGCCGCGGGCGGCCAGATCCGGGCGAGTGATCTTGAAGGACACCGGGTCGAAATCGGGCCCTGGACAAAGGCCCTGGCCCTCACCGACGCGCTGGTAGTGCTCAAGGGTGGTCTCGTCGGTGGACAGGCCTCCGCCCAATTGGCGGGCGTAATGCTCCGCGTTGAAAAATTTCTCGATCAATGGTCGTACGTTCGGTTTCGCGCCAGATGGTGATTTGTCGTAGTCCGTAAGCAAGCCCCAATATGCCTCTCCGACGCGACCGCGTCAAGGTGAGATCGTCGCACGCGGCGTCGGCTTTTAGCCTGTTGTCCAGGGCCGCCAGGCTGGCCATGATCTGGGCCGGCGAGGGGCTGGCGTGCGGGTTTAGGCGTCATTCCTTGAGCCAGATTAGCCAGCCAGCGTTGTCCCCATGAAAGCTCCAGCGCTCGCCGCTGGCGGCCAGCGCCTTTTCCACGGCTTGGCGCGGGGCGTGTCGGGGCAACACCAGCAAGGACGCCCGTGTCAGATATGGCCGCAAGGCCTCGGGGTTGGGGTTAGTCACTGGCGGCGCGTTGAGGAAAGCCGCTATCTGGCGGCGTTTGATCCCCTCCTCTGGCTGACCGTAATTGTCAAAGGCATGTTTGGTTTCCATGGGGAAAGTCGCCACAAAGCGCAGATCCGGCCGCAGCAATCCTAGCCACCAGGCAACTTGGGCTGGGGCCAGGATCACCGCATTTTGGGACGCCAGCCGCGAAAGGTGCTCGACTGCGACGAGCTGTTTGGGCGGGAACTTGTATTGGTGAAGCCCATGGATTACGCGCTGGTTGATCGCCGGCTGCTTGAGGACGAACAAACCAAGGCAAACCACCACGATCAACAGCGCCCACCATGCATTTTTTGAATTTTTCCTGTCGACCAGGCAGGCGGCGGCCAAACCATACAAGGCCGGCAGCGGGATGGCGTAGGCCAGCCGCCAATAGGCCTTGGCCATGGTCACCTTCACGATCAGCGCGTCGAGCAGGGGCATGATGGGGATTAGCGCGGCCGCCACGGCGTAAAACAGAAATGCTTTTATGCGCCGGTCGCGCCAGTGGTGATAAAGCAAAAGCAGGGACAGCGCGGCGTGGAGCGCGGCTGCTTGGGGCGAGCCTATGACCGTGGCCATGGCCCTGAGCGAGGAGAAGTTTGGCGAAGACCAAACCGCGAAATTGCTCATGGCGACAAAAAACGGGCTGACCACGGCCAGGGCCAAGATGGCGGGCGTGACCAGCACCGTGGTCAGGCGCGCCAGGTTGCGCCAATAATGGCCGTTTGCGCGACCAGTTAGGCAGGAGACCATGGCCAGCAAGCCACCGCTGTAGGGCACGAGGAAAAAAGCCGAACCAGATAGGCCGATGGATAAAAGCATGAGGGCGTGCAGCCGCAGCAGGTCGGCCTGCTCCCCCCGCCGCATGAAGCGCGAAATAAAGGCCCAGAACAGAGGCAAACCCAGCGCGATGAGGACGCACTTGCCCTCCCAGGCGCGCAGGATCGTAAAATTGCCCCAAGCTTGGTGCGTGTCGCCGCTTAGCGCCAGAAAGATCAAAACACCGGCCACGCCGGCCAAGGACGGCCAGACGTCGCGCCCAAGGATGCGAAACAATAAAAAATACACCAAGGGAAGCAGAGCCAGCGTGAGTCCGCCAAGGCCCTGGTGTACGACCGTCATCGCCGGCAGGTGCAGCGCCTTGGCCAAAAGGGCCGCGGCGATCTCCACCGTTGAGAGCAGGTGGGCCGGCGATATGGGCGGCAGATCGCGCAGATCATGGGCCGTGTGATGCAGAGAGATGGGTTGCGCGAGATGTTCGGCGGCGTGAAGTGCTCGGTGATAAAAGCAAAACTCATCCGCGTCTGGCCGAAGCGTGAACAGGTTGATCGAAAAAGACAGCAGGCATAGCAAGATTAAGGCCACGAGCGGGCCGCTCGATCCTGGCTTGGGCCGTGGCTGGGGGCCTGGCTGGCCGGCGATACGGCGAAATAACCAGCCCACCGCGATGAGCGCAACCACGCAAGCCGGATACCAAACCCAGGCCGGCAGCCGGGAAAAAAAGACAAGATAGTAGGCCAGCGTGGCCGAGGCGCCGAAAACCAAAAAGGCGTCGATGATCTTGGCGACAAGGCGATCCAGGCCGGTGTAATCGCGCTGGGTTGTCTCGTCGTGAGCCACTATTGCGACCTCCTCCCCGCGCATGGTTCGGCCGGCCAGCCGCCGACGATGACCGAAAAGCGCGCGACCACGGGCAGGCCGGGGATGCCCGTTCCGACGTCGTGGTTCTCGGCCGATGCGATCTCAAGACCCGCCCGCTGGGCCAGGGCCAGCAAGCTTTGGCGGCTCCGCAGATATTGGCCCTGCTCGAGGCGATAAAAACACTTGAAAATGATGTTGTCGTCGGGCCGCAGGGCCTCGGGTTCGGAGATCACCACGCGGCAATCGTCGCTGGCCAAGCCGCGCGTGGCCGTGAGGAGCGACACGGCCATGTCGTCGTCGACATGATGGAGCACGCCGGCCACCAAAATGTAATCATAGATGTCGCCGCACGCCGCGTGCTCTTCGGCGCTGGCGTGGAGAAAGCGCAGGCGATGATGCGCCGCGAAACGTTTTTGGGCCAATTTAATGGCGGCCCCGTCAACGTCCAGGCCGGTGTAGCGAACGCCGGGCAACCGCGCGAAGGCGCCAGCGATGTTGCCGGCCGAACAACCCACCTCGAGGACGTTGGTTTGGCCTTGCCAGTGCCGCAGGGCCAGGCGCCTCTTGTCTGCGGTTCCGCCGATTATGTGCTGGAAAATCAACCACAGGCGCGCAAACTTGGTTTGGGTCAGCAGGGCCAAGATACTCTCCTACCCTGCTTGTTTTTGGGCCAGAACGACGATCTGGCCACAGCAAAAGGCTCGCGCCAGGGGAACGAGCTCCAACGCTGGGCCGACGGCGGCCAGCGGGCGGGCCAGCCAGTCGGGGCAAAACATCGGCACCAGATTGATAAACCGCGTCTGGATGGACGAAAAACCAGCCTCGCGGCACCAGCGCCGCAAGGTCCGGGGCAAGAAGGAGCGCTCTTCGTGCGCCCTGTGGTAGCGGGAAAGGCGCTCGATGATTTTCAACGCCGGATTGAGGCCGTTGGGCTCCAGGATCAAAACCGTGTCGCTCCAGCGGGCGGCGGAGATGATGGCCGCGGCCGGGTCGGGCAGATGGTGGAGCACCCCGCGCAGCACCACGCAGTCGAAACGATGGGGCAGGCGCAGATCGTTGATGTCGCCGTATTGAAAACTGGCGAGCCCTTGCAGACCGCGTTCGGCCGCCCTTTGCGTGGCCGACTCGACGGCGGCTGGCGCGGCGTCCACGCCCAGCACCGACGCCGCGCCGGCGGCGGCCAGCTCCAGGCTGTAGGTTCCGTCGCCGCAGCCCAGGTCAAGAACGCTTTTGCCGGCCATGGGCAAGGCGGCCAAGATGCCGCTACTGATGCGGCCGTTGGCCAGCCGGCAGGAAAGGCGGTCGGCGGTGTAGGAGTATGATCCGCTACGTCGCACATCTTCGTCAAAGCGGCGCACGTTGTGTCTGGTCTTGACTTGGCGCATCGTGAGTAAGTGTCCTATTTTTTTCGGCCCGTGGCCATGACGTTGCCCACGGGCAGGGAAAGGGGCAGGGTGAGCAGGCCCAAACGTCCGAGCGGGCCGGTCAGGGCGCGCCTGACTCCCGCTGGCAGCGGCGACAGGCGCAACCAATAACGCAAGGGGTAACGGTTACTGAAGGCGGCGGTTTGTATGTCCTCGAACCCGCGGTCGCGCAGCAATCTTTGGAGGGCGCGCGCGGTGAACAATTGCAGGTGCTCGATGTCGATGATCGGCGAACGCAACCCCAAGAGGCGGTTCAGCGCGGCTTTCCAGTCGTGGGTCACCAGGGCCAGCAGGCCGCCAGGGACCAAGGCGTCATGGGCCGCTTGGACAAAACCGCGCGGATCTGGCAGATGCTCCAGGGTCATGAAGGAACAAATCAGGGCGGGCCGGTTTTCGGCCAGAGTTTCGGGCGTGAACACGCCCTCGCGCAGCAAAGGGCGCGCCTGGGCGCTGGCGGCCTCGATGGCCTTGCGCGACGGCTCGACGCCCAGCACGGCTTGGAAACCGGCCCGGCGCAGGTGCGGCAAAAAAGCGCCGTTGCCCGCACCGATCTCCACGGCCCCACCCAACGCGGGCAGGCCTTTCAGAAGTGGCGCGATGACCCTGGCGTAATCGGCGGCGGCGCACTCGGCCTCTTCCCACGAGTCATAATCGGCGCTGGCGTAGGCCCGCGAAAGAACGCGCTCCGGAGGCGGGCTGGGGGCGTAGACCGTGTCGCAATACAGACAGCGCACCAGGCGATGACGCATGAACTCCGGCGTTTTACGCGATGCGTAGGTAAAGCTGCCGACCAGATCGGGGTTGATGCGCTCTTTGGCGAAGAGGCGGCCGTGGCGCTTTCCGCAGGTGGGGCAGGCCCGCTCGGCGGCGTCGGTTGCCCTCATTGATCATCCCTGGCCTGAATCGGCCGCGCGTCGGCCGGCTTGATCCGCCCATGCATGATGAAGTGCTTGCGGATGAAGGGCGGCCTGGCCTTGGCCTCCTCGAAAACCTTGCCGAGGTATTCGCCCAGCAAGCCCAAGCCCAACAGCGTGGCCGAGCCAAATAACATTATCAATAGTGATAGGAACGTCATTCCCTTTGGCGTTGATTCCGGGGCCAATAGCCGGATGATCACGGAAGCCAGCGCCAAGCCGACGGAGCCGGCGAAGGCCAGTCCGCCCAAGAACGTGAGCATGTGCAGCGGAGTGCGACTGAAGGAAAAAATGGCCTTTTTGGCCCAGCCGATGTTGCGAATCCAATTGTTGGTGCTGCGACCGAACATTCGTTCGGGACGCACGTAATCGACGCCGACTTGGTTGAAGCCCACATAGGCCCGGATGCCGCGCAGGAAAAAATCACGTTCTTCGCATTGCAGGATCCACTGCATCACCGATCGATCGATAAGCGAAAAATCGCCGGCGTCCTTGGGTATGGCCACTTCGCTTAACATAGCGAAAATACGATAAAAACCCTTGTAGCACAGGTCGAGCCAGAACGGCATTTCGCGTTTGACGCGGCGTCCGTAAACCACGTCGGCCCCCTGCCGCCACTTCTCGACAAATTGTTCGATGATTTCGGGTGGATCTTGGAGGTCGCCGTCAAGCAGGACGCAGGCCTCCTTGCTGGCCAGTTCCATGCCGCTGCGGAAGGCTGCCTGGGAGCCGAAGTTGCGTGAATGGCTGATGCCCAGGACATGAGGGTCGGCGGCGCTGATCTCCCTGATGCGTTCTCGGCCGTTGTCCGGCGAGCAGTCGTCGACAAAGATTATTTCGTATTCCACGCCGATTTTGTTGAAAACAGCCACCAGGCGCTCGTGCATGATGGGAATGGCTTCTTCGTCACGATAGCAAGCGATGATCGCCGTGAGGGAATTCTTGCTTTTTCGCGCGTGTGTTTTCTTGGTCAATTCTTGGAACTGGGCGTGGCGCAGGTGTTCTCGCCACCAATCACGGCACGAAATCAAGCCTTGGGCCAGGGGGGTGCGCGGCCGCCAACCCAAAAGGCGTTCGGCCTTGGCCGGGTTGGCGTACCATTGCTCCATGTCCCAACTTCTGCCCGCGCTGGGCGTGAAACGCGGCTCCTCCTGGATGTCGAAAACCTTGCCGGCCAGGGCGGCCAGGTTGCCCAAGGTGGTTTTTTCGCCAGTGCCGATATTGAATGATTCACCGGCCAGATCGGGGCCCATGTGGGCGGCGGCCAAGAGGAAGGCCTCGATGACGTCGTCGATGTAAACGAAGTCGCGCGCGGTGTTGGCCGGTGCGAACGGCGGCAGGCAACCACGCACGGCGTGTTCACACAACACGGGCATCAAACGCGATGAGTCTTCGTAAGGCCCATAGACCGAATACAGGCGCAGATTGCATACGGGCAACCCGCGCGCCTTGCCGTGATAGGCCAGGGCGAGGCTGGCCGCGGCCTTGCTGACGGCGTAATGGCTGTTGGGCGAAAGTCGGTCGTCCTCGGCCGGGCCGGCGGCGTTGAACCCATATTCCGACGAACTGCCGGCGTGAATGAAGGCGTTAAGCTCCCGGTGGTCGAGAGACTCCAGCAGCTTGACAAGGCTGATGTAGTTGGTGTGGTGGATTCTGTCCGCGTCGTTTTCGAAAGAATAGGCGCCGAACGCCGCGCAGTGAAAAATAACCTTCGGTTTGACGCGATTGAGCAGCGCCCGCACGCTGTTGGGGTCGTGCAGGTTCATGAAGGCCGTGTTCAGGGCGGAAACGCCCGCCAAGCGTCACGGGCTGCCGGAAAACACCGTCCCGATGACGTCCTCCCTGCGCGCAAGCAGGGCGCGGAACAGATTGCCGCCAATGAAACCGCTGGCGCCAATCACCAAGATTGGTCCTGGAAGGCTGGCGACCAGCCTGTCTATGGATTGCATGCCGGCGGCGGTCCTTTCGTCCGTAAAAGTCATTCGTGACCCTCTTGCCCCGGCCCCTTGCGGTCGCCGCGCCCACTCTTTCTGGTTAGGCCGACATCCGCGCGATCATGTCTTCAAGCCCCGCCGCGTCCAGGCCACATTCCGCCCGGTGGAAACCTTGGGAGCCGTATGTGCCCGAAGGATAGCGCAGGGCATGCCGGTGCACGAAACGACGCGGCCATACACCCCGGCTGGCCAGGCAATGGGTCAGTTGCATGCCCAGACCGCCGTGGGCCACGTGCTCTTCCAGCACGCCAAGGGGCTGGCCTTTGGCGATGGCCTCGCAAAGCGGTTCGGGCAGAGGCTCCAAAGGAAACTCCGTCACCGCCCACAGAGATGGGCGCGCCGCTGGTTCAAACCGGGCGAGGCATCCCCAGGCCAGCCCGGCCAGGGGGCCCAGCGCCACCAGGACGCCCGCTCGTCCTTCCAGCAACGGACGCCAGGGGGCGTAGCCGGGGGCCTGACTGCCGCTTGGCCGTTCATCTCGCCCCAGCCGCAGGTATGTCGGCGAGTTGACGGACTCGAGCATGGCCGGGATATCGTCGTCAAAGGCCGGGACCAGCACGCGCAGCCCCAGGCAAGACATGGCCGAGCAGTCTTCGAGGGCGTGATGACTTGGCCCCATGACCCCATAACCAAAACCACCGCCATTGCCGACCAGGCAAACCGGCAGGCCGCCAAGGTCGTTGCGGATTTGCTCGAAGGGCCGGGCATAACAAAATGGAGCAATGCTGTATACGTAAACGGAAAAACCGCCCCGCGCCAGCCCCGCCGCCACCGACACCATGTTTTGCTCGGCAACGCCGCAGTTTATGAAAAAATCGCCCAGCGCCTCGCGCACGCCTTCAAGGGCCATGAAGCCAAGGTCTCCGGTCAAAAAGAAGGTTGGCTTCCGACCGTGCCTGGCGATCACCGCACGGGCAAAGGAGTCTCTCAATTTATCGTTCCGCCCGTTGTGTCGGCGCAGGCGGCCAGGAATTGTTCCTCGCTCAAGGCCAAATAATGGGATTCAACCAGGCCCTCGAAGTGCAAGCCATTGCCCTTGCGCGTGCGCAAGACGACGATGTGCGGCTTGGCGCTTTCCCGCCGCGCGATACCCGCGGCGATGGCTTTGGGGTCGTGGCCGTCCACCGTGGCCACGGAGGCGCCGAAAGCGGCCAGGCGCGAGGAAAGATCGGCGATGGAGGCCACATCGACAGTGCGGCCAAAGGCTTGCAGACCGTTTTGGTCGAGAAGAATGACGAGGTTGTCCAAACGGTGATGCACCGAAAAGATCAGCGCCTCCCAACACGAGCCCTCTTGCCATTCGCCGTCGGAGCACAGGCAATACACGTCGCCCGCCTGGCCCTTGGCCCGCCTGGCCAAGGCCATGCCCGCCGCCAACGAAGGCCCGTGCCCCAGGCTGCCCGTGGAAAAGTGCACGCCAGGCGCGTCGGTGGTGGGGTGAGCCGGAAGCCTGGTGCCGTTGCGGCAAAAGGTGTCCAGATCGGCGTCGCTCAGGCGCCCGATGGACCAGAGCGCCACGTACAAGGCCCCGGCGGAGTGCCCCTTGGACAAGACAAAAGCGTCATCGCCTCCCATCACGACGTGATACAGGGTTATCAAGGCGTCCAGACAGGAGAGGTTGCAGCCCAAATGACCACATTGGGCGTCGTGATGCATCTTCAAAAGGCGCAGCCGCGCCTTTTGCGTGGCTAGATTGAGGGCGTCGGCGTTGTATTCCATCGGCTTTCCAGGAAGCGGCGGCTCTTCTGAACCAAAAATGCGGGCTGGTTTCGCGAGCGGCTTCGGAGATCCCATCAACATCGACAGCGATCTCGTCAATTCGTACAGGCTGGGTTAGCGCTTGAAATGTCTGAACGAATCGGTAAACCACCGCTGCGGAGCATGGTACTTCCATCCACCGTCGCTGTCAAGCATGACGCAAACCATGCGGGTTGGCTTGGCCCATGTCTTCCTCAGCCGACGGCGGGCAGCAGCACGCTGAATGTGCTGCCCTGGCCGGGCTTGCTGCGCAGGCGCACATTGCCGCCCATGGCCTCGACCACCCGCTTGACGATGGGCAGGCCCAGGCCGGTGCCGATGATATTGCGGGTGTTGGCGTCCTTGACGCGGTAGAAACGCTGAAAGATTTTTTCTTGATCTTCGATGGGGACGCCAAAACCGTTGTCGCTCACATCGACGCGCACCCAGCCGTCTTGCGCCGTGGCCCGCACATCGATGCGCCCGCCTTGCGGCGTGTAGCGAACGGCGTTGCTGATCAGGTTGACAAACACCTCTTGCAGTTCACGCTGCACGCCGGCCACGCGTGGCAACTCGGCGGCCATCTCCAGCGTGAGGCTCTGGGCCTTGTCGGCGGCCTTGGCCCGCATGATGTCCACCGCCTCCTCGAGGATCGGCCCCACGGCCAGGCGCTCCTCGGCCTGGCCCATGGCCCCGGCCTCGATCTTGGAAAGATCGAGCAGATCCTTGCTGAGGTTGATGATGCCCTCGATGCGCAGGCGAGCGCGGCGCACGATCTGCCCCTGGCGTTCGTTGAGTTCGCCGGCCAGCCCTTGGCTCAAGTTCTGCAACTGACTCAGCACCGAAGACAGGGGGCTGGCGATCTCGTGGGCCACGGTGGAGACGTATTCGCTTTTGAGCTCGTCGAGCCGGCGCAGGGCCGTCACGTCGTCGAAAACGGCCAGCGCGCCCACCAGTCGGCCGCGGCTGTCCAAAAACGGGCTGCACGTCACCTGCAAGTGCATGGGCTCTTCGGCCAGGCCCAGGGTGATCTGGCAGGACACGCTCTGGCCGTCCTGATCGCCCTGGCCGGCCAACACCTCACTCAGGGCCTGGGCCACCGCCGGGCAGGGCAGGGCCTCCTCCAGATCGCGGCCCAGCACCTCGCCCTCGTCCCAGCGCGCCAGGCGGCGCAGGGCCGGATTCATCAGGACTACCCGGCGCTCCGTGTCGATGACCAGCACGCCGTTGGTCATCGACTCCACCAGCACCCTGGTGCGGCTCTTTTCGATGGCCATATCCTGCAGGGTGGCCACTCGTTTGAGCACCCGCTCGATGACCAGGCGCAGTTCCTGGGGTTTGAAGGGCTTGGCCAGAAAATCGTCGGCCCCCTGTTTCATGGCCTCCACGGCCTTTTCCAGGGTGGCGTAGCCGGTGATAACCACGAAGGCCAGGGAGGCGTGGCTTTTGCGCGCCCGGCCGATCATCTCCATGCCATCCATCACCGGCATCATCAGGTCCACCAGCACCAGGTCGGGCTTGTAGTCGGCGATGCGCTCCAGGCCCTCGCGGCCGTTGGCCGCCTCCATCACGACCATGCCCATGGTCTCGAGCACCCGGCGCACGGCCTGCCTGATGCGTTCCTCGTCGTCGACCACCAAAATGCGATATGGGCTATCGGGGCTCACGGCGCTACGTCTCCGCTGGGGTTGGTCATGTAGACTTCGGCGAAGGCCTTCAAGGATTGGTCGGCCTTTTCGGGCAGGCTGACCTTGAATGTCGTGCCGTTGGGGCCGGTGTTCTTGACCTCCACCGCGCCACCGGCCCGGCTGACCACGCCGTAGACCACGCTCAGGCCCAGGCCGGTGCCCTTGCCAGGGGCCTTGGTGGTGAAAAACGGGTCGAAGATGCGGTCGAGGTGTTCGGGGGCGATGCCCGGGCCGGTGTCGGAGATCTCGGCCCAGCGCATGCCCTGGCCGTCCAAGCCGGTGCGCACGGTCAGGCGGCCTCGACCGGCCATGGCGTCGATGGCGTTGGAGAGCAGGTTGATGAACACCTGGCGCAACAGCTTTTCGTCGCCCTCCAGGGTCAGGGGGCCCTTGTGATAGTCGCGCACCACGTCCACGTGCAGAAACAGCGCGTCGTCGCGGATGAGATTGAAGGCGTCCTCGATGACCTGGTTGAGGTCCAGGTCCTCGACGCGCACGGTGGTCTGGCGGCTGTAGTCCAGCAAGTCCTTGACGATGTCGCGGCAGCGCTGGGCGTCTTCGACAATGTTGGTCATGTCGTCCTGCAGGGGGCTGTCGGGCGGCAGGCTTTCCTTGACCAACTCGGCATAGATGGTGATGCCGGTGAGGGGGTTGTTGAGCTCATGGGCCACGCCGGCGGCCAGTTGGCCCAGGCGGGCCAGCTTGTCCGATTGCACCACTTGCAAGCGGGCCTCGCTGAGGTGGCGCTCCAGTTGGATCTGGTGGCGCAAGTCGTGGAAGACGCCCACCGTGGCCACGGGCTTGCCCTCGCGCGTGACCACCGCCGAGTTGACCAACACCGGCACGCGCTGACCCTGACCGTTGGTCAAAAACGTGCGTACGGCCTCGGCCCGGCCGCCGCCCTGGTCGAGGCTCTTGCGCAGGCGGCGCAGTTCTTCCAGGGGGCAGAAATCCTGCAGGCGGTGGTTGGTGATCTCGTCGCCGGGTGGAATTTCCAGAATTTTCAGGGCTTGATGATTGCTTAGCAAAACCTTGCCCTTGAGGTCGGCCACCACCACCGCGTCGACCATCGAGTCCATCACACGGTTCAAGAACTCGTTGGCGTGGATGAGCGCGTTTTCCATCAGCTTGGCCTTGGTCACGTCGCGGATGGTCTCGATGACGCCGATGACGCGGCCGCGTTCGTCAACCAGCGGCGAGAGGGCCACCTCCTCGATGACGGCTTGGCCGTCGAGGCCGACGAACTCGTGGATCACGCTCTGGCCGGTGTGGCCGCTCATGGCCGCCCGAAAGCGGCAGCGCGAGGGTGGGCAGGGCAGGGACTGGCTGTGGAAGACCTCGAAGCAACGCCGGCCCAGCACGTCGGCGCGGCCCAGGTCGTAGCGGGTCAAAAAGGCGCGGTTGACGTCCTGTACGACCATATGCTCATTCAACACCAACGTGGGCGTGGGCAAGGCCTGAAAAATCAGTTCGGCCATGGCCGCGCGGGCATTATCTTGCTCGGCCATCAGGCCTCTCCCGCAGGGCTGAAGTGGTCGCGCAGGCCCCGCGTGGCGCGCTCGGCCAGCGAAGGCTCCACCACGACGAACAACGAATGCACCGCCGCCGCCACGGCCAGGGCCTCCACGCCGGCCAGGACCAAGCCGTCCAGAGCCAGGGCGACGATGCCGAAGCGGTCGCCGAAATGCGGCCCTTGCAAGTGGATCAAGCTGGCCGGCCGGCGTTGGTCGATCGTCAAGCCGGCCCGCTCCAGGGCGCGCTCCAACTCGGCGGCCTGGGCGCGCTCCAGGCAAAAGCACAGGCGCGGCGCGTCGTCCGGCCAACTGGCCATCAGCAGCGCCGGCCTGAAACGCTGGTCAATGTCCTGGGCGGCCAGGGCCAGGGCGGGCAAGTCGTGCTGGCGGCCGCTGGCCTCCAGCAGTAGCAAGTTTTCAATTAATTTAACGCCATAGACCTTGACCGGATGCTCGTTGTAGACGGCCACGGTTTCCATGGATTTCAATCCGTTCGGCGAAAGAAGGGGCTTTGCACGACCTTGACCCGGGCCTGGGGCGGCGAGACGCCGGCGGGCAGATGAAACGCCCGCGTCAGGGCCTCCAGGGCCGTGGCCAGATGACGGTGGCCGATCAGTAGCGTCACCGCAGCCAGGGACGTGGCCATGGCCAGCGGCGCGACGCCGGCCTCGGCCAAGCGGCCGACGGCGATGAGGGGCAGGGCGGGGTTGTCGGCCAGGGGGAAGAGGGTCAGGGCGGTGGTTTGGCCGATCAGCTCCGGCGGGCCCAGGCCGTGGTCGAGGGCGATTTGTCGGGCCAGCTCCAGGGCCTGGGGCGCGTCCTCGGGCTCAAGGCCGACGCTGGCCTGCTCGCGCGAGCGGTCGTGGGCCAAAAAAACGATGTTGACGCGGCGCTGGGCCAGGCCACGGCACAGGGCAAAAAAGGGCGGGCCGAGCCCCCCCCTTGGGAGGAGGAGGCTCAGCTCGCCGCTTTGTTTCAGGCCTGCCAGCCTGGGGAGGCTCACCGCGCCGATCCGCGTTACGCTAGATCAGCTCGGCGACCATCTGGGCCAGTTTGTCCAGGTCGACCGGTTTGGGCACGTAATCATCGGCCAAAACCTTCATGCCGTCCTGGTGCGTATAGGCCGTGGACGGGACGGCCGAACCAACCGCGGTGAGGAGTATCACCGGGATATCCTTGTAATCGTTGTCGTTTTTCAGCTCTTCGCAGACCTCGTAGCCATTCTTGCGGGGCATCATCACATCCAGCACAACCAAGTCGGGCCGCTTGCTTTTGATGCTGTCCCAGGCCTCGACGCCGTCGTAGGCCTTGCCCACGGCAAACCCGCGAGCTTCAAGGTTCATGGCCACGGCCTCCACCAGATCCGGATCATCGTCTACGATTAGGACGTATCTTGGCTCGGCCATTTGCACCTCCTCGGGATCATTTATTCGACGGCCCAAAGCGGGCCGTCGGATGATTAAACCGTGGGACGCGGCAACAAGCCGGCCCGTTCGGTGATCTCAGGTACGCGGTGCTCCCACTCGATTGCCATAAGATGAATGCCTGCGACGCCGGGGATTTCCTTCACCTGTTCGATCTGCTCCAGCAGGATCTTGATGCCCTCTTCGGCCTGGGCCTCCTTGGGCGCGCTGGCCACGCGCTTGACCAGATCGTCGGGCACTTCCATGCCCGGCACCTTGGTGGCCATGTACTTGGCCATGCCGCCGGACTTCAGCGGGGTCAGGCCGGCCAGGATGTAGCATTTTTCGGTCAGGCCCAGGTCGTGGGCTTTGGTCATGTAGGCGCGGAACTTGTCCATGTTGTAGATGCACTGGGTCTGGATGAAGTCCGCTCCGGCGGCGATCTTTTTGGCCAGGCGCATGACGCGCAGCTCGTTGGGGTCGCCGAAGGGGTTGGCGGCGGCGCCAATGAACATCTTGGGCGCGCCCTTGATCTCGGCCCCGCCCATGAACTTGCCTTCGTCGCGCATGCATTTGATCATTTGGATCAACTGCATGGAGTCCAGGTCGTGGACGTTGGACGACTGGGGATGATCGCCGAAGCTGGGGTGGTCGCCGCTGAGGCTGAGGATGGTGTTGATGCCCAGGGCGGCCGCGCCCAGGATGTCCGACTGCATGGCGATACGGTTGCGGTCACGACAGACCATCTGGTAGTTGGGCTCCAGGCCCAACTGCTTGGCGACAAGCGAAGTGGCCCACGAAGCCATGCGGACCATGGCCGTCTGGTTGTCGGTGATGTTGACCGCGTCGACTTTGCCCACCAGGTGGGAGGCCTTTTTCTTGACGGCTTCAATGTCGGCGCCACGGGGCGGACCAAGCTCGCCGGTTACCGCAAAATGGCCAGCTGCCAGGACTTTTTCGAGATTGCTTTCACTTTTCATGACAACAAGTCCTCTCTAACGATCTTGCGAGGTCCACCGTCACGGGCAGTGCGCCAATCCTTGGCCGGCATGATCTTTTCGTAAAGATCGGTGCGGCCCAGGGCGGTCAGACGGTCCCAAATCAACTGCCAGCCACAGGGCACCTGGGGGTTGATTTCACAACTGCCCTTGGTGGAGCCGCCACAGGGGCCGTTGAAGATGCGCTTGGAGCAGCGGGCCACCGGGCAGATGCCGCCGGTGTAGGCCAGCACGCAGTCGCCGCAACCCTGGCAGCGCTCGGCCCAGACGCCCTGACGCTCGCTGGCGCCCATGAACGAGGTGTTGACCATCGGGAAAACCGGCTTGTCCATGTAGCGGCCGGCCACGGTCTGCACGCCACAGCCACAGGCCATGGAGCAGATGGCGTCGTACTTCTCGGCCACCTTGGCGATTTCCTCGACGTACTCGGGGTCGCACTGACGCTCGAGGGTCAACTCGTCGATTTCCAGTTTCTTGCCATCTTTCAGGAAGGCCATCTGCAAGGCCGAAGCCAAGATGCCGACTTCCTTGCGCCCACCGGCGTAACACACGGTGACGCACTCGTTGCAGCCCAACAACAATATTTTGTTGAAGGGCGCAACGTAGGCCATGATCTCTTCAATGGGCTTACGTTCAGCTACGATCATGATCTGTCCGTCCTCGGATTTAGGCCGCGGCTTTTTGGGCGCCGCCCTTGATTGGGTTGGGCCCCAGCGCGCGTATCTTTTCTGTAAACTCAGTCGCCACGCTGGCGAACACGTTGCCTTGACCGGCGGACATGTAGGCCATCTGGACCCGCTCGCCGCCTATGCCGATGTCGTTCAAAGTCTTCTGGACGTACTCCACCCGCTTGGCCGCCCGGTTGTTGCCCTTTTTGAAGTGGCAATCGCCGTCCAGGCAGCCGGCCACCAGCACGCCGTCGGCGCCTTTTTGCAGGGCGCGCATGATGTGCAGCACATCGACCTTGCCGGTGCAGGGGACTTTTATCACATTGACGTTGGCCGGATAGCTCAGCCGCTGGATGCCGGCCATGTCCGCGGCCGTGTAGGCGCAGTATTCGCAGGCAAAGGCCACGATGATTGGTTCGAAGCTAGCCATTAGAGCACTCCTTCCAGCAGGGCGTCGGTCTGGCCCATGATCTGGTCGTCGTCATAGCCCTGCAACTGGATGGCCTTGGCCGGACACTCGGCGGCGCAGATGCCGCAACCCAGGCATTTCTCCGGGTCGATCTGGGAATAGCCGTCGGCGTTGATGAAGGGCACGCCGATGGGGCAGGCCCGCACGCAGACCAGACAGGCCGCGCACATCTCGCCGACCACTTTGGCCACGCCGCCCGATACCTGCACGCTCTCCTGAGCCAGCACAGTGATGGCCCGGCCAGCCGCGGCCGCGCCCTGGGTGATGGCCTCGTCGATGCTCTTGGGGGCCAGCACCGAACCGGCGGCGAACACGCCGGGCTCGGGGGTGTCGACGGGCCGGACCTTGACGTGCTCTTCAAGCAGGAAGCCGGTCTCGGTCTGCTGCAACTTGAAGATGTCGCAGAGGTCTTCCAGGCCCTCTTCGTCGGCCACCTGCGGGGTGGAAAGCACCAGGGCCGTGGCCTCGACGTCCACCGTGCGGCCCAGAATCGGGTCGTCGAACTCCACCAGCATGGTCGCGCCGTTGTCGGCCACCTTGGGCGGCTGGCCGGCCTCGTAGCGGGCGAAGAGCACGCCCAGCTCGCGGGCCAGGCGGTAGTTGTCCTCGGAATCATAGGGCGTGCGCATGTCGCGGTAGAGCACCACCACCGTGGCCTCGGGCTTTTTGCGCTTGATCTCCAGGGCGTTGAGCACCGCCGAACGGCAGCAGATGCGGCCGCAGGCCGGGTTGGCGTCGTTGCGCGAACCCACGCACTGGATCATCACCACCGTGTCCAGACCGTCGGTCTGGCCAGCGGCCAGCTTGACGCCCAGCTCGACCTGGGTCATCACCGCCGGGTTTTTGCCGTAGAAATAGCCCTCGGGCTTGTAGGCCTTGCCGCCGGTGGCGATGATGGTCACGCCGTGCTTGATCTGCTGGTAGTACATGGCCGGGCCCGACTGCACGCCGGTGGTGAAGTCGCCCACGCAGCCTTTGTGATCGACGACCAGGGCGTCGAGGATCACTTCGATCTTGTCGCTGGCCTGGACCTGGGCCACCAACTCCTCGACGATGGGCCTCACCGGCTCGCCGCCCAGGGTGTGGGCCAGATTCAGGGCCATGCCGCCCAACTGTTTGTCGCGTTCGACCAGCTTGACGGAAATGCCCTGCTTGGCCAGTTGCAGGGCGGCGGTCAGGCCGGCCACGCCGCCGCCGACCACCAGCGCGGTCTTGTCCAGCGACTGGGCGTGGACGTAGATGGGCTTGGCCAGCTTGACGCGGCCCACGGCCATGCGCACGAGCATGATCGCCTTGTGAGTGGCCGCCTCGGGGGCGTCGCGGTGGACCAGGGCGTCCTGATCGCGGACGTTGGCGATCTCGACCATGGCCCGGTTGAGACCGGCGCGACGTACGGCCTCGGCGTAGATCTTGCCGTGGGTGCGGGGGCTGTTGCCCACCACCACCACCCGGTTGACGCCGCTGGCCTTGATCGAGTCGATCATCTGGGTCAGGCCCTGGCCGCCGGCGTAGGAGACCTTGATCTCCTCGACGCAGCAGACGTTGGGCATGGTTTTGGCCGCGGCCATGACCTTGGCCAGGTCGACGTACTTGGCCATGTTGCCGCCGAAATCGGCCACGAACACGCCGATCTTGGGCGTCTCGGAGGCCGTGTCGCGCTCGGGCGGCAGGTCTTTTTCATAGCGCACGGGCTCGGGCGGGGTGAGGTGGGCGCTGGCCAGACAGGCCGCCGCCGAGGCCTGCATCAGCGAATCGGGGATATCCTTGGGCCCGGTGCTCATGCCGCAGGCGTAGACGCCCTCGCGGCTGGTGCTGACCGGGGCCTTGTCGCTGACCTTGACGAAGTTGTACTTGTCCAGCTCGATGCCCAGGGCCTGGGCCGTGCTCACGGCCTCCTTGGAGGCGCAGAAACCCGTGGCCAGCACCAGCATGTCCAGGGCCGCCTCGAGCTGCTGGCCGTCCTCGGTGGCGTAGGACAGCAGCAGATCATTGGTGGCCTCGTCGCGACGCACGGTGTGGGGACGGCAGCGCACGAAGTTGACGCCGACGTCGTTTTTCATCCGCTGGTAATACTGCTCGTAATCCTTGCCCATGGGCCGGATGTCCATGTAGAAGATCGTGGCGTCTAGGTCGCTGGCGAAGTGCTCCTTGGCCCACGCGGCTTCTTTCATGGCGAACATGCAGCAGATGCTCGAGCAATAGGGATTGCCCGGCGCCTTGGTGGTGCGGCTGCCCACGCACTGCACCCAGCCGATGCGCGTGGGTCGGCGGCCGTCGCTGGGCCGCGCGAAGGCGCCGCAGGTGGGGCCGGCGGGGCTGAGGATGCGCTCGAACTCCAGGCTGGTGACCACGTCGGGGAACTGACCGTAGCCGAAGTAGTCGGACAGCGGGGTAGGGTCGAACAGCTCGGCGCCGGTGGCCACGATGATCGAGCCCACGTTCAGCTTGACGCTCTCGGGCTTTTGATCGAGCTTGATCGCCCCCGGCTCGCAACACTTGATCCAGCTGGTGTCTTGGCCGACCTTGTCGATGTTGATGGCGAAGGCCTGGGGCACGGCTTGGGGATAGCGCAGACAGGTGGTGCTGCGGTGATCCAGGCCGGGCGTGAAGCTCACCGCGCCCTCTGGCGCGGCCTTGAGACACTCGCCACAGGCGGTGCACAGCTCGGTGTCGATGTAGCGGGGCTTGGTGGTCAGTTCGACGGTGAAGTCTCCCGCCTGGCCGCTGACGCCCACCACTTCGGTCAGGGGCATGACGCCGATGCCGATATCGAAGCCGGCCGGAGCCATGTCCGGCGACAGATAACAGATCTGGCAGTCATTGGTTGGGAACTGACGGTCGAGAAGAGGCAGATAGCCACCCAAATTGGGGGCCTTATCGGTGACCACGACCTGACGCCCGGATTCGGCTAGATCCAGCGCGGATTTCAGGCCGGCGATACCGCCTCCTATGACCAGGACCGTTTCCAACCGGCCCTTTTGTGTTGCGTCGCTCATAGGAAACCCTTCGATGATGAAAATGCCTGCACTTTACACCGGCTAGAGGCCCGCGGCGTCCAGGACGCCCGGCAGTTTGTCCTCCCAGCCGGCGGTCACCAACAATGTCCCGCCGCAGAGTTTTTTGAGTCCCTTGACCGTTTCCGCGGCGATCTTGACACATTCGGCCGGCCGATCGGAGGCCTGACGAATGCGCCGGATCGTATCTTCGCTGATGCAGACGCCGGGCAGGTTCTGGTTGAGGTAGCGGGCCATGCCCACCGATTTCAGAAGCAGAACCGACGCGATGATCGGCGCGCCGACGTCCTTGGCCTTTGCCATGAAGCCCGCGAAGGACTCCAGGTCAAACACCGGCGGGCCAACCAGAAACTTGGCCCCCCGCTTGACCGCCGCCCGGGCCTCGCCCAGGCGCAACTCGCACTGGGCGTCGTCGACCCAGGGCTCGATGCGCGCGCCCAGACAGAACTTGGGCGCGCCGCGCAATTGTCGCCCGCCGATGTCCTTGCCGTCGGCCAAGCCCTGGGCGGCCTCCAGGAAACCGACCGCGCTGAGGTCGTAAACCGGCTTGGCGTGCAGATGGTCGCCCATCTCGATGGCCTCGCCGTCAATGGCCATGACGTTGGCCACGCCAAGCACGTGGGCGGCTAGCAGATCACCCTGCAAGGCCAGGCGATTGCGGTCGCGACAGGAGAATTGGATGATCGGCTCCAATCCCTGCTGCTTTAAGAGCACCGCCCCGGCCAGGGCCGACATGCGCATCACGGCAAAGCTCATATCCGGGATCAGCGCGGCGTCGACGCGGCCGACCACGTGGCGAGCGTTGTCGATAAAGCCCGAAATGTCAACGCCTTTGGGCGTCTCCATCTCCACCAGCACCACGAAAGCCTTGGACTTGAGTGCTTCTGCAAAGGCCATATGCTGTCCTCCCTCGGTTGGATTGGCGGACAAGCACCAGATGAGCCATGCAACGACGGCCTAGGCCGCCAGATGAAGACGCCCGTCGATCCCAGCGGCGCGGGGTCGCCCCTTCCAGCCGGACTCGGAGCTGTTTCGACCCCCTGTGAGATACTTCACTTTACCGGCTATCTTTCATAACTCTATTTCTTCAAGCCTGCAAGGGATTGTTGCTCGATTTCTGGCCAAGAAAACTAATGCTACATGGTAACTATATGTTTTGGCAATGAAAGCAATCCGTATCGTTCGCAAAAAAGTTTTTGTTTCAGGCTGTTGTCGGCCTTTGGTCAACGGTAAAGCATAGTCTTTCGATAGGCAAAAACCGTATGCCCATCATTATAATATGAATGAGGTTGCGTGTGGCTGGTTTTGTGCGGCGGCGGGGCAAAGAGTCAAGTCGGCCAGTCGCGGCCCCGCCGGTCATCCTTGACCATGCGCGGGACTTTGGCATTTAGGCGTTGAATTTGCCATGATAGGACGTGCATGCTTTTAGGTGGACTTGCTGCCGCGGCGTCAACTCGCCCCACTGCAGGCCGCAGCGCCTGGTTTCCAGGCCCAGGGGCATGGCTTGGTCGTCCAGGGGCGAATCGTGGACGATGCGGCAGGGCACGCGACTGATATGCGTGCCGCTATCGGACAGGACAATGTCCACTTCGGCCCATTCGGGGGCGATGCCCTTGTCGGCGATGTACTCCAGGCCCGCGCCGCCGTCGCTGAGGTCGACGACACGACCCAGATTGACAAAAGTGGGCCGCAAAAAGACAAAAGCCTCTTTGGCGGCCGAGTATCTCTGGGTTTTTCGTTTGTCTCGGTGGCTGGCCATTTCTGCTCCGCGCGGTGATGGGTTGGTTTTTATCTTACAACATCAAACAAACTGTGGCTATTTTATTTCACTTCTGTTACTAACTTAGAGCCAATACGTTCGCCAGGCAAGAATTAATCGTGCTTTTGCATTGGAAAGTGCCTACACAACTAGCCGGCGTCGCCTTTGATCTCCCGGTGGGCGGCTGTTGACTGCGGATGCGCCAGATGGAAGCCGAGCAAAAGATCGCGAAACTGCAACAAGTTGTCCAGGGCTTGCACGGCAAGTTGGACTCTCTGCGTCAGGCTCATGAGCAACTCCTGGAGCAACACCAAGCCCTCCATGGCGCTCTGGCCGCGAAAACCGCCCATATCGAGCGTCTGCAAAACCAACTGGCGTTGGGCCAACAGCACATGGAGCAGCTCAAATCGCGCCAGGACGAGCTGACCAAGACCCTGCTGGCCAACAACAAGGCCCTGACCATCCTGGCCAGCAGCCTGGAATCCATGCGCCTGGAGTCGGAGCAGGGCATGGCCCGTCGCATCCAGGCCCTGACCTTGCCCATCCTGGAGCGCCTGGGGCGCGACGATCGGATGGGCCGTCTGCGCGATGAACTGCGCGTGGTCGTCGAGGAGTTGGAAGACCTGGCCGCCGGCATCGGCGATGGCGAGGGTCTGCTGGGCCGGCTGACGGTCAGCGAACGGCGCATCGCCGCCATGATCAAGAGCGGCATGAGCAGCAAACAGATCGCCGCCAACCTGAATATTTCCCTCGACACGGTCAAGACCCACCGCCGCAACATCAGGCGCAAGCTGCGCATCAACGACGCCGGGGCCAGCCTGCGCGGTTTTTTGCAGGCCCGCGTCGGTCGCCTGGAAGGCCACGACGACTGACGCCTTCGTCAGGCCAGGGGCAACTCGGCTATGTTGTCGGGCGTTATGCGCCGGGAGCCTTCCTCTATCTGTTTGATCATGCGCACGATCGCTTCGTTTACCGGCGTGGCCACGCCAAAGGCCTTGCCCTTTTCCACGATATAGCCGTTCAAATAATCGACCTCGGTGGGCCGCCCGCGTTGCAGTGATTGCAGGCTCGACGACTTGATCCGGGCGTATTTGGTGCCGATGGCCTTGACGTAGAGGTGCCGCTTGAGGATCGCCAGCGGGCCGTTGCCCTTGACGAAGCGATAATAATCCAGCTTGCCGCCGCCGCCGGGCTCGACTTTGAGTTTCATGGCCGCGGCCACGGCCATGGCTTCGCGCATCTGGGCGATGAAGATGGACCGCACCCGCCAGCTCTTGAGCAACTGGCCCAGCGGCCAGCCGGAGATGGCCCCAAGGCTGTTGATGCACGAATTGACGATGAGCTTGGAGTAAAGCTCGCCCATGATGTTGTCGGAGATGCGCGTGGGCCGCGCGAACTCCAGGAAACTCTTGATTATCGGCAGGCGTTCGTCGGGTTGGGCGTCGATGTTGCCCAGGACGAACTCGCCCTCGGAGGTCATTTCCAGTTCGCCTGGCTCGTGCATGGTTGCGCCCCAGCCCACCACGCAGCCGATCACCCGCCCACGCCCCAGGATTTCGCCCAGGGCGTCCTCGCTGATGCCGTTTTGCAGCGAGACCACCACGCCGTCATCGGTGAGGAAAGGCGCCAACTGCCGGGCCGCGGTCAGGCAGTCGTTGGCCTTGGTGGCCAGAAAGACAATGTCTTTGGGCGAGCTGAGTTCGCCGATATTGGTCACGGCCTGCATGCGCACCTCGTGCTCGCCGCAGACGCCGCGCAGGCGCAGGCCGGGGTAGAGGGCGCGGTCGGTGGTCTGGGAGTGCTTGCACACCAACTCGACGTTACGGCCGGCCTTGGCCATCAGGGCGGCAGTGATGCCGCCAATGGCTCCCGCGCCAATGACCGCTGTCGGGCTCTCGGAAGTCAACATCGTCACGCCTCCACGGAAAGATAACTGGCGAGCGGCCGCTTGGGCCATTTTGCGTTCAGCGTGGCCCCGGTGTCAACAGTGGCGAGGCCTGTTTGCCCATGAATGAACAAACGGGCCGGCCCAGCGCGTTGGGCGGGTGGTATTTTCTTTCACTCCTGAATAATTTGTTATAATAAATTTACAGTGTAAAGCATGACCCGGCGAATGGCCAGAATAAGCGTGCCCCATGATAAGCGTTATGGAAATGGAAGAGCCCGACCCGCGACGCATGTCCGCGCGGCGGCAGGTCAGCCTGCAGGCGACCGTGGAATACCTGTGCCCGGATGGCGGCTGGTTTCCTGTGCGGGCCTGGGTGACGGAAGTCAGCGCCCAGGGCATGCGCCTGCGCGTGCCGCGCGAGGCGACCATCAGCCAGCGTGACGAGCTGCATATATTCATCCACAAGCACGGCATCGAGGCCACCGGCAAGGTCAGCCACGTGCTGGAGCCGGCCGACAGCCACGTGGCGACGGCCCTTGGCGTCAAGCTGACCGAGATCAGCAGCCAACACTATGAGTTGTGGCGGCGGTTAGTGGAGGCGTGACGGCGGCCGGGGCGCGCCCGCCAGCTCCGCCACATCGTGGCCACGCCCCGCGACGCAGCCAAGCGCCCCGTGTTCAACATCTCAACAACCGTGATTTATTAGAGATTTTGCTCGGCAGGATCAGCGCCCCACGATGCGGCCAAACGGCTGGTCGCTGATCCATCAATCGGTCATGCTTGGCGGCAATGAGGTCTCGGCCAGGCCGTGCGCCGCGACGCATTCAAGCGCCTGGCGGCTGACTCACCAGCCTTGGCGACGTGGGGGGGCCGAGCGGTTGTCGTTGGCCGCGATGCAACCCGTGGCTGATCCACCAAACTTGGCGACGTGGGGTGGGGTGGCTGATGGGACTCGAACCCACGGCCTCCAGGGCCACAACCTGGCGCTCTAACCAACTGAGCTACAGCCACCACAAGGGGCGGATGCCTGAATTATGGCCGTAAGGCCGGCGTCCGCGCCACGGATTTATAGCAGAGCCATGGCGTCGTGGCAACTTTTTTTGTGGAGGGGGGCGCGCGGCGGCCCTGCTTGACATGGCAGCGGCTCTACACTACGATTTGCGCAAGGCCGCGCGCGGCCATAGGCTTTTTGGGGGCCGTAGGGGCCCCGAAACCCACGCTGCGAGAGAAGCTTGAAGCTTATCGACATACTCAAGACCCGCACCCGCCATCCTTTCCGCCCGCGTTCGTCCGATATAATCCAGCATGTTTTTCAAGATTTCCGCGATTATGGCGCCAAGGGAGACTCGTTGATCATCGGCGAGGGCCACCTGGACGACCGTCGCGTCTACGTGGTGGGCCAGGAAAAGCCAAAGCCCAAAAAGCTGCGCAGCGCCGCCGACGTGGGCAAGCTCAATTGGGGCATGCTCAGCGCGGCCGAGCATTCGCAGGTGTTGCGGCTGCTGCAACGCCTGCAGGAAACCGGACCCCACGAAGACGCCGTGCTGCTGTCGTTGATTGACACCTATGGCGCCGATATTTCGATGGAATCGGCGCGACAGCTCCAGGCGTTTTTTATTGCCAACCTTATCCGGGCCTATTTGAACGTGCCTATCCGCACCATCAGCATCGTCATCGGCGAGGGCGGTTCGGGCGGCGCGCTGGCCTTGCAGGTGGCCGACCGCCGGGCGGCCATGGAGGACGCCCTCTACGCCACCGCCCCGCCGGAATCGCTGGCGGCGATCATTTTTCGCGATCCGGGCCGCATCGAGCAGGCCCTGGCCATCAGCAAGTCGCGGGCCAAGGATCTGAAACATTTCAATGTGATCGACACGATCATCCCCCAGACCAAACGGGTCGACGACGTTGAAGGCATGGCCCAGAATGTCCGGGCCTATCTGGAAAAGACCGTCAAGGAACTTTCGCGGGCGCGGCTGGAAAAGCTGATGCAAAAGCGCCTGGACCAGGCCGAGGAGATGGGCGTGGTGCGGCGAGGCAAGTTTTACGAGATCAAGCGGTTTATCGAGAAACCGCTGAAATCGTTCAGCAAGCCGCCGGTGGACATCAAGCTCATCGCCGACCCCAGCGGCGCGACCATTCACATCGACGACACCTCCTACGGCGACGGCACGTTGATGAAGCCCGGCCAGGCTTACATCCGTTGCGGCGAGGAGCGCCAGGGGGCCAGCGGCGATGGTTGCGGGGCGGTGATCGCCCTGGAAGATTATCTGCGCAATCATCAGATCTGCCCCAACTGCGGCAAGCAGCACGTGCTGGACGCGGCCGGTTGGGTCGACGCCCTGGCCGACGCGGGCACCTTTCACGAGCTGTTTCGCAACATCACCGTGGCCGATGTTTTGCCCGAGGAAGAAATTCACGATTATTATCGCCAGTTTCTCGATCGGCAAAAGGGTTGCAGTTCGTTCAATGAATCGTTGGTCACGGCCCACGCCAGGGTGCATGGCTATCCGGTGGTGTTGGCCATCAGCGAATTCGCCTTTGCCGGCGGCTCGATGGGTGTTGTTTTCGGCGAAAAGTTTCGCATGGCCGTGGAGTACGCCACGCGCAAGCGTTGGCCGCTGATCAGCGTGTGTTGTTCGGGCGGGGCGCGGCTTTACGAGGGTATCGTGGCGCTGATGCAGATGACCAAGACGGTGGCGGCGGTGGAGCGCCTCAAGCGTTTGGGCATTCCCTACATCTCCATTCTGGCCGACCCCAGTTCGGGCGGGGCCATCGCCTCCTACGCGGCCCTGGGCGACGTTTGCATCGCCGAACCCAACGCCCTGGTTATCTTTACCGGCCCCCGGGTGATGAAGGCGCGGGGCTTTGCCGTGCAGGACGATCTGGTGCGGTCCGATTCGCTGCTGGCCGTTTCGGCCGAAACGCTGGAGCTTGCTGATTTTTATTGCGACATCAGGGGCATCCAGGAGGTGACGCCACGGCGCGACATGCGCCGTTCGCTGGCCCGCTATCTGGAGCTTTACGCCCGTTTCCGGGCCGGCGAAAAGCAAAAGAAGGGCCAGCGCCCATACATGCGCCGGGTGGTGCACAGCGCCGGCGTGGAGTTGGACGATGGCAACGGCTGATCCCGAGGAAAACACGCTGTTTCGTTGGGCCGAGGATCTGCCCCTGGCCCTGTGGGACGATCTACGCGGCCGCGACCCGCTGGCGGCGGCCGCGGCCTGCGGCGCGCGCTGGGATGGCGCGTGTTTTGTTTTGCCGCTGCTGGGGCGCGATTATTGCGTCGAGCCGGCGGCCATGAAGCTGACCAGCGTCGAGGCCCCGGAGCGCCGCGTGGGTTATCAGGTGGCGTTGATTCTGGTCAAGACCCTGGCCTTTTCCACGGGCGCCTCGCCTAGCGGCCAGATGGTCACCCCCCGCGAGTTGGTGGGCGGCGAGCTGTTTTTCAACGGCCCCCACGCCGTCAACACCCCGGCCCTGGAGCAACGCTTTGGCGCGGACGGCCAGGGCTTGATCGCGCGGGCCCTGGCCATGGGCGGTCAGTCGATCGATGGCGCGGACGTGGCCGTGCGCCTGCCGGGCCTGCCGATGCTGCCACTGTGGGTGCTGTTGTGGCTGGCCGACGATGAATTTCCGGCCAGGGCCGTGGTGGGGGTGGATTCGCGGACGGCCCAGCATCTGCCCCTGGACGGCGTCTGGGCCCTGACCAACCTGCTGATCCACAGGCTGACGACTGGCGGCGGCAATGGCTGAAGGCACGGGGGCCTGTGGCGTCAACTGCCTGGTTTGCGGGCTGTTTCGTCAGGGCAAGTGCGGCTGTTGCGGCAGCGGGCTCGAGGAGCAGGCCCAGGTCAAGCTGGCCGCTCAACTCAAGATCATGGGCGGGGTCTGCCCGATCCTGCAATGCGCCGTCCAGCGCAAGATTGCCTATTGCTCGGCCGATTGCCGGCTTTATCCCTGCCATTTGCTGATGAGCGGGCCATACCCCTTCAGTCAGGCCTATCTGGAGATGCAGCTACGCCGTCGCGGACGCCCCGCCAACAAACCGCCCGCCGACGAGCCCGCTGGGGGGCAAACGCCGCCAGGCGGCCGCCTACACTGAATCAAGCCGGCGTTTGGGCCTTGGCTTGGGCCACGGTCAGGGCGATGACGTTAGCCACGGTTTCCATGTCCGCGCCGCGTTGCACCACATTGAAAGGCTTGGTCAAGCCCATCAAGATGGGGCCCACGGCGGTGGCCCCGCCCAGGCGATCGAGCAGCTTATAGGCCATGTTGGCCGCGGAAAGCTCGGGGAAGATCAGCACGTTGGCCGGTCCGCCCAGACGGTTGAAGGGGAATCTTTCGCCGAGAATCATTTCATCGACGGCGGTGTCGGCCTGCATTTCGCCGTCGATGGTCAGCTCGGGCTGGCGTTGACGGACGATCTCCACGGCCCTTTGCACGCGCGTGGCGTCGGGGTGGCGGGTGCTGCCGAAGTTGGAAAACGACAGCATGGCCACCCGTGGCCGCATGTCCAGGAACCGGGCCATTTCGGCCGAAAGCATGGCGATTTCGGCCAGATCATCGGCGCTGGGATGGATGTTGATCGTGGCGTCGGCGAACAACAGAGTGCGTTGGCGCAAGACCATCAGATAAAGCCCCGAGACCTTGGCCACGTCCGGTCGGCGGGGGATGACCCACAGCACCGGCCGGATGGCGTCGGGGTAGGAGTGGGCCACGCCGTGGACCTGGCCGTCGACCAGACCCTGGCGCACCATCATCGCCCCGAAAACGTAGCGGTGGCGCAGTTGGCGCCTGGTTTCCTCGCGGGACCAGCCCTTGCGCGCCCTGAGGGCGAATAGTTGGTCGCAAAACTCGTCGTAGAGCGGGCTGTTGAGGTTGTCGACGATCTCCACGCCCTCCAGGGATAGGCCCAGCCCGGCGGCGGTGGCCTGGATGCGTTGGGGTTCGCCCAGGAGAATGGGCCGGGCCACGCCTTCGGCGGCGGCCTGATGGGCTGCGCGCATGATCACGGGATGATCGCCCTCGGGCAGAACGATGCGCTTGGGGTGCTGTTGGGCGCGGATGATGATCTTGCGAATGATCTCGCGCTCGGGGCCCAGCCTGGCCTCCAGGGCCTGGAGATAGGCCGCCGGCTCGGGCAGGCCCACGCGGGCCACGCCGCTTTCCACGGCGGCCCGGGCCACGGCCGGGGTGACGGCCAGCAGCACGCGGGAGTCCAGCGGCTTGGGGATCAGGTATTCCGGGCCAAAGTGGATGGGCTGGCCGCCATAGGCCCGCAGCACCGAGTCGGGCACGTCCTCGCGGGCCAGTTTGGCCAGGGCCAGCACGGCGGCCTGTTTCATTTGTTCGTTGATGGTGGTGGCGCGCACGTCCAAGGCCCCGCGAAAGATGAAGGGGAAGCCGAGCACGTTGTTGACTTGATTGGGATAATCGGATCGACCCGTGGCCACGATGGCGTCTGGCCGGGCGGCCTTGGCTTGATGATAATCGATCTCCGGGTCGGGGTTGGCCAGGGCGAAGACGATGGGCTTGGGAGCCATCACGGCCAGCAACTCGGGGGTGAAGGCCCCCTTGACCGACAAGCCCACCAGCACGTCGGCCCCGCGCGCGGCCTGCTCCAGGGTGCGCAGGCTGGTTTGGCGGGCAAAGGCCGCTTTGTAGGGGTTCATGCCTGCCTGGCGACCCTGGAAGATCACGCCCTTGGAATCGACCATGAGCAGGTTGTCGGGCGCGACGCCAAGCTGGATGTAGCGCTTGGCGCAGGCCATGGCCGCCGCGCCGGCGCCGTTGATGACCACGCGCGTGGTTTCCAAGCGCCGGCCGGTCAGCTCGCAGGCGTTCAAGAGCGCGGCCGCCGAGATGATGGCCGTGCCGTGTTGATCGTCGTGAAAGACCGGGATGGACATGCGCCGGCTGAGTTCGTCCTCGATGTAAAAGCAGTCCGGGGCCTTGATGTCTTCGAGGTTTATGCCGCCGAAAGTGGGTTCGAGCAGCTCGACGGTGCGGATGAATTCGTCGGGATCGGTGGTGTTTACTTCGATGTCGAAAACATCCAAGTCGGCGAATCTTTTGAATAATACCGCCTTGCCCTCCATGACGGGCTTGCCGGCCAGCGGGCCTATGTGGCCCAGGCCCAGCACGGCGGTGCCGTTGGTGATCACCCCCACCAGGTTGCCGCGCGAGGTGTAATCAAAGGATGCGTCGGGGTCGTCCTTGATCCGCAGGCAGGGGACGCCCACGCCGGGGGTGTAGGCCAGGCTCAGGTCGGCCTGGGACATGCAGGGCTTGGTTGGCGTGACCTCGATCTTGCCGGGGCGCGGGTAACGGTGATAGCGCAGGGCGTCTTGGTCGTGCAATTTGCTCACCTCTGGCGGTTGGTTGCGAAGTTGGCGCATATTTATTAAGCCTGAAGCCGGCCCGATGCGCCAGCCAAAAGCGTCGCCCCGCGGCCGCGCCACGGGCAGGGGTGGCGACGAAAAAAGCGGCCGCCAGGGCCGCTTTCAGTCAGACGCATCCCGCGAGATTATTGGGCCAAAAACCAGTTCCAGGTGGCGGTCAGGCCGTCTTTCAGCGGCGTGGCGGGATCGAAGCCCAACTCGCGCCTGGCCTTGGCGATGTCACAATAGGTGTGACGGATTTCGCCGTCGCGGAACGGCTCGTACAAAACTTCGATCTCGCGGCCGGTCACTTCACGCATGAGCGCGACCAGTTGATTGAGCGTGGTGGGAATGCCCGTGCCCAATTGAAACACGCCGGCCTTGCCGGAATTGACGGCCTTGATGATGCCGTCACAGAGATCTTTAATGTAGACATAATCGCGTATTTGCTCGCCATCGCCATATATTGTTATCGATTTTCCGGCGATGATTCTGCGGAAAAACGCCGCGACCACGCTGCCTTTATGTATGCTGCGTTCACCATAAACGTTGGAGAAACGCAGTGCCGTGGCGGCGATGCCGTAACTGCCGGCAAAGGCCGACAAATAGCCTTCCATGGCCAGTTTTGACGCGCCGTAAGGCGAGACAGGCTTGGGCAGCATTTCCTCATGCACAGGCGGCGTTCTTTCGCCCAAAATGGCCCCGCCGGTGGAGGCGGCGACGATGCGTCCGACCTTGGTTTGACGCATGGCTTCCAGCAGGTTGAAGGTGCCCAACGTGTTGTTGTCAAAGTTGAAACGCGGGTTTTCGATGGAAGGAATGACCCTGGTGTCGGCGGCCAGATGGACCACGCAGTCCATGCCTTTGACGGCGTCGATGCAGGCGTTGGCGTCGCGGATATCGGCCTTGATATAAGTATAGGATAGGCCAGCCAGGTTGGCTTCCTTGCCCAAAACTTCATTATCGATTATGCGCGGGGAGACACCAATAGCGTTGAGTTTAGCCGTGAGGTTAACGCCGATGAATCCAGCGCCGCCGGTGATCAAAATGTTCATTGACAAGCTCCGGGCCTAGCCTTTTTTTGTCATGTTCTTCATCAGCTCGCTCACCTCGCCGATGCTTTCAATCCATGGCGTCATCAGACGCACGAAATTGGCGTTTTTATTGTTTTCAAAAAACTGTGACTGGGCCATGTAAATGATCTGTTCCAGTTCGCGGGGGATGTGCTGCGTGTACGCTCTGGCGACGCGCAAACGCCCGGCGATTGCGCTTTGTGAACGCATCATGCCGCGGTTTGACCAGCGGTATATATATGTGGGTTCGGGGTAAACCAGCAACTTTTTGCCAGCTAGAACGCATTTTGCGAAGAACTCATGGTCTTCCTGGATAATGCCATAATCCGTGGTGAATCCACCCACGTCGATGGCGACCTGCTTTTTCAGCAGGCTGTTTGAATCGCCAAATACGTTTTTGAATAGGCCAAGCGCCAAGCCTCCACCCAAAAAAGGAATGATGTCACAATGTGACAAATCTTTTTGTATTATTTCTTCGTAAGAGGCGAATTCATCGTCTTCTTCGACATATTTATAACCAAATGTAGTCAGAATATCGCAGCCTGTTTTTTGCATGGCCGAAAACATTTTCTTGATTTCACCAGGCAATGCTACGTTGTCGTCGTCGTGGAAAAATAGATACTCACCCCTGGCTTCAGAAATGCACTTGTTTCTTACCGCGCCAAGATATTGATTTTCCTGAAATACGACCCTGTGGCCTTCGGAGTGCAACTCGTCGGCGATGCGGCGCATTTCGGCCATGTCGTATGGGTTGTCCGTGCCATCATCCACGACCAATATTTCAATATTTGGATAATCCTGCGCCTTTATCGATTCGATCGCGCGGCGCGCGCCGTGTGACCGATTGTAGGTGGAGAGGCACACTGATATCAAGGGCGGTTCACTTATCGATTCGATAGCGTTGGTTTTGCGCGAGCTACGTTCCGCGGCCAGGACGTTGGAAAGCGAATAGTGCCAGTCCGACCAAATGGACTCGCTTTCTTCAAGCGAAAACGATGGAGCGGGGTTTATGGCGCCATTCTTCAGCGCGTTGACAATGCTTTTGAAGATTGCCGATGGCATCAGGGGAAACATTACTTCGTCGTGATATTCTTGCGCGACCAATTCTGGATTGCCGCCGGTGCCGCTAGCCACAAAGGGAATGCCATATGCCAAACACTCGTAAATGCAAAATGAAGAATTTTCCAGGATGGAAGGCATCACCGCCAGCCGTCCTGGTTCCTTTAAATAACGAATCGCTTCTGGTTGAGAGGCGTTGTCAATAATCTCAAATTCAATTCCAAGATAGTTTCGCGCGGCTAAAGCATCTTTTATATTGAAAAGGTTTGATCGTTTTCCCAGGAAGGTGATTTTACGTGGTTTGACGTCTGAATGCCTGAACATATCCAAGGCGCGGCAAAAAAGCTCAATGCCCTTGCGTGGCTCCAAGCGGCCAAAAAATACTAGTTCGTCGACCTGTTCGCGCTTGCCTGTTTTACTGCCATCCAAAAAATCATCGATGAGCGGTAAAATATTCTTGTGAGAATATGTTTCCGCAGGCAGATCGTACCCGTGCTCGATCATCCAGTCGAGAAGGTCTGATGATCCACTAATCACGGTGTCGGCCCATTCCACCGAGCAACGTTCCAGACGTTCATAGGAAAGCTCGACCAAGCGCATTGGCAGTTGCCAACCGCCCTTGTTGGCCCACAATGTCGGCGACGAGCATTTGACGACGAAGTGCGGTGGGTGCTCCAACAATCCCAAACGTTTCGCCAACAATGGGAAATAACCTATGCCGCGCCATTCGCTTACGTGCACCACGTCGAATTGTTTGTCTTTAAGCCAGGCCATGGCGTCATATGACTGACGCACCGAATCGGATATTCCATTGTCGGCGAATCGTGTTGAAAGAATATGTGGTAGCGGAATAAACTCTATTTCTTCATTATTATAAAATTCTATCCATTGGTCAATTGTTCCAATTTCGCAATACTTTCCTAAGGTATAAAGAATGGTTACATCGTGTCCATGGTGCTTCAGAAATCTGGCAAGATAAGTATAGGCCGTACCGATTCCACCGTTACGGATAGGTCCAACTATGTCACAGGCTAAAATGCAAACTTTCAGTGGTTTTCTCTCTGGCGAACTCGCCGCCCCCGGCAAAAAATATTGCGCTTTCTGCAGGCCGACTTTGTACGGTTTTTCCTTGAGTGACTTTGCGTGTTGCCTGTCATTGCGCTTGGTCATGGTTCTGCCGTCGGTTTCAATCACGAGTTACAACCCTTTGCGTGCAGTTTGTTTCGAGCGTTGGGCAGGCGTGGTGCTCTACAGTATTTGATCGATGTTCAGCCAGCGATTATTATTGAGTACTCTATTTACGATTATGACGCAAGCCCATTTTTCAAATCTTTACACAATCTGGACTACACTTGGCGCGGGGGAAACCGTTAACGACAGCGCGTGAATGCTTTGTCACGTTTGTGTCAGAAAAACCGCGACCTAGCCCGCAAGTGGTTATCTTCGCTATAATTTTGCCTCGCCCGCGCCACCGTTCAGCGCCCGCGCTCCTCCAGGCGTAACGCGTCCGGCAGCGTCTCGGCACGCATTCGGCTCGGGATGTCGCTCATGCGGTTTTTCTGGCCGCTGTACCGGCTTTGGCGACGGCGTGCGGCGGCGATGGACCAAAACCAAGGCCGCGCGGCGCATGACGATCTCGGCGCGGTGACCGGCGGCGTGGGCCTTTTGGGCGCACAGGCCAAAGCGGTCCAGCAACACGTCGACGATGTGATCCTCCAGCAGGTTCACCGCGTTGACCTAGAGCACGCCGCGGTTGGCCTCGGCCAGGATGCCCGGCTCGAAGTGCTTTTCGCCGTGCTTGATGGCCCGTTCCGAATCCAACGAGCTCAACAAGCGGTCCTCGGTGGAGCCCATCGGCAGATCGACTACCCTAGCCTTGCGCAGGAGGTTCGGCAGTTTTTCGCCTTTGGCCAGGCGCTGGGCGCAATAAGGGCATAGTTTGGCCGGCGCGGCCGGATCACAGCCAAAGGGGCAGCCCTCGACCACCAGGATCTGTGGCAGCAAGGCAGCCAGGGCGCGCACGGCGGTGGATTTGGCCGTGCCTTTTTCGCCGCGGATCAGCACGCCGCCAACCATGTGGTTGACCGCGTTGAGCAGCAGCGCTTGTTTCATCGATTCCTGGCCCACGATGGCCGAGAAGGCAAAGGCCTCCGTCAACGAATGCATCGCTTGGTTTCACCCTAGCGCAAGTTGTTTTCGTCACGAGCCTTTGTCCTATAGTCCGCCCGATCGCTTTTTTGATCCAGGTTTTTTGGCGCTTGGGGCGAAAAAAGCGGCGGTCGGAGACAACCATCCCCGACCGCCGGCGTCGTCGCGAGGCGTTGGCCTAGTATCCGGCGTCCAGGTCCACGCCCAGGCGCTCCCACTGCTCGGCGGCTTCGGCCTCGGCCTTGGCCACCATGTCGTCGTCCCAGGGTTCGATGACCAGCGAGTCGGCCACCAACTCCCAGATGTATTTCACCTCGTATTTATAGTCGGTGTAGAACTTGGGCAGGCGCTTCATGATCTGGTCGTGGCAGTTGGAGCAGCCCACCACCACCACGTGGGCCCCGCTGTTTTTGATCGACTCGAACTTCTTGCGGCCGTGCCACACCGAGTCGGCCTCGTAGGGCATGGGCCAGTTGCCGCCGCCGGCCCCGCAGCAGTTGCCGTTCATGCGGTTGGGCTCCATGTCCACGAACTCGTCGACGCACTGCTGGATAATCCAGCGGGGCTCATCGAAGTAGCCGTGGCCATAATGGCGCTCCAACTCGCGGCCGTGTTTGCAGCTGTCGTGCCAGGTGAAAATCTTGCCGGCGTTGACGCTCTTGTCCAGCTTGACGCGGCCCTGCGCGATGATCTCCTTGAGGTAGTCGTAGAGATAAATCCAGTTGACCACGTTGTTGGGATCATCGATGGCGCAGGTCTTCATGCCCATGCGGCAGCCATAGGAGCCGCCGCCGCAGTCGGGCATGATCATGCGCTTGATGTTGAACTTTTTCATCATGTCGATCTTGCGCTGGGCCAGGATGCGCGTGGCCTCGTAGTTGCCGGTGAACAAGCCCCAGTCCACGGCCTCCCAGTTCTCGCTGGGGATGGTCCAGTTTTCCTTTGCCGCGTAGAAGATCTTCCACCACCACAGCATGTCCTCGAAGTCGCCGTAGACTTCCTTGGAGTTGGGGAAGAAGAGGATGTCGGCGTCCTGCTTGTCCACGGGCACGTAAAAGCCGGGGCAGCAATCGTCGGCCATCTCGCGGCCCATGTCGGCCATGGTGAAAAGATAGTCTTCCTTGGAGATGCCCATGTTGTTGCCGGTGGCCAACACCTGCTCGACGCCCTTGTGCAGGATGCCCGGCACCTGATCGCGGGGGCGCAAGTGCTTCATGTAGCCCATGATCGCCGGCGTGTCGATGTCCATGGGGCAGGCGGCGGCGCAGCGGCCACAGCCGGTGCACAGCCAGGGGAAACGCGAATTGACCACTTCGTCGACCATGCCATAGGCCAGCATGCGATAAACCTTACGGATATCCATGCCCTGCATGTCCTCGCTGGGGTTGCCGGTGATCGGGCAGCCGCCGCTGCAGGTGCCGCAGGTCAGGCACAGGTTGAGGTTGGCTTTCTTGAGCTTTTCGTGCGCCTCTTGCGAGAGCGTTTTGGGTGTGATGGCCTGGGGCATTTCTTCCTCCCTGGCGACAGGATGAAAACGAAACCCATGGTTTAGCTAGGGTATTTATGTATTTTTAAAGGGGGCGCTCGGGCCGCCCCCTTGCTTGGCTGCTAGTATTCGCTTGGCAGCTTGTCCAGTTGCTCCTTGGTGAAGACCGGGCCGTCCTTGCAGACGTAATATGGCCCCACGTTGCAGCGGCCGCAGATGCCGATGCCGCACTTCATCCTGTTTTCCAGGCTGAGGACGATCTGATCGGGTTGCCAGCCCAGCTTGTCAAAGACCGGCTGGGTGAACTTGATCATGATCGGCGGGCCGCAAATCAGGGCCACGGAATTTTCGGCCGGCGGGGCGACCTGCTCGGTGACCGAGGGCACGAAGCCCACCAGGCAGTCCCAGCCTTCGCAATCGCGGTCGATGGTCACGTGGATGTCGCAGTCGCCGCGTTGCATCCAGTTGCGCCACTCGTTTTCGTAGAGCAGCATGCCCGGGGTGCGCGCGCCGTAAATGAAGGTGATCTTGCCGTAACGATCGCGATTGTCCGGGTGCAGCAGCCAGTTCATGGTCGAGCGCAGGGTGGTCACGGCGAAACCGCCGGCCACGATGACCACGTTCTTGCCCTCCATCTGCTTGAGGGGATAGCTGTTGCCCAGGGGGCCGCGGATGCCCATGACGTCGCCGGGCTTCATGTTGTGCAGCTGCGAACTGACCACGCCGACTTTGTTGACGGTGAACAGGACGTCTTTACCCTCGGTGGGGCTGGAGGCGATGCCGATGGGGATTTCACCGTAGCCGCTGATGCTCAGCTCGGCGAACTGGCCCGGAGTGTAGTTGAAGGCCTCGGCGTCCTCGGGGTTGATGAACTCGAACCAGAAGGAGCGAAGCTGTTTGTCCTCGGTCTCGACGATCACGTCCTTGATGCGGACCGGGTAAGGGACATACGTGTTTCTCATGACTTATCCCGTCCCTTCCTCTAGGAGTTCATCTGGTCGACGACCTGACGAACGTCGATGTTGACGGGGCACATCTGAATGCAGCGGCCGCAGCCGACGCAGCCGATCTCGCCGTCGCGCTTGACCGGGATGTACTTGAATTTATGCATGAAGCGCTGACGCACCCGGTCTTTTTTCTTGCCGCGGGGGTTGTGGCCGGTGCCGTGCATGGTGAACAGCCAGCTCATGCAGTAATCCCAGTTGCGCACGCGGCGGCCTTCCTGGCCCTGCACTTCGTCTTGGATGTCGAAGCAGTGGCAAGTGGGGCAGACAAAGGTGCAGGTGCCGCAGTTGAGGCAGGCCTCGTGCACTTTGTCCCACATGGGCAGATTGTAGAGATCGAGCACCTCGCGGGCGTTGATCTTGTCCAGCGAGACCTTGGAGCTGATGGCGGCCTCGGCGGCGGCCTTGAGTTCGGCGGCCTTGGCCTCGTCGGCGGCGGCGGCCGGGGGCAGGTCGGCGCTGGCGGCCTCGCCCTTTTCGGTGAGCACCTTCACCAGAAGCTTGTCACCCAGGTCCACGAAAAGCAGGTCCATGCCCACCTGGTGGTGCGGGCCGCAGTTGACCGACGAACAGAAGCAGGTCGGGCAGGGCTCGTTGCAGGCCAGGCCGGCCACCAAGGTCTTTTCGCGTTTGTCGCGCCAATAGACGTCGTCGGTCATCTCGTCCTGGACGAAGATCATGTCCAGCACCTGGAAGGCCTTGGCGTCGCAGGGGCGCATGTTCAAAAGAACCCGCGACCGGGGCAGCAACTCCTCGGCCTTCATGATCATCCCCTCGGGATCATCCTTGGCGTTCTTGAAGCGCATCATGCATTCGGTCTGGGGGAAGAAAAAGTCCTTGGGGGACATTTCGGTGTTGGTGAAATCCCAGTCCAGACCCTCGGCGCCGTTCACCTCTTGCCACGTGGTCTTGGCGCCGACGCGCGCGGGCGCGTAAACGTCGGCTTCTTCCCGCAGCTTGGCGATGAACTCGTCCAGCTTGTCTTTGGCCAATATTTTGTCTGCCATGGCAGCCACCCTTACTTGATGAAGTCCTGCGGGTCGTTGGGACGGTACACGCTCATCGTCGGCGTGGCTTTTTCGTCCATGCCCGGCGTGTAGCCATACATCTGACGCACGTCCTTTTCGATCTTGCTGGTCAAGACGCGCATCTTGATGCCCATGGGGCAGGCCGACTCACAGGCCCCGCAGTCGGTGCAGCGGCCGGCGCAGTGGAAGGCGCGCAAGATATGGAACGTCTGCACGTCGGCCTCGTCTTGAGTCTTGCCGCACCACTGGGGCTTGGACTCGTCGACGAAGCAGACGTGGCAATAACACAGCGGACAGGCGTCGCGACAGGCGTAGCAACGGATGCAGTCGGCAAAGGCCTCCTTGAAGGTGGACCAGCGCTCCTCGGGGGCCAGGGCCTCCCAAGGCGCGGCCATCTTGTCGATGTCGCCACCGGCGGCGTCCTGCACCGGCTCGCAAACCATCTCGTCGGAAATGACCGGATTGCGGTGCTGGCAGGTGAAGCAGTTGTCGCGCAGGAGTTCCTTGCGGTTCAAGCGCTCTTCGAAGCCCTTGCCCTTGACGACCAGTTCCTCGCCTTGCTCTTCCACGGCAAAGACCGTCTTGTTGCCGATCTTGTCCAGCACCTTCGAGCGCGAGACCATGCCCAGGCAGGGCACGCCGATGATTTTCAGGCGCTTGCGGTCGATCTGGTTTTCTTGGAGCAGGCCCACGATGTTGCGGCTGACGCAGCCCTGGGCCACGATGGCGGTCTTTTCGTCGCGGCGCACCAAGAAGTTGGCCAGGTTGTTGCAGCAGAAGCTGCTCCAGACCAGTTCGTCGGCCTCCTCGACGCTGCGGGCGGCAAAGGGTTGCTCGCGCATGGGCACCGTGCCGGCGCGATAACCAAGCACCACGTCCACCGCCCCTTCGGCCAGAAGGCGTTTGGCCGCCTCGCGGATTTTTTCAGTTCGCTGCTGCATCAGGCCACCTCACGCTGCGCTTGGGGAGCGATGTCCTTCAACATGAATTTGGCCGGCCCCAGCGCGCGCACGGCGTTGGTCACCTCGATGACCGTCTCCTGGAACTTGGTGGCCTCGGCCGAGGAGATCCAGGAGAAGTGAATGCGACCGGGCTCCAGGCCGACGTACTCCAAGAGGTTCTTGAGGACCGCGAAACGTCGCCGGGCGTACATGTTGCCGGCGATGTAGTGGCAGTCTCCGGGGTGGCAGCCGCTGACCCAGATGCCGTCGGCGCCCTGCCGGAAGGCCTGCAGGATGAATTTGGGGCTCATGCGCCCGGTGCAGGGGATGCGCACCACGCGGATGTTGGGCGGATATTGCAGGCGGCTGACGCCGGCCAGGTCCGCGCCGCCGTAGGTGCACCAGTTGCAGAAGAAAGCTGCTATCCGCGGCTCGAATTGTTCCTTGTCGCTCATTATATCGTTCTCCAGCTGCACGCTGCCGGGCCGCCTAGCCCTGAAGCATGGTCGTAATCTGGCTCATCACGTCCTGGTTGCTGAAGCCCTTGAGGTTGGGCGCGCCCGAACGGCACGAGGCCACGCAGGTGCCGCAGCCCTTGCACAGGGCCTCGTTGACCACGGCCAAGCCGTCGGCGCTGTCTTGGGTGATCGCCGAGTAGGGGCAGATCTCCCAGCACACGCCGCAACCCACGCACTTTTTCTTGTCGATGACGGCCACGGTGCCGGGCAGGAACATTTCCTTGCGCGACAGCACGGTGATGGCCCGACTGACCGCCGCCTGGGCCTGGCTGATGGCCTCCTCGATGGGCTTGGGATAGTGGGCGATGCCGGCCATGAACACGCCGTCGGTGGCGAAATCCACCGGGCGCAGCTTGACGTGGGCCTCCAGCAGCCATCCGTCGGAGTCCATGGGCAGCTTGAACATCTGGGCCAGTTCCTCTTGGCGGTGGCTGACGATGGCCGTGGCCAGGCCCACCACGTCGGCCGGGAAGGCCACGTCCATGTCCAGGATGGGATCGTAGGCCCGCACCTGGAGCTGGTCGCCGTCAAGCTCGACCACCGGCTTGCGGTCCAGGTCGAAGCGCACGAACATCACGCCCAGGGCGCGGGCCTTCTGGTAGAGGTACTCCCGCTCGCCAAAGGTGCGCATGTCGCGGTACATCACCGTCACCTGGCAGTCGGGGTTGGACTCCTTGAAGTGCAGAGCCGACTCCACCGAGTGGGTGCAGCAGACCTTGGAGCAGTAGGGCCGCTCGGGCTCGCGGCTGCCCACGCACTGGATGAACACCACGGAGTTGGTCTTTTTGGGATCGATCTGGCCGTTGATCAGGGCCGAATCCAACTCCAGGTGGGTCATCACGCCCGGGTGCTGGCCATAGAGGTATTCGGTGGGCTTGTATTCGCCGGCGCCGATGCACAGAAGCGTCGCGCCGTGCTCGACGACCTCCTCGCCCTTGTCGGAGACGAGCGTCGTCTTGAAGTTGCCCACGAAGCCGTCGACGTCCTTGAGCGTCGAGCCCAGGTGCAGGTGGATCAGCGGCTCGGCCTGGACCTTGGCGGCCAGTTGCTCGAGGTAGGGCTGAACCAGATCGCCCTTGGCCGTCACGCGCAGCATCCTGGCGTTGCCGCCCAGCTTGATGTCGCGCTCGACCAGATGGGTCTCGAAGCCCTGCTTGGCCAGCTCCAGCGCCGCGTTCATGCCGGCGATGCCGCCGCCGATGACCATGGCCTTGGGCAGGATGCTCAGGCGGGCTTCGGTGAGGGGCTCCAACAGGCTGGCCTTGGCCACGGCCATGCGCACCTGATCCTTGGCCTTTTCGGTGGCGGCCACGGGGTCGTTGGCGTGGACCCAAGAGTCCTGGTTGCGGATGTTGGCCAGTTCGAAGAGGTATTTATTGACGCCGGCGGCCTGGAGGGTCTCTTGGAACAGGGGCTCGTGGGTGCGTGGGCTGCAAGCGGCCACCACCATGCGGTTGAGACCCTTTTCCTCGATGACCTTGGCCATCTTGTCCTGGGTGTCCTGCGAGCAGGTGAAGAGGTTGTTCTCGACGTATTCGACGTTGGGCAGGGTGGCCGCGTATTGCTTGACCGCATCCACGTCGACGACGCCGGCGATGTTGATGCCGCACGAGCAGACGAACACGCCCACCCGCGGCGGATCGCCGCCCACGTTCTTCTGGGGGCGCTTGACCTGCTCGGTGATCATCGTGCCGCGGGCGCTGTGGATGTTGGCCGCGGCGGCGCAAGCGGCGGCCGAGGCCTCCATGACCGACAGCGGGATGTCCTTGGGCCCGGCCAGGGCGCCGCAGACGTAGATGCCCGGACGGCTGCTCTCGACCGGGGTGAAAGAGCCGGTCTCGACAAAGCGGCTCTGGCCGGTCTCGACGCCGATCTTGCGGCAAAGCGCGGCGGTCTCCGGGTCCATCTCCAGGCCCTGGCTGAGCACCACCAGGTCGTAGACCTCGGTGGAGAGCTTGCCTTTTTCATCGACCCAGCTCAGCTCCAGGCTGCCGTCGGGCAGTTCGATCATGGAGGGGTTGCGGCTGCGGATGAAACGGATGCCCTTTTGCTTGGCCCCTTCGTAGGTGCGCTCGAAGTCCTTGCCAAAGGTGCGCATGTCCATGAAGAAAATGGAGGTGTCCAGCCCGTGGTGGCTGTGTTCCTTGGCGATGATGGCCTCCTTGATGGCGTACATGCAGCACACAGCCGAACAGTAGCCGTTCTGGCAGGTGTTGATGTCGCGGGAGCCCACGCACTGCAACCAGGCGATTTTCTTGGGTTCTTTGTTGTCGCCGGGCCGCACCAGATGGCCCATCCAGGGGCCGCTGGCGCTGAGGATGCGCTCGAACTGCAACGCGGTGACCACGTTGGGGAAGTTCTGGAAGGCGCTGGTGTGGATGCCGCACTGGCCCGGGTCCACCGGGCGATAACCGGCGGCCAGGATCACCGAGCCCACGTTGAGGGTGTGCATGACGTCCTGCTGGCCGAAGTCCACGGCGTCGGCCGGGCAGAACTTCTCGCAGGCGCGGCACTTGCCTTTTTGGAAGTAAAGGCAGTTTTCCTTGTCGATGGCGTACTTCAGCGGCACGGCCTGGGGATAGCGCACGTGGGCCGCGTGGCGGTTGTTGAGGCGCTGGTTGAACTCGTCGGGCACGCGCTTGGGACATTTGGCCGCGCAAGCGCCGCAGGCGATGCACTTGCTCATGTCGATGTAACGGGCCTTCTGCAGCACCTTGACCTCGAAGTTGCCCGCCTCGCCGCTGATGTCCTGCACCTCGGCCAGGGTGATCACCTCGATGTTGGGGTGACGGCCGGCCTCGACCAGTTTGGGCGAGAGAATGCACATCGAACAGTCGTTGGTCGGGAAGGTCTTGTCCAACATGGCCATGACGCCGCCGATGGCCGAGGTCTTTTCGACCATGTAGACGTAATAGCCGCTATCGGCCAGATCCAGCGAAGCCTGGATGGAGGCGATGCCGCCGCCGACGACCATCACGGCTCCGACTGGCTTCTTGGTTTTGTCAGCCATCCTAATAAGCTCCTTGATGACTTGCCTATGCAGATTGAAAAAACGATCACAAGCACGTCGCTTGAAATCGTACGTATTTCAGCATGTTAAAAGGCGCTCAGGCCGCCTTTTGCCCGGCGCCGTAAATAGGCCCCAGGCCGATGATTCGCTCGGTGAAGTCCCGACAGGTCTGGGCGAACTGAGGGCCCATGGCCGAGGAATTATGATACATCTCCAGGCGTTCTGGCTCCACTCCCAGGGAGGCGAGCATGCCCTTGACGTAATCCACCCGCTTGGCCGCCTTCAGATTGCCATCCTTGTAATGACAGTCGCCGGGCAGGCAGCCCGACAACAACACGCCGTCGGCGCCTTCCTCGAAGGGCCGCAGCATGTGCAGGGCGTCCACCCGGCCGGTGCAGGGCACCATGATGATCCGCACGTTGGGCGGATACTGCAGGCGCATGGCCCCAGCAAGATCTGCCGCCGCATACGAGCACCACTGGCAGCAGATGGCCAAAATCTTAGGTTCGAAAACCTCGGTCATGTTGCCTCCACGATCGGTGCTGGCTCGGGCCCGTGGCCAGAGACGGTTCGGAGCGAGGGGCGCGGCTTGGGGAGGCGTGGGGTATGCTCTCGTGGCAACTCGCGGGAAGGTCCAAAAACCGCCTCGGCTTCCCCTTTCACCAAACCCTGGTAGCATCCACTATCGGATATTAGGGGAAACCGATGGCCGGATGCATCAATAACAACCTTAACTAATGGGATAAAATCTACATATTGCGCCCATTCTATGTAAAACTCCCTGGTCAGTCCAATAGGTTATTGCAATCGAAATCGGCAAAAACGATCGGCTTAATCTATACCCTATTTTTTTGCTTCTTGCTGCCGGGGGGCGCCTTCTCCACCCGAGGGCCGGAGCGAAACCACAGAACCGCGCCCCACGCCAGCAAAAACAGGCTGTAAAATGAACCGCGACTCATCCCCAGAATCAGCCCGGCGTCCGGCTCGCGGAACTGTTCGCAGAAGATCCGCACTATCGCATAGAGTATCAGAAATTCGCCGCTAAGCCGCCCCTGAAATTTGTTTGCCTTCGTAAACCAGAATCGCCACTGAAAAATCAATAGCAGCAGCAACCCCTCAAGCGCCGCCTCGTATAGCTGCGACGGATGCCGGGCCGCCACCTGCTCCAGGGCCACGCCCGGCGGTGCGCTACGCGGGAAGACCACCGCCCACGGCGCTTGCGACGGCGTGCCCCACAGCTCGCCGTTGATGAAGTTGGCCACCCGGCCCATCATCAGGCCCAGCGGCACGATGGGGCAGATCAGGTCGCCCAACTCGGCGAAGGAGAGGCCATAACGCCGGGCCGCCCAGATCAGGGCCAGGGCCACGCCGATGAACCCGCCGTGGCTGGACATGCCGCCGTCCCACAGCCGGAAGACCATCAGCGGGTCGCCCAGAAAATGGCCTAGCTCGTAGAACAGCACGTGGCCCAGCCGACCGCCTATGATCACCCCGCCGGCGATGGCCAAAAACACATTGTCGATCTTTTCCGGGTCCAGCGGCGAGCGGCCCTTGCGCCAGGCCAGGCGCAGGAACAGATAGCCGCCCACGAAGGCCAGGATGTAGGCCAGGCCATAGTAGCGCACGCCGAAATCGCCATAAATTTGAATGAGCACCGGGTCGATGTCGTGGACCCAATGGGAGAGGTTTTGCTGCACGCCGGCTCCGCCTTGGCCGTGGGTCCGCGCCGGGCCGTCATGGCCGGGCCGCCCGACAGGCCGTCTTTAACTGAAGATACCCCGCCTGGCGGCCGGCGGCCAGTGGCGCTGGCGCGACGTCACGCGAATTTCAAACGCGGTCGAACCGCGCGGTTCAGCCCAGCACCTGGCAGACGCCGAAGCCGTCCCACTCGCCCAGCGGTTTGGCCGAGGTGATGACAAAGCCCTCGCCATCGTCGGCCAGGTCCACGCGCACCAGCCCGGCCAGGTCGGCCGCGCGTCTAGCCAGGGCCAGGTTCAGGCCGTGGCTTTGGCAGAGCACATCGTCGGGCGTGGCGGGCTCCAGACGCAGGCCCAGGGCCGCGTCGCAGCAGCCGCTGGACGCGATGACCACCCGCACGGCCTGGCTCCAGCCCCGTTGGCCCAGGATTTGTCTCAGGGCCGCGGCGGCCCGGGGCGTAAGCTCCACCATCGACGACGCTCCGGCAAGGGTTAAAAGGCTTGTCAAAGAAAGGGTATCTTATTAACATGAAATGACAACCGGCCGCAACAAGGCCGATTGACCCGTTAACCATACATTCGGAGATCGCGTTATGCTGAAAAAAATGCTGATGCTGGGGTCGCTGGCGATGTTGACCGTTTTCGTTTGCCTGGGCGCGGCCCAGGCCGCCGATGAAAAAGAAGCCAAGGCCCAGGCCATCGCCGAAAAGGCCGCGGCGCTGATCGAGGCCAAGGGCATGGCCGCCATCGACGAACTGCGCAAGTCCGACGTCGGCGACAACCTGTTCGTCTGCGAGGAAAGCGGCCAGGAGTTGGTCAACACGGCCTCGCCCGATCTGCAGGGCAAAAACATCTCCGACCGCAAAATGCCTTCCGGAGCGTCGGTTGTCAGTGAGCAACTGGCCCTGGTCAAGGCCAAGGGCGCCGGCTGGATCGACGCGCCCTGGGCCGTGTCCAACGACGCGACTCCGCGCCAGACCCGCTCATACGTCAAGGGCGTGACCCTCGACGGCAAGACGCTGCTTGTCGGTTCGTGGTTCTACCTCGATTGATCATACGCCGCGCCCGTGGTTGGACTGGCCGCTTTCGGGGCTTGTTCGCCCACGGGCCGCGTCTTGTCCGACCAATATTTCGATGAGCCCGAACCAGAGGTGACAGTTTTGTCTGAAAAAATCGAATTGCTGCCCGGAGTGTCCATCCAGCCGCGCATCGTCCAGACCGCCAAAGGGCCGGTGGAGTGTGACCTGAGCGCCGGCGACGGCCCGGTGGCGTTGGTCTGCCACGGCGGCATCGGCGGCGTGGACCAAGCCAGGGTCATCGCCGCCTGGCTGGACCCGCGGCGCTATCGCATCTTATCGGTGAGCCGGCCCGGCTACCTGGGCACGCCCCTGGACAGCGGCCGCGGGTTCGAGGATCAGGCGGACCTGTTCGCCGCCCTGCTCGACGCCCTTGACCTGGACAAGGCGGCCGTGATCGCCGCCTCGGCCGGCGGCCCGCCGGCCTACGCCATGGCCATCCGCCACCCGGAGCGCGTCTGGGCCCTGGTGGCCATCGACTGCGTCAGCGGCTATTACGACATGCCCGAGACCGCCGGGGCCATCGCCCAGGCCATTTTCACCACCGATCTGGGCCAGAAGCTGCTGAAAAAAATCGGCGAGGCCCGGCCCGACTTGTTCCTGAAGCAGATATTCCAGTCCGAGGCCTATTTCACCAAGAGCCAACTGAAGGCCCACCTGGATTACGCCATGGGCTCCGATGAGGCCAAGGACTTCGTTCGGGCCTTCATGAACACCATGAACCCCTACGCCACGCGCAAGCCCGGCACCGACAACGATATGGTCTTGATGCGCCAGTTGACGCATCTGCCCGTGGAAAGGATCGCCTGCCCGACGCTGATCGTCCACGGCACCCACGACGCCGACGTCAAGTTCTACGACGGCGTCTACGCCCACGAGCACATCGTCGGCAGCGAGCGTTTCTGGATCGAGGAAGGCTCCCACCTGGGCTTTTGGCTCAGCCCCAACGCGCCCCTGGCCCAGCGGGCGGCCCGGGATTTCCTCGACCGACACCGGCCCTGAACCTTTTGGCGGGCGCTCGTCACTGGCCCAACTTGGCCTTGAGCAGATCGCCCAAGGTGCCCATGGGGCCCAGGGATTGGCCGCCGCGGCTGGCCGGCGGGGCTTGGGCGGTCAACTGGGCCGTGGTGTAGCGCGAGTGCTCCTCGTCGTGGCAATAGACGCACAACAGCTCCCAGTTGCTGCCGTCGGGCGGGTTGTTGTCGTGGTTATGGTCCTTGTGATGGACGGTCAGTTCGCGCAGGCGTTTGCCGCTGAACTCGCGGCCGCAACGCCCGCAGACCCACGGATACATCTTCAGGGCCATCTCGCGGTAGGTGTTTTCGCGCTCCTGCATGTGGCGGCGGGCTTGCTCGATGATCGACCCTCCGGCCTGCTTTGACTTGTCGGCCACTTCGCTCCCTCTCGGCTTGGCGTTGCCCGGCGTGGTTTACCCACGGCCGGCGGTCGTATTACAATCATTGCTGACCCCTGGATTTTACCTTCCCAGCCGGCGAAAAGCCAAAGGATAGGCCCGTGGACAAGTCCGGCCGCGAACGGCGCATGCACCGCAAGCTCTGGGCCATGACGGCCATGCGCCTGATTTTGCCGTCGCTTTTGACGGTGTGCGTGTTTTTGGCGGCCATCTTTCTGGTGGTGCTGCCAGAGCTGCGGGCCAACATCATGGACCGCAAGCGCGAGATGCTGCGCGAGCTGGTCCAGACGGCCATGGACGGCCTGGCCTTTTTGGAGGCGCGGCGGCAAAAAGGCGAGTTGACCATGGCCCAGGCCCGGGAACTGGCCGTGCGGCAATTGCGCCAGCAGCGTTATGGCCGCGAGATGAAAGACTATTTCTGGATAAACGACATGCATCCGATCATGGTCATGCACCCTTATCGCAGCGACCTGGAAGGAAAAGACATCAGCGATTTCGCCGACCCCAACGGCAAGCGCCTCTTCGTGGAGTTCGTCCAGACGGCCAAGGCCCACGGCGAGGGGTTTGTCGACTACATGTGGCAGTGGAAGGACGACCCCAAAAAGATCGCGCCCAAGCTGTCGTTCATCAAGGAGTTCACGCCCTGGGGTTGGATCGTGGGCACGGGCGTCTACATCGACGACGTCGACCGCCAGATCGCCGCCATCGTTCGCCACTTCACCCAGACGGCCCTGGGCACCCTGGGCATCATCGCCGTGCTTCTGCTCTACGTGGCCCAATACAACTTCCGCACCGAGCGCAGCCGCATGCGCGCCGAAAACAGCCTGCGCCAATCGCGGGAGATGCTGCGCCTGGTCATGGACAACATCCCCCAATACATCTACTGGCGCGACAAGGACGGCGTGTTCCAGGGCTGCAACAAGGGCTTTCGGCAGCTGGCCGGCCTGGCCGAGGACGACGCGATCCAGGGCCTGCGCCAGGTGGACGCGCCGGGGGTGCTCGAGGATGGCGACGGCCAGTTCGGCCTGGAGCGGGCGGTGATGGAGTCGGGCCGGGCCGAGTTGCACGTGGTCGAGCCCAGGCGCGGGCCGGGCGGGGCCGAGATGTGGCTGGAGTCCAACCGCGTGCCTCTGCGCGATGAGACTGGCGAGATCTTCGGCGTGCTCTGCACCCACGAGGACATCACCCCGCGCATCGAGACCGGCCGCAAGCTGGCCGAGAGCGAGCGCCGCTTCCGCAGTCTGGTGGAGCATTCGCCGGCCGGCATCCTCATCCTCAAGGACGGTCGGGTGGTCTACAGCAATCCCGAGCAAAAGCGGCTTTTTGGCGTCGAGCGCGACGATTTTTACTTTGACGACCTGATGAGCGCGCCGCCGGGCGACCTGCGCATGCTCTATCACCTCGACAACGAGCCGGGCCTGGGCGAGGGCCGCACCTGGGAGCACGAGCTGCGCTTTTATCCCCTGGGCAAGGTCTACAACAGCATGGAGCTGCGCTGGGTGCTATGCCGGGCCACGCGCATCAGCCACAAGGGCGGGCCGGCTTATCTGATCATCATGCTCGACATTTCGCGGGCCAAGGAACTGGAGCACATGGTCAAGATCCAGGACAAGATGGCTTCGCTGGGCCGCGTGGCCGCCGGCATCGCCCACGAGATACGAAACCCGCTCTCGGGCATCAACCTGTACCTCAGCGCGCTCCAGGGCTCCAATGCCGCCGCCGACCCGGCCACGGCGGCGATCATAGAAAAGATGCGCTCGGTCAGCGGCCGCATCGAGGCCGTGGTCAAGCGGGTGTTGGATTTTTCGCGGCCGACCACGCCGATGCTGGGCTGGATGCAGGTCAACCGCGCCCTGGAAAACGTCCTGGAGCTGACCGCCGTCAGCCTGCGCAAAGCCGGCGTCAGCGTTGATCTGCGCCTGGAAAAGGGCCTGCCCTTGATCTACGCCGATCAGCAACTTTTGGAGCAGGTCTTTGTCAACCTGGTCACCAACGCCATGCAGGCCATGAAGGACTGGGACGGTCCCAGGCGCCTGCGCATCAACTCGGCCGTGCAGGGCCACCGGGTGACCGTGCGCGTGGCCGATTCGGGCCCCGGCGTGCCGCCCGAACATCAGGACCGCATCTTCGACCCGTTTTTCTCCACCGGCGGCCACGGCTCGGGCATCGGGCTGAGCTTGTGCGCGCGCATCGTCGGCGACTTGGGCGGCGCGCTGGAGTACAATCGCGGGGCCATGGGCGGGGCCGAGTTTGTGGTGAGTCTGCCGGCGGTGATCTACTGGGGCTACGATAGCCATGGTTAGGCGGGAAGAGGCGATGATCTCGTTTTGCATCTATGTGGTCGATGACGAAGAATTCATCCGCGACGCGGTCGAGTTGAACCTGGGCCGCTACGCTGTCTTCGGCTTTGCCTCGGCCGAGGCGGCCATGGCCCCCGGCCCGACTCCGCCGCCGGACCTGGTGCTTTTGGATGTGGGCCTGCCCGGCCTGAGCGGCGTCGAGGCCTTGGCCCCCATGCGCCGGCTGTGGCCCCGGGCCCTGTTCATCATGATCACCGCCTATGAGGACGTCGACACGGTGGTCACGGCCATGAAGGGCGGGGCCTACGACTACGTGGTCAAGCCGCTGCACATGGATTCGCTGAAAAACAACATCGAAAACGCCCTGGAGACCTTGCGCCTGCGCAAGGAAGTGAGCCTGCTGCATCAGCGCTACCTGGAGGAAAACCTGCCGCTGTTCATCGGCCGTTCGCGGGCGATCCAGGCGGTGATGGACTTCGTGGGCAAGATCGCCGCCAGCCCCGACGCGCCGGTGCTGATCTGCGGGCCCACCGGCACGGGCAAGGAACTCATCGCCGGGGCCATCCACTACAAGAGCCCCAATTTTCGCGGTAGGCTGGTCACGGTCAACTGCGCGGCCATCCCCGCCGAGCTGATCGAGAGCGAGTTGTTCGGCTACGAACCCGGGGCCTTCAGCGGGGCGCGGGCCGGCGGCAAGCGGGGCCTGATCGAGGAGGCCGACGGCGGCACGCTGTTTTTGGACGAGGTGGGCGACCTGAGCCTGGAGGCCCAGGCCAAACTGCTGCGCTTTTTGGATGGCGGCGAGTTCATCAAGGTGGGTTCGGCCCGGCCGACCAAGGTGCGGGCCAGGGTGGTCTCGGCCACCAACCGCGACCTGGCGGCGATGATCGACCAGGGCCAGTTTCGTCGCGACCTTTATTATCGCCTGGCCGTGACCAGGGTCGACGTGCCCTCGCTGATGGAGCGGCCCGAGGATATCGAGCCCATCGCCCGGCATTTTCTGGTGGCCATGGCCGACAAGTACGGCAAGCGGTTTTTGTCCATCAGCCCCGAGGCGATGGCCTATCTGCGCGGGCGGCCCTGGGAGGGCAACGTCCGCGAGCTCAAGGCGGTCATCGAACGGGCGGTCATCGCCGGCGACGGCCCCGAACTGACCATGGAGAGCCTGCGCGCCGAGCCGCCGGCCGCCCCGGCCGCCGCCGGCCAGGCCCTGCCGCCGTTGACGCCGGCCGGGCTGGACCTGCCGGCGTTGTTGGAGGGCCTGGAGCGCGATTATCTGCAACAAGCCGAGGCGTTGGGCGGCGGCAGCGACGTCCGCGCCGCCGAATTGCTGGGCCTGAATTATCACACCTTCCGCTATCGCAAAAAAAAGCTATTGGGCGATTGAGCGCCGGCCGCCGGACTGGGTTTGAAGTTTTGCCAATCGGCTACGCCAGATATTGGCAAAATTGCTAATTACGCGGCCCGCGGCAACCTGCCCGACGGCTTCTTGCGCGGCTCCTTTGGCCTAACACGCCATAATCAATTGCAAAATTCCACAACGATCTTTTTGGCGCGAAAGTTGCTCTGCCTCTAGGGCGTGACCGATGTCGGTCAACCCAAAACCGGAGAGGATGGAGTATGAGCCAGATAAAGAACAAGGGATGGCAGGTCGCCATGGCCGGGTTGGGCATCAACCTGGCGCTTGGCATTTTGTACACCTGGAGTGTTTTCAAGCTGGCCATCAAGGATTCCATCGAGCGCGGCGACGGCATGTTCAACTGGGACATGGCCTCGCTCAACGACCCCTACGCCGTTTGTTGCATCGTGTTCGCCTTCGCCATGATCCCGGCCGGGCGCATGCAGGATAAGCTAAGCCCCCGGGTCACGGCCACCATCGGCGGCGTGCTCACGGGCCTGGGCCTGTTGCTGGCCTCGTTCTCCACATCGCTTTTGGTGTGGGTCCTCGGCTTTGGCGTGCTGATGGGCGCCGGCCTGGGCTTTGGCTACGCCTCGGCCACGCCGCCGGCCATCAAGTGGTTCCCGGCCTCCAAGACGGGCATGATCGCCGGCATCGTCGTGGCCGGCTTCGGCCTGGCCTCGGTCTACATCGCGCCCCTGGCCAAGTACCTCATCGGCCAGTTTGGCCTGAGCCAATCGATGATGATCTTCGGCGGGGCCTTCATCGTGGTGGTGAGCGCCCTGGCCCAGTTGCTGGTCAACCCGCCGGCCGGCTACAAGCCGCCCCAACCACAGACCGCCGCCACGCAGAACAAGTCGGCCCCGTCCAACCACGTGATGATCGATGTCGAGCCCAAGGTGATGCTGCGCACGCGCGCCTTCTGGGTGCTGTGGTTCATCTACGCGGTGGGCTCTGGCGCGGGCCTGATGATCATCGGCAGCGTGGCCGGCATGGCCTCGGCTTCGCTGGGCGAGATGGCCTGGCTGGTGGTGGCCCTGATGGCCGTGGGCAACGCCGGCGGCCGCATCGCCGCGGGCATGCTTTCCGACAAGCTGGGCCGCCTGCAGACCATGGCCGCGATGCTCTCCTTCCAAGGCCTGATCATGTTCGGCCTGCTCTACACCGGCACCGAGAGCGTGGCCCTGATCGTCACCGCCGCCACGCTGATCGGCTTCAACTACGGCACCAACCTGTCGCTGTTCCCTTCGGCGACCAAGGACTTCTTTGGCATCAAGAACTTCGGGGCCAACTACGGCCTGCTGTTCACGGCCTGGGGCGTGGGCGGCCTGATCCTGCCGCGCGTCTCGCAGATGATCGTGGCCGACACCGGCAGCCTCAACTCGGCCTACGTGTTGGCTGGCGTGCTGCTGCTGGCCGGGGCTGGCATGACGCTGTTTGTCGGCAAGCCCGCCGGCGCCACGGGCAAGGACGTGCTGGCCGCGCCAGCCGGTTCGTAAGCAAAGACCACCGGCGCCAGAGGCAGGCCCTTCGTGGCGCTGGACGCGGATTTTCAAGCTAACTCGCGGAGTTGAAAGGAGCTGAAGATGAGTTCCAAAGTTACGGAAAACAACGGCATGTACTATCCTCCCCAGGAGATCGTCGGGCGGGCCTGGATCGCCGACATGGCCCAATACCAAAGCATGTACCAAAAGTCCATCAGCGACCCGGAAGGCTTCTGGGGCGAGGTGGCCAAGGATTTCCACTGGCAGACGCCCTGGACCAAGGTCTGCCAATACAACTACCAGCGCAGCAAGGGGCCCATCGACATCAAGTGGTTCCTGGGGGCCAAGACCAACATCAGCTACAACTGCCTCGATCGCAACCTGGCCGACAAGGCTGATCAGCCGGCCCTGATGTGGGAGGGCAACGAGCCCGGTGAGGACAAGACCCTGACCTATGGCCAACTCTACGAGGAGGTGACCAAGTTCGCCAACATCCTCAAGGGCTTTGGCGTCAAGAAGGGCGATCGGGTGACGATCTACCTGCCCATGGTGCTGGAGCTGGCCATTTCGATGCTGGCCTGCGCGCGCATCGGGGCCATCCACAGCGTGGTCTTTGGCGGATTCTCGGCCGAGTCGCTCAAGGACCGCATCGTCGACAGCTCCTGCTGCCTGCTGATCACCAGCGATGGCACCTATCGTGGCGGCAAGGCCGTCACCCTCAAGCAGATCGCCGACGACGCCCTCGACGGCGCGACCCGCGAGGGCCTGACCGTGCCCAAGGTGGTGGTGGTCCAGCGCGTGGGCGAGGGCAAGGGCATCGATTGCCCCATGGTCGCCGGCCGCGACATGTGGTGGCACGACCTGATGGCCAGCGCGCCGGTGGGCTGCGACCCGGTCTGGCTGGATTCCGAGGATCCGCTGTTCATCCTCTACACCTCGGGCTCCACCGGCAAGCCCAAGGGCGTGTTGCACACCACCGGCGGCTACATGGTCTACACCGCCATGACCCACCGCTATGTTTTCGATTACCACGACGGCGACATCTATTGGTGCACCGCCGACATCGGTTGGGTCACCGGCCACAGCTACATCCTCTATGGGCCGCTGCTCAACGGCGCGCGCAGCCTGATGTTCGAGGGCGTGCCGACCTACCCCGACTCGGGCCGTTTCTGGGAAGTCGTCGACAAGTGGGGCGTCAACATCTTCTACACCGCGCCCACGGCCATCCGGGCGATCATGCGCATGGGCGACGACTTCGTCAAGAAGCACAGCCGCAAGAGTCTGCGCCTGCTGGGCACGGTGGGCGAGCCGATCAATCCCGAGGCCTGGCGCTGGTACAACGAGGTCGTCGGCGAGGGCCGCTGCCCCATCGTCGACACCTGGTGGCAGACCGAGACCGGCGGCATCCTCATCACGCCGCTGCCCGGCTGCACGCCGACCAAGCCCGGCAGCGCCACCTTGCCTTTCTTTGGCGTGCAACCGGCCCTGATGGACGACGAGGGCAAGGAGATCAGCGGCAACGGCGTCAGCGGCCGGTTGGTGATCAAGGCCCCCTGGCCGGCCCAACTGCGCACCACCTACGGCAACCACGAACGCTTCGAACAGGTATACTTCAGCGATTTCGACGGCTACTACTTCACCGGCGACGGCGCGCGCCGCGACGAGGACGGCTATTATTGGATCACCGGCCGCGTCGATGACGTGATCAACGTCTCGGGCCACCGCATGGGCACCGCCGAGGTGGAGTCGGCCCTGGTCAGCCACCCGGCCGTGGCCGAGGCGGCGGTGGTGGGCTTCCCCCACGAGATCAAGGGCCAGGGCATTTATACGTTTGTCACGCTCAAGGTCGGCCAGGAGTACTCGGACGAACTCAAGGCCGAACTGGTGCGCCACGTGCGCAAGGAGATCGGGCCCATCGCCACGCCCGACGTCATTCACTGGGCCCCGGCCCTGCCCAAGACTCGCTCGGGCAAGATCATGCGCCGCATCCTGCGCAAGATGGCCGCCGGCGACATGAGCGACTTCGGCGACACCTCCACCCTGGCCGATCCCACCGTCATCGGCACGCTCATCGAGATGAACGGCCGCTAAGGACCAAACGGCCATAACGCAAAACCAGAGCTCGCGCCGCCGTGGCCGGGCTCTGGTTTTTTTGCCGGCGTTCAGGCCAGTGGCGCGATGCCGACCGCTTCTGGTTCGAAGATGAGCTGGCAATGGGCTATGCGCGCCGACAGCTCCCAAAAGGCCTTTTTTTGCTTGCCGGCGCTGGCCAGGCCCAACGGTGGCGAGGGGCGCAGGGTCAGGCAGGGCTGGCCACCGTCCAGAATGGCCACATCCATGTCGACGGTGTGCGCGCCGGCGCTGTGGAAACGCTCGATGAAATCGACCAGCAGATCGCTGCAGCGGTCGTGGTCGATGCGCGTCAGCACGCGGCTCGGGTGGGGGACGAAGTTCAGGCGCACCGGCGGCAGGGCGTTGTTGGCGGCGATTTGCCGGGCCAGGGCCGTCGAAAAGGCCTTGTCGTCATCGGCGCTTGCGAGCACGGCCTCGGATTGCTGACAGACGCGGGCCATCTCTTCGACAAACTCCTGGGCGAACTGGTTCAGGTCGCGTTCGAGCATGGTCGTCTGGAACGGCAGGCCCCGCGTGGCGTCGATGTAGTCCAGCAGCAATGAACGCAACCGTCGGCGGATCAGCGGGTCGATGTAGTCGTCGATGCGGGCCTGGCGCAGGATGTTGTTGATGCGCTTGAGGGTGACCAGGCCGCGCATGGGCGTGCGCAACTCCAGGATGTCGCCTTGGCTGTCGCGCTCGGCGCGGTGAAAGCTGGTGATCAGGTTGTCGATGGCGTCGATGTCCAGCGATTGCAGGATGCCTGCCGCCAACTCCTCTTCCTCGAGTTGTTCCAGAAAGTAGCTTAGCGTGAATAGGCGGCCGGCCATGATCGTGAATAATTGGTCCAACTCGTGCAATACGGCCACGGCGTAGCGTTTCAGGAAGGCCACGCGACGTTCGTCTAGTATCGCCGCCCCGGAGAGCTTTTCGGTTTCCGCGCGCACTTGGCCCAAAACGTCCAGGGCTTGGGACGAGGTCATCGGCTGGCCGTGTCCGCCGCAGCAGACATGCACCGAGCCGTCGCCGAGCAACCGTTCGACCATGGCCAGCGAACGCTTGAGCTGATCGCCGTCCCAGCCCACGATCCCGGCCACCATGGGCGCGGCGGCGCAGAACAGGTCGCCCACCAAAAGCGCGCCGCCCACGTTGATCACCAGGCTGTCTGGGCTGTGGCCGGGGGCGTGAAAGAGTTCGGCCACTGTTTTTTCGCCGGCGACGAGGCTCTGGCGCGGGGCCGGCGGCCCGCCCGCGAAACCGGCGATGTCGGTGCGCAACACAAGCTCGCCGCCAGGGCAGGGGGCCAGCGCGCGCTCGCCCACGGTGGCCGCGTCGATGGCCGAGAGCAACTCCACGTGCACATCGACCGGCGGGTAATCCTCGTTGAACATGTAGGCCATGGTCACGCGGTGGTCACCGCCGCGCATGGCCTTGGCGCCGCTTTCCTGGGCGGCCAAAAGCCATGAGGGATGGCGCGCGGGCCAGTCGCGGACGGCCAACGAGTGGTCGCGGTGGCAGTGGGTCAGCACCACCAGCACCGGCCGGGGGCCCTGGGCCATGATTTCCTCGACCAACGCCTCGATGGCGCTGGCTTGTTCTTCATCGGCTCCGGGGTCGACGACCAGCACGCACGATGACGCGCGGACGATGAAGGCGTTGGAGCAGGTGCTGTCCACCCGGCGGATCATGGGAAAGATTTCCGTCTCCGTCGGGCGCGGCGTTGGCTGCCATTGATTGTTCACCCAGATCATTGTTGCCAACCCATATGGATTTTGGATGATTAAACCATAGCATGAAACTGTGATACCGCGGTCGTTCAATCAGCAAAATGAACGTGGTTTGAACCACCTGGCGCAAGCCAAGAAATAACCTTTGCATCTATGCAAATCTTGTAAATGATGATATATGACGCTAAATATGATCGCGAGTACTCTAAGCGGGGCCCGGTGGGCCGTGCAAGTGTTTTTGACGCCTAGTTCATATCTAGTCCAAGGATAGAGGGAGCCGAGTATGCCCAATCCCCAATTAACCATCAACTCGAGGAGTGTCTCGTTCGCTCCCGGGCAGACCATCTTGGAGGTCGCGCGGGAAAACGGCATAGACATTCCGACCTTGTGCTATCTCAAGGATTGCACGCCAACGGGCGCCTGCCGCATGTGCATGGTCGAGGTCAAGGGGGCGCGCTCCCTGCTGGCCGCCTGCGCCACGCCAGCCGCGGAGGGCATGGACATCCAGACCGAAAGCCCCAAGGTGATCGGCTCACGCAAGCTGAACCTGGAGCTGCTGCTGGCCAGCGGCGAGCACAACTGCATCGTCTGCGAAGCCAACGGCGCCTGTCAGCTGCAAGCCCTGGCCTACAAGTACGGCGTCGAGACCGTGCGCTTCGAGGGCCGCACGACCAACTATCCCATCGAGGACAACAACCCGCTGATCGTGCGCGATTTCAGCAAGTGCATCCTCTGTGGCCGTTGCGTGCAGGCCTGTAACGAAGTGCAGGTCAACAAGGCCATCGGCTACGGCTATCGCGGCGCCAAGAGCAAGATCGTCACCAGCGGCGACCGCCCCTACAACCAGAGCGACTGCGTGTTCTGCGGCCAATGCGTGCAGGTCTGCCCCACCGGCGCCCTGACCGAAAAGAAGGCCAAGGGCATGGGCCGCGCCTGGGAAATGCAAAAGGTTCGCACGACGTGTCCTTATTGCGGAGTGGGCTGCCAGATTTGGCTTCATGTCAAGGACGGGCGGATCGTCAAGACCAGCGCGGTGGAGGACGCCGAGCCCAACAAGGGCCGTCTTTGCGTCAAGGGCCGTTTTGGCTATGATTTTATCTACTCCGAGGATCGTCTGACCACGCCTTTGATCCGCGAGGGCGAGGGTTTCCGCGAGGCTTCGTGGGATGAGGCGCTGGATCTGGTGGCCAGCAAGTTCAAGCAGATCATCGCCGAGTCCGGGCCCGACGCCCTGGCCGGGGTGAGCTGCGCGCGCAGCATCAACGAAGATTCCTATAACATGCAAAAGCTTTTCCGCGCGGTGATCGGCACGAACAATATCGATCACTGCGCACGAACCTGACACGCCCCCACTGTCGCCGGTCTGGCGATATCGTTTGGTTCCGGGGCGATGACCAACAACTTCGCTGATTTCGCCAAGGCGAAGATGTTTTTGGTGATAGGTTCGAACATGACCGAGGCCCATCCTGTGGCCTCGACGTTCCTGAAAAACGCCGTGCAAAAGGGCGCTGGTTTGATCGTGGCCGACCCGCGTCGCACGGCGCTGGCGGCGATGGCCGACGAGCACATGCAGTTGAAGGTGGGCTCCGACATCGCCCTGCTCAACGGCCTGATGCATGTTTTGATCACCGAGGAGATCTACGACCGCCGCTACGTGGAGTCGTGCACGGTCGAGTTTGACAAGCTCAAGGCCACGGTGATGGAGTATCCGCCGGAGCGGGCGGCCGAGCTCAGCGGCGTGCCGGCCGAGACGATCGTCCGGGTGGCGCGCAAGCTGGCGGCCACCAAGCCGGCGATGCTGATCTACACCCTTGGCATCACCGAGCACACCTGCGGCGTCAACAACGTGTTGTCGACGGCCAACTTGCAGATGTTGCTGGGCAATGTGGGCTTCGAGTGCGGCGGCGTGAACCCCTTGCGCGGCCAGAACAACGTTCAGGGGGCCTGCGACATGGGCGCCCTGCCCAACGTCTACCCGGGCTACCAAAAGGTCATCGACCCGGCGGCCAAGGCGAAGTTCGAGAAATTCTGGGGCGTTGAGCACCTGGACGACAAAAACGGCCTGATGATGCCGGCGATGTTCGAAGGGCTGGTCACCGGCAAGGTCCGCGGCATGTGGATCTTCGGCGAAAACGTGGCCAACACCGAGCCGGACATCCACCACGTGGAGCACCAACTGGCCTCGGCCGAGTTCCTGGTTTGCAGCGACATCTTCCCCACCGAGACCACGCGCTTTGCCCACGTGATCCTGCCCTCGGCGGCGTGGAGCGAGGACGACGGCACCTTCGCCAGCAGCGAACGGCGGGTCAACCGCGTGCGCAAGGTCTCGACGCCTCCGGGCCAGGCCAAGCCCAACTGGTGGATATTCAAGGAAGTGGCGGCGCGGATGGGCCAGATGTGGTCGTCCAGCTCGGCCCAGGAGATCTGGGACAACGAGTTCTCGGTGGTGGCCCCGGCCTTCACGGGCATCAAATACAGCCGCATCGAGGGCGACGGCCTGCAATGGCCCTGCACCTCGCTTGAGCACCCCGGCACCCAGGTCATGCACAAAGACGGCTGCTTCACCTGCGGCCTGGGCAATTTCAAACCCGTGGAGTGGACGCCGCCGGCCGAGGTGACCGACGCCGAATACCCCTACGTGCTCAGCACCGGACGCCGCCTCTACCACTACCACACGCGCACCCAAACGGGTCGCTGCGGCGGCCTCAACGACCTGCTGGGCGAGGAAACCGCCGACATCTCGCCGGCCGACGCGGCCAAGATGGGCGTGCGCAGCGGCGACAAACTGCGCCTGGCCTCGCGCCGCGGCGAAGTCGTGGTCAGCGCGCGCGTCACCGCCGAGGTGCCGCCGGGCATGGTCTGGATGGCCTTCCACTTCCGCGAAGGCTGCGCCAACTGGCTGACCAACCCGGCCTTCGACCCCGTCTCGCAAACCGCCGAATACAAGGCCTGCGCCATCAAAATGGCCCCGGCCGCCTAGGGCGGACGAATAAAGCTCGCGGGGGGAACCTTTTTCTTTTGTGCCAAAAGAAAAAGGTTCCCCCCGCACCCCCCTCCAAAAAGAAAAGCCGCGCATCGATTGCTTCGCAATCGATGCGCGGCGTTTTCATTTTCGCGGCGGCTTCACGGGTAGTCTTGTTGCTCTTTTTGCCATGAAATTGCTTCGCAATTTCATGGAGATAAAGAAAAGAACCTCTTCTTTCTTAAATCTTTTCTTTTTCCGGGCGCAACCAACCTTGGCCGTAGCTGGCGCGCGCCCCGCGCGCCAGCTTCCAGTAACGCCACCGGCAACCGGCGACAATCTTCGCGGCGCGGCCATGCCCATGACCGATCCTATGGTCGTCATCCCTACAACCACGAAACTAAAAGTCGGCCACCTTGCTTTGCGGGGGTGGGGTGGGGCGCGGGGCGGGCAAGGGGGCGGTTTTGCGAAAAGAGCCACCTCCCCGCCCCGCATGCCTTCTTCTTAATTCTTCTCTTCTCCAACCAACCAGCGGGCCGGCGCCCGGCCTGGCAAGGCGGGTCGACAGCGTCAGATTAACACCTACCGCCCGTGGCTCCCGGTGTGGGGCTCCGCCGACACGGGGCAAAAGAGCCACCTCCCCGCCCCGCATGGCTTCTTCTTGATTCTCCTCTTAACTCTTCTCTTCTTCAGGGCCAAAACGGCAAATCAACACCCACCGCCCACGGCCAATCTATTTCTTCTCTGCCGGAGGCTCGACCAACTTGCCGTCTCGTGTAACGCGCAAATCCAATTCCTTGAACTCCAAAAAGCGCCAACCGGCGTCGGTTTTGCATAAAACCGCGCTGAAACGCGCCTCGATGGCCTGCTTGGCCCCTGGGTCGCTAATCGTGGTGAATTGATGGTTTTCCTGATATGTTACGCCGGCCTTATCCGCGCCTTCGGGCCAGGCTTTTTCCACCACGAATTTGCTGGAAATATTCTGCATGTCGGCCAAGGCCTTGGCGCGGCTTTCTTGCCATTGGGCCAGCGTCAGGCTTTTGCCGTCGCGAAAATGAAAAACGGCCTGTGGCATGGAATGCGCGGCCACGGCGGCCAAGTCTTTTTTGACCATTTCCACGGCCACTTGGTCGAGCATGTCCTGTATTTCGCTTTTGAGCTTGGCGTTATTTTCGGCCAGGGCCGGCCATGCGGCCAAAGCGACGGTCAGCGCTAACAAAATCGCCACGGCGCGATATTTTTTCATGACACAACCTCCCTCGTGGTTGACATGGCCGAGCCGGCTGGCTGCGGTCGATACGGTGATTAAGCCATGACGATATGACTTGGTTTGTTTTTAGGTCAAGCATTCAATGCCGGCCGTCAGTCGGTGAAGCCCGGGGCGGGGCCATTGGTGGGTGAGACGTGGCCGTGGCTCTGGCCGCCCGGCGGCACGAGATGCAGATTCAGCCCGCGCATGACGCCGTTTTGAGCGTAGGAGCCGTGGTCCAGGCGCAGTTCGCCCAAGGGATTGACGACGATGGCGGCCTTGTTGCGCACGGGGCAAAATTTTTCGCAGAAGCCGCAACCGCCGCATTTATCGGCGTCGACCAGCGGCACGCTGACGGGTATGCCCGGCTGCTGCACCAGGCTGATGGCGTCGTAGGGGCAGACCTCGTCGCAGACCACGCATTTTTTGTGCTGATTCCACGCCAGACAGCGTTGGCGATCGACGACGGCCGTGCCGGTTTTGGCCCAGACGCGCTCGCCGAGGGTGAGTGGGCGAATGGCTCCGGTGGGGCAGCTTTGGCCGCAGGCTGTGCAGCGCGGGTCGCAGGGGGCCAGGCGCGGAGTGATGGTGGGGCTGAACGCCGCCGTGAGGCCGGCTTCGAACCAGATCGGTTGCAGGGTGTTGGTGGGGCAGGCGCTCATGCACAGGCCACAACGCACGCAGAGCTTCAGGAGGTCGTGCTCGGGCAGGGCCCCTGGCGGCCGCAAGAGCATCGGCGTGGGCAGGGCGGTTTTGTCGCTGGCGGCGCGGGGCAGTTGCAGCCCGCCGTAAGCCAGCACGGCCGTCGATGCGCCGCCCACGCCCGAGAGCAGCAGTTGGCGACGGATGGGCGAGAAGGCCGGGGCCTTGGTCGGAAGCGCGATCGGGCCGGGCAGAAAGCTGATGGCGTTTTCCGGGCAGACCGAGGCGCAGGTGCGGCAGAGCAGACAGTCACGGTGATTGGTCAGCAGGGGGTTTTGCTCGATGGCGCCCATGGGGCAAGCCCGGCGGCACTTGCCGCAGCCGGTGCATTGATCGGAAACCCGGCGGCGGATCAAGGGCTTGGCGGCGAACAGGGCCAGCATCGCGCCGCTGGGACAGAGGTAGCGGCACCAGAAACGGGGGGCCAGGCGGGCCAGAGCGAATATCGCCGCGAACACGCCGGCGACGAACCACACCGTGTCGAAGCGCGGGGCGTTGATCTGCCAAAAGGCCAGCCAGTTGAGGCCCAGGTCGTCGGCCACGGGCCGGACGATGTCCACGGCGGCCCCGCCCAGCAGTTCGGCCGCCGGCAGCGCGACCAGGCCATAGAGCCGCGTGATCAACGAAAGCGGCGCGGCCAAAAAGACCAGACTGACGCCGGCCAGGGCCGCGCCGCCCAAAAAGGCCAGCACCAGCCAGCCCATGCCGCGCAGCCACTGGGCCGGCTTGGTTTTGCCTCGGCCGATTATCTTGTCCGCGCCGTCGATGGTCGTTCCCATGGGGCAGACATAGCCGCAGAAGGCCCGGCCAAAAAGCAACCCACTGGCCAGCACCACGGCGGCCGGCCATAGGGCCCAGATCCATTTTTGGCTGGCCAGCATGGTCAGCGCCGCCAGGGACGGGTCCATGCGCTGGAATAGATCCACGGCCCAATCCGGCGCGCTGGCGGCGGCGGCTAGGCTCAGCAGGGTCAGGAACAGACCCAGGCTGGTCAGTTGGACGACTCGGCGGACGACCATCTTATAGACGCACCGTCTTGACGGTCATGTTTTCCACATCCATGCGGCCCAGGCCGCGCTCATGGGCCAGCTTGATGTGGGGCACCTGGCGTGGCTGGAAGCGGCGGCCGTACCACTCGAACATGCTCACGGTCTGGGCGTCGGCGGCGACCATGTCGGCCGAGGCGATGATGGTGTCTTCCTTTAGCACCTTGCCCGGGCCATAGGGGCCGCCGGTGCTGAGGACGTAGATGGCGTCGACCACGGTGAGGTCGGCCTTGAGCAGGCTGGCCAGATCGACGATGCTGGTGTCGAGATTGTAGCGGCTGTGCATGATCTCGCGTTCCAGGATCAGGCCCATCTGGCCTTTGACGGCCAGGCTGACGCCGGTGGCGCCGTGGCTCTTGGCCGCGGGCGCGGCGATCAGCACGTCCGATTCCAGCACGGCCTTCATCACCTGGGTGCTGGCCATCTGGGCCGCCCCGCGAATTTCGACGGAGCTGAACATGGATTCGTTCTGCACCATCTGGACGGAGTTGGCCATGACCGCGTTGCAGGGCTCGGGGATGCCCGAACCCTGCAGGCACGCCTCGGCGCCGCGCAAGGGGTTGTCCAGGATCAACACCCTGGACGCGCCGGCTTCCTGACACATCAGCATCAGTTCGCGCAGCACCAGCGGGTGGGTGTTGGAGCCGGCCTCGGCCGGGGTGTCGAAGCTCATGTTGGGCTTGATGACCACTTTTTGGCCGGGCTTGACAAAGCGCTTCATGCCGCCCAGCAGGTCCACGGCCGCGCGGGTGGCCGCGCCGGGCGCGCCACGCACGACACTGATGTCGGGCTCGGCGGCGGCCAGGGCCTGGCTGGCCCCACCGATGGCGTTGAGGCCACTCGCGCCGGCGGCCAGCCACAGCGCGCCCTTCATCTGCCACTTCAGAAAATCCCTGCGATCCATGACAAATCTCCAGAATGTGTCCGAGACGCTTCAATGCGCATTTTGCCTGAATGATAGCAAACTTTGCTGGGTGTGGCCGCTCAAACAGCGTCTTCGTTGCGAGATGATCGTCGCTGGGGTATAAATTCATACTAGTTTAATATTGTATTTTCGGTCGGCGCAAAACCATGGCGCGACCCTGGGCATATGGAATCTTAACTTGGCGATACGCCAGGCTATGCCCACGGCTTTGGGCGCGGGCGGAGGTTTGGCCAAAAACAACGAAGTATTTTAGCGCCGGGGATGACCCGGCCGGCAACCGGGAATGCGCGTCATCATGTTTTTCGATTATGGTTTGCATGTTTCGTTGGCCCTTTGCGCGGCGGGCCTGGCCTACAAGGTCTGGGGTTGGCTGTCGGCCAAGGTGGGCCCGGAGGGGGCGGAGTTTTCGCCGGCGGCGCGGGCGCTTTGGGCCCTGCGCGGGGTTGTGGGGTTGCTGCTTGGCGCCCGGGCGTTCAAGTTCGTCTGGGCCCTGATCGTCGACGGCCTGTTGCAGCGACGGGTGCTGCGGGCCAGCGCTTATCGTTGGGTCATGCACATGTGCATCTTCGTGGGCTTTGTGCTGCTCACGCTCTTGCACGCCATGGGGCCCATCGTCTCCAACGCCTTGTTTGGCGACTATCAGGCCACGCTCAACCCGTTTTTGTTTTTGCGCAATCTGTTCGGGCTGATGGTTTTGCTGGGCGTGGGCATGGCCATCTGGCGGCGTCTGCGCGCGCCGGGGGTGCGGGCCACCAACCGGGGAGTGGATGTATTGGCCATCGTGGTGGTGGCGCTGATCATTTTCTCGGGCTTTGCCCTGGAGGCGCTGAAGATCGACTCGCCGCGCGAGTTCGAGCGCATGGTGGCCGAATACGCCGACCCCGAGGCCGCCGACGAGGTGGCGGCGCTGCGCTTGTTCTGGTCGCGCGACTACGGCGTGGTCTTCGCCAAGGACCAGACGCCCGCCTTTTCGCCCGAGCTATATGATCAGGGCCGCCAGCTTTCCGAGGATTCGTGCCTGAGCTGTCACGACAAGCCGGCCTGGGCCTTTGCCAGCTTTGGCCTGGCCCGGTTGATCCGGCCGGCGGCGGTGGCCCTGGCCGAGTCCGGCGCGGCCGAGGGCCTGTGGTTCATCCACGTTTTAGCCTGCTTTGTCGGCCTGGCGTTGCTACCCCACACCAAGTTCATGCACCTGATCTCCTCGCCGCTGATCATCGCCATCAACGCGGCCAACGAGCGGGCGGCCATGCATCCGGCCAACCGGGCCACGGTGCGGGCCATGGAGTTGGACGCCTGCACTCATTGCGCGGCCTGCTCGGTGCGTTGTTCGGTGGCCGCGGCCATGGCCCAGGTGGCCAATCCGGCGATTTTGCCCTCGGAGAAGCTGCACGCCCTGGCCCGCATGGCCCACGGCAAGGGTCTGGACCAGCACGATCTGCGCCGGATTCGCCAGGGGGCCGACATCTGCACCGACTGCCACCGCTGCACCGACCTCTGCCCGGTGCGCATCAATCTGCAAGACCTGTGGCAAGCCCAGAAACAAGACCTGGAGCGGGCCGGCCAGGGTGAAACCTTCAAGGCCCTGCGCGACCGGGCCGTCAGCGCCGCCCAGCCCAGCCGCCAGCAAAAGGTGGTGCGCCTGGGCCAAAGGCAATTCGGGGCCGGTCTCGATCTTTCGGGCCGGGCCCAGAGCTTCGCCGGCTGTTTTCGGTGCAAGACCTGCACCACTGTCTGCCCGGTGGTGCAGGAGTGCGCCGACGTCAAGGCCGAGATCGACCTAGCGCCCCATCAGATCATGCACGCCCTGGGCCTGGGCCTGCGCGAGGAGGCCCTGGGCGCGCGGATGATCTGGAATTGCCTCAGTTGCTATCGTTGCCAGGAGGCCTGCCCCCAGGGCGTGCGGGTCACCGACATCATGTTTGAACTGACCAACCTGGCCGGACGCGACGGCCGGGTCAAAGAGGCTTGAGCGATGAACTACGCTTTTTTCGTGGGCTGCAAGACGCCCCACCACGTGCCGGCATACGAAAAATCCACCCGGGCGGTCTGCGCGGCCGTGGGCCTGGGTCTGGTCGATCTGGAGTTCAACTGCTGCGGCTACCCCATGCGCAACCTCTACTTCGACTCCTATATCCTTTCGGCGGCGCGCAACATGGCCATCGCCGAGGCCCGGGGCCTGGATGTGATGACCCAGTGCAAGTGCTGCCTGGGCAGCTTCAAGACCGCGGCTTATTATATGAAAGAAGACCCGGCGCTGCTGGCGCGGATCAACGACGAGCTGGCCAAGGAGGGCCTGCGTTATTCGGGCAAGGTGGTGGTCAAGCATTTGCTGACGGCCCTGAGCCGCGACGTGGGCGCCGAGGCCCTGGCTCAACGGATTACGCGGCCGTTCATCGGCCTGAAGGCGGCTGTGCTGCACGGCTGCCACGCCCTGCGGCCCAGCCAGATGACCGGCTTCGACGATCCGTGGCACCCCACGCTCAGCGATGAACTGGTGGCCTTGACCGGGGCCGAGGTGGTGGAGTGGGCCGGCAAGGTCAGTTGCTGCGGCGCGCCGCTACGCGGCCGCAACGACGCCCTGGCCGACCGCATGATCGGCCAGCGCCTGAACGAGGCCCATCGGGCCGGGGCCGATGTCTTTTGCGTGTCGTGCCCATATTCGTTCATGCAGGCCTCGGGGGCCTATCGGGCGGCCGCCGGCGGCGGCGAGGCGCTGGTGGCGGCGGCGGCGCTCTATCCCCAGATGCTGGGCCTGGCCATGGGCCTGACGCCCGAGGAGTTGGGCGTGGCCGACGGCCCGGCCCTGGGACGTCACCTGGTGGAGCATCTGGCCAATAAGGCCGCTTGACGGGCTTTGCGGCAAAAATGCGCTTTGGCCGCGATCGGCGGCCGGGGCAAACGCGAAAAACCGGCCCCGCGAGGAGCCGGTTTTTTTGTCGCGGACGCGCCGAAACTAGCGACGGTGGGCGCGGCGGCTGGCCTTGAGGGGGTTGATCTTGGCCTCTTCCTTGGACGTGCCCTTGACATGGGTGGCGAAGTTACACACGCCGTAGCGCCATTTGGCGGCCGGGTCGGGGTAGCTGGAGCAGTATTGCATGTCGCCGGCCGTCACCAAGCGCTCGCAACCCAGGCAAGCCTCGATGGCGGGGTTGCAGGTGCCGCCGCTAAAGGTGCAACCGTTTTTGCTCATGAAGGCGCATTCATTCCCCTCGCGGGTGGTGGTGCACAGCATCTCTTGGCTCCTTAAGATGAGTAAGCCGGGCCTTGGCCCCGGCGATGTAATTTCGCCCAAACAACACAAAACTAGCCCGGCCGCTTTTGGCGAAACCAACGACCACGGCGACCGGGATAATCAAGATGGCAATTATGGCCGCCGCCCTTTATGGTGTCAAGGCTAATTTATAACCGGATAATCGCCCTTGCAAGCGGCCTTGACAAAAGAGTGGGGCTGCCGTAGATAAATTAGCCTAGTTTGTGGGAAAACCCGCCCCAAAAGGTATTGTTCCAGCGGTGGCGGTTTTTGGGGAGTCGTGGGAAATTGGCAAACACCGAACAAAAGAACAAGCCCGTGGCGGCCAGCGCCCCGGAGGCCATCCTCGACGAAAACGTCCTGATGCGCCAGCGCCGCAAAAAAGCCGAAGATATTCAACAGATGGGCTATCCGCTGTTTCCCAACACCTTTCGCCCCCGCGACACCGTCGGCAAACTGCGCGCCCAATACGACCATCTGGACGCGGCCCGGCTGGAGTCTCTGGAAGACGTTAAATTCATGATCGCCGGGCGGATCATGGCCATCCGCTCGTTTGGCAAGGCCGCCTTTGTCAAGCTGCGCGACCGCAGCGGCCAGATCCAACTCCATGTGCAGAAAGACTCTCTTTCGCCCGAGGAGTTCGAGCTTTTCCGCAAGCTTGACGTGGGCGACATCATCGGGGTCAAGGGCGCGCTTTTCCGCACCAAGACCCGCGAGCTGACGCTGCGCGTGGAGATGCTGCGTCTGGTGACCAAGAGCTATCGCTCGCTGCCCGAGAAGTTCCACGGCCTGACCGACGTGGAGCAGCGTTATCGCCAGCGTTACCTCGATTTGATCATGAACGACGAGGTGCGCGGCATTTTCACCGCCCGCTCCAAGATCGTCAACACCATCCGCGGCCATCTCACCGAGCTGGGCTTCATGGAGGTGGAAACGCCGATGATGCAGGTCATCCCCGGCGGGGCCACGGCCCGGCCCTTCGAGACCTACCACAACGCCCTGGGCATGAAGCTCTATCTGCGGGTGGCCCCGGAGCTCTACCTCAAGCGGCTGGTGGTCGGCGGGCTGGAGCGCGTTTTCGAGCTCAACCGCAATTTCCGTAACGAAGGCATCAGCATCCGCCACAACCCCGAGTTCACCATGCTCGAATTTTACATGAGCTACGCCTCCTACGAAGACCTCATGTCCATCACCGAGCAGATGCTGGGGGCCTGCGCCATGGCCGTGCACGGCTCGCTGAAGTTCGATTACCAGGGCCGTCAGATCGACCTGACCCCGCCGTGGGAGAACCTGGACTTTCGCAGCAGCCTGCTGGAGATCGGCAAGGCCCCGCCCGAGGTGCTTTTCGACATCGAAAAGGCCATGAACATGTCGGCCCATCTGGGTGGCCAGCACAAGACCGGTGACAACATCGGCAAGGCCCTGGCCAAGATTTTCGACGTGACCGTCGAGCCCCATCTGTGGCAGCCGACTTTCATCACCGGCTATCCGCGCGACATCTCGCCGCTTAGCCGCACCAACGACCTCGACCCGGACATCGTCGATCGCTTCGAATTTTTCATCGCCGGCCGCGAGATGGGCAACGGTTTCAGCGAACTCAACGACCCCGACGACCAGCGCGAGCGCTTTTTCGCCCAGGTTGCCGAGCGCGAGGCCGGCGACGACGAGGCCCAGTTCATGGACGCCGATTACGTGCGGGCCCTGGAGTACGGCATGCCGCCCACGGCCGGCGAGGGCGTGGGCATCGACCGGCTGGTGATGCTCTTGACCGACCAGCCAAGCATCCGGGAAGTGATCTTGTTCCCTCTGTTGAGGCCCGAGCAGGGTTGATGGGTTTCGAATCCTTCGTCGCCCTGCGTTATCTGCGCTCGCGGCGCAAGCAGGCCTTCATTTCCGTTATCACCATGCTCTCCATGGCCGGGGTGGCCCTGGGCGTGTGCGCGTTGATCGTGGTGCTTTCGGTGATGGGCGGCTTCCAGCGCGAGTGGCAAAAGAAGATTCTGGGCCAGAGCTCCCACGTGCTGGTCCACGGCCTTTCGGGCAGCATCGACGACCCCGAGGCGGTCATGGCCAAGGTGCGCCAAGACCCGGACGTCACGGCCGTGGCGCCCTTTGTCTATGGCCAGGTGATGCTCTTGGCGCCCGGCGACGCCGGCGGAGCGCTGCTGCGGGGCATCGACGTGGCCAGCGCCGCCAAGGTGCTCGACCTCCAGGAGATCATGATCAGCGGCAGCCTCTCGGCCCTGGATGATGGCCGCACGCCGCCGGGGATCATCGTCGGCGCGGCCATGGCCCGTTCGATGGGCCTGCACATGGGCTCGGTGGTCAGCGTGGTCAACCCGCTAGGCGACGACACGCCGGTGGGCCGCCTGCCGCGTAGCGAGCCGTTCCGGGTGGTGGGCGTGTTCGAGTCGGGCATGTATCAATACGATTCGAGCGTTTGCTATGTCTCGCTGGCGGCGGGGCGCGAGTTTTTCGGGCTGGGAGGCGCGGTCAGCGGGCTGGAGGTCAATATCCGCGATATTTACAAGGCGCCCGAGGTGGCCGCGCGGTTGACCGAGGCCCTTGGTTTCGAGTATTACACCCGCGATTGGATCCGCATGAACCACACCCTGTTCGCGGCGCTCAAGCTGGAACGGGTGGTGATGTTCATAATTTTGACCCTGATCGTGCTGGTTGCCGCCTTTGGCATCGTCAGTTCGCTTATAATGCTGGTGATGGACAAGACCGCCGACATCGGCGTGCTCAAGGCCATGGGCGCCTCGCGCAAGGCCGTGCGGCGCATCTTTACAATGGTGGGCCTGACCATCGGCGTGGCCGGCACGCTCATCGGCGTGGCCGGGGGGCTGGTGTTGTGCGCCGTGTTGGCGCGCTATCAGTTCATCGAGCTGCCCAAGGAGATTTACGCCTTGGGCACGTTGCCGGTGGAGGTGGACCCGCTGACCGTGGCCATCGTGGCCGTCAGCGCGATGATTATCAGCCTGTTGGCCACGATCTATCCCGCGGCCCAGGCCGGCGCGCTGGACCCGGTGGAGGCCTTGAGGTACGAATGAGCCGGAACGCGCCGCGAGGCCATGGCGAGGGGCTAGGAGGCCCAGAACACTTGACAGAAGGCCAGGCATTAATTCATATAAGGAAGCTTTGCAAGAGCTATGTCCTGGCCGGGCAGAAGGTCGAGGTGCTCAAGGGGCTCGACCTCAGCGTGCATGCCGGCCAGATGGTGGCCGTGCTGGGGGCCTCGGGCGTGGGCAAGTCCACGCTGTTGCACATCACCGGGGCCTTGGATCGCCCCACGTCGGGGCAGTTGCTGGTGGCCGGGCGCGATCTGTTCAAGATGGACGAACCGGCCCTGGCCGCGTTCAGGAACGAACATATAGGCTTCGTGTTTCAGTTTCATCACCTTTTGCCCGAGTTTTCGGCGCTCGAGAACGTCATGATGCCCGCCCTCATCGCCAGGACGCCAAAGGCCAAGGCCCAGGAAGCGGCCGAGGATCTTTTGGAGGCCGTGGGGATGGGCCATCGCCGCCAGCATCGTCTGGCCGAGTTGTCCGGCGGCGAGCAACAGCGGGTGGCCATCGCCCGCGCCCTGGTGCGTCAACCCCGGGTTCTGTTGGCCGACGAGCCCACGGGCAACCTGGACGAGCGCACCGGCCGACTTGTTTTCGACCTGTTGCAAGGATTGAATGACCAGCGGGGTCTGACGACCCTGGTGGCTACCCACAATGAAAGGCTTGCCGCGGTCATGGACCGGCGGATCAGGTTGGCCGACGGCCTGGCCCATCCGGTGGACTAGCGGCGTGGAGCGTGACAGGATGTTTGGCGGCGCGGTTAGGAAAACCTGCTGGTTGTTGTTGCTGCTGCTGGCGCTGATCGCCCAACCCCTGGCCGCGGCGGCGGCCGAGCAGGGCAGGGTGGCGGTTTTTCCGTTCCAGATCTTCAGCGGCGATTCGATCAATTACCTCAGCATGGATTTGCAGAAATCCCTGCGTGATCGGTTGACGAAGGAGGGCGTGAGCGTCATCGCCGCCGATGAAGTCAACCAGACCCTGCGTTCCATGAATCAACCGCTGGACTTGGCCCTGGCCCGCAAGATCGCCGACCGCTTGGGCGCGGAGTACGCCGTCTACGGCTCGCTGACCAAGATCGGCTCGCGGGTGTCGGTTGACGTCAAGGTGCTCGACGTGCTGGGCATTCGTCGTCCGCAGACGGTCTTCGGCGAGGGCGTGGGCCTTGATTCGCTGGATGACATGACCGCCAAGCTGGCCCGTGAAGTGGCCGTGCTGGCCTCTGGCCGCGAGCAGGTGGCCGAGGTGGAGGTCGAGGGCAACAAACGCATCGAGGCCGAGGCCATCCGGGCGGCGATGAAGACCAAGGCCGGCGGGCCGTTCTCGACCATCCGGCTCAACGACGACATCAAGGATGTCTGGAAGCTGGGCTACTTCGACGATGTGCGCGTCAAGACCCGTGACAGCGAACGCGGCAAGGTGGTGGTGGTCTCGGTCAAGGAAAAGCCGACGATCAAAGAAGTCACCGTGGCTGGGGCCAAGGCCATCGACGCCCAGGACATCCAGGACGACATCGGCGTCAAGACCTTCAGCGTCTACAAGCCAGACGCCATCAAGGACGCCGAGCGCAAGATCCTCGACATGTACCACAACAAGGGCTACTACGACGCCAAGGTCACCTACCAGGTCAGCGACCTGCCCAGCGGCGACAAGGCCGTCAAGTTCGACATCACCGAGGGCGAAAAAGTCCTGATCAGCGAGATCAAGTTCGAAGGCAACAACAACTTCGACGCCGACGAGTTGCAAGACCAGATGAGCACCCAGGGTTCGGGCTGGTTCACGTGGCTGACCGACGCCGACGTGCTGGAAAAAAACAAGCTCGAACAGGACACCCAGCACATCAGCGATTTTTACTACAATAACGGCTATATGATGGCCCAGGTCGGCGCGCCCCAGATCAGTCGCGGCGAAAAGGGCCTGATCATCACCATCAAAATCGTCGAGGGTCCGCGCTTCAAGGTCGGCGCCCTGAATTTCTCGGGCGACCTGCTCTTCAGCAAGGATCAGCTTCAGGAGGGCATGAAAACCAAGACCGGCGAGTGGTACAACCGCAACAACCTGCGCGAAGACCTCATGCGCATCAGCGGCGCCTACTCCAACAAGGGCTTCGCCTACGTTGAAGTCCGGCCTCAAATCAAGGAAGACCTTAAGAAAAACACCGTAGATATCGATTTCACCATCGTCAAGGGCGTCAAGGTGTTTTTCGAGAACATCGTCATCACCGGCAACGACCGCACCCGCGACTACGTCATCCGTCGCGAGCTGGATTCGGCCGAGGGCGATCTGTTCTCCGGCGACACCATCAAAAACGCCAACATTCGCCTGCGTCGGCTCAACTTCTTCGAGGACGTTCAGGTTTCGACCACCAAGGGCTCCAGCCAGGAGCAGATGAACCTCAACATCAAGGTCAAGGAAAAGCGCACCGGCCAGATCTCGGTGGGCGCCGGCTACTCCACCCAGGACAGCTTCATGGTCATGGGCTCCATCGCCGAAAACAACCTTTTCGGCCGCGGCCAACGCCTGGAGTTGTCGGGGCAGATCGGCGGCAAGTCCACCCGCTACACCCTCAGCTTCACCGAGCCGTGGCTCTTCGACCGGCCCATCAGCGCCGGCTTCGACCTCTACGACTGGGAGCGCGAGTATATCGATTACGACAAGGAGGCCATCGGCGGCCAGCTGCGCTTCGGCTTCCCCACGCCGATCTACGCCACGCGCGTCTACACCTACTACAAGTATGAAGAGGCCAACATCACCGACATTTCCAGTTCGGCTTCGGCCTACGTCAAGGATCAGGAGGGTTGGCACACCACCAGTTCGGTGCGCGGCCTGGTGCGGCGCGACACCCGCGACCAGACCTTCAACGCCACCGAGGGCTCCGATAACAGCGTCAGCGTGGAATACGCCGGCGGTCCCCTGGGCGGCACCAACGCCTTTATCAAGGCCATCGGCGATTCGGGTTGGTACTTCCCCCTGTTCTGGGAGACCGTCTTCGTGGCCCATGGCCGCATCGGCTGGGTCGAGCAGCAATCGGGCGGCGATCTGCCCATGTACGAGAAATTCTACCTGGGCGGCATCAACACCCTGCGCGGCTTCGAGTACATGTCGGTCAGCCCCCGCGACGTGCAGGGCGAGCGCATCGGTGGCGAGCGCATGCTGCTGTTCAACCTGGAGTATCGCTTCCCGTTGGTGCCCAAGGCCGGCCTCACCGGCGTGGTTTTCTTCGACACCGGCAACGTCTGGACCAAGGACGACGGCTATGACGTGGGCGACATGCGCCGCAGCATCGGCGCGGGCGTGCGCTGGCTTTCGCCCTTGGGGCCGTTGCGCCTGGAGTATGGTTATGTCCTCGATCCGCAACCCGACGAGGACACGGCCAACTGGGAATTCACCATCGGCAGCATGTTCTAATACCTAAATGGATCGGGAATCAGGAGAGTTTTGCAATGACTTTCGTCAGCAGAAAAATCACCGCGGTCGGCCTGGGGCTGCTCATGATCATGGGCGTGGCCGCGGTTCCCGCGGTGGCCAAGGCCGAGGGCAAGATCGTTGTGGTCGACATGATGCAGGCCATGACCGAATGCAAGGAAGGCAAGCGGGCCCAGGCCGAACTCAAGCGGCAGGCCGAAAAACGTCAGAACGAAATGAAAGAGTTGGGCGACGAGATCAACAAGTTGCGCAGCTATCTGCTTGACGCCCAAGACATGATGAAGAGCGACGTCAAGATTCAGAAAGAGTATGAACTCAAAAAGAAGATGAAGCAGTTCAACGACCTGCGCGACGATGTGCGCCAGGAGCTTTCCGCCGCCGAACGGCGCCTGGTCGAGCCCCTGCAGCGCAAGATGCTCGAACTGGTGCAGGCCATCGGCGTCAAGGAAAACTACGACTTGATGATGGACAAGCGTTCGGGCGTGGTTTACGTGCCGGCCAGCCGCGACATCACCCAGGAGGTGATCTCGGCCTACGACGCCAAGTATAAATAACCAAACAGAGAGTTGCGCAATTGGAGCTTAGCCTGGCCCAATTGGCCGAATTGGTCGGCGGGAGCCTGGATGGCCCCGCCGACCGGGTCGTTTCGGGGATAAACGGCATCCAGGAGGCCGGCCACGATGAGCTGACCTTTCTGGCCAACCCGAAGTACGCGCCGGCCCTGGCCGGCTGCCGGGCCGGCGTGGTGTTGGTCAGGCCCGATCAAGACGTCCCGCCGGGCCTGGCGGTGATCCGCGTCGACGATCCCTACTTGGCCTTCGCCAAGATCTTGACCGTGGCCACCCAAAAACCCTATCAGCCCATGGGCGTGCACCCTCGGGCCGAAGTGGCCCCGTCGGCCCAACTGGGCCTGGATGTGAGCGTCCACGCCCTGGCCTATGTGGGCGAAAACGCCCGCATCGGCGATCGGTCGGTGATCCACCCCGGCGTCTACGTGGGCGAGGGCGCGCGCGTGGGCGACGACACGGTGATCCACCCCAACGTGACCATCGGGCATGGCTGCCTGGTCGGCAACCGTTGCATCATCCATTCGGGCACGGTCATCGGGGCGGACGGCTATGGTTTCGTGCCCACCGCCGACGGGCATTTCAAGATTCCCCAGGTGGGCGTGGTGCAGATCGACGACGACGTGGAGATCGGCGCGGGCAACACCATCGACCGGGCCGCCCTGGGTCGCACCTGGATCCAGCGCGGCGTCAAGACCGACAACATGGTTCATGTGGCCCACAACTGCGTCATCGGCGAAAACACCTTGCTGGTGGCCCAGGTTGGCGTCAGCGGTTCGACCACGGTGGGCAAAAACGTGATCATGGGCGGCCAGACCGGCGTGGCCGGCCACTTGACCATCGGCGACGACGTCAAGATTGCCGCCAAATCAGGCGTGCACGGCGATCTCAAGCCCGGCGAAATCGTCGCGGGCATTCCGGCCATCCCCCACCGCATGTGGCTGCGCAACGTCGCCGTCGGCCGTCGGCTGGCGGACCTGTTCGATCGGGTCAAAAAACTGGAAAAACGCTTGAACGCCCTACAGGCAAAAGACGGCGTTGGGAGCTGAATCATGCCCGAACCATGCATGGATATCCAGAGAATCATCGAGCTGCTGCCCCATCGCTATCCGTTTTTGCTTATCGACAGGGTGTTGGAGCTGGAGCCGCGCAAGCGCATCGTGGCCATCAAGAACGTTACGTATAACGAGCCGTTTTTCCAAGGCCATTTTCCGGGGCTGCCGGTGATGCCCGGCGTTTTGATCGTCGAGGCCATGGGCCAGGCCGGCGGGATCATGGTCTATCACGAGGTGCCCGCCGGCTCCGACATCATCATCTATTTCATGAGCCTGGACAACGTCAAGTTCCGCCGGCCGGTGGTGCCCGGCGACCAATTGCTCATCGAGGTCAACTCCACGCACCTGTCCAGCCGCGCCTGGAAGATGGCCGGCAAGGCCTATGTGGACGGCAAGTTGGCGGCCCAGGCCGAGCTTTCGGCGGCGGTGCAGATATCCGACAAAAAAGGCCTGACCAAGGGCCCAGAGGCATAACGAAAGACACAACCATGACCATACATCCCACCGCCATTGTCGATCCGAGCGCCAAATTGGGTCAAGGCGTCGAGGTGGGGGCTTACGCCTTCATCGGCCCCCACGTCGAGATCGGCGATGGCTCGAAAATCCAGCACCACGCTTCGGTGGACCGGCTGACGCGGCTGGGCGCCGGCTGCATGGTCGCGCCGTTCGCCGCCTTGGGCGGTGACCCGCAAGACCTGAAATATCACGGCGAGCCCACCACCCTGGAAACCGGCGACAACTGCCTTTTCCGCGAGTTCGTCACCGTCAATCGCGGCACCGGCGAGGGCGGCGGCGTCACGCGCATCGGAAATAACTGCCTGCTGATGGCCTACGCCCACGTGGCCCACGACTGTCAGATCGGCGACAACGTGGTCATGGCCAACTGCGCCACCCTGGGCGGCCACGTCACCCTGGAAGACCGCTGCAACATCGGCGGCCTGGTGGCCGTCCATCAATTCACGCGCATCGGCACGTTCTGTTTCGTGGGCGGGGCCAGCGGGGTCAGCAAGGATCTGCCGCCCTACACCCTCTGCGAGGGCAACCGGGCCATCTCCCACGGCCTCAACGTCATCGGCCTGAAACGCGCCGGCTTTGCCGACGAGGCCATCGAGACGCTCAAGCAGGCCTATCGCATCATTTTTCGCACGCGCACGCCCTTGGCCGACGCCCTGGCCCAGGTGCGGGCCGAGGTGCCGCAGACCGCCGAGGTGCGTCGGATGCTCGAATTCATCGAAAGCTCGAAGAGGGGCGTGTCGCGCTGACCATGTCCCGCCAAGCCATCGGCCTGATCGCCGGATCGAACCAGTTTCCCATTTTATTCGCCAAGGCGGCCAGGGCCAAGGGCCTGCGGGTGGTGGCCGTGGCCCATTTGGGCGAGACCGTCCCCGAACTGGCCGCCGAGGTCGACGAGATCACCTGGATTCATCTGGGGCAACTGGGCAAGCTGCTCAAGGCCTTTCGCAAGGCCGGCGTGACACGGGCCGTGATGTGCGGCGGCGTCACCAAGACGCGCATCTTTTCCGACGTGCGGCCCGATCTGCGGGCATTGTTTCTGCTGCGCCACCTGCGCCACATGGCCGATGACGGCATCCTGCGCACGGTGGCCCAATACATGGCCGATCAAGGCGTGACGATCATGGCCAGCCACGAGTTGCTGCCGGAGCTGCTGGCCGATGGGGCCTTGCATTCACGGCGCGGGCCCAGCGTCGATGAGCTCGACGACGCCCGGGTGGGCTGGACGGTGGCCGAACAACTGGGCCGGCTGGACATCGGCCAGTGCGTGGTTGTCCGGGGCAAGGCCGTGGTGGCGGTGGAGGCCATCGAAGGAACCGACGCCTGCATCGCCCGCGGCGGTAAGCTGGCCGGCGAAAAGGCCGTGGTGGTCAAACGTTGCAAACCGACCCAAGACCTGCGATTTGATCTGCCCTCGGTTGGTCGGCGGACGGTGGAGGTCATGGCCGAAAGCGGCTGCTCGTGCTTGGTGGTGGAGTCCGGCAAGACCCTGGTCTTCGACCGCGAGCCGATGCTGAGCTTGGCCGATGAAAAGGGAATCTGCGTAATGGCCTGGACCGAGGGAGACGACAAAAAATGAAAAAAGTGCGCCTGGCGGTGATCGGCGTTGGTTATCTGGGGCGTTTTCACGCCCAAAAAATCGCGGCCATGGATCAGGCCGAACTGGTGGCCGTGGTGGATGTGGATCTGGACCGGGCCCAGGCCCAGGCCGCCGAGCACGGTTGCCTGGCCTGCGCCGCGCTGGATGAGGTCATCGACCAGATCGACGCCGCCTGCGTGGTCACCCCCACGGTCTACCATTATGATATCGCCGCGCGGCTGTTGACTGCCGGCAAGGATGTTTTGTGCGAAAAACCGGTGACCACGACCCTGGCCCAGGCCGACCACCTGGTGGAGTTGGCCGCCGCCGGCGGGCGCATCCTGCAGGTGGGTCACCTGGAGCGCTTCAATCCGGCCGCGGCCCAGGCCTTCGGGCTGATGACCAAGCCCATGTTCATCGAGTGCAACCGCATCGCCCCGTTCAAGGCCCGGGCCATGGACGTCGACGTGGCCCTTGACCTGATGATTCACGACCTGGACATCATCCTGGCCCTGGTGGGCGAGGAGCCATGTGAGATCCGCGCCAAGGGCGTGCCGGTGTTGGGCCCCCACGCCGACCTGGTCAATGCCCGCCTGGAGTTCCCCGGCGGCTGCGTGGCCAACGTCACCGCCAGTCGCCTGGCCCTCAAAGACGAGCGCAAGATGCGCATATTCCAGCCGGAATCGTACATGGCCCTTGACTTCAAGGAGCGGCAGTTGCTGGTGGTCCGTGGCGTCAACTACGTGGCCGGGCACGACCCGGAGGTTGACTCGCGGCTTTTGGAGTTCGGCCCTTGTGATCCGTTGGACCAGGAAATCCGCTCTTTTGTCGATTCGGTGATCAAGCGCACGCCGCCCTTGGTCGACGGCGCGGCGGCCCGCCGGGCCCTGGCCTGCGCCCTGGCCGTCAAGGCCGGCGTCGACGCAGGCCTGCGTGGCATGGAGCCGCTGCTGAACGAACCGCGCAAATGGGTCGGCGCGAAGGCGCCCGGGGCCTGTTAGCGTGCGGCCACCGCGCATCGTGATGGTGGCCGGCGAGGCCAGCGGCGACATTCACGGCGCGGCGTTGGCGCGGGCCCTGCGCCAGTTGGCCCCGGAAGCGGAAATCTCCGGCTTGGGCGGGCCGTCCATGGCCGCGGCCGGGGTGGATTTGCTCTGCGCCTACGACGAGTTGGCCGTGGTCGGCGTGGCCGAGGTTTTGCCCAAGCTGGGGCACATCCTGGCGGTGATGGCCCAACTCAAGGGACACCTGGGGCGCGTTCGACCGGATTTGGTCATCCTGATCGATTTTCCCGACTTCAATTTTCGCATCGGCCGGGCGGCCAAAAAGCTCGGCCTGAAGGTGCTCTATTACATCAGCCCCCAGTTGTGGGCCTGGCGGCGGGGCCGGGCCAGGCAGATGGCCCGCTTCGTCGACGCGCTGACCTGTGTTTTCCCCTTCGAGGAGGCATTCTTCCGGCGCATCGCCCCGGATTTGCCGGTAAGCTTCGTGGGGCATCCCTTGTTGGACCGCCCGCCCGACCCCGAGGCGGACGAGCCCCTGCCAGGGGGCCGCGACGCGCAATGGGTGGGCCTGTTGCCGGGCAGCCGCATGTCCGAGATCAGCCGATTGGCCCCGCTGATGATGGCCGCGGCCAGGATCATGGCCGCCCAGAGGCCGGAGTTGCGCTTTGTCTTACCCCTGGCCCCCGGCCTGGACCGCCGGCGCGTGACGCCTTTTTGGGCCGGCGCGCCCGAGGGCCTGCTGATTCTGGATGGTCAGGCCGAACGAGTCATGCGTCAAGCCCGAGCCCTGGTGGTGGCGTCTGGCACGGCCACATTGCAAGCGGCCCTGGCCAAAGCGCCCATGGTGGTGGTATATAAGACCGGAAAACTGAGTTACCACTTAGGCAGGGCCCTGATCAAAGTCGATCACATCGCCATGCCCAACCTGATCTTCGGCGGCGGCCTGCTGACGGAGCTGATCCAGGATCAGGCCACGCCCCAGGCCGTGGCCGCCGAGACGCTGGCCATCCTTGGCGACGCCGAACGTCGCCAAGCCATCCTGGAGGGCCTGGAGCTGGTGCGCGGGCGTCTGGGCCAGCCTGGGGCCAACCAGCGCGTGGCGCGCCTGGCCATGGATCTCATCGAAGGGAACGCGCATTGAGCAAAAAGACCACCGCCAGGGAGGAAGCCAAACTTTATTCGCGGCTTCTGGCCAGGGTCAAACCCTATAAGTATCGCCTGGTTTTTTCGATGTTCCTGATGGCCGTCGCCGCCGGCACCCAAGGCGCCTTGGCCTGGCTGGTCAAGGATCTCTCCGACGGCATCTTCATGGAAAAAAACCAGTGGATGCTCTACATGGTGCCGGTGGTGGTGATCGTGCTCTACGCCGTCAAGGGCCTGTCGTCCTACGGTCAGACCTACATGATGTCCTACGTGGGCAACCGCATCGTCACCGAGTTTCGGGTGGAGCTTTACACCCACCTGCAACGCATGCCCCTGGGTTATTTTGACCGCGTGGCCACCGGCGAGCTGATGAGCCGCATCACAAACGACGTCAACCTCATCCAGGGCGCGGTCAGCAACGTCGTCACCGGTGTGTTCAAGGACTTGTTCACCGCCGTGGCCCTGATCGCCGTGGTGATCTACCGCGACCCCATGCTTTCCATCGTGGCCCTGGGCGTGTTTCCGGTGTGCGTGATTCCCTTGGTCAAGCTGGGCCGCCGCCTGCGTAGCATCTCCACCAGCTCGCAGGAGACCATGGCCGACGTCAACGTCCTGCTGCACGAGACCATCGGCGGCGCGCGCATCGTCAAGGGCTTTTGCCGCGAGGATCACGAGGCCAGGCGCTTCACCCGCGAGGCCTATCGCCTGTTCGATCTGCGCATGAAAGACGTTTCGACCAGGGCCATCTCCAGCCCGTTGATGGAGTTCCTGGGTGGCCTGGCCATCGCCGGCATCATCTTTTATGGCGGCTGGCAGGTCATCTCGGGCCAATCCACGCCCGGCACGTTTTTCAGCTTTCTGACGGCGCTGATCATGCTCTATGAGCCGGTCAAGCGCATGAGCAACCTCAACAACGAGATCCAGAACGGCCTGGCCGCCGCCGAACGCGTCTACCAGGTGCTAGACACCGAGCCCGAGATCGTCGACGCGCCCGACGCCATCCAACTGCCGCCCATGAGCCGCGCCGTCGAGCTAAAGGACGTTCATTTCGCCTATTCGGCCGAAAAGGGTGAGGTGCTAAAGGGCGTTAGCCTCCTGGTGCCCAAGGGCCAGGCCGTGGCCCTGGTGGGCACCAGCGGCGGCGGCAAGACGACCCTGGTCAACCTTTTGCCGCGCTTCTACGAGGTCACTTCCGGGGCGGTGCTCATCGACGATCTGGACATCCGCCGCGTGACCATGCGTTCGCTGCGCCGCCAGATCAGCATCGTCACCCAGCAGACGATCCTGTTCAACGACACCGTGCGCGAAAACATCGCCTACGGCCGGCCCGAGGCCAGCGACGAAGAGATCGTCGAGGCGGCGCGGGCGGCCTACGCCCTGGATTTCATCGAGAGAATGCCGCAAAAATTCGACACGCGCATCGGTGAGGCCGGCGTGATGCTCAGCGGCGGCGAGCGCCAGCGCCTGTCCATCGCCCGGGCCATCCTGGCCGACCGGCCCATCCTCATCCTCGATGAAGCCACCAGCAGCCTCGACACCGAAAGCGAGCTGTACGTGCAAAAGGCCCTGGAAAACCTCATGCGCGGTCGCACGACTTTTGTCATCGCCCACCGCCTGTCCACCGTCCAGCGGGCCGACCGCATCGTGGTGGTCAGCGGCGGCAAGATCGTCGAGGAGGGCCGTCACGAGGAGCTTTTGGCCAATGGCGGGCTCTATTGCAAACTGCACCGCATGCAGTTCCAGATCGACAGCGGCCTGGAGGGCCTGGAGTCGGCCGGCGATGCCTAGAAGCAGCCTGGGCCGGGGCTTGCTGCTGGCCGCGTTGGCGGCCGGGTTGGCCTTGGTCTGGCTGTTGGGCGGCGACCGCCTGTTGGCCGACGACCTGATGTACCTTAAAACCGGCCCCATCGGCCACGCCTGGCAGTTCATGGCCTATTGGCTGGGCCACGGCGGCGTGCAGGCCGGGGCCATGGGCTTTTTGTTGCTGTTGGGCCTGGCCGTCAGAAAGCTCGACCTGACGCCCACGGCGCTGGCCGCCGGCGGCCTGCTGGTGCAGATCGTCAAACATCTGGTGGGCCGGCCGCGGCCGGGCCGGAACATGCTGGCCTGGGATCTGCAAGGGCTGTCCTTTGATAGCGACCTGCACTCGTTCCCCTCGGGCCACGCCACCACCACCTTCGCCCTGGCGGCGGTGCTGGCGGCGCGTTTTCCACGCTGGTCGTGGGCGTTTTATTTGGCGGCGCTCTTCATCTCGCTGGGCCGGGTGGTGGGCGGATCGCATTTTGTCAGCGACGTGTTGGTGGGAGCCATGTTGGGCCTGGTGGTGGGCTGGCTATTGGCCTGGCGCTGCAAGGTTGGAGTGGGCGGGCGATGAAGTGGTCGAACGAGGCGGGCCTCTGGCTGGTGGCGGCGGTGATCGTGACGCTGTTGGCCGGTTTAATGTTTTTGGCCGACCTGGGCGGCCTGGCCCTGACCGATCGTGACGAGGGCGAATACGCCGCCACGGTGGGCGAAATGGTTCGTTCGGGCGATTATCTTGTCCCCACGCTCAACGGCCGCAATTATCTGGAAAAACCGATTCTCATTTTTTGGGCCATCGCCGGCGCCCAGGCCGTTTTCGGCCCTGGCGAGCTGGCCGCGCGGCTGCCTTCGGCCTTGCCGGCCTTGGCGGTGATCTTGCTGGTGGGCGCGCTGGCCTGGCGTTACGGCGGCTTGGCTCTGGGCGTGATGTCGGCGGCGGCCTGCGCCTTCACGCCGCTGTTTGTCCTGGTGGGCCGGGCCAGCCTGACCGACATGCTGCTGACCCTGTGGATCACCGGGGCCTTGGCCGCCTTTTTCGTGGCCGTCGAGGAGCAAGAGCCCGGCCGCCGGCGCTGGTGGTATCTGGCGGCCTGGGCCGCCCTGGGCCTGGGTTTTCTGACCAAGGGCCCGGTGGCCCCGGCGGTGGTGCTGCCCACGGCGCTCATCTACGCCCTGTGCCAGCGGCGGCTGTGGCCGGTGCTCAAGACGGCCCAGATTCATTGGGGTCTGTTGATTTTTCTCGTCATCAACCTGCCGTGGTATGGCCTGGTCTTCTTGCGCCTGGGCGGCGAATTTTGGGACGCCTTTTTCGTGGCGCAGAACCTGCGTCGTTTCAGCGAGGTGCTTTTGGGCCACGGCGGCGGATTTTTGCTTTATCCGCCGGTGATGCTCTTGGGCGGTTTTCCCTTCGTGGCGGCGGCCTTGCCCGAGTTGGGCCGGGCCCTGGGCCGCAATCCGGCCACGGCCAGGGCCCAAGATCCGCTGGCCCGGCTGCGCCTGCTGGCGGCCATCGCCGCGCTGGTGGTGCTGGTGGCGTTTTCCCTGGCGGCCACCAAGCAGATCAACTACATCCTGCCGGCGTTTCCGTTTTTGGCCTTGCTTGCTGGCTGCTATTTGCTTGGCCTGTGGAAGGGCCAGGCCGGCGGACGCCTGGCGCGGGGCGTCTTTGGGGTGGCGCTGGGCTTCAGCGGCGGGCTGATGACGGTGGCCGTGCTGGCTCTGCCGGCGGGGTTGCCGCTGTTTTGGGACAAGATCGTGGCCTCGATCCGCTTTGACAGCAGCGAGTACGCCCTGCCCGAGGCCGCGCCGCTGGTGGCGCTGTGGCCGATCTTGCTGGGCCTGACACTGGGCGCGCTGCTGGTAGGGGTTTGGCTGGCCTGGCGAAGGGGTAGCTTGCGGCTGATTCCGCCGATCTTGGCCTCTGGCGCGCTTTTGGGCTGCGCCATGCTGTTTTTTGGCCTGCTGCCCCAGGTGGCCCAGGCCATCCAGGAGCCGGCCAAGCAGATGGCCCTGGCGCTCAAGGAGCGCGCGCCGGCCGACCGGGTGGTCAGCTACGGCCTGTGGAAGCCGACGATGATCTTTTACCTGGACCGCCAGATCCCGCGCCTGCGCGTCGAGCAGCAGCAAGAGCTGGCCGTCGAACTGGCCAAGGCCGAGCCGGTCTGGCTGCTCAGCCGGGTGGCCCTGGCCCAGAAGCTGGCCGCCGCGCCTGGCTTCGTGGAGCTTGGCCGTTGGGGCGGCTATCTGCTGGGCGGCAACCAGGCCGCGTCGGCGCGTTGGCGACAAGGCCAGGCTGCCCCCGCCGCGCCGGGAGACCCTTCATGAGCCCTCGGGTCAAGGATCAGCGGCCGCCGTGGGCCGAGGCCGTCTATTGGCTGACGCTGGCGGCGCTGTGCGGCGCATTGTTTTTTGGCGCGCTGGGCGCGCGCACGCTGTGGGAGACCGACGAGGCCCGCTACGCCGAGATCGGCCGTGAGATGCTCGATGCCCCGTCGTGGCAGTGGTGGGTGGTCCCCAGGCTCAACTATGTTAAATACATGGAAAAACCGCCGCTGCCCTATTGGTTGATCGCGTTGTCTTTCAAGGCCTTTGGCGTCTCGGACTACAGCGCGCGCCTTGTGCCGGCGGTGTTTGGCGCGCTGTCGGTGCTGCTTACGTGCCTGCTGGGGCGTTGGTTGTGGTCGATGCGGGCGGGTTTTTTCGCCGGCTTGGTCCTTTGCACGGGCCTGATGTTCGCGCTGCTGAGCCAGGTGCTGCTGGTCGATATGGTCTTGTGCTTTGGCGTGGTGTTGTCGCTGCTGGGGCTCTGGGCCATGCTCCAGGAGCGCTGGTGGGGGCTTTACGCCTTTTGGCTGGGCTGCGCGTTCGGCTTTTTGACCAAGGGCCTGCTGGGCCCCGGCCTGGCCGGGCTGGCCGCGCTGATCTTTTTGGGCCTCTGCGGCCAATGGCGCAAGATGCTTGGACTTTTCGACTACCGCGGCGTGTTGCTCTTTGCCGCGCTGTGCGCGCCGTGGTTGATCGCCGCCACGGTCCTTGAGGACGGCTTCATCAAATATTTCTTTTGGGACGAACAATTCGGCCGCCTGACCACCACCGTCCATCAGCGCCACGAGCCGTTTTGGTATTATTTCGCCTTGCTGCCGGCGGCGTTTTTTCCGTGGACGATGCTTTGGCCGGCCGTGGTCGCCAGGCTGTGGCCGGGGCGGGCCTGGCGCGCGCCGCAAAACCGGGCGCTTTTGTTTTGCCTGGTCTGGTTTGGTTCTTATTTCGTGTTTCTGACGCTGAGCCAATCAAAAATGCTGCACTACGCCTTGCCCATGCTGCCGCCGCTGGCGTTGTTGACCGGCCGGGCCCTGGCCGGCATGGCCGAGGACGGCTGGGCCTTGCCGGCCGGCCGGGCGGTTCGCTGGGGTCTGGATGCATTGGCCGGGCTGATGCTGTTGTGCGCGGCGGCCGTGCCGCTGGCGCCCCAGTTCGCGCCCGAGGCAAGCTACGAGCGCTTGGGCCTGGCGGTCTTTGCCGTGCCGCTGGCGTTGGCGGCGGCGGCCTTTGGCGTCCATTTGACGCGGGGCAAGACCTGGGCCGCCGTGGCGGTTCCGTTGGCTGTTTTTGCAATGATGGCTGGCGGGTACCTCGTCGCTTCGCCCCTGATCGACGATTATCGCTCGTTGGCCGGGCTGGTGCGGCCCATCCGCGACAAGTTGAGCCCCGACGACGTGCTGGCCAGCTATGGCGATTACTACCACGGCGCTGTATTCTATGGCCGCCGACGGGTGATGATCGTGGGCAACTGGGGCGAGCTCGATTACGGCCGCCAGCGCGACCCCCAGGCCGACAAGTGGTTCTTGGCCGAAGGCCACCGGCACGAAGCCGTCGTGAAACTGGCGCGCTCGCCGCGGCGGGTGTTTTTGCTGGGCGAGACGGAAAAGTTCCAGCGCCTGCTCGACGCCAAGGCGTTGGATCAGGCCGGGGTCAAACTCCACCAGTGGGCCCGCCTGGGCGACAAGAGCCTCTACGTCAACCGGCCCCGCCCCTGACGCCCGCGACCGATGCGCTTGCTTGATTTTGGGCTATAATTCCTGCATATTATTGCCTCGACGAATCTGCTGTATCTGTCCTGGAGTGACTGATGGATAACGCTTCCGAGGCCGCCGGCCCCAACCTGTCGGTCGTCATCCCCGTATTCAACGAAGAGGAAAACCTCGCCGCCCTGCAAGAACGCCTGAGGCGGGTTTTGGACGGCGCGGGCTACGACTGGGAAATCATCTACGTCGACGACGGCTCGCGGGACCGCTCGTGGGAGATCCTCTGCTCGTTTAATCAGCAAGATCACCGCGTGCGCCTGGTGCGCTTCAACCGCAACTACGGCCAGCACATGGCCGTGTTCGCCGGCATGGAGCGCAGCAAGGGTCAGGTCGTCGTCACCCTCGACGCCGATCTGCAAAACCCGCCCGAGGACATTCCCAAGCTGGTCGACAAGATCGACGAGGGCTACGACGTGGTCGGCGGTTGGCGCGAGCATCGCCAGGACTCCTGGCTGCGCACCTTGCCCTCGGCCATCGTCAACCGCCTAACCAGCCGCGTCACCGGCGTCGACCTCAAGGACTACGGCTGCATGCTGCGGGCCTACCGCCGCCAGGTGGTCGAGGCCATGAACGCCTGCGAGGAGGCCAGCAGCTTCATCCCGGCCCTGGCCAACTCCTTTGCCAACTCGGTGGCCGAGATACCCGTGGGCCACGCCCAACGTGGCGGCGGTCAATCCAAATACGGCCTCTATCGCCTGCTCAAGCTGCATTTCGACTTGATGACCGGCTTTTCGGTTTTGCCCATCCAGTTCGTCAGCTTCATGGGTCTGATCATCGCCCTGGTGGGCGTGGGCTTTGGCGCGTTTTTGTTCGTGCGCCGGCTGGTGGTTGGCCCCGAGTTGGAGGGCGTGTTCACGCTGTTCGCCATCTTGTTCACCTTCGTGGGTCTGCAAATTTTCTGCGTGGGGCTGATCGGCGAATACGTCGGCCGCATCTACCGCGAGGTGCGCAAACGGCCGCGATATCTGGTGCGGGAGATGAGGGGCTAGTGGCCGAGCTGATGACGATGGCGGCCCGGCGGCCCCAAGGCCCGCTGGTGGCGTTGAAGGTCGATGTCGACACCAAGATCGGCATGGTCGAGGGCGTGCCCCGGCTGATGGCCATTTTGCGGCGTTTTGGGCTGAAGGCTTCGTTTTACCTCTCGGTGGGGCCAGATCATTCGGGCCGGGCGCTCAAGCGCTTGTTTCGCCCCGGTTTTTTGCGCAAGCAGCTAAATAGCGGCGCGGCCGTGGCCTATGGCCCGGTCACCATGCTCTATGGCCTGGTCTTGCCCGGGCCGATCATCGCCCGCCAGGCGCCCGAGCTGTTTGGCCTGCTGCTGGCCCAGGGCCACGAGGTGGGCCTGCACGCCTGGGATCACGTCCATTGGCACGACCGGGTGCGCGGGCTTTCTTTTGAGGCCACCAAACGCCAGTTTGACCTGGGCCGCGAGCTGTTCACGCAAACGGCCGGCTTCGCGCCGATGTCGTTCGCCGCGCCGGGCTGGCAAGTGACGACCCAGGCCCTGCAAATCATGGCTCAAGCCGGCGTGACCCACACCTCCTGCGCGCGGGGCGGCCGGCCTTTTCGGCCGCTGGGCCCGGACGGGCCATTGCCGCTGGTGGAGCTGCCCAGCACCATGCCGACCATGGACGAGGTGCTGGGCCTGGGCCTGGCCGGGCCCGACGATATCGGCCGCTGGCTGGCCGAACAAGTCCGCGACGACGAACTCAATGTCTTCACCCTGCACGCCGAGGTGGAGGGCCGGGCCCTGGCCGGGGCGTTTGAAGAAATGCTGGAGGCGCTGACGGCCCGTGGCGCGCGCTTTGTGCGGCTGGTGGAGGCGGCGCGGCTGGCGGCATTGGAGCCGCTGCCGGTGGAGGGGCTGGTCTGGGGTCCGTTGGCTGGTCGGGCCTACGATGTGGTCATGCCGGCCAGCCAGAACCCCGGCGGCGAGCCGGCCTGATGCTGGCGCTGGTCTACAACGCGCTCTTGACGCTGGGCCTGGCGCTGTGCGCGCCGTGGCTGGCGCTGCGCTTGCTGCGCGCCGACAGCCGCCGGGTGGCCCTGGCCCGCCTGGGCCTGGGCCGGCGCTGGCTGCCCGCGCCGCCGCCGCCGGGCGGCCTCTGGCTGCACGCCCTCAGCGTGGGCGAGGTGCGATCGGCCGTGCCGCTGCTGCGGGGCCTGGCCGCGCGCTTTCCCCGGCGGCCGCTGATTTTTTCGGTGGGCACGGCCCAGGGCCTGGCCATGGCGCGTCAGCAACTGGCCGGCATGGAGGTCACCACTCTGGTGCGGCCGCTGGACGCGCCATGGGCCGTGGGCAGGTTGCTGGACGTGTTGCGTCCGGCCCTGTTCTGCCTGGTGGAGGGCGATATTTGGCCGGCCTGGCAGTGGGCCCTGGCCCGGCGGGGCGCGCCCCGGCTTTTGGTCAACGGCCGGGTCAGCCCGCGCACGTTCAAGAGCTATCGCCGCGCGCCGGCTCTGGCCCGGGGCCTGTTTGCCGGCTTTGACCGCGTGCTGGCCCAGACCGAGACCGACCGCCAGCGCCTGGCGGCCATCGGCGTGGGCGACGATCGCCTGGCCGTGGGCGGCAATCTGAAGTTCGACAGCGCGCCCGCGCCCCTGGACCGGGCGGCCATCGCGCGAATCGCCCACGACCTGGGCCTGGTCGGGCGGCCGGTGGTGGTGGCCGGCTCGACCCATCAGGGCGAGGAAGAGCCCTGCCTGGAGGCCCTGGCCGCCTTGAAGGACCAGTGGCCCGACTTGGCGCTTTTGCTGGCCCCCCGCGAGGTGCGGCGGGGCGGGGCCGTGGCCCGATTGGCCGCCGAGCGCGGCTTTCGGGTGGCCAGGGTCTCCCAGGGCCGACCGCCGGAGGGTTGCGACGTGGTGGTTTTGGACGTGCTGGGCCGGTTGGCCCAGGCCTACGCCATCGGCCGGGCGGCGTTCGTGGGCGGCTCGCTGTGCGCGGTGGGCGGCCACAATTTGCTGGAGCCGGCGGCCCAGGGCGTGCCGGTGGTCTTTGGGCCGGTGGTGCACAATTTTCTGGAGATGGCCCAGATGCTCGAAGACATCGGCGGCGGCGCGCGCATCCAAAGCGGTGACGAACTGCTGGCGGTCTGGCGCGAGCTTTTGGCCGAGCCGCTCAAGGCCGCGGCCATGGGCCGGGCCGGGCGGGAGTTTTGCCAGGCCCATCGCGGGGCGGTGGCGCGGGCGGTGGAGGAGGCCGCCAGCCTACTGGAGCGAGCCCATGGCTGTTAACGGTCAGGATTTGCTGCGGATGGTGGCCTCTGGCCAGGCCGGGCCCTGGTGGCTGAGCGGGCTGCGCGCGGCCTGCCGGGCCGGGGCGGCGCTGTATGGCGCGGGGGCTTGGCTTGATCGCCTGGCCCACGAGCGTGGCGGCAAAAAACGCCTGCGTCTGCCCGGGCCGCTGATCGGCGTGGGCAACCTGGCCGTGGGCGGCGCGGGCAAGACACCGTTGACGCTGGAGATTGTCCGCCGTTTGACCCGCCTGGGCGCGCCGGCGGCGGTGATGAGCCGGGGCTATGGCCGGCGCTCGACCGCTGGCGTAAGCTGGGTTTGGCGCGAGGGCCGGCTGCTGGCCGATGCGCATGAGGCCGGCGATGAGCCTGTATTGCTGGCCAGACGCCTGGGCGTGCCGGTGGCGGTGGGGGCCGACCGCCACGCCGTGGGTCTGGCGCTGTTGGCCCACTGCCCCGACTGCGTGCTGGTGGCCGACGACCTGTTCCAGCACCACCGCTTGCATCGCGACCTGGACATAGTGGCTCTGGACGCCTCCGACCCGCTGGGCGGCGGTTTCGTGTTGCCCAGGGGGCTGCTGCGCGAACCGCCCACGGCCCTGGCCCGCGCCGACGCCTTGGTGCTGACCAAGGTCGCCGGCCCGGAGCAGATCGAGCGGGCGACCCGCCTGGTGGAGCCCTATCTGCGGCCCGGCGCGCCGCTGTTGGCCTGCGCCTATCGGGTGGATTCCTTTTGCGGGCCCCACGGCCAGACCGTGGCCGCCACCCAGTTGCGCGGCCGCAAGGCGGCGGCCTTTTGCGGGCTGGCCCGGCCCGAGTCCTTCGCGCGCACCCTGGAGGGGCTGGGCTTGGAGATCGCAGCCTTCACCACCTTTGCCGATCACCATTTTTTCACGGCCGACGAGCTGCGCGCCGTCTGGCGGGCGGCCGAGAAGGCCGGGGCCCAGATGATTGTCTGCACCGAAAAAGATCGCGCACGCCTGATCGATCAACCGCCCATGACCGGGCCGCCGCTCTACAGCACGGTGCTGGATGTGGATTTTGGCGACGACTCGCCCAGGTTGGACGTGCTGTTGCGCGGAGGCCTGGAGCAGTGGGCGGTGGCGCGATGAAGGCGGCTTATAAGATTTTGTTCGGCGTGGCCTGGTTGCTCTCCTGGCTGCCGCTGTGGTTGATGCGTTGGTTTGGCCGCCTGACGGGTCGGCTGGTCTTTACCCTGGACCGCCGTCATCGCCAGATCATGCTGGACAACCTGGCGCTGTCGTTTCCGGGCAAAAGCCCGGCCGAACTGCGCAAGCTGGCCCTAAGCTGCCTGCGGCATATCTGCTCGGCCTTTTTCGAGATGCCGCGCCTGGTGCGCTACAGCCCCGCCCAGGCGGCGGCCATGGTCCGCGTGCACGGCAAGGAGCGCCTGGACCGGGCCCAGGCCAGGGGCAGGGGCGTGATTCTGCTGACCGGCCATATCGGCAACTGGGAATGGATGAACGCCGCCTCGATTGCGATCATCAATTCACCGGCGCTGGTGGTGGCCCGGCCCATCGACTGGCCGCCGGCCGACCGTTTGGTCAATTATTGGCGCTGCAAGGACGGCAGCCGCATCGTGGCCAAGGACAGCTCGGCGCGAAGCCTCCTGCGCGAGCTGCGCGCCGGCGGCTACATCGCCTTGCTGCTCGATCAAAACGTCGATTGGTACGACGGCGAATGGGTCGATTTTTTTGGTCGGCCGGCCTGCTCCAACAAGGGCGCGGCCCTTTTGGCCATGAAGACCAAGGCCGCGGTGGTTCCCGTGTGGTGCGCGCGGGGCCCTGACGGCAAGTTCGACATCTTCGTGGGCGAGGAACTACCCCTGGTCGACACCGGTCACAAGACCCAGGACGTGTGGGACAACACGCAAAACTATCAGCGGGCCCTGGAAGATATCATCCGTCAACGGCCCGAGCAGTGGTTTTGGCTGCATCAGCGCTGGAAAACCAAGCCTTATCACCCCTGGCCCCGCGAGAAGCGCTGATGGCCAAGCGTGGGCTAACGCCACCAGAGCGCGTGCTGGTGCGGGCCGTCAACTGGGTGGGCGACGCGGTGATGACCCTGCCGGCCATGGATCAACTGGCCCGAGCCTGCCCCGGCGCGGCCATCGACGTGCTGGCCAAACCCTGGGTGGCGGCGGTGTATCGTGGCCATCCGGCGGTGCGCCAGGTGTTGACGTTGGAGTCCGAGGGCCGGCACAAGGGACTGATGGGCCGGCTGCGTCTGGCCCGCTGGCTGGCCGGCCGTGGTTACGACTGGGCGGTGCTGTGGCAAAACGCCTTTGACGCGGCGCTGATCGCCTGGCTGGCCGGCATCCCCCGGCGCATCGGCTACGCCCGCGACGGCCGGCGGCCGCTGCTGACCACGGCCGTGCCTTGCCCGCCGGCGGCGCGGGCCATCCACGAGACTTCTTATTATCTGCGCATGCTGGCTGGCGCGGGGCTGATGGACCACCTCCCGCCCGATGAGGGCGTGCGCCCCGAGCTGCGCCCGCGGCCCGAGGATTTGGCCTGGGCCGATGGCTTCATCGCCGGCCGGGGCCTGGGCGGCCGGCCGCTGATCGGCGTGGCCCCTGGCGCGGCCTTTGGTCCGGCCAAGTGCTGGCCCGCCGCCAACTTTGCCGCCGCCGCAGCCGCGCTGGCGGGCGAACTGGGCGCGGGAGTGCTGCTTTTTGGCAGTCAAGGCGAGGCCGGGGCCACCGGCCGGGTCGCGGCCTTGCTGGGCCAAAGGCCCCACGCCGATCTGGCCGGGGCCACCGACCTGGGCCAGGCCCTGGCCCTGCTGGCCAGACTGAGGCTCCTGCTGACCAATGACAGCGGCCTGATGCACGCCGCCGCCGCGTTGGGCGTGGCCACGGTGGCTGTTTTCGGCTCGACCAACCCGGCGACCACCGCGCCGCTGGGCCCCCGCGTGGCCCTGGCGCGCAAGGACGTCTGCCCCCAGGCGCCCTGCAAAAAACCGGTCTGCCCGCTGGGCGACCCACGCTGCCTGAGCGCCGTCGAGCCGGCCGAGGTCGTCGCCACGGCCCGGCGGCTCTTGGCCAAGCCAGCGGCGGAGCAAGATCATGCATGACCACGCCAAGCGCCGGGCGGTGTTTATCGACCGCGACGGCACGATCAACGAGGAAGTCAACTACCTTGGCCGGCCCGAGGACGCGCGTCTTTTGCCCGGCGTGGCCCAGGCCATGGCCAGCCTGAGCCGGGCCGGCCTGGCCGTGGTGGTGGTCAGCAACCAATCCGGCCTGGCCAGGGGCTATTTTGGCGAGGACGATCTGCGGGCGGTGCGTTTCGAGCTGGCCGCGCAGTTGGCCCGCCAAGGCGCGCGGGTCGATGGCTGGTATCATTGCCCCCATCATCCCGAGGGCGTGGTCGCGCATTTGGCCGTGGAGTGCGATTGCCGCAAACCAGCCCCGGGGTTGATTCTGCGGGCGGCCAAGGAGCTTGGCCTGGAGCTTGACGGCTCGTTCATGGTCGGCGATCGGTTGCGCGACGTTGCCTGCGGCAAGGCCGTGGGCCTTGGCTGCGTGCTGGTGCGCTCGGGCCAGGACGACGGCCCGCCGACGGGGCCCCACGAGACGCCCGATTTCGTGGCCGACGACCTGGCCCAGGCCGCCCGCTGGATTCTCGAACGCCTGGCGGAGGATCAGGCGTGAGGATTCTGCTGGTCAAGCTCTCGGCCCTGGGCGACGTGGTGCAATCGTTGCCGGTGGCCATGGCCATCAAGGCCCAGGATCCATCCGCGCGCGTCGACTGGCTGGTGGAGCCGCCGGCCGCGCCGCTGCTGCAAGGTCATCCGGCCCTGGAGCGGGTGATCGTCAGCCCGCGCAAAGGCCCGGCCGGCTCGCTTTGGCAAAAGGCCGGCCGCATGGTCGGCTTTCGACGAGCCCTGGCCAGCGTGCGCTACGACGCGGTGGTCGACTTGCAAGGGCTTATAAAAAGTGCTATTTTGGTCTCCCTCTGCCGTAGCGAACGCAAAATAGGCTTTGCCGGCGGCAAGGAGCCGGCGGCGGCCCTGGCCCTGAACGAGCGCCTGCCGGCCTACGACCCAGACCGTCACGCCCTGCTGCGCTATCTGGATCTGCTGGAGCCCCTGGGCTATCAACGGCCGGCCCAGGTCCAGTATGGTCTGTGGCCCAGCGCCGAGGAAGAAAGGGCGGTCGACGAGCTGCTGGCCGGTTGGGATCAGGCCCGGCCGCTGATATTATTGCACCCGGTGGCCCTGTGGCCCAGCAAGCTCTGGCCGCTGGAGCACTGGGTCGAACTGACGCGGCTTCTGGTCGAGGCCGGGGTCAACGTGGGCGTCAGCGGCGCGGCCGGCGACACGGCCTGGGGCCGGGCCATGGTGGCCGGCTGGACCGGCGCGGCAAGCGCCCCGCGCGACTTCACGGGCCGCACGGACTTGCGCGTGTTGGCGGCCCTGCAACGGCGAGCCAGGGCGGTGGTCAGCACCGACACCGGGGCCATGCATTTGGCCGCGGCCATGGGCGCGCCGACGCTGGCGCTTTTTGGCCCCACCGCGCCGTGGCGCACCGGGCCCTTTGGCGCGGGCCACCAGATCATCCGGCTGGGGCTGGAGTGCGGCCCCTGTTTTCGGCGCGGCTGCGACAACCCGCGCTGCATGAACGAAATTACCGCCACGGCGGTGGCCGAGCGCGTCGCGGAGATGCTGGCCGGGCCGGCGGCGCGGGCAAAGGAGCTTGTCCATGGCCATTAACCAGGAGCTGCTGGAGCTTTTGGTCTGCCCCAAGTGCAAGGGTCGCCTGGACGCGGACCCGCAATGGCGTTGGCTGGATTGCCCTGCCTGCGCCCTGCGCTACGAGGTGCGCGACAACATTCCCATCATGCTGGTGGAAGAGGCCAAACCCCTGGCCAAAGGCTGATCATGGAGCGTCGGCTCGCGCGCGCGCCCAGGCGGGCGCTGGTCATCAAGCTGGGCCACATCGGCGACGTGCTGGTGACCACGCCGGTGATCGCCGCCCTGCACCGGGCCTTTCCCGGCGTCGAGGTGACGGCCGTCGTCAACCAGGGCACCGAGGACATGCTGCGCCACAATCCCCAGGTCAGCCGCCTGCGCGTGGTGCGCCGCGACTTGAAGGGCCTGGCCGGCCTGGCCGAGCAGGCCGGGCTTTTGGCCGGGCTGTGGCGCGAGCATTTCGATCTGTCGCTGGAGCTTTCCGGCGGCGATCGCGGGGCCTGGCTGAGCCTGGCCGGCCGGGCCAAGCTGCGGGTGGGTTTCGAACCCAAAAAGCCTCACATGCGGGCCCGGGCCTTCCACCTGCTGGTGGATCAACGCGGCACGCAAGACCACGTGGTGCGGACTTTTCTGCGCCAAATCCGGGCCATCGGCGTCGAACCATCCGACGATAGGCTGCGTTTCGAACCGGGCCCGGCCGCCCGACACGAGGTCGCGCGCCTTTTGGCCGACCACGGCCTGCGGCCGGGGCGCTACGTGGCGCTGCACCCCACCAGTCGTTGGATGTTCAAGTCCTGGACGCCCGAAGGCAATGCGGCGGTGGCCGAGCATCTGCTGGGCCTGGGCCTGGATGTGGCGCTCAGCGCCGCGCCGGCCCCGGCCGAAATGGCCTTCGTGGCCCGGCTCAAGGATATCCTGGGCCCCAGGCCGGGCCTGGTGGATCTGTCGGGCCGGCTGGATTTGCTGGGCCTGGGCGCGCTGATCGATGGCGCGCGGTTGTTTTTTGGCGTGGACAGCGCGCCCATGCACATGGCTGCGGCCCTGGGTCGGCCGACGGCGGTGTTGTTTGGCCCGTCCGGCGAAAAGATGTGGGGGCCCTGGCGGGTGGAAAGCGAAGTTATCACGGGCGATTGTCCCCAGCGCCCCTGTGGCCGCGACGGCTGCGACGGCTCGAAGATCAGCCGTTGTCTGGTGGAGATCGCGCCGGCGCGGGTCTGCCAGGCGCTGGACGGCCTGCTGGCCAGAACGGAAAGCTCATGCGCGTCGGCCTGATCCGCCAGAAATACGACAGCGCCGGTGGGGCCGAAAAGACCTTGCTGCTGCTGGCCGAGGGCCTGCTGGCCAGGGGCCACGAGGTCCACGTGGTGGCGGTCGACTGGCAGGGGCCACGGCCCGATGGCCTGAAGCTGCATCTGGTGGAGTTGGAGCATCACTCGGGCCGGGCGGCCATGCTGGAGTGGGCCTTGACGGCCCGCGCGCGGATGATCCAGACCGGGGTGGAAACGTTCTTGAGCCTGGAGCGCGTGCCGGGCAGCCCCGTGGTCCGCGCCGGCGACGGCTGTCACGCCGCCTGGCTGGCCCGACGCGGCCGTTTTTGTTCGGCCCTCAAGCGCGCCTCTTTTCGCTTCAACCCCAAGCACCGCGCCTTTCTGGAGCTGGAGCGGCGCACCTTCGCCTCGGCGGCGCTGGAACTGGTCATCGCCAACAGCCGGATGGTCGCCGACGAGCTGGGGCAATATTGTGGTGTGGCCAAATCCAAAATAACCGTTATATACAACGGGGTGGATGAGGCCCGTTTGGCCGCGGCGCGGCTGGCCGCCACCCGCGACCGCGCGCGGGATGAACTGGCCCTGACGCGACCGACGCTGTTGTTTCTGGGCTCGGGCTTTCAGCGCAAGGGCCTGGCCTTTGCCATCGAGGCCCTGGCCCTGCTGCCCGAGGCCGAACTGCTGGTGGTGGGCAAGGATCGCGTGGGCGCGTTCAAGCGCCAGGCCGGCCGCCTGGGCCTGGAGCGCAGGGTGCGTTTCATGGGCCAGCGCAAGGATGTCGACATGCTGCTGGCCGGGGCCGACGCCATGGTTTTGCCCACGATTTACGACCCTTGCGCCAACGCTTGCCTGGAGGCCCTCTGGGCTGGCCTGCCGGTGGTGACCACCACGGCCAACGGCGCGGCCGAGTTGATCGACCCGGGCCTTGGCGGCGGGATCGTCCAACGGCCCGACGACGCCCGCGCCCTGGCCGAAGCCTGCCGCCGGGCTTTGGGCCTGGAGCGCGGCTTCGCGGCCAGGGTGCCCAGCCAGGACCAATGGCTCAGCCAGACCATCGCCGCCTTGGAAGGCCGCGCGGAAAGGATTCTGCCGTGAACAGACCAGCGGCCTTGGCCGTGTGCACCACGGCCATCGGCGACACGCTTCTTAGCATTCCGGCCCTGGATTCACTGGGCAAGGTCTACGACCTGGACGTGCTGGTGCATCAGCATCGTCTGCCGCTATTGCTGAATCAGCCCAACATCAGGCAGTTGTTTTCCTATCGCAACAATCCGTTTTTTCGGCTTTCGCTGGCCTGGCGCATGCGCGATCAGCACTACGAAAGCATCGTGGTCATGCACGCCAACGACGACATCTGGCGGTTGTTGCCCAAGCTGAGCTACGATGCGGCCTACAATATCCAGGGCTGGCGCAGCGAGGCGCTACGCACCACGGCCATCGACCTGCCGCCGACCATGCACGTGGTGGACAAGCGTCTGCTCATGGCCAAGGAGGCCGGCGGCGCGCCCACCAACCAGACCGCGCCGCGCATCTACCTAAGCGAGGCCGAGGTGGCCGAGGCCGAAAAATGGCTGGTCGACAACGGCCTGGGTTCCAGCCAAAAACGGGTGGCCATCGTGCCGGGGGCGGCCAACTTGTTCAAGCGCTGGCCGGCCCGGCGTTTCGGCTTGGTGGCCCGCGAGCTGTTGTTGCGCGGGGTGGGCATCTATTGCGTGGGCACGGGCTCGGAAAAAGAGCTTTTTCAAGAGATCGACGCCGTGGCCCGCACCCATTTGCCCTGCCTGCTGGACGTGCCGTTACGCCGGCTGGCGGCCGGCATCTCGCGGGCCGACATCCTTCTGACCAACGACACCGGTCCCCTGCACCTGGGTCAGGCCGTGGGCACGCCGGTGCTGGGGTTGTTCGGCCCCACCGATCCCGCGACCATCGGGCCACGGGGGGCCATGCACCGGGTGCTCAAGGTCGAGCGCACTTGCGACCCCTGCACCACCAAACGCTGCAAAGACCCAAAATGCATGCGCGAACTGAAGGTGGAGCAGGTCATGGAACTGATGAACGAGATGCTGGCCAAATCCGAGGTCTGAATCGTTGCGTCTGGCCTACCTTTATCCCGAGCACCTTGGTCGCGTTCAGGCCAGGGTCTTGCAGATGGCGGCCACGCTGCGGGCCATGGCCGGGCTGGGCGCGCGGGTTCATCTGCTGGTGGGCGCGTTTCGGGGGCTGGACCGGCGGGTGGCCGATCTGGGCTTGGGGCCGGGGTCGGGGGTGACCATCGAGCCGGTGGCCATGCTGCAAAAGGGCCCCGGTTCGAGCGCGCCGTTTTCGTGGCACGGGGTTTATCACCAGGCGGCCCTGGCCCGGTTGCGGCGTTTGACCAAAGCCGGCGGGTTGGACGGGCTGATGGTCCGGCACCTGAAGCTGGCCGATTTTCTGTTGGCTCGGCGCGCCGCCCATGGCCTGCCATTGCTCTACGAGGCCCACGAGATCTTCGCCCAGACCGCCGCCGAGGAGGGGCTGGGCGGGGCCAAGTTGGCCCGGTTGGCGGCCTTGGAGCGCCGTGTGTTGGCCGAGGCCGATCGAGTGGTGGCCATCAGCCGGCCGCTGGCCCAGGCCCTGGAGGCCGAGGGCCTGGCGCGTGGGCCGCTGGCCGTGGCCCCGTCGGGGGTGGATGAAAGCTTTTTCGCCGTGGGCCAAGATGGCCGCGACGGGGCGCTAGTGGCCTACGCCGGCGGGCTTGGGCGGTGGAAGGGCGTGGATTTGCTGCTGAAAGCGGCCATGCTGACCCCGTCGATCCGCCTGGAGATCCTGGGCGGCGACGAAGGCGGCGCGGATTGGCGCGGGCTGGCGGCCTTGGCCAATGACCCGGCCCTGGCCGGCCGGGTGACGATGCGGCCCCGCGCCGGCCAAGAGGCCGTGCGCGAGCTTTTGAGCCGGGCCGGCGTGGCCGTCTGGCCCGGCGCGGCCGGTCAGCGCATCGCCGCCGAGTTCACCAGCCCGCTGAAGCTCTTCGAGTATCTGGCGGCCGGCTGCGCGGTGATCGCCCCGGACACGCCGGCGGCCCGGGCGGTGGTGACGCACGGCCGTCAGGCCTTGCTTTTCAAGCCCGACGATCCGGCGGCTCTGGCCGCGGCCCTGGAGCGCCTGGCCGCCGATCAGACCCTGGCTGGCGAATTGGGCCGGGCCGGTCGGGAACTGGCCCGATCCTACGCCTGGCCGGCCAGGGCGGCGGTGGTCCTGGCCGAGTTGGAGGATATCGCCCGGTGAAATGGGCTCTTTACAACCTGACCAGCACCACCCAGAGCGGCGGGGTGGAGACCGGCGTCTGGCGTCTGGCCCGAGCCTTTGCCGAAATGGGCCAGGATGTCGTGGTCATCGGCGGGGCCAGCCAGCGGCCGTTGCCGGCGGCGGCCCAAGGGCTGGAGGTCAAGACGTTCGCCTTTCGCGACCGTCAGCGCTTCCCCGACCTGGGCAGCCGGGCCCGCAAGCTGCTGGAGCGGCTGAGTCTGGCCCATAACGCCTTTGAAGAACTGCGCCACGGCGGCTACGATCGCCTGGTCGTCTTCAAGACCTACGACGTGGGCCCGGCCCTGTGGGCGGCGCGGGGCGGCGCGGCCAAGGTCGGCTACCTCAGCGGCGGCACGGAATATTATCCCGGCTATGCCTGGCTGGGCCGTCGACTGGACTATCTGGCCTCGGTCAGCCAACACAACGCCCAGCAGATGGCGCGGGCCACGGGCCTGCGGCCGGCGGTCAATTATTTGGGCGTGGATGGCGATTGCTTCCGGCCGACCGCGCCCGACGAGGCGTTGGCCCGCTTGGCCGGGCTGACCGCCGGCGACGAGGTCATCGTCACGGCCGTGCGTCTGGTGGCCCTCAAGGGCGTGCAGCGGGCCATGCAGGCCGTGGCCCTGCTGGCTGGCCGCCGGCCAAGACTTAAGCTGCTGGTGGCCGGCGAAGGGCCCTATCTGCCCGATTTGCAACGCCAGGTCGACGAGCTTGGCCTGGTGGGCCGGGTGTGTTTCGTGGGCTATCTGCCCCAGGAACGCCTGGCCGGTTTTTACGCCCTGGGCCGCTTGGCGGCGTTTCCCAGCCTGGGCGAGGAGGCTCTGGGGCTTTCGGCCGGCGAGGCTTTGGCCTGCGGGCTGCCGGTGGTGGCCAGCGATCTGGGCGGCCTGCCCGAGGTCGTTGGCGAGGGCGGGATTCTGGTCAAACCACGCGATGTGGAAGGCCTGGCCAGGGCCTTCGAGAGGTTGCTGGACGATGTGGACCTGGCCCGCGCCATGGCCCGGCGGGGCGGCGAGCGCATCGGCCGGCTGTTCACCTGGCGGGCCTGCGCCCAGCGCATGATCGATGGTTTCGCCACGGGCGTTGGTTCGGCCGCCCGGCGAGGAGAATGAGGCTTGTCGTTTCTTTCCAGATTGTGCAACGTGTTCGTGCTGCGGCGTTGGGGCGACGACCCCGGGCCATACGACCCGGCCCAGGTCGCCAAGATTCTGGTGGTGCGCAACGACAACATCGGCGACGTGATCTGCACCACGCCCATGCTCGACGCCCTGCGCCGGGCCTTTCCCCGGGCGCGCATCGCCGCGGTGGTCTGCACCCTGACCGAGGAGGCCATCAGCGGCCACCGCGCCCTGGATAAGCTGTGGACCTATCCCAAGGCCAAGCACGGCCAATACGGCAAGCTGCGTTCGCTGGGCCTGCTGTGGCGCATGTTGGGCCGCATCCGCCGCGAAAGGTACGACCTGGTGTTGGCGCCGCGTTCGTTGTTTTCTTCGTCGCAGGCCTGGCTGGCCTACGCCAGTGGCGGACGCTGGCGCTTTGGCCCCGAGGCCAAGGACAAGAAAAAGCGCTGGGGCTTTTTTTATAACCGGCCCGTGGCTTGGCCGCCCAAAGGCATTCACGAGGTGATGCGCTGTTTTGACCTGTTGGGCCACATCGGCGTGGACAACCCCGAAAAAAAGCTTTTTCTGGACGTGCCGGAGCAAGCCCAGGCCACGGTGGCGGAGTTTTTGCGTCAACACGGCCTTGATCGCCGGCCGGGGCCGTTGGTGATCAACGTCACGCGCTGGCAATACAGCGCCTTTCGCCGTTGGCCCGAGGAGCGCTATCGCCGGCTGGTGGAGATTTTGCTGGAGCGGCCCGAGGGCTTGGTGATCACCCACGCCCCGGCCGATGGCCCCTGGGTCGCCCAACTCATGGGCGGGCTTTTGGACCGCGCGCCGGTGTTTTGGTCGCCCCGGTTGAAGGAATTTGCTGCTATTATCAAGGCGGCTTCGGTCTTTGTCACCGTGGAGGGCGGGCCGATGCACATCGCCGCGGCCGTGGGCGCGCCCCAGGTGGTCATCTGGAGCAAGCGCACGCCCCTGGATGTCTGGTTCCCGTGGAACGCGCCGTTTCTGCCCCTGAAGGCCGAGGGCACGGTGGAGGAGATCCAGGTGGAGCAAGTGGTTGCCGGCGTGGAAGAATTGTTGCAAACCAGCCAGGTGGTTCGATGAAGTTTCAGTTTGACATCGATCGGATGAAATACGCCGTGGAGCGATTCGCCACGGCGCGCATATTGGTTTTGGGCGATGTGATGCTGGACCAGTTCATCTGGGGCCGGGTCACGCGCATTTCGCCGGAGGCCCCGGTGCCGGTGGTGGAGGTCGACCAAGAGACCCACATGCTGGGCGGGGCGGCCAACGTGGTGCACAACCTGGCGGCCCTGGGTTGCCGCACGCTTTTGTGCGGCCTGGTGGGCGACGACGCGGCCGGTCGCCAGGTCCTCGATTTGCTCGACGACCTGGACGTGCCATGCGAAGGCGTCATTGTCAGCGACCAGCGGCCCACCACCAAAAAAACCCGCGTGGTCGCCCACAGCCAGCAGGTGGTGCGCGTCGACCGCGAACATCGCCTGCCCGCCCGCGACGCCGAGGTCGAGGCGCTTCGAGCCTATCTGAAGGCCGAACTGCCCGATTGCGACGCGGTCATCGTCAGCGACTACGCCAAGGGCGTCATCAGCGGGCCGTTGCTGGAGCCGCTGATGAAGATGGCCAGCAAGGGCCAGAAGATCGTCACCGTCGATCCCAAAGTGAGCAACATGGCCCTCTACGCCGGGGCCACGGTGATCACCCCCAACCACCACGAGGCCCTGGCCGCCGCCCGCGTCTCCACCGACGAACCCAGCGCGGTGATCAAGGCCGGCCGCCGGTTGCTGATGGAGCTCGACGCCCGCCACGTGCTGGTCACCCAGAGCGAGCGGGGCATGACGCTGTTTTCCCACGGAGCCGAGGCCCACATCCCCACCATGGCCAAGAAGGTCTATGACGTCACCGGCGCCGGCGACACCGTCATCAGCACCCTGACCCTGGGCCTGGTGGCGGGGCTGACGCCCATCGACGCGGCGGCCATGGCCAACTTCGCCGCCGGCGTGGTGGTGGGCGAGGTGGGCACATCGGCGGTCACCGCCGGCCGCCTGGCCCGGGCCCTGGATGAAAACGCCCACGTGCTGGCCCAATGCGCCCAGTGCAACAACACCCGCGAATAGGCGCGCGATGGCCATGAACATCAGTTCGCCGATATTCAGCGACCGCGAGCGCCTGTCCGAGACGCTATTTCGCCTCTGCCGGGTGAGCCTGCTGACGCTGATCATCATTTTGCCCATGGAGGCCATCACCGCCGCCAGGGAGGTGGCCATGGCCGGCTTCGCCTTTTTGTTGGCCGCCTCCTACGCCGCCCGTGGCGATTGGACCTTTCGCAAGAGCGCGCTTTTTCTGCCGTTGGCCTTTTACGCCTTTTGCGCGGTGTTCAGCCTGGTCTCGGCGGTGGATTTCGGCTATTCGCTCAGCGAAGTGCGCTCGGAGATCATCAAGCCGCTGATCATCTTTTACGCGGCGCTGCATTTTGTTCACGACGAAGGGCTCCTGCGCCAGGCCTTGGCGGCCGTCGTGGCCGGCGCGGCCATCATGACTTTCATGGGCGTGGCGTTGTTTTTCGTCGACGGCGGCAGCTTGCTGCATCACGATCTGCGGGCCGGCTCCTTGCACAACGGCTATGGCACCTTCAGCACCTATCTGGTGACGATCTGGCCGTACCTGTTGATTTCGCCGCTGGTGTTCACCGAGCGGCGGCAGCGGAGGCTGATCGCGGCGGTGGCGGTGTGCGCGGTTCTGGCGGCTTATCTTTCTTATAGCCGGGCCTGCTGGCTGAGCATGCTGGTGGAGCTGGTTTTGATGGTGATAGTCTTCAGCCGGCAACGGCTGCGCATCGCGGCGGTGGGCCTGCTGGTGCTGGCGCTGCTGGCGGCGTCGCTGCTGCTGCTGCCCGGCTCGCGTCACGGCGAGGACTGGCGGGCCCTGGATCGCATCGTCAGCGACCCAGAAGAAGTCGGCGGAACGGCCGGCGATCTGGTCACGGTCTGGCGCCACACCATCGCACAGATAGCCCGACGCCCCCTGGAGGGCGTCGGCCTGGGCCGCAACAGCTTTTCCAAGGCCTTCCCCGAGTTCCGTGACAGCAACCAGCCGCTTTTGTGGCACGCCCACAATATGTTTTTGGATGCGGCCGTGCAGATGGGCCTGCAAGGCCTGCTGGCGCTGTTGTGGTTGCTGGGCCTGGCCTTTTGGTCGTGCTGGCCCAAAGCGCCGCCGGCCGCTGGCCGGGTGGGCGATTTGTTCAAGGCGGCCACGGCGGTGATGATCGCCGGCTTTGCCCTGCGCAACATGAGCGACGACTTTTTTGCCGACGATTCGGCCCTGATGGTGTACTTGTTGATCGGCTTGGCCATGGGCGCCATCGAGGCCGGCCGGCGAGCGAAACAATAGACCGCCAACCGGCCCGGCGGGCCGGACGCATTATGCGGAGGATGCCGCGATGAACATTTGTGTTGTGGGGGTTGGCTATGTCGGTCTGGTGACCGGCACCTGCTTCGCCGAGTTCGGCCTCAACGTCACCTGCGTGGACAACGACCCCAAAAAAATCGACATGCTGCTGGGCGGCAAGGTGCCCATCTTCGAACCGGGGCTCGAGGAATTGGTGGCCAAGAACACCCGCGAGGGCCGCCTGCATTTCACCACCGAACTGGACAAGGGCGTGGCCAACGCCTTGGTGGTCTTCATCGCCGTGGGCACGCCCCAGGGCGATGATGGCGCGGCCGACCTGCATTACGTCTGGGACGTGGCCCAGGCCATCGGCCAGAACATGCAAGATTACAAAGTGGTGGTGACCAAATCCACCGTGCCGGTGGGCACGGGCAAGAAAGTCGCCGAGATCATCCAGCGGAGCCAGAAACGGCCCATCCCCTTCGACGTGGTCTCCAACCCCGAGTTCCTGCGCGAGGGCTCGGCCATCGAGGACTTCATGCGGCCCAACCGCGTGGTGGTGGGCGCGGCCAGCGAACAGGCCAAGGCCATCATGAAAGACCTCTACGCCCCGCTGTACCTGATCGAAACGCCGTTTGTGATCACCGACGTGGAAACCGCCGAGATGATCAAGTACGCCTCCAACGCCTTTTTGGCCACCAAGATCAGCTTCATCAACGAGATGGCCAACATCTGCGAGTTGGTCGGCGCGGACGTGCAGGTGGTGGCCAAGGGCATGGGCCTGGACCGGCGCATCGGCCCCAAGTTTCTGCACGCCGGCCCCGGCTACGGCGGCTCGTGCTTTCCCAAGGACACCGAGGCCATCGCTCATCTGGCCAAGGAAAATGACTACCGCTTCCAGATCGTCGAGGCGGTTATGGAGGTCAACCGCCGCCAGCGCCTGGTGATGGCCGACAAGGTAATCAAGGCCCTGGGCGGCCAGGTGGCCGGCAAGGTCATCGCCTGCCTGGGCCTGACCTTCAAGCCCAACACCGACGACATGCGCGAGGCCCCCAGCCTGGTCATTCTGCCCACCCTGATGGAAATGGGCGCGACCATCCGAGCCTATGACCCGGCCGGCATGGAGGCCGCCGCGCCGATGCTGCCGGGCGTGGAGATGCGCAAAAACTCCTACGACGCCGTCGAGGGCGCCGACGCCATGATCCTTATGACCGAGTGGAACCAGTTTCGCAACCTGGACTTGGCGCGGATCAAGGGCCTGATGCGCCAGCCCGTGATCTGCGATCTGCGCAACGTCTATCAGCCAGAACGCCTGCGCGAGGCCGGCTTCACCTATTTCAGCGTGGGGCGGCGCTAGAGGTGGCCCGGGCGTAGGCGTTGGCGAGCGCGGCAATGGCCAAAGCGCCCGAACCGGCCACGCTGGTGATCAGCCTGTTGGCCCGCGAGGAGGCGCCTCGCCTGGCGGCGATACGGGCCTTGGCCGAGCTTTGCGGCCCGCTGGAGCGCCTGAGCGCGCCGATGGCCTTTGGCCAGACAATCTATTACGAACCTGAAATGGGCCTGGGCCTGGATCGCCGCTTGGCCGTGTTTGAGCGGCCGACGCCCCTGCACGAACTGGCCCGGATCAAAAAACAGTGCATGGCCCTGGAGGTGAGCCTGGCCCGGGAGGGCCGCCGCGCGGTCAACATCGATCCCGGCCTGCTCACCGCCGATGGGTTGATCCTGGCCACGCACAAATATCAGGGCCATCGCCTGCCTTTGGGCCTGGATTTATACTGCGAACTGACGCTGTTTTTCCAGCGCGGCCGCTATCGAGCGTTGGCCTGGACCTACAGCGATTACGCCGGCGACGAAATGACGCGGCTGCTGGCGCTGATCCGGGAGCGTCACCTCTGGCGCCTGAAACGTCGGGCCGCCGCCGATAGTGGAGAAGACCAGTGATTAAATCGATGACCGGCTATGGACGCGGCCAATCCACCGCCTTGGACGGGCAGTGGATCGTCGAGATCCGCACCGTCAACTCGCGTTTTCTGGACATCCATCTGCGCGCGCCCTCGGGACTTGCCGCCCTGGAGGACCGCATCAAGAAGTTCCTGGCCGCCAGGCTCTCGCGGGGGCGGGTCAGCATCACCATCAGCGCCAGCGGCGCGGCCGAACCCGTGCCCCGGCTGGTGCTCAACCGGCCGCTGTTCAAGCAATATCGCCAGATCGTGCGCGAATTGGAGCAGGAACTTGGCGTCAGCGGCAACGGCAACGTCTGGCCCTACATCAACTGCCGCGAGATGATCCTGACCATGGACGCCGACCCGGACATGGACGTCTACTGGGCCCAACTGGAGCCGGCCATGCTGGCGGCCCTGGACGAACTGGACGCCATGCGCGCCGCCGAGGGCGACTCGCTACGCCGCGATTTTCTGGAGCGGCTGGAGCGGCTGGAGGGCTTTTTCGGCCAAGCCGCGGCCCGTTCGCCCCAGATCGTGGAAAACTATCGCCAGCGCCTGACCGAACGGATCGGCAAGCTCCTGGACGAAGGCCGGGCCGACCCTGAACGCCTGGCCCTGGAAGTGGCCATTATCGCCGACAAGTGCGATATCACCGAGGAGGCCGTGCGCGCCGCCAGCCATCTGGAGCAGTTCCGGGCCTTTTTGGAAGCAGGCGAGCCGGTGGGCCGCAAGCTGGACTTTTTGTTGCAGGAGCTCAACCGCGAGGCCAACACCATGGGCTCCAAAAGCCCCGACGCCCAGGCCAGCGCCATGGTGGTGGAAATGAAAGCCGAACTGGAACGCCTGCGCGAACAGGTGCAAAACATCGAATAGGGGGCCGCTCATGCCTTCCAAGCTGCTCAACGTGGGCTTTGGCAATTCCCTGGCCGCCAAGCGGGTGGTGGCCATCCTGACGCCGGCCAGCGCGCCCATGAAGCGCCTGCGCGAGGAGGCCAAGGCCGCCGAGCGCCTGCTGGACGCCACCCAGGGCCGCAAGACCAGGTCGATCATCATCACCGACACCGGCCATGTGGTGCTCAGCGCCATCCAGGCTGAAACCATGGCCCAGCGTTTCGAGCAGACCATTCACGACGATCAACAAATCCCCCTTGGCGAGGCCCCCAGAAAATGAGCGCCACCGGCCAGATCTTCGTGCTTTCGGGCCCGCCCGGCGCGGGCAAGTCCACCGTCGGGGCCATGGTGCGGCAAAACCTGCCCGATCTGGCCTATTCGGTCAGCTTCACCACCCGCGCCCCCCGGCCTGGCGAGCGCGACGGCGTGGATTATCACTTTGTCGACCGCCAGGCGTTCATCCAGCGCCTGGAGCGCGGCGACATTTTGGAGCACGTGGAGATCTTCGGCAACATGTATGGCACCTCGGCCCAGGTCATCGATCAGACCATCGGCCAAGGCGTCGACCTGTTTTTGGACACCGACGTCAACGGCGGCAAGGCCCTGCGCGGCCATTATCCCCAAGGCGTGTTCATCTTCATCGTGCCTCCTTCACGGGCCGAACTGGAGCGCCGTCTGCGCCAGCGGGGCACCGAAACCGAGGACAACATCCGCCTGCGCCTGGCCAGGGTCGGCTATGAATTGGCCGCGGCCCAGGACTACACCCACCTGGTGATAAATGACGACCTGAACAAGGCCGCGGCCCAGGTCGAGGCCATCATCACCACCGACCGCCTGCGCACGGAGCGCCAATTGACGCGCATCAAGCGGGAATGGGGCCTCTAAGGTGGAGCGACGCGACGATCTGATCGTGGGCCGTCACGCCGTGGCCGAGGCGCTGGCCGACCAGGCCCAGACGGCCATCGCCTTGCTGGTGGTCGCCGGGCAGCGTTCGGAGGCCGTCGGCCGCCTGGTCGAGGCCGCCCGCGCCGCCGGGCTGAAGGTGGAGAAGATCGAACGCCGCAGGCTGGACCAGATGGCCGGCGGCGCGGTGCATCAAGGTGTGGCCTTGCGGGTGGCGGCGCAAGGCCGCTACGCCGCGTGGGACGAGCTGCTGGCCGTCCTGGAGGAGGCCGGGCGACGGGCCTTGGTTTTGGTCGTCGATCACGTGCAGGATCCCCACAACCTGGGGGCCATGCTGCGTTCGGCGGCGGCGGCCGGGGCGCTGGGCGTCGTCGTGCCCAAGGATCGCGCCTGTCAACTGACGCCGGCGGTGGCCAAGGCCGCGGCCGGCGCGTTGGGTCAGGTGGCGGTTTGTCGGGTGGCCAACATAAGCCAGGCCTTGGCAGGCCTGAAGGAGATCGGCTTGTGGTCGGTGGCCGCCGTGGCCCGGGGCGGAGCCGCGCCGTGGGCGCTGGACCTGCGGGGTCCGCTGGCGGTGGTGGTGGGCTCGGAGCACAAGGGCGTTGCGCCGTTGGTGCAAAAAAACTGCGACATGCTGGCCACCTTGCCCCTGGCCGCCGGGGTGGAGAGCCTCAACGCCTCGGTGGCCGCCGGGGTGATGCTCATGGAGGTGGTGCGCCAGCGAAGCTAGCTGTCGACCGCTTTATTTGTCGTTCTGACGGGCCCCTCGGGCAAAGGCCGAGACGTAATTGCCAAAGGGTATCACCGCCGAATTCATCTCCACGATCACGAAATCCTTGTTGAAAATACGCGCGTCCCAATCCATGGTCCAGACGTCGATTTTGCTTTGGGGGGCTGGTTCACGGCCGGCGTGATAGGAGCGAAAGGCCGTGCGGAAGTAGTAGTAAAAGTCCATGGTGTCGAATACGCCGTATTTGTGCAGAAGATTCAATATGATCCAGTTGAAGCTGCCGCCGACCAGGGCCAGGTCGCCGGTGAAGGTGGCGGCGTCCCTGAGCGGGGTGACTTTGGGGTGCGGCGTGGGAAAATCGTAGGGCTGGTAGTAAAGGTTGAGCAATTCGGCCAGGTCGCGATCAAAGCCGATGGGTTTGTTGTCGATATCCACGCCGTCCAAGCGCAGCCGCGTGAGCTTTTTGCCGCTGATTTTTTCCAGCTTGGCCAGCATGCCTTGCAATGCGTAGATGGCGCCCAGGTCGTTCCAGTGGGTGCCGCCCTGGCAAAAGAGCGTGGCCGGGGCTTTGTCGCGCCATCGCAGGGCGGTGGCCTGGGCGTCGTAATAGTTCACGCCGTATTTGTCCAGAAGCGGCATGAGCATTTGTTGGTTGAGTTGGCCGGGGCGGCTGAACCAATGAAATTGCTCGGGAATGTATTCGGGGTAGGTGGTGGCCTTGCTGGGGCTGATCAAAAGCAAAAAGGTGACGCCGCGTTTGCGCAGCAAATCCTGCAACTCGCGCAATTGCTTGGCGTAACGCTCGATGTGCGCGATGTGGGTCTGGTTGGCGATATTCTGCTGAAAACGAATGTAGGCTTCTTCGTATAGCCAACGTTTTTTGCCCACCACGATGGCGTCGTCGTACATGTAGGATTTGGCGAAAACACTATAATAAAATTGATTGTTGAGTTTGATCAAGATGGGCCGCAGGCTGAAGCTGTTGTTAAAATATTGGCCGAACTGGTTTTGGAGCGAGCCGTCCAGCAATCCGGCCCAGCGAAAGGCTGGCGGCTTTTTCTCGCTATAGACGCCATAAAGCACGTTTTGGTCGTTTTTGGCGAAACGCACATCAAACCAGTTTTCCAGCGCCGTGTTGAAAAGTGGCAAGATCAAAAGGGCCAAACACAACGTCAGCAACAGGCCGCGCAACGCGCCGCCGCCCCAGCGCCGCAGCAGCCATGCCGCCCGCAAGCCCCAGATCAGCGGCAGGCGGCAAGCGGCGAAATACAGCCCAAAAAAGACGACTGGCCCGGCCATTCCGCCAAAGATCATCAACAACACGGCCCTGGGCCAGTCGAACATGGCCGGATAGTTCAGCACGATGCGCAGGCAGTAGATCAAAAGCCCCAGCAGCGCGCCGGAAAATGCGGTCTGTATGCCGATGCCCATGAAGCCCATTATCTAAAACCTGAAGTATATAAACGGGTTGAACGTAAGCGCCGCCAGTTTGCCCATCACCAGCAGCATCAACGCCAGCGAGCAGGACAATTCGAACTCGACGCGCAGGGCAAAGGCCCGATACCTGGGCAGCAGCCGCCACAAACGGCCCCAGGCCGGGGCCAACGACAGCACGGCCGCCAGGACCAGATAAAACCAGATGTTGGCCGTCAGATATTTGAACGCCGCCGGGTCGGCCGCCAGGCCGAGCATGGCCCGCATATAACCGGCGAAATGGCCGATGTCGGTGGCGCGGAACAACGTCCAGCCCAGCACCAGGAAAAAGAACGTCGCGCCGATGTTGACGGCCTTGGGCAGGCGCGCGCCCTGGCGCAGCCAGAACAGCTTGTCCAAGACCAAAAACACGCCGTGATAGACGCCCCACAAAACAAACGTCCAGTTCGCGCCATGCCACAAGCCCGAAAGCACGAAGCAAAACCACAGGTTGAAGTACATTCGCCCGGTGGCGACGCGGTTGCCGCCCAGGGGGATGTAGAGATAATCGCGGATCCATGACGACAGCGAGATGTGCCAGCGCCGCCAGAACTCGGTGAAGTTGGACGAGATATAAGGCAGGTTGAAGTTTTCCAGCAGGCGGAAACCGAACATGCGCGCCAAACCGATGGCCATGTCGCTGTAGCCAGAAAAATCGAAGTATATCTGGAAGGTGAAGCAGATCACCCCCAGCCAGGCGAAAAACGGGCCCAGCGTGGCCGGATCGGCGGCAAAGGAAAAGTCGGCCACTTCGGCCAAGGTGTCGGCGATGAGCACCTTTTTGGCCAGGCCCACGGCGAAACGGCTGAGCCCGGCTTGGATGTTGGGCAGGTTGTGCTCGCGCCGCTTAAGCTGGTCGGCGATGTCGTGGTACTTGATGATCGGCCCGGCCAGCAGCTTGGGAAAGAAAAAAACATAGAGCAGATAATCGGCGAAATTGCGGGCCGGTTTGCCCACGTCGCGGTAGACGTCGACAAGGTAGGTGATTTTTTCGAAGACCACAAACGACACGCCGATGGGCAGGGCTATCTTGGCCAGAACGAACGGATTGAGGCCAAGGTCGACCAGCAGGGCGCTGACGGCGTCGGCAAAGAAATTCATGTACTTGAAATAGACCAGAATGCCGACGTTGGCCAATACTCCAAGAAAAACCAAGAACTTGCGCCGACCATGTCCGGTCGTGGCGTGCATGGCGCGCACCACCAGCCAATCGAAAAGCGTCGAGCCAAGCACCACGAAGACGAACGAAGGCTCGCCCCAGAAATAAAAAGCCAAACTGAAGGCGATCAGCACATAGTTTTTGGCCCGGCCCGGGGCAAGGTAGTAGACGCCCAGCACGGCCGGCAAAAAGATGAATAAAAACAACGGCGAGCTGAAAACCATCGCAAACGATCCGCGCGATTGGGCGAAAAAAACCGGCGCGCGGCCCATGGCCCCGCGACAAGACACCTGGTTGCCGGCAAAACAAATCGATGTTAGAGCACTTGTTGAATAATGTCAACAAGATTGATCGGTTGTGCCAGCAAGCCCATACCGCCCCGCCGCTCGTCAACGGCGGGGCGATGGCATTTACGCGGCCGCTCGCCGTGACGGCGTTTTCTGGAAAGGCAATCCCGCGCCAGCCTCCTGGGCCGCCCCGGCCTGTCGGCCGACCATTGGCCCGTGGCCGGCTTGGCCATGCACGACGGCGCGGGAGGCGAGCATGGGCGAGTTTCATGACGAGGTAAGCCGAAACAACGGGCGCTTCGCGCCACTGCCGGGCGATATTGGCCTGACGCCGGGGCTGGCGCTGGTGCGTTTTTGCCAGACCGCGCCGGGCGAGCCGGCCACGCGGGCCGGGCACGTGTTTGGCTTTGTCGGGCCGGGCGAGACGCTGGAGGCCCTTTGGCGGGTGCGCGTGCTGCCCTGGGCCGGCCGGCGGGGGCCCTGCGAGGTCTGGCGTCGGCGGGGCCTTTCGGCCGCCCAGCGTGGGGCCGTGGCCGAGGCGGCTCGGGCCTACGCCGGCCGGGGCTATGGTTGGTGGAAACTGGCGGCGCATTTGGCCGATTGGTTTTTGGCCTGGGCGCTGTTTGGCCTGAGCCTGGGCCGGAGACGAGGCGAGGCCTACGTGGCGCGGCGGCTGTTGGCCCTGGAGCGCTGGCCGATCTGTTCGTGGGTCTGGGCGCGGGCCTACGGCCAGGCCTTGGGCCTGAGCCTGGGGGAGCCCGGCGGTTGCGCCACGCCCGACGGCATGCGTGACTATTTCATGGCCGATCCGGCCTGGGAGCTGATTTTTCGGCGCGCGGGCTGATTTTTTTGCCGCCGGAGCTCAAGAAAGCGCAAGTCCCTGCCGATAAGGCTCATGAGGCGGAAACTCAGCAGGGGAGGCGGTCATGAGCGCCATCGGATCATACGGCAACATGTCGCAACAAGATGTGACGGCCCTTTCGGCGCAATTGGTCGAGGAGGCCGCCAACGCCAGCACCATGATCCGGGCCTTCAACCGGGCCAACGAGATCATCCAAGACCCGGAAAAGGCCGGCGTCAGCCTGCGGGAATCCATGCAGGCCACGGCGCGTTTCACCGTCGAGGTGCTCAACCAAGACTTGAAAAACAAGCTGGGCAAGGGGCTCAACGTCGACACCCAGGTCTGACCCATCGCGCCGCGATGAAACGGCCCGGCCATGCGCGCCGGGCCTTTTTGCGTTCATGGGGCGGCTTTCACCAGGCGCGTTCGCCGGGCTTGGGGCCGTGGGCCGGCGGGCCGGCGAAACACTGGGCCACCTGCATCCACTGCGTGGCGGCCTCGCCCACCGGTTGCAGGGCGGTGTCGGCCACGTTGCGGCGCTGGGTGACCACCAAACAGAAATCCTCGGCCGGGCCGACGATGCTCTGCGCGGCGTCCTCGGGCCCCCAGGCCCACAGGTCGCCTTCGGGGCCGCTCAGCTCGACGCGGATTTGCGCCTCCGGCTTGGCCAGGCCCTTGACGGCGAAGCTCCAGCCGTAGGTGGTCACGCCCAGGTGGGCGATGTGGCGCAGGCGCGGGGTGGCTTGCCGCCGCACGCGCAGGGCGTCGGCCACGTCCTGGCCGTGGGCCCAGGTCTCCATGATGCGCGCGGCGGCGAAGGAGCGGGCGCTCATGGGCGGGCCATACCAGGGCAGGCGGTCCTTGGGGCCCATGGGCTCCAGGGCGGCGATCAGGGCGTTGCGCTGTTCGCGCCAGTATTGCAGCAGATCTTGATCGGGCATATCGCGCACTTGGCCGAATATCTCATCCCATTTATCAAGATTTGCAAACAGCTCTTGGACATGTTTGTTAAAGTCGTCGGGCATGGTGGCGGCCAGGCGGGCCGTGCCGTCAAAGTAGGCGATGTGGGCGATTTCGTAGTGGATGTCCCAGCCCAGAAACGGCGTGAGCGTGCGCCAGCCGTTGGCGTCCAGGCCTTCGACAATGAAATCGAGGGCTTCGTATTCGTCGCGCAGGTCCGCGCAGATGGCTTTCATTGGTCTTCCTCCGCTGGCGTGTTGGTTGTCGCGGCCCGTGATAACATTGTTTACTATGCAACAAGCGGCGGCCGCCGCGCCAGGGCAAAACGCGTGGGCCGGGCCGGCCGGCGCGGCGCAAGAAAAAAATGACGCGGATGAAAAATAATTTATCCGAGGATGCCGCAAGGTGTTATATTAGTTCCCGTAGAGGTGCGGTTTTGCCGGGCTTTCGTCAGGCGGCTGACGAGGGCGAAAAATGCGGTCCGGCGCGAGGAAACCGCGAGCACCTGTTGACAAGTTGGTTTTTTTGGATAATAGTTTACGGATATTCGACCAATCAGCCTCAGTCGACCGCTTGACCAAGGCGACGCATCGCGCGCCACAATCAGCTAAAAAGCAAGGCTCATTGGCTAGTGAGCGTCCCCTCGCCAGAGGTGAGGGGCGAAGTGTATTCTTGTAAGGAGAGTCTTGAAACATGGGAAAGAGCATTTACGTTGGCAACCTGTCCTTCCACTCCACCGAGGACTCCGTCCGCAACCTTTTCGAGCAGTACGGCGCCGTGCAGTCGGTTAAGGTGATCACGGACCAGGAGACCGGGCGGTCGCGCGGATTTGGTTTTGTGGAAATGGACAGCGATGCCGCGGAAAACGCCATTCGCGCGCTGAACGGCGCCGATCTGGACGGCAGGGCTTTGAAGGTCAATGAGGCCCGGCCCCGCGAGTCCCGCCCCCCCCGGCGCTGGTAGCCAAGCGCCGCCGAGGCGGTATTAAAGCAGCAAGTTGAGGCAAAACGGGCCCATGTCGGTGTAAACCGGCGTGGGCCCGGCCTTTTTCGCGGCCCGTGTTTTTTTGGGGGGAAAGCATGCCCTGCTGCAAGGCTGAAGAATATGACAACTGGTGCGCGGCCGAGCCGACGGTTGAATACGAAGGCGAGGAGTATTGCATCTTTCATGCGCCGGCCGAGTGCCCGGAAAAGCAAGACGTGGAGGCGTTTAACAAGAAGGTCTTTGAGAGAATAGATAAATGCAAGAAGGATGGGGAAGAATGTGATTTGCGCGGCGCGATATTTCCGGGATATATTAGTTTTAGCGCATATGATAAAGACAATCCGCTGCCGAACATAACATTTAGTCAAGCATTGTTTTGCAATGCAGTGTCTTTTGATTCTGTAACATTTGGAGGTATATCAGAATTTTATGATGTGAGGTTTGATGGGTATGTAAATTTCGCTTATGCAGAATTCAAAGGATATGTTGACTTTGGACTGTCAATAATATCAGAATCATCTAGTTTCATGTGTGCGATATTTAGCAGTTTTTGCGAATTTAGTCAGACAGAATTCTGTGGCAGAATAGATTTTTTAGAAACAATTTTTTGTAATATATGTGACTTTGGCCACGCAATATTCAATGGGCATTTAGACTTTACAAATTCCAAATTTCATCAGCTAGTTGTTTTTTATGCTGCTGATCAACTTGATATGTCATGTGACCATACACATTTTTGTGGCCCTGTCTTGTTTCGCGACATAAAAATCCTATCATGCCGCTTTGATGACTGCATCATAGACAAGCATATCGAATTCGAACGCGCCGATATTTCACGGCTTTCACTGCTGCGCGCGCCCATCGAGTCCATGCGCTTCATCGACTGCATATGGCCGGAGAGCAAAGGCCGCAAGGTTGTCTACGATTCTCGCTCCGTTCAAGGGCAGGGCTATTTTCCGCTCTTCAACGTATTTGGCGCTGATCGTTTCTCCGAGTTAAACAAGCCCCCCGAGCCCGGCCGCTTGGCCGACCTGTTCCGCCGGCTGAAGAAAGTCGCCCGCGACGGGGCCGACGAGCCCTTGGCCTCGGATTGGCACTACGCCGAAAAGGAAATGCAACGCCTGGACGCCAAGCAAAACAAGCGTCCGTGGTTCGCCCTTGGCCTGTGGCTATACAAATTAGTCAGCGGCTATGGCGAAAGCCCGTCGCGGGCCGGCCTTTGGCTGGTTGTTTTGGCGCTTCTGCCGTGGCTGGCCCATGAATGCCTTGACGTCATCATGAAAACTCTGCCGCGCGACCCCCTGCCAAACGTGCAAACATTGGCCTGGCTGAACGCCGCCTTTTCCACGCCAAAGGAATACATCTCGGCCAGCATCAACCACGACGCAACCGGCTGCTATCTCTACACGCTGTGGCTGCGGATCTACCAGACGCTCCTCCTGGTCCAGGCCGGCCTTTTTGGCTTGGCCGTGCGCAACAAAATGCGTCGCTGACCAGGCGCCGCGCCCCAAAAAAACGCGCGGCCCGGCCAGCGCTCCGACGCCGCCAAACCGCGCGTTTCAGCGCCAACGCAAAGCGCCGCTAAAGGGCGCGCATCCACTCGGGCTTGAGGCCGACCCGGCCGGACAGCGCGCCGTCGATCAACTCCAGGGCCTTTTGCTTGTCGGCCGGCAGATAGGCTTTGATCGGCAGATAATTGCTGGCGTGGTTGGCGAAAAACAGGCCGTCGCTCAGGTCGGTGTTGGCCAGCATCTCGCGCAGCTCCATGAGCATGCCCTTGGCGTCGGGCAGCTTGAACTGGCCGGCCGCGTGGGCGTCGCCCATGGGCGTGCCGGGGATGAGCATCAGCGTCAGCGCGCCGACGTAATCCGGGTCCATGGCCGTGAGCAACTGGCCGGTGGCCCTGGCGTGCTCTTGGCTGCGTTCGGCCCCGCCCACGCCCAACAGCACCGTCACCGAAACCTTCATGCCAGCCGCCTTGGCCCGCCGGCCCTGGGTGATGAGCTTTTCGGGGTCGGCCCCTTTTTTGATGTCGCGCAGCACGTCGGGGTGGCCGCTTTCCACGCCGTAATACAAGATGCCAAGGCCCAGCTCGCGCAGGCGGCGCAGGTCGTCATCGCTTTTCATGGCGATGCTCTTGCTGTTGGCGTAGCTGCCCACCCGCCGCACCCAGGGCAGTTTTTCGCGGATCTGGCCCAAGAGCCACTCCCAGTGGGCCATGGGCATGATCAGCGCGTCGCCGTCCATGACAAAGACGCGGTCTTGGCGGCGACAGTGCTTCTGGGCGAAGCGCAGGTCTTGCTCCAGGGTTTGGCGGTCTTTGATGCCAAAGCGCTTGTCGTAATAGGTGCCGCAAAAGGCGCATTTGTTGTGGCTGCAACCCAGGGTGGCCTGGATCAGGATCGAATTGGCCTCGCTGGGCGGCCGGATGCAGTTGCCGACGTAATCGAAGCCTTGAGGCTCGGGAAGGGTCATGGTTCTATCCCCGCTTTCGTGATGATTCGCGCGTTGTTGAAATATAAGGGCCAAAATGGCCCGGCGCAAGCCAGGGGCGCGGGGCGGTGGCGGGGGAAACTCTTTCGCGGCGCGGGGCCGGAAAGGGTTTCCCCCGGGCTGTTAAAGTGTTAGTGATAGTCGTGGGTGCCGGCGATGACCACGGGCAGGCCGGTTTTTTCCTGGATAAAGGCGATCTTTTCCTCGACGGTGCTGTGGGGGCAGGCCGGTTTGGCCCCGACCATGCACGAACTGAGGTAGACCGCGTCGGGCCGTGTTTCGGAAAGCTTCATGGCCATGCCCAGGTTGGGCACCATCGACCGGCCCGGACACTGGCATTTGACCAAGGCCACCACCTTGACCGGCTCGTCGAATTTGCCCTCGCCCATGGCCGCGGCCTTGAGACAGCGCCACTCGCCGGGGCAACCATAGCCGCTGTCCATGTAAGAACCACAACCGATGATCATCACGTTTTTCATTTTGCCACTCCATCGCGGGCGGTTTGGGTAAACCCCCTTTATCGGGGGATGATTAGTCCGCTACAAGCAATAGCACCGCCGGCGGCGGCGGTCAAGTTCGAGCCGCGGCCTCGCGGCGGCGATGGTTTGTGGTATTAATAAATGATGAAGCCTTGCCGCCTGTCGGGGGATGTCGATGAAAGCCCTGTTCTGTTTCGTGGATGACGCCCAGTTCGAGCTGGATAACTTCGTGGAAAACGCCGCGCCGGCCTTTGGCCGGGCCGAGTTCGTCTGCGCGCGGACCTTCGCCGAGGCGGCCGAGGCCATCGGCTCGCGGGTTCCGGTGTGCTTTTTGCTGGATATCCTGGGCGGCGACTCGGATTTCAAACCCCAACTGCCCACGCCCCAAGAGATGGTCAAGATGCTGGGCAAGCAGCCCGGCGTGGAGCGGCTCTACGCCGGGGTGGAAAAGCCCACTTCGGCCGAGGCCAATTTGCTGCTGCGCCGGGTCTACGCCTATGTGGACCGCGTGCAGATGGCCTTTCGGCGAGCGGCTGGCATGATGGGCCAGGGCCGCCATTATGGCTTGGACAACCTGGCCGCCGCGCGCGAGGCCTATCCCTGGGCCGCGGCCCTGGGTTACAGTCGCAAGGCCCTCTACGCCGACGGCGTGGCCATGTCCATGGCCGGGGCCGACGGCCTGCTGCAAAAGCCCCAGGGCGAGGACGACGAGGCCATCGCCCTGGCCACCCGCCAGTTGGCGCCGGCCTTGGCGCGCATGGTCTACGGCATGGTCGAGGGTCGGCTGCTGCGCGTGGCCGCGCCCCTGGCCCTGGAGTTGCAAAACGACCCGGACAAGGACATGGCCGCCCTGGGCCGGGCCATGAGCCGGGCGGTGCTGAGCCTGCTGCGCGGCAACGAGGCCGGACGCATGGCCTCGGGCCGTGGCCTGGAGGAAACGCTATTGGCCATCAAGGCCGACGGCCAGGCCGCGCGGACGGCGGTGGCGCTGGCTAGCTGGCTGCTGTCGGAGCGCTCCGCTTGACATGACAGCCGGGGGTTGATAGATTCTCCCAGCCTCCGCCGGCGGGGGCTAGTGAGGGGCAACTGCTTGTGACAAAAGAACTTTCCGACAGATCCAAGCTCATCTTGGCGGCGGTGGTGGCCAACTACATCGCCACGGCCGAGCCCGTCGGCTCGCGCACGATCTCGCGCCAGGATTACGTCGACCTCTCGCCGGCCACCGTGCGCAACGTCATGGCCGATCTGGAGGAGATGGGCCTGTTGGAGCAGCCCCACGTCTCGGCCGGCCGCGTGCCCACCAATGAAGGCCTGCGCCTCTACGTCGACACCATCCTCCAAGTGGGCGAACTGGAAGACCAGGCCAAGCTGATGATCCACCGCGCCCTGGACGAAAATCAGGCCTACGACTTGAACGGCCTGTTGAAAACCGCCGGCAAGGCCCTCAGCGACGTCAACCGCCTGGCCGCGGTGGTGGCCGCGCCCAACCCCGACAACGACGTCTTTCGCCAGATGGAGTTTGTCCGGCTCAGCGAATCGCTGATCCTGGTGGTGATGGTCACCCGTAGCGGCGTGGTGCAAAACCGCGTCATCCTCAGCGACGAGGACGTCAGCCAGGAAAACCTGGATAAATGCACGCGCTACTTGAACAGCCTCATGGGCGAGCTTACCTTGAGCCAAGTGCGCAAGCGCGTGGCCAAGGAGATGGCCAAGGAGAAAAACCGCTTCGACGCGGTGCTGGGTCGGGCCCTGCGCCTGGGCCAGAAGGCCTTGCAGGGCCAGGGTGACGGCGATTTGTTCATCGAGGGGCGCACCAATCTGATGGAGGCCCCCGAGTTCGCGGACGTGGGTCGCTTGCGGGCGATTTTTCAGGCCTTCGAGGAAAAATCGACCCTGCTGCGCCTGTTGGAGCGCGCCTTGGAGGCCCGGGGCGTGCGCATCTTCATCGGCTCGGAAGGCCTGTTGTCCGGCCTGGACGGCTTGACGGCGGTGACGGCCTCCTACGGCGGCCAGGATAGCCCCTCCGGCGCGCTGGCCGTCATCGGGCCCACGCGCATGGATTATTCCAAAGTGATCGCCACGGTGGACTACACGGCCCGGCTGGTCTCGCGGATCATCGATTCGCGGGGCGATTAGAGTCGGTCAGCCGGGGTAACGGAGGTTAACGGCAGTGAGCAAGAGCGAACGCATGAATATAAAAAACAAGCCGGACGAACAGCGCGAGGCGGCCAAGGCGACCGGCCAGGTCGACGGTCCGGCCCAAGAGGTCGTCGACGAGCCGATGAGCGACCTGGAACAGTGCCAGGCCCAGCGCGCCGAGTTGGAAGACCGCTTCATGCGCCTGGCCGCCGAGTTCGACAATTACAAAAAACGCGGCGAGCGCGAAAAAGCCGAGTTCCTCAAGCGGGCCAACGAGGCCATGGCCGGCGACCTGCTGCCGGTTCTGGACAACCTGGAGCGGGCCCTGGGCGCCGCCGGCGAGGCCGACAAGCAAACCCTGCAAAAGGGCGTGGAGATGGTTCTTGGCGAGTTGCGCAAAACCCTGGAGCGCCATGGCCTGGAGGCCATCGACGCCCTGGGCCAGCCCTTCGACCCCCAACTCCACGAGGCCATGATGCAGCAGGAGAACCCCGACGTGGAAGAGGGCGCCGTGCTCAGCCAATTCCAGAAGGGTTATCTGTTCCAGGGGCGGCTGCTGCGGCCGGCCATGGTGGTGGTGGCCAAGGCCCCCGCACCCGCGGAGGACGAGGCGGCTTCGGATTGATTGACCGCCCGTCCGGCCCGGCGGCGCGCGCCCCGGCCGGATCGATGGAGGCTTCCGGCTAGATGGGCAAGATCATCGGCATCGATCTGGGCACGACCAACTCCTGCGTGGCGGTGATGGACGGCGGTGAGCCCAAGGTCATCACCAACCAGGAGGGTAGCCGCACCACGCCCAGCATGGTGGCCATCGGCGAGGACGGCCAACGCCTGGTGGGCCAGGTGGCCAAGCGCCAGGCGGCCACCAACCCGGCCAACACGGTCTTTGCCGTCAAGCGGCTGATCGGCCGCAAGTTTCGTTCGGCCAGCGTCCAGCGCGAGCAGCAGTTTCTGCCCTATATCATCGTGCCGGCCAAAAACGGCGACGCCAACATCACCCTGTGGGGCCGCGCCTACAGCCCGCCAGAGCTCAGCGCCATGGTCCTGGCCAAGCTCAAGCAGACGGCCGAGGATTTTTTGGGCGAGCCGGTGAGCAAGGCCGTGATCACCGTGCCGGCCTATTTCAACGACAGCCAGCGCCAAGCCACCAAGGACGCCGGCCGCGTGGCCGGGCTGGAGGTGCCGCGCATCATCAACGAACCCACGGCGGCGGCGCTGGCCTACGGCCTGGATCGGCGCGGCGCGGCGCGGGTGGCCGTCTTCGACCTGGGCGGCGGCACCTTCGATATCTCCATCCTCGAACTGGGTGACGGCGTTTTTCACGTCAAGGCCACCAACGGCGACACCCACCTGGGCGGAGAGGATTTCGACCGCCGGCTGGTGGACTTTCTGGCCCGCGAGTTTCAGAAAGAACACGGCGTGGATCTGCGGGCCGACAACATGGCCCTGCAGCGCCTGCGCGAGGCGGCCGAACGGGCCAAGATGGAGCTCAGCTCCCTGATCGAGACCGAGGTCAATCTGCCCTTTATCACCGCCGACGCCGGCGGGCCCAAGCACCTGCAGATCAAGCTGACCAGGGCCCAGTTCGAGGCCATGGTCGACGATCTGATCGCCCGCACCGAGGGGCCCTGCCGCCTGGCCATGCAAGACGCCGGCCTGGCTCCCGCCGACATCCAGGAGGTGATCCTGGTTGGCGGCATGACGCGCATGCCCAAGGTCCAACGCAAGGTGCACGCCATTTTCGGTCGCCAGCCGATCAGGAGCGTCAACCCCGACGAGGTCGTGGCCATCGGCGCGGCCATCCAGGCCGGAATGATCGGCGGCGAGGTCAAGAACCTGGTGCTGTTGGACGTGACTCCCCTGAGCTTGGGCATCGAGACCATGGGCGGGGTGATGACCAAGCTTATCGAGCGCAACACAACCATCCCCACCCGCAAGAGCCAGATTTTCAGCACCGCCGAGGACAACCAGCCGGCGGTGAGCATCCACGTCCTGCAGGGCGAGCGGGAGATGGTCGTCGACAACAAGACCCTGGGCCGTTTCGAACTGGTGGGCATCCGGCCCGCGCCCCGCGGCGTGCCGCAGATCGAGGTCACCTTCGACATCGACGCCAACGGCCTGGTCAAGGTCGGGGCCAAGGACTTGGCCACCGGCCGCGAGCAGTCGATCAAGATCGCCGCGCCCAGCGGCCTTGACGAGGCCGAGATCCAGCGCCTGATCAACGACGCCGAAGAGCACGCCGAGGAGGACCGCCGGCGGCGCAAGCTGGCCGAGGCCGCCGATCACGCCCACGGCCTGGCCTATCAGGTCGAGGAGGCCATGGGCCAGGCGCGGGGCAGCGTGGGCGCCGAGGTCATGGAAGAGGCCAACCAGGCCCTGCGCGGGGTGCGTTCGGCCCTGAGGGCCCAGAGCAAGGCCAAGATCGATCTGGCCATGGACGTGCTGATCAAAGCCAGCCACAAGCTGGCCGGCGCCATGTACGGCGCGGCCGGCGCGCGGGGCCGTGATAACGGCGGCGGCCCCAAGGTTGACTTCGAAGATTTCATCGACGCCGATTTTGAGGAAGTGGACAAACCGTGATGCCTCGTTGGATAAACGCCTTGGCCCTGGCCCTGGCCCTGGCCTGTGCCGGCTGCGCCACCACGGGCCCCGAGCCCGCCACGCCGCCCCTCGACGCCAAAACCGAGGTGCGAGCCCTGTTCAAGCTGGGCCACGAGCGCATGGCCAACGGCCAATATCAGGCCGCGGCCGACGCCTTTCGCGCCGCGGCCGACGGCGCCAGCGACGATGGCGCGCGGCAGTCGGCCATCTTCTGGCTGGCCCGGGCCCAGGCGGCCGACGGTCAGGACGGCCCGGCCCTGCGGACTTTGAACGGCCTCAAGCTTGCGGCGCTCGCGCCGGCCGAACAGGTCCGGGCCCAGATCCTGCACGGCGACCTGGAGCGGAAGGCCGGCCAAAACGACAAAGCCGCCGGCCGCCTGCGCGCGCTTTTGTTCAAGCCGCCCGCGCCCCTGGACGGGCTTCAGGCCAAACAGGCCCTGGAAGACCTCTGCGCGGCCCTGGAAAAGCTGGGCCGCCACGAGGAGGCGGCGGCTTCGTACCTGCGCTGGGCCGAACAATACGGCCTTACCACGCCCGAGCACATGGCCCGCCTGGCCGATTTGGCCGGCCAGGTCCGCAGCGAATCCGTGGCCCTGATGGAGCAAAAAGCCGCCACGCCCCAGATGCGGGCGGCCTTGGTGCTCGGTTTGGCCAGGGCCCAACTGCGCGAGGGCCTGCTCGATCAGGCCGGACAGACCATCGAGCGCCTGCGGTTGGACCCCCAGGCCAACGCCTTCGAAGACCAACAACGCGACTTGGCGGCGGCCCTGGCCCAGGCCAGGCTGGTCGACCCGCGCGCGGTGGGCGTGATTCTGCCGCTGAGCGGGCCATACGCGGCCACGGCTTCGCAGGTCCTGGCGGCTATCGAACTGGGCCTGGGCCTGTTCCGCGCCGACGGCCGCGGCCCCACGCTCTACATCGAAGACAGCAAGGGCGACCCTCGCTCCGCGGCCCAGGCCGTGGACACCCTGGCCGTGCAACGCCGGGTCATGGCCATCATCGGGCCCATGCGCGCGGCCACATCCCTGGCCGCGGCCCGGCAGGCGGCCCAACACGGCGTGCCGTTGATCACCCTCAGCCGGCTGGAGGGCGTCTCCCAGGCCGCGCCGTGCGTGTTTCAGAACTTTTTCACGCCCCAAGAGCAGGTCGATGTGGTTTTGGACGAGGTCATGGGCAAGCGTCACAAGCGCCTGATAGCCATTTTGGCCCCCAAAAGCCCCTACGGCCAGGGCTTTGCCGAGCTGATGGAAAAAAGCGTGATCCAGCGCGACGGCAGCGTGGTGCGCAAGATCTTCTACGACCAGAATCTGCCCGATTTTTCGCCGCAGATCAAACAATTGGCCGCTTTGCCGCCGGGCAATTACCGCCCAGGCGATCCTGATTCTCCCGCGCCGGTCATCGACTTCGAGGCCTTGTTCATCCCCGACGGCGGAGCCAGGCTGGGCATGATCGCCCCCCAGTTGGCTTATCACGACGTCATCGGCATCGACCTGCTGGGCTCGAGCCTGTGGCACGACCCGGTGGTGCTAAAGACCGCCGGCCGCTATCTGGAAGGCTGCATTTTCCCCGTGCCCTTCAATCCCGACGACCCGCGGCCCATGGTGCGTGAGTTTGTCGAGGCGTTTTCGCGCAACATGGGCCGCAAACCCAACCTGCTCGACGCCCACGGTTATGACGCGGCGATCATGCTGCGGCGGATCATGGACGGCCCCGAGGCGCCGCGCACCAGGGCCGAGTTTTGCCGGCAATTGTCCCAGGCCAGCGCGGTGGAAGGCGTCTGCGGCCAGATCAGCGTGGGGTCCGACGGCCGTTTCGTCAAGGCGCTGGAGCTGTTCACCATCTCGCGCGAGCGTTTCGTGCCCCTGGCCCAGGCCGGTCAGAGCGTCGGTCCGCCGTCCTATCCCAAGCCCAGCGCCGACGAGGAGCCCGAATCGGTTGACGGACAACTCGACAGCCAGCCCAGGCCCCAGCTTCAGCCCTACACGCCGCCTGGCGAACCGGAGGGCCAGCCTCCCATCCGCGAGCTGCCCTTGACGCCGGCCCCGGCCGGCACCATCGCTCGCTGAGCCCGGAGTTGGCCACGCCAACGAAAAGGAGCGCCCGATGCGCAAAATGATCATCGCCCTTTTGGCCTTGTGCGCCATGACCATCACGGCCCAGGCCGAGCCAGTGGCCGGTTACCGGATCGGCGCGGTATTGCCCCTTTCGGGCCTGTTCGGCAAGGACGGGGCCCAGATCAAGGACGCCTACACCTTCTGGGCCGAACACGTCAACGCCCAGGGCGGCGTCCTGGCCGGCGGCCGGCGCCACCCCGTGGAGCTGGTGATCTACGACGACGCCTCCACGCCTCAGCGCTCGCAGCTGCTGGTGCGCAAGCTGGCCACGGCCGACAGGGTCGATCTGTTGCTGGGCGGCTATGGCTCCAGCCTGGTCATGGCCGCCTCGGCCGCCGGCGAGGCCCTGGGCTATCCGATGATCAGCGGCGGGGCCAGCTCCAACAATCTCTTCGAGCGTGGCTACAAATACTATTTCTCGACCCTGGGTCGGGCCACCGACGAGGTCTCGGGCGTGGTGCGGGCCATGGCCGGCCTTTCGCCCAAGCCCCGGACCTGCGCGATCATCGGCTCGGACATCCCCTTCACGGCGCTGGCTTGCCAGGGCTATCGTGATCAGGCCTCGACAGCCGGCCTGGAGGTCGTGCACTACGAGCTGTTCCCGCTGGCCATGCAGGACTACAACACCGTGCTGGCCAAGGCCAAGGCCTCGGGCGCGGACGTGCTGCTGGTGGGCTCGCATTTGCAGGTGGCCCTGCGCGTGATGCGGGCGATGAAAGAGATCAACTACAGCCCCAAAGCCGTGGCTTTTTCGTATGGCCCCACCGTGCCGGCCTTTGTCCAGGAGTTGGGCCCCGACGCCGAGGGCGTTTTCGCGGCCAGCGAGTGGACGCCCAATCTGCCATATGACGGGCCGGTGTTTGGCTCGGCGGCCCAATTCGCCACGGCTTATCGCCAGCGCTTTGGCCGCGAGCCCGATTACGTCGAGGCGGCCGCCGTGGCCGGGGCGGTGGCCCAGCAATTGGCCGTGCAGGAGTTGGGCCTGACTCCGCCCATCGACGCCGCCGGCCGCCGGGCGATCATGGAAAGACTGCACGCCATGGACGTGATGACCTTTTATGGCCGGATCAAGTTCGACGCCGACGGGGCCAACGTGGCCCATCCGCCGGTGTGCGTGCAGGTCCAGGACGGCAAGCTGGCCTGCGTCTACCCGCAAAGCGCCCGCACCGCGCCGCCCCGTTACCCCATGAAGCCCTGGAGTCAACGCTAGCGGCTCGGCCGCCGGCATCGCGCGCGTCATGCTGATCATCCAGGCGCTGATAAACGGGCTGTTGGCCGGCGGGGTCTATGCGGCCTTCGCCACGGGGCTTTCGCTGATCTTTGGCGTGATGGGCGTTTTGAACATCGCCCACGGCGAACTGGTCATGCTGGGGGCGTTCGTCTGCGCGGGGCTGTTCCACGGGCTTGGTCTGGGGCCGCTGTGGTCGTTGCCGCTGAGTTTTGGCTTGATGTTCGCTCTGGGCTACGTCATGCAGCGGCTGTTTCTGGCCCCCATCGCCGGCCGTCCGCCGGTGATGAGCTACATCCTCACATTTGGCCTGCACCTGATCATTGCCAACCTGGCCCTGCTGGCCTGGAGCGCCGATCCCCGGGCGGTGACCACGCCGTATTCGGGCGCGGGGCTGCGTTTGTGGGGCCTGGACCTGCCGCTGTTGAAGTCGATGGTGTGTTTGGCGGCCCTGGCCATGGTCGGCGGGCTGCATCTGTTTCTTTCGCGCACGGCCTGGGGCCGGGCCATCCGGGCCACGGCCCAGGATCGCCAGGCGGCGGAGTTGATGGGTGTGGACGTGGGCAAGGTCTTCGCCCTGACCTTCGCCCTGGGCGCGGGGCTGACCGGGCTTTCCGGGGCGCTGGTGGCCATGGTGCGCGACGTGGACGTGGCCATGGGCCTGCCCTACACGATCCTGGCTTTTTGCGTGGTGGTGGTCGGTGGCATGGGCTATCTGCCGGGCGCGTTGATCGGCGGGGCGCTGTTGGGCGTGGTGGGCGAGCTTTGCACGGCGCTGATTTCGCCGGGCTGGTCGCTGGCGATCATGTTCACGATCTTGTATCTGACGCTGCTGTTGCGTCCGGCCGGGCTGACCGGCAAGGGCATGGTCGAGTGAACCGCCGGTTCGCTTGGCTGGGCGCGGCCCTGGCCGGCGGTGGGCTGGCCTTGCTGCCGCTGGCCGGCCCGGGCTATCACCTGGCGCTGTTGACCGACATCTTTTTTTGGGTGGGCATGGCCAGTTGCTGGAACCTGGCTTGCGGCAACACAGGCTATATCGATTTCGGCTCGGCTGCCTACGCCGGCCTGGGAGCCTACGCCGCCGGAATCTGCCTGGGTTCCGGCGCGCCCCTGATCTTGGCGCTGGCCCTGGCGGCGCTGATACCGGCGCTGGCGGCGCTGGCGGTGGGCCTGCCGACGCTGCGTCTGCGCGGGGCTTATTTCGCCATCGCCACCCTGGCCCTGGCCGAGGCGCTCAAGCAGATCTGCCAGCAATGGGAGGGCCTGACGGGCGGGGCCATGGGCCTGACCGTGGCCGTGCGTCTTGATGATTTAGACTATTATTACGCCTACTTATCCATCGCTTGCCTGGTGCTGGCGACTTGCGCCATGGTCCGGGGCGGCCGGCTGGGCCTGGCCTTGCGAGCCCTGCGCGGCGACGAGGCCGTGGCCGCGCGCATCGGCGTCAACACCTTGGCCGCCAAGATGACCGTCTATTGCCTGGCCGCCACGCTGATCGGGCTGCTGGGCGGGGTGCAGGCCACGCGCATCAGCTACTTCACCCCGGCCGACGCCTTCAACGTGCACATCACCATAAAAATGATCATCATGAGCCTGCTGGGCGGTTTGGGCTCGTTGTGGGGCCCGGCCCTGGGCGCGGCGGCCTTGCAGACGTTGGAAGACTATCTTGGCGCGGAGTTTTTGGACTTTTACCTGGCCCTGGTGGGGGCGGTGATCGTGGCTGTGATAATTTTTCTGCCGCGGGGCCTGGTGGGCGGACTGGGCCGGGGAGGGCGGCGGTGAGCGGCGAGCCGTTGCTGGAGGCCCGTGGCCTGAGCAAGAGTTTCGGGGCTCTGCGCGCCCTGGACGGCGTGAATCTGCGCCTGGAGCATGGCGGCGCGCTGGGGGTGATCGGCCCCAACGGCAGCGGAAAAAGCACGATGTTTCGACTGCTTGGCGGCTTGATGCGCCCAGACGCCGGCCAGGCTTTTCTGGAGGGTCGGCCCATCGTCGGCCTGGCGGCCTGGCGCGTCTGTCGGCTGGGCCTGGCCCTCACCGGCCAGATTCCCCAGCCGCTGAGCGAACTGACCGTGCGGGAAAACGTGGTGGCTGCGGCGGTTTTTGGCGGCGGCCTGGCCATGGGCGCGGCGCGGCGCGCGGCCGAGGAGCATCTGGCGCTGACCGGCCTGGCCGCGCTGGCTGACGCGCCCTCCGGCCGGTTGACGGTGGTCAACCGCCGCCGCCTGGAGCTGGCCCGGGCCCTGGCCACGCGGCCCAAGGTGATTCTTTTGGACGAAAACCTGGCCGGGCTCACGCCGGTCGAGACCGACCAAGCGCTGGATTTGTTGCGGCAAATCAACGCCATGGGCGTGGGGCTGCTGATGGTTGAGCACGTGATGCGGGCGGTGCTGGGAATCTGCCGGCGGGTGATGGTGCTGGACCAGGGCCGGCTGATCGCCCAGGGCCGACCCGAGGAGGTGGTGCGCGAAGCGGCGGTGATCGAGGCCTATCTGGGGAGCGACGTCCATGCTTGAGGTCAGCGACCTGCGGGCCTATCACGGCGACATCCAGGCGTTGTGGGGCGTGGGGCTGCGGGTGGAGCGGGGCGAGGCCGTGGCCTTGATCGGCCCCAACGGCGCGGGCAAGACGACGTTGTTGTTGGCGTTGATGGGCTTGGTCCGGGCCGAGGGCCGGGTGTTGCTGGCGGGCCGGTCGATCCTGGGCCTGCCCAGCCGGCGTCTGGTGCGCCTGGGCATGTGCCTGGCCCCGGAGGGCGGCCGCCTGTTTGCCGAAATGACCTGCCGCGACAATTTGCTGGTCGGCGGCCACGTGTTGGATCGGCGGCGGCGTCTGGCCGCGCTGGAGCGGGTGGAGGGGCTGTTTCCGCGTCTGGCCCAGCGGGCCGCGCAAAAAGCCAGCACCCTGTCGGGCGGCGAGCGCCAGATGCTGGCCCTGGGCCGGGCGCTGATGGCCCAGCCGGCGCTATTGTTGCTGGACGAGCCGTCGCTGGGCCTACACCCGTTGTTGGCCGGCCAGGTCTTCGAGGCCATCGGCCGCATCGCCGCCGAGGGCGTGACGGTGTTGCTGGTCGAGCAGAAGGTTTCTCTGGCCCTGCGGGCCTGCCAGCGGGCCTATGTGCTGGAAAACGGCCGCGTCACGCTGGATGGCCCGTCGGCGCTGGTGGCTGCCGACGAAGGTGTGCGCAAAGCTTACCTGGCGCTCTAAGCCAGCGATTCGGCTTTTTCGCCGTCTTGCACCGCCAACAAGACCACCAGCAGCAGCGGAGTCAGCACGTCGGTGTAGACAATGCCGCCGGCGTTGCCCGGGGCGGTGTCTTGCAGATAGACCAATTGCCAGATGTGGCCCGCCGCCGCGCCCCACAGAAACACCGCCGCGAAAAGGGCCGTGGCCAGGCGAAAGCCCCGGCTGGCCTGCCAGGCGATTAGGCCGGCCAGGCTCAGGCCCAGGTTGGTCATGGCGATCTCCCATTGGAAGGGGCTGGGTTGCCAGCCGATGAACCTGGCCACCTCGGCGGGCTGGACGGCGTGCCAATAGGCGTTCCACAGGCTGGCGCAGCCCAGGCTGAAAAACAACAGCGGCCGCAGAAAACACTCGGTGACGGCGCGGCGCTTGTGGGTGCCCTTGACCTTGGCCGCGAAAAACGCGCCGATGAGCAGCGCGAGGAGCAACAGGCTTGTCGACATGTTGCCCAAGATAAGGCCCAATGCTTCGTAGAGCGCGTCGGTCATGAAATCGTTCTCCTGGCCTGGCGGGGAGCGCGTCAGGCCGTGCTGCGCCGCCGATGGCGGGCGGCGGTCAAGAGTCTTTCAAGGCCGGATCCGGCGTTTTGGCCTCGGCGAAGCCTTTGGCTCGCAGCAGGCACGAGTCACACTGGCCGCAGGGTTTGCCGTCGGCGTCTGGGTCGTAGCACGAATGGGTCAGGCCGTAATCCACGCCCAGGGCCAAGCCGGCGCGGATGATCTGGGCTTTGGTCATGCGGATGAGCGGGGCGTGGACGCGGATGTAGCGGCCTTGCTCGGTGGACATTTTGGTGGCCAGGTTGGCCAGGTTCTCGAAGGCCAGGATGAACTCGGGCCGGCAATCGGGATAGCCCGAGTAATCCAGGGCGTTGACGCCGATGAAGATGTCGGCGCAATCGAGGGTCTCGGCCCAGGCCAGGGCCAGCGACAAAAACAGCGTGTTGCGCGCCGGCACGTAGGTCACGGGCACGCCGTCGGTCATCTCGGCCAGTGAGCGGCCTTTGGGCACGGCCATGTCGGCGGTCAGGGCCGAGCCGCCCACGCCGCGCAGATCCACGTCAAGGATCAGGTGCCGGCGCGCGCCAAGGGCCTGGGCCACCCGCTGGGCCGCGAGCAACTCGACGGCGTGGCGCTGGCCATAGCGAAAGCTCAGGGCGTGCGGTTCAAAACCCTGGTCGTTGGCCATGGCCAGGCAAGTGGCGGAGTCCAGCCCGCCGGAGAGCAGGACCACCGCCGGCGGCTTTTGGTCGAAGCGCTTCATTTGGTCGTCGCCTCCACGCCCGGCCTGTCCCGACGGTCGAAAAGGGCCGCGCGCCACGGCCAAAGCGGTTGACAGGCACATCCTCGGGGCGCACAATTTTGACTATAAGCGCCAATATAACGTGGGAGAAGTTGTTTCTTAATACCAAATCCTCACTTACTCTGTATGAAAAAAATCTGATTTGCCCTTGACCGCCGCGCTTTTTGTTGTTAGTAATTGTTACTAACAGGCAGACGGGGAGCCCACAATGATGCAACAAGCGCAAAAACTCAGGATGACCACCCAGCGCCAAGTCATCCTGGACGAGTTGAAAAGGCTCAAATCTCATCCGACAGCGGGTGAGCTGTGCGAGATCGTGCGCCGACGCTTGCCTAGGATAAGCCTGGGCACGGTCTATCGCAATCTGGAAATTCTCTCGCGGACCGGGCATATCCAGAAAATCGACGTGGCTGGCGTGGAGATGCGTTTCGACGGCGACACGTCGGATCACTATCACGTGCGCTGCCTTGGCTGCGGGGCGGTGGCCGATCTGGAGATGGCTTTGTCCAGCCAACTGGAGCTGGAAGCCAACCGCCAGAGCGATTTTCAGATCACCGGCCATCGGGTGGAGTTCGTGGGTTTGTGCCCGGCCTGCCAGGACAAAAAGTCACGACATTGACAGAGGCGAAACCTGATCGCCAACGGGAGTTGATGCGATGGCCAGCGATGCCGCAAATAAAATCCTACAAGCTCTAGGTAGTGGCGATGGGCCGTTTTCTGGTAAGGAAATCGCCGAGATAACCGGTTTGGACAGCAAACAGGTCAGTTGTCAGGTCGGCGCGCTGAAGAAGAAAGGGTTTGTGGAAAGCCCCGTGCGCTGCAAATATGTAATCACCGACGCCGGCAAAGCCGAGTTGGGAAACTGACCGCGACCGGATTCAAGTTGTCTTTTGGAGTATCGGGAGGACGTGGAAATGGCCAGTCTCAAAGGCACCCAGACCGAAAAGAACCTGCTTATTTCTTTCGCCGGGGAATCCCAGGCGCGTAACCGTTACAATTATTTCGCCGCCCAGGCCCGCAAAGAGGGCTACGTGCAGATCGCCGACATTTTCGCCGAGACCGCCGACCAAGAGAAAGAGCACGCCAAACGCTTTTTCAAGTTTTTGGAGGGCGGCGACGTTGAGGTCACCGCGGCCTTCCCGGCCGGCGTGATCGGCAACACCCTGGAAAATCTGCTGGCCGCCGCCGAGGGCGAGCATCACGAGCAGGCCGACATGTATCCCGGCTTCGCCAAGGTGGCCCGCCAGGAGGGCTTCGACGTGATCGCCGAGGTCTTCGAGCGCGTTTCGGTGGCCGAACGCTTCCACGAGAAACGTTATCGGGCCCTGGCCGCCAACATCGAGGCCGGCCGTGTGTTCAAGCGCGAGGAGCCCACCACCTGGCGTTGCCGCAACTGTGGCTATCTGCACGAGGGAACCGAAGCGCCCGACCTGTGTCCGGCCTGCGCTCACCCCAAGGCCCATTTTGAGCTCAAGTGCGAAAACTGGTAGCCACACCGCGCGGTTGTCAGCTTATCTTAAACCTTTTATGAAGGAGAGCGGCCATGCCCGAGAGGCTTCAAGTTTACAAATGTGAGGTTTGCGGAAACATCGTCGAGGTTCTCAACGGCGGGATTGGCGAACTGGTCTGTTGCAACCAGGACATGAAGTTGATGAGCGAAAACACCGTCGATGCGGCCAAGGAAAAGCACGTGCCGGTCATCGAGAAGATTGACGGCGGCTACAAGGTCAAGGTCGGCGCGGTGGCTCATCCCATGGAGGAAAAGCACTACATCCAGTGGATCGAGCTGTTGGCCGATGATAAGTGCTACACCCAGTTCCTCAAGCCGGGCCAGGCCCCCGAGGCCGTGTTCCTGATCGAGGCCGCCAAGGTCGTGGCCCGCGAATACTGCAACATCCACGGCCACTGGAAAGCCGAAAACTAGCAACCGGCCCGTCGCCTGGGCCGCTGGGTTCACTCTCTGGAGATTTGTGATGAAAAAGTACGTTTGCGGAGTCTGCGGTTACGAATACGATCCGGCCAAGGGCGACCCCGATAACGGCGTGGCTCCCGGCACGGCCTTCGAGGATCTGCCGGCCGACTGGAGTTGCCCGGTCTGCGGCGCCTCCAAGGACCAGTTCGAGGCCCAAGCCTAAAAACAAACGCCACGGCCGACCGCCCCGGGGCCAGCCAGGCTTCCGGGCGGTCGGCGTTTCTCCACGTGGCCATCCGCCCCAAGAAACAACCAAGGAGCATCATGAAGCCCATCGAGCTGAAAAAAGGCGTTTATTGGGTTGGCGCGGTGGACTGGGACATCCGCGATTTCCACGGCTACTCCACCGAGCGCGGCAGCACCTACAACTCCTACCTCGTCGTCGATGAAAAGATCACCCTGTTCGACATCGTCAAAAAGGGCTTCAGCGGCGATCTGCTGCACCGCGTCCACGAGATCGTCGACCCCAAGAAGATCGACTACATCGTGGTCAACCACGTGGAGATGGACCACTCTGGTTCGATCAAGGAAGTGATCGAATACACCAATCCCGAGAAGGTCTTTTGCTCCAAAATGGGCGAAAAGGCCATCAAGGCCCATTTTCACAACGACGGCTGGCCGCTGGTGGCCGTGGGCAGCGGCGACTCCATCGACCTGGGCGCGCGCCAGGTCAATTTCCTGGAAACGCGCATGCTGCATTGGCCCGACAGCATGTTCAGCTACATTCCCCAGGAAAAGCTTTTGATCAGCTCCGACGCCTTTGGCCTGCACTGGGCCACCAGCGAGCGCTTTGACGACATGGTCGACCAGGGCGAGCTGATGCAGCACGCGGCCAAGTATTTCGCCAACATTCTGCTGCCCTACACCCCGCTGATCGAAAAGCTCCTGGTCCAGATCAAGGACATGGGCTTGGATATCGACACGATCGCCCCCGACCACGGCGTGATCTGGCGCGGCGACCCCGGCAAGATCCTGGCCGCCTACGACCGCTGGAGCCGCCAGGAACAGATCGCCAAGGCCCTGGTGGTCTACGACACCATGTGGCACAGCACCGAGATGATGGCCAAGGCCGTGGCCGGCGGCATCCAGGACGAGGGCGTCAGCGTCAAGCTGATGCACCTGGCCAACTGGCACCGTTCCGACATCGTCACCGAGATGCTAGACGCCGCGGCGTTGGTTTTTGGCTCGGCCACGCTCAACAACAACATGCTGCCGCGCATGGCCGACGTGCTGACCTACATCAAGGGCCTGCGGCCGCTGAACAAGATCGGCGCGGCCTTCGGGTCTTTCGGCTGGTCGGGCGAGGCGGTCAAGGACGTTGGCGCGATGATGGATCAGGCCAAGATCGAGCAGGTGGCCGATAGCCTGCGGCATCAATACGTGCCCGATCACGCGGCGCTACGCAAATGCGTGGAGCTGGGCCAAAAGGTCGGCCAGGCCGTGCGCCAGCGGGTGGGCGGCTGAGCGGCCTTGTCGGGCAAGGCGGCCGAAAAGCGGCTTTTGCGCGACTGGCTGGCCGCCGGCCAAACGGCGGTGGTGTTGGATCATCTGGCCGGGGGTTCGGCCAAGCGGGCGGCGACGCTCTTGCTGGGGCTGGTCGCCGAAGCTGATTATTGCACGCGCATGCAGGCGGTCAGCGCCCTGGGCCAAGTGGCCGAGGGCCTGGCCGCCGCTGATTTGGACGCCGGCCGCGAACTGATGCGCCGTTTGTTGTGGAGCCTGAACGAAGAATCCGGGGCCGTGCCCTGGGGCGCGCCCGAGGCCTTGGGCGAGATCATGGCCCGCGACCGTCGCTTGGCCCAGGAGTTCGTCAACCTGCTGATATCGCTCATCTGGCCCCAAGGCAATTATCTGGAGTTCCCGCCGTTGCAGGCCGGCGTGGCCTGGGGTTTGGGTCGTTTGGCCCAGGCCTGGCCGGCGTTGGTCACCCAGCGCGGCGCGACCGAGCACTTGACGGCGCTGCTGATCGCGCCGGAGGCCCAGACGCGAGGTTGCGCGGCCTGGGCGCTGGGTTTCTTGGCCGATCCCGCCGCGGCCGAGGCGTTGCGCGGCCTGTTGGCCGACGACGGGCCGTGCCACATCTTCGAAGATGGCCACCTGGATTCAACCACCGTCGGCGTGGTCGCCGCCAACGCCCTCGCACGCCTTGGCCCGTGACTTGACACCCCCTTGTCGGGCGGTTATCATCTCGTACATTGTATACTATACCAGGGCCGTTGCGGCGGCCCGAGGGGCGGTTTGGCGGAGGATGGCCTGCGGCGATGGCAAACGAGATCGACTTCGAGAGCGGATTTGACGAACTGGCCCTGGACGCGGGCCTGAGCAGGCGCAACCTTGGCCAACAGATGACCGACCTTTTGCGGCGCATGGTCATCGAGGGCAAATTGCGCGTGGGCCAGCGCCTGGTGGAGCAGCGCCTGGCCGAGGGTCTGGGCATCAGCCGCACGCCGGTGCGCGAGGCCCTGCATCGCCTGGCCCAGGAGGAGTTGTTGTGCAAGCGCTCGCGGGGCGGCTACGAAGTGCGGCCGCTGACGCCCGAGGAGGTCGAGGACGCCGAGGGTCTGCGAGCGGTGTTGGAGGCCTACGCCGCCGAGCGGGCGGCGTCGCGTTGTGGGCCGGAGCTGCGCGCCGTGCTCGAGCGCAACCTTGACGAGTTCGAGCAAGCCCTGGCCGACAAGGACGAAGAGCGCCTGGTGGCCCTCAACAGCCAGTTTCATCATCTGCTGCACCAGGCCGCCGACTCCACGCTGCTTTCGCGCCAACTGGGCGAACTGGAGGTGACGGTCGAGCGCATCTCGCGGGCGCTGATCTCCAATATGGCCGCCGGCTCGTGGTCCTGCGACGAGCACCGGGCCATTTACATGGCCATCCGCGAGGGCTCGCCCGCGCTGGCCGCCAAGCTGGCCCGCGAGCACGTGGCCCACGGCGGAACCTGGATCGTCGCGCGCATGCGCGAAGAAAACCTGGCCATCTGAGCATGCCCACGTTCGCGCGCGGCCGGGGGGCGGCCCGATTATCCTCGAAAATTCACGCCTGCTTGCCGGCCTTGCTGGCGCTGCTCGTCGCCGTGGCCGCTGGTTGCGCGACCACGGCCGCCCAGGAGTTGCCCACGGTGGAGGTGCTCATCGGCTCGGCGCGCCTGGTGGCCGAGGCCCCGCAAAGCGACCAAGATCGTTGGCGGGGCCTGAGCGGCCGCGATGGCTTGGCCCCGGGCCGGGGCATGGTTTTCATCAACGATCCGCCGCGGATGATGAGCATGCGCATGGACGGCATGCGTTTCGCGCTGGATTTCGTCTTTTGCCGTGACGGCCGCGTGGTGCGGATTCTGCGCGACGTGGGCCCCGAGGCGCCCGAGGGCTCGATCGTCAGCGACGAGCCGGTGGATTTCGTGCTGGAGCTGCCGGCCGGGCTCTGCCGGCGACTGGGCCTGCAAGTGGGCGACGCGGCCCGTTTGGGGCCTTTGACCGAGCCGCGCTGAACGCTGGCCCATCCGCCGCGCCGCCGTCGTTGGTGTAAACGACGTTTTTTTGGTTGAAAAATAGACTAGAGATACTAGACACTATTTTTCAACCAACACGTCAGCCCGTGTGCCGGGCGACGTTTTTTGCACCGCCGCGAAAGAGAGATGGAGTCATGCGCATGCTTAAACGGCTTTGTTTGTTGCTGATCTGCCTGTTGTTGGCCGCGCCGGCCCTGGCCACTCAACCGCCAGGCGACGCGCCGCCGGACCCGCGTTTGATCGAGCACAACAAGGACTTTCCCAAGGAAGTGATCAAGCTCACCGACGGCGTCTACGTGGCCGTGGGTTACGGCCTGGCCAACAGCGCCCTGATCGTCGGTGACGGCGGCAACATCATCGTCGACACCATGGAGAGCGTCGAGGAGGCCCTGCCGGTCCGCGAGGCCTTTGCCAAGCTTTCGGACCAGCCGGTCAAGGCCATCATCTACACCCACAATCATCCCGATCATGTTTTTGGCGCGGCCGCCTTTGCCGCCGGCGGCGAGCCGCTGGTGGTGTCCCACTCCAGCACCAACTATTTTCTCGACCGCTTCTTGAACACCATCAGCCCGGCCACCAGCACGCGGGCCATGCGCATGTTCGGGCCGCTTTTGCCGGCCGGCTATCACATCAACAGCGGCATCGGGCCCCACCTGGGCTACAAGCCGGGCATGACCATCGGCCTGCTGCGCCCCACCAAGACCTTCGACGACAAACTGGAGCTGGAGGTCGCCGGCGTCAAGATGCTTCTGTTCCACGCGCCGGGCGAGACCGACGACCAGATCAACATCTGGCTGCCCGACAAGAAAGCGCTTTTTATCGGTGACAATTTCTACAAGACTTTTCCCAACCTCTACACCATCCGCGGCACCAGCTACCGCGACGTGACCAAGTGGGTGGCCAGCCTGGACAAGGCCCGCGATCTGCGGCCGGAGTATCTGGTGTTGGGCCACACCTTGCCGCTGAAGGGCGCCGATGAAATTTACAAGAGCCTGACCAACTACCGCGACGCCATCCAGTTTGTCCACGACCAGACCGTGCGCGGCATCAACCAAGACAAGAGCGCCGGCCAGATCGCCGCCGAGGTCAAATTGCCCAAGCACCTGGCCGAGGATCCATATCTGATCGAATACTATGGCATGGTGCCCTGGTCGGTGCGCAGCATCTATGACGGCTACATGGGCTGGTATTCGGGCAAGGCCAGGGATTTGTTCCCCTTGCCGCTGCCCGAGCAGGCCGCGTTGATGGCCGAACTGGCCGGTGGCCCCGACAAACTCCTGGCCGCCGCCCAAAAGGCCCTGGACAAAGGCCAGGCTCAATGGGCCCTGGAACTCGGCGACGACGTGTTGCAGCTTCAGCCGGAAAACGCCCAGGCCCGCGCCCTGAAAGTCAAGGCCATCAAGGCCCTGGTGACCGGCGGCGTCAACGCCAACGCCCGCAATTATCTGTTGACCTGCGCTCTGGAGACCGAAGGCGGCCTGACCATCCCCAAGGCCGACAAGAAAAAGGTGGCGTCGGAGGTGATTCGCGCGGTGCCCATCGCCCGCGTTTTCGAGACGATGATGGTCAACCTCGATCCGCAAAAATCGGCCGAAAGCGACATTCTGGTCGTCTTCAGCTTTCCCGACCTCAAGGCCGATTACAGCGCCCATCTGCGGCGGGGCGTGGTCGAGATTCGTCAACGCCCATCCGCCAAGCCCGACGTGGTGCTGACCATGGACTCCAACGCCTTCAAGGAGTTCATGGCTGGCAAAATCAAGGCCAAAAAGGCCCTTTCGCCCGAGTACGCCAAGGTCGAGGGCGATCCCATGAAGCTGATGATGTTTCTGGAGATGTTCAAGTAGCAGCCGTCCTGGCCCCGGATCGCGCCCGCGTCGGCGTGGTCCGGGGCCTGGTCCTGGGGTATAATCATGATTAGACAAAGTGCGGCCCGGCCGCGACGCGGTCGTGGCTCACCCGGAAACGCCGAGCGTCCATGAACAACAGGCAAAAGATCATCGATACGGCCCTGGAGCTGTTCAACGCCCATGGCGCGGCGGCGGTGGGCACCAACCGCATCGCCCAAAAACTGGGCATCAGCCCAGGCAACCTCTACTATCATTTCAAAAACAAGCAGGACATCATCAGGGCCATCTTCGAGATGATCCGCGCCGACATGGCCGAGGTGATGAAAGAGATCCCCAGCGACCTCTCCACCGAGGCCTCCAGCGCCTACCTGTTGGGATCCATGCGTGTGGTGTGGAAGTATCGCTTTTTCTACGCCGATCTGGTGGCCCTGCTGCACAACGACCCGGAATTGCGGCGTCTGTTTCTGGCCATGCGGGCCCACACCGTCTCCACGACGATGGCGCTTTATCGCCGCCTGATCCAGGCCGGCCAGATGAACCAGCCCGAACATCAATGGGAGTTGGACTCACTGACGCTCAATACCTGGATCGTGGCCACCAACTGGGTGCGCTATCTGCAAACATGCAAAAGCGACGTCGACGTCAGCCAGGCTGATTTCGAACGCGGCGTTTTGCATGTCTATAGCTTGGTCATGCCCTATCTGCCAGCCCAACGCCGAGAAGATTTCCTGAGGTTCTATCTGGCCGCCCAGCCCGACTAACCAGGTCCGCCAGCCGCGCGCCGTCGGGAAAATCGCCGCGACCACGGCAAAAATCGGCTATCATCAAAACGCCCGCCAGCCGTTGGCTTGGCGGCCCAGGGGCGGGCGATGACGTGATCGGCGCGCGGCCCCCCGCGCCCGTGCGCGCGAACCCTTGCGGAGGGAGGCGGCCTTGAGCGCCAGGCCCCTGGTCAGCGTGATCATCCCCGTGCATAACCGCCAACGCTTCATCGCCGCGGCGGTGGATTCGGCTTTGACCCAGACCTACCCGTCGCTGGAGGTCGTCATCGTTGACGACGGCTCCGACGACGACACGCCGGTGGTCTGCCAAGACCTGGCCCGCCGCCACGCCCCGCGTTTGCGCTGGGCCAGGCAGGCCAACGCCGGGCCATCGGCGGCGCGCAATCACGCCGCCCGCCTGGCCAGGGGCGATCTGCTGGCTTTTCTGGACAGCGACGACCTGTGGCTGCCCGAAAAGCTGGCCAAGCAGGTTCCGTTGTTTGAGGATGTGGACGTGGGCTTGGTCTATGCCGGGGTCAGGGGCCAGACGCCCGATGGCGCGCTGACGCCGCCAGTGCCTCGGCGTTATTGCCGGGGCCGGTGTTTTTTCGAGATTCTGGGGCAAAACCCCGTCCCCACCTCGGCGACGGTCATCAGAAGCGAGTTGTTCGCGGCGCTGGGCGGCTTTGACGAGGGTCGCTGGCGGGCCGAGGACAAGCACCTCTGGCTGCGAGCGGCCAGGCGGGCCAAATTCGCCGCCGTGGCCGAGGACTTGGTGTTGCGTCGTTTGCTGCCCGAAGGCTTGTCGGTCAACGAGGCGGCGATGATGCTGGGGGAGCTTTCGTGCCTGGACGACATCCAGCGCCTGTTTCCGCCCCAAAACGCCTGGGAGGCGCGGCGCTACCGCCAGGCCCGGCTGTGGGTGCGCCGGCATTACGGCCTGAACATGTTCAACCAGGCCGATTACGCCGGGGCCAGGGCCCAGCTTTGGCGGGCCCAGGTTCTGGCCGGTGGCGACCTGGGCAGCTTGCCGCAGTTTGTGGTCAGCTTGTTGCCGGCCGGCCTGGCCGATCGTTTGCGCGCCGCCCTGCGCCGGGCGCGGCGGCCCGGCCGGGCGGGTTGAACGACCTATTTTTTGGGCGCCACGCGGGTCAGCAGTTCATCGGCCATGCGCCCGACCTGTTCCTTGGCCGTCTTGGCGAACAGGGCCGGGCACTTGTTGGCCATGTCGGCCTCGATGATGGCCTGATCGTGGCTGATGAAGCCCAGGAACTCGAAGCCGGCCAGGGCGTCGCGTAGGTATTGCTCATCCTGGGGCCCACGAATCTTGTTGCCCACGATGAGAATCTTTTGCACGCCCAGGTCGGCGGCCAGCTTTTTGATGGTGTGGGCGGTGTCCACCGAGCGGCGGCCGGGCTCCACCACCACGATGAGGAAGTCCACGCCGCGGGAGGTGCCGCGGCCCAGGTGCTCCAGGCCGGCCTCCATGTCCAGGATCAGCACCTGTTGGCTGGTCAGGACCATGTGGGTCATCAGCACCTTGAGCATGGTCGAGGCCGGACAGATGCAGCCGCCGCCGCCTTTTTTCACCGTGCCCATGACCATCAGTCGCACGCCGTCGTGGGCCACCGAGAGCTTTTCGGGCAGGTCGCTCACGTTGGGATTGAGCTTGAAATAAGTGCCGAAGTTGTTGTTTTTGCTTTCGGTTCGCTCGTCGATCAGCTCTTTCATCTCGCTGACCGGCGTGATGGTCTGGTAATCGGGAAAGCCCAGGGCCTGGCCCAGGTTGGCGTCGGGATCGGCGTCGACGGCCAGGACTTCCAGTCCTTTTTCCGCGAAAGCGCGGGCCAACATGGCCGAAAACGTCGTCTTGCCCACTCCGCCCTTGCCGCTAACCGCTAGTTTCATGCCCGGATCCTTTCTGGCTTGCATGCGCCTTCCGGCGCCGGTTTTCAGTGACAACCGCAGCCGCCGCCCCTGGCGTAGCCCTCCGGCGGTTGGCCAAAGGCCTCGACCAACCGCTGCAAGTCGCCCTCGCAGGAATGGCCCAGGGGATGCTTTTGCTTGCAATCATTGCCCCGGCCCGCGCCGGTCATGGTCTTGACCAAGGCCACGGTGAAGGCCCCCTGCTCGATGGCCGAGACAATCTGGGCCTTGGTCAGGCCCAGGCAGTGGCAGACGATGGTCTCGGCGGGCGCGTTTCGCCAGTCGTCTCGGCTGGCGGCGGCCCCGTGCTGATGGCCGCAGCCGCAGCCCTGGCCGTGTTGATGCTGTTCACTCATGTTCAAGCGCCTTTGCGATAGTCATTCCTAAATTATATAAGCACTATCGCCTCGCCTCGCACGCGCTTATTGCTGGTTGCGGGCCAGGGCCATCATTTTGTAGATGGGCAGGCCGGCGGCCAGGGCGATGTCCTCGGTGCTGAAGTAGTGCTCGATGCTGCTGTCGAAAAGCACGTTGCCGTCGGCGGGGAACTCGTCGTCGCCCTCCCATATGACCAGCATTATCGGCGCGTTGGGCAGGGCGCGAATGATGGCCGAGGCGTCGCCGCTGTGGCCGGGGCCTTCGCCGCCCACCAGTGGGGCCAGTTGGTCCAACAGCTTGGGGCGCTCGCCAAAAAAACTCACCAGCGGCGCTTTGGCCCGTTTGACAAAGGCCGACCAATAAAACTCGCCGCTTTCCACCTCGCGGTAGGTGATCCATTGGCCAGTGGGGGCCGTGCCGTCGGCATTGACCAGATAGTGCAGGATCAGGGCCTTTTCGGCCAGGGGGATCTCCGGGCCGTCGTCGAGGTGATCCACGCTGACGGGGCTTTTGCCCACTCGCACGGGCCGGCCGTAGTAATGCAGCCGCAGGCCGTCGCCCTCGGCCGTGGCGCCGGCGCGTTGGGCCAGTTGGCCGAAATCCTGGTCGGCCAGCTTTTGGGCGGCCATGTCAAAGCTCATCTTATAATCGTCGACCCGGGCCATGAGCAATCTCCTTGCCAGAATTTATCGCGTGGTTTGGTTTGGTTATGCTAATGCAGGCCAGGGCGATTGTCGAGCCCCGGCGGCTGGGCCGGGCCAAGATCATCGGGCGCGTGCGGCGCGGGCAAGGATTTCTTGTGCGATATAGCGATATTTTTTCAATAATTGACATTTAAATTGGTACGTATGCCCTTGGTTTGCCGCCGGGCCGATCTGTTGTAAAATTTGGCCATGGCCAAGCAAAAGCAAAACAAATCCGGCCAAGCGCCCAAGGTCGCCGGCAAGCGCCAAGGCTTCAACACGCCTTTTGCCGAACTGAAAAAAAGCCTCAAACGCGTCGCCACGCCACCGAGCGCCCAACCGGCCCAGGCCCATGCCGCCGCGCCGTCCGATCAGCCCGACCCAGCCGACGAGACCATCTTTTTCAAGGCCATGGCCGACGTGGCCCGCCTGGCCGGGGCCGAGCGCGTGCGGCCGAGCGACGGCCAACCGCCGCCTTTGACGCCGCCACCCGATGACGACCTGGAGGTCATGGCCCACCTGGCCGATCTGGTGGCTGGCGCGACCGAGTTCGACCTGCGCTGGTCGCCGGGCTTCATCGAGGGCCGCCAGCCCGGCGTGGCCGAAGACCTCATGGAGCAGATGCGCCGCGGGGCATTTCCCATTCAGGACCACCTGGACCTGCACGGCATGAGCCAGGATCAGGCCGCCGCCGCCCTCGAGGATTTCGTGGCCCGTAGCGCCGCCAAGGGCATGCGCCACGTGCTGATCGTTCACGGCCGGGGGCTTTCCTCGCCCGGCGGCGTGCCGGTGCTCAAGCAGGCCCTGCCCGGTTGGCTGGCCCGCAAGCGCATGCGTCGCCAGGTGCTGGCCTTTTGCACGGCCCTGGGCCACGACGGCGGCGAGGGCTCGATCTATGTTTTGCTGCGCAAGTGGTCGGGCCCCGGCCGGGGCGGCGTGTTTGGCTAGATGAAAAGGCGGCGGCCCGGCGCGATGACGGGCGCATGCCGGGCCGCCTGGTTTGTCGCTCAGCCGGCGGGATCAGTCCTTTTTGTCGGCCTGTTCGGGTTTTTCGTCGGCCAGCTTGACCTTGCGGCCGCAGAGGTCGCAACGGCCGTCCTCGGTGATGCAAGGCTGCTTGGGCGCCTCGCCGCCACAGATTCCACACTTGGGCATGACTCGCTCCTTTGCTGACTATGCGGCCCGGGGCCGCGTTCACATGGCCCGCGTTTGGCCCAGGCGTCGGGCGATCTCCCGGCCCAGGCGCTCGGCCTCCCGCCACGCGGCGTCGTCGTTTTCCACCGCGCGAAATTTCTCCGGCGTCACGGCCAGATCCTGGCCGAAAATCCACGGCAGCGCGCTCATGGGGCAGCTTTGGCCAAAACCACAGACCATGCACTCCGGGTTGCCGGCGGCCTTGATCTGGCCAAGCACCTCCATGCCTTCCAGGGTCAGAGCGTGGCTGACCTGCTGGGCGGCTTCCTCCAGCCCCGGCGCGCCCCGGCCGATGCCGGTCACCGCCACCACGGCCAGCTTGCCCCGGTTGAGGCCATTTTGATGGCGCAGGCTGAACAGCCGCTCCAGAAAGGCCTTGGTAAAGCCGTCCATGGAGCCATAGGGCGGATAAGCGCCAACCACCAGCGCCCCGGCAGCGCGCACTTTTTGGGCCAGGGCCGGAAAATCATCGGCCACCTTGCAGACGTTGTCGGCCGCGCAACCCAGACAGGCGATGCAGGGCCGCACGTTTTTTTGGCTGAGCTTGACGAATTCCCACTCCAGGCCGCTGGCCCGCAGCACCGCCTGAACGAGGCGATCGGTGTTGCTGTTTTTGATGGGGCTGCCCGAAAAACCGATGACTTGCGCCGGCATGACCGCTCCTTTGACCGTTGGTTCGCGTGTTGATCGACCATGGTTCCAGGATATGGCCCGGCCAACGGACCCGCTGTAGCAACGGCTACCCGAAGCGAGATTGTGGCGTTTTTTCGTGGGGGAGGTCGGCGCGCTCGGCGGCTCAGCGGATGGTCAGCACGTCGCTTGGTTCGACCAAGAGGGTCATGGCCTCCAGGCGGTTGACCAGCACGCCGTCGGGTTTTACCAGATCGGGCAGATCATCGCCCGGCCGCAGGGTGGTGATCAGGGCCCGGCCCAGGATGGCCCGGCCCTGGTTGCCCCAAAAGTCGCGCAGGCGCAGGCTCCAGGCGTTGTGGAAGGCCACCGGCCGGCCGTTGTCGTCGCCCAGGTAGAGCATGACGTGGCCGGGCATCCAGAGTATCGTCAGCCCCGGCAGCCCCTCCGCCACGATCGTGGCTTCCTTTCGCGCGGCGCTTTGGCCGGCCAAGCCCAGGCGGCGTCCGGTCTCGGCCTGATCGCCGGAGTTGCGCGGCAGCCACAGGCCAAACACGCGGAAGACGTCCTGCAGGGTGGCCGAGCAGTCGCGGTTGCCGAACAGGCCGCCCCAGCCATAGGGTCGGCCCAGTTGGCCGTCGATGACGGCGGCCAGGTTGACGGCGGTCAGGGGCAGGGGATGGGGCGTGGCCCAGCGGCGGTCGAAGTGGGCCTCGACGATCACCGCGTTGCCGTGTTGGTCGGCCACGGCGGCCAGCGCGCCGTGGCCGTTTTCGGCCACGGGCAACAGGCAGCCCAGGCCGGCCATGAACAAAAAGCGGCCGTCGCGGTCGTTGACGGGCTGGTCGTCGGCCAGGAAAGCCATGAAACCAGCCGCGCGCCAACGCCGTTGCTGGGCCTGGCTGACGGCGGCAACCTGGCGGGATGGCAGCCAGCCCCAGGCGATGGGCGTTTGGACCAAAAGCCATGCTCCGTCGCGGCTCTGGTGGTGGACATACACCGGCAGGTTGGGCGGCAAGAGCGATTGTTGCAGGCGATCGAAGGTCAGGTCGCCGGGCGCGTTGGCCTCGCCCACCGATGGGCGGTCGGTGGGCAGCACGCGTAGGTTGAGCCAGCCCACGGTCAGGCCGGGCCTGGCGGCGTTGGGGTAGGAGGCCAGGGCGGCGTTGGCCTCCAGGGCCTCGACCCAGGCCGGGTCACGGGGCAGCAGGTTTTCGCCCAGGCCGGGCTGGGCCGTTTTGTCGGCAAACTCGTCGACCATGGCCACCAGGCCCTCCTCGGGCCGAGGGTCTTGCCAACAGGCGAAATATTGCCGCCAAAAATCCTTCGTCAGCCGCGCCTGGGCCGCCGGATCCAGCCGCCAATGCCGGCCCAGGTAGCGCGCGGCCTCTTGTGGCGGCAACTGGATGTCTGCCGGCTTGACGCTTGGGCCGGCGCAGCCGCCGAGGGCCAGGAGCGCGGCCAGCGCCAAAACGGCCAGGCGCGCGCCCAGATTTTTATTAGGGCGGGAGTATGAATGCGTGTTACGCAAAATTTCAAAAATGTGTCGCATATCCAGCTGTTTAAATTGACAGAAGATTGTTTGGTTGCTAGCGTGGATCGATCTTGCAGTCAGTAGCTTATTTATAATACACGCATGAAATCACAAAACAAAAAAATGCCGCGCCGGTTGTCGGTTGATATGCGGTCCGGTTGCGGGGCCGCGTACGCCGTCGAGGGAAAATCATGAAGGCAAAAGTGATAATTATGTTGGCGTTTATGCTGGTTAGCCTAGCCGCGCCCATGAATGTAGCCATGGCGGCGGTGGGCACCAACCCCGGCACGGGCAATCCCAACGATTACGGCGGGGCGGGCGACTGGCTGGGCACGGCCGACGACGACCAATACACCAACAGCAACGGCGCGACGGTTTCCGGCGACGTGGACATGACCCAGGGCGGGGCCGACAACCTCACCAACGATGGCGTGGTCACCGGCGACGTGACCCTTAGCTCCGACGGCGGCGGCGAGATCGACAACTCCGGCGCGGTCGGCGGCGATATCCGCGGCAGCCAAAACAGCTCCAGCGGCGACGCCGGCGGGCAAAACAGCATCACCAACTCCGGCGCGGTGGGTGGCGACATCTTCGGCAGCTACAACTCGACCGGGGGCGCCAGCGGCGGCGAGAACACCATCCTCAACTCCGGCTCGGCCTGCGGTTTCATCTACGGCTCCAACAACGTCGGCGACGACTCCGAGGGTGGCTACAACGAGGTGCATATCAACGTTGGCGGCACGGTGGGCGTCGACGTCTATGGCTCCAACAACGTGGGCGCGGACTCGACCGGCGGCATCAACTACATCACCAACCTCGGCACGGTGGACAACGACCTCTACGGCTCCAACAACGTCGGAGCCGGCTCCAGCGGCGGCGGCAACATGATCGAGATCGGCGAGGACGGCGCGGTGGCCGGCGATGTCTACGGCACGTGCAACCAGGGCGCGAACTCCAGCGGCGGTGAAAACCAAATCTTCAATACCGGGACCATCACGGGCTCGGTGGCCGGCAGCAGCAACGAGGCCAGCGGAACCAGCGGCGGCGAAAACTCCGTTGTCAACCGGGGCGTGATCCACGGTTCGGTGGCCGGCAGTAACAACGAGGCCAACGGGACCAGCGGTAGCGGAAACGGCGCGTTGAACGATGGGACCATCGACGGCAGGCTCGTCGGCAGCAATAATCAAGGCGCGGGCGCCAGCGGCGGCCAAAACGTCCTTTACAATCTTGGCACGGTCGGCCAGGACATCGTCGCCAGCCGCAACAGCGGCGCGGGCGCCAGCGGCGGCCAAAACTTCATCATCAATTACGGCCAAGCCGACAGTTTCGTGGCCGGCAGCCACAACATCGGCGCGAACTCCGAGGGCGGCACGAACGTCATCTACAACACTGGCGACGTAGCTGGTTCGATACTGGGCAGCTACAACCAGGGTGACGGCTCCGAGGGCGGCGGCAACTCCATCCTCAACGTCGGCTCGGCCAGCGCCATCGAGGGCAGCGCCAACGCCGGCGCGGGCTCCTCGGGCGGCGAAAACCTCGTCCTCAACGCGGGCACGACCTACAACGCGCAGGGCAGTTGGAACACCGGCGTCAACAGCTCCGGCGGCGGCAACACTCTCTACAACCACGGCTCGATCACATACAACCTCTGCGGCAGCGCCAATGTCGGCGCGGGCTCCAGCGGCGGCGAAAACCAAATCTACAACACCAGCGCGGTGGGCGACTCCATCCTGGGCAGCTACAACCAGGGCGCGAACGCCAGCGGTGGCGAAAACAGCATCGAAAACACCGGCCAAGCCGACTACATCGACGGCTCGTGGAACATCGGCGACGGTTCGTCGGGCGGCGAAAACACCATCTACAACTACGCCGGCGGCCTGGTGCTCACCGACATCTACGGCTCGGCCAACGACGGCGTGGGCTCCAGCGGCGGCGACAACCAAATCTACAACTACGGCACGGTGAGCGGCAGCATCCACGGCAGCTTCAACTACGGCGCGAACACCAGCGGCGGCGACAATTACATCGCCAACTACGGGACGGTGTTGGGCAGCGTCTACGGCGGCGTCAACGCCGGCATGGACACCAGCGGCGGCGGCAATCATATTTACAACTACGGCACGGTGCAGGGCTCCATCCGCGGCAGCGACGACCGCGGCGGGAACGCGACCAGCACTGGCAACGTGATCTTCAACTACGGCGTCGTGGGTGAATCGATCTGGTCCGGCGACGGCGACGACGTCATCCACCTGCTGGGCGGCTCGGTGGGCGGTTGGGTTCTGGCCGGCGACGGTGACGACACCGTGATCTATTCCGGTGGCAGCTCGGTGGGCAGCGGCGTCTCCGGCCAGAGCGGCGTGGACTCGCTGTCCCTGGTCGGCTCGGGCGTATTCGACGCCGACAAGTTCTTCGATTTCGAGCGCATCAGCTACGACGGCACGGGCAACGCCACCTTCATCAACGACTGGGAGTTCACCAGCAGCCTCTATATCCGTGGCAGGCTCACCCTGCCCGATGACCAGACCATCGGCGCGCCGACGTTCACCCTCAGCGGCTCGGCCTTCATCAACGGCACGTTGGATAGCCGCCTGGTGACGATCAACCCCGGCGGCTTCCTGGGCGGCGTCGGGGCCATCTTGGGCAACGTGGTCAACCACGGCTGGTTCTCGCCCGGCAACAGCATCGGGACCATGACCGTCATCGGCGACTACCACAACGCCAGCGATGGCGTGCTGCTCATCGAGCTGGACCCCAGCGGGGCCTGCGATCTGGTCAGGATCCTCAACAACGGCGTGGCCTACCTCGACGGCTATGCCCAGGTCAGCCTGCCCCAGGCGCTCTACACCAACGGCCAGAGCTGGACGATCATCAGCGCCGGCGCGGTGCAAGGCTCGTTCCTGGGCCTGCAGGGCCTGCCCACGTCCCAGACCGTCAGCCTCACGCCGGTCTACCACGCCGATAGCGTCAGTCTGGACATCGCGCGCGTCAGCTTCGCCTCGCTGGCGCTCACCCCGGGCCAAAAGGGCGTGGGCGCGGCCCTGGACGCCATCGTGCCCCTGGCCCAGGCTCGGCAAGATCAAATGACCCAGTTGCTTCTGGCCATGGACTGGAGCTACGACCTGAGCCAGATCCGCCAGACGCTGGAGGCGGCCAATCCCGAGATGTACGACGCCTTCAGCGCCGCCAGCCTGAGCGGGGCCCGCACCTTCGATCGCATGCTGTGGTGGCGCTCGCTGACGGCCCGCAGCGCCGCCAACCAGGCGGCCGGCGCGTCCGGCCCGACCCAGGCCGCCTCCCAGGAGCTCAGCGCCAACGGCCAGGCCGGCGGTGGCTGGTCGGCCTGGGCCCGGGCCCTGGGCGACTGGTCCAACCAGAGCGGTGACAGCGGCCACTTGGGCTATCGCCTGGGCAGCGGTGGGGCCATCGTCGGCGTGGACGGCCGTGTCTTGCCCTGGCTGAGCACCGGCTTGGCCATGGCCAGCAGCGTGACCAACATCGACTGGAGCATGGCCGGCCACGAAGGCGATCAACGCGCGCTCAACATCGGGCTCTACGCTTCGGCCGATCTGGAGGCCTTTTACCTCAACGCGGCCTTCAGCTACGGCGCTTACGACAACAGCGCCAAGCGCCAGAGTTGGTTGGACGGCCAGGGCGTCAAGGCCAACGCCGACTTCGACGGCCAGACATGGCTGGCCCGCCTGGGCGGCGGCCACGACTGGCTGCTGGCCGGCTGGCGCGTGGGCCCGACGGCCTCGCTGGAGTACGTCAACCTGCGGGAAGACGCCTTTGACGAATCGGGAGCCGGGCTGATGAGCTTGCGGGTCAAGGATCGCAGCGAGAACTACCTGGGCTCGCGTCTGGGCGCGCGGGCGGCCTACGACTGGGCCTGCGGCGCGGCGACGCTCAGCCCCGGCGGCTATGTCAACTGGCTGCACAATTTTGACGCCGACGCCCGGACGGTCCAGGCGACCTTCCGTGACTACGGCTCCGCGCCCATCAGCGTCGAGGGCCTGGAGCCGGCCGCCGACATGCTCGAGGCCGGCCTGGGCCTCTCAGCCGCCTTTGGTCCGACGTTTTCGTTGTTCGTCGAAGGCACGATCCTGCAATCGTCGTCGTGGAGCGCCCAGGCCGTCACCGCCGGTCTGAACGTGGCCTTCTAGCCCGCGCCGGCCCAATCGACGCGCCAGCGCGCGGCGGTCGCCAAGGCCCGAAGGCCTGGCTGGCCGCCGCGCTTTTTTTGACGCGAGGCCGGGCCGTTGTATGATCTTTCACGGCCGGGCAGGTTGAGATATACTGGGCAACCAGAGGACTATGCGCGGGACGCCTTGCCCGTTGATCTTCTTTGGAGGAAGCAGCTTGAGCGAACGCGACTTTGTCGGCCAGGTTCTGGGCAAATACCGCCTGTTGCGCCTGCTGGGCCGCGGCCCCAGCGGTGATGTCTATTTGGCCGAACACGAAATATTGGGCAATCGGGTCATGGTCAAGACGCTGCCCCAGTCCATCAGCCGCGACCGCGACCTGACCGCGCGGCTGATGGGCGACGTGCGCGCCGTCGCCCGTTTGCGCCATCCGAATATCGCCAGCGTCCACGACGCCGACCAGGCCGAAGGGGTGGATTACTTCGCCACCGACCACGTCGAGGGGCGCTTTTTGGCCGAGATCATTGACGACCAGGGGCCGTTGGCCGAGGAGGACATCATCGCCGTCAGCCGCCAGGCCCTTTCGGCCCTGGAGGCGGCCCGCCGGGCCGGCGTGGCCAACCGCGCCATCCGGCCCGAGAACATCGTCATCGACAAGCGCGGCGAGGCGGTGATAATCGCCTTTGGCCCCGACGGGAGCGCGGCTGGCGACGATCTGCGCGTCTGGGGTTGGCTGATGGCGGCCATGGCCAGCGGCCGCCTGGCAGACGCCGACCGGCCGACGAGGCTGCCGCGAGCCGTCGAACAGCGCCTTTCGCCCGAGTTGGCCGATTTCGTGCTGCGCCTGTGGGATGGCGACTTTGTCGGCGCGGGCCAAGCCCTGGTCGCGTTGGAAGGCATCGACCGATCCGACGAGCCGGCGGGGTTGGACCTCGACGAGCCGGTCGCCAAGGGCTGGTCCGGACCGCACATGCTCGACGACGACGCCGGCGACGACTACCAGGCCTACGCCGGGCCGCCGGGCGGCATGCCGGCCAAGCCTTCATCGCGCCTGGGGCTGTGGCTGGCCGTGGCGGTGGTGGTTTTTGGCCTGTTGGGCATGGGCGCGTGGTGGGCTCTGGGTCCGGCCAGCCAGGAGCCTGGCGGCCAGTTTCCAGGGGTTGATCCCCGTGAGCAACTGCTGGCCAAGCTTCAGGTGGTGGTGAGCGAGGGCGACCGCCTGCTGGAGATCGGCCAGCTCAACGAGGCCGAAGCGCGCTATCGCGCCGCCCTGGAGCAAGAACCCGGCTTTGCCCCGGCCTTGGGCGGGCTGACCAAGGTCGACGCCAAACGCCAAGCTGCGGCTCGCCTGGAACAGGCCCGTCAGCTTTTCGACCAAAACAGGCTGGACCAGGCCGAGGCGATCTTGAAGGAAGTCAAGGCCTCGGGACTCTACACCTCCGAGGCCAAGGAGGGCCTGCGCGAGATCAAGGCCCGGCGCATCCAGCTCGATCGACTGAAAAACGGTCGCTCCGAGGCCGGCGAGCAAGCGTCGGGAGCCCTTTTGGCCATGGCCGACAGCGGCGATGAGGGCGCGTTGCGCGATGGCCAGAACGGCCACGCCGTGGCGGCCGCCGCCTCCGCTACCCCCGACGCGGCCGCGCTGGAAGCCCAACGTCGGGCCGAGGAGGCGCGAGCCGAACAGGAGCGTCGCCGGCAGGAAGAGTTGCGCGCCCAGCAGGCCCAGCGCCAGGAACAAGAGCGCCTGGAGCAAGAGCGCCGTCAACGCGAGCAACAGGCCAAGGCCGAACAGGAACGCAAGCGGCAGAGCCTGGCCCAGGCCCAGCAACTGCTCGACCAGGCCGCCGTGGCCCTGGGCAAGGACGATCTGGATCTGGCCCAGGACTTGCTGAACCAGTCGCGGGCCCTGGACGCCACCTTGGCCGGCTCCGACCAGACCCAACGCTCCATCGACTTCCGCCGCCGCGAACTGGCCCAACTCGCCGACCAGCGTCGCCAGGCCCAGGCCCAGGAACGGGCCGCGGCCGACGAGGCCGCCGCCCTGGAAGCCGCCCTGGCCCGCACGGCGGCCAAGGTCCGTGGCTCGAGCCCGGGCCAATCCATCTCGCCGGTGGCCGTCGCGACCCCCAGCGCCACGCCGACCGCTCGTCCGGCCGCGCCGGCCGTGCGCGGCGTGGGGCCCCAAGAGCTGCTGGTGGAGGGCGTGCGCTTTTTCAACGAAGGCAAGTATCAGCGCGCCGTGGAAAACTTCGAGAAAGTCGCCGCGGTCTATCCCAACGACAAGGTCATCGCCGACTACCTGGCCCAGGCCCGCGAGATGGCCCGCGCCGTCAATCTGGGCAGCCTGGAGGTTGATTGCCGGGTGGAGGCCAGCGTGTTTCTGGACGGCCGGCCCGTGGGCTCCACGCCGCTTTTACTGCACGACGTGCCGGTGGGCCGCCGCGTGGTGGAGGTGCGGGCCTACGGCGGCGCCACGCGCAAGACCGTCGAGGTGCGCGGCCGCACCCTCACCAAGCTCAACACCATGGACATTCTGGGCGCTTCGTTGCAGGTCGACGCCAAGCCCGCGGCGCAGCTTTTCCTCAACGGCAAGCCCATGGGCGACACGCCCCTGGCCCTGTTCAACCTGCCCGTGGGACCGGCCACCATCATCTTGCGCGCCGTTGGTTATCAAGACCTGACCGTGCCCGTGACCCTGGTGGTGGGCCAACCGGTCAAGCTGCGCCTGGAGCTGAAACCCTTCTAACCCAAGCCCGGCCCAGGCCGATGCGCGAATGGCGCCAAGCGGCCAAACACGCACCGGGTGGGCCGTGTCGCCTCAGGCCTTGCAGGCCCCTTCCAGCAAATGCCCAAAGACCTTCATGCCGCCGCGATTGGCGCAGAATTCACCGCACATGGTGCAGACTTTCTCGTCGGCCGGGCAGCGCTCGGCGCGGATGGCCATGGCCTCGTCGCCGAATAGCGCCAGATCGTATTGCTTTTGCCAATCGGAGTCGCGGCGGGCCTTGCTCATGGCCATGTCACGCTGGCGGCCCTTTTGGGGATACTTGGCCGTGTCGCCGATGTAGGCGGCCAGGCGGGCGGCCTTGACGCCCTCGATGACGTCGCGCTCGTTGGGCAGGGCCAGGTGCTCGGCCGGGGTGATGTAGCAGATCAGATCGGCCCCGAAGCGGGCGCTCTGGGCCGCGCCGATGGCCGCGGTGATGTGATCGAGGCCCGCGCCCACGTCGCAGGGGATGGGCCCCAGCATGTAATAGGGCGCGTGGTCGCTCATGCGTTTTTGCAAGATGATGTTGGCCTCGATCTCATCCAGGGGCACGTGGCCGGGGCCTTCGACCAGCATCTGGCAGCCCATCTCGCGGCCTAGCTGGGCCAGTTCGCAGTTGATCAAAAGCTCCTGGACCATGGCCCGGTCAAAGGAGTCGTGGATGGCCCCGGCCCGCAGGCCGTTGCCCAGCGAGAGCACCACGTCGTATTTCTTGAGGATTTCGACCACGCGGTCGAACCTGGCGTAGAGCGGGTTTTCGCGGTTGTTGGCCTTCATCCAGGCCACCATGTAGGCCCCGCCCTTGCTGACCAGGCCGCCGTAGCGATAATTTTGCCGCTCCAGGCGCTCGATGGTGTAGAGATTGATGCCGCAGTGCACGGCCATGAAGGCGATGCCGTCGGCGCATTGGCGTTCGATCAGCTCGAAGAGCATTTCCTCGTCGAGCTTGTTGGGGTCGCCGTATTTGCGCTGTGCCTCGGCAAAGGCTTGATATAATGGCACATTGCCCACGGGCAGGCTCACCGCCGCCAGCACCTCGCGCCGCACCTTGTCCAGATCGCCGCCCACGCTCAGTTCCATGAGGGTGTCGGCGCCGGCGGCCTGGGCGGCCTGGGCCTTCTTGACCTCGGCGTCGATGTCGATGATGTCGGTGGATGTGCCGATGGAGGCGTTGACCTTGGTGCGCAGGCCCTGGCCGATGCCCACGGCGTCGTGGGCGTGGTTGGAGCCGATGGGCGCGACGATGCGGCCGTTGGCGAAGCCTTGGCGCACTTGTTCGGGGTCGAGTCCTTCATGCGCGGCGATGCGCGCGATGGCCGGGGTGATCTTGCCTTGGACGGCCAGTTCCACTTGGCTAGCCATGATCTTCCTCCTCATTCCCGTTTGGATGGAAACATGGTTTACCGAGAACCGCGCCAGGCCAAAAAAGACAAAAATCCCCCGACGCGATGCGTCGCGAGGATTTGCCATCTCCCCGGTCGCCGGTTGTTGGGCAGGTCTTCTGGCTTCCGGATCGTCCTAGTCCCCGCGCCTTCCCACCCCGGTGGGGCAGTGGCTTTTCGCGGGTTTCGTCCCCGGTCACAGCGGCGGGTCCGCGCCGGAATCGCACCGGCTTCCCTATTGAGGCCTGGGGGCCGCCCAACAGCCGCCCGATTGAGTTTGGTGATTATTTACAAAAAACGCGGCGTTTTGTCAAGCCGTGGCCGCGCCGCTGGCCCCCGGGCCAGCGGCGCGCCGTCGGGCAAAACGATTAACTAAAACTTTGGCGTCACGTCCTCGATGTCCTGGGCCTTGACCTTGTCGAGGGGGATGTGCCGCGGGCCGCCCTTGAGCGCGCCGAAATCGATGGCTCCCACCTCGACCTTGCGCACGCGGCGGTTGTGCTGGGTGTGATAGTAGAGCACCTTGTTTTTGGTGTCGTAGGCGGTGGTCCACAGGGTGGAGCTGCGCATGCCGCGCGTGCTTTGGGCGGCGTCCTTCGGGCCTTCGCCGGCGTGCATGGGCAGGTTGAAGTTATCCATGATGCGGAAGAATTCGTAGATGGTCTCTGGCCCGTCGGCGGTGGGGCGGGCGGTCTGGGTGAAGGTCACCGCGCGCACGAAGCGCGAGGGCGGCGTGAAGTCGCCGGGCAGGCCGATCATGCCGCTGCCCACGCCCACGGGGGTCAGCTCCAGGCCGCGAATTTTTTTGTTGGCCAGCGAAGTCGGCGAAAGGTTGATGTAGTTGCGCAGATTGGTCAGGTGCCAATCAAAGCTGGGCGCGTTGGTGATCACGCCCAGGGGGTTGTCGAAGATGACCATCTTGCCTTTCAGGAACTCGATGACGATGGCCTTGCCGCTGGGCTCGGTCACCAAAAAATGCACGGGGAAGGGGAAGCCCAGGGTCGGCTCGACCACCGGCGCGACCAGCACCTTGGCCATGCCCTGGCGCGTTTGCTCGATGGTGGCGAACTGGCTGAGGATGAAGGTGGTTACGTCGCTGGGACTGATGGTTTTGGCGGCGTCGGCCGGGCCGTAGGGGCCGTACTCGGCGAAACCGGGGTGATAGAACGCGCCGACCGTCAGGCCGGCTTCGTTCATGCCGTCGAGCAACAAGTCCTTGCCCAGGCAGTCCACGCCGACCACGCCCAGCTTGGTCGACCACTTGTGGCCGGGCTTGCCATCGGGCGTGGCGCCGATCAGCTCCACGCCACGCGGGACGATGTTGACCCGGCTGCCCAGGTCGTAGTTGCCCCACTCCATGGTGCGGCCATAGACCACCGCGCCGTCGGCCGCCTGGAGGGAGACGCCGGTGCAGGCCGCCGCGCGGCCGACCGCGCCGCAGGCGATGATCTGGCAGAGGACCAGGGCCACAAGGGAAATTTTGCCCATCTTCATGTTGTCGCTCCGGGGATAGGGTGGTCGATGCGCGGCCGGCTGTGCGCGGGTTTCACCTGGCGCGCCGCGTCGCTGATGCCGACAGGGTGAGCCCATGACCTCAGGGCTGTCAAGCATATTGCCGCCAAAGGGAGCCGGTTTTGGCGATCGACTCGGGCTTGTTGGTTCGACAGGTGGGCAATTGTGCGTAATTTCTGCTATAGTCCGAGTCAATAATGATATTTATGCGCTCGCAGCGTACGAAAAAAGGCGAAATAAAATGCCCATACCTGATTTCCAAAGCATCATGCTGCCTCTGTTGCGATATCTGGCAGACGAAATGGTGCACTCTAATCAAGATATTTATGAAGCATTGGAAAGCCAGTTCACCATGACAGATGAGGAAAAAGCCGAGCTTTTGCCCAGCGGCAAGCAAAGAGTATTTATCAACAGGATAGGCTGGGCCAAATCATACATGAAGCAAGCCGGCCTTATTGATGCGGCTGGCCGCGGTTTTTATAAAATCTCCAAGACCGGAAAGGCCGTGGCTGCCGATAAAAGCCTTGACAAGATTGGCATAAATTATCTGCTAAAATTCCCGTCTTTTGTTACGTTCAGAGTTGGTAAGGGTGTCAGCGCCTCAATCGCCGCGCAAGACACAGATTGCGGCGATGGCAATTCCCCGGACAGGACTGCCGAGGAGCATATCGGGCTTGGCGTTGATACCATCATGCTCAAGCTGAAGCAGGAACTCATGAGCAACATAAAGGCTTGTTCGCCACGTTTTTTTGAAAAATTGGTGGTCGACCTCTTGCTGGCAATGGGCTATGGCGGCTCGCGTCAAGAATCTGGCATGCTTACGGGCAAGGGCAGTGACGAAGGAATCGACGGGGTCATCAACGAAGACAGACTTGGCCTTGATGTGATTTATGTACAGGCCAAAAGATGGGAACATGCTGTAGGCAGGCCGGAAATTCAGAAGTTTGCCGGCGCCCTTCAAGGCAAGCGCGCCAAGAAGGGCGTGTATATTACCACTTCTTGCTTCACCAAAGATGCTTACGATTTTGCGGGAGCAATCGACAGCAAAATAATTCTAGTCGATGGCGAGCGACTGGCCGGGCTTATGGTCGAGCACAATGTCGGTGTGGCGGTAGTACAGAGCATCGAGCTGAAAAAAGTCGACATGGACTATTTTATCGACGAATGAACCAGTGCGCCGGCTGCGGCTGTTCGTCGCCCGACTATTCCTTTGTCCATGAACGATCCAGCCATTGACGGTATGATTGCCCCGTCGCCCGGCGTGGCCGCCGGTGATCTTGCGCGGCGGAGGCGCTCAATTTGGCCCTGATTAACCTGTTCAACGTGGGGCTGGCCTTTGGCGGGCCCAAGCTGCTGGACCAAATCAGCTTTTTGGTGCGGCCCGGCGAGCGGGTCTGCCTGGTGGGCCGCAATGGCGCGGGCAAGTCGAGCCTGCTGAAAATCCTGGCCGGACAGCTTGCGCCCGAGCACGGCGAGGTCAGCCGGGAGGTGGGGCTGCGTTGCGCCTATCTGCCCCAAAACGTGCCCATGGGTCTGCAAGGTTCGGTTTACGAGGTGGTGGCCGCTGGCCTGGGCGAACCCGGCCGCGTCCTGGCCGATCTGCGCCGAGGCCGCGCCGCCTCGGCCGGCCACGACGATCAGGAGCTTTGGCGGCTGGATCATCAGCTGGCCGCGGTGCTGGATCGCCTGGGCCTGGACGGCGAGGCGGCCATGGAGTCGCTTTCGGGCGGGCTCAAGCGGCGGGCGCTGCTGGCCCGGGCCCTGGCCGCTCAACCGGAATTGCTGCTGCTGGACGAACCCACCAACCACCTCGACATCGACTCCATCGTCTGGCTGGAGAACTTTCTGGCCGGGCGCGACGGGGCCATGGTCTTTGTCTCCCACGACCGCGCCTTTGCCCGCAACCTGGCCACCAGAACGGTGGAATTGGATCGCGGCCGGCTGCTGGACTGGAACTGCTCCTACGACGAGTTCGTGCAACGGCGCGAGGACGCCCTGCAAAACGAAAGCGAACGTCAGGCCCGCTTCGACAAGAAAATGGCCCAGGAAGAACAATGGCTGCGTCGAGGCGTCAAGGCCCGGCGCACCCGCGACGAAGGCCGTGTGCGAAGGCTGATGGCCATGCGCGCCGAGCGGGCCCAGCGGCGCGAGGCCCTGGGCTCGGCCAGGCTGCGCGCCCAGGAGGCCGGGCTGTCGGGCAAAGTCGTGGCCGAACTGAAAGATGTGAGCTTCGGCTATGGCGAACGGCCGCTGATCAAGGGCTGCAACGCCCTGATCATGCGCGGCGACAAGGTGGGCGTCATCGGGCCCAACGGCTCGGGCAAGACGACCTTGCTGCGCCTCATCCTGGGCCAACTAGCGCCGCAAAGCGGCCAGATCATCCTGGGGGCCAACCTGGAGCCGGCCTACTTCGACCAGATGCGCCAAGAAATCGACGGCGACAAGAGCGTGCGCGACAACCTGGTCGAGGGTCACGACAGCCTGATCATCAACGGCAACCAGCGCCATGTCATCAGCTATCTGCAAGACTTTCTCTTTACCCCCGACCGCGCCCACAGCCCGGCCCGCGTGCTCTCGGGCGGCGAGCGCAACCGGCTGCTGCTGGCCAAGCTCTTTGCCCGCCCGGCCAACCTGCTGGTGCTCGACGAGCCCACCAACGACCTGGACGGCGACACTTTGGAACTGCTGGAGCACCTGCTGGTGGAGTTCGCGGGCACGGTGCTTCTGGTCAGCCACGATCGTCAGTTCATCAACAACACCGTCTCGTGCATCCTGGCCTTGGAGGGCGACGGCGTGGCCCGCGAATACGTGGGCGGCTATGACGACTGGCTGGCCCAGCGGCCGGTGGAGTCCGAGCCGGCGGCCGCGCCCAAAGAGCCAAAAGCCAAGCGCCAGCGTCCCAGGGCCGAACAGCCGCGCAGGCTGAGCTTCAAGCAGCGTCAAGAGCTGGAGGCCCTGCCCGCGCGCATCGAGGAGCTCGAACGTCGTCAGGCGGCGATACAAGCGCGGCTCTCCGACCCGGAGTTCTACGCCAGCGCGGCCAAGGAGGCCGTCGGGCTTGCCGCCGAGTTGGCGGAGTTGGAGGCCCAACTGGAGGCGGCCTACGACGCCTGGGCCGACTTGGAGCGGTTGGCCGAGGAGACCGCCGGCGATTGAGCGCCGCGCCGGCCTTGCCCCGACAGGTGGGAGTGCTTACCTTAGTCGCATCTTTTTTCGCATCCGCCTACAGGAGAAAAAAATGGGCGACATCTTCACCCCGTGGCGATTGGGGGGCCTTGCTCTGCAAAATCGCCTGGTGCGCAGCGCCACTTACGAAGGCCTGGCCGAGCCCGATGGCACGCCGAAAATCGAACTGGCCAACCTGCTGGGCGATCTGGCCGAGGGCGGCGTCGGCCTGATCATCACCGGCTACGCCTACGTGCGCTCCGACGGCCTGGGCCTGCCCAACCAAACCGGCGTTTACATCGACGCCCAGGTCGGCCCCCTGGCTCGGGTCAGCGACGCCGTGCATCGTTGCGGCGGCAAGGTGGCCCTGCAGATCGTCCACGCCGGCGGCCAGAGCAAACCCGAGTGGCACGCCGGCCACCAGCTTATCGGCCCATCGGCCATTGTCCACCCGGCCTTTGGCGCGCCCATCGCGGCCATGAGCAAAGACCAGATCGCCGACGTCATCGACTGTTTCGGCCGGGCCGCGGCCCGGGCCAAGGCCGCCGGCTTCGACGGCGTGCAACTCCACGGCGCCCACGGCTATCTGATCAACCAGTTCCTCTCGCCCAACACCAACCTACGAGACGATGAATACGGTGGCGACATCGACGGCCGGGCCCGATTCTGCCTGGAGGCCTATCAGGCCGCGCGCCAGGCCGTGGGCCCGGATTACCCCGTGTTCATCAAGCTCAGCTCCCACGACGCCATGGAAGGCGGCCTGGTCCTGGAGGACGCCCTGCACGTGGCCCGCCGGCTGGACGCAATGGGCGTCGACGCCATCGAGGCCAGCGGCGGGGTGATCGCCGCCGGCAAGAACTCGCCCTCGCGCCTGGTCAAGGGCCCCGAGCAGGAAGGTTACTTCCTGGCCGAGGCCAAGGCCATCAAGGCGGCGGTCAAATGTCCGGTGATCTCGGTGGGTGGTTGGCGTACGCGGCCTCGCATCGAGCAGGCCCTCGACGCCATCGACGCCGTGGCCATCTGCCGGCCGCTGGTGCGCCAGCCCGATCTGCCGCGACGCTGGGCCCAGGGTTCCGAAGAGAGCCCCACCTGTGTCTCCTGCGGCAAATGCATCGGCGTGGCCATGCGCCAGGGCCTGGCCTGCGCGCTGGATCTGGCCAAGGAAGACTAAAGGCGCGCCATCCGCGCAAACACAAGCGGGCCGCGCTCCAACCAAGGGGGCGCGGCCCGTTGATTTTGACGCTGACGCCTAGTAGTTGAGGCCCACGGCCCGGCGGACTTTGTCGATGGTCTCCATGGCCAGGGCGCGGGCTTTTTGCGCCCCTTGAGCCATGATCCGTCGCACCTCTTCGGGGTCGGCGGCCAAGGCGGCCCGCTTGTCGCGGTAGGGCGCGAAATAGGCCCACATGCGCTCGAACAGCTCTTTTTTGACCTGGCCATAGCCCAAGCCGCCGGCGCGGTAACGCTGGGCCAGTTCCTCGCGCTCGGCGGCGGTCATGAAAAGCGATATCAGCTTGTAGACGTTGCACTTTTCAGGGTCTTTGGGCGCTTCGACCGGCGTGGAGTCGGTGACGATGCTCATGATCTTTTTGCGCAGTTGCTTCTCGGGCAGGAAAATCTCCAGGGTGTTGTCGTAGCTCTTGGACATTTTCTGGCCGTCGATACCGGGCACGGTGGCGGTGTCGTCGTCGATCCAGGGTTCGGGCAGGGTGAAGACTTCGCCGTATTGGTTGTTGAACTTGATGGCGATATCACGTGTTATTTCAATATGTTGTTTTTGGTCTTTGCCCACGGGCACGGCCTCGGACTGGAACATGAGGATGTCGGCGGCCATCAGCACGGGGTAGTTGAACAGCCCGGCCTGGGGCGAAAAGCCCTTGGCCAGCTTGTCTTTGTAGGAATGCGCTCGCTCCAGCAGGCCCACCGGCGTCTGCTGGAACAAAATCCACGTCAACTCGCAGACCTCGGGGATGTCCGATTGCATCCAGAAATAGCACTTGGCCGGGTCCAGGCCCAGGGCCAGGAAGTCCATGGCCGCGTTGAGCGCGCCTTGGCGAAGCTTGTCCGGCTCGCCGACAGTGGTCAGGGCGTGGTAGTTGACGATGAAGCAGAACAGCGTATGCTCGTTCTGGTATTGGATCATGCGCTTCATCATGGCGAAATAATTGCCGATGTGAAGCGTGCCCGACGGCTGGACGCCCGAAAGCACGCGCATGTTGCATTCCTCCCGCGCTACGTTGGCAAATCAACCACGCACTATACAGGCTTGGGACGTGGCCGTCAAACCGCCATTCAGCGGGCCGGGGTGGCGTGAATGCGCACCAGCGAGTCGGGGCCCAGCCGGCCGACGATGGCCAGCAGGTCGCCCTTGGCGAAACCCACGCAGCCGGAGGTGGGCTCGTAATCATCCTTGGCCACGTGCAGGAAAATGGCGCTGCCCAGGCCCGGCCGCGGCGGGTCGTCGTTGTAGCCCAAGGGCACGATCAGGTCGTAACGCCGGTCGTCCGCGCGCCACAATATCTCGTGGCTGCCGGCGAAGGGCAGTTTGACCATGCGGTTGTATTGGGCCAGGGCCGGGTCGTCGCACCAGCCATCGTCAACGGCGAGTGGCTGGACGGGCAGTTTGGTGGGCGGCGACGCGGCGAAGATGTCCGGCCGAAAAAGCACCATGCGCGGCGGGAATTGGCCCACGGGCGTGGCCCCGTCGCCCTCGCGCTTGGCGGCGCTCACGCCCGCCCGGCCCAGGGCGCAACGAAAGCTCTGGCCGTCGATGGTCGCCCGGCCGTCGGGCCAGATGTCCAGATCGGCGGCCGGGGCCGCGCCGCCCCAAAAAGCCAGGGCCACGGCGGCGAACAATAGCAGGCGGGTGATTTTGGCCATGGCGTCATCTCCGATCATGGCGGGCGCGCGGTGTGTTTTATGGATCGGGCCGGCTGGCGCGGCCGGTCGCGCTGTTGATTATCGCATGTGATTATATGGGCATATGATTATTTTTGCCGCATCGCGGGTTATAATCGGCGCTCAACCTCTCATGGGCGGGCAAGGGCAATGACCATGGAACTGCAAATCGCCGCCATTCTGGCCCTCAGCGCCTTGATCTTCAGCTTGGCCGGCTTTGGCTTTGGCCTGATCTCGGTGCCGCTGCTGGCGCTTGCGATGCCCATCCAAGAGGCCGTGGCCCTGCAGTTTCCGGTCTCGATGCTGCTGGTGGTCTACAACACCTGGCGCTATCGCCACGATTTCAATTGGCGCTCGATCGTGCCGCTGATGTTCGGGGCCCTGGTGGCCATGCCCTTGGGCATGCTCTCGTTGCAGCATTTCTCGGCCTCGTTCATGAAAACGGCGCTGGCGGTTTTCATTGTCGCGGCGGTGATCAACGGTCGTCTGGAGATAGGCCGGCGCTGGGCCAGCCGCTGGGCGGCCACGCCGGCCATGGGCGTGGTGATGGGCGTGGTCAGCGGTTGGTTTGGCGGGGCCTACACCACCGGCGGGCCGCCGGCGGTGATCTACGCCATGGCCGCCACCAAAGATCCCCAGGAGACCAAGGGCGTTTTGGCCGCCTATTTCGCCCTGACCGACGTGGTGGTGATGGCCATGTACTTTTGGTCGGGCCTGATGACTTGGCCCGTGCTGGGCCGATCGCTGGCTTTTTCGCCGGCGGTGGTGCTGGGCATGGTCGTGGGTTTTGCCTTGGCGCGGCGCATCGGCGCTGGCGTCTATCGCCTGGCCGCCGACGCGCTGCTGATGGTTTCGGCGGCGCTGTTGTGGCGTAGCGCTTGAGCTAGCCGCTGAACGTCAGCCCGTGCGGCGGGTCGGGACTGTCCAGCCCCAAAAAGCCGAAACGAACTTTTTCGCCAACCCGCTAGATGAAGCCGTCGGCCATGTCCGAAAGTATTTGATCAGGGTCGCCACGCTGCTCCACATCGGCCAGAATCGCCTCCAACTGGGGCCGCAGGCCCAGGCGGTCGATGTCCTCGGGCTCGCGGCAGCGGCCCATGCGGCGGCACAGGCGATAGATCAGGCGTTGGCGCGGCGGCAAGGCCAGGTAATCGTCGAGCTTGGCCAGCATCAGGCCCTTGTCCTGGGGCAGGCGTCCGCTGACGGTCTCGATGAGGTTCATGATGTGATCGCTGGTGACGGTGGAGTCGATGCCGTCCAGTTCCGAGATGAACAGGCGTATCTCGGCGGCCATTTCGTCTTCGGAAAGCTTCTCGAAGCGCCCTTGGGCCAGGTCGTCGTGCAGCTCCACCCGGCCGGGCACGCGCAGGCTGCGCAGGCGGATGAAGTCGGGGTTGATCTGGTTGAGGGCGTGGGCGGTGTCGATGGCGTGTTGGGTTGTCCACTTTTTGCCGCCCAGGCCGGGCATGACGTATTCGCTGAGCTCGATGCCGGCCTGTTTGATGTTGCGGCCGGCCTGAATCTGCTGGGCCTGGCTGACGCCTTTTTTCATGAAGGCCAGCACCTGGTCGCAGCCGCTCTCCATGCCGACGTGGATGCGGTCCAGGCCGGCGTCGTTGAGCATGCGCAGCTCCTCGACGCTACGGCGGGCGGCGCTGGAGCTGCGGGCGTAGGTGGTCACCCGTTTGACCTGGGGCAGGCGCTGGCGCAGATAGCGCAAGGCCTGAGCCAGGGTTTCCGGCTCGATGATCAGGTTGTTGGCGTCCTGCAAAAAAACGTTGCCCGTGCCGTAATAAAGCCAGGCCGCCACGTTGCGGAAGGCGTCGCCAATGCCGGGGTCGCCAAAGACGGCGTTGACGACCTCATCGGTCATGCGGCCGCCGTGGCCCATGCGCCACGATAGCTGGTCGATCTGGCGGGCCATCTCGGCGGCGGCGTCGATGTCGGCCTTGATCTCGTCCAGGCCGCGCCGGCTGAAGCGGCTGCCCTTGTAAACCGGGCAGAATTTGCACTTGTTCCACGGGCAGTTGCGCGAAAAGCGCAGCAACAGGCTGCGGGCCTCCGATGGCGGGCGGATGGGCCCTTGCTCAAAATCCAGCGTTTTGTCCAAACCGGTGGGCAACGCTATCTCCATGTATTGTTGACGCCTTGACCGCTCAGCCGCCCAAAGCCCCCTGCTGCTGCAACACCCAGAAATAGAGGGCGCGATAACCAAGGCCGATGGGCACGTAGATGCAGGCGTAGATCAGGGCCACGGCCAGGCTGGCGGTGGTGCCGATGCGTCGTCCGTCGGGGCGCTTGACCATGAAACCGAGAAATATCGTGGCGACCACCAGCGAAAAGCCGATGGCCAGCAGGATCGCGAACCAGTTGCCAGGCCCGATGAAATCGCTGGGCGTGAGGATGGTGTGATGCACCACCCGATAGACGAACATGACCTCGCAGAGGAGGATAATCAACGACAGCAGGAAGTTGAGTAGATACGCCCGGCCGTAGCCCATCTGGACCTTGGCCCCCTTGCGCAGCGCGAAACGCAGGATGAACGCGCCGATCACGCTGATCGTGGCGGCCACTACCAGCACGTGCAAGACAATGTGCGCCGGCGAAAGGGAAAACAGATGATCGGGCGTGACCACTTTCATGAAGTTCATCCTCAACTGTGTCAAAAATAGGTCGGCGCGGGCTTGTTTGCCTAAAAAATATAACAAGCAATCTTCGCGAGGCAAATCAATAACAAGGTTTTGCCTGTGAATTGGGAAATATTCGTTCGGCCGGGCGCATGAAAAAAGCCCCCGGGCCGTCCGGCCCGGGGGCTTGTGACGAAAAGCTTTGTCGCCGCTTAGAGGCAGGCGGCCAGAACTTCGGCGATATCCATGACCTGGAGTTTGTCGTCGACGTTTTCGGTCTTGGTGGAGTCGACAAACATGTTGATGCAGTAGGGGCAGGCCATGGCCACGACCTCGGCGCCCTTGGCCACGGCCTCGCGGACCTTGTGGGTGCTGAAGCGCTGCTCGGCGTCGGCTTCCATCCACAGGCGACCGCCGCCGCCGCCACAGCAGATGGCCAGGCCCTTGTTGCGATTGAACTCCATCAAGTCGGCGCCGGCGGCCTTGAGCAGGTCGCGGGGCTGCTCGTAGACCTTGCAGTGACGGCCCAGGTAGCAGGGATCGTGGTAGATGATCTTCTTGGCCATCTTGGGATCGATCTTCAGCTTGCCCTCGTCGACCAGTTGCTTGAGCAACTCGGTGTAGTGGACGACCTCGAACTCGCCGCCGAACTCGGGGTATTCCTGGGTGAAGGTCATGTTGCAGTGAGGGCTGGTGGTGATGATCTTCTTGACGCCCTTGTCGTTGAACAAATTGATGTTTTTCTCGACCAGGGAAGTGAACTGCTCTTCGTCGCCCATCTTGCGCAGGGCCTCGCCACAGCAGCTTTCCTCGTTGCCGATGATGCCGTAGCTGACGCCGGCGGCGTCGAGCACCTTGACCAGGGCCCGGGCGATCTGGATGGCGCGGGGGTCGTAGGCGCTGGTGCAGCAGACGCTGAGGAAGTACTCGGTGTTTTCGTCGAAGCGCGGCACGTTGAGGCCTTCGGTCCACTTTTCGCGGGCGTCGCGTTGGCCCGACCAGGGGTTGCCCTGGGAGTGGATCGAGCCCATGATCGTGCGCAGGCTGCTGGGGGCCGCGCCGGACTCGGCGATCATGGCCCGCATTGCCCGCACTGTGTCGATGATGCCAACCTGCCGGGGACAGTTTTCCACGCACAGTTTACAGGTGGTGCAGGCGTAGAGGATATCGTCGGACTCGAAGCCCTCCAGACCCATCTGAGCCATGCGGATGAGCTTGCGGGTGCGGAATTCGGAACCAACGGCCGGCCACGGGCACAGGCCCGAGCACAAGCCGCACTGCATGCATTGGGTCAGGGTCTCGCCGCCCATCGCGGCAATGGCTTCAGCGACTTCCAGGAACGGCGTAGCGGTCATGTTCCTTTAACTCCTTGGCTGGATCGAAAAAAATATCAGACACGCGCGACGGACGGCCGCGCGCGTGCGTCTGCAAATGTATCTAACGGACCTTGAATATCAGGAACGCCAAGCCCTGTCAAGCCGCTCGTTACTTTCGGAACTAATTTAGCGCCCGAGCGCCTTGGGGCGCAAATTCGCCGCCTTGGCCGGCCTCGTCAGCGCGTGGCGCGGTTTTTTTCCAGCCTCACGGCAGCAATAGTTTGTCCGACTTTGGTTTGGGCCGAAACAGCGCCCCCAGCGCGGTGAACGCGAAGGCCATGCCGCAGAACAGGTGCGTGAAGTTGACCGCCACCAACAGCCACGGCGCGAACAAAACTCCGGCGTTGGCCGCCACCTTGACCGCGCCCGTGAGCGCCAATAGCGCCAGCAACGTCCAGCCCCACCATGTGCGCGGACCCCAACTCCAGCCTTCGGGGTTGGCGCGCAGCTTCAGGCCCAGACGCCAGCCAAACAGCGCCGCCAGCAGCGCCACCGCGACATAGTGCAGCTCGCTAAGCCGATAAAAATCGGCCGACCAGGCCATGCCCGGCAGATCGGCGATATAGTAACGTTTGGTCAGGGGCATCTGGCCCAGGCCCGAAAAGGCGGCCGCCAGCACGGCCAGGCCATAGAGCACCTTGATCAACGCCCCGCCGGGGGCCTGCGCGCGCGGTTTCATTTTTTGCCTCCGGCCTCGCCCAGGCCCTTATCCTTGGTCGACGACAGGAATTTGCCCAGACCGGCGGCCAGGCCGGCCACGGGCGCGATGGCCAAAGCCCAGGTGAGGTTTTTGGCGCTTTGCATGGCGTCGGGCTGGGGGCCCATGGACGGCCGGCCAAAGCGCGCAAGCTCCGGGCCGGCGCCGTCGCCGCGCCCCGGTCCCAGACCACGGCCGCCGCCGGCGCTCAACGCCGCGTCGATATCTTCCCTGGCCTGCTCCTTGTGCTGGGCGATCATGGCCTGGTTGATGGCCGCGAAGGGGACGGGCGCCACGTAAATGGTGTTCGTTCCGCCGTTTTCTTCCAGACCATAGACGTATTCGGGCCAAAGATCGGCCGCTCGGCCGTCGGCCTGGGCGTAGGCTCGGGCCATTTCGGCAGCCGCGGCGACCATCTCCTGGCGCGGGCCGATGGCTTGGACTTTCTCGGGACAGACCTCGATGCAGCGGGGCGTCTGGCCCTGGCGGACCAGGGGCAGGCAACGGTGGCACTTGAACATCGCCCCGTTGCCGGCGTACTCGGGCAGCAGATGCAGATAAAGCCCCACGCCCGATTGGCGTTGGGGTATCTTCCATGGGCAGACGTTTTTGCACTTGGCCCCGCCCAGGCACAGGTCGCCATCGATATGCACCACGCCATTGCCCTCGACGCGCGCCGCGCCAAAGGGGCACAGATTGGCGCAGGGCGCGTTGCGGCAGTGCATGCAGCGCCGGGGGATGTTGATCTCCACCTCCTGGCCCTTGTGTGACACGGCCAGCATTTCCACGTAGAGGAAATTGTAAGGCGTCAGGCGGTCTTGCACGTCCTTGCGCTTGGACCAGTCCTCGATGGGCACCCGCGCGGGAAAGGGCTGGGGGATGGGGCTGACCGGGTCGGGCGTCGATGATTGCCAGGCCTCGCGACAGGCCTCCACGCAGGCCTCGCAGCCGATGCACTTGCCCACGTCCAGGACCGTGCACAGTTCATCGTCCGTGGCGGCCATGGCCAGCCTGGGCAGGGCCGCGCCGCTGGCGGCCACCGTGGCCGCCGCCAGGCCCGATTTCAGGAAATCGCGGCGGGAAACGCGTTTTGTCATGGTGTGAACGCTCCTTGCCAACGCCCTGGTCAACCATTGGCCCGGGCCATATTGCATCAATTATATAGCGTCATTGGCGAAACGGTCAAAAGGCCGTTTTGGGAACGCGGATCGCCAGCCGGCCGGATGTGGCCAAAATGCGCTTCGGTTCTTGACCAGAGGCGAATTGTTGTTATCTTGAGCTGAAGAATTTCGCCGTGGCCAACTTGAAGATGTGGCCACTGACAGGGGCTAGCCATGCAGACGCCGCCGCACGACGATGAAAAACGACAGTTTGTCAGCCTGCTTGGGCAATTGGGCCTGGGGCGGGCCGGCGAACGGGTGGCCTTTGTCGACGCCTTTCTGGGCCACGAAGAACATCACACCGCCGATGGCTGGCAAAAGCTGATGCGCCGTCGCGGCTTGAACATGGACCTGGACTTCGTCGTCGAAAACCTGGAGCTGCTGACGCGGCTGGGCATGGCCACCAAGCGCGAGTTCGAGGGCGCGGCCGCCCGCTACGAGCATCAGCACCTGGGCGAACACCACGATCACATGATCTGCACCGCCTGCGGGGCCATTGAGGAGTTTTGCAGCCCCGAGTTGGAGCGCCTGCAAGAGGAAGTGGCCCGTCAGCATGGTTTTCACCATCTGCGCCATCGCATGCAGATCTACGGCCTGTGCAAAAAGTGCCTGGCGCGCCACCCCGGCGCCAAGCGTCTGACCGAGGCCAGCACCGGTGAGCGGGTGCGGGTGGAGCAACTGCCTCGCGGTGAACAGGCCGCCGCCCGGCTGATGGCCATGGGCATCAGCAAGGGCGTGGAGATGGACGTGCTTTCGGCCGGTCACGGGCCGATGGTGGTGGCGGTGCGCGGCACGCGCCTGGCCCTGGGCTGCGGCGAGGCCGACAAGATTCTGGTGCGTCGCGCCGACGGCTGAGCGCCGGCGCGGCCGAGGGGCGCTCAGGCGGGCAGCTTGGCCAACAGGACCCGGGCCTCCTTGAAGTCCTCGCGCAGTTGCAAGGCCTTTTGCAGGCAGACCCTGGCCTCTTTGGCCCGCTTGGATTCGATCAGGGCCAGGGCCATGTTGTAGAGCAGGTTTTCGTCATCGGGGGCCACCGACATGGCCTGACCGTAGACGCGCAGGGCGTCGTCGTAGCGTTTTTGACGGCGGTAGGCGATGCCCAGGCGGTTGTAGAGGTGAACCATGTTGGGGTCGATGCTCACGGCCTCGCTGAAGGCCTCGGCCGCCTGCTCGTTGAGTCCGGCGCTCAGGAGCACCTCACCCACTTCCGAGAACAGGTCGGGGTCTTTTTTGGCCGCGTTTTGAGCGTTGGTCAGGGCGGCCATGCCTTCTTCCAGCATGCCCTGTTCGATGAGCGCCTTGCCCAGGTTGAGCTGACGCCTGGCGTTGCGCGGACTGATCTTGGCGGCGCGCCGCAGGTGCTTGGTGGCCTCTTCCGCGTCGCCCATTTTTTGGTAGAGCGTGGCCAGGCGATCGTGAGCCTTGACGAAGCGCTCGGCCAGGTTGGCGGCCTCCTTGTAGCGCGAAAGGGCTTCCTCGTCCTTTTGCAGGGCCTCAAGGGCCTCGCCGATGGCCAGCAGGGTGCGCGGGCTTTTGGGCGAAAGCTTCAGGGCCTCGTCAAAGGACTCCAGGGCCTGGTCGGGCTTGCCGGCGGCCAAGAGGGCCTTGCCTCGCTCGAAGGCCACGTCCACGGGGTCTGGGTTGCGGCGCTTTTCCAGGATGCTGTCGATGCGCTCGATGAGCGTTTGGGCCTGGAATGGCTTGACGATGTAGCCGTCGACGCCCTCCTCGATGGCCTCGGCCACGATTTCCTCGACCACCTCGGCGGTGACCATCAAAAACGGCACGTTGCGCATGGCGTCGTCGTTGCGGACTTTTTTGAGCAAATCCAGCCCGGTCATCTTGGGCATGTTCCAGTCGCAGATGATGAAATCCACTTGCGTGTAGCCCAGCTTGTTCCAGGCGTCCTGGCCGTCGGAGGCGTCCTCGACCTTGGTGTAGCCAAAGGTGCGCAGAAAATTGAAAATCATGCGGCGGACGTTGAATTGATCGTCGATGACCATGAACCTGATGTTGGGGTCGCGGGCGTTGTCCACTGCCATAATCCTCCGTTTGGCCCTGACCGGGCCGAACGCGCCAAGATAATAAAATGCGCTTTACGTATATACTTTAGGGATGAGCGCCGACGTTGGTCAAGATGATTGCGCCGCCGCCTCAACGCAAGAGTTTTTTGACCTCGGCGGCCAGCACCGCCGGCAGCACCGGCTTGACCAGATATTTGCTCGCGCCCGCGTCCATGGCGTTGTCGATGTCCCTGGAGGCTTTTTCGGTGGAGAGCAAAATTACCGGAATGGCGCTGGTGGAGTCGTTTTGCCTGATCTTTTTGATGAAACTCAGCCCATCCATGCGCGGCATGTTCAGGTCGGAGATGATCAGGTCGACGCGATGGGCCGCCAGTTGTTGCAGGCCCTCGAACCCATCGCCGGCGGTGACGACGTCGTGACCGTTTTGGCGCAGGACCATGCTGAGCAGGTTTCTGATGGTGAGGGAGTCGTCAACGACAAGTATGCGGTGTTTCATCGTTCGCCTGACCGATCAAGGATGCAACGAGCAAGCCGTTGACGGCATAACGTACCACGCATGCCCCGCCAGCACAACCACGCAACTGGTCGGAGAGCCCCCATTGGCCCATCGCCGCCGCCGCCGGTCAAAACCGGCCGCCGATTTTTTGGATGGCGTCGTTGGCCACCTGGCGCACGGTCGGGTTTTCGTCGGCCAGCAAGGCCAGCAGCATGCCTTCGGCCGTGGGGTCGCCGATCTCGCCCAGGGCCGCGGCGGCGGCCAGCTTGACGGCGGTTTCGGTGGCGGCCAGGCGCGACGCCAGGGCCGAGACGGCGTCGGTGGCCCGCGCTTGGCCCAGCGAGCGGATGGCCAGCAGACGGATATCCAAGTCCGCGTCGTCCATGGCCCTGACCAACAGCGCGTGACTGGCCCGGTCGGCCGTTTGGGCCAGGGCCTCCACCAGGGCCAGGCGCACTTCCCGCGCCGGGTCGTCCAGCACTTTTTCCAGATGCGCCAACGGCGGCAGGCCACGGCCCTGCAAGACGGCCCAGGCCGCGGCCCGGCGCACGCTGGGCTCGGGGTCGTCCAGCAGTTGGGCCAGTTGCCCAAACGCCTCCTCGGCCTTCAGTTGGCCCAGGCCAATGGCGCACAATTGGCGACGCTTGGCGTTGTCGGCGGTCAGGCCGCGCTCCAAGGCGTCCATCAACTGCTCGCCGGGCATGCGCAACATGCTGGCCAGCGCCTGGAGGCGCACCTCCGGGTCGTCGTGCTCCAACAGCTCGCCCAGGCGGTCCAGGGCCTCTGGTCGGCCGCTTTTGCCCAGGGCCTTGGCCACTTCCATGAGCACGCTTGGCTCGGGGTCGGCAGACAGATCCAGGAGATGGTCGATATCCGAGGCGTGGCCCAGCCGGCCCAGCCCGGCCACGGCCAGGCGACGCACAGCGGCGGACGGGTGCCCAAGCGCCTCGCGCAGAATCTGGTGGGCTTCGTGGCCGCCCAGGCGGCTGAGGGTGGAGATGGCCGCGCCGGCCAGGCGGGCGTCGGGATCGCGGGCGGCGCTCAACAGCGGCGGGGTCGCGCCGATGGCGCAAAGGGCTTGCTGGGCCAATTGGGCGATCATCTCGGAGTTGGTGTCGCGGGCCAGATCCAGGATGCTGTAGACCGCCCCCGAATCGGCCAGCACGCACAAGCCGCGCAGAGCCAGGGCCTGGAGTTGTTCCGACGGCTCGTAAAGGGCGTCCAGCAGGCCCGTGTAGACTTTCTCGCGCAGATCGTCGGCCAGGCCCAGCAGGGCCTCCGGCTCGGACGTCTTGACCAGCGCGCCGCACAACAGGCACAGCAACATGCCTTGGGCCTTGGCGACGGCCTCCAGCAGGTGGGGCGCTGATTTGGGGTCGGCCAACTCGCCCAGGGCCTCGGCGATGCGGGCGCGGACAAGCTCGGAGCAGTTTTCCATGTGGCCAAGCAACGGATCGACGGCGGCCGGATCGCCGATGTTGGCCATGGCCTCCACCACCGCGAACTGAACCCATTCGTCGTCGCCAAGGCTTTCGACCAGGCTCGGCAGGCAGGCCGGGTCGTTTTGCTGGCCCAGGCTGGTGGCCGCCGCGGCGCGCACGTTGGGGTCGGGGTCGCGCAAAAGGGCGGCGCACAGGGCCTTGACCGCGCCGCCCACCCGCAAGGAGCCGATGATGTCGGCGCAGAAGATGCGCTGGTCGCGGTCGCCGTCCTGGAGCATGCGCAGCAGGAGGTCGGGCGCGTCGCCGCCCACCCGTCGCAGAAGCTGCATGGCTCGGTTGCGCAGGCCCACGTGTTCCAGCGCGAGCATGGGCACCAGGCGAGCGGCCACGTCGCGGCCGCGCAGCTTGGTCAGGGCCTCGGCGGCGGCGTCTTCCACGTCCGGATCGCCGTCGGCCAGGTGGTCGATCAGCGCCGGGATGGCCGAACGTTCACCCACATGGCCCAGGGCGCGGGCCGACTCGCGGCGCACGGCCGGCGAGGGGTTGTTCAGGCCCGCCAGCAGGCGGGATGTCTCGTGGGAGGTCATGCCTTGGCCAGGGGCAGGACCAAAAGGAAGGCGTTGGGGCGCTGGGCGCTCCAACGCACGTCGCCGCGCCAGGGGGCCAGCGCCTGGCGAGCCAGAAACAGGCCCAGGCCGTCATGGGGCCAGCCCTTGTCGGTGTTGAAGGGCTCAAACAGGCCCGCGGCCATCGTTGGCGACGGCCCCGGCCCGTCATCGACGACCTCGACCAGCAGCTCGCCGTCCAAGCGCCAGGCGCGCGCCGAAAGCTGGCCGCGCTGGGCCGCGTTCAGCGCCTCGACGGCGTTGGCCACCAAGGCGTTGAAGGCCAAGGCCAGGTCGGAGGGGTCCACGCGCAGAAAAGGCAGGTTGTCGGACAGGTCCAAGGTCAACTTGACCTGATGCTTGAAATAGGGATCGGCGCGCCAAAAACGGAGTTGATCGCGCAGCAGGGCGCAGAGGTCGACGGGGTCTGGCGTCGGCTGGGCCTGGATCGCGGCCTTGGCCGAGAGCATGGAGACCTCGTCGGTCAGGCGGTTGAGGCCTTGCTGAGCCGCGGTCAGCTTGTCGGCCACTTGGCTGGTGGTGACGCTGGCCAGTTTCAGTTCGAGCAGGTCCAGGGGCAGACGAACCATCTGCACCGCTCCGGAAATGTTATGCACCACGCCCTTGAGCAGCCTGCCGACCATGGCCAGCTTCTCGCGCCTGATCAGGGCTTCGACGATCCGGGGTGGCATCTGCGCGGGGTTCATTGGTCGTCGGCCTCCTGGTTGCGCCTGGCCAATTGGCGGCGTTGCTGCTCGAAGGTGAAGCGGACGAGCCGTTCCTGATCGGCCTCGGGAATATGGCTGAAGCGCACGCCGAACCTGGGTTGTCCGTGGGCGTCTTTCTTGTCGCGCACCACTTCGCCGCGGGCGTAGATGGGCCGCCACGGCCGGTTGGGCAGGCTTATGGCCAAGATGAGCCTTTGGCCCAGGGCCAGCGCGCCGTGGCTGGCCACGCCCAGGCCCGAGCCAGAGATGTCGAAGGTCTCCAGCAAGTGGGGGAAGTGTTGGTCGTGTTCACGCTGGCGCAGGTGATGCAAAACCATGTCTACCTTGAAATCGAGCCAACGCAGCACGTCCAGCAGGGGCAGCAGACTGTCGCTGATGTTGCGGTTTTCCTTGACGGCCCTGGCCGCTTCTTCCAATTGGCTCTGGGTCTGCCACAGGCTTTGGTCCATGGACATCGCGCGTCGGCCCTCGGGCGTGTCGGGGCCGTAGCGCACCGACAATCTGGCCGGGGCGCGAAAAAAATCGCGGTCGTGGCTATGGCTCTCGGGCATGGCTCGTTTTCCTGGCTATGGTTGGTGACCCGTTCAACCCTCCATGCCGACGCCGATTTGGCGCAGGCTCATGTCGCCGCCTTCCGATGGCGCGTAGCGCACCAGCATCTCCAGAAACGCCTCGACCACGTTGGGGTCGAACTGTTCGCCCGCGCAGCGCCGCAACTCGACCATGGCGTCGGCGCGGTTTTTGGCCTTGCGATAGGGACGGTCGCTGGTCATGGCGTCGTAGGCGTCGGCCACGGCCACGATGCGGGCCAGCAAGGGGATGTTTTCGCGCTCCAGGCCGTCTGGGTAGCCGTTGCCGTCCCAGCGCTCGTGGTGGTGACGGATGATGGACCGTTCGTTTTGCGTCAGGTCCATGGCCTGGATGATGGCTTCGCCGATGACCGGATGCAGCTTGATCTGCTCGTATTCCTCGTCGCTGAGGCGGCTGTCCTTGAGCAGGATGTGGTCCTTGACGCCGATCTTGCCTATGTCGTGCAGATAGGCGGCGAAACGCAGCGATTCCACCTGGTCGATGCTCAGGTTCATGGCCTGGGCGGTCAGCACGCTGAAGTTGGTCACGCGGCGGCTGTGCTGGCGGGTGTAGGGGTCTTTGGCCTCCATGGCGCCGACCAGCGCGCCCAGAGTCGAGTGCATGTTGGCGACCATGGACTCGTAAAGGGCGATGTTTTCGATGGACAGCACCGCTTTTTGGCACAAAAACCTGGCCACGAAGACGTCTTCGCCGTCATAGGACGCGCCGCCGGACTTTTCGCCCACCAGCAGCACGCCGAATATCTCGTCGCGGATCTTGATGGGCGTGGCGAAAAACGCGCCCCGCAGCGGCAGCATGGCGCTCAGGCGCTTGTCGGTCGCGCCCTGGCCGAACATGGGCTGGCCCTCGGCGGCCACCTTGCCCAGCACGCCAAGCTCGGCGCCGGGCGCGCCCTGGCCGATGGCCTCGGGGCCGAAACCGTGGGCGGCGATAACCAAAAGCTGGCCGCTGGCCCGGTCCAGCAAGAGCACGGCGGTTTTTTCGGAATCGAGATAGCGGGCGGCCAAGGCGGCCATGCCCTGGTAGATATCCTCGGATGTGTGCATGCGATCGATGGTTTCGGAGATCTGGTGGATGATGTGTTGCTCGCGGATGCGGCGCTGCAACTCCTTGTTGAGTTTTTCGATGCGCTCCTGGTGGCGCAGGCGGTCGGCCAGGCGCAGGTTTTCCTTCAGAAGGCGCTGTTCGCGCACCACGCGCTCGAGGGTGACCTTGATCTCGCTGAGGTTGAAGGGCTTGATCAGAAAATCGCTGGCCCCCTGGCGCATGGTGTCGATGGCCGCGTCCAGCGAGGGAAAGCCGGTCATGATGATCACGGGCAGTGATTTGTCCTGCTCTTTCAGACGGCTGAGCAGCTCCACGCCGGTCATCTCCGGCATTTTCAGATCGAGGAAGGCGCAGTCGAACTGGCCGGGTTTGAAGATGGCCAGGGCCTCGGGGCCGCCGGCGGCGCAGACCACGTGGTGGTTGTTGATCGAAGAAAGATACTCGCGCAGAGCTTCACGGATGTTGGGCTCGTCGTCGACCAGCAGGATCCGCAGGCGTTCGGCGCTGACGGCGTTGTCCTCGGGTATGGCGCGTTGTGCTTCTCTGGTCAACCCGGCGTTCTCCGGTCAAATTGGGCGTGCGCGGGCGGTGGCGGGCCCTGCTGACAAGACAATGCAACATGTTGAGCTGACTGCATGTCCACCGCAAAACACAGAGATTGTAGCACATCGGGATCGACAGAACTAGAACGCGATTGCCCGTCGCCGCCAAAAGCGCCGACCAAGGCGGATGTGGTGGTGACGGGAAATGGCTTTCCGGGGCCCGACACGGGGTTGCCGGGCCCCGGAAAGCTACGCCAGGGAGTCCAGGATGCCTTCGAGATGGCCGTTCCTGGCCTTTTGGGCCATCGCTATGGCAGCCTTTGGCGGTATTTGGCGGATCAACCGTTGGCCGTCGGAGCTGAGGATCTTGACCACGTCACGGCCCGATTCCTCGTCAACTTCCAGCCGGACTTCAACCTTGAACGTCTGCTTGAGTTGCTCCATGGCTTGGGTCAACGCCTCGCGGGGGGCGGGTTCGGCGGCTTGCTGATCGGCGGCCTGGTTGACGCCGGCGGTGATGCTGGAGAGTTCTTCCCGCGAGTGTTGGCGAGCTTGCGCTTGCCGTGAGGCGGCCTCGACGATCTTCGTCGCGCTGATGCTCATGATTTCCATTTCATGCCCTCCGTGGCACGTTGGCTCTAGGGGCATTCAAGCCTATGCCGAAACTATCCTTAATCTCCATATCGGCGTCGTTGCTGCAAAGCTTTAGGCTTTTTTTGGGCGCGGGCAAAAAAACATCGTTTTGGGCGAAGGTCGCCGATCATGTTGTATAATCAACATCCACGCGCCTCTTGGCGCCGGCAACGCGGCCGCCGGCCGCCCAAAGCAACGCTGTTGGATAGACCGATGCCCTCACTGATTTCCATCCACGCCCCAGGCCCCGACGCCCCCACCAGGCACGAACTGCAAACCCTCGAGTCCATCTGGGCCAGCCAAGACAAAGTCACGGATCGTCGCATTGATTTCATTGATAAATCCATGCGTTGGCACCAGCCGCTTCCCGGCGTGACGGCCGATGACGTGGCCGCCATGTTTCAACGATTGCTGGCCTGGCCGGCCTGGGTCAGGCTGTTCGCCCGGCCGCCCCACGCCGTGTTGGCCGCTAGCCATCTGGCCCGGCAGCGGGGCCTGAATCCCGGCGTGCGCTGGGTGGCCCCCGGCACCGGCGCGCCGTTCGATCCGCCCAAGGGCCCGCCCGGCGTGGACATCCTGCGGGCCGACTGGGCCTCCGGCGCGGCCGAGGTGCAGCGGGCCGCGGCCCGCGCCAAGTCCCAAGGCCTGGTGCTGGTGGTCGACGAGTCGCTCACCGGCTTTCGCCTGAGCCGGCGCGGGGCGGTGGAGGCCTTTGGTCTGGAGCCCGACGCCGTGCTTATGGCCATTGACCTGCCAGGCGGGGCCAGCGCGGCCATACTGGCCGGCATTGGCGAGCCACCGCGCAAGGCCGCCGCCGCGCCAGACGCCGAAGTTTTGGCTCATCTGGCCGGCTTGGCCCGCTGGCTGGGCGAGTTCGATCTGGCCGGTCGGCTGAACGACCTTGGCCGTGGCCTGGAAGTGGGCTTGAATTTCTTCCGACGCAAGGCCATGCTCGACGCCGAGCTTTTTGTCGAACGGCCGTGGGCCTTGCCGCGCCTTGGCGGCAAGCGGGTGTGGGCCTTCATGGAGCTGGCCAGGGAAGAGGGGCTGCTAATGGACAAGATGGTCATGCTCGACGCCGGGCTGGACCTGGAGGTCATGCAACGGCTGGTCTGGCCGCGCCTGGCCCGGGCCGTGGCCAGGCTGCGCGTGCTGCCCGAAGGCCAGAAGGCGCCTGGCGGCTGGCGTGAAGCCGGGCCGACCGCCAAACGCATCGGCCTGGACGAATTGCTGCCCGCGCAAAAATAACAAGCGCTACGGCGCGTAAAAGGGAAGGGTGTCGATGGGCGTGAGAAAGACGACGGCGCTGGCGACCGTGTTAACCTGTTTGTTCGTGCTGGCCTGTCAATGCCCGGCCCTGGCCATGGGCGGCCCGGACGACCAGCAGGTCTCGGGCAAATTGACCCTGGACAAGGCCGCGCACAAGGCGGGCGAGACGGCCAAGGCCATGATCACCCTGGAGATCGCCAAGGGCTTTCACCTCAACGCCGACGCCGATCAGGGCCCGGCCGGCATGCCCATGCAGCTCGTCCTGGAAGGCGACGAGGCCCTCACCCTGGGCCTGGTGAGCTACCCCAAGGCGCGGCTGGCCAAGCTGGCCTTCGCCGAAAAAAAAGCGGCGGTCTTTGAGGACACGATCGAACTGACGGCCGAAATCGTCATCGCCGCCGACGCGGCCAAGGGCCCTCGCAAAGCCGAACTGGTGCTGACCTACCAGGGCTGCAACGACCAGATGTGTTTCATGCCCGTCGACCTGGTCCTGCCGGTGACCGTGCTGGTTGATTGAACGACGCCGAAGCGCCGGCCGTGGGCTTAACGCCGCGCGGCCGGTTATGCTTCATCTCCCGGAGCCCTGTTCGTCGCCGCTGGCGGCCAGGGTTTTTTTGATCAACCGACCCGCCAGCAGGCAGGCCAGCAGCACGCCGGCCAGCACGGCCACGATCACCTGCATGTTCTTGAACGCGCCGATGTTGTCCGACAGCCAGCCGCCGAAAAAATAGCCCAACCCGCCGAAGGTGAGCGTCCACAGCAGGGCCGAGATGAAATTGAGCGCCACGAAGCGCCACGGCGTGATGTGGGCCGCGCCGCAGGCCAGGGGTATGACCATGCGCAGGCCATAGAGGAAGCGCGACATCAGAATCAGGGCCACCGCGTGACGCCGCACCAGCACGCGCGCCTCCACGGCCTTGCGCTCCAGCCGGCGCGACATGCCAATGACCTTGTCGCCCCGCCAGCGGCCCAGGAAAAAAAAGAACTGATCGCCGACGAAACCACCGGCCATGGCCGCCATGGCCACATAGAACGGGTTGAGCAAGTCCTTGCGCGCGGCGATGCCGCCCAACAGAAAAAAGGTCTCGCCCTCCAAAAAAGTCCCGACGAACAGCGCCAAGTAGCCGTACGAAGAAACAACCTGCTCGATAAAGTGGCTATCCATCAAAACAAACACCGCTGAATTTGCGTTAACACAAGTGGCGACAGGAGTTTAACCCACCAAGCGCGGGGCGGGCAAAGGTTTTGTGCCGCTGTGCGTGCATTGGCGGCTTTTCGATATTAATTATTATTTATAAGGAGGCCGCCATGACCACCAGCAGCAAAAAAAAGCATCAATGCCCCGATTGCCGGCAGTGTCAGGGCTGTTCGCCGGCCCGTTGCAACCTTTGCCGGGGCCAGGGCGAGGACGCGGCCAGTCGTTTCGCGGGCATGTCCTTGTCCGAGCAGATCGCCCTTTTCGAGGCCGTCAACCGTGGCGATGCGCCGGAAGGCGACTACGACGCCCACGGTCAGTGCCGCTGTCGGCGATGAGCCAAGCGGCCGCGTGACGGCTTTGTTGTTGTAATCACGCCGAAATTTTGCCATATTCCCCTCGGCTGACGACAGGCGGGCCCACCACGCGCGGGCCCCTGTCCGACTGAGTTAAATACATTTTAATAACAAATGGATGCGCTGTTTTTCAGATAATACGCATGGAGGTTTGCCATGGCGCAGTGGTACGTGGCCGTGGGCGGCGAAAGCCGTGGGCCCTACGAGATCGATCAGCTACGAGGCATGTTGACGTCCGGGGAGTTGACCCAGGACAGCCTGGTCTGGGGCCCCGACGTCAGTGAGTGGACGCCGATCAGGGCCGTGGGCGCCTTGCAGGGCCAACTGGGCCGGCCCAGCGCCCCGCCGCCGCCGCCCAAAGCCGGCCCGGCCGCCGATCAGGTCGACTACCGCATCGAAGGCAACGAGATGCAGTACGTGGAGATCGAGTTGGACCAGGGCGAGTCGGTGGTGGCCGAGGCTGGCGGCATGCTCTACATGAGCGCCGACATCGCCATGGACACCGTTTTCGGCGACGGCCGGCGCGACAACGCCAAATCCAGCGGCCTGATGGGTTCGCTCCTGGGCGCGGGCAAACGCCTGCTCACCGGCGAGAGCCTGTTCATGACCATCTTCACCCACAAGGGCGCCTCGCCCAAGGCCCACGTGGCCTTTGCCGCGCCCTATCCGGGCAAGATCATGCCCATGCACCTGGGCGAACTGGGCGGTGAACTGATCTGCCAGAAGGACGCCTTTCTTTGCGCGGCGCGGGGCGTGGCCCTGGAGATCGCCTTCCAGAAAAAGATCGGCGCGGGCCTGTTCGGCGGCGAGGGCTTCATCATGCAGCGCCTGTTGGGCGATGGCCTGGCCTTTGTCCACGCCGGCGGCACGGTGTTCGAAAAAGACCTGAAGCCCGGCGAGACGCTGCGCGTCGACACCGGCTGCCTGGTGGCCCTGATGCCCAGCGTCAACTACGACGTGGAGTTTGTCGGCGGGGTCAAGACGGCGCTGTTCGGCGGCGAGGGCCTGTTTCTGGCCACGCTGGGCGGGCCGGGCCGCGTCTGGCTGCAATCGTTGCCGCTCAGCCGCGTGGCCGACCGCATCTACGCGGCGGCCAAGCAGGGCGGCGGCAAGCAAAAAGGCGAGGGAAGCCTGCTGGGCGGGGCCTTGGGCACCTTCCTGGGCGGCGATTAAGCGCCTGTCAGGCCGATTGATCCGGTGGGGTCAGGCGCTTGATCATCTTCAGGCGATTGACCCCGCCGCTGCGTTCGCGCACGACCTCGTCGGTCATGGCCTGGATGAAGTAGAGGCCCAGGCCGCCGATGGGCCGCTCCTCCAGCGCCGAGTCCAGGTCGGGCTCGTGGGCGTCGGCCGGGTCGAACTCCACGCCTTCGTCCTCGATGATCAGCACCGCCGCGTCGTCGCGCCGCTCCAGATAGACGCGCACCGGGCCTGGGCCGCCCTGATAGGCGTAACTGACCACGTTGGTCAGGGCTTCGTCGGCGGCCAGGCCCAGGGCGTGGCGGACATCTTGGGCCAAACCCAGGGCCTGGCCTTTATCTTCCAGAAAGTCGGCCATGGCGGCCAGGCTGGCCAAGTCGGCCGGCAATTCCAGGGCATAACTATCTGCGGGGCGGTTCAATGGGCCGACTCCTGCTAGGTGTCACAGGCGACGCCTGCCCAGGCGCAAGCTGTTGAACACCACCGTGACGCTGGAAAACGCCATGGCTCCGGCGGCCATGGCCGGATGCAGGTTGCGGATGAAATCCGGCAGCCACGTCAACGGTTGGGCCGCGCCGGCGGCTATGGGCACCAATAGCACATTATAAAAGAAGGCCCAAAACAGATTTTGCCGGATCGTGCGCATTGTGGCCCGCGAAAGGGCGATGCTGCGCGGCACGCCGGCCAGGTCGCCGCCGACCAGCGTCACGTCCGAGGCCTCCATGGCCACGTCGGCCCCGGTGCCGATGGCCATGCCCAGGTCGGCCCGGGCCAGGGCCGGGGCGTCGTTGACGCCGTCGCCGACCATGGCCACCAATCGGCCGTCGGCCTGGGCTTTACGCACGGCCTCTTCTTTTTTGTCGGGCAGCACCTCGGCCACCACCCGCTGGATGCCCACCTTGGCCGCGATGGCCGCGGCGGCCCGCTGGTTGTCGCCGGTGAGCATGATCGTCTCCAGGCCCATGTTTTTCAGCTTGGCGATGGCCTTGGCCGCATCGGGCTTTTCCTCGTCGGCCACGGCCAGCAACCCGGCCGCCTTGCCTTCGATGACCACGATCATCACTGTTTTGCCCTGATCGGCCAATTCGTCGACCTTGGCCATGACGGCGGCGTCGGCCAGGCCCTGGCTGGCGATCCACGACGGCTTGCCCACCAGCACTTCACGGCCCTGGACCACCGCCCGCACGCCAAAGCCGGCCAGCGCCTCGAAACGCTCGGCTTCGGGCGGGGCCACGCCCCTTTCCCGCGCGCCGCTGGCCACGGCCTTGGCCACGGGGTGCTCCGAGGCGTTTTCGGCGGCGGCGGCCATGGTCAGGGCCTCGCCGCCGTGGTCGCCCAGGGCGATCCAGTCGGTCAAGCGGGGTTGGCCCTTGGTGATGGTGCCGGTCTTGTCGAACATGACCACCGAGACACGGTGGGCCGTCTCCAGGGCCTCGCTGTTTTTGAACAATACGCCCATCGTCGCGCCCTTGCCCGAGCCGACCATGATCGCCGTGGGCGTGGCCAGGCCCAGGGCGCAGGGGCAGGCGATGACCAACACGGCCGTCATGCGGACCATGGCCGGCACGAACAGGCCGTCGATCAGCCACCAGGCGGCCAGCGTGGCCAGGGCGATGCAGATGATGGCCGGCACGAACACCGCCGCCACCTTGTCGGCCAGGCGTTGGATGGGGGCCTTGGAGCCCTGGGCCTGACGCACCAGGCGGATGATCTGGGCCAGGGCCGTATCGGCGCCCACGCCGGTGGCCCGCACCTTGAGCATGCCCTGCTGGTTGACCGTGGCCCCATAGACCTGGTCGCCCTGCTTTTTGTCCACGGGCATGGATTCGCCGGTCATCAGCGCTTCGTTGACGGCCGACTCACCGCCGACGACCACGCCGTCGACGGGGATGGCCTCGCCGGGCCGCACCAAAACCACCTGACCCGGCCGCACCGACTGGGCCGGCACGGTTTTTTCCGCGCCGTCGTCGCCCAGCAGCGTGGCCATTTTGGGGGCCAGATCCATCAGCTTGCGGATGGCCGCGCCGGCCTGGCCCTTGGCCTTGGCCTCCAAGAGCTTGCCCAGCTTGATCAGCGTGATGATCATGGCCGATGTTTCGAAATAAAGTTGATGGCCCAGGCCCGGGAAGATCAGCGCGGCCACCGAATAAAAATAGGCCGCCGAAGCGCCCAGGGCCACCAGCACGTCCATGTTGGCCGCGCCGGCCCGCAGGCTCTTCCAGCCGCCCACGTAAAAACCGCCGCCGGTGTAAAATTGCACCGGCGTGGCCAGGGCCAGCGACAGCCAGCCGGCCCACGGCGAGACCGCCCACGCCCCGAAAACATGAAAGGCGTGGCCCATGTGCAGGATGAAAAGGGGCAGGGTGAAGGCCACGCCCACCCAGAAAAAGCGTTTTTGGGCGGCCAGTTCCTGGGCGCGGGCCTGTTGTTCGGCGTCGGTTTGGTCCTCGCCGTCAACGGGCAGGATCAGCTCGAAGCCGGCCTCGCGCACGGCGCCGGCCATGCGCTCCAGGCTGGTTTGCGCCGGATCGTACTCCACGGCCACGGTTTCGGCGGCGAAGTTGACCTGGGCCAGGCTGACGCCGGGCGTTTTTTTGGCCAGGACGCGCTCGACGTTGGCCGCGCAGCGGGCGCAGCTCATGCCCACCACCGGCAACTCCACCCGGCGCGTCGGCGCGGGCAGGATCAGCTTGTAACCCGCATCCTCGACTGCCTTGGCCATTTGCTCCGGGCCGACTTGCTCCGGGTCGTAGACCACGTGGACAGTCTCGGCGGCGAAGTTGACTTCGGCCAGGCTGACGCCAGGCAGCTTTTTGGCCAGGACGCGCTCGACGTTGGCCGCGCAGCGGGCGCAGGTCATGCCCACCACCGGCATATCGATGGATTTTTCGGCCAAAGCAGCTCCTTGAGGCGTCATTGAGGTGGGTAGCCGGCGTCCTTGAGCTGGGCTTCGATCTGTTCCCAGGTGGCTGGCGCGTCCCACTTGATGGTTACGTCTTTGGTGCTCACGTCGCCTTCGACGGAGCTTACGCCCTTGACCTCGCCGGCCTCGCGTTTGACCGCCGCCAGGCAATGTCCGCAGGATATGGAAGGAATATTGACTGTTTTTTCGTTCATTGCGTAGCCTCCTTGCGCTGATTGTGGCGTTTTTGCCTAGCCTAACTTATATTTAATATATGGCCAAGCGCCACGAGTGCAAAAAACAATTTGCGGGATTTTTGTTGACGGCCCGCTGAAGCTGGAGGATCAATGCGCATCGGGCTGCATCTTTCCACGGCCCGCGACGCGGCCAATGCCGTGGAGATGGCCCGACGACTGGGCCTTGATTGCCTGCAGATATTCGCCGGCAGCCCGCGAACGTGGCGGCGCGTGGCGTGGAGCGCCGAGGAGACGGCGCGTTTCCGGGCCGGGGCCGCGCTGGCTGGGCTGGACCCGGTGGTGATCCACGCGCCTTACCTGATCAACCTTGCCGCGGCCGACGAGGCCTTGTGGAGCAAGTCCATCGAGGCCCTGACCGACCAGCTGCGCATGGCCCAGGCCATCGGCGCGGCCGGTGTGGTGGTGCATCCGGGCAGCCGGGGCGCTCGGCCCCTGGATTGGGGCCTGGAGCGCGTGGCCCAGGGCGCGGCCCGGGCTCTGGCGGCGGCTGGCGGTCAGTCAAAAGTGATTTTGGAAAACACCTGCGGGGCTGGCGGGGCGCTGGGCGGCCGGCTGGAGCAACTGGCGGCCATGCTCGACCTGCTGGGCGATGCGCCCTGCGCCGTTTGCCTGGACACGGCCCACGCCTGGGGCGCGGGATACGATATCTCCAGCGCCGATGGCGCGGCCGCATTTGTCGATCAAGTCGACGACGTGGTGGGGTTGGAAAGTGTATTGCTGTGGCATTTCAATGACATGAAATTGCCATGCGGCTGCGGGCGCGACATTCACGCCCATCTGGGCCGGGGGCGCATCGGCCGGGCTGGCCTGGCTGGCCTGGCCCAAGATCCGCGCCTGGCCGCGGCGGCGGCGGTGATGGAGACACCCAAGGACTCGCGCTGGGCCGACCGGCGCAACGTGCTCTACCTGCGGCGCCTTGTCTTGGGCCAAGCCCCTGGCGGCTTGTTGACTCCGACCGCTTGATATGCTAATTTCCTTCACGTCCGACTAACTTATGCTAGGAGGAGACCTTGGCGGCAAAGGCCGGACCCCCGCCCGGAGCGGTGATCATAGATCTGGTCGAAGAGGTGGCCGACAAACCTCAAGCCCAGGCTCAAGCGCCGCTGGCCGGCGACGATCTCGACTCTCTGCTGGCCGAACTGAGCGGCGACGCGCCCGCGCCCAAAAGCTCGCCGGCCCCGGCCGCCGCCCCGGCCCAAGACACCGGCGACGACCTCGACTCTCTGCTGGCCGAGCTTGGCGGCGACGCCGCTGCGCCGGCTGAAAAACCGGCCCCGGCCCCGGCCGCCGCCGCGAAGTCCGAACTTGGCCAAGACGATCTCGACGCCCTTTTGGGCGAACTGGACGCTGCTGCGCCGGCTGAAAAACCGGCCCCGGCCCCGGCCGCCGCCGCGAAGTCCGAACTTGGCCAAGACGATCTCGACGCCCTTTTAGGCGAACTGGACGCTGCTCCGCCGGCTGAAAAACCGGCCCCGGCCCCGGCCGCCGCCGCGAAGTCCGAGCTTGGCCAAGACGATCTCGACGCCCTTTTGGGCGAACTGGACGCTGCTGCGCCGGCTGAAAAACCGGCTCCGGCCCCGGCCGCCGCCGCGAAGTCCGAGCTTGGCCAAGACGATCTCGACGCCCTTTTGGGCGAACTGGACGCTGCTGCGCCGGCTGAAAAACCGGCTCCGGCCCCGGCCGCCGCCGCGAAGTCCGAGCTTGGCCAAGACGATCTCGACGCCCTTTTGGACGAACTGGACGCTGCTGCGCCGGCTGAAAAACCGGCTCCGGCCCCGGCCGCCGCCGCGAAGTCCGAGCTTGGCCAGGACGACCTCGATTCGCTCTTGGCCGACTTGGGGGCCAACAATCAGCCGTCGCCTGAAAAGCCGGCCCCGGCCCCGGCCGCCGCGCCCAAGCCAAAGGCCAAGGCCGCGCCAGCGCCCGCCGCCGATGACGACGACGACCTGGACGCGCTGCTGGCCGAATTGGAAAAAGAGCCCGCGCCCGAGCCGCCCCAGCCGGCGGCCGCGGCTCCGCGCCGCCCGCGCCAAGCCGTGGTCGCGCCGCCCGAAAAGCCGGCGGCTTCCAGCGCGGCGCTGGTGGGCCAGGCCGCGGCCATGATCAAGGACATGGGCGTGGACGCCGCGCCGCTGGAGCCCTTGGAGGCGGCGGTGATCTTCGAGCGGGTGGCCCGTGAGATGCTGGGCAAGCTGATCGGCGAGATAGTGCCCAAGCTGGTCGCCGAAAAGGTGGCCGCCGAGATCGAGGCCATCAAGGCCGAGGCCAATGCGCCCGATCTGGATGACGAAGTAGTAGATTGATCCGCCGGCCCGTCGGGCCGGCGTGGGGCGTGGGAGCTTGCCTCCCCGCCGCTTTTTTTTGCCCCGAGCATTTCAGGCGGGCCGATGGCGGCCGGCCGGGAGAACAAAAAGTCATGGACGCTGGCAAGCTGGCGAAATCCTACGAGCCGCGCGAGGTCGAGGCCCGGTGGTATGAATATTGGCAAGAAAACGGCCTGTTCAGGGCCGATCCGCAGAGCGCGGCCCCGGCCTACTCCATCGTCATCCCCCCGCCCAACGTCACCGGCCAGTTGCATATCGGCCACGCCCTCAACAACACCCTGCAAGACATCCTCTGCCGCTTCAAGCGCATGAACGGCTGGGAGGTGTTGTGGATGCCCGGCACCGACCACGCCGGCATCGCTACCCAGAACGTGGTCGAGCGCCAGTTGGCCCAGGAGGGCCTGAACCGCCACGACCTGGGCCGCGAAAAGTTCATCGAGCGCGTGTGGCGCTGGCGGGCCGAAAGCGGCGGGCAGATCATCAATCAGCTCAAGCGCCTGGGCGCTTCTTGCGATTGGTCGCGCGAGCGCTTCACCATGGACGAGGGCCTCAGCCGGGCCGTGCGCGAGGTCTTCGTGCGGCTATACGAAGAGGGCCTGATATATCGCGGCGACTACATCATCAACTGGTGCCCGCGTTGCCACACCGCCCTCAGCGACCTGGAGTCCGAGCACGAGGAGACCAAGGGCGGGCTTTATCACATCCGCTATCCCTTCCGCAACGGCAAGGGCTACCTGGTGGTGGCCACCACCAGGCCCGAGACCATGCTGGGCGACACGGCCGTGGCCGTCAACCCCGCCGATCCGCGCTATCAAGACCTGGCCGACGACGTGGTCGTCCTGCCGCTGGTCAACCGTGAAATTCCGGTGATACGCGATAGTTACGTGGCCACGGACTTTGGCACCGGCGCGCTCAAGGTCACCCCGGCCCACGATCCCAACGACTTCATGATCGGTCGCAAGCACGGCCTGCCCTCGATCAAGGTCATGGACGACGACGCGCGCATCAACGAGCTGGGCGGGCCCTATCAGGGCCTGGACCGTTTCGCCGCCCGCGAAAAGGTGCTGGCCGACCTGGAGGCGCTGGGGCTGTTGGAGCGGCGCGACGAGCACATGCACAACGTCGGCCATTGCTATCGTTGCCACACCATGGTCGAGCCCATCCTCAGCAAACAGTGGTTCGTCAAGGTGGGCCCCCTTGCCGAGGAGGCCCTGAAGGCCGTGCAGGACGGCCGCACGCGCATCGTGCCTGAAGTATGGACCAAGACCTACTACGACTGGATGACCGGCATCCGCGACTGGTGCATCAGCCGCCAGATCTGGTGGGGACACCGCATCCCGGCCTGGTATTGCCAATGCGGCCAGGTGATCGTCTCGCGTCAGGATCCCACCGTCTGCCCGGCCTGCGGCGCGGACCAATTGCGCCGCGAGTCCGACGTGTTGGACACCTGGTTCAGCAGCGCCCTCTGGCCGTTTTCGACCATGGGCTGGCCCGACCAGACCGCCGAGCTGAAGAAGTTTTATCCCACCTCGTGCCTGGTCACGGCCTTTGACATATTGTTTTTCTGGGTGGCCCGCATGATGATGATGGGCCTGAAATTCATGGGTGAGGCGCCCTTCAAGGATGTCTACATCCACGCCCTGGTGCGCGACGAGCACGGCCAGAAGATGTCCAAGAGCAAGGGCAACGTCATCGACCCGCTGGTGGTCATGGACCAGTTTGGCACCGACGCGGTGCGCTTCACCCTGGCCGCCTTCGCCGCCCAGGGCCGCGACGTCAAGCTCAGCGAGGAGCGCATCGCCGGCTATCGCAACTTTGTCAACAAAATCTGGAACGCCGCCCGCTTCACGCTGATGCACCTGGAGGGCGATCACCAACGCCCCGAGGGCCTGGAGCCGTTGTTGGAGGATCGCTGGATCCTCTCGCGGGTGGGTCGGGTGGCCGACGAGGCTGCCCTGGCCATCGATGAATATCGCTTCAACGACGCGGCCGGGGCGGTCTATCAATTCGCCTGGCACGAGTTCTGCGACTGGTATCTGGAGCTGATCAAGGGCCCGCTCTACAACGACGCCGACCCGGCCCGCCAGGCCGCCACCAGGGCGACGCTGCGCCAGGTCTTTTCGCGGTTGATCCGCCTGTTGCATCCGTTCATGCCCTTTGTCACCGAGGAGCTGTGGCAACGCCTGCCCGGCGCGGAGGGCAGCGTGATGAAGGCCGTCTGGCCCAAGGCTCGTCCCGACGAGCTGGACGAGGCCGCCGAGGCCGACATGCGCCTGGTGATGGATGTGATCTCGGGCGTGCGCAACATCCGCGGCGAGATGGGCATCAGCCCGGCCAAGGCCGTGCCGCTGGTGCTGGCCGCGCCGGAGCCGGCCACGCGGGCCATGCTGGAGGCCCAGCGTGGCTCCATCGTCGGCTTGGCCAAGATCAGCGAGTTGGGCTGGCTGGGCGAGGGCGGCGCGCCGCAAAAGGCCGCCAGCATCGCCTTGCCCGGCGTGACCCTTTACGTGCCCCTGGAGGGTCTGGTAGACTTTGCCGCCGAGGAGGCCCGGCTGCGCAAAGAGCTGGCCAAGCTGGAAAAGGAAGTGGGCCCCAGCCGCAAAAAGCTCTTGAACGACGGCTTCTTGGCCAAGGCCCCGCTCGAGGTGGTCGACAAGGAAAAGGCCAAGGTGGCCGAGTTGGAGAGCAAGATGATCCGACTGCAGGCCAACCTGGAGCGCATCCGCGGCTTCATCTAAAAAAAGTGGCCGCCGCCCCTTGGCGCGAGGCGGCGGCGTGGCGAGATTGTGAAAACGCTCACTGAAAACAATCGTCTTTTCGGGCCATTAAACAAGGCCTTGGACGAAGCGAGCCCCGCTGGCAAGCACCGGAGAGTCCAGTTTTTTGCTTGACAGATAAAGGGGTTATTGATAGAAGTTCTAAACAATTTTGGCACGAAATCGGTCTGTCGACCGAATCTTAAACTATTGGCTGATTGCAAGGAGGAACCCCGCAATGCCTACCGTTACTTTCAAAGGCAAAACCTACGAAGTGGATGAGGACGGTTTCCTGCAGGATCCCGAGTCCTGGGACGAGGACTTCGCCTACTACGTGAAGGAAGAAGAAGGCATCTCCGAGCTGACCGACGAGCACTGGAAGGTCATCCGCTACCTCCAGGAGTACTACAAGAAAAACGGCATCGCTCCGATGGTCCGCATCATGACCAAGGTCACCGGCTACAAGCTGAAGCAGATCTACGAGCTGTTCCCCAGCGGACCGGGCAAAGGCGCCTGCAAGATGGCCGGCCTGGCCAAGCCGACCGGCTGCGTGTAATAGCTGCCTGAATTGACGCGCGGCGCCCGGCGGTCTTCGCTTGGCGCCGCGCTTTTTGATCATGCCTGCACATTATTTCGGCTATAAGCCACAATGTTAAGAGGCGGACCGTGGTCATGATCCAGACGCCAAACAAATCCGGCCTGCGCCTGGGGCGCGCGCCCAAGGCTTACGTGGGCGAGCAGGACAAGACCAGGCCGCCGGCCCAGACCGTGGCCTGGGCGCGAGAGCGCCTGGCGGCCCTGGGCCAAGACGTGCTGCGCCAAACCAAGCGCATCGACACCGGCCGCCTGGGCGTGCCGGTGTTCATCAGCCTCTGCGGCGATGCGGCGACCATGCTCACGGGCACGAAAAAGCAGATGGGCAAGGGCGCCTCGCCCGAGCAGGCCGAGGCCAGCGCCCTGATGGAGTTGGCCGAGCGCTTCAGTTTTTTTCATTTCATGGCCAGCGCCGATCTGCCCTGGGCCACGGCCAGCCAGATCGAAGACGGCCCGGTGATGGATTTCGCCCAGGCGGCCAAGGCCGTGGGTCATCCGGCCCATGATTTGGCCAGGGCTCGGGCGGTCTACGAGCTTTTGCCCCAACAATGGGCCTGGGCCCACAATCTGGCCGCCGGCCGCGACGAGCTTGTGCCCCTGAGCTGGTTTTACGCCATCAACGAATACAACGGCCCGGCCGCGGGCAATTGCCTCGAGGAGGCGGTGCTGCAAAGCCTCTGCGAGGTGATCGAGCGCCACGTCTGCGCCTTGGTCAGCCAGCATCGTCTGGCCACGCCGGCCATCGACCCGGCCAGCATTGTCGATCCCATCTCGCTGGAGTTGCTGGCCAAGTTCAAAAACGCCGGCGTGGAGGTCTTTCTGAAGGACTTCACCTGCGACATGGGCGCGCCCACCGTGGCCGCGCTGTGCTACGACCCGGCCACCTTTCCCAAGGACAGCGAGATCGTCTACGCCGCCGGCACGGCCCCAGACCCGGAAAAGGCCCTCATCCGCGCCCTGACCGAGGTGGCTCAACTGGCCGGCGATTTCCACACAGGCTCCAGCTACAAGGTCAGCGCCCTGCCCAAGTTCGCCAACCTGGAAGAGGCCGCCTACGTCACCCGGGCGGGCGGGACGGTGAGCCTGGGCCAGTTGCCCGACCTGCGCCGCGACGACCTGGGCGCGGAGGTCGCCGCCTGCGTGGCGGCCCTGGACCAGCGGGGCTACACGGTCTATTCGCTGGACGTGACGCATCCGACATTGCAGGTGCCAGCGGTCTACACCATCGTGCCGGGGGCCCATTTCGCCCAGCGCACCTTTGATGTTGACGTCTATTTTCACGCCGCCAAGCTGGCCGCCCAACTGCCCGACGCGGCCCAGGCCCTGGACGTGCTGGAGCAAATGGCCGCCATCGCCGGCCACAGTCACGCCACGCATTTTTTCCGGGCGGTGGCCTTGTTGGAGCTGGGCTTGGCCGAGGAGGCCCTGAACGCCCTGGACACGGCCCTGGGCCTCAACCCGCCGCCCCGCGACGAGGCCAGCATGCACACCCAGCGCGGCGTGGCCTTCAAGGATCTGGAGCGCTACGACCTGGCCTTGGAGGCCCTGGCCAAGGCCGCCTCGTTCCCCGAGCCCCATCACGAAGTCTTCAACCTGATGGGCTTTTGCCTGTTCCGGCAAAAACGCCACATGGAGGCCATCGCGGCCTTTGAGCGGGCCATCGAGATCGAGCCCGGCGCGGCCATCAACTACGCCAACATCGGCGCGAACATGCGCGAGCTGGGCCGGCTGGAGGAGGCTTGCCGCATGTACGAGCACGCCCTGGAGTTGGACCCCGGCCTGGATTTCGCCCGTCAAAGCCTGGAGCGCCTGCGGGCCATGCTGGCCTGAAAGGCCCACGCGCCGCGCGCCCAAAAGCCGCCCGTGCCCGAACATGGGGCGTGGGCGGTTTTTTATCATGCGATTTGCGGGGTTGCCGCCGGCCGTCCTTGACTTGGCCGACGCAAAATCGTAAGTTAGAGCCAAATGCCGTAAACCTCATAATGCGAGGGATAACATATGCTAGCCATTGAAAAAATCGTCGCTCGCGAGATTCTCGACTCTCGCGGCAACCCCACCATCGAGTGCGAAGTGATGTTGGAAGACGGCTCGCTGGGCACGGCCGCCGTGCCTTCGGGCGCCTCCACCGGCGAGCACGAGGCCCTGGAGCTGCGCGACGGCGACAAGAGCCGCTATCTGGGCAAGGGCGTGCGCAAGGCCGTGCTCAACGTCCATGAAGTCATCGCGCCCGAGCTTTTGGGCATGGACGGCCTGGACCAGGTGCTCATCGACAAGACCATGCTCGACCTCGACGGCACGCCCAACAAGGCCAAATTGGGGGCCAACGCCATCCTGGGCGTGTCCATGGCCACCGCCCGGGCCGCGGCCCAGGCCCTGTTGGTGCCGTTGTATCGCTATCTGGGCGGGGCCTACGCCCACGTGCTGCCCATGCCGATGATGAACATCATCAACGGCGGGGCCCATGCGCCCAACAACCTCGACATCCAGGAATTCATGATCGTGCCCACCGGCGGCGAGACCTTTGGCGAGGCCCTGCGCATGGGCGCGGAGGTCTTCCACAACCTCAAGAAAGTCCTCTCGGGCCGGGGCATGGTCACCAGCGTCGGCGATGAGGGCGGTTTCGCGCCCAACCTGGCCACCAACGAGGAAGCCCTCCAGGTGATCATCGAGGCCATCGAAAAGGCCGGCTACACCCCCGGAGACGACGTGGCCATCGCCCTGGATTCGGCGGCCAGCGAGTTCTACCGCGACGGCAAATATGTCTTCCACAAATCCGACGGCAAGCAGCGTTCGGTCGAGGATCTGATCGAGCTTTACGCCTCGTGGGTGGACAAATACCCCATCGTCAGCATCGAGGACGGCTTGGCCGAGGACGACTGGGAGGGCTGGCGCAAGGTCACCGCCGCCCTGGGCAAGCGCATCCAGTTGGTGGGCGACGACCTGTTCGTGACCAACCCCGAGCGCCTGGCCATCGGCATCGAGCAAGGCAGCGCCAACTCCATCCTGATCAAGCTCAACCAGATCGGCACCGTCACCGAGACCTTGGCGGCAATCGACCTGGCCAAGCGCAACGGCTTCACCCAGGTGGTCAGCCATCGTTCGGGCGAGACCGAGGACAGCTTCATCGCCGATCTGGCCGTGGCCGTCAGTTGCGGCCAGATCAAGACCGGCTCGCTGTGCCGCTCCGAGCGCATCTGCAAGTACAACCGCTTGCTGCGCATCGAGGAAGAGCTTGGCGAGACGGCGGTGTTGGGCAAGCCGTTCTAGGACGGCCCCGCCCGGCGTCGCGGGGGCGGGTTCGAATCAGCGTGCAACAAATATCGTATCGAGCCCCGCTCCCGGCGTCATGGGGGCGGGGCATTGTCGTTGGGGAGGTAAGTGATGGGCATGAACGGCATGGACATGTTGCGGGCGGTGGAGGATGGCCAGCTCAAGCCGCCGCCGATTTTCGCGCTGATGGGCATCACCATGAGCCGCTGCGGCGACGGCTGGGCCGAGTTGGAGCTGGAGGTCGGCGGCCGACATCACAACTCCATGGGCATGGCCCACGGCGGGGTCGTGGCCACCTTGGGCGACGCGGTGATGGGCACGGCGCTGATCACCACCCTGCGCGAGGGCGAACTGTTCACCACGCTGGAATTGCACACCAATTACATTCGCCCGGCCAGGGACGGCAAACTCTCGGCCAAGGGCCAGGTGGTGCGTCGCGGCCGCTCCACGGCCTATTGCGAGGCCGAGATCAAGGACGCCCAGGGCCGGCTGGTGGCCAAACTGAGCAGCGCCTGCCTGATCCAGCAGGGCCAATGGTCGTGAACACGACTTATTTGCGTTGCCAATTACAATTTTGTAATTAAAATTGAAAGAGTTTTCACGCCGGATTAACGCAATCGCAAGGGACGTGGGCAACGGCTTGTCGCTGCGCCTGAAGATCATTTTGATTCTGGTGGCGGTGTTCGCGGTCTACGCGGCCATTGACGTGGCGGTTTTGCGTCTGGCCATTCTGCCCGAGTTCGAGGCGCTGGAACTGCGCGAGGCCATCGACGACATGGAGCGCGTGGAGTCGGTGCTGAGGCGCGAGGAAAGCCAGTTGGCGGCCTTTTGCATGGACTGGTCTTTCTGGGACGACTCCTACGCCTTCGTCGCCGACCGCAACAGCCAGTTCATCGCATCCAACATCACCGACTCCACTTTCCTGGACAACAAGCTCAACCTGATATACTACTTGGCCGCCGACGGCGCGGTGGCTTATGGCGCGGCCCATCTGCTGCCGAGCATGCGACCGGCGCGGATCGACGACATCGGCCCGGAAGGCCCGCGCGGCCCTTTGCGCGCCATTTTCCGCCAGCGCCTGGAACAGGGCTTCAGCGGCCTGTGGCTGAGCGGCCACGGCCCGATCATGCTCACTTTTCAGCCCATCCTGACCAGCAAAAAACAAGGCCCCGTGCGGGGCATGGTGGTCATGGGCCGTTTTTTGAACAAAGACATGCTGGCCGCCCTGGCCGAGCAGACCAAGGTGCGCGCGCGCTTCTGGCCCCTGGACGGCGTGACGGAAAAAGACAAGCTGATAGCCGGCGATTTGGCCGTGCTGCGCCGCGACGGCGGCAAACTGACCCGCCGTCTGGCCGACGGCTCCATAGAGGTGCTTTCGCTGCTGGCTGGCTTGGACGGGCGGCCGGTCTTGCTGGCCCGCACGGTCAACAAACGGGGCATCATCGAGCAGGGCGCGGCGGCGGTGGGTTACGCCCTGGCATCGACGCTGGCCGCCGTGGTGATCATGCTGGCGCTGCTGCTGGTGTTGCTCAACCGCACGGTGGTCTCGCCCCTGGCCCGCCTGACGGCCCACATGGTCGATCTGGGCCAGACCGACGATCTGAGCAAGCGCTTGCGCCTCAAGCGCGACGACGAATTGGGGGCCATGGCCAACGAGTTCGACCGCTTGGCCCAGCGTTTGCTGGAAGCGCGCCAGAGCCTGGTCGAGAAGTCATATGTCTCCGGCCAGGCCGACATGACCGCCGGCGTGTTGCACAACGTGGGCAACGCCCTGGCCCCGTTGCTCTTTGGCCTGAACCAGAGCCTGGACGGCTTGCGGGCCATGCCTTTGGGCAACATGGCCAGGGCGGCGGGTCAATTGGCCGAAGATGGCCTGGAGCCGGCGCGGCGCGGCCAGTTGCTGGAATATCTGAGCTTGGCCCAAGACGATGTGCGACAATGCGTGGCGGCGCTGGAGGCCGATTTGCAGACGGTCTTGGCCGGGGTGGGGCGCTTGGAGCGCATATTGAAGGAAGCCACGGACGTGCGCCGCGCCGAGAGGCCTTTGGAGCCGGTCTGGCTCGATCATCTGACCCGCGAGGCCTTTTCCATGGTCGCGCCGGGTCTGCAAAGCCGGTTCGCCTTGCGGCTTGGCCCCGGGCTGGAGCGGGTTGGGGCCATCCGCGCCCATCGCATGCCACTGTTGCAGATCATGGGCAATCTGCTGACCAACGCGGCCGAGGCCATCGCGCGTGGCGGCGCGACCGGTACGGTGACGGTGGACGCGGACAGGGAAGAGCACGAGCGCGGCCCGTTGGTCCACCTGCGCGTCAGCGACGACGGCGCGGGCATCGCCGCCGATCAACTGGATTTGATTTTTCAACGCGGCTTCAGCGGCAAGGGCGCGGGGGGCTCGGGCCTGGGCCTGCATTGGAGCGCCAACGCCGCGATGTCCCTGGGCGGTCGGCTTTACGCCCACAGCGAGGGCCCTGGCCAGGGCGCGACTTTTCATCTGTTGTTGCCGGCGGGAGAAAGCTCATGAACGATAGCGCCGAGAAAGCCGTCCGCGTTTTGGTGGTCGATGACGAGCCGGCGATCCTGGCGGCTTTTGGCGAGGTGCTGCGCCCCAAAACCGCCTCCGCCGAGGGCGCGGCCCAGCGCATGCGCGACCTGGAGCGGACGCTGTTTGGCGACGGCGAAAGCGAGACTGGCCCGTTGGTGGAGCTGACGGCGCTGAACCAGGCCGAGCCAGCGGTGGAGGCCGTGGCCCAGGCCGTGGCCCAGGGTCGGCCGTTCGCGGTGGCTTTTGTCGATGTGCGCATGCCGCCGGGGCCCGACGGCGTCTGGGCGGTCAAGGAGATGCGCGCCCGCGATCAGGCCCTGGAGATCGTGGTCATGACCGCCTACTCCGACGTGCCGCCCGGCCGTATCGCCCAGATGGCCCCGCCGCCGTCCAAGTTGCTCTATATGCAAAAGCCCTTTCACGCCCACGAACTGCGCCAGTTGGTGGCCTCGCTGTCCGACAAGTGGCGCTCCCAGCGCGAACTGGAGCGGACGCAACGCGAGTTGGAGCGCCGCGTCGAAGAGCGCACGGCTCAACTGGCCCAGGCCAACGCCAGCTTGCGGGAGGAAATCGAACGCCGCAGGGCCAACCAGGCCGAGTTGGCCCGCTCGGAGCAAAATCTGCGTCTGATCCTGGACTGCCTGCCGGTTGGCCTGATGATCACCGACAGCGCGGGCAAGGTGTTGCGGGTCAACGCGGCCGCCCTGAAGCTGAGCGGCCATGCCCACGAAAACGACCTGCTGGGCCGCCACTGCCGCGAGATCATTGCCGAGCACGAGCAAAGTCCGTGGCCGCCTTCGGCCGAACCAGGGCCGTCGCAACCGTGCGAGTCAACGCTGATGCGCCTTTCGGGCGAGGGCCTGCCGGTGCTGGTCAGCGCCATCGCCCTGAAGCTCGATGGCCAGGACGTTCTGCTACAGGCCATCGCCGATCTGTCCGAGCGCAAAAACTGGGAACGCGCCCTCAACGAAAGCGAGGCCCGCTACCGCCAGTTGGTCGAATTCGCGCCGGCGGGCATCTACGAATTCGACTTTTCGGCCTCACGGTTTCTGAGCGTCAACGAGGTCATGCTCGAATACACCGGTTACGACCGTGACGAATTCCTGGCCCTTCGCCCCGAAAAGCTGCTGACGCCCGAGAGTCTCAGGGATTATCTGGGACAGCAGAAACAACTGCTGGCCGGCGACATCTCCAGCCAGACCAACGAGTATCAGTTTTACACCAAGTCCGGCCGCACCATGTGGGCCCTGGTCAACGCCAACTTTGTTTTTGATGGCCAGGGGCGCCTGGTGGGGCGGGTGGTGGCCAACGACATCACCGCGCGCAAGCAGGCCGAGCAAGACAAGGTTCTCATGGAAAGCCGCATCCGCCAGGCGCAAAAGATGGAGGCCCTGGGCAGCCTGGCCGGTGGCGTGGCCCATGACTTCAACAACATCCTCAACGCCGTCATCGGTTTCACCGAGTTGACCTTGCGCGAGCTGGGCGAACAGGAGACGCCCAAGGCCTATCTGAAGCACGTCTTGCAGGCCGGCCGGCGGGCCAGTGAGCTGGTGCGCCAGATCCTCACCTTCAGCCGCGGCGGCGAGCCCGAGAAAAAGCCCATCCACGTCGCCATCGTCGTCAAGGAGGTGCTCAAACTCCTGCGCGCCTCGTTGCCGGCCGGCATCGAGATAAAGCAGAACATCCAGAACGCCGACGAACTGGTCTTGGCCGATCCCAGCCAGATTCATCAGGTGATGATGAACCTGTGCGCCAACGCCGCCCAGGCCATGGGCGAAAGCGGCCTGTTGACGGTGGAGCTGCGCAAGGTCACCCTCGGTCGGCCGTTGGAACTGGACATGGCCAGCCTGCCGCCGGGGCCCTACGTGCAGCTTGTCGTGGCCGACAACGGCCCTGGCGTCGAGCCGGCCCACATCGGGCGCATTTTCGAGCCTTACTTCAGCACGAAAAGCGCCTCCGGCGGCACCGGTTTGGGCCTGGCCGTGGTTCATGGCATCGTCAAGGGGCTTGACGGGGCCATCGACGTGAAGAGCGCGCCCGGCGCGGGGTGCCAGTTCAGGGTGTTTCTGCCCATTCCCGGCCTGGCCGCCGACGACGACCAGGAAACGCCCAATCATTTGCCCATGGGCCACGAGACGATCCTTTTGGTCGACGACGAACCGGAGCTGGTCCGCCTGGGCCTGGGCGTGCTGGAGGTGTTGGGCTATCGTGTGGAGAGCGCCACCGACCCCGAGGAGGCCCTGCGCATGTTTTTGGCGGAACCGGCCCGTTACGACCTGCTGCTCACCGACCAGACCATGCCCAAGATGACCGGCCTGGAGCTGATCGAGCGCGTCAGGGCCAGGCGCGGCGGCCTGCCGGTGGTGTTGTGCACCGGCTATGGCGAGCAAGTGGCGCGCATCCTGGCCCAGCGCGGCGAAAACGTGCGTCTGGCCCAAAAACCCGTGTTGATGGCCGAACTGGCCCAGGCCGTGCGTCTGGCCCTGGACGAAACAGGGCCGGAGCGCCGCGAACAGTGAATCATCCGTGGAGATAGGCGTCGAGAGTGGGCCCTAAGAATTGCATCCTGGTGGTGGAGGACGACCGGCAATCGCGCATCATGGTGCGCCAGGCCCTGGCCCTGGACGGCCACGAGGTGATCGAGGCGGCCGACGGCGATAGCGCCATGGCTTTGTTGCGGCGGCAGGGCTTTCAACTGGTGCTGACCGATCTGCGCCTGCCCGGGGCCGGCGGCCTGGAGATTCTGGGCTATATCACCGAAAACATGCCCGGCACGCCGGTGATCGTCATGAGCGGCTTTGGCAGCATCGATCTGGCCGTGGAGGCCATGCGTCGCGGCGCTTACGATTTTCAGGAAAAGCCCCTCAACACCGACCACCTGCGCATGACCGTCGACCGGGCCCTGCACAAGGCGGCCCTGTCCCACGCCTACGACTATCTGCGCCGTGAACAGCCCTACATCTACAAATTCGACCAGATCGTGGCCGAAAGCGCGGTAATGAAAGACCTGCTGCGCCAGGCGGCCAAGCTGGCCGGCTCGGACATCACCGTGCTTTTGACCGGCGAGACCGGCACCGGCAAGAGCCTCATCGCCGGCGGCATCCACGCCAACAGCCCCCGGGCCGAGCACACCCTCGTCACCGTCAACTGCGCGGCCCTGCCCGAGACGCTTTTGGAAAGCGAACTGTTCGGCCACGAAAAGGGCGCTTTCACCGGGGCCGACAAGGCCCGCGTCGGGCGCATCCAGCAGGCCCACGGCGGCACGCTGTTTCTGGACGAAGTAGGCGACATGTCGCCGGTGATCCAGGCCAAGCTGCTGCGCGCCCTGGAGGACAAGATCATCCAGCCCCTGGGCAGCTCCCGCTCGATCAAGGTCGACGTGCGGGTGATCTCGGCCACCAACGTCGACTTGGTCCAGGCCGTGGCCGACGGCCGCTTCCGCGAGGACTTGTTTTATCGCCTGGGCGTGACGACCTTGGAAGCGCCGCCCCTGCGCCAGCGTCGCGAGGACATTCTGCCCCTGGCCGAGCGCTTCATCCACCAGATCTGTGGCGATTCCAAGCGCCCGCACAAAGAGCTGGACCAAGGCGCGGCCGACGCCCTGCTGGCCCACAACTGGCCCGGCAACGTGCGCGAACTGCGCAACGCCCTGGAGCGGGCCGTGTTGCTTTCCGAAGGGCCCAAGCTGACGCGCCGCGATCTAAACCTGGGCTCGCACGGCAACCGCCTGGGCGATTCGCCCGGCGCGTCGCGCGGCTTCGACCTGGAAAAGCTCGAACGCGAAACCATCGTCGCCGCCCTGCGGGCCGCCGGCTGGGTCCAGGCCCGGGCGGCCGAGCTGCTGGGCATCTCGCCCCGCGCGCTCAATTACAAGCTGCAAAAGCTGGCCATCAGCCATCCCGAGTTGGACGCCCGTCGTCGCCGCTGAAAAGCGGGCATTACGATTTTGTATTACGAAGTCGTAATAAGGCCGTTTTCGTAATTCACTTTCTTTGTTGCGCCGCCAAGTAAAACTTCCGTATATTCAAAGTAATAGCAAGATATTTGTTTTTGGCACGCCCCTTGCTCTAAGTCATGGCAAGCGCTGGCGGCGGCAAGAGCCCAAAAAAAACGGCACGCCCGCCACGGACGCGAAAAAGCAAACCAAGACAAGGGGTGAAAAAATGAAGCTTTTCCAGAATATCAAGCGGCTGTTCAAGGACGAGCAAGGCATCAGCGCGGTGGAGTACGCCCTGTTGCTGGCGCTCATCGGCGGCGGCATCGCCACGGCGGCCTTCCTGCTGGGCGATCAGGTCGAGACCAACATCACCACCGCCACCGGCAACCTGAGTCAATAACGACCTAACGCGCGGCGGGCGACATGAATTCCTGGCGGACAATGGAGAGGCAAGGGGCGGCCGCCATGGTGGCCAGGGAGCTGGAAGGAGCCTATTGGGGTCTCCTTCCAGCATTTTTATGCTGGCCGTTGTTGGCCATGCAGACCTCCCTGGGCCCCGCGCCGGCGACGATGACGCTGATGGCCAGCCTGATGGCCGGTCATGACGTGGTCGATCGCCGCATCCCCAACGCCCTGACGGCGTTGACGGCGGTGGTGGGCCTGGCCTTGTCGGGGTTGCTGGGCGGCTGGGCCGGGCTGGGCTGGTCGGCGCTGGGCGGGCTGCTGGTCCTGGGCCTGACGACGGTGTTTTTTCTGATGGGCGCGCTGGGCGGCGGCGACGTCAAGGCCTTGGCCGCGCTGGCCACGTTTGTCGGGCCGGCCTCGGCGGCGTGGCTTTTGCTGCTGACGGCCTTGGCCGGCGGGGCCCTGGCCCTGGGCCTGCTGATCGCCGGGCGGCGCTGGCCGGCCAGCTTCGCGCCGACAATGCCCTATGGCCTGGCCATCTGGTGCGGGGTGGTGTTGCTGTGGGCGGTGCGGCCATGAGGCCTTTTCGCCGACTGGCGGCCGACGGACGCGGCTCGGTGGCCGTGGAGTTCGCCCTGTTTCTGCCGGTGTTTCTGCTGGTGATCTTCAGCATCATCGAACTTGGCGCGGCCTGGTATCAAAAGCAGATGCTGGTCAACGCCAGCCGCGAGGGCGCGCGCCTGGGCGCGCTGTTTTCCACCAGCGGCGGCCTGACGGCCCAAGAGGTGCAAGAGCGCGTCAATCAATATCTCAGCGACAGTGGTTTCCCCAGCCAGGCCGTGGTCCAGGCCGTGGGCGTGGACGGCGCGTCCGGCGATCCGGTCACGGTCAATGTCTCGGCCGACTATGAGTTTCCCGTATTGAGCGCTTTTATCGGCGCCGTGCCAGGCACGATCAGCCTTTCGGCGACAACGGTGATGCGTCACGAATAGGGGAGGGGCCATGCCGCCACGCAAACTCATGGCGCCGCTTTTGTTCGCCGCGGCGGTGCTCTTGGCCGTGGCGGCCGCCTTTGGGGCCAAATATTACGTCGCCCACAAGGCCCAGCAGGAGGCCGAGCGCCGCGTGCGCACGGCCCCGCTGGTGGTGGCCGCCGTGGATCTGCCCGCCGGCCTCGAACTGAGCGCCGGACGACTGGCCGTGGCCCAGTGGCCCGTGGAGGCCCGGCCGCCGGGGCATTTCGGCGCGGTCAAGCCGCTGTTGGGCCGGGTGCTGCAACAGCCCGTGGTCAAGGGCGAGCCCTTGCTGGCCGGCAAGCTTTCGCCCGAAGGCGCGGCCGCCGGTCTGGCCGCGGCGATCAAGCCGGGCTGGCGGGCGGTGACCATCAGCGCCGACGAGGTGGTGGGCGTGGCCGGCTATCTCAAGGTCGGCGACCGGGTCGACGTCATCGCCACGGTCAAGGGCCTCGACCAGGGCAAGGAGGCCGTGGCGCGCCTGGCGCTACAAGACCTGGAGGTGTTGGCTGTCAGCCACCAGGCCGAGCAAGACGGCAAAAAGCCGCCCAAGCTCAAGGGCCAGGTGCTGACCCTGCTGGCCCGGCCGGCCGACGCCGAACGCCTGGCCCTGGCCGCCGGCGAGGGCAAGATCCTTTTGGCCCTGCGCAACCGCCAGGATCGCCAGCCGGCCCTGACCCGGGGCGCGCGGCTGGGGGCCATGGTCGCGCCGCCGCCAGCGCCCGCGGCCAAGGCCGAAAAATGCGCCGCGCCGAGGCCGTCGCCGCCAGCGCCGACGGTGGAGTTGATCAAGGGCGTGACCCGCGCCAGGCAGGAGCTGAAGCCATGAGCGGATTTTGCAGATTGGCCGTGGCCGCGCTGATCGTGGCCTTTGCCGTGGCCACCCCCGCGTCGGCCCGGGCGGAGGCCCGGACCGGCCGCCTGGAGGTGGCGGCGGGCCATTCGCGGTTGGTGGACCTGCCCGCGCCGCTCAAGCGCGTCAGCGTGGCCGACGAGACCGTGGCCGACGTCTTGGTGATCAACCCCCGCCAGATCTACGTCAACGGCCGCAAGCCCGGCAACACCAACATCACCGTCTGGGACCGCGCCGAGCGGGTGATCGCCGCCTACGCCGTGGGGGTCGGCCGCGATTACACCCGGCTCAAGGCGGCCTTTGCCCGCGTTTTGCCCGGCGAGGCCATCGAGGTGCACGAGTTGGAGGGCGCGCTGGTCCTGGCCGGTTCGGTCTCCAGCGAGTCGGCGCGTGAAAAGGCCGAAAGCATCGCCAGACTTTTCGAAAAAGAGCGCGTCAGCAATCTGCTGGAGGTGGTCGATCAAAAGCAGGTGCTGCTCAAGCTGCGCTTCGCCGAGGTCAACCGCCAGGCCGCCAAGCGCATGAACGTCAACCTGGGTTATTGGGATCCGGCCCGGCCGGGCAACATCTTTTTCACCTTTTTGGACAACATGACCGGCCCGCCCAGCATCGACTACTCCAAGGGCTCGATAGAATTCGATCTTTCGGCCAATGTCGGCGCCTGGGGCGGGCTCAACGACTCGGGCCGGCAATACATGGCCTTTTTGGACATCCTCAAGCAAAACGGCCTGGCCAAGATTCTGGCCGAGCCAAACCTGGTCTGCGTCTCGGGCAAAAAGGCCAATTTCCTGGCCGGCGGCGAGTTTCCCATCCCCGTGCCGGGCCGCGACTACACGGCCATCGTTTTCAAAAAATATGGTGTGCAGCTTACGTTTTTGCCCAAGGTGCTGCCCAACGGCAAGATCAGCCTGGAGGTGGAGCCCGAGGTCAGCGAGCTTGATTATTCGCCGGGCGTGGTCACTGACGGCTTCGTGGTGCCGGGCCTGACCACGCGGCGGGCCTCGACGCAATTGGAGCTCGGCGACGGCCAGGGCTTCGCCATTGCCGGGCTGCTTAAGCAGGACGTGACCAGGAGCGTGAGCAAGTGGCCGTTCTTGGGCGATCTGCCCATTTTGGGCGCGCTTTTTCGCAGCAGCCAATATCGCAACCGCGAGACGGAGTTGTTGATCGTCGTCACCCCACACATCGTGCGGCCCGGCGACAAGACGCCCGATCCCCTGATCGGCCCTCGCGATTTCGACGACCCCGACGACATGGATTTTTATCTGTGGGGCAAGACCGGCGGCGACGACGAGCCGCCCGGCCGGGCCGGCGCGAAGGCCGAGCGCTCCATGGAGATGGAAGGCAGGTTCGGTCATGAGGTGGCGTTTTAGGTTGGGACGCTTTTGGCGCGACGACCGGGCCGCCGTGGCCGTGGTGGCCGCGTTGGCCTTGATGGCGATGGTTGCGCTGGTGGGCGCGGCGGTGGATCTGGGCGTCGTCTACGCCGGCAAGGCCGAGCTGCAAAACGCCGCCGACGCGGCGGCCACCGCCGGCGCGGCCGAACTGCTCAGCGACCCCGACGGCGACGGCGTGGCCCAGACCGATTACGACGGCGCGCGGCAGTCGGCCATCGACTTTGTCGAATCCAACCAACTGCTGACCACGCCCCTGGTCTGGAACGAAGAGGGCGATCTGGTCGAGGCCGGCCAATGGAGCTTCGATTCGAACGATTTTGCCCAGACCGGCCCCAGCGCCGATCCGGCCGATTTGGACGCCGTGCGGGTCGCCATCAGCCGGCCGGTGCAGACGTTCTTCGCCCGGGCGGTGGGCCTGGGCCAGGTCATGGTCGGCGCGGTGTCGGTGGGCTATCTGGGCTGCGCCGGCGACGGCGGCCAGGCCGATCTGCCGCTGGCCATCAACGCGGCCGTGCTCGACGGCCTGGGCCCGGACAGCGATATCGTCCTCAACAGCGAAAACGCCGAAAACGGTCAGTGGACCTCGTTTGACGTCTGGCCCACCAACACCAACAGCATCGGCAATTTTTTGGATAATCCCGAGCAGATTCCCCGGCTGAACATCGGCGACTCCATCTACATGAATAACGGCGAGATAGCCAATCTTTTCGGCAGGTTGGAGACGCTTTTCAACCAAAGCAAGGACGCCGCCGGCCAGTGGCCGGTCTTGCTGCCGGTGGTGCAATGGACTTCGCCACAAAACCAAGGCGTGCTGGTGGGTTTTGTGCATTTCGTGATCACCGAGGTGCGCGGCCCGGGCGGCCCGGCTTCGGAGTCCAAGCGGATCATCGGTTATTGGGAAAACGACGCGGCCATGGTCGCCCCGGGGGCGCGGAGCGGCGGGGCGTGCTACGGCGCGCGGGCCAGCCGGGCCGCGCTCGTCGAATAGGAGAACCAACGTGGACAGCGCACCTTCGCGGTTGCTGGCGCTGCATTTTGACAAGCGCATGGGCGAGCTGATCGACAAGTTGGCCGCGGGCGCGCCCTTTGTCCAGCTTGTCGGCAACGTGGCGTCGGTGCAGGATCTCGAGCGCATCGCCGCCATGGCCCGGCCCGATGTGATCTTGCTGGAACATCCGCCAGAGGGCGATGGCTTCGCGGCCGTGGTTCAACGCATCCAACTTTTGCTTCCGCTGACGCCGCTGATCTGCCTGGCCGCCGAGAAAAATCCCGACCAGATCATGGCCGCGCTACGCCTGGGCCTGCGCGAATATCTGGTGGATGAGCGCCGGCTGGGCGACTCCTTCAAGGAGGCCATGTTTCGTTTGCGCGCCGCCGGCCAAAACCTGGGCCCCGACGCCAAGGGCCGCATCATCGGCGTGATGGGGGCCAAGGGCGGGGTGGGCGTCAGTCATCTGGCCATCAACCTGGCCTGGGCCATCAGCCAGGAGCAGGGCCTGCGCGTGGCGTTGGTGGATCTGGACCTGTTCGGCGGCAACGAGGCCTTCATGCTCGACCAGGAGGTCAAACGCAATTTCAGCGACGCGGCGGCCATGCAAGAGCGCCTGGACGCGGCGGCCATGGAGGGCCTGTTGCACGAGGTGGCCCCGGGCCTGCGCCTGCTGGCCGCCCCAGACGACCCGGCCGACGCCGAGATGATCAACGCCGAGCACGTGTCGTCGGTTCTGGACGTGCTGGCCCGTGGTTACGCGGTGGTGGTGGTCGACCTTGGCGACAGCCTGGCCGAGACCACGCTGACGGCCCTGGACCAGGCCGAGATGGCGCTTTTGCTGCTGGAGCCTTCGTTGGTGGGCCTCAAGTCGGCGGCGCGCGTGTGCTGGCTGAGCCGCCGCCTGGGTCATGGCGACGGCAAGTTGCGCCCGGTGGTCAACCGCCACGACGCCAGGCGGGCCATCGCCGGCCGCGAGATCGAGGCCGTCTTGAATCGCAAGGTCTTGGCCTGGCTGCCCAACGAACACGACGTCATCACCCAGGCGGCCAACGCCGGCCAGCCGGCCCTCAGTCTGCGGCCCAAGGCCAAGTGGTGCAAGGCCGTTGCGTTCTTGGCCCGCCAACTGCTGGAAAGCCCCGGAGAAAAGCCATGAGTCTGCGCCAACGATTGGGCAAGGGCCCCGGCGGGCAAACGCCCGCTTCTTGCCAACAGCCAGAGGATGACGCCCGACAGGCGGCCTTTCAGGAGCTCAAGGGCCGCATGCACTACAAGGTCATCGACAAGGTCGACCTGGCCCAGATCTCCCAGGCCGCCGATGGCTCGATGGACAAAGAACTGGAAGGAGCCATTGCCCAGGTGCTGGAAGGCGAAAGCGTCCAACTGGCCCCCGACGAGCGCGCGCGCTTGATCATCGAGATCAAGGACGAGGTGATGGGCCTGGGCCCCCTGGAGCCGTTGCTGGCCGATGAAAGCGTCAGCGAGATCATGTGCAACGGCTATAACCGTGTCTATGTCGAGCGCTGCGGCCGGCTGACCAAGGCCACGGCCCGTTTCCGTGATGACGCCCATTTGCTCAAAATCATCGACAAGATAGCCACCAAAGTCGGCCGGCGCATCGACGAATCGTCGCCCATGGTCGACGCCCGCCTGGCCGACGGCAGCCGCGTCAACGCCATCATCCCGCCCCTGGCCCTGGACGGCCCGTCCCTGACCATCCGCAAGTTTGCCAAAGATCCGCTCACCGTGGCCGACCTGATCCGCTATGGCAGCATCACCCCCGAGCTGGCCCAGGTCATCAAGGGCGTGGTCACGGCCCGTTTGAACGTCGTCATCAGCGGCGGCACAGGCTCGGGCAAGACCACGTTGCTCAACGTCTTTTCGTCGTTTATCCCCTTTGGCGAACGCATCGTCACCATCGAGGACTCGGCCGAGTTGCAACTGCAACAGGAGCACGTGGTGCGCCTGGAGACCAGGCCGCCCAACATCGAGGGCGTGGGCCAGGTGACCATGCGCGATCTGGTGCGCAACTGCCTGCGCATGCGGCCCGATCGCATCGTCGTCGGCGAGTGTCGCGGCGGCGAGGCCCTGGACATGATGCAGGCCATGAGCACCGGCCACGACGGCAGCCTGACCACCATCCACGCCAACAGCCCCCGCGACTGCGTCAGCCGCATGGAGACGCTGGTCTCCATGGGCGGACTCGACATCAGCGAACGGGCCATCCGCCGCCAGATCGCCAGCGCCGTGGAGGTCATCGTGCAGGTGGCCCGGCTTTCCGATGGTTCGCGCAAGGTGATCAGCTTCAGCGAGATCACGGGCATGGAGGGCGATATGGTCACGATGCAGGAGATCTTCAAGTTCCAGCAGAGCGGCGTTGACGAAAAAGGCAAGGTCATCGGCCACTTCGGCCCGACAGGCATCCGGCCGTCCTTCAGCGAGAAGCTCAAATCCCACGGCGTGGACCTGGACAGCGGCCTGTTCGGCGGCGAACGGCGTCTGGGATTGGGGGCCAACCTATGAGCTGGTTGATCGGCGCGGCGGTTTTTTTCAGCGTCATTTGCCTGGCCTTGGGCCTGCGCTATCTGCTCTCGCCGGCCGGCGAGGCGCCGAGCCAGGCCGCGCGGCGTCGGCTGCGGCGTCTGGGCGCGGAAAACACCCCGCCCGACAGCCAGTTGGAGGCCTTGCTGCGGGTGACGTCCTATTCCGAGATCAGCTTTCTGGACCGCCTGATCGCTCGCGCGCCGCGTTTGTTGCGCCTGCAAGACTTGCTGGATAAGGCCGGCAACCCCATAAATCTGGGCACGCTGGTCTTGCTCTGCGGCGTGTTGGCCGTGGCTGGCGCGCTGCTGGGCCTGGGCCTGGCGCTGGGCTACCTGTCGTTGGGGCTGGCCCTGGGCCTGGGCTATCTGCCGCTGATGGCGGTGAGCAAGATCAAGGCCAAACGCCTGAGCGTCTTCGAAAGCCAGTTTCCCGAGGCCGTGGAGCTGGTGGGCCGGGCTTTGCGCGCCGGGCACAGTTTCAGCGCGGGCCTGCGCATGGTCGGCGAGGAGTTGGGCGAGCCGGTGGCCAGCGAGTTCAACAAGACCTTCGAGGATTATTCCTTTGGCAAGACCATGGAAGAGGCCCTGACGGGGCTGGTGCGGCGGGTCGAACTGGAGGACGTCAAGTTTTTCGCCAGCGCGGTCAGCCTTCAGCGGGAGACCGGCGGCAATCTCACCGAGATCCTCGACAACATCGCCTACATCATCCGCGAGCGCTTTCGTCTGCAACGCACCGTGCGGGCCCTTTCGGCCGAGGGCCGGCTTTCGGGCTGGATCCTCTCGCTGATGCCGCCGGCCTTGTTCGCCATGCTCTATTGGTCCACGCCAGAATACATCAACATGGCCCTGGGCAACCCCATCGGCCAGACCATTTTGCTGAGCGGCGCATGCCTGGAGGTGCTGGGCATCGTGGTCATAAAGCAAATTATCAAGATGCGGGTATAAGGCATGGATAATTTATTCATAATTTCCATATCGGGCGCCACGGGCCTGGCCGTGCTGCTGGCCTTTTGGGCCTGCCGAACCCTGGGCGGCGGCCCGGATCCGGCCCGCCGGCGGCTGGACGAGCTGTTGGCGCGAAACGCGCCGCCCAGACCCGCGCCCGCCATCAAAAAGCGCCTGCTGGGCGCGGTCAAGGCCCTGGCCCCCAAGTCAGAGCGCGGCCAGGGCTGGGAAAAGAGCAAGCTGCGCCAAGACCTGCTCACCGCGGGTTTTCGTTCGGTCGAGGCGCTCAATGTATTCACCGGCGTTCGCTTGGCCGCCGCGTTCTTGCTGCCGGCGATCGTCTTTGCCCTGGGCGTGCTGATCCAGGCCAAGCGGCCGGCCATGGTCATCTCGACGCTCATCGCCGCGGCGCTGGGGTATCTCGGGCCGGGCTACGTGCTGGAAAAGCTGGCCCTGCGGCGTAGCGCGCTGATTGCCCGGCAAATGCCCTCCATGCTCGATCTGCTGGTCATCGCCGTGGAGTCGGGCCTGGGCCTGGACGCGGCGGTGCAGCGGGTCTCGCGCGATCTGGCCGCCTCCAGCCCGGTTTTGGCCCACGAACTGGCCATCTTTTCGCTGGAGCTGAAGCTGGGCGCGGCCCGTGGCGACGCCCTGCGCAATCTGGCCAAACGCTGCGGCGTCGACGAGATGGCCGGGCTGGTGGCCATGCTGATCCAGGCTGATCGCTTTGGCGTGAGCATCGGCCGCTCGATCCGCGTCTTTGCCGATGACCTGCGCACCAAGCGCCGGCAAAAGCTGGAGGAGCAGGCGGCCAAGATTCCGCTCAAGCTGCTGTTTCCAGTGCTGTTTTTAATTTTTCCGGCGATCATGGCCGTGATGGCCGGGCCGGCGGTGATCAACATTGTGGAGAAGATGTTCTGATGTCTCTGGATGACCACCGGCGAGCCGTGGCTCACGACTATCTGCTCGAGGCCTTGGGCTGCGCGCCGGACCAGTTGCCGACCCTGCCCGACGTGGCCATCCGCGTGGCCCAACTGGCTGGCGGCGATGAGCATTCGGCGGCCAACCTGGCCCGCGAGGTGGGCCGCGATCAGTCGTTGGCCGGCAAGGTGTTGGCCGCGGCCAACTCGCCGCTGCACGGCTGCCGGGGCCGGGTGGACGATTTGAGCCGGGCGGTGGTCATTCTGGGCTTTGATCAACTGCGCGCGCTGGCCCTGGGCCTCGCCGCCTTCGAGGCCGCCGGCGTGGCTCGACCCATGCGTCGACGCATGCGGCGCTTGGATCTGTGGGCCCACGCCCGGCGCGCGGCCGTGCTCTGCGAGGCGTTGGCCCGTCACGAACTGGGCCTGGGCCCCGGCTACTACGCCCATGGCCTGCTGCACGATATCGGCAAGGTGGCCCTGGACGCCCATCGACCGGCCGATTACGAAAAAGCCATGGACCTGGCCGGCCGCCACGGCCTGCCCGCCCTGTTGGCCGAGCGCATGACCATGGGCCTGGATCACGCCCAGGTCGGCCAGGCCCTGTTGAGCTATTGGGATTTTCCGCCGGCGATGACCCGCGCCGTGGGCCTGCACCACCAGCCGTGGACCGACGACGGCGACGGCGTGGCCGCTGGCGTGGTGTTTCTGGCCGATCTGCTGGCCGGCGCGGAAAACGGCCCCGGCCTGCCGCGCCGGCTGGAATTGACCCCGCCAGCCGCCGAGTTCGTGGCCGGCATGGGTTGGGTGGTCAACGAAATCACTCTGGAGCGCCTGGACGATCGTCTGCGCGCCCTGGGCGAGGAACTCGATCCGCTGGCCGGCTGAGGCGGCGGCGCGCGAAAAAAGCGGGGTGGGCGATGGGACGATGGATGGCTGGATTGGCCTTGATGTTGGTGGTCTTGGCGGCGCTTTTTTGCGCCGGCTGCGGCGGCGGCGCGGCCGCCGGCCTGCGTGGGGTGGATCAAGCGGAGGCCGAGGAAATGCGGGCCCGCGAAGAAGCCGCCGGCCGCGACGAGCTTCAGGCCAAGGCCGATCGGGCCATGGAGGCCGATCCCACGGCCCTGGAGGCCCACGGCGATCAATTGGCCGCCAGTGGCGAGGCCATGGCCGCCTTGTTTCAATACAACCGCGCCCTGGCCAAGGCCCCGGCCGATCAGGCCGCCCGTCTGCGTGGCAAGACGGCCCTGCTGCATCTGCGCGGCGGCGGCTACGCCCAGGCCGAGCGCATCTACGCCGCGTTGATCCAGGCCGACGAGGGCGACGCCCAGGCCTGGCAAGGCCTTGGCCTGGCCCTGTTGGCCCAGGATAGGCCCGGCGAGGCCCAAAAGGCCCTGGAGCGGGCCGTCGGCCTGGACGCCGCCCTGTGGAAGGCGCGCAACGGCCTGGGCGTGGCCCTCAACCGCCAGGGCCGGGCCGCAGAGGCCATGGCCCACTTCGAGGCGGCCATCCGGCTGCAACCGGGCCAGGCCGCGCCCCACAACAACCTGGGCCTGGCCTTGATGGCCCAGGGCCGGCTGGATCAGGCTCAGCGGGCCTTCACGCGGGCCATGCGCCTGGCCCCCGCCGACGATAAGCCGCGCAACAACCTGGCCCTGGTTTATTTCCGCCAGGGGCGGGCCGATCAGGCGCTGGCGCTGTTGGAGGCCACCATGGGCCCGGCCAAGGCCCGTCATGACCTGGGCTGCCTGCTGGCCGGCCAGGGCCAGTATCGCCAGGCCGCCGACATGTTCCGCCAGGCCCTGGAAATATCGCCGACCTATTACGCCCTGGCCGCCCGCCATCTGGACCAGGTGCGCCAACGCGCCGACCTGGGGCCGGGGTTCGAAGACGACGTGGGCATGGCCAGGCCGCAAGGCGCCTTGGTCGATCAGGTCGGCCAAACGCCGCCGGCCGATGACGCGGCCGAGGGCGCGGTGGATGGGCGCTGAAAACGCCGGGCGCTAGCGTTCGCGCCCGGCGTTTGGCCAAAAAACTAGCCTTCCTCGCTCAGCCGGCGGTGGACCTCCTGGGCCGCTTTTTCGCCGGAAAGCAGCATCCCGCCGAACACCGGGCCCATGCGGTAGGAGCCGAACACGGCGTTGGCGCACATGCCGGCGGTGTAGACGCCGGGGAAGGCCTCGCGGGTGTTGCCCAGGGTGTTGGTCTCGGCCACGTCGGCCCACAGTGAGCGCTCGCCCATGACCCGGCCGTTTTCGGTCAGCAGCCGGGCGTCGACCTTGCGGCTGATGACGCCCAGCACCTCGGCGGCGTGGCCGGTGGCGTCGATGACCCACTTGGCGCGGATGGTCAGCGGGTCCACGTGCAGCCCGCCCATCTCCACGGCGCTCCAGTTGATCACCAGGCCCGTCACCCGGCTGTCGCGGACCATCACGTCCTCCACCGAGACCAGGTTGAACACCGTCAGCCCGGCCAGGCAGGCCTTGGAGGCCAGGGTGGTGGAGCACAAAACGCTGTCGGCGGTGTGATAGCCCGGCTGGAACTCCTTGGAAGGCACGCCGAACTCGTCAAGGATGCGCTTGGCTTGTTCCTGCACCACGATCTCGTTCATCATCATGCCGCCGCCCCACATGCCGCCGCCCAGCGAGAGCTTGCGCTCGAACAGGGCCACCTTGCGCCCGGCCTGGGCCAGTTTGTAGCCGGCCACCAGGCCCGAGGGCCCGCCGCCGACAATGGCCACGTCCAGCTCCAGGTGGTCTTGCAACTTTTGCAGATAGGTGCTGACAATGGCGCGGCTGATGGTGACTTCGTCCAACATTTCGCTTGCCTTTCCGGCCGGCCCCCGAAAAAGCCTTCGGGCCGGCCTCCGTTAGGGAAACCGGCCCGAAAACAGCGTGCTTGGACTACTCGCGCGCTCGGCCAGACTGCTTCCCTACGCTGGAATTACCCAACAGGTTCGAGGGGTCTGCGCCTGTATCGCGCACTCTCAGCCGCATCGCCGCGGCTCCCCCAGCAATCGTTCGGCGGCGTTGTTTGTGAAAAACCACGCCGCATCATTAAGCATAAACCCGGTGGGCCCGTTGTCAACGGCGGGATGCGGTTTTTGCGGTTGTCGATGTTGATGGCGGTCGGTATGCAGTATAATTAGTCAAACGGAGTGGCCCATGGTCATGACTTGGCGGGAGAAGAGACGATGGTCGAGCAACGCAGAAGGACGCGGGTGGAGTTTCGCACCAAGGCCGACGTGCAGGCGGTGGGCCTGCGCATGCTCGACCTGGAGACCCGCGACCTCAGTCACAAGGGCGTGTTCATCCTGGGCGACCTGCCGCTGAAGGAAGGCCAGGGCTGCATGGTGACGATCTACCTGCCCAGCGACGCCGAGGACGCCCCCGTGCTGAGCCTGGAGGGCAGGGTGGCCAGGGTGGTCAAAGGCGGCGTGGCCATCGATTTCATCTCCATGGACCCCGACACCTACATGCATCTGCGCCACCTGGTGCTGCTCAACGCCGACAACCCCGATCTGGCCGCCGAGGAATTCTGCAAGCCGGCTTTTCCCGACCTGGAAAAGGAAATCAAATAGCTTTCGCCGCCCCATTCTTGACACAAGCGACGACTGCCGGTAAGCATTTACCCCTGATCGGGTTTCGGCCCGCTGTCGATATTTCCATCCCCCCCATTAACGCGGCCTTGGCCGCCCTGATTTTGAGGAGACCCCCAACCATGGAGCTATCTCGACGCGTGACCAGCATCGCGCCATCGCCGACCTTGGCCCTCGACGCCAAGGCCAACCAGATGCGCGCCGAAGGCATCGACGTGATCAACTTCACCGTGGGTCAGCCGGATTTCAACACTCCCGAGCGGATTTGCCAGGCGGCCATCAAGGCCATCAACGACGGCTTCACCCGCTACACTCCGGCGGCCGGCACCCCCGAACTGAAGCAGGCGGTGTGCGGCAAATTCAAACGGGACAACGGCCTTGACTATACTCCCGACCAGGTGATGATCAACGTCGGCGGGAAGCATTCGGGCTATCTGGTGATGCAGGCCCTGCTCAACGAGGGCGACGAGGTCGTCGTGCCCGCGCCTTATTGGGTCAGCTATCCGCCCATGGTCATTTTGGCCGGCGGCACGCCGGTGATCGTGCCCACCCAAGAAAAGAACAAGTTCAAGCTCCAGCTCGCCGAACTGGAAAAGGCCGTCAGCAACAAGACCAAGGCCATTTTCCTCAATTCGCCCAGCAATCCCACCGGCGCGGCCTACAGCGCCGAGGAGCTGCTGCCCGTGGCCCAGTTCTGCGCCGAGCGGGGCATCCTTATTGTCAGTGACGAGATCTACGAGCCCATGATGTACGACGGGGCCAAGTTCACCGCCACCGCCTCGCTGAGCCCGCTGATCTACCAGAACACCGTGACCCTCAACGGCGTTTCCAAGGCCTACGCCATGACGGGCTGGCGCATCGGCTACATGGGCGGCCCGGTGGATTTGATCAAGGCCTGCAGCAAGATCCAGTCCCAATCCACCAGCAACCCCACTTCCATCGCCCAGAAGGCGGCGGTGGAGGCCTTGAACGGCCCGCAAGACGACGTTAAAGCCATGGTCGAGGTCTTTGCCCGGCGGCGCGATTTGATTTACGATCTGCTAAACCAGATCCCCGGCGTGAGCTGCTTCAAGCCCGAGGGCGCTTTCTACGCCTTCCCCAACTTCGCGGCTTATTATGGCAAAAAGGCCGGCGACAAAGTGATGACCGGCTCGTCGGAGCTTTGCGAGCACCTGCTGGCCACCGCCCACGTGGCCCTGGTGCCCGGCTCGGCCTTTGGCCACGACGAGTGCATCCGCTTCAGTTTCGCCACCAGCGACGAACTGATCAAGGCCGGCGTCGAGCGCGTGGCCACGGCCCTGGCCAAGCTGTCCTGATCGCGCGCCAAAACCAGTCAATCGCCGCCGGGTGGAGTCGCTTCCGCCCGGCGGCTTTTTGTCAGGGCCCTTTGATGCTCGCCCACGGCCCTTGCAACATCGCGCCATGGATGATAGCATCGTTAGTTCCTATACTTGGCAAAAAGCCCTGGCGGGCGCAACCATTCATGGTGGAACGCAAAATGACGTTTCAAGACTTGATCATGGCCCTGCAAGGCTATTGGGCCAAAAAAGGCTGCATCATCGGTCAGTCCTACGACATCGAAGTCGGCGCGGGCACCTTCAACCCTCACACCTTGCTGCGGGTGCTGGGCCCCGAGCCCTGGAAGGCGGCCTACGTGGAGCCTTCGCGGCGGCCCACCGATGGCCGATATGGCGAAAATCCCAACCGCCTGCAACATTATTATCAATATCAGGTCATCCTCAAGCCCTCGCCGCTGAACGTGCAGGAGCTTTACCTCGACTCGTTGCGCGCCTTTGGCGTTGATCCGCTGGATCACGACATCCGCTTTGTCGAGGACGACTGGGAGTCGCCGACCCTGGGCGCCTGGGGCGTGGGCTGGGAGGTCTGGCTCGACGGCATGGAGATCACCCAGTTCACCTATTTCCAGCAGGCCGGCTCCATCGACCTGGACCCGGTGAGCGTGGAGATCACCTACGGCCTGGAGCGCATCGCCATGTACCTGCAAGGCGTGGACAACGTCTACGACCTGGCCTGGACCGAGGGCGTACGCTATGGCGACGTGCACCACAAGGGCGAGTGGGAGCACTCCACCTACAACTTCGAGGTGGCCGACATCGACATGCTCTGGCGTTTGTTCGATTCCTACGAGGCCGAGGCCAAGCGCGTGCTGGCCGCCGGCCTGGTCATGCCGGGCTATGATTATTGCCTGAAGTGTTCGCACGCCTTCAACCTGCTGGAGGCGCGGGGGGCCATCAGCGTCACCCAGCGCACGGCCTACATCGCTCGCATCCGCGATCTGGCCCGGCGGGCGGCCGAGGCCTATGTCAACCAGCGTCAGCAAATGGGGCATCCGCTCCTGAAACGTGAGGTGGCCTGATGGCCGAGCTGCTGTTCGAGATCGGCTGCGAGGAAATGCCGGCCCGTTTCGTGGCCCCGGGCATCGAACAAATGGCCGCCCTTGGCGCCGAGATGCTCGTCCGCGAAGGGCTGTGCGCCAGCCCGGACGCCGCCCAGGTCAAGGCCTTTGGCGCGCCGCGTCGCCTGGCCCTGTGGGCGCGGAACCTGGCCGCGATCCAACCAGACCGCCAGGAGCAAGTGCTGGGCCCGCCCAAGGCCAACGCCTATGACCAAAACGGCGAGCCCACCAAGGCGGCCTTGGGCTTTGCCAAGAGCCAGGGCGTGGAGCTGACCAGCCTCACGTTCATCGACACCGACAAGGGCCCCCGCCTGGGCTACGTCAAGACCATCGCCGGCCGGCCGGCCATGGCCGTTTTGCCCGAGCTGCTGGTCAAGCTCGTCGAATCGCTGCATTTTGCCAAATCCATGCGCTGGGGCTCCGAGAAGTTCCGCTTTGCCCGGCCCATCCATTGGTTCGTGGCCCTGTTCGACGGCCAGGTCGTGCCCCTGGAGATCACCGGCGTCAAGAGCGGCGACCAGACCCGTGGCCACCGCTTCATGGCCCCCCAGGCCATCCAGGTGCGCGGCGGCGAGGATTATCTGACAAAGCTGCGCCAGGCCCATGTGCTGGTCGATCGGCCGGAGCGCATCGAGGCCACCCGCCAACAGGTGGCCCAGGCCGCGGCCCAGGCCGGCGGCCGGCTGTTGGCCGACGAGGCCTTGCTGCTGGAAAACGCCGACCTGGTCGAGCAACCCACGGCCTGTTGGGGCTCGTTCGACAAGCAGTTTTTGGAAGTGCCCCGCGAGGTGGTGATCACGGCCATGCGCGAGCACCAGCGCTATCATTCGCTGGAAGACGACCAGGGCAGGCTCCTGCCGGCCTTCATCGCCGTCAACAACACCACGCCCCGCGATTTGGCCGTGGTGGCCAATGGCCATCAGCGGGTCTTGCGCGCCCGCCTGGCCGACGCCAGGTTTTTTTTGGACGAGGACCGCAAGAGGCCCCTGGCCGACTATCTGGGCGACCTGCAAAACGTGACCTATCACGCCAAGTTGGGCTCCAGTTTCGATAAAGTCCAGCGCGTGATCGACCTGGCCGTCTGGCTGGCCCAGCGCCTGGCTCCGGAACTGGTTGAGCCGACCCGCCGCGCGGCCCAACTGGCCAAGTGCGATCTCGTCACCGGCATGGTCGGCGAATTCCCCAGCCTGCAAGGCGTCATCGGCGCTGAATACGCCCGCCGCGACGGCGAAGACCCCCAGGTGGCCACGGCCATCGCCGAGCACTACCAGCCCGTGGGGGCCGACGCGCCCCTGCCAAAGGGCATGATCGGCGCGCTGGTGGGCCTGGCCGACCGCATCGACACCATCTGCGGGCTGTTCGGCGTGGGCGAGGCCCCCACCGGCGCGGCCGACCCCTACGCCCTGCGCCGGGCGGCCATCGCCGTGCTGCGTTTGCTGATGGAAAAAAACCTGACCATCTCGCTGAGCCAGACCCTGGCCCAGGCCCTGGCCGGCCTGGCGGGCCGTCTGAGCGCCGCGGATCAGACCGTGGCCGACGAGGTGACCAAGTTCTTCGCGGCGCGGCTGGCCGGCCTGATGGCCGAGGCCGGCGCGCCCACCGATGTGGCCCAGGCCGTCCTGGCCGCCGGCCTGGACGATCCCGGCGCGGCCATGGCCCGGGCCAAGGCCCTGGCGGCAGTCAAGGATTCGCCCGATTTCGCGCCGTTGGCCGCGGGCATGAAGCGGGTGATGAACATCCTCAAAAAAGAGGCGGCCCAGGTTCCGAGCCACGCGCCCGACCCGGCGTTGATGACCATCGAGGCCGAGCGCCAGTTGCGCCAGGCCGTCCTGGCCGTGGCCGACGAGGCCCAGGCCCTGTTCGCCAGCGGCGATTACGCCCAATTTTTGCGACGGCTCTCGGAGCTGAAAGGGCCCATCGACGCCTTTTTTGACGGCGTGTTGGTCATGGACAACGACCAGGCCGTGCGCCAAAACCGCTTGGCCCTGCTGGAGAGCGTGGCCCGGCTGTTCCGCGGTCTGGCCGAGTTTACCTATTTACAGCTATAACGCCTGCTTGCGTTCGATCGGCCCCTACGCGCCGATCGGGCTTGCCATCACGGGCGGCCCTGGCCAGATGCGGCCGGGGCCGCCTTAAAAGTCTCGGCCCTTGCCCGAATCGCCCAAGTCCAGCAAATCTTCCGGATAAGGCCGCAGATAGCTCTGACCCGCCAGATAGCTGTTTTGGTGGCGGATGGCCCAGCCGGCCACCAGGGCCTGCAAGACGGCCAGGGGCGCTTTGCCGGCGCGGTATTTGGCCAGCAAATCAAGGAAATGGGCCTTTTCCGGGCCGGTGAGGTCTTTTTTGAACCAGCCCATGGCGTGTTGCAGGGCGTTTTGGTGATTGGCCCGGCTGGCTTGGCGAGCCAGGGCCTGTTGCAAGACGTTGGCGTATTGCGCGGTGAGCGTCGGCCAGTCGGCGTCGCGGCCGGCGGCGACCACGCGGCCCAGGGCGCGCATGGCCTGTTGGTTGTAGGCCATCAGCAGCAGCTTGTTGGCGGCCTGAAACTCGACCAGGGCCGACAAACGCTCCGAGGCGGCCACTTGGCCAAAGGCGGCCAGGGTGAACAACTTGGTCAGAAAATGTTCGCGCAGGGTGAAGTTGCGCAGGCGGCCTTCGGTCTCGATGGCGGCGCGGGGGTGGGTTTGCTGGGCCATCAGGCCGAAAAAATCGCCGCCCTGGCGCGATGACGCGCCTTTTTGCGGCCCGGCGTAGATGCGCACGCCGTGGGGCCCGCACGAGGGCGAGCGGTCTTTTAACAAAAAGCCGTCCACCGCCGTCAGCCCGGCCAGATGATTTTGGCAAAACTCGACCATGGCCCGGGTGTGATCCAACCCCGTGGCCGGCTGCAACAGTCGCGGGCCCGAGCCGTCGTCGACCACGCGCAGCGGCGCTCGCGGCGCGCCCAGGCCGATGGCCATCTCCGGGCAGACCGGCAGAAAATCCACGTGAGCGGCCAGCCGCCGCACGAAGGGGTCGTCGATGGCCGCGCCGTTCCACCGACAGGCCGTGCTTCCCAGGCATTGGCTGAGCGCCACTTTGGGCCGGGCGAATTGTCGCATGGCTTTGCTCCCGCCATGATTGGGCAGTCATGGCCTATAATAATTAATAATATATGGTTGGCCCGCTGACCGGGCCATGTCAACGGCCCGTGCGTCCGAGGGGAGAATATTCGTGCAGCCCGTCCCGACGATCAGAATCCGGCCGCTCAACCAACGGCCGCTCGACCCGGCCGGCGATTACGTGCTCTATTGGATGTGCGCCCAGCGCCGGACGGGCTGGAACTTCGGCCTGCAACGGGCGGCCTGGCTGGCCGGCGAGTTGAAGCGGCCGCTGGTGATTCTGGAGGCCCTGCGCCTGGATTATCCCCACGCCTCGGAGCGGCTGCATTGCTTTATCCTGCAAGGCATGGCCGCCAACGCCGCCGCCCTGGCCGGCCGTGGGGCGCTTTATTACCCCTACGTGGAGCCGGCGCGCGGGGCGGGCAAGGGTCTTTTGGCCGCCCTGGCCCAGCGGGCCTGCGCGGTGGTGGCCGACGACTACCCGACGTTTTTCATCCCGGCCATGTTGGCCGCCGCCGCCGCCCAATGCGCCGCGCGCCTGGAGGCGGTGGATTCCTGCGGCCTGCTGCCCCTGGCCGCCAGCGATCACGCATTTCCCACGGCCCACGCCTTCAGGCGTTTTTTGCAAAAAAACCTGCCCGAACACCTGGCCCAGCCGCCCGTGGCCGATCCGCTGGCTGGTCTCCCCGCGCCGCCGCCGATCCTGCCCCGCTGGATCATCGAGCGCTGGCCGCCGGCCTGGTCGGCGGATTTGGCCCGACCCCAGGCCTTGATCGCCGGCCTGGCCATCGATCACGCCGTGGGGCCGGTTGTCGGCCGCGTCGGCGGGGCGGCGGCGGCTGGCGCGACGTTGGCGCGCTTTTTGGGCCGGGGCCTGGCGCTCTACGACCAACTGCGCAATCAGCCGGCCGAGGACGTCGGCAGCGGGCTTTCACCGTATCTGCACTTTGGCCACATCGCCGCGCACCAGGTTTTCGCGGCCCTGGCGGATGTCGAGGGTTGGTCGCCTCAACGCGTGGGCGGGCCGGCCAAGGGCGCGCGCCAGGGCTGGTGGGGCCTGAGCCCGACGGCCGAGGCCTTTGCCGACCAGTTCATCACCTGGCGCGAGCTGGGCTATAACTTCTGCCATCACCGGCCGGGCCAGGAAGGCAAGCTGGAGTCCCTGCCCGATTGGGCCGGCCAGACCCTGGCCGCCCACGCCGCCGACCCCCGGCCATACGTCTACGACCTGGAGCGCCTGGAAACGGCCCGGACCCATGGCGCGATCTGGAACGCGGCGCAGAACCAGCTACGCCAGGAAGGGCGCATCCATAATTATCTGCGCATGCTCTGGGGCAAAAAGATCCTGCATTGGACCGAGACGCCGGCCCAGGCCCTGGCGATCATGGTTCATCTCAACGACCGCTGGGCCCTGGACGGCCGCGACCCAAACTCCCACAGCGGCATAATGTGGTGTCTGGGCCGCTACGACCGCCCCTGGGGGCCGGAGCGGCCGGTCTTTGGCAAGGTGCGCTACATGAGCATGGCCAACACCGCCCGCAAGCTGCGTCTGGGGCCCTATCTGGCCCGCTGGTCGCCCGCCACGCCTTGAAGTTTTGTCAGCCGACAGCGTTTGTCACACAAGATATTGTTGCAATTTTGCCAGCCACTACTTAATATGGGGCCACGTTAAGGGCCGCTCCAGGCCCGAGGGCCATGCTTTGCGCGGTTGGAGGCGGTCATGAAGGTCAAACGACTGGAAATCAGCGGCTTCAAATCCTTTGCCCAGCGGGCGGTGTTGGATTTTCCCGACGGCCTGTGCGCGGTGGTGGGGCCCAATGGCTGCGGCAAATCCAACGTGGTCGACGCCATCCGCTGGGTGTTGGGCGAGCAGTCGGCCCGTCAGTTGCGCGGCCAGGCCATGGAGGACGTGATCTTCAACGGGGCCCAGTCGCACAAGCCCACCGGCCTGGCCGAGGTGTCGATCGTCTTTGAAAACGCCGGGACCATCAGCGCCCCGCAATACGCCGACTTGGCCGAGATCATGGTCACCCGCCGGCTCTATCGCAACGGCGAAAGCGATTATCAGATCAACCGCCGGCCCTGCCGGCTCAAGGACATCCAGCAACTGCTCATGGACACCGGCCTGGGCAACCGGGCCTACGCCATCATCGAGCAAGGCAAGGTGGCTTCGTTCATCGACTCGCGGCCCGAAGAGCGCCGCCTGTGGGTCGAGGAGGCCGCCGGCATCACCCGCTACAAAAATCAAAAAAAACAAAGCCTCAAGAAGATGGAAGGGGCGCGGGAAAACCTCGACCGCCTGCAAGACATCATCATCGAGGTGGACTCGCAGATGGCCCGGCTGCAACGTCAGGCCAAAAAAGCCATGCGTCACAAAGAGTTGCGCGACAAAATCCGCGAGCTTGACTTGGCCCTGGGCAGTTTTGAGTTCGCCGCCCTGGGCCAGGCCCACGGCGAGGTGAGCGCCGAACTGGCCGCCGCCACGGCCCAACTGGAGCTGACCCAGCGCAATCTGAGCATCCAGGAGACCGACCTGGAGCGGGCGCGCCTGGCCATGCTGGAGGCCGAGCAGCTCATCGACCAGGCCGGGGCCAAACGCCTGGAGACCCAAGGGGCCATCCAGCGGGCCGAAAACGAGCTGACCCTCTTGGGCCGCGAGGCCGAAAACATGCGCCGCCTGGCCCAGCGCCTGGGCGGCGAGCGCGACGAACTGGTCGGTCGGCTAAAGACCATGGGCGAGGATATGGCCAAGGCCGCGGCCAGGGCCGAACGCTGCCGCGCCGAGGCTCAGTCGGGCCAGCGCCTGGCCGAGGAGGCCGCCGAGCAGGTGGCCCTGGCTCAGGAATCGCTGCGCGTGCGCCAGCGTCGGGCCGACGAGGCCAAGCACCGCCTGGTCGATCATCTCTCGCGGCGGGGCCAGATCAACAACCGCCTGGGCGACCTGGAGCGGCGTCAGGCCGAGATTCGCCGCCGGCAAGAACAACTGGCCATCAGGCGCGGCGAGTTGGAGGACGAACTGGCCCAGGCCGAGGACGATCTGGCCCAGGCCGTCCAGCGCATCAAGGAGTTGACCGCCGATCTGGCCGCGGCCCAGGCCCGGGCCGACGCCTTGCAGCAGCGCCAGAAAAGCCAGCAGGATGGTCTGCGCGCCCTGCGGCGCGACGAGGACGATCAAGCCAAGGCTCATCAGGCCCTGTCCGCTGGCGTCGAGGCCCTGGAGTTGAGCCTGGGCTCGTTGAACTGGGCCGCCGAGTCGGTGCGCCAGGTCGTGGCCGCGGCCCAGGCCGGTCAACTGCCGGTGGCCTTGCTCGGGCTGGTGGTCCAGCGGGTGGAAGCCAAGCCTGGCCATGAGGAACTGCTGGCCCTGGCCCTGGGGCCGTGGTTGCAGGCGCTCATCGTGCAAGGCGCGGCCGAGGCCGAGGCGCTGACCCACTGGGCGGCGCGAGAAGGCCTGGGGGCGCTACGCGTGGTGGCCCTGGATCGGCTGGCCACGCGGGGGGTGGCCGCGCCGGCCGAGGCGACGCGGGCGGTGGAGCTGGCCACCTTCGCGCCGGGGCTGGAGGCGTTGGCCCACTTGCTGGAGGGCGTGGGTTGCTGCGCCGACCAAGCCGCGGCCTGGGCCGCCGCGCCGGGGCTTTTGCCGGGGCAGGCCGTGGTGGCCGCCGGGGGGCTGCGCTTGGATGGCCCGGCCTTGCTCACCTTGGCTGGCGATCAGGGCCAATCGGGCGGCTCGGTGCTTGGCCAGCGCAACGAATTGACCAAGCGCCGCCAGCAACTGGAGCAGTCTCGGCTGCTGCTGGATGATCTGAGCGCCCAGCGCCAGGCGCTTCAGGCCGACATGGCCCGCGTCGAGGCCCAGGCTACCGAGGTGGCCAGCCAACTGCAAGCCGGACAGCGAGAACTGCAACGGGCCAGGCAGCATTCAAGCGCCCTGCAAGAGGCCGCCGGCCAACGCCGCCGTCGCCTGGAAGGCCTGGAGTTCGACCATGGCGAGGCCTTGGAGGAATTGGCCCAACTGCGCCAAGAGCAAGAAGATTTGGCCGCCGAGGCCGAGGAGTTGGAACAAATCGGCCAACGGCTGGAGGATGAGCTGAGCCAGGCCCAAGAGGCCCTGGACGAGGCCCGCGAGGCCCTGGAGGACGCCCGCACCCGCGAAAGCGAGGTCAAGCTGCGCGCGGCTTCTCGCCAGAGCGAGGCCGATCACGCCGCCCAGGAGGCCAAGCGCCTGGAGCGCGAGACGGCCGCGGCCGGCCAGCGCCGTCAATCGCTCGACGACGAGATAGCCGGGGCCGACGAGTCGGTCCGGTCGTTGTTGGCCCGCCGCCAGGGCGAACAAACGCGCCTGGGCGGGCTTTACGAGCAACTGGACAGCCTGGAGGCCGCCTATAATCAAGCCCGCCAGGGTCACGGCGAGATTCAGGCCCGGGCCATGGCCCTGGAGGCCGAAATCAAGGCCGCCAGGGCCGGTCAAAAGAGCATCGAGGCCGAAATCCAGGCCCACGAATTCAAGCGCCGCGAGTTGGAAATGCGCCGCGACCAACTGCGCGAGCAGGTTCTGGAGCGCTGCCGGGTGGATCTGGCCCAGGATCTGGCGACCCATCTGCCGGCCGGGCCCTTTGACCCCCAGGCCAACCGTCAGCGTCTGGACAAGCTGCGGGTGCTTCTGGGCCGGTTGGGCCCGGTGAACATGGAGGCCATCGTCGAGCACGAGGCCCTGCAAGAGCGCCATCGTTTTCTGACCGAGCAAAAGGCCGACCTGGACGCCTCGCTGGATGACCTGCGCCAAGCCATCCGCAAGATCAACCGCACCAGCCGCGACCGCTTCATGGACACCCTCGAAGAAGTCAACCAGCGCCTGGGCACGGTGTTTCCGGTGCTCTTCGGCGGTGGCTCGGCCAGGCTGGTCTTGGACGAGGGCGTCGATCCGTTGGAGGCCGGCCTGCACCTGCTGGTGGAGCCGCCGGGCAAAAAAGTCAAGAACCTGGAGGCGTTGAGCGGCGGGGAAAAAGCCCTGGCCGCCGTGGCCGTGCTGTTTGCCCTGTTTTTGATCCGGCCCGCGCCCTTTTGCATCCTCGACGAGGTGGACGCGCCCCTGGACGAGGCCAACACCGGCCGTTTCCTGGACTTGGTGCGCCAGCTTGGCCAGCATTCGCAGATCATCACCATCACCCACAACCGCCGCACCATGGAGATCATGGACGTGCTCTACGGCGTGACCATGGAAGAGCGGGGCATCAGCAAGCTGCTCAGCGTCTCGCTCATGGAAGGCGCCTCCATGGCCGCCTAGGCCCGATATGCTTGACGCGGCGGCTTGGGCCATTTACATTTGCCGAGCGGGCCCGCCTCCATGGCGGCCCGCTCTCACACGTTAAAAGGGGCTGGCGGCATGGGTATTTTTGGATTCGGACGGAAAAAGAAACAACAACAAGCCGACCAGGCCATTGAAACGGGGCAGAGCCAAGCGCCCGTGGCAGCCGAGGCCGCCGTTGACGAGGCCGCGCCGCCGGCGGCCGTGAGCGATGCGCCGGCCACGTCGGTAAGCGACCCCGCGCCGGAGGCCAGAAAAAAGGGCCTGCTGGCCCGCCTGGCCGAGCGTCTGGGCAAAACCCGCGAAAAAATCAGCGGCTCCATCGACAAAATCGCCATCGGCCGCAAGATCGACGACGAGGTGCTCGACGAGTTGGAAGAGGTTCTGGTCACCGCCGATCTGGGGGTGAAAACCACCGCCGAGCTGATCGGCGGCCTGCGCGGCAAGGTGCGGCGCAAGGAGCTGGCCGACGCCGAGGCGCTGAAAGGGGCCCTGCGCGCGGGCATCGAGGAGATCTTCGGGCGGACGGCCGCCCCGCCGGCCATGACCGCCAAGCCCCACGTGATCATGGTGGTGGGCGTCAACGGCGTGGGCAAGACCACCACCATCGGCAAACTGGCCAGCCACCTGAGCGCCCAGGGCAAAAAAGTGATGCTCGGCGCGGCCGACACCTTTCGCGCGGCGGCGGCCGAGCAACTGGAGATCTGGGCCCAGCGGGTGGGCTGCCCCATCGTGCGCCAGAAAGAAGGGGCCGACCCCTCGGCGGTGGCCTACGACACGGTGGAGGCGGCCGTCGGCCGGGGCGTGGACGTGGCCATCATCGACACCGCCGGCCGGCTGCACACCAAGGTCAACCTGATGGACGAGTTGCGCAAGATCCACCGCGTCATCGGCAAAAAAATGGACGGCGCGCCCCACGAGGTGATCCTCGTCCTCGACGCCACCACCGGCCAAAACGCCCTGAATCAGGCTAAAATGTTCAACGAAGCCGTGCAGTTGACCGGTCTGATCCTGACCAAGCTCGACGGCACGGCCAAGGGCGGCGTGGCCGTGGCCATCGCCGGCGAGTTGAAGCTGCCCATCTGCTACGTGGGCGTGGGCGAGCATTTGGACGATCTGCGGCCCTTTGACGCCCGCGAGTTCGCCGAGGCCATTTTCGGCTGAAAACTAGCCCGCCACTTGGCCGCAGAACATGGTGACCTTCAGCCCGCCGTGGGGAACTTCCAGGCTGGCTATTTGTTCCAGACCCAGCAACTCGGCCCATTGAGGCAGATAGAGCACGACGCCGCAACGCCAGCCCCGGTAGTGTTCGGCCAAATGCCGGCCGATGCGCCGGACGATCTGCTCGGCCTGGCTCACGCTACCCAGGCGTTTGCCATAGGGCGGGTTGATGACCACCAGCCCGGCCGTGGCGGTGGGGGCTGGTCGCTCGAAAAAGTCGGCTTGGCCCCACTGGATGCTTTGCGCCACCCCGGCGCGGGCGGCGTTGGCCTGGGCCAGCTCCAGGCCCGATTTCAGCCGGTCGCCGGCGAAAATGGGCGCTGGCGGCACGGCTAGGGCATTGGCGGCGGCGGTTTTTTGCAGGTGGGCCCAGGCGGCCGGACGGTGAAAGGCCAGGCGCTGGAAGGCGAAGTCGCGGCCAAGGCCCGGTGGCAGGGCGCGGGCCATCAGCGCCGCCTCGATGGCCAGGGTGCCGGCTCCGCACATGGGGTCGAGCAGGGGGCGCGAGCCGTCGTAGCCGCAGAGCATCAGCAGGGCGGCGGCCAGGGTCTCGCGCAGGGGGGCCTTGGCCGTGGCCTGACGATAGCCGCGCTTGTGCAGATGCGCGCCGCTGGTGTCCAGGCTGATCGACGCCCGGCGATCGACTCCCCTGACCTGAAGGATCAGCGCGTCGTCCTGGCCGGGCAGGGCCTTGACCGGCGCGGTCAATCCTTGACGCTCCATGGCCTTGGCCGCGGCCCAAAATATTTCCTCGGCCACGCGGCCGGCGTGGTGCAGGTTGCTTTCGTGCAGGCTGACCCGCACGTCCAGTGACGAGCCGTCGGCCGGCAGCAGCAGCTCCCAGGGCACGGCCGCGGCCTGGCGGGTCAGGTCGGCCCAGGTGCGCACGCGAAAGTCGGCCAGGCGCATGAGCACACGCCCGGCCGTGCGCAGCCAGAGGTTGGCCTGGAGCATGGCCTCCAGCCGGCCGTGGAAGGCCACGCCGCCGGCCAAGGACGTGGTCTGGGCCGCGCCCAGGTTGGCCAACTCGGCGGCGCAGAGATCTTCGAGCCCCGGCGCGGTGACGGCGAAAAAGTCGTGCTCGGGGGCCTGGATGTGGCGCTTGACGCGCCGTTGCAGGTTGACGTCGGACATATCAATGGCCCCGCGCCGCCAATCGGCGCGATGAAAGGGTTGGGACGCAAATGGACTGGAAGATTCTGGCCACCACCTTTGGGGCCATTTTTTTGGCCGAACTGGGCGATAAGACCCAACTGGCCTGCATCCTCATGGCGGCCAAGACCGGCAAGCCCTGGACGGTATTTTTGGGCACGTCCCTGGCCCTGGTCATGGTCTCGCTGATCGGCGTGCTGCTGGCCCAGGCCTTGGTCAATTTTCTGCCCACCGAGTGGATCAAGCGCGGCGCGGCCGTGGGCTTCATGGTCATCGGCGCGCTGATGCTTTGGGGCAAGCTCTGAACCGACGGTGGCGGACGAAAAACGCCATCCATAAATGATACACCGACCGCGCAAAACGGCCGGTGTTTTTATTATTGGCGCGCGAGGCTCCGCCTCCTGAATGTTGTTAGCAATGGCGTAGTTAACGTTGGGCCAGCCTTTGGAGCTGGCGGCCGGCAAGCAAGGGCGGCATGGCGTCGCTGGCGGATTGGCTGTTTTGTTGGCCCGTAAGCGCGGTTGAACTACCATCGAAATGAACCGATTGCAGCGGGTTTTGACGGCAGTCAACCAAGCTGCGCAAGGGGGTTGCCGGAGCGGCCGCGGCCGTGGGCCAAGATTGTGGCCAGGGTCGGGGCGGACGAGGCGTTCAAGAACAAGCTGAAGGCCGACCCCGTGGCGGTGCTGCGGGCCGAGGCCGCCAACCTTGGCGAGGTTGAACTCAAGGAGCGTTTGGCCGCCACATGGCTCTTCTGGTGCCGCCGGTCATGCTGGCCCGGCCGCGACAGGTATTACGCCGCGCCTGCGCCTCGCTCCTGGCCGCGTAAGCCGACCAACCCGATTTTTTCCATCCCCCGCCGCGCCGACGAAGTGGTATAGGTCGCTTACAAAGTGAAATGGGGAGATGAGGCCATGCTCAAAGGCAAAAAAGTGCTGATCATCGGTGGCGGATCGGGCATCGGTCTGGCCGTGGCCAAGTTGGCTCAGGCCAACGGAGCGGAACTGGTGGTGGCCTCGCGCGGGGCTTCGGCCCAGACCCGGCGGTTGTCCGAGGCCGTTGGCGCGGCGGTGCGGACCCACGATTTCGACATAACCGCGCCGGATGATCATGGACGATTGTTCCAAGAGATTGGTGAAATCGACCATCTGGTGATTGCGGTGAGGCCCGCGGTCAGGCCAGCGCCGTTGCTGGCCATGGACTTGGCCGAGGTCAGGCGGGTCTTTGAAACCAAGTTTTGGGGCCCCTGCGGTTTGATCCGTGTCGCCCATGGTTTTATTCGTAAGGCCGGCACGATAACCCTGACCAGCGGCGTCGCCGGCGCAAAGATCTATCCAGGCGCATCAGCCATGGCCTTGGTCAACAGTCTTACCGAGACGCTATGCCGGGTGCTGGCCGTGGAGTTGGCTCCGGTGCGGGTCAACGCGGTCAGCCCCGGCTTTGTCAAGCCAAAGCCGGCCGAAATGGCGCACATGGCCGAAAAGCTTCCACTGGGGCGCTTTGCCGATGCCGGCGAGGTGGCCGCGGCGTTTTTGGCGTTGATCACCAACCCGTACCAGACAGGGACGGTGGCGGTGGTCGATGGCGGGGCATTGCTGACCTAGTTCGCGTGGCCTTTTTGGGCAAGGTTTCGCGGCCGAAGCGTCGGCCAAAAGTCGATGCGCGACATCGCTTGCCCCGCGCGGCGAAAGACCGTATGCGCAAGGAATGGCGCCACTCCGGCCGTTCAGCCCAAAAAGCGACGAAGCCGAACCATTTCTGGCCGGCTTCGTCGTTGTTTCTTGGGCATCTATACTTGGTGCCGTGGGCCGGATTTGAACCGGCACGGGTCTCCCCACCGCCCCCTCAAGACGGCGTGTCTACCATTTCCACCACCACGGCGTTTTTGCTGATCCTGATAAACTACTTGCCCTCGGCTGGCTTGGCTGGGGCCGCCGGCGCTTGCGGCGCGGGCTTTTCCGCCGGAGCCACGCCTTTATCGGTGGCCGTCGGGGCCGGGGCCGTCGCATCGGCCTTGGGCGGGGCCGGCGGCGCGCTTTCCTGCTGGGCGGCGGGCTGCGCCACGTCGGCCATGACCGATTTGGAGCCCTTGCCGCCGGCGGTGATGGCCAGCGTCAGCGAAGTGACCATGAAGATCACCGCCACGATGGTGGTCATCTTGCCCAGAAACGTCTGGGCCCCGGAAGAGCCGAAGACGGTCTGCGAGGCGCCGCCAAAGGCCGCGCCCAACGACGCGCCCTTGCCGGTTTGCAGCAAGACCACCAGCACCAAAATGGCGCAGGCCACCAGATGAAGCAAAATCAGCGCGATTTGCATTGGCGCATTCCCAATCGAAAAAGCCTCAGACGGCCGCAATTATACCAAGGAAACTGTCCGCGTCCAGTGATGCGCCGCCAACAAGAGCGCCGTCGATATCTTTTTGACGCAAAAGGCCGGCCGCGTTGGCCGGCTTGACACTACCTCCATACAGGATTCCGCACGAGTTTGCAACCTGATTGTCAAAACGGGCGGCCAGCCAGGCGCGGATAAAGGCGTGAACCTGCTGGGCCTGCTCGTCACTGGCGGTCAGGCCCGTGCCGATGGCCCAGACCGGCTCGTAGGCCAAGGTCACTTTGACCATCTCGGCGGCGCTCAGGCCGGCCAAGCCGCCGGCCAGTTGGCTGGCCAGGACGTCATCGGTCTGGCCGGACTCGCGCTCGGCCTGGGTCTCGCCCACGCAGACGATGGGCTTGAGCCCGTGGCGCAAGGCGGCCGCCAGGCGCATGCGCACGGTCTTTTCCGTCTCGCCGAAAAACTGCCGGCGCTCGGAGTGGCCGATGATTACGTGGCTGGCCCCGACAGAACGCAACATGGGGCCGCTGATTTCGGCCGTGAAGGCCCCTTCGTCTTGCCAGTGCAGGTTTTGCCCGCCCACCTGCACGTGGCTGCCGGCCACGGCCCGAACCACGGCCTCCAGGCAGACGAAGTTCGGGCACAAGAGCACATCCAGGCCCTGACGGGCCGGTCCGGCGGCCACGGCCTTGGCCAAGGCCACGGCCTGGTCGATGGTCTTGTACATCTTCCAGTTGCCGGCCACCATGATTCGACGGTTCATGACGCCTCCCCTAACCACGTTGTTTGGTGAAGCATTTTTCGTCACGCTCGCCCTTGACCTCCATGCCCGTGGCCCCGCCCAGGGCCTCGACCGCCGGCAGCACATCGCCGGTGAGCATGGCCAAAAACGCGCCGCCGCCGGTGGAGATGTAGCTGATGTTGTCGGTCTCGCCAAGGCGGTGGATGGCCACGTCGGTGTCGCCGCCGCCGACGATGGACAGGGCGTAGCTCTGGGCCACGGTGGAGACCATGTTGTAGGTGCCGCGACTGAAGGCGTCCATCTCGAAAGCGCCCATGGGGCCGTTCCAGATGACGGTCTTGCAGTTGGCCAGGGCCTCGCGGTAGAGCATGCTGGTGGCCGGGCCAATGTCGAGGATCATCCAGTCGTTGGGCACTTCCTGGACGGTGGTGATCATGGTCTCGGCCTTGGGGTCGAAACGGTCGGCGACCACGCAGTCGACGGGGATGTAAAGCTTGACGCCAAGCTCCTTGGCCTTGCGCAGCAGACAGTTGGCCACCGGCACCAGTTCGGGCTCGAACATGCTGTTGCCGACGCTGTAGTCCACGCCCTTGAGGAAGGTGTTGGCCATGGCCCCGCCGACGATGATCTTGTCCACGTGATTGAGCAGGTTTTCCAGGGCCTCCAGCTTGGTGACGGCCTTGGCGCCGCCAATGACCGCGGCCAGGGGCCGGGCCGGGTCGATCATGGCCCGCCGGAAGTAGTCCAGCTCTTTTTTCATGGTGAAGCCGGCCACGCTCACTGGCGCGTATTGGGTCACGCCCACCACCGAGGCGTGGGCGCGATGGGCCACGGCAAAGGCGTCATCGACATAAACATCGCACAGCCGGGCCAGGGCCTGGCTGAACTCGGGGTCGTTTTTGGTCTCGCCATCGTGAAAACGCAGGTTTTCCAGCATGATAACCCCTGGCGAAGTCATCTGCGAGACCATTTTCTCCACCTCGGGGCCCACGCAATCCGGGGCCAGGGCCACTTCTTTCTTGAGCAGGCGGCCCAAGCGGCGGGCCACCGGGGCCATGCTCAGCGACTCCACGCGCTTGCCCTTGGGGCGGCCCATGTGCGAAGCCACGATGACCTTGCCGCCTTCGTCGAGGACATAGTTGATGGTGGGCAGAGCGGCGCGGATGCGGTTGTCGTCGGCGATGTTGCGTTCTTCGTCCAGGGGCACGTTGAAGTCGACGCGGATCAGGACGCGTTTGTCTTTCAAGTCTTCGAGCTGATTGATATATTTCACAAAACCACCCCCTTGGTTGGCGAGGCCGGCCGCTGTCTTCGGGTCGGTCGAATCAATTGTCGGCCAGCGCCTGGTCCAGGGCGACGCGGCCGGCCGTCAAAAAAACGCGGGCGTCAATGGACATGCGGTAAATTACCCTGCATTTCCAATGAATTGCCGCAAAAAGATTATACGATGGATCGCCCCCGGGCACAATCCTTTTAAGCCCCCGCCGCCGGCCGGCCGTCGTCCAGGGCCAACTCCATGACCAGGGCGTCCTCGCCCTCGGCGGCGTAATAGTCGGGTAACAGGCCGGTTTGGCGAAAGCCGAAGCGCTCGTAGAGCAGGGCGGCGGCCCGATTGCCGGCCCGCACCTCCAGGCGCATGCGTTTGGCCCCCCGCCGCTTGGCCAGATGCAGGCCGTGACTCAGCAGCCGCCCGGCCACGCCCCGCCGTCTGAAGGCTTCATTGACGGCCAAATTCTGCAGTTGGGCCAGGCTTTCGCCCGGCGCCAGCCAGATGATCAGATGGCCGACGACCAAGCCGGCCGGCGGCAACAAGGCCACCAAGGGCAGGCTGTTGGGGTGCAGGGTGTGGGCCAGAAAAAAATGCTCGGGCCACGGCGCGCTGAACGACGCCCGCTCGATGGCCGACACCTGGCGTAGGTGATCGCGGCCCATGACCGTCACGCACACGTCCAGGGGCTGGGCCGGCTTGTCAGGAGGCGAGCAGCTCACTGGCCGCCGAAATGCTGTCGTGACCGGCCTGGCGCACGGCGCGGCTCAGTTCGGCCAGGGCCTTGCCTTGCCGGCTGGTGGCCGCTTTGATGACCATGGGCAGGTTCACGCCGGTGACCACGTCGACCTTGCCTTCGTCAAAATAGGCCAGCGAGATGTTGTTGGGCGTGCCGCCGAACATGTCGGTGAGGATCAACACGCCATCGCCGCCGTCGACCTTGGCCTGGGCCGCCTCGAGTTGGGCGCTTAAAAAGTCGGTTTTGGACTGGGGCTCCAGGGAGATGGTCTCGATCCGCTCGATCTTGCCCAAAATGAATTCGGCCGCGTTGACCAACTCCCGGCCCAGCCGGGCGTGGGTGATGACGATAATGCCGATCACGACTTTGCCCCCTCGTCCAAATCGCGGTGACGGACGGTGACGGTGGTTTCGGCCGACGAGAGCTGGCGGGCCAGCCATTCGGCCAGGGCCACCGAGCGATGGCGGCCGCCAGTGCAGCCGATGGCCACGGTCAGGCGGCTTTTGCCCTCGTTTTGATAGTGGGGGATCAGGAACTTGAGCAGATCCAAGAATCGCCCCAAAAAGGCCTTGGTCGCCTCCTGCGATAGGACAAACTCGGCCACCGGCTCGTCCTTGCCGCCGAGCGGCCGCAGTTCGTCGACAAAATAGGGGTTGGGCAGGAAACGTACGTCCATGACCAGGTCGGCCTCGCCGGGCAGGCCGAACTTGTAGCCAAAGGACATGATGTTGACCTGCATGCCCGCGGCGGCGTCGGAGTCGCTGTAGAGCCCGGCGATGGCCCGGCGCAGTTGGTGGATGGTGAACTTGCTGGTGTCGAGGACTTGATTGGCCATGGCCCGGATGGGCTCCAGCAGGGCGCGTTCGCGCCGGATGCTGGCCGCCAGGCCGTCGTTGGCCCTGGCCACGGGGTGGGCCCGCCGCGTCTCGGAAAAACGACGCAGCAGCACGTCATCGCTGGCCTCGAGGAAGAGCATCTCCAATGGAAAGCCTTCCTGCAGCAGTTCGCTAAAAACGCCAGGAAAAATCTCGGGGAAAAGATGGCCGCGGATGTCCATGCCCAAGGCCACCTTGAACGAATCGTCGAGCTGCTTGAGCGGCAGGTTGACAAACGACGGCAACAACTGGGGCGGCAGGTTGTCCACCGCGTAATAGCCCAGGTCTTCCATGGCCTTGAGCACCGAGGACTTGCCCGAACCGGAAAGCCCGGTGATGACAACGAAGCGGCCTCGGCCATGCTGTTTTTCGTCGGTCATCCCAGGCTCCCGGCCGCGGCCCGTGGGCCATCGGGCGACAGGCGCGCCCTCGCGGTCAAAACTCCTCGTCTTGGGCGGCGACTATCTCGTAAATTTCGATGGCGTCGGCGGCCTCCAACAGCTCGCGGCGCACGGCGGTGCTTTTCAAAAGCCGCGAGATGCGCGCCAAGGCCTTGAGGTGGACGCCGGCCGAGTTTTCCGGGGCCACCACCAAAAAGAACAGATGGGCCGGTTTGGCGTCCAGGGAGTCGAAATCCACCCCCGCCAGCGAACGGCCAAAGGCCAGCATCAGCTCGCCGACCTTGTCGGTCTTGCCGTGGGGAATGGCGATGCCGTCACCGATGCCCGTGGAGCCAAGGCGCTCCCGTTCGATGAGCACCTCCATCAGCCGACCGGGCTCCAGGTCGGGGTGGGTGCTGGCCAGGGACTGACAAAGCTCCTCCATCACACCGCGCTTGGTGCGCGAGCGGAGGTCGGCGATGATGTGATCCTTGCTGAGTATGTCGGTTAGCTTCATAATGCCGCGGCTTGTTCGTTATTGGGGCTCGATCAAGCCAAAATTGCCATCGGAGCGCCGGTAAATGACATTGAGCGTGTCGGTGCGGGCGTTGATGAAAACCATGAAGTCGTCCTCGGAAAGATCCAACTGCATGGCCGCCTCGTCGACATCCATGGGCTTGGCCGTAAGGCTCTCGGACATGACCGTGGCCGGCTGGGGGCTATCGACCAGGGCTTCGGGCTGGTAGACCGCCACCTGGTAGGGCACCTCGCGGCCCTTGCGCCCGTTGCGGCCGAAGTTGGTCAGCTTGTCGCGATAGCGGCGCAACTGACGTTCGAGCTTGTCCATGACCAGGTCGATGGCGCTATAAAGGTCGCCAGTGGTTTCGCTGCCGTGGATCTTCAGGCCGCCGGCGAAGATATTGACGTCCACTTCGTGGCGGTGCTTTTGCACCTGGAGCGTGACATTGGCCTCGATCGGCCCGTCCAGGTACTTCTGGACCTTGCCGACCTTGTCGCGAGCGTATTCCTTAATGGCCTCGGATGGTTCAACATTGCGAAACGCAACCTGAATCTGCATGGCAACGGCCTCCTTGCTGCTCTGTCAAGGCTGATCGGGACAAATGTAGTGCATATCCCGGGGGGGCGTCATTGTCAACGGCCTTTTTAGCGCCCGTTCGCTTTTGGCAGCCCTCCCAGGGGTTCCCTACGCCGGCTGGACGGCAAGATGCCCAGCATCTCTCTGTATTTTGCCACCGTGCGTCGGGCGATGTCTATGTCCTCTTTCTTGAGCATTTCGGCGATGGTCTGGTCGGACAGGGGGCGCGAACGGTCTTCCTCGGCGATCAGATGGCGGATGCGATCCTTGACCGCCTCGGAGGCCAGCGAGCCGCCATCCACGCGGTTGATGCCGCTGTTGAAGAAATATTTCAGCTCGAACACGCCCTGGGGCGTGTGGACGTACTTGTTGGTGGTCACCCGGCTGATGGTCGATTCGTGCATGCCCACTTCCTCGGCCACGTCGCGTAGCACCAGCGGCTTGAGCTGGGCCACGCCGCGCTCGAAAAACTCGCGCTGAAACTTGACGATGGCCTCGGTGACCTTGTAGATCGTGCGCTGGCGCTGATGGATCGAGCGGATCAGCCACATGGCGCTGCGCAGCTTGTCCTGGACGTATTCCTTGGCCTTGGGGTCGCCGCCCTTGGCCAACGAGTCGCGATAGAAATTGTTGACCCGCAGTTTGGGCAGGCCGTCTTCGTTGAGCACGATGACGAACTCGCCGTCGATCTTGTAGACATAGATGTCGGGCGTGATGTATTGCGGCTCTTCCTCGCTGACCGAGCGGCCGGGCTTGGGGTCCAGCAGGCGGATGATATCCAGGGCCTCGGCCACTTCATCGAGACCGACGCCCAGCTTTTTGGCGATCTGCTGGTATTGCCGTTTTTCCAGCAGGTCCATGTGCCCTTCGAGGATGTCGAGGGCCACGTCGTGCTGCGGATATAGCTCCAGGGCCTGGATCAGCAGGCATTCACGCAGGTCGCGGGCGGCCACGCCAAGGGGGTCTAGTTGCTGGATGACCTTGAGCACGACCTCGGCCTGGGCCGGCGAAACGCCGCGTTGCTGGGCGATGTCTTCCAACGAGGACTGCAAGTAGCCGTCGCCGTCCAGGTTGCCGATGATCAGCTCGCCTACGCGCATTTGTTCGTCGTCGAGCCGCGACATCTTGAGTTGCCACAGCAGATGTTCTTGTAGCGAGGCCGAACGGGTGATCAGGCTCTCGTAGGGCGGGGCGTCCTTGTCCTCGTGGATGGCGCTCTCCTCGGCGCGGGTGGCCGAGGAATATTCACCCAGATAGTTTTCCCAGTCGAACTCGTCGCTGACCTGTTCGCGGACGTCAACCTCGCCCGAACCCTCGGCCTGGACGCCCAGATCCTGGGTCAGCGGGCCATCGGGCCCGGTGGCGTCGGCCGGCTCTCCGCCGGAGTCGGCGTCTTCCTGACGCTGCTGCTGGTCGGTCTCCTCGACCATCTCCAGCATGGGGTTTTCCAGCAACTCCTGGTTGATCGTATCGGCCAGCTCCAGCCTGGAGAGCTGCAACAATTTGATGGCCTGTTGCAGTTGGGGCGTCATCACCAACTGCTGGGTCATCTTGAGCGCTTGTTTGATCTCCAGGCCCATGCGAACCTACAGACTGAATTCTTCGCCGAGATATATTCGCCTGGCCACCTCGCTCTGGGCGATGTGCTCGGGGTCGCCCTGCTCGATGACCTTGCCCTGGGCCAAAATGTAGGCCCGGTCGCAGACGCACAGCGTCTCGCGTACGTTGTGATCGCTGATCAGCACGCCGATGCCCCGGTCGCGCAGGTGGCGGATGATCTCTTGCAGGTCGCCGACGGCGATGGGGTCAATGCCGGCGAATGGTTCGTCGAGCAGGATGAACTTGGGGTCGGTGACCAACAGTCGGCTGATCTCCACCCGCCGCCGCTCGCCGCCCGAAAGCGAATAGGCCTTGTTTTTGCGCAGATGGCCCACGCCCAGGTCGTCGAGCAGGCGCTCCAGGCGTTCTTCCTGGGCCCGCTCGTCCAGCGGCAGCGTTTGCAGGATGGCCTTGATGTTGTCCTCGACACTGAGTTTCTGGAAGATACTCGACTCCTGTGGCAAATAGCTGATGCCCTTGCGGGCCCGCTGATACATGGGCAACTGGGTGATGGTTTCGTCATTGAGGCTGATATCGCCCTCGGTGGGGTGGATCATGCCCACGGTCATGTAAAAAGACGTGGTCTTGCCAGCGCCGTTGGGGCCCAAAAGGCCGACTATCTCCTGGTCGTTGACCTCCAGCGAGACGTCGTCGACGACCCGCCTGCGGCCGTACACCTTGACCAGTTTATGCATGCTCAGTCTGGCCACTTGCCGTTCGCCGTCCTATTTCTTTTTGTCTGGCACGATGGTCACCGAGACGCGCTTGCCGGGTTGGCCATGCACCAGGGCTCGGTCCTGATCCAAAAACACGGTGATCTTTTCGCCGGCGACTTGATTTTTGCCCTGCCAGACGGTGGCGTTGCCTTCCATCAGCAGCTTGCGCGCGCCGGCCCAATAGGTGCCCTTGCGACCCACGGCCACGCGGTCTTTCTGGGTCACGCGCACGTGGCCCAGGGCCACCACCTTGGTCACCCGGCCGTCGCCGCCGCCCAGGCCCAGAGCCGATTCGCCGCTGGCCTGGGCCGGGGCCTCTTGCCGGGGCTTGTCGGTGTTGTCGTAATAGACATCGAGTTGGTCGCAGACGATGTTCACGTCACCTTGCTTGGCGGTGACTTTGCCTATGAAGTGGGCCACGTTGTTTTTGTTGTCCACTTCCAGGCTGTCGGCGTCGACGTTGATCGGCTTGTCGCTGGCCACCAGTTCGGCCGCCAGGGCCGCGCCGGCCGCGAAAAGGCAAAAAACGAAAAGGGTGGCGGCGATAGTCAGGCGCTTCATGAGAACAATCCTCCCAGGCAGGCGAAATGTTTTGTCAATCCATCGTCACTCCGGGCGGCGGTCCCTCGCCCGACGGGATGAAGTTGGACACGACGTCTTTTTTGAACACGACTTTGTCTTGGGGCACGAACACGCGCATGCCCTTGGCCTTGAGGTCGAAATCAACTCCGCTGATGTGCACCGGCGCGTCGGTGTCGACGGTCTGGTCCACGTCGTTGTAGGCCAGGTTGTCGGTGACCAGGCGGATGCCGTCGTGGGTGGTGGCCACCACGTCGCCCTCGAGCATGATCGTCCGCTTGCCGCGCTCGTAGCGGCCGGTGTTGCCGCGAATGGTCACCTTGCCGCCGCCCTTGGGAAAGAACTCCAAACGCACGTCGGCCAGGGTGAAGCTTTCCGCTTCGGGGTTCTGCTTGGCGCCCGAGGCGGTCAGGGACCATTTGCGCACGCCGTTTTCCACGTGGGTGTAGGTCACTCCGCGCATGCGCGGCTGGCCGTCGGCGGCCAGAAGCGGCGAACCGCCTTCATCGTCGAACACCGGCAAGCGGGCCGGCTCGTGCACGAAAACGGCCACGGCCACGCCCAGGATTATCGCCGACAAGGTGGCGATGATGATCAATTGAGAACGTCTCAAAATTGTCGTCCGTCTCCGATCGAGGCGTTTTCCGGCGCTCGATTGCTGGCGTTTATGGGCCGTGGCCAAGCCTTCCAAAGTATAGCCAGCCCTCTCATCGCGGTAAAGGCAAAATTCTTGCATGCGCGGTTGGTCCGCCACGATGGCCAGCGCCGGGGCGGCGCCGCGGGCCAAGCCGTCACGGCCGGCCGGGCTCAATATTTTTGAAAAAAGAACAAGACGGAAGTGTAGACCACGTTGCCCGCCTTGAGCGCCATGTGCGGCGTGTGCGTTTGTTCGTCCGGCATGATCGTGGGTCGCTCGATGGCCTTGCGCGGCAGGCGGAAGGTCGGTTTTTGGATCAGCTTGAGGCCCGAAGGGGCCACGATGTAGCGCTCCAGCTCCTCGATGCGGAAGAATTCCTGATGGTTGGAATCGTTGACAATGCACTCGGTGGCGATGGCCGCCACGCCGCCGGGCTTCAACACCCGGCCGATTTCGGCCATGGAGCGGGCCGAGGCCTCGTGGCCGCCGAAATGCTCGATGCTGGAGATGGAAAACACCACGTCGAAGGACTCGTCCGGGAAGTCCAGCTTGGTTCCGTCCATGCGCATGAAGCGCAGCCGATCCTCGCGGTAGGGGAAGGGCGCGTATTTTTTGGGGTCGTCGAGCACGGTGGGGTCGCCCTCGCGGCTGCCGTCGACGGCCCAGGATCCTTCATATAGGTCGGTGGCGATGACCTCGCCGGTTTTGTTGGCCAGCCAATAGGCCACCGGCTCGTGACCGGCGCCCACGCCCAGGCAGCGCCGTTCGGGCCCCAGCGCGCCCAGCAAATCCAGGCCATAGATGGTCTGGGTCCACTCCCAACCCTTGCGGTGCATGTCGGAAAGGCTCATGGGAATGATGGTCATCTCCCGCTGATAGGCCCGCCATCCATCCTCCAGCCAGCGCCGCGGGTTGACCAGTTCGCAGAGCTGCGCGCCCTCGAAAGGCTGTGATTGGACGTGCTTTTCAAAGGCCGAGCCGTCGTCAAGTTCGACAAAATCAAAAAGAATATCGGTTGGATCGTATAGAATCCTGACGCGATGCTTGAACTCATCCGATGTGGCGAAGGTGTAGATAACGCCATCGCGGCTGACCTGGCCGGAATCCAGCCTGGCCAAGTGATGCTTGCGGCCTTCGGCGTCGGGCGCGCGGCCCAGGATGATGTGATAGGCCAGATCGATGAACTGGGCGTTGTCGGCGGCGTCCAGCGGCGTTTTGCGGCGAAACAGGCCCATGCCAATCCTTTCTGCGGCAAATCGTGTCAAGCTAGACTCCAATAGTGCAAAAATGGACCACCTGTCAAGGCGCATGATGGCGCGGTTTTGCGGGCCGGGGCCTTGGCCGCCGCGCCGCCGCCGGCCCCTGTTCAGGAATTGGCGTTGCCCCGGGCCTGAAAAATCGTTATAAATGTAACAGATGCTAAAAGCAAACCAACGCGGGAATAAACATGGTTCAACAGGAACAAAACAATCTTTCGTCCAACTTGGAAGACTACCTCGAGGCCATCTATCACCTGCAGGCCGACAAGAAGGTGGCCCGCGCCAAGGACATCGCCGACCGCATGGGCGTTTCGCGCGCCTCGGTGACCGGTGCGCTCAAGGCCTTGGCCGAAAAGGGCCTGATCAACTACGAGCCCTACAGCTACACCACCCTGACCAACGCCGGCGAGGATGTCGCGGGCAAGATCGTCGAGCGCCACGCGGTGCTCAAGGACTTTTTCCAGCACATCCTCATGCTGTCCTCCAACTCCGCCGAGGAAAACGCCTGTCGCGTCGAACACGCCATGGACGACGAGGCCATGGACCGCCTGGTGCAGTTTCTGGGCTTTTTGCGCACCTGCCCGCGCTCTGGCGAGGACTGGCTGAAGAATTTCCGCCGCTTTTGCGGGCGCTCGGAGATCGCGGTCAGCCCGGCCCAGGTCGACGACTGCCGGGCCTGCCTGGAAAAATGCACCGACGAGCTGACCGACGACGGAGGCTGTAGTTAGCCTCCGGGCCCATCCCCAGCAATGACGACCGTTGTGGCGAGCAAACCTCGCCGCCGCCATCTCTCGTGATAGCATCTGGTTGACAGGTCCAGAGCCATTGGGTAGATTTTATTTTCCCGCCCTGGCGGGTCGTTTTTTGTGGGCGGCCCGCATCTGTTCCAGGCATGGGGCGCGGCGCGCATTTCTGGAGGATCCATGGCGAAACTAGCAGTGGTGTTCCCTGGCCAGGGCTCCCAGTTCGTGGGCATGGGCCAGGCGTTTTTTGATTCATCGGCCGTGGCCAGGGATATTTTCGCCCAGGCCGAGGCGGCCAGCGGCCTGCCCTTGGCCAAGCTGTGCTTCGAGGGGCCCATGGATGAGCTGACCCGCACGGTCAACCTGCAACCGGCGGTGACGGCGGTCAACCTGGCCTGCTGGGCCGCTTTGGTCGAGGCCGGCGCGCGGCCCGACGTGGTGGCCGGCCACAGCCTGGGCGAATACGCGGCCCTGGCCGCGGCGGGGGTGATCTCGGCCGGGCGCTGTCTGGAGCTGGTGAGCCTGCGCGGCCGCCTGATGGACCGCGACGCCCAGGCCAATCCCGGGGCCATGGCCGCGATCATGGGCGCCACGCCTCAGCAGGCCGCCGAGCTGTGCGCGGCGGTGGATGGCATGGTCCAGCCGGCCAACTACAACACCCCCCAGCAGACGGTGATCACCGGGGCCAAGGACGCCGTGGCCGTCGCCTCGGCCAAGGCCAAGGAAATGGGTTGGAAGGCCCTGCCCCTGAAGGTCTCGGGCGCTTGGCACAGCCCATTGATGGCCCAGGCGGCCCAGGACATGGCCCGGGCCATCGCCGATACGGCCTTTGCCGAGCCCGCCTGCCCGGTGATCCCCAACGCCAGCGGCGCGCCCGCCGCCGCGGCCGAGGAGCTCAGGGGCCATTTGACGGCCCAACTCACCGCGCCGGTGCGTTGGGTGCAGACGGTCGAGGCCATGCTGGCCATGGGGGTGACGGTTTTCATCGAGGCCGGGCCCAAGAACGTCTTGGCCGGATTGATCAACAAGACCGCCCCGCAAGGTTCCGTGACGGTCCACAACGTGCAAGATCCCGACGGGTTGCGAGCGGCCCTCGGGGCCTTAAAATGAGACATGCCATGGCAAAGGTGACGATCATCAGCGAGCGCTGTAAAGGCTGCGGCCTGTGCGTGGAGGCCTGCCCGCGGGGCTGTCTGCGCCTGGGCCAGGACATCAACGCCAAGGGCTACAACTACGTGGAGTTTAGCGACGACGGCGACAAGCCCTGCACGGGTTGCGCCTTCTGCGCCCAGCTCTGCCCGGACGTGGCCCTGCGGGTCTTCAAGCAGGAGCGAGGCTAACATGGCGCGGCGAGTGCTAATCAAGGGCAACGAGGCCATAGCCATGGGCGCCATCGAAGCGGGCTGTCGCTTCTATTTCGGCTATCCCATCACGCCTCAGAACGACATCCCCGAATACATGAGCGCCACCCTGCCCAAGGTGGGCGGCGTGTTTTTGCAGGCCGAGAGCGAAGTGGCCTCGATCAACATGCTGCTGGGGGCCTCGGCCACCGGCGCACGGGCCATGACCAGCAGCTCCAGCCCAGGCATCAGCCTCAAGCAGGAGGGCATCAGCTACCTGGCCGGCTCGGAGATTCCGGCGGTGGTGGTCAACATGAGCCGCAGCGGCCCCGGCCTGGGCGGCATCCATCCCTCCCAGGGCGACTATTTCCAGGCCACCCGCGGCGGCGGCCACGGCGACTATCGCACCCTGGTGCTGGCCCCGTCCACGGCCCAGGAAAACTACGATCTGACGATCCTGGCCTTTGATCTGGCCGACAGGTATCGCAATCCCGTGGTCATTTTGGGTGACGCGCTGATCGGCCAGATCAAGGAGCCGGTGGAGCTGAAGCCCTATCACAAAAAGCCGCCCCAAAAAGACTGGGCCCTGACCGGCAACGAGGGCCGCCCTCAGCGCATCCTCAAGTCGCTCTATCTGGCCGACGGCGAGCTGACCGAGCAGAACTGGAAGCTGGCCAAAAAATATGCGCGCATGGCCAAGGAAGTGCGTTTCGAGGAATACCTGACCGACGACGCCGAGATGATCGTGGCGGCGTTTGGCTCGGTGGCGCGCATCCTCAAGACCTCCATCGACATTCTGCGCGAAAAAGGCCGCAAGATCGGCTTGTTGCGCCCGATCACCCTCTATCCTTTCCCCAGCGCCGCCGTGCGCCGCGCCGCCGAGAAGAGCGGCCATCTGATGGTGGTGGAGCTGAACACCGGCCAGATGGTCGAGGACGTGCGCCTGGCCGTGGAGGGCGTGGCCCCGGTTGATTTCTACGGCCGTCCGCCGGGGTCGATCCCCACCCCCGACGAGTTGGCCCACGAGGTGGACAAAGCCTGGAAAAAGAGGAGGGCCTAAATGTCCGAGGCGGCTTTGCAACAGGTCTTTGACCGGCCCCAGTCCCTCAAGGACGTGGCCACCCATTTTTGCCCCGGTTGCCACCACGGCGTGATCCACCGCCTGGTGGCCGAGCAACTCGACGCCTTCGGCCTGCGCGGCAAGACCATCGGCGTGGCCAGCGTGGGCTGTTCGGTGTTTTTGTACGACTACTTCGACGTCGACGTGGTCGAGGCCCCCCACGGCCGGGCCGCTGCCGTGGCCACCGGCGTCAAGCGCGCCCGGCCCGAAAACTTCGTTTTCACCTACCAGGGCGACGGCGACCTGGCGGCCATAGGCACCGCCGAGATCGTCCACGCGGCCAACCGCGGAGAAAACATCTGCGTGGTTTTCGTCAACAACGCCGTCTTTGGCATGACCGGCGGCCAGATGGCCCCGACAACCCTGGAAGGCCAGGTCACCACCACCTCGCCCTATGGCCGCAGCGCCGCCGACGCCGGCCTGCCCATCCGCATGAGCGAGATGCTGGCCACCCTGGAAGGCGCGGCCTTCGTGGCCAGGGTGGCGGTCAACAACATCAAGAACTTGCAGCAGGCCAAAAAGGCCTTGCACCGGGCCTTCGAATACCAGGTGAACAGATGGGGCTTTTCGTTCGTCGAGTTTCTCTCGGCCTGCCCCACCAACTGGAAGATGACGCCCCAGCAGGCCAACAAGCGGGTCGGCGAGGAAATGGCCGATTACTTCCCCTTGGCCGTTTTCAAAGACCGCCAGGCGCTCTAACCCGAGGTGCGAAAGCGATGTATTTTGACTGCATAATCGCCGGGTTCGGCGGCCAGGGCGTGATGCTCATGGGCAACATGCTGGCCTACGCCGCCATGGAGGCCGGCAAACACGTGACCTACATGCCCGTCTATGGCGTGGAGATGCGCGGCGGCACGGCCAACTGCACGGTGGTCGTCAGCGAGCGCCCGGTGGGCTCGCCGATCATCCACGAGCCGCTGACCGCCGCGGTGATGAACCGGCCCTCGGCCGAAAAATTCGGGCCACGTGTCAAGAAACAAGGCCATCTGCTTGTAAACTCCAGCCTTGTCGAGGAAGAACACGTCAGCTCGCGGGCCAAAAACGTCACCTTCGTGCCCACCATGGAACTGGCCAAGGAGGTGGGCAACCCCCGCCTGGGCAACATGGTCATGCTGGGCGCGCTGGTGCAGGTCAGCAAGGTCTTGGAGGTGCGCGACGTCATCAAGGCCCTGCCCAAGGCCCTTGATCCGCGTTATCACGGCATGATTCCCATCAACACCGACGCCCTCAAGCGCGGCGCCGGCTTTATGCTGGAGACTTTGGGCAAAAAGTGATTCACCCTGGCGATAATATGGCTATAATGTAGCCACAACGCCCAAAGGGGGAGGACTATGGATCCCAAAGACAACCGCGAATCAGCCGTGATCGATGAACAATGCGCCCCGTCGCGGGCCGGCGGCCAAGAGGAATTTCTGCGCGGCGTCGAGAAGGTGGCCGGCCTTGGCGTCAGCCAGGTCGACGACGCGCCCCTTGCCCGACGCATCCAGGCATTGCGCCAGGCCGGCGGCCTGGATTTGGCCGACGTCTCGCAACGCACGGGCCTGTCCGAAGGCGAGCTGACGGCCATCGAGGAGGGCCGGCTCAGCCCGCCGCTGGGCGTTTTGATGAAGCTGGCCAAGGCCTTGGGCTCGGAGATGGGCACGCTCATCGCCGGCGGGGCCCAGGCGGCCCACGCCGTGGTGCGGGCCAGCCAGCGTCAGCCGATCAGCCGCCGCGCCGGCGACGCCGACACCTCTTATGGCTACTCCTACGAGCATCTGGCCGCAGCCAAGGCCAACCGGGCCATGGAGCCCTTCGTGGTCACGCTCCATCCCCACGCCGAGGCCAAACCCGCCTCGCAGCATGACGGCCAGGAGTTCATCTTCGTGCTGGAGGGCAGCATGGAGGCCGTGGTCGGCGAGGTGCGCGAAGTCTTGGAGCCGGGCGATTCGATCTACTACGACTCGGGCGCGCCCCACTACGTGCGGGCGCTGGGCGATCAACCGGCGCGCATCCTGGCGGTGCTCACCAGCAAATAGCCCCGGCAACGCGATCTTTTAGGCCAAAGGCGACACCGGCCGCTCATCGGCGAAAGCGTCGAGGAGCGGCCGGTGTTTCGCTTTCAGCGTTGGGTTGCGCCCTGGCGGCCTTTTTGCGTGAGGTAATAGACCACCGGCACCACCACCAGCGTAAAGGCCGTCGAGGCCAGCAGGCCGAAGATCAGGGCCCAGGCCAGGCCCGAGAAGATCGGGTCCAGGGTGATGGGCCAGGCCCCCAGGGCCGTGGTGGCGGCGGTGAGCACGATGGGTCGGAAGCGCACGGCCCCGCAACGCAGGATGGCTTCGCGCAGATCGAGTCCGCGTTCGGCCATGGCCTGCTGGATGAACTCGATCAGCACCAGCGAGTTTCGGATGACGATGCCGCCCAGGGCTATCATGCCGATCATGCTGGTGGCGGTGAAAAACACCGGATTTTCGTAGGGCCCCACCGGGGCCGCGCCCACCAGGTTGAGTAGCCAGAAGCCGGGCATGATGCCCAGGATCGTCAGCGGGATGGCCACCATCAACAGCACCGGCAAGGCGAACGAGCCAGTCTGCAACACCAGCAAAATATAGATGCCCACCAGCGCCGCGCCAAAGGCCAGGCCCAGATCGCGGAAGACCCGCAAGGTGATCTGCCACTCGCCCTCGCCAGCCCACTCCACGCTGACGCCGGGGCCCAGCGGCTCGGCGTCCAGGCGCGATTGCATGTCCAGGATGGCCGTGGCCGGCGAACGCCCGGCCGCCTCGGCGTAGACATAGACCACGCGTCCCAGGTCCTTGTGGTTGATGGGCTGCTCGGCCGGCAATTGCTGGAAAACGCCCAGCTCGCCAAGGGGTATGACCTGGCCGCCAGCCGACTTGACCGGCGTCTCGGCCAGTTCGGCCATGCTGGAGCGGGCCGGGCGGGGCAGGGTCAGGCGGATCATCAACTGCTGGCGTTCGTTGGGCAGATGCACGGCCGCCGGCCATGATCCGCTGACGGCCAGGCGCATGGTCTGGATGATGCGCTGGGCGCTGACGCCGTGCAGGGCGGCCTTTTCCTTGTCGACGACAAAATCGATGCGCTGGCGCGGCTGTTGCGAGGAATCGTCGATATCGACGATCATGTCTTCCTTGGCCAGCATGGCCGAAAGCTTTTTGGCCGCGGCGATGAGCTGATCGTGGGTCAGGCCGGGTTGGCCGCGCACCTCGGCGACGATGGTCGACAGCACCGGCGGGCCGGGCGGCGTCTCCACCAGCTTCATGTTCACGCCGGCGCGCCGGGCCAGGGCCGTCAGCGCCGGCCGCAGGCGCAGGACGATCTCGTGGCTCTGCTGCTGGCGACGGTCCTTGGGCAGCAGGTTGACGCGGATGTCGGCGGCCTCGCCGCCCTGGCGCAGATAATAATGCCGCACCAGGCCGTTGAAATCGATGGGCGACGAAAGCCCCACGAAGGTGGAGAAATCAACGACCTCCGGCACGGTGGCCAAAAACGCCTCGAAATCGCGGCAGACGCGGTCGGCCCGCTCCAGGGTCGTGCCTTCGGGGAAGTCTAGGACGATCTGAAACTCGTTCTTGTTGTCAAAGGGCAGCATTTTCAGCGGCACCAGGCGCAAACCCACCAGTGACAGGCTGCCGGCCAGCAGGGCCAGGATCACCGCCAGTAGCAGCCAGCGCAGCCCGCGCCGGTCCAGAAATGGCTCGATCAGCGCCCGATAGCCCCGCCGCACCCACTCGGGCGTGGTCTCGGCCGGCGCTCCGGCGGCAATGGGCGCGCCGCCAGCCAGGGGCGAGCGCCCGCGCAGCAACTTGTAGCTCAGCCACGGCACGATCGTCAGCGCCCACAGCGTGGAGAAAGTCACCGTCAGCGGCACGTTGATGGCCATGGGGGCCATGTAGGGGCCCATCATGCCGGTGATGAAAAACATCGGCGTGAAGCAGACGATGATGGCCAATGTCGACATGATCACCGGCGGCAACACCTCGCGCACGGCGGCGAGGGTGGCCTCCAACGGCCGCTGGCGGCCCATCAGGATATGTCGCTGAATGTTGTCGACGTTGGTGATGGGGTCGTCGACCACCAGGCCCAGCGACAGAATCAGGGCGAACATGGTCACCCGGTTGATGGTGTAGCCGAACAGATAGTTTACAAAAAGCGCCAGGGCGAACGACAGCGGCACGGCCACCGCCACCACCAGGGCCTCGCGCCAGCCCATGGTGAAGGCCAGCAAGGCCACCACCGTCAGCACGGCGAAAATAAGCGATTCGATCAGCTCGTCCGACTTGGCCTGGGCGGTGTGGCCATAATTGCGCGTGATGGTGGCCTCCACGTCGCCTGGCAAGACCGCGCCGCGCAGTTCATCCAGCCGGGCGACGATCTCATCGGCCACGCTGACGGCGTTGGCCCCTTTTTTCTTGGCCAACTCGATGGTCACCGCCGGACGCGACCAGTCGTCGGGCGCTCGGCCGGCCTGGCGCAAGGCCCGCGCGCCGAAGCCGATGCGCGTGTAGCTGACGGCCTCGGTCGGGCCGTCGGTGATGGTGGCCACGTCGCGCAGGTACACCGGCCGGTTGTCAAAGACGCCCACCACCAGCTCGGCCACGTCGTGGGGGCTGGTCAAAAACGAATCACTGGTCAGCTCCAGGGCCTGGTCGGCCTGGTTGAAGCGGCCGGCCTTGAGCGAGGCGTCGGCCCCGGCCAGGGCCGCTTGCGCCTCCTCGGGCGTGACCTGGAAGCCGGCCAGGCGCTTGGGGTCCAGCTCGACGCGGATCTCCCGGGGCCGGCCGCCGATGACCGCCGTGCGACTGATGTCTGGCGTCTCGGCCAGGCGGGCCATGACCTCCTCGGCCACGCGGCGCAGTTGATGGTCGTCGAGCTTGTTGGAATGCAGGGCGATGGTGACGATGGGCGCGTCGTCGATCTCCACCGGCTTGACCACCCAGCCCTTGACCAAGGCCGGCGCGGCGTCCTGGTTCATCATGATCTTGTTGTGCAGCTTGACCAACGAGGCCTCGCGGGGCTGGCCCACGAAAAAGCGCACCGTGACCACGGCCTGGCCGGGCATGCTGGTGGAATAGACGTGCTCCACGCCGTCGATCTGCCACAGCAGGCGCTCCAGCGGCGTGGCCACCAGCTTTTCCACCTCCTCGGCGCTGGCCCCCGGCGCTTGCACGAAGACATCGGCCAAGGGCACCACGATCTGCGGCTCCTCCTCGCGGGGCGTGGCCCAGATCGCCGCCGCGCCCAGGCACAACGCCGCGATGATCAGCAGCACCGCCAGTTGCGATTGCAAAAAGGGCCGGACGATTTTTTCGATCAGGCCGGTTCCGCCCGAATTGGCGCGTTCGCTCATGGCCGGTCGCCTTCCACGGCCAGGGTCTCGCCGCCAGCCAGGCCCGAGAGCACCTCGATCTGGCCGTCCCTGGCCCGGCCCGTGGTCACGTAAACTCCGCGCCAATTGTCGCCGTCCTTGACGCGGACCATCTCCAACTGGCCCACCCGGCCAATGGCCGCGCTCTCCACCGTCACCACCGGCCGCTGGCCCACCGGGATGCGCAACCGGCCGAACATGCCCGAATAAAGGCCCTGGGTCGGCGGCAGCACCACCTTGACCAGAAACGTGCGCGTGCGCGGGTCCACCGCCGGGACGATCTCCTCCACTCGGCCCAAGACGGCTTTATCCAAGGCCGGGATAACCACTTCCAGCTCTTGGCCCAGGCGCACCCGGCCCATCAGGCCTTCGCGCACCAGGGCCTCCAGGCGCGGGGCTCCGCCGGTCTCCAGCAAAAACAGCGTGCGGCCGGGCAGGGCGATGTCGCCGGGCTCGATCAGCCGCTCGGTGATGCGGCCGGTGTCCGGGGCCTTGACGCTGGCGTAGCTCTGGGCCAGGCGGGCCTCCTCCACCTGATCCTCGGCGCGCTGGACCATGGCCTGGGCCCGGGCCAGGTTTTCCACGGCCCGGTCCAGATCGCGCTTGGGGGCCGCGCCGCGTTGAAACAGGCGCTCCAGGCGGCCGTGCTCGGCGCGGGCCAGCACCGCCGCGGCCCTGGCCGCGTTCAGGTCTTGCCGGGCCTGGCCCAGGCGGGCGTCGTATTGCTGGGCGTCCAAAAGCACCAAAAGCTGGCCTTGTTGAACCATGGCCCCCGGCCGGGCCTCGACCTTGAGCACCTTGCCGCTGATCTGGGCCTCGACCTTGGTTTCGGTGCGCGGCCGCACGGCGCCCACGGCCTCGAAGCATTCGGGCCACTGTGTTTTCTGGGCGGTGATGGTTCTGACCGGCCGGACCATTTCGCCGGGCGGCGACGGCTCCTGGCCCGGGGCGATGCGCGAAAAATTGAACAGGCCGCCGCTGTGGCCGATCAGCGCCGCCAGCGCGATGGCCCCGCCGATGACGCCGATGCGTTTGAGGTTTTTGGGGCTGATCATGCCAGACCGTCCTTGATGGCTGCGGGGTTGTTTTTTGCTTTCATGCAAAATTATAGCCGCAAGCGGGCCGGGTCAAAACAGTTTCGCGCCGGCGCGTCAGCCACGGAACGACGCGGGGCGAGCCGCTGGCTCGCCCCATGCGCTGTTTTTCTAATACTTGTGATCAGATGGCCCCGATGAGCCGGGCGATGACCAGGCGTTGCACCTCGCTGGTGCCCTCGCCGATGGTCAAGAGCTTTTGATCGCGGAAAAAGCGCTCCACGTCGTATTCGCGCATCAGGCCATAGCCGCCATGCAACTGCACCGCCTCGGTGGCCACCCGGCCCATCACCTCCGAGGCATAGAGCTTGGCCATGGCCGCCAGCTTGCTGAACGACTGATGGTTGTCCTTTTGCCAACAGGCCTTGTAGAGCAGCAGCCGGGCGGCCTCGATCTCCATGGCCATGTCGGCCAGCTTGAAGGCGTTGACCTGGAAGGCGGCGATGGGCCGGCCAAACTGCTCACGCTGCTTGGCGTACTTTAGGGCCAGCTCGTAGGCCCCCTGGGCCCCGCCCACGCCCATGGCCCCGATCGACAGCCGTCCCGCGTCCAGGGTGGCCAGCATCTGGTGAAAACCCTTGCCCCGCTGGCCCAGGATGTTGGTGGCCGGCACGCGGCAGTCCTCAAAATAAAGCTCGGAGGTGTTGGAGGCCCGCCACATCATCTTGCCGTGCATGGGCCTGGCCTCGAAACCGGGCGTGCCGTTTTCGACCAGAATGCAGCTCAGTTCGGGCCGGCCGTCGGGGAAAACCCCCGTGCGGGCCATCACCGTCACGCCCAGCGAGGCCGGGGTCGAGGCGTTGGTGATGAATATCTTGGAGCCGTTGATCAGCCAGCTATCGCCGTCCAGCACGGCCGTGGTGCGCGCGCCGCCGGCGTCGGAGCCGGCGTTGGGCTCGGTCAGGCCAAAGCCCCACAGGGCGCGGCCAGCGCACAACTCTGGCAGATATTTATGCTTTTGCTCCTCGGAGCCATAATAGAAAATCGGCCCGATGCCCAGCGAATTGCCCGCCGCCACCGTGGCCGCGTGGGAGCCGTCGATCCGAGCGATTTCCTCCACGGCGATGATGTAAGAAATGTAGTCCATGCCCTGACCGCCGTAGGCCTCGTCGACGATCATGCCAAACAATCCCAGCTCGCCCATGGCCCGGAAGGTTTCCATGCTGAATTCTTCGTCGGCGTCGAGCCGTTGGGCCTGGGGCGCAATTTCCTTTTCGGCGAAATCGCGCACGCTCTTGCGCAGAATGTCTTGCTCCATGGATAGCTGAAAATCCATCGTCGCCTCCCCGGTTTGATCCGCTCTAGGTACGATATGCAATCGCGGCGGCGACGTCAAGGGAATGTAGCTAGCATGTAGCTATTATGTCGCTCCGATGGGGCGCGGATCGACCCCGGCCAGAGCGCGGCGGCTCGGCCGGGGCGAGATTTATTCGGCGCGGATGGCGTAGTGCTCGCGGTGCAGGGTCAGGTCGGCCTCCACCTGGATGGTCACGCCATAATTGGATTCCAGCTCCTCCAGCACGTAGCGTTCTTCTTGCAGCATCATCTCGGCCACGCTAGGGTGCACGGCCACGTGGACCACGGCCGCCTCCAGGTGGGGCAACTCGCGCTCCAGCTCGCGGAAAAGCTCGTAACAGACGGTGCTGGCGTCCTTGATCTTGCCCGAACCGTGGCAATAGGCGCAAGGCTCCGTCAGGCTTTCGCCCAGCGATTGGCGCACCCGCTTGCGGGTCATCTCCACCAGGCCCAGCGGGCTCATGGCCAGCACGTTGGTCTTCGAGCGGTCGCCGCGCAGGGCGTCCTTCAGGGATTCCACCACGCGCAGACGGTTGGCCTCTTTTTCCATGTCAATGAAATCGATGACGATCAATCCGCCCAGGTCGCGCAGGCGGATCTGGCAGGCGATCTCCTTGACCGCCTCCAGGTTGGTCTTGAGGATGGTTTCCTCCAGGTTGTGGCCGCCCACGTAGCGCCCGGTGTTGACGTCGATGGTGGTCAGGGCCTCGGTCTTTTCGATGACCACGTAGCCGCCCGATTTCAGCCAGACCTTGCGGCCCAGGGCCCGGGTCAGTTCGTGCTCGACGCCATAAGCGTCGAAAATGGGCTCGCGGCCGCGATAAAACTCCACGCAGGGCACCAGCCGGGGCAAGAAGGTGGAGACGAACTCCACCACTTCGTAATACTCTTGCTCGCAGTCGATGATCATGTGATCGACCTCGCGGGTGCAGAGGTCGCGCACCGCCCGCAAGCTCACCGAAAGGTCGCGGTGGAGCATGTTGGGCACCATGGCCCGGCCCCGGCGCAGCAGGATCGACTCCCACAGCGAGACCAGAAAATCCATCTCGGCGCGCAGCTTGTCGGGCTCTTGGTTTTCGCTGGCCGTGCGGGCGATGAAGCCGTAGCCGCCGGGGGCCATCTGTTCGATGATCTGACGCAGGCGATTGCGCTCATCCTCGTCGGCGATGCGTCGGCTGACGCCGATGTGGTTGAGCGTGGGCATCAGCACCAGGTTGTGGCCGGGCAGGGTGATGTGGGTGGTGATGCGCGCGCCCTTGCTGCCCAGGGGCTCCTTGGCCACTTGGACCATCAGCTCCTGACCCTGCTGGAGCATCTGCTCGATGCGCACCTGGCCCTGTTCGGCGGCGACTCCGCCCTGGGCCACGTCTTCGGGCTCGTCGGGATAGGCGCCGGGGGCCAGGTATTCGTCGAAGCTGACGTCGGGGCGCACGTCGCCCACATAGAGAAAGGCGGCCTTGGGCAGGCCGATATCGACAAAGGCCGCTTGCATGCCGGGCAAGACCCGGGCCACGCGGCCCAGATAAATATTGCCGGCCAACGAGCCGTGTTTGTGCCGTTCGGTGTAGACCTCCACGCAGTGGCCGTTTTCCAAAAGCGCCACGCGGGTTTCGTACGACCGGGCGTTGATGAGCAGCGTGGCGGACACCTTAGTTGTCTCCCCACTTGGCTAGGGTTTTCAGCGCCCTGGCCCGACAGGCCAGGTTTTTTTCCAGGCCGAAGACGGCCTCCAACACCTCGGCCGGTTTGGGCCGGCCACCCTGACGGCCCACCTCCAGGAGCAGGCGGTTTTCGTCCAGCTCAAGTTTACGGATGGTGGCCTTGAAATCAATATCCCGGCGTCCCTTGGGTGTAATTCGGGCGTAAAAGAACTCCGGGGCCTGGGCGAAGGCGCTCAGGCGGGCCGGATCCAGCGGCCGGGGCGGGTCGATCTGGTAGCCCACCAGATCGGGCTCGGCCAGATTGTCGCCGGGGCGGGCGGCGCGGCCGTCAGCCAGGCGCATGCCCTGGGGCATGGTTTGGTTGACCCGCTCGGCCAGGGCCACGGGGTCGATGGGCCGCAAGGTGGTGATCTCGATGACCTCCACCAAGCTTTCCACGCCCAGGGGCAGGGCCGAGCAGGCCTTGACCTGGGCCTGGGGGTGAAAGCCCCGCGAATGGGCCAGGGGCGCGCCGGACCGACGGAAGGCCCGGGCCAGTTGGGTCATCATCTCCAGATGGCCCAGAAAACGGGCCGGGCCGGTTTTTTCCAGGCGATAGCGATATTTGAAGCGCTCCTCGCCCTCGGGCGCGGCGGCGGGGCCGACCGGCGCGGGCAGCTTTTCGTCGGTCAGGCGGGGGCGAATTTCCTTGAAGTCGCAGACCCCGCAGGCCCCGCACTTGCCGCCGCGACAATCGGCCGTGGCCTGGCCGGTGACGGCCTTTTCCCGCTCGGCCAGCAGATAGTCGCGGCCCACGCCCACGTCGATGTGATCCCAGGGCAGGGCCTCGTCCAGGCCCCTGGGCCGCAGGTATTCCTCCAGCGTCAGGCCGGCGTCCTCCATGGCCGCCAGCCAGGCCGTGAAGTTCAGATGCTCGCTCCAGCCATCGAAGCGGCAGCCGGCCGCCACGACAAGCTCCAGCACCCGCGAAAGCCGGCGGTCGCCTCGGGCCAACACGCCCTCCAGCACCGAAAGGCGCGCGTCGTTCCACTTGGCGCGCAGACGGCTGTCGCCCAGGCTGGCCTTGGCCAGGCGCAGGCGTTGTTCGGCCTGGGCCAGATCGAGCTGGCCCTCCCACTGGAAGGGCGTGTGGGGCTTGGGCACGAAGATGCCGATGCTGGCGTGGACCAGGGGTTTTTTGCCCCGGCCGCGGCCGGCGGCCAGGGCCTGTTGGGCCACTTGGCGGGCCAACTGGCCGATGGCCTCCACGTCGGAATCGCTTTCGCCGGGCAGGCCGATCATGAAATAGAGCTTGATCAGGTTCCAGCCCAGGCCATAAACCAGGCGGGCCGTGTCCAGGATCTGCTCCTCGGTCAGGTCTTTGTTGATGCGCCGGCGCATGTGCTCGCTACCGGCCTCGGGGGCCAGGGTGAAGCCGGTCTTGCGCACGCGCTTGATCTGGGCGATGAGCTCCTGGCTCAGCGAATCGACGCGCAGCGACGGCAGGCTCAGGCTAACCTTCAGCGGCTCGCAGGCGTCCATCAGCGCCCGGGCCAGCGGCTCGATGGCGCTGTAATCGCCGGCCGACAGCGACAAAAGGGCCAGTTCCTCCATGCCCGTGCAGGCCAGGCCCTCCAGGGCCGCATTCAAGGCTTGCCCCAGCGGGCGCTCGCGCACCGGCCGATAGATGAACCCGGCCTGGCAGAAGCGGCAACCCCTGGTGCAGCCGCGGGCGATCTCCACGCCCAGGCGGTCGTGCACGGGCTTGACCGCCGGCAGGACGGGCCGCTGGGGCGGGGCGAAGGCGCCCAGGTCGGGCTCGATGCGCCGCTTGACCCTGGCCGGCGCGGCGGCGTCGACGGCGCGCACCGTCACGAGGCGGCCGTCTTGATATATGGGTTCGTAAAGGGCCGGGACATAGAGGCCCTCGATGGCGGCGGCCCGGCGATAAAGCTCTTGGCGCGGCCAGCTTTGCTCCTTGGCGGCGATGACAAGGTCGCAGATCTGGTGGATCAGCCGCTCGCCGTCGCCCACGGCCACGATGTCGAGAAAGTCGGCCAGCGGTTCGGGGTTGACCGCGCAGGGCCCGCCGGCGATGACCAACGGGTGCTCTGGCCCGCGTCGGTCGCGGCGCAGGGGCACGCCGGCCAGGCGCAGCATGTGCAGCAGGTTGGCGTAGGTCAGCTCGTATTGCAACGAAAAGCCGATCACGTCGAACGAGCCCAGGGCCGCGCCGCTTTCCAGCGACCAGGGGGCCTGGCCGGTTTGCTCCAGCAGGTCCATCAGGTCGGTCCAGGGGCAAAAGACCCGCTCGGCGGCCACGTCGGGCCGGCCGGCCAGCTGGTCGTAGAGCACCTTGAGCCCCTGATGGCTCATGGCGATTTCATAGACCTCGGGAAAGGCCAGGGCCATGGTCAACTTTACTTGACCGTGGTCCTTGATCACGCTGAAGGCCTCGCCGCCGGTATAGCGGCCAGGCTTTTCCACGGCGCTGATGATTTGATCGCGTTGCACGGTTCAGGCGGCCTCCCACTGGGCCAGGGCCGCCTCGGCCCCTTCGACGACCTGGCGCAGGGCCTCGATTTGCCGCTGATCCAGGTCGCGCTCGCCGGTGAGGATTTCGAGCATGACCTCGTCGAGGCGGTCGCGCAACTGGCGCACCTCGGCGACCATGGCCCGGCGCTGGGGCATGGCCAGGCGCGCCGCGGGCTCGGGGAACTCCTCGACGGGCAGCGGCGCGACCTCGGCAAAGGGCGTGACGCGGATAACCTCTTTCCACTTTGGCACGTGGAAGTGGGCGTTGGGAAAGCGCTTTTGCGCCACCTTGGCGAAACCCAGCGATTGCAGCTCCTCGCCGTGGATCAAGTTGACGCACAGGCCGTCGTGGATCTGGGGCTCCAGCCAGGTCAGCAACTCGGCCTGATCGGCGTGGGCCGAAAAACCGCCGATGGTGTGGATTTTGGCGCGCACCTCCACGTCCTCGCGGAAGATCTTGACCGTGTCGGCCCCGTCGACCAACTGGCGGCCGGTTGAGCCCTGGGCCTGGAAGCCGACGATGACCACGTGGCAATCGCTGCGCCACAGGTTGTGCTTGAGGTGGTGCTTGATGCGGCCGGCGGTGCTCATGCCGTTGCCGGCGATGATGACCATGGGCCCTTTTTTGTCGTTGATGGCCTGGCTTTCCTGGGTGCTGGGCGTGGGCGTGAGAAAGGGGAAGTTGAGCGGGCGCTGGCCGCTGTCCAGGATGGCCTTGGTCTCGTCGTCAAAAAACTCGGGGTGGTCGCGGAAGATCTGGGTGGCCTTGATGGCCAGGGGCGAGTCGAGATAAACCGGCATTTCGCCGGGCCATTTGCCGTCGCGGTAGGCCTGGGCCATGACGTAGATCAGCTCTTGGGTCCGCTCGACGGCGAAGGAGGGGATCACCACCCGGCCGCCCTCTTTGAAGGCCTGGGTGATGACGTCCATGAGTTCTTTTTCGCTGTCGGCGATGGATTTGTGCAGACGCTGGCCGTAGGTGGTCTCCATGAAGAGCGTGTCGACCCGGGGCATGATCTCGGGGTCGGGCACGATGAGCTGTTTTTGGCGGCCCACGTCGCCGGAAAAGCCCACGTTGTGCGCGCCGTCGGCGGCCTGGAGCGACAGATGCAGGCTGGCCGCGCCCAGGATGTGGCCAGCCGAGACAAAGGTGCTGGTCACGCCGGGAATCAGCTCCAGGGGCGCGTTCATCTCCACGGGGCGGATCAGGGCGATGGCCGCCTCGGCGTCGACGGTTTCGTAGAGCGGCTCGATGTCCTTGCGGCCGACGCGCTTGTTTTTGCGCGATTGCCACTGGGCCTCCATCTGCTGGATGTGGGCCGAGTCCAGCCAGAGGATCTTGAGCAGCTCGCTGGTGGCCTTGGTGGCGTAGATGGGGCCGTTGTAACCTTGGCGGGTCAGGCGGGGAACCAGGCCCGAGTGATCGATGTGGGCGTGGGTGATGTAGATGGCCTTGATGTCCTGGGGCCGATGGTCGCTGATGTCCCAGTTGCGTTGTTCTATCTGGCGGCCGCCCTGGAAAAGTCCGCAATCGACCAGAAAGCACGTCTGATCGTCCAGTTCGACCAGAAATGACGAACCGGTGACGGTGCGCGTCGCGCCGAGGCAAGTAATCTGCATGATCGTCTCCGCTGGGCCAAGAAGGAGCCAGGCAAAAGGGGCCGGCCGCTATTGACACGGTGGTGGAATTTCCAAATACTAATGGACGCTAATAATATAGCTTGCAAGGTCTTGATTCAACATACATCTGGCCGCCAGCCGGCGAGGCGGGGCGGTGACGGAGACGGCTTGGATGAAAGAGCGCGGTGAAAATCAATACGTTGTCGATGCGCTGTCGGCCAAGGAGTCGTGGCGCATGTTTCGGATCATGAGCGAGTTCGTCGACGGCATCGACACCCTGGGCGAAATACCCAAGGGCGTCAGCGTCTTCGGCTCGGCGCGCTCCAAGCCCGGCACGCCCGAATACAGGCAGGCCGAGGAGATGGGCCGGCTGCTGGTCGAGGCCGGCTTTTCGGTGATCACCGGCGGCGGCGGCGGGGTGATGGAGGCGGCCAACAAGGGCGCATCCGAGGCCGGCGGCCACTCGGTGGGCCTCAACATCGAGCTGCCCTTCGAGCAAAAACCCAACCCGTACGCCAACGTGCGCCTGGATTTCCGCTACTTTTTCGTGCGTAAGGTCATGTTTGTCAAGCACTCGGTGGCCTACGTGGTCATGCCCGGCGGTTTTGGCACCCTCGACGAGTTGGCCGAGGCCCTGACCCTGATCCAGACCCATCGTATCCGGCCCTTCCCGGTGTTTTTGATGGGCAGCCAATACTGGGGCGGACTGGTGCAGTGGATGGACACCGTGCTCAAGGGCCACGGCATGATCAGCCCCGAGGACATGGACCTGCTGCACGTGGTGGATTCGCCGGCGGCGGTTATCCGCCAGATCTCCCAGATGGTCATTTTGTGAAGCGCCGGCGGGGGAGGCCAATGTTTTTTGCCGCCCCGCGACGGATTGTTTCATAATATCCTCACGGACGCCGATAAGTCCGTGACGTCGGCGTTGGTCGCCGGCTGCGGTTCTACACGGCGATGGGCGGCTTGGAAAGCGACACGACGCGCGTACATCGACCCGGGGAGGGGATATGAGTTTTTCCATAGGCAAATCCATGGGCGCGAAAATCGTCACCCTGGCCCTGGGCGCGGCCATGGTCATGGCCCTGACTTATGTCTGGGTCATCCCCAAGGTGTCCGACTCCATCTACGACGAAAAACGGCTCAAAACCCGTCACGTGGTGGAGACGGCGGTCTCGGTGGCCGAATACTTCGTCAAACAGGAGGCCGACGGCAAACTGACCAGGGATCAGGCCCAGAAAATGACCCTGGACGTGCTGCGCGAGCTGCGCTACGAAACCAACGACTATTTCTGGATCAACGACCTTGACGGCGTGATGTTGATGCATCCGTTCAGCAAGGATTTGATCGGCAAGCCGACCGCTGGCATCAAGGACGCCGACGGCAAGGCCTTTTTCGCCGAGATGGTCAGCCTGGCCAAGTCGGCGGGCAAGGGCTTTGTCGATTACAAATGGACCAAGCCCGGCGCCGACAAGGCGGTGGACAAGGTCTCCTACATCCAGGCCATCCCCGCCTGGCAGTGGCTGGTGGGCAGCGGCATCTACGTTGACGACGTGGAGGAGCAGATCGGCCATCTGACGATGATCATCGTGGGCGTGGTGGCCATTATTTTCGCCCTTACCGTGCTGGCCAGCCTGATGTTGGCCCGCTCTGTGACCACGCCGCTGAAAAAGACCGTGGCCATGATCAAGGACATCGCCCAAGGCCAGGGCGACCTGACCGCCCGCATGGAGGTCATGTCCAAGGACGAGATCGGCGTGTTGGCCGCCGAATTCAACCGTTTCGTGGAAAAGCTCCACGACATCATCGTCCAGGTGCGCCAGTCCACCGACGTGGTCAGCCAATCGACCATGGAGATCAGCCAGGGCAACCAGGATCTCAGCGAGCGGGTGCAGCAGCAGGCCTCGGCCATCGAGGAGACGGCCAGCGCCATGGAAGAAATGACCAGCTCGGTCAAGCAGGAGGCCGACCACGCCCGCCAGGCCAACCAGATGGCCCAGAAAACCGCCCACATGGCCCAGGAGGGCGGGCAGGTCGTCCAGCGGACCATCGAGGCCATGGCCGCCGTCAGCGAATCCAGCAAGAAGATCAGCGAGATTATCAACGTCGTCAACGAGATCGCCTTCCAGACCAATCTGCTGGCCCTCAACGCCGCCGTGGAGGCGGCCCGGGCTGGCGAGGCCGGCCGTGGCTTCGCCGTGGTGGCCGGAGAAGTGCGCAACCTGGCCGGGCGTAGCGCCACCGCGGCCAAGGAGATTCAGGGGCTGATCACCGATAGCGTGGTCAAGGTCGAACAGGGCAATCAACTGGTCACCGAGAGCGGCCGACTGCTGACCGAGATCATCGCCAACGTTCAGAACGTGGCCGACATCGCCGGCGAGATCGACGCGGCCATCCAAGAGCAGGCCATGGGCATCGAGGAAGTCAACAAGGCCGTGGCCCAGATGGACCAGGGCGTGCAGCAAAACGCCGCCTTGGTCGAGGAGGCCGCTTCGGCCAGCGAGGAGATGGCCTCGGCCGCCGATGTGATGCGCCAGCAGATGGCCGGCTTCAAGGTCAATTTCGAGGGCCAGCCTTTGGCGGCGGCCAAGAAAAAGCCGACCAAGCCGGCCCCGGTGGCGGCCGCGCGGCCGATGACCCATCGCCCAGCGGCCAAACCAGCCGCCAAGCCGGCGGCCAAGGCCGCTCCGGCCAAATCGGCGGCCAAGGCCTCGTCGTCGGACGATTTCTTCGAGGGCGTCGAGTTGGAGGGGTTCGAGGAATTTTGATCGCTCGCCGGGCGTTGGCCCCGAGCGTTTGTTATACTTTGCTGGCCGGCGGCTCATCCGACCGCCGGCCGCACTTTGACGGGGGAGCGAAAATGAGGCGAAATTCCCTGGCCCGCCGCTTGGGCCTGGCGATTCTGGCGGCCGTTGTCGCGGCCTTTTGCATCAGCGCCGGCGTGGCCTCGGCCCAGGTCCGGCAGGGAGAAAATCCGATGGTCAAATTCACCACCAGCATGGGCGACATCGTAATCGAGCTTTACCCCGACAAGGCCCCGATCACGGTGCAGAACTTTCTTAATTACGTCAACAAGGGCCATTACGCCGGCACGGTCTTTCACCGCGTGGTGCCCGGCTTCGTGATCCAGGGCGGCGGCCTGCGCGCCGACATGGGCATGAAGGCCACCGACAAGCCCATCAAGAACGAGGCCGACAACGGCCTGAAGAACACCCACTACAGCCTGTCCATGGCCCGCACCCAGATCCCCGACAGCGCCACCTGCCAGTTCTTCATCAATCTGGCCGACAACGAGTTCCTCGACCACACCGCCAAGACGCCCGACGGCTGGGGTTACGCCGTCTTTGGCAAGGTCGTCGAGGGCCAGGACGTGGTCGACAAAATCGGCGCGGTCAAGACCGGCAACAAGGGCCATCACTCCGACGTGCCCCTGGAGTCGGTGGTCATCGAAAAGGCCGAAGTGCTGGAGAAATAGGCGTGGCGGCGCGGGGCGCGGACAAGGCCTGGTCAAGGCCCCAACCCCAGCGGGTGGCGGCCATCCTGGCCGAGTTGGACAAGCTCTACCCGGCGGCCCAATGCGCCCTGCGCTTCGCCGACGCCTGGCAGTTGCTGGTGGCCACGATCCTTTCGGCCCAATGCACCGACGAGCGGGTCAACATGGTCACGCCCGAGTTCTTCGCGCGCTGGCCCGGCCCGGCCCAGGCGGCGGCGGCCGATCAGGCCCAGGTCGAGGAGGTTATCCGCTCCACCGGCTTTTTTCGCAACAAGGCCAAGGCGATCATCGGCGCGGCCAGGGCGGTGCTCGAGCGCCACGGCGGGCAGGTTCCCGCCGCGATGGATGACCTGACGGGCCTGCCCGGCGTGGGCCGCAAGACGGCCAACGTAGTCTTGGGCAACGCCTTTGGCGTGCCGGGCATAACCGTCGACACCCACGTCAAGCGCCTGGCCGGTTTGTTGGGCCTCAGCGATCAGGCCGACCCCGACAAGATCGAACAACAACTGATGGAGATCATCCCCGAGGAGCGTTGGACATTGTTCAGCCACCAGATGATCCTGCACGGCCGCCAGGTCTGCCCGGCCCGCAAGCCCCGTTGCGGCCAGTGCGCCCTGGCGCCCCACTGTCCCCACGGCCAGAGCGTCCTTGCCGGGCCCGAGGGCCAAAGACGAAAGCCATGAAAAACGAACGGGTATTTTTGGTGGTGATGGGCGGCGACCAAAAGGGCATCATCGCCCGGGTCAGCGGCCTGTTGTTCGAGCAGGACTGCAACATCGTCGACGTCCAGCAAAAGGTCATGGACGGCACCTTCGTCATGACCATGCTCGTCGACATCGGCGACTCCAAGCTGGGGCCTTCGGGCCTGCGCGGCGCGTTGGAGCAGCTTGGCGAGCGCCTGGGCCTGACGATCATGCTACACAGCGAGGCCGTGATCAAGGCCATGCACAGGGTTTGAGAGGCGCGGATGGCTATCGGCTTGCAAGAGGCCCTCGAAACGGCCGGCATGATCCTCTTCGACAACTTCGACATCCGCGCGGTGACCCTGGGCGTCAACCTCAAGGATTTGATCGACCGCGACATTGAGCGCATGTCGGCGGCCGTGGCCGGTCGCCTGGCCGACATGGGCCGGCGGCTGGTGGACGAGGCCAGCCGCATCAGTGACTCCTTTGGCGTGCCCATCGTCAACAAGCGGCTGTCGATCACCCCGGCGGCCTGGTTGCTGGAGGCCTGCCCCCACGACGAGGCGCCGGTGGTTTTGGCCCAGGCCATCGATCGCGGGGCCTGCCGGGCCGGGGTCGATTTCGTGGGCGGCTTTGGCGCGCTGGTGGAAAAGGGCGCCACCAAGGCCGATCGCCGGCTGATGGAGGCCCTGCCCCAGGCCCTGGGCTCCACCCAGCGTTTGTGCGGATTTTTGAACCTGGCCAGCACCAGCGCCGGCATGAACATGGACGCCATCGCCCGCCTGGGCCACATCCTCAAGGCCATGGCCGCCGCCGCGCCCCTGGGCCTGGCCTGCGCCAAGTTCGTGGCCTTTGCCAACGCGCCCTCCGACAACCCCTTCATGGCCGGGGCCTTCCACGGCGCGCAAGAGGGCGACACGGCCCTCAACGTGGGCATCAGCGGCCCCGGCGTGGTGCGGGCCGTGGTCGAAAAGCACCCCGATTGCGATCTGACCATGCTCAGCGAGGTGATCAGGCGCACGGTGTTCAAGATCACCCGGGCTGGCGAGTTGGTCGGCCGCGAGCTGGCCAAGCGCCTGGGCGTGAACTTCGGCGTGGTCGACATCAGCCTGGCCCCGACCACGGCCGTGGGTGATTCCGTGGGTCAGATCCTGGAATCGATGGGCCTGGAAAAGGTCGGCGCGCCGGGCACCACCGCCGCCCTGGCCCTGCTGATCGACGCGGTCAAGCGGGGCGGGGCCATGGCCTCGGGCAACGTGGGCGGGTTGTCGGGCACGTTTATCCCGGTCAGCGAGGATCTGGCCATGATCGACGCGGTGGAATGCGGGGCGCTGGGCCTGGAAAAGCTCGAAGCCATGACCGCCGTCTGCTCGGTGGGCCTGGACATGTTCGCCGTGCCCGGCGACGTGGAGCCGGCCACCCTTTCGGCCATCATCGCCGACGAACTGAGCATCGGCGTGGCCAACAACAAGACCACCGGCGTGCGCATGATCCCCGCGCCGGGAACCAAACCAGGCGATTCGGTGGATTTCGGCGGCCTGCTGGGCCGCGCGCCGGTGATGGCCGTCAACCGTTTTTCCGGGGCCAAATTCATCGGCCGCGGCGGCCGCATGCCCGCGCCGATCACGGCGCTACGCAACTAAAGCGGAGCGGCGGCCATTTAGCGCGGGACGGCCACGAGCTTGGCGCTGGCGGGGCCGGGCCAACGTCGACGAGGCTGGATTGGCCGCCTTCAGCGCAGGATGACCACGAGCTTGGCGGTGGCGCTGCCCTTGCCGATGAGGTCGCGCACCTTGATGGAGACGTGGTATTTGTCGGGCGGTAGGCCGAACAAAGGCAGGCTGACGTTCATGAACACTTCGCGCAGTTGGTAGCGGCTGCGCTCCTCGGCGCGTTGATAGTCGTCCTGCAGCACGACGATCTTGCCCTGGCTGTCGAGGATCAGCAGGTCCACGGCCATCTCCAGCTCGAAAAAACCGTCCTCGGCCTGGCGATATTTGAAGCCAAGGGGCTCGACATAGGCCAAGGTGGGGTCGTTGTCGCTGAAGACGTTGCTCTTGCGGTGGTCGAAATCGCCGTAGACCTGGCACGGCTTGCTGATGAGCAGGGCCTTGTTGATCAGAAAAGGCATCTGTTCCCAGATATAGGCCACGGCGGCGTCGGCCTCGCCCAGGGCCCGCATGTATTCATGCGGCGCGGCGCCCTGGTCGGAGATGGCGGCCGGTTCCTGGTTCAAGTCGCGGGCCGGGCAGCCACCAGCCCACAACGCGGCGGCGAGCGCCAAAAAAAATGCGAGGGCGTTTTTCATCGAAACTCCACGGCGCTAAAATGCTGCCGTAGACTATCACGCCGGCCCGGCCGCCACAAGCGGCCCGAAGGCCGCCTTGACAGCCGAGGCTCGGCCACATTAGATTCAGGCGACGAGCGTTTACCGGGACCGCCACGGCCCGGCCCACATTATTTCGAGGTGCGCGAAAAATGCAGATATTCATTTCCGGTTCGTTGGCTTACGACCGCATCATGAACTTCGGCGGCCGTTTTTCCGATCACATCTTGCCCGACAAGATCCACGTGCTAAACGTCAGCTTCAACGTCAACGGGCTCAAGGAGCATCTGGGCGGCACCGCCGGCAACATCGCCTACGGCCTGGCCCAATTGGGCCAGCGGCCCAGCGTTTTGGGCTGCCTGGGCCGCGACGGCCAACGCTATCTGGATTGGCTGGACGCCCACGGCATCGAAACCGGTTTCATCCGCACCGTCGACGAGGAATACACCGCCGGCGCCTTCATCACCACCGACATGGCCGACAACCAGATCACCGGCTTCAATCCCGGGGCCATGAACCACTCCTGCCGTTTCGACGCCCAGCGCCTGGACCCGGCCGAGGCCGTGGTGATCATCTCGCCGGGCAACCTGGAAGACATGACCACCCTGCCCGAGCAGTGCCGCCGCCGCGGCGCGCGCTTCATCTTCGACCCCGGCCAGGCCCTCAACATCCTGGATGGCGAACCCCTGGCCAAGGCCATCGAGGGGGCGATGATGTTCATCTCCAACGACTACGAACTGGAGATGACCCTGCGCAAGACAGGCTTGAGCCTTGACGAGTTGCGCGCCAAGGTCGGCTGCATCGTCTCCACCAAGGCCGAGCACGGTTCGGTGGTGCTGAACGGCTCCGTCCGGGCCAGCATCCCTGCCGCGCCCACCGACCAGGTCAACGACCCCACTGGCGCCGGCGACGCCTACCGCGCCGGCTTGCTGGCGGCCATGGCCAAGGGCCGCGACCTGGTCGAGGCCTGCCGCTGGGGCGCGGCGTTGGCCTCGTTTGCCGTGTCGTGCTTTGGCACCCAGGAGTATACGGTCGATTTGGCGGAATTTCAGCGGCGGCTGAAGGCCATCGGCGGCGGGGAGGCGGACCTGTGATCACCCGCAACGGCGACGTGGTGCTGATCCATCACAAGAACGAGCCCATGGTCTACGCCAGGGTCGAGGACATCGTCGCCGACGTCAAACCGGGCTGGTGGCAGATAACGCTTTTGTTCCTGACCGTGCCCCGCAGCACGGTGACGTGGATCCTGCGCGAGGGATACATCGACGGCGATGAGTTCACCATGAACGGCGAGGCCATGCGCCTGGAGCGCTTACCCCGCTCCGAGGCGCGCAAGGCCCCCGAGCCCGAGCCTTCGCCGCCCGGCGCGGAGGGCGGCGGCGAAAAAGTGGTCAGCCTGGCCGCCCGACGCCGTGACGGCAGATAGCGCTTGAGCTTAGCTGATCAGCTCTTTCCAGAGGTCTTCGATGGCCGGCCGCCGCCAGGCCAGGTCGCGCTTGATGGAGCGCAGGAGGCTATCGCCCAGGCCCAGCCAGTCGAGCACCCGCGCTTCCACCGTTGGCTTGTCGGGGTTGCCCGAATCGCCGATGCCCATGTCGCGCACCAGGTAGTCGGCCGCGTGCACGGCCGCCACCAGCGGCTCCAATTGGGCGTCGGGCGGCGGCTCGTGGTGCATGGCCATGACCTGGCCCAGCGAGGCGGGGATGCCCCAATGCTGGGCCAACTCGCCGCCGATGGCCGCGTGGTCGCACTCGTTGGCCATTTCGGCTTGGCGGAAGCTCAGTTTTTCGCGCTGCATCAGGCGCAGGACATCCTCGACGTCGCCGGGGTGGAAGGCGGCGAGCACGGCCTTGCCCAGGTCGTGCAACAGCCCGGCGGTGAAGGCCGAACCGGCCTCGATGAAGGCCATCTCGCGGCTGATGGCCTGAGCCGCCTCGGCCACGGCCAGGGTGTGCAGCCAGAGCTGCTCGGCCCCCTCGCGGTTGCGGAAGATCGACGGGTGCAAAAAGCCGATCAGGCCGGCCCCCAGGCAGATGTTGCTGATCTCCTCGAAGCCCAGCAGCACCGTGGCCCGCTCGATGCTGACCACCTCGTGGCGCAGGCCCCAATAGGCCGAGTTGGCGATGGAGAGCACCTTGGAAGTGAGGGCCTGATCGCGAACGATCACGGCCTCCAGGTCGGCCACCGATGTCTTTTCGTCATCGAGCAGGGCCATGATCTTGGCCAAGACCGTCGGAAGAGACGGAACGTATCTAAGGCCCTTGATATACTTGTTCGTCACCCGGTCGAACTCCGTATGAGCATGTCTGGCGCGTGTCGCATTTGAAGGCTGCCGGATAAAACAGTTGAAGCTTAACATGTTTTGCCTGAAAGACAAAAAACTTAAGATTAAGAGGCCGATAGTTGCGTTGTGAATAATTAATCACCGAAAAACTGTGTTCATACTTAGTGATTTTCGATCGTCCGGCGTGCCGACGTCGGGCGTGGAAACGGCGCATGATGGATCAACAAAGCGACACTCAAGAGCTATTGCTGAAGATCGAACAGCTTTCCGCCGGTGGTCGGGGGTTGGCCCGCCTTGACGACGGCAAGGTGGTTTTCGTGGCCGGGGCCCTGGCCGGCGAGACCGTGGCGGCCAGGATCGTCAACGACAAGAAAGATTTCGCCGAAGCCGTCTGTCGGCGGGTTTTCGAGCCATCGCCCCGGCGCGTCCAGGCGCGCTGTCCGGCCTATGGCGCTTGCGGCGGTTGCGACCTGATGCACCTGGATTACGCGGGCCAGCTCGAGGCCAAGGCCCAATGGCTCGACCGGGCCTTGGGCCGCCTGCCGGGCATGCCGCCGGCCGTGGCGTGGCCATCACCCCGGCAGTGGGGCTGGCGCAACCGCGTGCGTTTTCAGGTGCGCGGCAACCGCATCGGCTTTTTTCAGCGCGGCGGGCACTATCTCGAGCCCCTGCGCGACTGCCCGGTGGCCCATCCGGCCATCAGCCGTTTTTTGGCCGCCTTGGCCCCGGAGGTCACCAGCGGCCAGCATCGCAGCCTGGCCTGGGTCGAGGTCTTGGCCAACGACGATGACGGGCCCTTCGCGACCATGGGCGTCGGCGCCGGGGCCAAACTGAATAACGCCATGAAACGCGGCCTGCGCCTGGCCGCCACCCAGGCCGGGGCCAAGATGACCCGCCTCTGCCGGGGCGAAAACCTGGAGCAATGGGATCCCGGCCCGGACAATGGCCTGCTTTATCATTCTGACGGCCAACTGCAACTGCGGGCCTATCCCGGCCTGTTCTGCCAGGTCAACCTGGGCCTCAACCAGCGGCTGATGGGCCTGGTGCTGGAAGCCGCCGGCCAACTGCCGCCGGGCGAAGCGTTGGATTTGTTCGCCGGCGGCGGCAATTTCGCCTTGCCGTTGGCCCAGGCCGGCTGGCAAGTCTGCGCGGTGGAGGCCCAACCCCAGGCCGCCCAGGTCATGCTCTGGCAAGCTCGGCGGGCCGAGCTGGACGAGCGCCTGGAGATATTGTGGACCCAGGCCGCCGACGCGGTCGGCCGCCTGACGTCCAGCGGCCGGCGTTTCGACCTGGTGGTGCTGGATCCGCCCAGGGCCGGGGCCAAGGGCCTGATGGATCAGGTGGCCGCCCTGGCCCCCAAGCGGGTGGCCTATGTCTCGTGCCATCCGGCGGCCCTGGCCCGCGACGCCAAGGAATTGCTGGGCTATGGCTACGCGCCCGTGGCCCTGCACGCCCTGGACATGTTCCCCCAGACCAGCCACGTGGAGGCCCTTTTGATCTTGGACCGGCCGTAGGCTGGCGTTGGCTACCCGATGTCTGATAGTATTATTGAACAGTTGAACTTTTGTCGGGAGGCCGTCATGAACTCTTTCCGACCGCTTTGCCTGGCCGCCTTGGCGCTGGGGGCCCTGTGGCCGACCGGGGCCTGGGGCCTGAGCGTGGACCAAGTGCTCAAGCTGCGCCAGGCCGGTGTCGGCGACGCCACCATCGGCGTGATGCTCGACAACGAACTGGCCGCCGCCCGTCAGGGCGCTTCGGGCCGCTACGAGGTCGGCGGGGCGGCGGGCAAGGGGCTGATCATCTACCGCGCCGCCTCGCCCCAGGGCCAGGTGGATTATCCCGTGGAGGTGGTCGAGGCCGGCGCATCCATGGAGCAAGTCGGCGTGGCCCTCAACGCGCCGCGCAGGGCGGCCAAGCCGGCGGCCGGCGGCGGGCTGACCTTGCAACTGCGCAGCTATCGCCAGGAAGACGAGGCCCGGGAATACATGGCCGTTTTGGCCAAAAAGGGCGTGCAAGCGCAAACGGCCAGGGTCGATCTGGGTGAGCGCGGTGTGTGGCACCGGGTCTTTGTCACTGGCCTGGCCGACAAGGCCGCCGCCCAGGCCTTGGGCGCGTCGCTGCAAAAGCAGGGCCTGGCCGAGAGTTATTGGATCGGCCAGTGATCCGTCGGCCTTTGGGCCGCGAAGGGAGGCCATGGAAGGGCTGAGTCTGTTCACGCCGCGCCAGGTGCTGGGCGTTAGCGAACTGTTGAACCGCCTGAAAAAACAGGCCGAGGCCAGCTTTGATTTCGTCTGGGTGGAGGGCGAGGTCAGCGGCTTGCGCCGCCCGGCCAGCGGACATTGCTATTTCAGCCTGAAGGATGACGGCGGCGTGTTGCGGGCGGTGATGTTCCGCCATCAGGCCGGGTTGCTGCGTTTTCGGCTGGAGGACGGCCAGCGTGTGCTCTGTCAGGGGCGGCTGAGCGTCTACGTGGCCAGAGGCGAGGTGCAGTTGGTGGTCGACACGGCCGAGCCGCTGGGCGCGGGCGCGCTGGCGTTGGCCTTCGAGCAGCTCAAACGCCGCCTGGCGGCCCAGGGCGTTTTCGACGCCGAGCGCAAAAAGCCCCTGCCCGAGCTGCCCCGGCGTGTGGCCGTGGTCACTTCGCCGACGGGGGCGGCGTTGCGCGATTTCCTCAAGGTCGTCGAGCGGCGCGGCCAGCGCCTGGAGGTGGCGGTCTACCCCGTGCAGGTGCAGGGCGAGGCGGCCGCCGGCCAGATGGTCGTGGCCCTGGCCGAGTTGGCCGCCTGGGGCTGGCCCGAGGTTATTGTTTTGACCAGGGGCGGCGGCTCGCCCGAGGATCTATGGGCCTATAACGACGAGGCCCTGGCCCTGGCCATCGCCGCCTGCCCGTTGCCGGTGGTTTCGGCGGTGGGCCACGAGATCGACGTGACCATCGCCGACCTGGCGGCCGATCTGCGCGCGCCCACGCCCACGGCGGCCGCCGAGCTGCTGCTGGCCGGCCGCGAGGAACTGACGCTGCGCCTGAAGGCCGCGCGCCAGGCCCTGGCAATGGCCATGGCGCGTTCGTTGGCGCGGCGACGGGTCGATTTGCGCCATCTGCGGCGGGCCATGGCCGACCCTCGGCGGCGTCTGGCCGATCACCGCCAGCGCCTCGACGACGTTAGCGCCCGCCTGCTGATGGCCCAGCGAACGGCTTTGGCCGGGCGACAAGCGCGCTTGCACCGGTTGGTCGGCCGACTGGCCCAGGCCCGGCCCGAGCGCCGCTTGACCCAGGCCCAGGGCCGCTTGGAGGGCTTGCGCGGCCGCTTGTGGGCGGCCATGATCGCCCGTTTGCGCGGGCGGCGGGCGGCGGCGGAACTTTTGCGCGGCCGCTTGCGGGCGCTGGGTCCGCTGGCCGTGTTGGGCCGGGGCTATGCGTTGGTCTTTGACGAAAAGGGTCGGCTGTTGCGCGAGGCGGCCCATACCGCGCCCGGCCGGGCCATCGAGGTTAAACTGCAACACGGGGCCTTGCGCGCCGTGGTCGAGGAGGTTGTGTGGTGAATCGCCTGGCCCTGTCGTTGATGCTGGCTTTTTTTGTATTGTGCCCCGGCCCGGCCGCCGCGCAGATGATCCACATCTGGCCCACGCCACTGGGCAAGGGCCAGCCGGCCATGGTCACGGCCTGCCTGCGCGGCTCGCCGGCCCGGGCCGAGGTCGAATTTTTGGGCCGGAAAACGCCGTTGCAACGGGGCGCGCGGGGCTGCTACTACGCGGTGGTGGCCGCGCCGTTGGACGCGCCGTTGGGCCGTCAGACGCTGCGCGTCTTTGCCGACGGTCGCCAGGCGGCCGCCGCCCTGATCACGGTCAAGGCCATGGATTACGGCGTGCGGCGCATCACCGTGCACAAAAAATTCGACGACCTTTCGCCGGCCGAGCTGGAAAAATACAAAAAAGACCAGGCCAAGATCGCCGCCGCCTATTCCCGTCGCACGCCTGAAAGATATTGGTCGGGCCCCTTCATCCGGCCCGTGCCGGGGGTGGTGGTCAGCAAATTCGGCCGGCGCAGCGTGGTCAACGGCGTGGAAAAACTGCCCCACAGCGGCGTGGATCTGCGCGCGGCCACCGGCGAGCCGGTCAAGGCCACGGCCGCCGGCGTGGTGGCGGTGGCCCTGGATCACTACTTCGGCGGTCAGACCATCATCATCGACCACGGCCAGGGCGTGGTCAGCCGCTACTTGCATTTGTCGGCGATGTTGGTAAAAGAAGGCCAGCGCGTGGCAAAGGGCCAGATCATCGCCGAAGTCGGGGCCACGGGCAGAGTCACCGGACCGCACCTGGACTTTGGCGTGGGCGTGGGCGGCGCGCGCATCGATCCGCTGGCCTGGCTGGAGCTTAGCCGGCGCTACGCCGCCGCCTTGGAGGCGAACTGATGGCTGGAGCCAAAAAACAACAGGGCTTCGAGGCCTCGTTGGGCCGCCTGGAAGAGATCGTCCAGAGCCTGGAAAATGACGACCTGACCCTGGAGCAATCGCTCAAGCTCTTTGAGGAAGGCGTGGCCCTGGCCGAGGCCTGCGGCAAACGCCTCGACGAGGCCGAGCAAAAGGTGGTTTTGCTGGCCCGCGGCGACGGCGTTCCGCGGCAGACGCCGTTGGAGCCCGGCGAGGCGGCGGAGGAATGAGCGTGGACTTGAAACAATACCTGGCCCAGCGTCGCCAGATGGTCGACGCGGCCCTGGAGGCCTGGTTGCCGGCCGACGAATCGGGCGGGGTGATCCTCAAGGCCATGCGCTACAGCCTTTTTGCCGGCGGCAAGCGCCTGCGCCCGATTTTGTGCCTGGCCGGGGCCGAGGCCGTGGGCGGCGACCCCCGACGGGCGATGTTCTGCGCCTGCGCCCTGGAGATGATCCACACCTATTCGTTGATCCACGACGATCTGCCGGCCATGGACGACGACGACTATCGCCGGGGCGTGCCGACCAACCACAAGGTCTTTGGCCAGGGCATGGCCGTGTTGGCCGGCGACGGCCTGTTGACCCAGGCCATGGTCCTGCTGACCGACGCCGCCGCCGTCGGCGACCTGCCGGCCGAGCGCGCGCGCCAGGCGGCCAACGTGGTCATGCGGGCGGCGGGACATCTGGGCATGGTCGGCGGTCAGGCCGCCGATCTGCTGGCCGAAACCATGGAGCCCGATCTGGCCATGGTCGACTACATCCACGCCCGCAAGACCGGGGCCTTGATCTGCGCTTCGCTGGAGGCCGGCGGCATCCTGGCCGGGGCCGATCGGGACAGGCTGAGCCGCCTGGTGCGCTACGGCCGACGCATCGGCCTGGCTTTCCAGATCGCCGACGATCTGCTGGACCTGGAAGGAGACGCCGAGACCCTGGGCAAGGCCACCGGCGCCGACGCGGCCAAGGGCAAGATGACCTATCCCGCCGTGCTGGGCCCGGCCCAGGCCCGTCAAACCGGCCAGCGCCTGGTGGAGGAGGCGGTCGCGATCATCGCCGAACTGGGCCCTCCCGCCCGACCCCTGGAGCTTTTGGCCCACTACATCATGTCCAGGACGCACTAGCCCGTGGCGCGCGCGGCCGGCTTGACGACGGCCCGCAAAAGGTGTGACGTTGCAACCCAGCGAACAAACCACATACGAGATTCTGGCCAAGATAGATTCGCCGGCCGATGTCAAGAAACTGAGCCTGGACCAGCTCAAGCAACTGGCCGACGAGGTGCGGCGCTTCATCATTGCCCACGTCGTCGAGACCGGCGGCCACCTGGCCCCCAGCCTGGGCGTGGTCGAGCTGACCCTGGCCCTGCACGCGGTCTTTGATTGCCCCAACGACAAAATCGTCTGGGACGTGGGCCACCAGACCTACGCCCACAAGATTATCACCGGTCGGCGCGACCAATTCTGCACCCTACGCCAACTCGACGGGCTTTCGGGCTTTCCCAAGCGCCGCGAAAGCGCCTACGACGCCTTTGACACTGGGCATTCGTCGACGAGCATCTCGGCGGCGCTGGGCATGGCCGTGGGCAAACGCCTGCGCGGCGCTTCGGGCAAGGTGTTGGCGGTCATCGGCGATGGCTCACTGACCGGCGGCATGGCCTACGAGGGCCTCAATCAGGCCGGCTTTCTGAACGAAGACCTGATCGTCGTGCTCAACGACAACGGAATGTCCATCGCCCCCAACGTGGGCGCGCTGTCCAAGTTCGTCAGCCGTTCGCTCTCGGGCGGGGCCTATCAGCGCTTCCGCAAGGAGCTGGAGCGATTTCTTAAAAACATGCCTGGAGTTGGCGAAAATCTTGTGGAATTGGCGCGCAGGGCCGAGGAGTCGTTCCGCGCCTTTTTCTCGCCCAGCATGCTTTTCGAGGCCTTTCGCTTCAACTACGTCGGCCCGGTGGATGGCCACGATCTGGGCCGGTTGATCAATGTTTTCGGCAATGTCGCGCCGATCAAGGGCCCCCACCTGATCCACGTCATCACCCAAAAAGGCAAGGGCTATCGGCCGGCCGAGGAAAACCCGGCCCATTTCCACGGCGTGGGCAAAATAGCCCAGCCGCCGGCCACGGCCGATTGCGGCCTCATCCCGCCGCCCAAGCCCAAAATCCAGACCTACACCGAGGTCTTTGGCCGGACCATGGTCCAATTGGCCAAGGAGCGCCGCGACATCGTGGCCATCACCGCGGCCATGCCCGAAGGCACCGGCTTGCAGTCCTTTGCCGAATCATACCGCGACCGCTTCATCGACGTGGGCATCGCCGAGCAACACGCCGTGACCTTCGCCGCCGGCCTGGCCTGCGAGGGCTTCCGGCCGGTGGTGGCCATCTACAGCACGTTCATGCAGCGGGCTTTTGACCAGGTCGTCCACGACGTCTGCCTGCCCAAGCTGCCGGTGGTGCTGGCCATGGACCGGGCCGGCGTGGTGGGCGAGGACGGCGAGACGCACCAGGGGCTCTTGGACTTGAGCTTTCTGCGCTGCGCGCCCAATCTTTCGATCATGGCCCCGGCCGACGAAAACGAACTGCGGCACATGCTCTTTTCGGCGCTCGATCACGACGGCCCCACGGCGTTGCGCTATCCGCGCGGCGCGGGGCTTGGCGCGCACACCGACGAGCCCCTGCGCCCGTTGCCCTGGGGCAAGGGCCAGTTGCTCAGCGACGGTGGCGACGTGTTGCTGGTGGGCATCGGCGTGGGCGTGGAGCTTTGCCGGCTGGCCGGGGTGATGCTGTCGGCCGAGGGCGTGTCGGCGGCGGTGGTCAACGCCCGCTTTGTCAAACCGCTGGACGACGAACTGATCTGCCAGCTAGCCCAGCGTTGCGGCCGGGTGGTCACCGTCGAGGAAAACATGCTGGCCGGTGGTTTCGGCGCGGCCGTGCTGGAGGCCTTGGCCGCCCACGGCCTGCGGCCCAAGACGCGCCTGATCGGCGTCAACGACCGCTATGTCGAGCACGGCGCCCAGGGCAAACTGCGCCAGCGTCTGGGCCTGACCCCCGAGGCCGTGGCCGCCGCGGCCAGGGCGCTGTTGGCCTGACCCGTGGCCAGCCGCACCCGCCTTGATCAACGCCTGGTGGAGCTTGGCCTGGCCCCCAGCCGGGCCAAGGCCCAGGCCCTGATCATGGCCGGCCTGGCCCGAATCGACGGCCAGACCGCGCGCAAGCCCGGCCAAAGCGTCGAGCCCGAGGCCGCCGTCAGCGTCGACGGCCCGGAGCACCCCTATGTCTCGCGGGGGGGGCTCAAGCTGGCTGGCGCGCTGGATCATTTCGGCCTCGATCCGGCCGGATTGAGCTGCCTGGACGTGGGCGCCAGCACCGGCGGCTTCACCGACTGTCTGCTGCAACGGGGCGCTGCCGAGGTCACGGCCGTGGACGTGGGCTATGGTCAGTTGGCCTGGAAGCTGCGCGTGGACCCTCGGGTGAAGGCAATCGAGCGACAGAATGTGCGCCACATGGCCATTGAAGTGGCCCCCGGCCCCTACGGGCTGATCGTCATGGACGTGTCATTCATCGGCCTGCGCCTGGTGCTGCCCAACATCACGCCCCGCCTGGCCTTGGGCGGCCGGCTGCTGGCCATGGTCAAGCCCCAGTTCGAGGCCGGCCGCGAGCACGTGGGCTCGGGCGGCGTGGTTCGCGACGCGGCCGCGCGCCAGCAGGCGGTGGACGGCGTGGCCGACTGCTTGCGCGAGCTGGGCCTGGAAGTGCTGGGTCAATGCCCCAGCCCCATCCTGGGCCCCAAGGGCAACGTGGAGATATTTCTGTTGGCCCAAAAATGCGCGCCATCCGACGCCCGGCCTTGAAGGGTGGGCCGCCGTGGAGTATTAGCTTAATCATGCGCTGACGATGTTTCGCGCCCAGGCGGGGAGGGCCCATGGCCAAGCTGAGCAAGAAAAAACTTGACGAGTTGAATGAGAAACTGCTCTATCAGCCCAAAAATATTTGGGAAACATCTTCCGACGCCCAGCGCAAGGAAATCATGGCCCTGGCCGAACGCTACAAGCGTTTTTTGAGCGTGGCCAAGACCGAACGCCTGGCCGTGACCGAAATCAAGCGCCAGGCCCTGGAGGCCGACTTCGCGCCCCTGGGCGCCAAGGCCAAGGGTAAACGCTGGTTTCTGGAATTTCGCGGCAAGATGGCGGCGCTGGTGGTTTTGGGCAAGGAGCCGGCGACGGCGGGCCTGCGCATCATCGGCGCGCACCTGGACGCCCCGCGCCTGGACCTGAAGATGAACCCGCTTTACGAAGACCAGGGCCTGGCCTTCCTGAAGACGCATTACTACGGCGGCGTCAAGAAATACCAGTGGCTGGCCCGGCCCATGGCCCTGCTGGGCGTGGTCTGCGCCAAGGATGGTCGGGTCGTGCCCCTGGCCCTGGGCGAGGATCCCGACGGCCCGGTGTTCACCGTGCTCGACGTTTTGCCCCACCTCAGCCGGCGCAGCCAGGGCGAAAAAAAGGTCAACGAGGCCTTCGAGGCCGAGCGCATGAACCTGCTGATCGCCGGGTTGCCGCTGGATAGCGACGAAAAAGGCGAAAAGGTCAAAATGGCCGTGCTTCAAAGGCTTTACGACGAATATGGCCTCACCGAGCACGACCTGATCAGCGCCGAGCTGGAGATCGTGCCGGCCGGGCCGGCCAGGGACGTGGGCCTGGACCGCGCGTTCGTCGGCGGTTACGGCCAGGACGACCGCGCCGCGGCCTTCGCGGCCATGGCGGCGATCCTGGACCTGCAAAATCCGCTTCACACCGCCGTGGCCTTGTTTGTCGACAAAGAGGAGGTGGGCTCGGAAGGGGCCACCGGCGCGCGCAGCCGCGTCTTCGAATTGATGGTATCCTCGATCCTCGAAGCCGCCGGCCAGCCGGCCGACTATCTGGCCGTGCGCCGCGTTTTAGCCGCCAGCCAGGCCATCAGCGCCGACGCCGCCGCGGCCCTGGACCCGGACTACCCCGAGTTGCACGAAAAGCGCAACGCCGCCCTCCTGGGCCACGGCGTGGCTCTGAGCAAATACACCGGCTCCGGCGGCAAATACTCCACCAGCGACGCCGACGCCGAATACGTGGCCTGGATCAGAAGCGTCTGGGACGGCGCGGGCGCGCCTTGGCAGGTGGCGGCCATGGGCAAGATCGACGAGGGAGGCGGCGGCACCATCGCCAAGTTTTTGGCCGAACACGGCATGGAGGTCATCGACGCCGGGCCGCCGCTGTTGTCGATGCATTCGCCCTTCGAGATCGGCCACAAGGCCGACATCCACGCCGCGCGCCAGGCCTTTTTGGCCTTCTACCAGGCCGCGGCCAGGCGTTTGGACTGAAGGCAATGCCCAAAACCTTTGACATAACCATCGGCAAGCCGTGCCCCGCCTGCGGCGCGGCGCTGGATGAAAACGGCGATTGCCCGGCATGCCGCCAACGGGGCGGCCCCCCGGCCGGGCAGTGGACGGTCTGCCAGCCGCCCAGCGCGGCCACCGATTGTGATTGTCCGGTGGTCGGCTACGTCAAGATCCACGCGCCTTGGTGCAAGTACTCGTAGGGGCGGGCATGGACGGCGTATCTCTGGCAACCGGCATGGGCCTGTGGGGCCTGGGGCTCAGCTCGTTCGCCATCGGTTTTTCCGGGGCGGTGATGCCTGGGCCGGTGCTGGCCATGACCATCACCCACAGCGTGCGTCAGGGCTTTTGGGCCGGGCCGCTGATCGTTTTGGGCCACGGGATCATCGAAGTGACGCTGGTGGCGGCGCTGTTGGCCGGGCTGGGGCCTTTGCTGGGCCTGGACGCCGTGGCCGGAACCATCGGCGTGGTGGGCGGGCTGATCTTGCTGCACATGGCCGTGGGCATGCTGCGCGGCCTGCCGCGCGCCAGCCTGGCGGCGGTGACCAGCGGGCAGGGCGCGGTCAAGCGGGGGCCGGTGGCCGACGGCCTGCTCCTCAGCGCGGCCAATCCTTATTTCATTTTGTGGTGGGCCACGGTGGGGCTGTCGCTGCTGGTGGTGGCCCGCGATCCGCGCTGGGGCGCTTTGGGCGTGGTGGTGTTTTATCTGGGCCACATCAGCGCCGATCTGGTGTGGTACGGTTTGGTCTCGCTGGCGGTGGCCAAGGGCCGGCGCTGGCTCAGCGATGGAATATATCGCGTGATCATCGGCTGTTGCGCGGTGACGCTTTTGGGCTTCAGCGTCTATTTCGGCGTGGGCGCGGCGCGGATGTTGCTGGGGCTATGGGGCTGAAACGCGACTGGGCGGCCCCCCAAGGGGAGACCGCCCAGATGCGGCTTTTGCAATGTCAGGCCGGACTAGAAATGCCGACGCGCCTCGGCGCGAGCCCGGGCCCTGGCGATTTGCCGGCGCATGCGCCGACGCGCCTGACGCTGCTTGCGCCGACGCATGTCGGAGGGCTTTTCATGCCAGCGCTTTTCCTTGAGCTGACGGAAGACGCCTTCCTTGGTCAGCTTGCGCTTAAGGGCCTTGATGGCCTTCTCGACATTGTTGTCCATGACTTGGACCTGCACGCGATCACCACCCTCTATGCTGAATTTTTGGTATAAACCAAATATGTCGTCCGCCAACGCGGACGCGGGGCTAAATATAGCCAGGGCCGTTATGTTTGTAAAGCTTAAACATAAAAGCACGGACAAATGAAGCGCGACAACGCAACCTACGGCGTGGATTTGGTTTTGGGCGGCGGCGGGGCCAGGGGCTTCGCCCACGTGGGCGTGTTGGAGGTTTTGTGGGATGGCGGCGTGCCCGTTCGCTCGATCATCGGGGCCAGCGCCGGGGCCCTGGCCGGGGGGGCTTTCGCCGCCGGGCTCACGCCGGACCGGATGCGCGCCAAGGTCATCGAATACGCCGGATCGCACTTGGCCCGCGACGCCAAATTGCGCAGCCTCGTAACCAGCTCCGAAAACGGCTCGGCCAGCAGCCTGGTCGACAAAGTGGGCCGGCTTTTCGTGCAGAGCTGGCTTTTGCGCTCGTTTTTGATGGGCCCTTCGGTGATGGGCGGCCAGTTTTTCCAGGAATCGGTCGACTTTTTTCTGCCGGATGCGCGCATCGAGGATCTGCCGCTGCCCTTTGCCTGCGTGGCCACCGACGTGCACAGCGGCGAGCCGGTGGTTTTCGATCGTGGGCCCTTGCGCAAGGCCGTGTTGGCCAGTTCGGCCGTGCCGGGCATCGCGCCGCTGGTCAACGTGGGCGGCCGCTGGCTGATGGACGGCGGCGTGGCCTGCCTGATCCCCACGGCCTGCGCCCGGCGGCGGGGCCACGAAAAGATCGTGGCCGTCAACGTCGACCGCGACGTGTTTTCCGATGGCATCCCCGATCAGGCCCTGGAAACATATCTGCGGGCCGGCGAGATTCAATCGTATCACCTGGCCCGGCGCATGCTGCGCGACGCCGATTTGGTCATCGAGCCCGATGTGGGTGAGGTGCACTGGGCCGACTTCATGGCCGGCGAACTGCTCATGGAACGGGGCAGGGCGGCGACCAGGCCGGCCCTGGAGCAAGTGCGCGCGCTCTTGCGCCCGGAGAGCCCCTGGCGGCGGGTCAAAAAGGCGCTGGGGTTTGCTTCATGAGCCTTTTCGAGCGCGAATCCGGCAATGTTTCGTCCGGCGTGGCCCCCTTGGCCGAGCGCATGCGCCCAAGGGCCATCGACGAGATCGTCGGCCAGAACCACCTGCTGGGCCCGGGCAAGGCCCTGCGGCGTCTGCTGGAGGAAGGCCGGCCCATCTCGCTGATCCTCTGGGGACCGCCCGGCACGGGCAAAACGACCCTGGCCCGGCTGCTGGCCCAGCTGTGGGACACCGATTTCACCGAGTTTTCGGCGGTGCTCAGCGGCGTGGCCGACGTGCGCCGGGCGGTGGAAGAGGCTAGGGCCAAACTCAAGGGTGGCCGGCGCACCACGCTTTTTGTCGATGAAATCCATCGCTTCAACAAAAGCCAGCAAGACGCCTTTTTGCCCCACGTGGAATCGGGCGTGATCACCCTGGTGGGCGCCACCACCGAAAACCCCAGCTTCGAGGTGGCCCCGGCCTTGTTGTCGCGGCTGCGCGTGCTGGTGCTGCATCCGCTGGAAGAAGACCATCTGGCGCTGATCCTGGAGCGCGCCCTGGCCGACGCCGAGCGCGGCCTGGGCGGCCGCGACGTGGAGCTGACCCCGGAGGCCAAACAGCATATGATCCAGGCGGCTTATGGCGACGCCCGCCGTCTGCTGGGCACGCTGGAGGTGGCCGTGGAGGCCGCGCCGCTAGGCCTGGGCGGGCTCAAGCGCATCGACCAGGCCCTGGCCGAGGACGCCGTGGGCCGGCGCATGCTGCGCTACGACAAGGCCGGCGAGGAACACTACAACCTGATCAGCGCCCTTCACAAATCCCTGCGCGGCTCCGACGTGGACGCGGCGCTCTATTGGCTGACCCGCATGCTCGAAGCCGGCGAGGATCCCCACTTCATTCTGCGGCGGCTGACCCGTTTCGCCTGCGAAGACGTGGGCTTGGCCGATTCATACGCTCTTAATCAGCTGGTGGCCGCCTGGTCGGCATTTGACAAGATCGGCCTGCCCGAGGCCGACCTGATGCTGGCCCAGGCCGTGGTTTACCTGGCCCTGGCCCCCAAATCCAACGCCGTCTACGCGGCCATGAAGGCCGTGCGCGACGACGTGCGGCGTTTCGGCCCGCTGGAGGTTCCGCTACAGATCCGCAACGCCCCGACCAAGTTGATGAAAAACCTCGATTACGGCAAGGGCTATGAATATCCGCACGACTTTGCCGAGGCCATGGTCGGCCAGGAATACATGCCGCCCGAGCTTGTCGGCAAGAGATACTATCACCCCACCCAGCGGGGCCGCGAAAAGTTCATCGGCGAGAGGATGGCCCAGATCGTCCAGGCCAGGGCGCGCTTGCGCAAGAAGGAAAAAGGCGACGAGACTACTTGACCAGGCGCAGACGAGGGCGCTCCTCGGACGGCGGCGCGGCCTGGCTACATCGCAGGGCCGCGTTGTTTTTGAAACGCATGGCGTTGATCAAAAAGAAAGCGACCACCGAGCGCTCCCATTCGGGGCTGTGGTCGCAGTGTTGCATGCGCTTTTGGATGTCGGGCAATAGTTGGCTAAGCTCGTGATCGTCAAGGGTTAGAACCTGGTCGGCCAGACGGTCAAGCTTATCCTTCATGCCACTATCTCCTTGATAGCCTATGCGCCGCCGTTGACGTGGTTACGTTGGTTTTTTAACCCAGCTTGGAGCTTTTGTCAATCGGGTGTCACTTGTTTGCAACGCAACGCTAAAGTATACTCTATTCAAATAGATGCGCGGGCCAAGCCCGTCCATGTGATATAAAACACACCCTTGGCCGATCAGGGTCGGATACTGGAGGCGATGTCATGGCCAACCAACCCGTGCGACTCGACTATGGATTCTGCGCCGCCGAGCGGCTCGGCGCGGCCGCCGGCCTGGACGACGCCGCCCTGGCCCGCTTGCAAGCGGAGTTCGAGCGGGCCATGACCGTGGTTTCCGCGCAAAAAGCCGCCGGCAAGCTGGGCTTCATGGATCTGCCCTTCATGGGCCAGGACGGCCTGGCCCCGATCCTGGCCGAGGCCAAGCGCCTAGGCGAATTTTGCGAGAATTTCGTTGTATTGGGCATCGGCGGCAGCGCCCTGGGGGCCACGGCTGTGGATATGGCCCTGGGCGGTTGCCTGCGCCACGCCTTTGCCCGGCCGGCCGGGGCCATGCGCCTTTTCGTGGCCGACAACTCCGACCCGCGCATGTTCGCGGCCCTGCTCGACAACCTCGACCCGCGCGCGACCGCCTTCAACGTCGTCAGCAAAAGCGGCTCCACCGCCGAGACCATGAGCCAATATCTGGCCGCCCGCCAGATGCTGGAGCAAAAGCTGGGCCGCGAGGAGGCCCTGCGCCGGTTGGTTTTCACCACCGATCCCCAGGCCGGCTATCTGCGCAAGATCATCGCCGCCGGTGACGACATCGCCGTGCTGAGCGTGCCGCCCAACGTGGGCGGCCGTTATTCGGTGCTCAGCGCCGTGGGTCTGTTGCCCCTGGCCTGCGCCGGCCACGACGTGGCGGCCCTGCTGGAGGGCGCGGCCCAGATGGCTGGGCGCTGCCAATCGCCGGTCTTGGGCGAAAACCCGGCGTTGATGCTGGCCGCCCTGGCCGTGGAGAGTTTCCGGCGGGGGCGCAATATTTTCGTGATGATGCCCTACGCCAGCGATCTGCTTGGCCTGGCCCAGTGGTTCGGCCAGCTCTGGGCCGAGAGCCTGGGCAAGGCCAAGGCCCTGGACGGCGCGGAAGTCCACGTCGGCCAGACGCCGGTGGCCGCGGTGGGCGCCACCGATCAGCACAGCCAGTTGCAGCTATACATGGAAGGCCCCCAGGACAAGCTGATCTGCTTCCTGACCATCGACGACTACGGCCGTGATCTGACCATCCCGGCCCTGCACCCCGAGCTGACCGGGCTGTCCTACCTGGGCGGCCAGACCATGAGCCGTCTGATCAAGGCCGAGGCCACGGCCACCGCCGCCGCCCTGGCCCGTCAGGGCCGGCCCAGCCTGAGCCTGCGCCTGCCGCGCATCGACGCCAACGTCATCGGCCAGGTTTTTTATCTGCTGGAACTGGCCACGGTGGCCGCCGGCGCGGCGCTGGGCATAGACCCGCTGGACCAGCCCGGCGTGGAGCTGGGCAAGCAATTGACCTATGGCCTGATGGGCCGCCAGGGCTTCGAAGATCAGGCCGCGCAGGTGCGGGCCATGGACGCCGGCGACAGATTTTTGATCTGAGCGCGGCCGGGGAGCGGGCTTGAAACCAGGGGCCGAAAGCGTCGCGGGCCAGCGGCGGCAGCCGGAAATTTCCGGCGAACAGTCATTCCAGTTGGTGGAGTATTACTCGGTCACCAGCCTGGTGATCATCCTGCTTTTCGCTCTGGTCATCGCCTGGACGGTCAGCCGGCGCAACACCGAGATGGTCATCGCCAAGCAGGGCCAGTTCGCCCAGCTTTTGGCCGAAAACCTCAACCACCAGGTGATGAACCGCTTCGTGGTCACGGCCTTGCGCGAATACGGCGGGGTCAACGTGGGCCAGCCCGAGCAGTTCAAGCTGCTCGACGCCGTGGTGCGCAACACCATCCCCCTGGCCACCGACGACACCCAGACCTTCCGCGTGCTAAAGGTCAACATCCTCGATCTCGATGGCAACATCATCTACAGCACCCAGCCCGAATACATCGGCCGGGTGGGCGACGAGAGCGGGGCCTTCCGCATCGCCTCGTCAGGCGGCTCGTACAACTCGCTTCAGCCGGGCGTGGAGATGTTCACCCTGGGGCCGGGGCCCAAACGAACCATGCGCACGCTCTTGCCCCTGCGCGACCAACGCCGCCGCACGGCCGAGCTTGGCCCGCCCCGGGCCGTGTTCGAGCTGGAGATGGACGTCAGCGAGGATTTCCAGCAGGTCTGGCACGGCCAGCTTTTGGTCATGGCCGCGCTGATGGTGATGATGGTGGTGCTCTTTGTCATCTTGCGCACTATCGTCATGCGCGGCCAGCGAGTGATGGCCCGCCAGACCGAGGAGCGGGCCCAGCTTCTGGAGCAGCTCAATCAATCCGAACGCCTGGCCTCGCTGGGACGCATGATCGCCGGCGTGGCCCACGAGATCCGCAACCCCCTGGGCATCATCCGCTCCACGGCCGAGCTTTTGGGTTCGCGGGCCGATAGCGCTTCCAAACCCCTGGCCGGGGTCATCGTTGAGGAGAGCAACCGCCTCAACCAGATCGTCACTGAGTTCCTCGACTTTGCCCGGCCCCAGCGGCCCAACCTGACGCCGGTGTTTCTCGACGAGGTGCTGGGCCGCAATCTGCTGGTGCTGGAGCCGGAGATCAAGCGCTTGGGCATCGTGGTCCAGCGCGATTTCAAGGCCCAACCGCTGATCGTCGTCGGCGACGCCGATCTGCTCTACCGCGCATTTTTGAATATCTTCAACAACGCCGTCCAGGCCATGGAGCAGGGCGGCGAACTGCGCGTGTCCACCTTCGTGGAGGCCCACGACGGCGTGGACTGGGGCGTGGTGAGCGTCGACGACAGCGGGCCGGGCATCGACCCCGAGGCCCGGGCCAAAATCCTCGAGCCGTTTTTCACCACCAAGGAAAAAGGCACTGGCCTGGGGCTTTCCATCGTCAACAGCATCGTGGCCAGCCACGGCGGCAAGCTTTCCATCGAATCCAGCCCCTTGGGCGGCGCGCGGATCAAGGTGCGGCTGGCCTTGGCGCAACAATGATCATGAGGGGGGTGGCGTGAATCGCATTCTGGTGGTTGACGACGAAAAAAATTATCTGGTCGTTTTGGAGGCCTTGTTGCGCGGCGAGGGCTATGACGTGCGCACCGCCGACAATGGCCAGGCCGCCCTGCGCCTGGCCGATGAAGACGAACCAGACCTGGTCATCACCGACATGAAGATGCCGCGCATGAGCGGCATCGAGCTGATTCAGGCCCTGCGAGTCGACCACCCGGACCTGCCGGTGATCGTCATGACCGCCTATGGCACGGTGGAAAACGCCGTCGAGGCCATGAAGCTGGGCGCGACCGACTATATCATCAAGCCCTTCGAAAACCGCGAACTGCTGCTGACCACCGAAAAAACCCTGCGCATGCGTCGGTTGATGACCCAAAATCGCCTGCTGCGCGAAGAATTGGCCGGCTATGGCGAGATCATCGGCCAATCCAAACCCATGCGCCAGGTCTTCGCCCTGGTCGACAAAGTGGCCGACGCCAAGGCCACGGTGCTGATCACCGGCGAAAGCGGCACAGGCAAGGAGCTCATCGCCCGGGCCCTGCATTCGCGCTCCAGCCGGGCCGAGGAGCCCTTCGTGGCGGTCAACTGCATGGCCATCACCGAGACTTTGCTGGAAAGCGAGCTCTTCGGCCACGAAAGGGGCTCCTTCACCGGCGCCACGGAGCGGCGCAAGGGCCGCTTCGAGCTGGCCCATCGCGGCACGCTGTTTTTGGACGAGATCGGCGAGATATCGCCGACCACCCAGGTCAAGCTGTTGCGCGTGCTGCAAGAGCGCACCTTCGAGCGGGTGGGCGGCAACCAGCCCATCGCCGTGGACGTGCGCATCGTGGCGGCCACCAACCGCGATCTGGGGGCCATGGTCAAAAAAGGCGCTTTCCGCGAGGATTTGTTTTATCGGCTCAACGTCGTGCGCCTGGACATGCCGCCCCTGCGCGAGCGCACGGATGATCTACCGCTGTTGGTGGCCCATTTCGTCAAAAAATACGCCGCCGAGGTTGGCCGCCAGCCGCCCACGGTCTCGGCAGAAGCCATGCAGGCCATCTACCGACACCCCTGGCCCGGCAACGTGCGCGAGCTGGAAAACGCCCTGGAACGGGCGGTGATCCTGGCCGGCGGCGAGATCACCGCCAGCGATCTGCCCCTGGAGATGCAGGGCGGGCGCGGCGAAAAAAGCGTGGGGCCAGAGTTGCCCGAGGGCATGTCCATCAATGACGCCGTCGAGGATCTGGAAAAGCGCATGATCCAGCGGGCCCTGGGCGAGGCCGGCGGCGTGGCCGCCCACGCGGCGGCGGCCTTGGGCCTGACCAAGAGCAATCTGGCCTACAAGATGAAAAAATACGGCCTGGGTTAGGAAAGGGCGAAGATGGCGCGCGTTCTGAACGAAAAGGCGGCCAGCGCCGAGGCCACGGCCAAGGCCCTGAGCCGCGTGGGCCTGGCCCATGGGCCGCTGGGTCGCAGCGGGTTGGTGGTCAGCCGGATCGGTTTTGGCTGCTACCGCGTTGGGCCCTCCGAGCCCGATCAGCGCCAAGCCCTGGAGGCGGCGTTGCTGGCCGGCGTCAACCTCATCGACACCAGCGCCAACTACGCCGACGGCGGCTCGGAGATGCTGGTGGGCCAAACCCTGGCCGAACTTGGCCAGCGCGGCCGCCCGCGCCGCGAGCAGGTCGTGATCGTCAGCAAGGGCGGCTACCTGCAAGGCTTCAACCTTGCCCTCAGCCAGCGCCGTCGCCAGCAAGGGCGGCCCTTTCCCGAACTGCTGGAGCTTGGCCCCAACCTGGAGCACTGCATCCATCCCGATTTTCTGGCCGATCAGATCGGCCGCAGCCTGGAGCGCCTGGGGGTGGAGCGCATCGACGTCTATTTGCTCCACAATCCGGAATATTATCTGGGCTGGGCCACGCAAAAACAGGGCCTGGAGTTGGACCAAGCCAGGGCCGAGTTTTACCGCCGGCTGAAGGCGGCCATGATGCATCTGGAGCGCGAGGCCAAGGCCGGGCGCATCGGCTGGCACGGGCTGAGCTCCAACACCATGGGCCATCGCCCGGCCGACCCCGAGTTCGTTTCGCTGAGCCAAGTCTGCGCCCTGGCCGAGGATCTGGGGCCGGGGCATCATTTCCTGGCCGCCCAGACGCCGCTGAACCTGCTGGAGCCCGGCGCGGCGGTCAACGTCAACCAGCCCGGCGGCCAGACTTTTCTGGGCATGGCCCACGCTCAGGGCCTGGCCGTGCTGATCAACCGGCCGCTCAACGCCATGACGCCCGACGGTCACCTCGTGCGCCTGGCCCAGGGGCCGGCCGTGGCCGCGCCGCCGCCGGGGGCCATCGTCGACGGCTTGGCCGAGCTTGCCGCCCTGGAGGCCCAAGGTCAAGAACTGCTAGCGCCCCTGGCCCAAGCCGGCCGTCTGCCCGCCGAGGCGCTGGCGGCCTTGCCCGCGGCCGAAGGTCTGGGGCGCCACTGGGACAGCTTCAGCGGCCTGGAGCAATGGGCCACCATCCGCGACGGCTATCTGCGGCCGCGCCTGGAGTTCGTGCGCCAGGCCGTGGCCCGCGCCGCCGGGGACGCGCCGGCGGTCGGCCAGTGGCTGGAGCGTTTGGGCCAGAGCGCCACGGCCCTGCACCAGGCCATCGACGCCCTTTATCAGGCCATGGCCGCCAAGCAGGCCCAGCAGATCGCCAAAGGCTTTGGCGAACGTTTCGGGCCGTGGGTCGCCGCCGATGGCGGTTTGGCCCAGACGGCCCTGCGCGCCGCGCGGGCGACCAAGGGCGTTAGCTGCGTGTTGCTGGGCATGCGTCGGCCGGCCTATGTCGAGGATGCGTTGGCCGAGCTGCGCCGGCCGCTGCCTCAGGCCGACGCCGCCGACCTGTGGCGGGCCCTGGCCGAGCGACCGCTCTGGCCCTAGCCGGCCTGCATCAGCTTTCGCATGTCAAAGGGCGCGATGCTCTTGGTGACGTGGGCCAGGGCGGCCGGCTTGCCGTTGACCAGGGCTTGCGATTCCAGAAAAATCAGGCTGCGACCACGCTTGCGAACCACGCCGCGCAGCTCCATTTCGTCGCCGATCTTGGCCGGCCGCAACACCGACACATGAATATCGATGGTGGCGGCGTTGGCGCTGACGGGCAAAACCGTCAACGCCGCGCAATATGAGGCCACATCCAGCAAAACATAATAGACCCCGCCGTGGATCGAGCCCAGGATGTTCATGTGGTTTTGGCCCAGAGTGCAGCGCGCCACGGCCTGACCATCGGCGGCGCGCTCGACCTTGACGCCGAACATGGCGTGCAGATGGTGACGCTCCAGGCCAGCGAAAATGGCGCGCAGTTGATCGTCGGTCATGTATGGCTCGGGTTGGTTCATGGTTTCTCCGCCGTTTACGAGTTGATGGGGGCATTTTGCCACGGCCGCGGGTTGCGGGCAATCGCCTGGCCGGGCTGGATGTGCTATTGTTTAGCCAAGTTGACCACCAGCGCGCGGAGGATGGCGCATGACCAGCAAAAAGCCGTGGTTGGGCCTGGGCCTGGTGTTGACGGCCGTGACGGCGGCGACGATTTGGTTCATGCTGGCCCGCCAGCCGCAAGACATCGCCGGCTGGCAAAATCTGGCCTGGGGCCAGACCCAGGCCCAGGTAGCCAAGCTGCGCAAGCTCGAACCCTGGACCGAATCGGCGGCCAAGCCGGTCTGCGCCCTGGGCGAGCCGGTGGAGCTTGTCGACGAAAAGTTCAGGGTTTATCTATACTTCAGCCAGAAAGCGCCCGAAGGCAAGTTGCTGGCGGTGACGATGATGGCCCAAGGCCACATCGAAAGCTTCGCCAAGCTCTTGGACCAACTCAAGGCCGTTTATGGCCAGCCCAGCGGCCAGGACGACACCTTCGCCTTCAAAAGCTGGCAGTGGAGCCGTCCCTCGGGCCGTCTGGAGTTGATGATCGTCCAAGCGCCCGACGATCTGGGCCTGGGCGATCCCCTGGGCGAAAACCCGCGCCCGGCCCAGGCCGAGGATGACGCGGCCAGTTGCTCGCTGCGCTACTTCGCCGCCGACTGAGCCTTCCGCGCCCCAAAAAAAGAGCAGAGCCGCGCGTCGATCGCCAACGCGCGGCTCTGTTTTGCCTTTGCTGATCCGAGAGTGCTGCACGGGGGCGTCCTGCCCCGTGCAGCTTCGGCTTGGCAAAAGCGCGGTTTTGCCAAGCCTCACAAATCGCTCGCCTAATCAGGCTCGCGATTTGGCGCGCCGTCCATGGCGCGCTTCGGCTGCTGCACGGTGGAATTCATGTTTCACAGGTAATTATCTGTTTTTACAACATTTGTTATGTTTCACCGTGCAGCAGCCTCGATCCGCCTCAGATAGCGGCCAGTCGGGCGTGAAAGTCCGTGGCCTCCTGGAAGGCCTGGCCCACGGCCAAGAGCGTCTCCTCGGCAAAGTGGGGGGCCATCAGTTGCAGGCCGATGGGCCGGCCGCTCTGGGCGAAACCACAGGGCAGGCTCATGCCCGGCAAGCCCGCCAAGTTGCACGATAGCGTAAAAATATCGCTGAGATACATCTGCATGGGATCGTCGGTCATCTGGCCCTTGTCAAAGGCCGGAGTGGGGGCCACCGGCGTGACGATGGCGTCGACTTCCTTGAAGGCCGCCGCGAAATCCTCGATCAAGAGCGTGCGCACCTGGCTGGCCTTGTTGTAATAGGCGTCGTAGTAGCCGGCGCTGAGCACGTATGTGCCCAGCATGATCCGCCGGATGACCTCCTTGCCAAAGCCCTGGGAGCGGGTGGCGGTGTACATCTCCAGCAAGTCCGCGCCCTCCGGGCGGATGGACAGGCCATACTTGACGCCGTCGTAGCGGGCCAGGTTGCTGCTGCACTCGGCCGGGGCGATGATGTAATAGACCGCCAAACTGTATTCGGCGTGGGGCAGGCTGATGGGTCGCACTTGGGCGCCCAGGCCCTCCAGGGTGGCGATGGCCGCGCGCACCGCGTCTTCGACCTGGGGGTCCATGCCCGCGACGAAGTATTCCTTGGGCACGCCCAGGCGCAGGCCCTTGACGCCCCGTCGCAGGGCGGCGGCGTAGTCGGGCACGGGGCGCGGGGCGCTGGTGGAGTCGGCCGGGTCGTGGCCAGCGATGACCTGCAAGACGGTCGCCGCGTCGGCCACGCTGCGGGTGATGGGCCCGGCCTGGTCGAGGCTGCTGGCAAAGGCCACCAGGCCCAGGCGGCTGACCCGGCCGTAGGTCGGCTTGAGGCCGACCACGCCGCAGTGGCTGGCCGGCTGGCGAATGGAGCCGCCGGTGTCGGTGCCAATGGCGTAAAAGCACGAACGCGCGGCCACGCTGGCCGCCGAGCCGCCCGAGGAGCCTCCGGGCACGGCCCGCAAGTCCCACGGATTGCTGGTGGGGCCAAAGGCCGAGTTTTCGGTGGAGCTGCCCATGGCGAACTCGTCCATGTTGTGCTTGCCCAGCATGACCATGCCGGCCGCCTCCAGCTTGCGCACCAAGGTGGCCGAGTAGGGCGGCGTGAAGTTCTGCAGCATGCGGCTGGCGCAGGTGGTGGCCACGCCACGGGTGCAGAGCACGTCCTTGACGCCGGCGGGCACGCCGGTCAGCGGGCCGGCCTGGCCTTGGGCGCGCATCTTGTCGGCGTTGGCCGCCTGCTCCAGGGCCAACTCGGGCGTCAGGGTGATGTAGGCGTGGACGCGCTCCTCGGTGGCGGCCACGCGTTCGAGCATGGCTTTGGTCAGCTCCACCGAGGATAGCTCGCCCTTGGCCAGCAACTGGCTGGCCTGCGCGATGGTCAAGTCGTGATAGTTCATTTGCTCACCTAAATCACGCGGGGGACGACAAAGCTTTCGCCGTTGCCACGGGGCGCGTTGGCCAGGGCCTCGTCGCGCGCCAGGCTGGGGGCGATCTGATCGGGCCGCATGGCCCCGGTCAGGGTCAGGGCGTGGTTGGTGGCCGGCACGCCGCTTGTGTCCAACTCGCCAAGCTTGTCCATGTAGCCCAGGATGTCGTTCATCTGCTCGGTGAGCATCGTGGTCATGGCCTCGTCCAGCTTCAGGCGGGCCAAAGCCGCCACCTGGGCCACTTCCTCGGCGCTGATTTTCATGGGTCGTGTCCTCCTGTGCGCGCGGCAAAATGCTTTATTAACACGGGCCATCGGCCCTGGCAAGGCGGCCAACGGCAAAACCCCCGCCGGTTGGTCCGGCGGGGGTGGTGGCCAGACAAAAACAGGTCAGTCCAGCGACCAATAACCGCCCATGATCTCCCGCGAGCGGGCGATGATGCGCGGCGGCTCGACCTCGGCGGCCTGGGCGATCAGTTCGTCCTCGCGGCGGCCGGCCAACACGTCCAGACAGGCCAGCACCGAGCGGGCCAAGGCCGAAACGGCGTAGCCGCCCTCCAGCGTCAGCACCAGCCGGCCGGGGCAAAATTCCGAGGAAAGCTCCATGAGAATCTGCGTCAAGGCCGCGAAACCACTTGACGTTATGCGCATGCCGCCCAAGGGATCCTCGTGGTGGGCGTCAAAGCCGGCCGAGACCAGAATGAACTGGGGCTTGAAACAACGGGCAATGGGCGTCAGCAGATCCTTGAACACGCGGATGTATTCCAGATCGCCCCGGCCGGCCGACATGGGCGCGTTGACCGTGCGACCCTCGCCGGCGCCGCTGCCCACCGCGCTGACCGGGCCGGAGCCTGGGTACATCGGCGACTGGTGGGTGGAAAAATACATCACCCGGCCCTCGGAATAGAAGGTGTCCTCGGTGCCGTTGCCGTGGTGCACGTCCCAGTCGACGATCAACACGCGCTCCAGCCCACGGGCCTCGATGAGGTGGGCGGCGGCCACGGCCACGTTGTTGAACAGGCAAAAGCCCATGGCCCGATCGGGCGTGGCGTGGTGGCCCGGCGGCCGCACCAGGGCCATGCCGTTGTAAAAATGGCCGATCATGGCGCGGTCGCAAAGGTCGATCAGGCTACCGGCGGCCAGGAGCGCCGCCTCGAAAGAGCGGGGCGAGACGCCGGTGTCGGCGTCGAGGGCGGTGTGCTTGCCCTCGGTGGCGGCCACGCGGGCGATGTGCGCGGGATGATGCACCCGGCGCAGTTCGGCCTCGGTGGCTTGGCGCAAGGGCATGCGCTGGCAGTTGCGCAGGCCCGTCCAGCCGCGCATGGCCTGGTCCAGCACCCGCAGCCTGCCCGGTACTTCGACGTGGAACCTGCCAGGGTCGTGCTCTTGAAAAACCGGGTGATGGACCAGTCCGATATGCATCTCGCGCCTCAGCGTTTCTGGTCTGGGATCTGTTGCAGGGCCTGGCTTTCGGCCTGTTGGGCCGCGGCTTCGTCGGCGGGGAAAAACAGCGTGCGGCCGTCGAAGCGCACCTGGGCCAGTTCTTGGGGGTTGATCTTGGCCAAAGCGCCGAACAGTTCGCTGAGGTTGAAGACAACGAGCTTTTGACCTGGTTCGAGGGTGCTCAGGTCGGAGCTCATGCGGCCGGTCTTGAGGTTGTAGACGCCGACCATGTGCTCGGCGAATTTGAGCGTGCGGCCCACGCCCGAGGAATAGCCGCCGCTGGTGGGCTCGTCGGCGTCGGCGGCCAGCTTCAACCCGCGCGTGGCCAGGTATTCGCGCAGCAGCACGAAGTGAATATCCCACAAATTATCGTTGGGGTTGACCAAATGCACGCCCCAGGCGCTGACCTGGCTTGATCCGTCGATCGGTCGCTCCAACAATTCGCCGCGGCTTTGCACGGCCAGCTTGCGTTCCAGCTCGCTGACCGGCACGCTCTGGTCGCCGACCTTGACCGTCTCGTCGCTACGCAAAACCGCGTCCACGGACTTGTCCAGGCCAAACTGCTTTTTGCGTTGGTCCTGCTCGCCGCCGGGGGCCGCATCCTCGGGCTTGTTTAGTTCGATGACTTCGCCGTGCTTGCTGGGGCCCGGCGGGGTGGGAACGCCAGCCTGGCCGGCCTGGCCCTGCTGGGTGGCGGCGCTTGGCGGCTTGGCGGCTTGATCGCCGACCGCGCCGGCCTTCCACATGAAATAAAGCGGCACGACGGCCAAGGCCAACACCACCAGGGCGATCAGCCAGGGCAGGCGGGACGGGCCCTTGACGGGCTTGACGACCTCGCGGGCCAGTGGTTTTTCCGGCAGATCCATATGCACGACCCCAATCCAGGCGGAAGCCAAAAATAAGCGGGGGCGCCGGTGGGTTCCCGGCGCCCCCGGCATGTCATAAAAGGATTCTACAGGTGTCGCCAGCACAGATTCAAGTGTTCATCGTCCATCTTGCGCGTGAGCAGGCTGGCCACAACGGCTAGTATGAACGAAACCGGCAGGGCGATGATGTTGGGGTCGACCCATTGCAGCATGAAGCCCGCCGAGCCTTTTTCGGCCAGCATGGCCAGGCTGTCGACGCCGAACATGGACTTGCACAGGCCGATGGCCTGGGATTCCTTGGTGTGGACAAACAGCAGATAGAACATCGAAGCCGCGAAACCGCCGGCCATGGAGACCACCGCGCCGATCTTGGTCATGCCCTTCCAGTAGAGGCCCAGCACGTAGGCCGGCAAAAAGGCCGCCGCGCACAGGCCGAAGAAAAAGGCCGTGGCCGGGGCGATGATCGATTCGGGCAGATACTTGCCCCAGATCAGGGTGATCAGGATGGTCACGCCGATGCCGGCCTGGTTGAGCATCACCTCGTTGGCGGCTTTTTTGCCCAGGCCCCGCTCGTAGAAATCGCGGCCCAAGCTGGTGCCGCCCACGTGAAACTGGCTGGAGAGCGTGCTCATGGCCGCGGCGAACATGGCCAGCAAAAACAGCACGCCAAACCATTCGGGCATCATCTGGGTGATGTATTCGGGGATGATCTTGTCGCTGTTGCCCTCGGCCACGGCGATGGAGATCTTGCCCAGGGCCTTGTAAAAGACCACGTTGGACAGCGCGCCCACCACGAAGGCCACGCCGGTCATGAACAGGATGAACACGCCGCCATAGAGCACGCCGCGGTTGAGTTCGCGGTCGGAGGCCACGGTCATGAAACGCACCGAAAGCTGGGGCTGGGCCAATACGCCGATGCCCACGCCGTAGACGATGGTGGTGTAGATGGTCAGCCACAGTGGCGAACCGGCCACGGCGCCTTGGGTCCAGCCCTTCATGCCGCCCTTGACCAGCTTTTCGGGCATGAGCGGGGCCATGTCGGTGAGCTGCTGGTGCGCCTCGGTGAAGCCGCCCAGGCTGTAATAGGCGAAGGCCACCAGGATGATCATCATCACGAACATCACCGAGCCCTGGAAGGCGTCGGTGTACATCACGGCCTTCAGGCCGCCGGTGATGACGTAGATGGCCAAAATGACCGTGAAGCCGATCAAGGCCACATCGTAAGGGATGCCAAGGCTCACTTCCAGCATGCGGCTGATGCCGATCAGCACCGCCGCGGCGTAGACCGGGATGAACAAAAAGATGACCAGGCCGGAAAAGCCCTGGATAAATCGCGATTGATAGCGCAGGCCCAAAAGCTCGGGAAAGGTGTGGGCGTCCAGGGCCACGCCCATGCGCCGCGTGCGCTTGCCCAAAAAGGCCATGGCTATGAAAATGCCCACGAAAATATTAAGAAACGTCAGCCATAGCAGGGGAAAGCCGAACATGGCCGCCGCGCCGCCAAAGCCGATGATGGCCGAGGTGGAAATGAACGTGGCGCCATAGCTCATGGCCATGACAAAGGGGTTCATCTGGCGACCGGCCAGCATGTAATCGCTGGCGCTTTTGGTTTCCTTCCAGCCTTTGTAGCCAAGGTAGAAGATCACCGCCAGATAGATCAGCGCCGTGACGATTTTTATCACAAATGGTGTCATGATTTAGTTCTCCCGAACCTTTGCGCCTTGCCGCCAGCCCCCCTTGGCGGGACTGCTGGCTCAAGTCTTTTTGCGCTTTTTCCGCTGTTTGGCCGACTCGTTACGCAATTCGCCCGACGGCGGCCCGGTTTCGTTCCACTTGACCACCCCATAGACCACGCACAACAGCGAGGCCAGGATGCATAGGATGTAGGCCCATGCCAATTCCAGGCTTTCTATGCCGAACAAAACGCTCCTCCTTGTTTGGTTGGCGTGACGCCTCGGTCAACCCAATCAACCCAAAAACACGTCGACATTATATATTATTGCTCTAACGCGGCGGATTAATTTATATATGCCGGGACGGTCGACAGTATACATTTTGCCGAAAATCAAAGTCAAGCGGCTGCGCGCATGAGAAAAATCGCCACGGCAAAAAACCGAACACTTGATTTACAAATGCGGATGGGTATTATTTTGCATACGAGAGAGTGGGGAATGACTCCGCCTCGCCTTTGCAAGGAGAATCCATGTCAGCCAGTTTCGACAAATTCGTGGGCACCGACAAATACATCGTCTCCAACGCCCTGCGCGACGTGGTCAACGTGGCCATCGCCTTGGGCCGCCCGCTGCTGGTCAAGGGCGAGCCCGGCACCGGCAAGACCCTCCTGGCCCACAACATCGCCAGGGGCCTGGGCAAGGAACTGATCATCTGGAACGTCAAGTCCACCACCAAGGCCAAGGACGGGCTTTATATCTACGACACCGTCCAGCGCCTCAACGACTCGCGTTTCGGCGGCGGCGACGTCAGCGACATCAAGCGCTACATCCATCTGGGCCAGTTGGGCGTGGCCTTCGCCCACCCCGACCAACCGGTGCTCCTGATCGACGAGGTCGACAAGGCCGATATCGAGTTTCCCAACGATTTGCTCAACGAACTCGATGAGATGAGCTTTTTTATCCCCGAGACCGGCCAGACCGTCAAGGCCCAGCGCCGGCCCATCGTCGTCATCACCTCCAACTCCGAAAAAGAGCTGCCAGACGCCTTTTTGCGGCGTTGCGTGTTCCACTACATCGAGTTTCCCGACGAAGAGCTCATGCGCAAGATCGTCGGCGTGCACTACCCCGGCCTGGACGAAAACCTTCTGCGCGAGGTGCTTAAAAAGTTTTATTGGCTGCGCGAGATCGACGGTTTCCGTAAAAAACCCTCCACCAGCGAACTGCTGGACTGGATCCAGGCCCTGGTGGCCGGCGGCATGTCGCCGGATAAAATCGCCAAGGAGCTGCCCTTTGCCGGCGCGCTGATCAAGAAAGAGCAGGACATGGAAGTGCTCGGCGCCGCGGCGGCCGGAACTGGCGCGCGCCTGGGCCTCAGGAGCCGCTGGTAAGGTGTTCCTGAACCTTTTCTATACGTTGCGCCACGCCGGCGTGCCTGTCTCGGTCACCGAGTGGATGACCTTGATGATGGCCCTGGATCAGGGCCACGCCGACAACAGCCTGTCGTCGTTCTATTACCTGGCCCGGGCCATCCTGGTCAAATCCGAGGCCTTCTACGACCAGTTCGACCAATCCTTCGCCCATGTGTTCAAAGACGCCGAGATGCCCAAAAACATCCGCGACGAGATTTTGGACTGGCTCTCCGACCCGGCCAACAAGCTGGAGCTGCCCCGCGAGGAACTGGAGCGCATGAAGGCCCTGAGCCTGGAGGAACTGCGCCGCGAGTTTGAAAAACGCCTGGAAGAACAAACCGAGGCCCACCACGGCGGCAACCGCTGGATCGGCACCGGCGGCACCAGCCCCTTTGGCCACTCCGGGGCCAACCCGGCGGGCATGCGCATCGGCGGGCCGGGCGGCGGCGGCACGGCGGTCAAGATCGCGGCCATGCGCAAGTTTCGCAACTACCGCGACGACCTGACCCTGGACGTGCGCCAGATGAAGGTGGCCATGAAGCGCCTGCGCCAACTGGAGCGCGAAGGCCCCGAGGACGAACTGGACATCGACGGCACCATCGACAAAACCTGCCGTGACGGCGGCGAGATCGACCTGGTTTTTCGCCGGCCCAGGCAAAACACGGTCAAGGTGCTATTGTTGATGGACTCCGGCGGCAGCATGAACCCCTACGCTCGCCTGGTCAGCCAGTTGTTCTCGGCCGCCCACCAGATGAGCCACTTTCGCGACTTCAAGCACTACTATTTTCACAACTGCGTCTACCAAGAGCTTTACAAAGACATCCGCAACTTCGACGGCGAACCAACCGGTTCGATCCTCAAAAACATCGGTTCGGAATACAAGGTGATCTTTGTCGGCGACGCCTGCATGGCCCCGTCTGAGCTTTTTTCCATCGGCGGGGTGATCGACTATTATTCACACAACGACACGCCGGGCATCGAGTGGCTGCGCCGCTTTGCCGAGCATTTTCGCTATTGCGTCTGGCTCAACCCCATGCCCGAGCGCACTTGGTTTCACACCACCATCCAGCCCGTGGCCCGGTTGATCCCCATGTTCCCCCTGACCTTGGACGGCCTGGAGCGGGCCGTGCAACGGCTGATCGTGCGCCACTAGCCAAGCGGCCCAGACCACGAAAAACAGCGCCGGCCGGTTATCGGCACGGCGCTGCTTTTTGGCGAAAAAGCGCGGGCCCTAGACGAAGACGACCTCGTGCTTGACGGTGTAGAGCGAAAGCAGCTCGGCGATCTTGGCGGCGATCTCCTGGCGGTCGGCCTGGCCGAGGCTGACGGTGATGGTGGCCAGGGTGCCGTGAATTTTATCTTCGCCCACCGCCACCGCCAGCGACTGGACCTCGTCGCCCAAAGCGGCCAATTCGCGCTCGTAGGTCCGGCGGGTGGCGTCCCAGCGCATGGCCGGCTTGAACATCTTGCCCACCGGCGTCAGCGGCAGTTGCCCCAGGATCACCACTTCCTTGGGCAGGGCCGCCCGCTCGCCCACGTTTTTGGCCAGGTGGTCCATGATCCGGGCCTCGTCCAGATCGGCGCCGGGCTCCAGTTGCACGTAGGCCACGGGCACCTCGCCGGCGTGGGGATCGGGCCGGCCCACGGCCGCAGCCAGGGCCACGCCGGGCAGGCTGTAGAGGGGCTCTTCGATCACGGCCGGGTCGATGTTGTGGCCGCCGCGGATGATCAGTTCTTTTTTGCGGCCGGTCAAGAAGATATAGCCATCGGCGTCCTGGCGGCCCAGGTCGCCGGTGTTGACCCAGCCCTCCTTGGGGAAGAGCGTGGTGTTGTGGCGGTCCTCGGTGTAGCCCTTGAACACGTTGGGCCCGCTGATGCACACCGAGCCGATCTCGTCGACTTTTGCCTCGGAAACGAACTTGCCCTGGTCGTCGACCTTGAAAACGCGCATGTCTTGGTAGGGCACGCGCAGGCCGATGGAGCCGATCTTGCGCTGGCCATAATAGGGGTTGCACGAAGATACGCACAGGCCTTCGGTCAAGCCGTAGCCCTCCATGATCTTCATGCCGGTTTTTTCCTCGAAGCGCTGGAAGAGCTCCACCGAAAGCGGAGCCGCGCCGCAAACGGCGAAGCGCAGCGACGAGATGTCTTCGTCGCCCTTGGGCGTGGCCAGCAGCATGGCCAGCACCGTGGGCACCGCCGAGAACGTCACCGCGCGGAATTTCTCGACGATCTTGTAGAAATTCTTGATCACCGACGGATCGCGGTAGCCGTAGGGCGACAGGATCACCACCCGCCCGCCGATCATGAACGCCGAAGAGCCGGTGACCGTGGTGCCGTTGGTGTGGAACAGCGGCAGGCCGCTGAGGATGGTCTCGCCCGAGGACAGCGGCGAGATCAACGAGCTTTGCAGGGCGTTGGCCGCTTCGTTCAGATGGGTGCGCGGGGCCAGTTTGGGCGTGCCGGTGGTGCCGCCTGTGTGGAAGATGGTGGCCACGTCGTCGGGGGCGATCTGGCGCGTGAACGTGAGCTTGTCGGCGTCGTACCTGCTCACGAAATCGTCGTAGCCATAGACGCCGTTTTTTTCGTCGCTGGGGCCCAGGCCGCGCACGATGGCCTTGACGCCGGGCAGATCCTTGCGGATGGACATGACCTTTTGCCAGATGTCCAAGCCGGGATACTCGCCCAGGGCCACCAGGATCTTGGTGCCGGCGGCCTGACAGATATCGCGGATGGTGTGGGCCTCCAGCAGGAAATTGATGGGGTTGACAATGCCGGCGGCCTGGCCGCCCCACAACAGAAAGTGGGTCTGGGGCACGTTGGGCAGCAGGTAGGAAACAACATCCTTGGAGCCCAGGCCCAAGTCGCGCAGCATGTTGGCGGTGCGGTTTATCTCGCCGAGGAGGTTGGCGTAGGTGCGGTCAAAGGGGTTCATGTATTGTTCGCCCGAGGGGATGAAGCTCAGGGCGATGGCCTCGGGATTGATCGAAGCGCCGTGCTTGATCAGGTCGTAGGTGTTGGTGGCCGGCAGCACTTGGTGCAGGGGGATTTGCTCCTGGGCGATGACGCCGGCCATATCTTTGTGTTGGTATTTTGCCATGGTGACAACTCCAGCGGGCAAGGCGATATTATCTAGATGACAGATTATGCTCCAGGAGACTTTGCGGATACAATACTATTTGTAATCTAAATTCATAGCGCGACTTTTTTGATCGGCCCATTTTGCCGCCGCCGGTTGTCAAATGACCAGCGCGCGCGGTGGCGTTTGGCGAAAACCGGGCCGAGATGCAGCGAAACTATGTTTAGACGCCTGACGGCCGCCGGCAATGACACGGCGGCCGTCGGGCGTTCACGACGGATGAGGGGCTTGGCTCAGAGCAGGGCGTCGACCCGCGTGACCTGAGGCAGCCTGGCCTTGAGGCTTTTTTCGATGACGTCGCGCAGGGTCAACGGCGCGGATTTACAGCCCGAACAGGCGCCGGTCAGGCGCACCAACACCACGCCCTCCTGATTGACGGCCAGCACCTCCACGTTGCCGTGATGCTTGGCCAACTCGGCCCTGGCCTCTTGCAGGGCCTGCTCAACCATGTCCTTGGTCAGAGCGTCCATGAGAACAGCCTCCGCTTATTTGTCTTGGCCGATCAATCCGAGCATGCGGGCCACCTTGACCGCTATCTGGCGATAGGCCTCGGCCGAGCCGGCCGCCTGGACCGCGGCCTGGCCGTGGTCGGCCAGCTTGGGCACGTCGGGGTCCAGGGGCAGTTCACCCAAAAATGGCACGCCCAGCTTTTGGCTGAGGGGCTCCACCGAGCCGTGACCGAAGATCTCGTGGCGGCCGCCACAGTCGGGGCAGATAAAGTAGCTCATGTTTTCGACGATGCCCAGCACCTTGGCGTTGACCTGCTTGAACATGTCCACCGCGCGGATGGCGTCGGCCAGGGCCACATCCTGGGGCGTGGTGACCACCACCGCGCCGGTGATGGGCGTTTCCTGGGTCATGGTGATCTGCACGTCGCCCGTGCCCGGCGGCAAATCCAGGATCAGAGCGTCAAGCTCGCCCCAGTCGGCTTCGTGCAAAAGCTGGCGCACGGCCTTCATCACCAGCGGCCCGCGCCAGATCAGCGCCCGGTCGGCCCCAATCAAAAAGCCGATCGACAAGACCTTCAGGCCTCGCGCCTCCACCGGGGCGATCTTGTTGTCCCGGCCCTGGCTGGGCTGCGCGCCCTGCAGGCCCAGCATGATCGGGATCGAGGGGCCGTAAAGGTCCAGGTCCAACAGCCCCACCTTCAGGCCCATCTCGGCCAGGGCCAGGGCCAGGTTCACCGAGACGGTGGATTTGCCCACGCCGCCCTTGCCCGAGGCCACCGGCACGATGGCCTTGACGCCGGGGATGGGCCGGGGGCCCTGCTTTTGCTGGGCCTTGGGTTGGGGCGGCTCGGGCATGTTCAGCTCCAGCTCGCGCACGCCGGGCAGGCTGCCGATCTGGGCGGCAATGGCGTCTTCCAAGTCCTCGCGGACCTTGGCCGGCGCGGCCACCGGCCGCATGAGCACCACGGCCTTGCCATCCTCGACGCGGGCCTCCAGCACCAGGCCCATGGCCACGATGTCGGCGTCAAATCCGGGATATTTGACCTGCTTGAGGGCCTCCAGCAGGTCCGGGTCCAGTATCCGTTCCTTTTCGCTCATCAATGTCCCCTTTATCTTTGCCGGCCACGGCCGGAGTTCGTGAAATCAACTGCGCCTAACATACCATTGGCCGGCCGTGGCCGCGAGGCCAAAGGGCCTAGGAAAGCATCTCGACAAAGGCCTCGATGCGCACCCTTGTGCGACCGTCCACCGGGCCGACGGCGTCGCCTTCCAGGGTCAACACGGGCAGCTCTATCATTTTCTTTATTAATACGTCTTGCATCTGGCGATAGCAAAAGGCTTGGGTGTAGTGGATCAAGCCGTCCAGGCGGCGCAGCCGGGCCTGACGTTGGATGTCGGCGATGCGGCCCCAGACGTCGTAGGGGTAGGTGTAGGCCAGATATTGCTCGATCAGCGAGCGCGGCGCGGGGTCGGGCGGCATGGCGAACTGGCGCGGAATCTCGTTGAAAACAACCGCCCCGCCGGCCGCCTCGACGCTTTGGGCCAGGTCATCGAAGATGGGCGGCACGCCCAGCACGCCGATGCGCGGCCCGCCGTGGGCCTGGGGCCGCTGAACGGCGCGCTCCAGAAAATCGCCCAGCCGACGGGCGTAATCATCGGGGTCGCCGTCGAAATCACTGGAACCCACCAGCCAGAGCTGGTTTTCCGCTCCGCTGACCTGGCCCGTGCGCCAGGTCAGCTCGTCCAAAATGGCCAATTGGCCGCGCAGGGGCAGCAAACGCCGTCGCCAGTCCTCGGCCAGGGCCAAGTCGGCCCCCAGGTCGTTGGCCAGGCGCTGGACTTGGTTGATCAGGGCCGTGCGGTCGCGGTCGTGGGGATATTCGAAAAACAGCACGCGGCGGCCGTGATGGCTCAGCAGTTCGGCCAGGGCGTGGGTGTTGGAGCAATCGCCCTGGGTCACGGCGACGACGGTTTCCATCTCCGGGTGGCGCAGACACCAGGCGTACATGCCCTTGATCCAGGCGCAGAGGGTGCGCGGCAGGCCTAGTTCCTCGGCCTGGCGGGTCAGTTCGTGGGGCTGGGGATGGTTGATGAAACGGTTGTTCAGATCGGTGGGGATCATCCCGGCGGCCAGGACCACCTCCACGGGGATGGATGTGGTCATGCCCAGCAGTGGGGGAGGGGTGGTCATGTTCGCCTCTGGGTTAGAGCCTTTCGGTCCGGCGCGGGGCCATGCTGATCTTACCCGCTGACGGCGATGGCGGCAACGCGCCCGCCGGCGTACGCAAAACAAACCGTTTTGTCGACCCATCGGGCCTTGTCAGCCATTGGGGTATACGGATTTTTTGTTTTCCATGGAGCCAGATAAGCCTGTTTATTATCACAACGCGTTACGTAGACGCCAAAACACGCTGAACACCTATTTTAAACATAGGTTTTGTCAAAGCATGGGCGCTCGAACGTCCGGCGGCAAGATAATCATCATCAAGGCATGAGGTCAAGAGTGACTTATTGACGCCGAAGGCCGATCAGGCCAGGCAATCGACGGCCACGGTCAGCGCGCCAAGGTCGGCGCCGATGGTTTCGGCCCAGTATTGATGCATGAAAGCCAGACCCTCGCGGGCCAACGGCAGGGGGAAGGCCAGGCGGTCTTTTTTGTCGGCGGGCAGGGCCAGGGCCGTGCGCAGGCCCTGGCGCAGGCCAGGGGCCAGAGGCCTGGCGCGTGGCCCGGCCGGGCATTGGCCGCAAACCAAGCCACCCTCCGGCGAGAGGGCCAGGCCGGGTTCGTCGGCCACGGGACGGCCACAGCGCACGCAATGCTCCAAGCTGAGGCCATAGCCCAGTTCACTAGCCAACAACAGGCAAAACACCAGCAGCCGCGAGGCCAGCAGCTTTTTATCCGAGGCCTGCCCGCAAGCCGACAGGGCGCGCAAGGCCAGGTCCAGGGCCGCCGGATGCGGGTCGTGGCTGGCCGTGGCCCGCAGCAAAAGCTCCAGCACCGGCGCGCCAAAGAGCCAGCGTCGCCAATCGGCGCGCAGGGCCTGGTGGTTTTCCAGCAGCCACGCCGCCTCCAGCCGCCACAGGTCGCCGCTTTTACTGGGCCAAAGCTCCAGTTCCAGCAGGTGGCCGACCAACAACAACCCAAAAAAACGCTTGCGCGAACGCCGCGCGCCCTTGGCGATGGCCGTGCCCCGGCCGATCCGCCGGCCGAAAAAATCCACCAGCAAATCGCTTTCGCCAAGTTCGCGCAGGCGCAGCACCAGGGCGTGGTCTCGTGCCGGCTCGGCCATGGCCGCTCACCACAGAAGCAGGCGATAAAAGATGGCCGCGATGCCAAAATAGATCAGCACGCCGATGATGTCGTTGGCCGTGGTGACGAAAGGCCCGCTGCTGATGGCCGGGTCCACGCCGATGCGTTTGAACAGGGCCGGGAAAATGGTGCCGGTCAGGGCCGCGCTCATGATCGCCCCCAGCATGGAAAAACCCACCACCACGCCGAGTTTGTAACTGCCATGCCACAACTGGGCCAAAAGACCCACCGCCAGACCACAGGTGCAGCCGATGACCGCGGCCACGCGGATCTCCTTGAAGAGCATCTTCAATATGTTGCTGGGATTGACCGCGCCCACGGCGAAGCCGCGCACCATGATCGTCGACGATTGGATGCCCACGTTGCCGCCCATGGACATGATCACCGGCACGAACGACATCAGCGTGACCGCTTCGGGAACGGTAAGTTTGAACAGCCACAGGATGTAGCCGGTGACAAGCCCGCCGAACATGTTGGTCAGCAGCCAGGGCAGGCGCAGCCGGCTGATGCGGAAAATCTGGTTGGAGTAGAACATGTCCTCCTCGGAGGACGCGCCGGCCATGCGCAGCAAGTCCTCGCGGGTCTCCTCCTCCAGAACCTCCATCACGTCGTCGATGGTGATGCGCCCCAGCAGATGGCCATCGTCGTCGACCACCGGCGCGCTGACCAGGTCGTAATGACGGAACTTGTGCGCCACCGTCTCCTGGTCTTCGTTGGCCTTGATGATCAACGGGCACGGTTCGAAGATGGACTCGATGACCACGTCGGGTTTTTCCAGCAGCAGTTTGAAGATGGGCAGGGTGCCCATCAGGCGGTTTTGGGCGTCGACCACGAAAACGTTGTAGATGTCCTCGGCTTCGTCCTTGGCCTGGCGGATGGCGTCGATGGCGTCCTGGACGGTCTGATCGACCCGCGCCGAGAGCAGCTCCAACTGCATGATGCCGCCGGCGCTGTCCTCGTCGTATTGCAGCAGCGTGCGCACGTCCTCGGTGTCTTCGAGGTCGATGCGCCGCAAGACCTCGGCGGCCTGGCCGGCGGGCAGTTCGGCGATGAAGTCGGTGGCCTCGTCGGAGGGCATGTCGTCGACGATGTCGGCCAGGCGTTGGGTATGAATGCCCTCGAGGACTTGGTCGCGGGAGAAATCGGAAAGCTCGACCACGACCTCGGAGGCGGTGCGGGCGTCCAGGGCCTGGAAGAGCAGGCGCTTTTCGTTTTCGGTCAGCGATTCGATGATGTCGGCGATATCGGCGGGGTGCAGATCGGCCACCAGCGCGCCGACCGCTTCCAGCGACGATTGCTCCAACAGTGGTTTGAGGTCGGAGATCATTTGCTTTTTTTCGTAGGTCAAAGGCGTCTCCAACCTGTCGCCGCGATAACATCGCGGCGCGCAATCCTAATTTATGGGCACGTTGGGATCATACAACGATCGGCCCAAAAGTCAAACAAGGGCCAAAAGTGGCGCTCAAACGTCACAATCAGTGGCGGCGTCGGCAAAAAAACGCCCCAGGGCCGCGGCCAGCTCCCGCGGCTGGGAATAGGGCAGCATGTGGTCGCGGCCAATGACCTCGCGCCGCGCGTCGCCCAGGGCGGCGGCCAAACGATCGGTGTCGGCCATGGGCGTGAGGGCGTCGTGACGGGCGGTGATCAACAACGTCGGCGCTTCGACCGCGCCCAGATCGCGCCACAACGGCGTGGCCAGGATCGACCGCGCCGAGCGGGCCAAGGCTCGTTCGCGCCGGGAGCGTTGATCCAGCCACTGGGCGGCGATGCGCTGGGCGGCCTGAAGCGTGGCCGGCGCGCGGCGATCGGCGAAGGGCAACACGGCCAGACGGCGGGCCAGCGATTCGTTCACCGCCAAGCGCATCGTGTCGTCGGCCTTGGCCAGCAAGGCCAGGGCCAGGCGCTGCCAGGGTTTGACCGCCGCGTGACCGCCGGCCGGGCAAACCGCCGCCAGACGCTCGACCTTGGCCGGGCGGGTGGCGGCGAAATGCAGCACGACCTGGCCGCCCATGGAGTGGCCGACCAATTGGGCCCGGTCCATGCCCAACTGGGGCAGGATCTCGTCGAGCACGCGGCAGAAGTAATAAACGCCATAGGGCAGGTCCGGCTTGGGCGACCAACCGAAGCCCGGCCAGTCCACGGCCAGGCAGTCGCGCCGGTCGGCCAGCAGGGGCATCACGTCGTACCAGTCCTCGCAACTGCCGCCCAGGCCGTGCAGGAACAACAGCGGCGGCCGGCCCTTCTGGCTGTGGACCATGTTGAGCTCCAGGCCCATGGCGAAAACCGAGTCGCGTTTGAAGCCAGCGGGCAACGCCCTGGCCGAGGCGGGTGGGGTGATCAAGGCCTTCCTCCTTTTTGCTTGCCGCGGGTTCGAGTGGGCAGTATCCTCAAGAAAACTAGCTATCAATACGAGATGATAGTATCATAACTCTCTTGTGCGGCCCATGGCGCGACGGCGACGCCCGCGTCGGCCGATGAAGGTTGCCTTGTCAAACACCCCAGGCGGAGCCCGATGAACCGCGACTTGCCCCCCGATGAAATCATCCTCGCCGACGAATCGGCCGACGACCGGGAGTTGGAGATCCTCGACCCGGAGTTGGCCGTCGATGATGATGATGATGGCTCGTTGGATGGCGAGCGGACGGCGCTTCCGGACGAGAGCGAGGGCGGCTTGGTCCCCGCCTCGGCGACCACCAGCGCCCTGCAACGCTATCTGTGGGAGGCCAGGCAATACCCTCTGCTCAGCCGCGAGGAGGAGGACGCCTTGGCGCGGCGTTTTGTCGAGGAACAAGACCCCGAGGCCGCGGCCATGCTGGTCACCAGCAATCTGCGCCTGGTGGTCAAGATCGCCATGGAGCATCAGCGTTATTGGATGCGCAACCTCCTCGACTTGATTCAAGAAGGCAACATGGGCCTGTTGCAGGCCGTGCAGAAGTTCGACCCCTTTCGGGGCATCAAATTTTCCTATTACGCTTCGTTTTGGATCAAGGCCTATATTCTCAAGTTCATCATGGACAACTGGCGCTTGGTCCGCGTGGGCACCACCCAGGCCCAACGCAAACTGTTCTACAAGCTGCGGCGCGAAAAGGAAAAGCTCCAGGCCCAGGGCGTGACGCCGGGGCCGCGCCTGTTGGGCCAGCGCCTGGGCGTCAGCGAAAAAGACGTCGTGGACATGGAGCAACGGCTGGACTCCTGGGAGTTGAGCCTGGACGCGCCGGTGCGCGACGACTCGGACGACACCCACAAAAACCTGTTGCCGTCGCCGCGCCCCACGGCCGAGCAAGACCTGGCCGACAGCGAACTGCGCCAGTTGTTTCATCGGAAATTGATGGAATTTCGCCAGACCTTGGATGACAAGGAGCAAGACATCCTTGACAATAGATTGCTGGCCGAAAATCCCCAGACGCTCAGCGAGGTTGGCGACCGCCATGGGGTGAGCAGGGAGCGCATTCGCCAACTGCAGGTGCGCTTGATGGAAAAACTCGGCGAATTCATGCAGGAACAGATTCCCGACTTCAAAGGACAGTTTGCGGACCTGATCGCCGGCGACTGACGCCGGCCTGGATGGGAGTGCTCGTGCGCTCGATGGCATTTTTCAAACGCGCCGCGGCCCTGTGGGGCCTGGCGCTGATGTTGCTGACGGCCGGCTGCGCCACGGTGACGCCGCAAGCCCCGCCGGCCAAGGTTGACGCGCCCGTTTCGTCGCTGACCGACTCGTTGGCCCTCTACGGCGCGGCCCAGATGGCCCTGGAAAACGGCGACACCAACAAGGCCCTGGAGCTGCTGCGCCAAGGTATCAAGATCGACCCCAAAAGCGCCTTTTTGCACATCGAGGTTTCGCGGATCCTGCTGGGCGTGGGCAGAACCGACGAAGCCGAGAAGGAGGCCCGCCAGGCCATCGAGCTCAATCCAGAGCTGGTTGACGGTTGGCTGCTGCTGGGCGGCATTTATTCCTCGCGCCAAGACCTGAACAACGCGGTCAAGGCCTTCGAGCGGGCCACGACCCTGGACCCGGATCAGGAAGAAGCCAGGCTATACCTGGGCACGCTCTACATGGATCAAGGCCGCATGGAGCAGGCCGTGCAAGTGCTGCGCGACTTGGTCAAGCTGCGGCCGCGCCTGGCCCTGGCCCGCTACTATCTGGGCCAGGCCTTGGCCTCTTTGCGGCGCTATCGCCAGGCCGAGGTTCAGCTCAAGGCGGCCCTGCTCATCGCGCCCAATTTCGAGGCCGTGTTGTTCGAGCTGGGCGCGGTCTACGAGATGCAGCACAAATACCGCGACGCCGAGGCGACCTATCTGCGCGTGCTGGACTTGAACCCCGACTCCACCGCCGGCCACGACCGCCTGGGCCGCTTTTACCTCAGCACCGGCCGTTATCAAGAGGCCCTGCGCGAGTTCGCCGTGGTCAAGGGGCTCAGCCGCGACGACAGCGAGGTGCGCCTGAAGATCGGCCTGGTCTATTACGAGCAAGGCAAGTACAACCAGGCCGCCGAGGAGTTTCGCGCCATCGCCAAGGATGAACCGGACAACCATCGCGCCAGGTATTACCTTGGCGTTTCCTTGCAGGACGGCGGCAAGGGCGATCAGGCCCTGACGGCCTTCGAGCGCATTCCGCCAGATTCCGACATGTACGTGGACGCGCGCCTGCACATGGCCGACATCCTGGTCAAAAACGGTCGCACCAACGAGGCCTTGCGCAGCCTGAGCATGGCCCGCAAGCACGCGCCCGAGGACGCCGACATCCTGGTGGCCATGGCCGCGGTCAACGACGTCCAGGGCAATGTCACCGCCGCGGAAAACCTCTTGCGCGAGGCCATGTCGCTGGAGCCCAAAAACGCCGAGATACATTTTCGGTTGGGCGTGGTGCTGGACAAGGACGGCCGGCGCGACGAGGCCATGGAATTGATGTCCGAAGCCGTCGAGTTGGACGAACGCCACGCCCGGGCGCTCAATTATCTGGGCTATGTCATGACCGAGGAGGGCGGCGATCTGGACGAGGCTGAAAACCTCATCCGCCGGGCCCTGGCCGTGGAGCCCCAGAGCGGCTACATTCTCGACAGCCTGGGTTGGGTTTTCTACCAAAAAAGCCAATACGAGGAGGCCTACACATATCTTTCGCGGGCTGTTCAATCTGGCGAAGCCGACCCGGAGATCTACGAACACCTTGGTGATGCGTGCAAAAAGCTGGGCAAGCTGCGCGAGGCCGAAAAGGCCTACGCCAAGGCCCTGGAGTTGCGCGATGGCAACTCGGACCAACTGCGCGCCAAGCTGACCCAGGTGCGCCGGCAACTGGAAAAGGGCGATCATGGCGCCAAGGCCAACCCATAGGCGAGGAGGGCGTTTATGCGGCCAGACACTGATGGCGACCCTCATCGCCATGGTCTGGCTGATGAGCGGCTGCGCCACGACCATCGACGGACCGACCATGGGCGAACTGCCCAGCCCCCAACAGGCCGTCGCCCGCTTGCAAGAGCGTCAGGCCAACGTGCGCAGCTTCGTCATGCAGGGCTCGCTGAGCGCGCGCACCGCCGAAGGCCGTGATCTCTCCGGCGATCATGTCATCTACGGCGTCTACCCCGACCGCCTGCGGGCTGACGTTTTGGGCCCCTTTGGTCAGCCGGTGCTGCGCATGATCGCCGACGGCAACAAGCTCTCCGTGCTTTCCTTTGACGAAAACCGGCTCTATCTGGGCCGGGCCACCAGGCAAAACGTGGCCGCCTTTCTGGGCGTCAACCTCTCGCCCGATGAAGTTTTCACCATCCTCGGCGGCGGCGTGCCGTTTTTGCGCTCGGACAATCTGCAAGAAACCGCCCCAGCCCAGCCCGGCGCGGCCATGCTCACCATCACCGACGGCCCGGCGCGCATCGTCGAGACGGTGGAGTTCGACCTGGCCGATTATTCCATCCGCCAGGGCCGACTGCGCCAGCACGAAGGGCCCTATAACTTTCTGTGCCGTTTCGACAAATTCACGACCGGCGGCCCCTGGCGCTATCCGCGCACGGTCGAGATCGAATCCGCCGACGGCCGAGCCCTGGCCTTGGAAAACGACGAACTGCTGATCAACGAACCGGTCGACGGCAAGGTCTTCGAGGCGCCAACGCCCAAGGGGATCGAAGTGCGGTGGCTGAAGTAGAGCGCATCTTGGTCGATGCGATGCTGGGCCGCCTGGCCAGATGGCTGCGGCTGCTGGGTTTGGACGCGACGCTCCTCCAACGGCCGCCTTCCCAGCCGCCGCCCGACCAACTGCTCCTCACCCGCCGCGTCAAGCTGCGCGGGCGGCGGGGCGTGGTCTTCATCGAACATGACCGCCTGGTCGATCAACTGCGCCAGACCGTTGGCCTGCCGGGCCTGAACATCCGGCCCGAGGCGTTCTTCACCCGTTGCCTGGAGTGCAACCAGCCCGTGCGCGCCATCGGGCGGGATCAGGCCGCGGCCGTGGTCGCCGATCACGTCTTGATGACGGCCGAGCGCTTCACGCAGTGCCCTCGCTGCGGCAAGGTCTTTTGGCCGGGCAGCCACGGCCAACGGGCGCTGGAATTTCTGCGCCAGGCCGGCGCCTGGCCCATCCATCCCAACGGCCGGCGCGGCGACGCCAACCGGTCAGAAATCGCGGAGCAAGGCTCATGATCATCCAGATGGAGGCCAAGGCAGGCGAAAAGCAACTGGAGCGCCTGGTCGAAAGGTTGGGCAACGACGGCTTCCCGCCCGAGATGCTCGACATTTCCCGGGGCGACACCTTCATCCTGGTCGGCCTGAAAGGCGACACCCGGGCCATCGACGAAGGGGCCTACCGCGCCCTGGACTACGTCCTCGACGTCATTCGCATCTCCGACCCCTGCAAGGAACTGACCCGCGATTTTCATCCCCGGCCCTCGATCATCCGCTTGGGTAGCGGACTGCGCATCGGCAAGGACTTGGCCGTCATCGCCGGGCCCTGCGCCATCGAAAGCCGCGACCAATTGATGAAAACGGCCAAGCTGGTAGTGGACGCCGGGGCCAACATCCTGCGCGGCGGGGCTTTCAAGCCGCGCACGATCCACCGCAGCTTTCAGGGCCTGCGCGAGGACGGCCTGAAGCTGCTGGCCGAGGCCCGCGAAAAGTTCGGCATCCCGGTCATCACCGAAATAATGGACGCCAGAGATATACATTTATTTGTAGAGTATGATATCGATATCTGGCAGGTCGGCGCGCGCAACTGCCTCAACTACACCCTGCTCGACGCCCTGGCCGAGATGAAAAACCCCAAACCCGTGGTGCTCAAGCGCGGCGACCACGTCTCCATCAGCGAATTTTTGGGCGCGGCCCTGCGCCTCTACGACGGCAACACCAAGGTTATCCTCTGCGAACGCGGCGACAAGACCGTCGACCCGGTCTACCGCAACGTGCTAAACCTCAACAACGTGGCCTGGCTGAAAAAACGCTATCACCTGCCCGTGCTGGTCGACCCCAGCCACGGCACCGGCGTGCGCCAGATCGTGCCGGACATGGCCCTGGCCGGCATCGCCGCCGGGGCCGACGGCCTGATGGTCGAAGTGCATCACAAGCCAGAGGAGGCCCTCTGCGACGGGGCCCAGAGCCTCAGCGCCGACTTCAAGAAACTCACGCCCCTGGTGCGCCAGGTTTTCGAACTGCGCCGCCAGGCCAAAATGCTCTGAAAGAGGGTTGTGGCCGATGTTCGAGCGAAATCCGCTGTGTAGGCTGTTGGGCGTCGCATATCCCGTCATTTTGGGGGCCATGAGCCGCATCAACAACCCCGAGTTGGTGGCCGCCGTCAGCCAGGCCGGCGGATTCGGCCTGCTGGTGGCCAAAAACTACCCACAACCCGCTGATTTGTTGCGGGCCATCCAGCGCGTGCGCGAGCTGACCGATCGGCCCTTTGGCGTCAACCTGGCCGCCCGCGACGCCTCCTCGCCAACCCTGGCCGGCCTGCTGGCCAGCCAGGGGATCAAGGCGGTGACCACCTCGGCCGGCCCGCCCGACGAGATCGTTCCGGCCTGCCACGAGGCGGGCTTGCGGGTTTTGCACGTTGTGGGCGGCGTGCGCGGAGCGCTGCGAGCCCAAAACACCGGTGTGGACGCGGTCATTGCCGAGGGCGGCGAGTCGGGAGGATTGCAGGGCCCTGGCGCGATTTCGACAATGGTTCTCGTGCCCGCAGTTTGTGACGCCGTTGATGTTCCCGTTGTGGCCGCCGGCGGAGTGGCCGACAATCGCGGCTTTCGGGCCGCCCTGGCCTTGGGCGCTTGCGGTGTTCAAGTGGGCACGCGCTTCATCGCCAGCAGCCAATGCGTGGCCGAGCCCGCCTGGAAAGAGGCCTTGCTGGCGGCCACAGAGCAAGACACCGAATTGGTAGGTAAAGACAGGGTGTTCATGCGGGCCCTGGGCCAACATCTGCCCGGCGCGCGGGGCCAGGCTTGGCCGGCCGGTCAGTGCGCTGGCCTGATCGGCGATCTGCCCGACGCGGCCCAGCTTGTGGCCCGCATTGTGGGGGCGCCAGCCGCGACCTGAGCAAGGGCGCGTGGCGGTTGTCAAAACCCACAACGCCGCTGGTTTTATCAACAAACCAGCGGCGTTGCGGTGTTTTGGCTTGTGTTTTCAGTCCAGCGAAAGCAGCTCGAAACCGGTGGCCGGGTCGATCTTGCGGTTGGCCGTCAAACCGGTCAGCTCCATGATCACCACCTCGCCGATTTGCCAGGTGTCAACCCCGGCGCGCATGCAGCCGGTGATGGTCTGACCGGCGCGGCCCATGGCCCCGTGCATGTGCAGCTTGGGCCGACCGTTTTGGTCGGGGAAGACCGTGCCCACGGCCAAGGCCTCTTGCACGCCGCTGATGGGCAGGTTCATGGGCTGCGCCGGCCTGGCCTGGCCGTCCTCGGGTCCGACGATCAAACGCCCTGAACCCACGCCGCCCAGCATGGCGCAGAATGCCCGCTCCACGCCCTGTTCGGCGACGAAGCGTTCGAGGCAATCGGGCAGGCGGTCGCCGTCTTCCAAGCGCAGCACGAAGACGCGGCCCAAGCCGCCCTGGGCCGCTTTCATGCAAGCATCTCCGGAATAAGCAAACACTTATCCCCGTTGTGGCTACCCACAACCGGTCTAGCGGGCGCAGTCACTAGTGTCTCCGCGCAGCTTGTTCAGTCCGTGGGGCAGGGCCGGCAGAATGATTTTCAAACCCTCGACGGCGGCGTTGGGGCCGCCGGGCAGGTTGATGATCAACGTGGCCCCGCGAATGCCGCAGACCCCCCGCGAAAGCACGGCGTGGGGCGTGATCTTCAGGCCTTCGGCGCGCATGGCCTCGGCCAAGCCGGGCACGGTGCGCTCCAACACCCGGCGGGTGGCCTCGGGCGTTACGTCGCGTCGGCTCAGGCCCGTGCCGCCGGTGGTCAGCACCAGGCTCACCTTCAGGTAATCGGCGTACAAGCGCAACTGGGCCGAGATCTTGTCCATCTCGTCGGGCACAACCGCCGTTTCGATGACTTGCACGCCGGCCTCTTCGAGCATCTGGACCAGCCGAGGGCCCGAGACGTCTTCACGTCTGCCCTCGGCCGCCCCGTCGCTCACCGTCAGAATCGCGGCCTTGTGATTAATTTTCGGCCTCCTTCTTGGTGGCCTGATAGGCCTCGATGATCTTTTTCTGGACGTCGCCAGGCACTTCCTCGTAGTGGTCCATCTCCATGGAGAAGGCCCCGCGACCGCCGGTCAGCGAAGTCAGTTCGGGCTGGTAGCCGAGCACCTCGGCCATGGGCACCAGGGCGCTGATGATCTGCAACGAGCCCTTGGACTCCATGCCCAGCACTCGGCCGCGCCGCGAGCTGATGTCGCCCATGACGTCGCCCATGGCGTCGTCGGGCACGGTGACGGTCAACTTCATGATCGGCTCGAGCATGGTGGGCTTGCACTGGGGCGCGCCTTTTTTGAAGCCCATGGAGCCGGCCACCTTGAAGGCCATTTCCGAGCTGTCCACCGGGTGGAACGAGCCGTCGTAAAGCGTGACTTTGACGTCGACCATGGGATAGCCGGCCAAGACGCCCTGCAACAGGGCCTCGCCGATGCCTTTTTCCACGGCGGGGATATATTGCCGGGGAATGGAGCCGCCCACGATGGCGTCGACGAAGACATAGCCCTCGCCCTCGCCGGCCGGCTCGATCTCGATCCAGGTGTCGCCGAACTGGCCACGGCCGCCGGTTTGTTTCTTGTAGCGGCCCTGGACCTTGGTCTTACCCTTGATGGTCTCGCGGTAGGGCACCTTGGGCGTCTTGAGGTTGACCTCGACGTTGAACTTGCGGCGCAGGCGCTCCAGGGTAGTCTCGATGTGCACCGAGCCCATGCCGCCCAGCAGGGCCTCGCCGGTGGCCGGATCGCGGTCCAGGCGCAGGGTGGGGTCTTCCTCCAGCAGCTTGTTGATGCCGGCGAAGAGCTTTTCCTCGTCGCCCTTTTCCTTGGCCTCGATGGCGTAGCTGATCACCGCGGGCATGGGCGGCACGGGCTGGAGCTTGATGGGGCTCTTGTCCTCGCAGAGGGTATCGCCGGTGGCGGTTTCCTTGAGCTTGGGAATGGCCACGATGTCGCCGGGTAGGGCCTCGGCGATGGCCTTCTGGGTCTTGCCGGTTTGCAGGTAAAGCTGGCCGAAGCGCTCCTTGGCGTCCTTGTTGGGGTTCAGGAGGGGCAACTCGGAGGTCAGCTTGCCCGAGAAGACGCGCACCATCGACAGCCGGCCGGCAAAGGGGTCGGCCACGGTCTTGAAGACCAGGCCGCAGAAGGGCTCGTCGGCGCTGGGTTGACGCTGGATTTCCTCGCCGGTCTTGACATCGACGCCGCTGACCGCCCCGGCCTCCACCGGCGAGGGCAGCAGGCGGTTGACCAGGTCCATGACGCTCTGCACGCCGATGTTGCGCAGGGCCGCGCAGGCGGTCACCGGCACGAACAGGCGCTCGATCACGCCTTTTTTCAGGGCCGCGGCCAACTCGTCGTCGCTGACGGATTCGCCTTCAAGGTAGCGCTCCATGAGGCTGTCGTCGGCCTCGGCGATGTCTTCGATCAGCGACTCGCGCAGGGCCTCCACCTCGTCGGCCATGTCGGCGGGGATCTCGCCGATTTCCATCTTGCCCGAACCGTCCTTGGCGAAGGTGTAGGCCTTGTTGGAGAGCAGATCGACCACGCCGCCGAAGCCGTCGGCCGCGCCGATGGGCAGTTGCAGGCGCACGCCCTTGACGCCCAGCATGTCGGGGATCATGTTGACGGCCGCGTCGAAGTTGGCCCGCTCGCGGTCCATCTTGTTGACCACCACCAACGCCGGCGTCTGGGCGGCCTGCACGAACTGCCAGACCTTCTCGCCCTGGACCTTGATGCCGTCGATGGCGTCGATGACCATGATCGCCCCATCCACCGCCCGCAGGGCCGAGGCCGCGTCGAAGAGGAAGTTGTCGTCACCGGGGCAGTCGACCAGGTGCACGTCGTGCTTTTTGTGGGAATAATGGCCAAAAGAAGCGGAAACGCTACCGCCGCGCTTGATTTCCTCGGGTTCGAAATCGAGCACGGTGTTGCCTTCATCGACCTTGCCCAGACGATCGACGGCCTTGGCGTTGAACAACATGGCCTCGGCCAGGGAGGTTTTGCCGGCCCCGCCGTGGCCCACCAGGGCGATAGTGCGGGTTTGGTTGACTTTGTCGCTCATGGCGGCTCCTGCTTGGAGATTATCTTGTCCATTGTATTAAAATGGCTTCGAGCACGTAACGGCAAAACTTATCCAAGGCCACAAGCCAAGTCAAGGATTATGTGACCTTTTGGCGACGTGGCCGACGGTCGGCCGACGCTTTGGCTACAGCGGCCGGCGGCCCGAGAACACGACCAGGGCGAACCACTTGTATTGGCAGTCCACCCGCGTGAAACCGGCCGCGCGCAGCATGGTCAACTGGTCTTCGAGGGTGTCCAGGCGATCGTGAAGCATGCGTTGGCGGGTCTGGGCCATGGTCTGGTCGTCGACGCCGGCGGCGCGGATGGAGCGCTCCCAATGGGCGTCGTACCACTGGGCCAGGTCTGGTTCCGGGCCGACGATCTGGTCGGCGTTGACAAAGACGCCGCCGGGCTCGAGCAGATCGAAGCAGCGCTGGAAAAGCCGGCGTTTTTGCGGCGTCTCCAGGTGGTGGATCGACAGGGCCGAGCAGATGGCGTCGAAGGGGCCGGGCAGGTCGTCTTGCAGATAATCGGCGTGGATGATGCGCACGTGGTCTTGCTGGCCGGCAAAGCGGGCCCGGGCTTGACCCAGCATCTGGTCGGCGATGTCGACCAGGGTCAGGCTGGCCTGGGGCATGGCTTCACGGACGAACATGCTCAACAACCCCGTGCCCGCGCCCAGGTCGAGGATGCGCGGGGCCGGGCCGCAGTAATGTTGCATGACCGTGACGGCGGCGCCGTAAAAATCGTCGAAGCAGGGGATAAACTTGCGCCGCCACCGGTCGTATTCCTTGGCGTGGGCGTTGAATGCTTCCATAACGTTCATGGGCGTTTGACCTTTCGTGTACTGGTGGCCATTGATGATAACACAAACCAGTCGCCGGCCAAACGCCGGGCGCGCGCGGCCGGCTTATTTATGAAAGGCGCGGATTGTTTGGACTTGATTCCAAGCCGTGTTAAGTTATCATGAACACTTTCAGACCGGGCGCTGAGGCCGTCTTGGCGACCGGTGGGGCGAAAGCGTCGATGGACGATCCGTGGCAGGCCTTTGATCGATATCTCGCCGAAGGCGCGGGCGTCATGCCCCGCACCCGCCAGGCCTACGCCCGCGATGCCCGCCAATTGGCCGAGTTTATCGCCGTCAAGCGCGGCGGCAAACCCTGGGGCCAGGTCGACGCCGACGACGTGCGGGCCTGGCTGGCCGAGCGGCTGAGAACCAGCGCGCGCGCCACGGTGGGCCGCAAACTGGCCGCGGCCCGTGCCTGGTTCGAGTTTTTGCGGCGTGCGGGGCTGGTGGAATCCAACCCGGCCCGCCTGGCCCAGCCGCCCAAGCTGGAGAAAAAACTGCCAGCCCGGCTCAGCGTGGACGAGGCCTTTCACTTGGTGGACGGCCCCAATCGGCCTCGGCCCGGCCGCCGCGACGACGCCAAGGCCACGGCCCGGCGGCTGCGCGACGCAGCCGTTTTGGAGCTATTATATTCATCGGGCCTGCGGGTGGGCGAACTGGTGGCCCTGGATCGCCCCGACCTGCGCCTGGACCTGGGCGTGGCGCGCGTTCGCCAGGGCAAGGGCGGCAAAGAGCGCGTCGTGCCGGTGGGGGCCAAGGCGGCCCAGGCCCTGGAGCGCTATTTGGCCGCGCGGCCGGCGCTGTTGGCCGGCGAGGCGGCGGCTTTGTTTCTGAACAACGCCGGCGGCAGGCTCTCGGTCCGCGGCGTGCAAAAGATCGTGGCGGCCAACCAGGACGGCCTGGCCATCGGGCGCAGGATAGGTCCCCACGCCCTGCGCCACGCCATGGCCACCCATCTGCTGGAAGGCGGGGCCGATCTGCGTTCGGTGCAGGAAATGCTGGGCCACGCCAGCCTGTCGACCACGCAGAAGTATCTGCACCTGACCATGGACCATCTGCTGAAGGTCTATGATCAGGCACATCCCCGGGCCCGTAGCGCCCAGGAGGAAGACGATGACGCCAAGCGCTGAGGTTCGTTCGACGACAGTGCTTGCCCTGAAAAAAGACGGCAAGGTGGTCATGGCCGGCGACGGCCAGGTGACCATGGGCCAGACCGTGGTCAAGGCCACCGCCCGCAAGGTGCGGCGGCTGCACAACGGCCGTGTGCTGGCCGGTTTCGCCGGGGCCACGGCCGACGCCTTCACGCTCTTCGAGCGCCTGGAAGGCAAGCTGGAGGCCCACTCGGGCCAGTTGCCCCGGGCGGCGGTGGAGTTGGCCAAGGACTGGCGCACCGACAAGATGTTGCGCCGTCTGGAGGCCCTGCTCATAGCCGCCGACCGCGAGCATCTGCTGATCATCTCCGGCTCGGGCGATGTGATCGACCCCGAGGAAGGCGTGGCGGCCATCGGCTCCGGCGGGCCCTACGCCCTGGCCGCGGCCAGGGCCCTGATGGCCCACAGCCCGCTGGATCCCGAACGGATCGTGCGGGCGGCCATGGATGTGGCCGCCGATATTTGCATTTACACCAACCACCAGATCGTGGTGGAGGCGCTTTAGTAATGGCTCAACTGACCCCCCGGCAGATCGTGGCCGAGCTGGATAAATACGTCATCGGCCAGGATCAGGCCAAGCGCTCCGTGGCCATCGCCCTGCGCAACCGCTGGCGGCGGCGGCAGGTGCCCGAGGAGCTGCGCGACGAGATCGCGCCCAAAAATATTTTGATGATGGGCCCCACCGGCGTGGGCAAGACCGAAATCGCCAGGCGGCTGGCCAAGATGGCCGACGCGCCCTTTTTCAAGGTCGAGGCCAGCAAGTTCACCGAGGTGGGCTACATGGGCCGCGACGTGGAGTCGATGATCCGCGACTTGGTCGAACTGGCCGTGAACATGGTCAAAAACGCCGAGCGCGAGCGGGTGCGCGAAAAGGCCCAGGAACTGGCCGAGGAGCGGCTGCTGGACATCCTGCTGCCGCCGCGTCAGTTGGCCCACGACGGCAAGGACTTGGACGAATCGTCCCACCTGGAGCTTGTCCGCGACTCGGAGGAAAACCCCACCAGGGCCAAGCTGCGCAAGCTCCTGCGCGAGGGCAAACTCAGCGAGCGTTACGTGGACCTGGAGCTGGACGCGGCCAAGCCCAGCGGGCCCATGGTCGAGATTTTCAGCGCCGGCGGCATGGAAGACCTGGAGATGAACCTGCGCGAGATGCTGGGCAGCGTCTTTCCCAAGCAGCCCAAGCGGCGCAAGGTCAAGGTGCCCGAGGCCTTGGAGCTGTTGGCCAACGCCGAGGCGGCCAAGCTCATCGACATGGATAAGGTGGTGGAGGAGGCCCTGGCCAAGGTGGAGCAGGAAGGCATGATCTTCCTCGACGAGATCGACAAGATCGCCACCCGCGAGCACTCCGGCCGGGGGCCCGACGTCAGCCGCGAGGGCGTGCAGCGCGACCTGCTGCCCCTGGTTGAGGGCTCGACGGTCAACACCAAATACGGCATGGTCAAGACCGACCACATCTTGTTCATCGCCGCCGGGGCCTTTCACATGTCCAAGCCCTCGGACCTGATCCCCGAGTTGCAGGGGCGTTTTCCGATCAGGGTCGAGTTGGAGGCGCTGACGCCCGAGGACTTCGTGCGCATCCTCACCGAGCCGGAAAACGCCCTGACCACGCAGTACAAGGCGCTGATGGCCACCGAGGGCCTTGAGCTGGAGTTTTTGCCCGAATCCATCGAGGCCATCGCCCAGATCGCCGGCCGGGTCAACCAGTCCACCGAGAACATCGGTGCCAGGCGTCTGCACACGGTGATGGAAAAGCTCTTGGAGGAAGTGGCTTTCAACGCCCCGGACATGGCGGGCGTGCGCCTGTCGGTGGACGCCGCCTATGTTCGCCAGCGCCTGGAGGCCATCAGCGTCGATACCGACCTGAGCCGTTATATATTGTAGGGAGCCGCGAAGATGACGACCATCAGCCCTTCGGATAGAGGACGGACGCTGATCGAGGCGTTGCCCTACATCAATCGTTTCGCCGGCCAGACGGTGGTGATCAAATACGGCGGCCACGCCATGAAGGACGAAGCGCTGAAAAAGAGTTTCGCCCTCAACGTCATTTTGCTGCGGGCGGTGGGCATCTATCCGGTGGTGGTCCACGGCGGCGGGCCGCAGATCGGCCAGTTGCTCGACCGCCTGAGCATCGACTGCCGCTTTGTCGACGGCATGCGCGTGACCAGCCCCGAGGTGATGAACGTGGTGCAGATGGTCTTGGTGGGCCAGGTCAACACGGGCATCGTCGGGCTGATCAACGCCAACGGCGGCCGGGCCGTGGGCTTGAACGGCCACGACGGCGGCCTGATCCAGGCCAGCCGCATGACGCTCCAGCGCGAGACCGGCCACGACCAGCCGCCCGAGATCGTCGATCTGGGCCTGGTGGGCAAAGTCGACAAGGTCAACCCCCAGGTGCTGCACTCGCTGGAGCACGGCAATTTCATCCCGGTGATCGCGCCGGTGGGCGTGGGGCCCGAGGGCGAATCGCTTAATATCAACGCCGATCTGGTGGCCTCGGCCGTGGCCGCCGGACTGCGGGCCAGCAAGCTGATTCTGCTGACCGACACCCCCGGCGTCATGGACGCCGGCGGAAAGCTGCTGCACGAACTGACGGCCAAGGAGGCCAAACTTCTGCAAGGGCAGGGCGTCATCACCGGCGGAATGATCCCCAAGGTGAACTGCTGCTTGCAGGCCCTGGAGCGAGGAGTCGAGCGCGCTCACATCATCGACGGCAGGGTGGCCAACGCCTTGCTGCTGGAGATCTTCTCCGATCAGGGCGTCGGCACCATTTTTAGCGACAGATAAACGTGCGAGCGATAACGATATGACCAGCCAGGAAAAAATAGACCAATACGTCATGCAGACCTACGGCCGGTTCCCGGTGACCTTCGTGCGGGGTGAGGGCTGTCTGCTGTGGGACGACCAGGGCAAAAGCTACATCGACTTTTTGGCCGGCATCGCCGTTTGCGGCCTGGGTCACGCCAATCCCGAGGTGGCCGAGGCCGTCTGCGCCCAGGCCAAAAAGCTTTTGCATGTCAGCAACCTGTTCTACACCGAGCCCCAGGCCAGGGTGGCCGAGCTTCTGGTGCAGAACTCCTTTGCCGACCGGGTGTTTTTCTGCAACTCCGGAGCCGAGGCCAACGAGGGGGCGCTCAAGCTCTCGCGGCTGTGGGGCAAGGCCTTCAAGGACGGGGCCCACGAGGTGGTGACGATCCAGGGCTCGTTCCACGGCCGGACCATAGCCACCCTCAGCGCCACGGGCCAAGAGAAAATCCAGAAAGGCTACGACCCCCTGGTCAGCCGCTTCAAATACGCGCCGTGGGGCGACCTGGAGGCGATCACCGCGGCGGTGGACGAAAAAGTCTGCGCGGTGATGCTGGAGCCGATCCTGGGCGAGGGCGGGGTGGTCCCGCCGCCGGAGGGCTATCTGCCGGCCGTGCGGCGGCTGTGCGACAAGACCGGCACCATGCTCATCTTTGATGAAATCCAGACCGGCCTGGGCCGGACAGGCAAGCTTTTCGCCCACGAGCACTTCGGCGTCAAACCCGACGTGATGACCCTGGCCAAGGGCCTGGGCAACGGCCTGCCCGTGGGCGCGGTCTGCGCCACCAGCGAGGCCGCGGCGCTGTTCCAGCCGGGCAGCCACGCCACCACTTTCGGGGCCGGGCCGCTGATCATGGAGGCGGCGCGGGTGGTGCTGGAGACTTTACTGCGGCCCGGCTTCTTGGAGCGGGTGCAGCAGGCGGGCAAAAAGCTGCGCAAGGGCCTGGAAGGCCTCTGTCAGAAATACCCCGGCCACAAGCTGGAGGCCAGGGGTCTGGGCCTGATGCGGGCGTTGATTTTGCCCACGCCGGGGGCGACGGTGGTCAAAAAGATGCTGCAGCGGGGTTTTGTCATCAACTGCACCCAGGACAAGATTCTGCGCTTCGTGCCGCCGCTGATCATCGAGGACGCCCACATCGACGCGCTGATCGGCGCGCTGGACGAAATGCTGGCGGCCGGCGAAATCGCGGCCGGTTAAATTCGCTTGGATTTGGAAATGATTCAGCTTACGACCAAACATCTGCTGACCATCAGAGACCTCACGGCCCAGGAAGTGCTGGGCCTGATCGAACGGGCCCGGCAACTCAAGGCCGGCTGGCGGGGCGGCTATCGGCCCACGCCCCTGGCCGGCAAGAGCGTGGCCATGATCTTTGAAAAACCTTCGACCCGCACCAGGGTCTCGTTCGAGGTGGGCGTTTTTCAGCTTGGCGGCAAGGCGTTGTTCATCGCCTCGCGCGATAGCCAGATATCGCGTTCCGAGCCTCTGCGCGACACGGCCCGGGTGCTCAGCCGCTACGTGGACGGCATTGTCGTGCGCACCTTTGGCCACGAGGTGGTCGAGGATTTGGCGCGCTTTGGCGACGTTCCGGTGATCAACGCCCTCACCGACCGTTATCATCCCTGCCAGGTGCTGGGCGATCTGCAAACCGTGGCCGAATACAAAGGCGAGGTGCGCGACCAGGTCTACGCCTGGATCGGCGATGGCAACAACATGGCCCATTCGTGGATCGAAGCCGCCGCCGTTTTGGGGCTGCGCTTGCGCCTGGCCTGCCCCGAGGGCTACGACCCCGATCCAGAGATCGTGGCCCAGGCCCGGGCCAGGGGCGCCGATATTCTGCTGACCCGCGAGCCCGACGAGGCCGCCAGCGGGGCCACGGTGATCAACACCGACGTCTGGGCCTCCATGGGCCAGGAGGACGAGGCCAAGGGCCGGGCCGAGGCCTTTGGCGGCTTCACGGTCGACGGGCGGCTGATGTCGCTGGCGGCCAGGGAGGCCATTGTCCTGCACTGCCTGCCGGCCCACCGCGGCGAGGAGATCAGCGACGAGGTGATGGAAGGGCCCCAGTCGGCCATCTGGGACGAGGCCGAAAATCGCCTGCACATGCAAAAGGCGATCATGGAGGCCCTGCTGGGCCCACGGCCTTAGGTTTTTTTGACTAACAATAACGTGTTGTTGAGCGAAAATATGGCAAACGACGTCAAGAGCATCGTCCTGGCCTATTCCGGTGGCCTGGACACCTCGATCATCCTCAAGTGGCTCCAGGAGACCTACGACTGCCAGGTCATCGCCTTCGCCGCCGACCTGGGCCAGGGCGAGGAATTGGAGCCGGTGCGCGAAAAGGCCATCAAGACAGGGGCCAGCAAGGTCTTCATCGACGATCTGCGCGAGGAGTTCGCGCGCGATTACGTTTTCCCCATGTTCCGGGCCAACGCCATCTATGAAAGCGTTTATCTGCTGGGCACCTCCATCGCCCGGCCGCTGATCGCCAAGCGCCAGATCGAGATCGCCCTGGCCGAAAACGCCGACGCCGTGGCCCACGGCGCCACCGGCAAGGGCAACGACCAGGTGCGCTTCGAGCTGGCCTATCAGGCCCTGGCCCCCCAGGTGCGCATCATCGCGCCCTGGCGGATCTGGGATCTGAACTCGCGGGAATCGCTGATCGCCTACGCCCAAAAGCACGGCATCCCCGTGCCGGTGACCAAAGCCAAGCCCTATTCCAGTGACCGCAACCTGTTGCACATCAGCTTCGAGGGCGGCATCCTGGAAGACCCCTGGGCCGAGCCGCCCGAGGATATGTACGTGCTGAGCGTCTCGCCCAAGGACGCGCCGGACCAGGCCGAGGAGATCACCCTCGACTTCGAGGCCGGCGACGCGGTGGCCATCGACGGCCAGAAGCTCTCGCCGGCGGCCATGCTGGCGCGCCTCAACGAGTTGGGCGGCAAGCACGGCGTGGGCCGGGTCGATCTGGTGGAAAACCGCTACGTGGGCATGAAGAGCCGTGGCGTCTACGAGACGCCCGGCGGCACGATCCTGCGCCAGGCCCGCCTGGCCATGGAAAGCCTGACCCTCGACCGCGAGGTGCTGCGCCTGCGCGATAATCTGGCCCCCAAGTACGCCGAGATGGTCTATTATGGCTACTGGTTCAGCCCCGAGCGCGCGTTGCTGCAATCGTTGATGGACCAGGCCGCCGCGCCGGTTTGCGGGCAGGTGCGCCTGAAGCTCTACAAGGGCAACGTCACCATCAGCGGCCGGCGTTCGCCGGGCAGCCTCTATCGGCCCGATTTCGCCACCTTCGAGGCCGATACGGTCTACAATCAGGCCGACGCCACGGGCTTCATTCGCTTGAACGGCCTGCGACTGCGCATCCGCCACGCCCTGGACCAGTTGGCCAAGAAGTGACAAACTAGCGGAAGAAGGCGCGCGGGTGGCTGAAAGCAAACAACATAAGCTGTGGGGTGGCCGTTTCGCGGAAAACACCCACCAGATGATGGAGCGCATCAACGCCTCCATCGACTTCGACAAGCGGCTCTATCGCCAGGACATCGCCGGCTCCAAGGCCCACGCGGCCATGCTGGCCCGCCAGGGCGTCATCTCGGCGGCCGACGAAGCGGCCATCCAGGCCGGTCTGGACCAAGTCCTGGCCGAGATCGAGGCCGGCCAGATGGCTTGGCGACAAAGCCTGGAGGACATCCACACCCACGTGGAGTCGCGCCTGGCCCAGATCATCGGCGCGCCGGCCGGCCGTCTGCACACGGGCCGTTCGCGCAACGACCAGGTGGCCACCGATCTGCGCCTTTGGGTGCTGGAGGCCGGCCGCGAGTTGGACCAGGCCCTGGCCGAATATCAGCGGGCCCTGGTCGCGCTGGCCGAAAAACACGTGGACTCGATCATGCCCGGCTACACCCATCTGCAACGGGCCCAGCCGGTGGTGTTGGCCCACCATCTGTTGGCCTACGTGGAGATGGCTTGGCGCGATCGCGGCCGTTTGGCCGACTGCCTGGGCCGCGCGGCCATCTCGCCGCTGGGCGCGGCGGCCCTGGCCGGCACGACCTTTCCGTTGGACCCGCGCTCGGTGGCCGAGGCGCTGGGCTTCGAGGGCGTTTTCGCCAACTCCCTCGACGCCGTCAGCGACAGAGACTTTGCCGCCGAGTTCATTTTTGTGCTAGGACTGGTGCAGGTGCATCTTTCGCGCCTGGCCGAGGAACTGATAATCTGGTCGACCAGCGAATTCGGTTTTGTCACGCTTTCGGACGCCTTCAGCACGGGCAGCTCGATCATGCCCCAAAAGAAGAATCCCGACGCGGCCGAGCTGATTCGCGGCAAGACCGGCCGGGTGCTGGGCGACTTGGTCGGCATCCTCACCGTGCTCAAGGGCTTGCCGCTTGCATACAACAAAGACATGCAAGAAGACAAGGAGCCGGTGTTCGACGCCCACGACACCGTCATGGACTGCCTGCGGGTGATGAGCCCCATGCTGGCGGACCTGACGGTGCGCGCCGATCGGCTGGCCCAGGCGGTCGGCGGCGGTTTTTTGAACGCCACCGAGTTGGCCGATTATCTGGCCGAACGGGGCGCGCCCTTCCGGCTGGCTCATGAGGCCACGGGGCGGGCGGTGCGCTTGGCCGAGGCCGGCGACCGCGGCCTGGAGGATCTGACCCTGGACGAGCTGCGGGACTGCTGTGGCGGCCTGGCGGTTGATATTGACCAAACGGTTTACCAGGCCCTCAAGCCGGAGAGGGCGGTGGACCGGCGAACCAGCCCCGGGGGGACCGCCCGGGCGAACGTGGAACGGGCTCTCAAGGAGGCGAGGAAGCGCTTATGGCCAGAAGCTTGACGAAATTTGGCGGCCTTTCGGTGATCCTGGCGACGGCGGTTTTGCTGGTCGGCTGCGGCATAAAGGGCAATCCCACGCCCCGCTCCGAGGTGGCGCCGGCCCAGGTCACGGACCTGAAGGCCGACTCGCTGGCCAACGGCGTGGAGGTCAGCTTCTCGGTGCCCCAGCGTGGAAAACCCGATCTGGCCATCGAAACCGTGCGTCTCTACTATGGCTACCTGCCGGTTGGCGGCGACCCCGACTGCCCGCCGTGCCCGCCCAAACTGCGCCAACATCACGATTTTGACCTCAAGGACGACGCCGGTGGCGTCTCCAGCCTGATGAAGGGCGGCCGTTTCGCCTATCTTGACGCCGAGGCGCCCATGAACATGCAGGCCGTTTACGGCGTGGTGCTCATCGACGCCGCCGGCCGGCAAAGCCCCCAAAGCGCGCCGGCGCGGGTGCTCAGGGTCGAGCCGTCGGCCGCGCCCACCGGCTTGTGGGCCACGCCCGGCGATGGCCGGGTCGGCATCGCCTGGCAGCCAGTGGCAACCCTGATCGGCGGCCAGCCCTGCGACGACGTGATTGGCTATCTGATCTGGCGCAAGGACGAAAGCGGCGAAAAACTCCTCAACAGCGTGCCGATCAAAGCCAGGCGGTTTCTCGACAGAACAGCGCGCAACGGGGCCAATTACGCCTATCGGGTGCAGAGCGCTCGCGGCATCGGCGGGGTGGTCGCGCCGGGCGAATTCAGCGACTGGGTGGACGCGACGCCCAAGGACGCCAAGGCGCCGGAAGCGCCGGGCGACGTCAGCGCCGTTTCGCAGGCCGAAGGCGTGTTCGTCAACTTCCGGCCCAGCCCCGATCGCGACGTGCAGGGCTATCTGATCTTCCGCCGCGTTGACGACGCCGAGGCCAACTGGGTGCAGATCACCGAACTGGTCAAGGACACCTACTACACCGACAGCGGCGTGGAAATCGGCGCGCGCTACTTCTACAAGGTGCTGGCCATCGACGCCAGCGGCAACCGGAGCGAGATGAGCGTGGAGGCCGACGTCCTGCACAAACCATAGCGTCGATCGGGCTCGCATCGGCAAAGCCCACTTCCGCGGCGGAGGCCCCTCTTGGCGCGCCTTCGCCGCGGGGGTATATTAACTGCCCCGGCGCTTCGATCATGGTAGGCTCAATGGATTTGTTCGAATATCGAGACGGCGTTTTGCACGCCGAAGGCGTCAGCTTGACCGAAATCGCCCAGGCCGTCGGCACGCCGACCTATGTCTACGCCCAGTCGGCCATGCGCGCCGAATTCGCGGCCTTTCAAGAGGCCTTCGCCGGCCTGGATCATCTGATCTGCTACGCCATGAAGGCCAACAGCAACAAGGCCGTGCTGGGTTCCTTCGCGGCCATGGGCGGCGGGGCCGACATCGTCAGCGGCGGCGAACTGGCCCGGGCCCTGGCCGCCGGCGTGCCAGCCGAGCGCATCGTCTATTCCGGCGTGGGCAAGCTGGACTGGGAACTGGAAGCCGCCCTCAAGGCCGGCATTCTGATGTTCAATGTCGAAAGCGCCCAGGAACTAACCGTCCTAGACCAGATCGCCGGCCGCCTGGGCCTGAAGGCCCCGGTCAGCCTGCGCGTCAATCCCGACGTCGACGCCAAGACCCACCCCAAGATCACCACCGGCCTGGCCAAGAACAAGTTCGGCCTGGACATGGGCCTGGCCTTTGCGCAATACCTGCACGCGGCTCGACTGCCCAATCTGGTGGTCAAGGGCGTCTCTTGCCACATCGGCAGCCAGCTTACCGAGGTTGCGCCCTTTGTCGACGCCCTGGAACGCCTGGCCGACCTGGTCCAGCGCCTGCGCCGCGAGGGCCTGCGCCTGGAAATAATCGACTTGGGCGGTGGGATTGGCATAAGATACAATCAAGAGACGCCACCCACGCCCAGGGAGTACGCCGCCCGCCTGCGACCTGTCTTGGAGGGCCTGGGGCTCAAGCTGGTGCTGGAGCCTGGCCGGCGGCTGGTGGGCGAGGCCGGCGTGTTGCTGACGCGGGTCCACTACGCCAAAACCACCCCAGCCAAGCACTTTGTGGTGGTGGACGCGGCCATGAACGACCTGATCCGACCGGCGTTTTATGATTCGTTCCACGCCGTGCGGCCGGTGGCGCAAAACGCCGGCAACGGCCAGCGGCTGGTGGCCGACGTGGTGGGCGGCATCTGCGAGACCGGCGACTTTTTGGTGCGCGAGCGCGATCTGCCCGTGCTGCGCCGGGGTGATCTGCTGGCGATCATGAGCGCCGGGGCCTATGGTTTCGCCATGAGCAGCCAATACAATTCGCGGCCCAGGGCCGCCGAGGTGCTGGTTTGCGGTCAGGAATGGGCCGTGGTGCGCCGACGCGAATCGATCGAAGACCTCAGCCGCGGCGAGGAACTTGCCCCATGGATGATATAGCCACCGGCATGACCGACCCGGCCGCCCTCGCGGCCCTGGCCGGCGTCGAGTTTTGCAAGATGACCGGCACGGGCAATGATTTCATCTTGATCGACAACCGCCGGGCCCGCCTCGCGCCGGCGCTGATGCCGGCCCTGGCCAAGGCCCTGTGCTGTCGTCGGCGCTCGGTGGGAGCCGACGGCCTGATCGTGCTCTCGCCCAGCCAACGCGTGGACGCCGCCCTGGGCAAGATCGATTTTCGCTGGGACTTTTTCAACGCCGACGGCTCGTCGGCCGAGATGTGCGGCAACGGCGGACGTTGCGCCGCGCGCTTTGCCGTCAGCATTGGCCTGGCCGGGCCGGAGCTGATCTTCGACACCCTGGCCGGGCCCATCCGCGCCTGGGTGGGCCGCCAAACGGTCACGCTGGAGCTGACCCCGCCCACGGGCTGGTACGACGACCTGCGCCTGGAGATCGGCGGCCGAACCATGACCATCCACGGCGTCAACACCGGCGTGCCCCACGCGGTCGTGCCGGTGGATGATCTGTCAAGCGCCGACGTCAAGAACTGGGGCCGCGAGATCCGCTTTCACCGGCATTTCGCTCCGGCCGGCACGAACGTTAACTTCATTGCCGCCCGTCATGGCCGTCTCGAGGTGCGCACCTACGAGCGCGGCGTGGAGGATGAGACCCTGGCTTGCGGGACAGGGGCCGTCGCATCGGCCCTGATGGCCGGCCGGCTAGGGTGGCTGAAATCGCCGATCACCGTGGCGGTGCGAAGCGGCGAGAAATTGACGATTCATTTTAGCCAGGACGAAAGCGGCGTCCGCCAAGTCCGCCTGGAAGGGGCGGCCGATCACGTCTATGACGGCGTTCTCGGGGCGGGGGCCTTCGCCTGGCTGGCCAACCAATAAGGAGAACTGCAATGCTCAAGGGAGCGCTTGTCGCCCTGGTCACACCATTCCGCGACGGCAAGGTCGACGAAGACACTTTGCGCGAGCTGGTCGAGTTTCATATCGCCAACGGCACCAACGGCATCGTGCCCTGCGGCACCACCGGCGAGTCGGCCACCCTCAGCCACGACGAGCACCGGATGGTCATCCGCTCCGTGGTCGAGCAAGTGGCCAAGCGCGTGCCGGTGGTGGCCGGCACTGGCTCCAACAACACCGCCGAGGCCATCGAACTGACCCTGTTCGCCAAGGGCGTCGGCGCGGACGCGGCCCTGCTCATCGCGCCATATTACAACAAGCCCACCCAAGAGGGCTTGTATCGGCATTTCGAGGCCATCGCCAAGGCCACCAAGTTCCCGCTGGTGCCCTACAACATCATGGGCCGCACGGCTGTCAACATCGAGCCGGCCACCATGGCCCGCATCGCCGAACTGCCCGAGGTGGTCGCGGTCAAGGAGGCCTCGGGCAATCTGGGCCAGATGGCCGAGATCGTCAACCTCTGCGGCGACAAGATGGCCCTGCTTTCGGGCGACGACGGCCTGCTTTTGCCGGTGCTGGCCATCGGCGGCGTGGGCGTGGTCAGCGTGGTCAACAACATCGTGCCCCGTCAGGTCGTCGATATCATCGAGGCCTGGAACGCCGGCGACATCGCCCTCAGCCAGCAACGATTCCACAAGCTGCTGCCCCTGTGCAAGGCCATGTTCCTGGAGACCAACCCCATTCCCATCAAGGCGGCCATGGCCATGGTGGGGCGTATCCCCAGCGACGAAATGCGCTTGCCCATGTGCCCCATCGGCGCGGCGGCCCGCGAAAAGCTCTCGGCCGCGCTGCGGGCCCACGGGCTGTTGTAGGGAGGATCGGCACATGACGCGCATCACAGTGGCCGGCGCGGCCGGCCGCATGGGCAACGCCATCATCAGGGCGATCATGCACGACGGTGGAGGCGCCTTGGTCGCCGGCCTGGAAGCGCCCGGACATCGTTCGGCCGGCAAAAGCCTGGCCGAAGTCTGCGGCGTGGCCGACGCGCCGGGCCTGGTCTTCGACGACATCGCCCAGGCCATGGCCCAGTCCGACGTGCTCATCGACTTCACCTCGCCGACGGCCTCCATCGCCAACCTGGGCTGGTGCGCCGAGGCCGGCAAGGCTTGCGTCATCGGCACCACCGGCCTGGACCTGAGCCACGATCAGATCCTGCGCGCGCTGGCCGCCAAAACGCCGGTGGTCTTCGCGCCCAACATGAGCGTGGGCATGAACCTGATGTTCAAGCTGGTGGGCCAGATCGCCCAGGTGCTGGGCCCGAATTACGCGCTGGAAGTGATGGAGGCCCATCACGACCAGAAAAAAGACGCGCCCAGCGGCACGGCCGTGCGCCTGCTCAAGGAGCTCTGCGCCGCCCGGGGCTGGGACTACGACGCCGTCTGTCAACACGGCCGTTGCGGCATGGTCGGGGCCAGGCCCCAGGATCAGATCGGCGTGGCGGTCATCCGCGGCGGCGACATCGTTGGCGATCACACGGTCTTTTTCATCGGCCAGGGCGAGCGCATCGAACTGACCCACCGCGCCCACTCCCGCGACACCTTTGCCGGCGGCGCGGTGCGGGCGGCGCTGTGGCTGCACGGCAAACCGGCCGGGCTCTACGACATGCAAGACGTTTTGGGGCTGAAGTAAATGACCCAACCCAAAAACAGCGAGGTGATCACCGCCGAGCTGGGCCTGATTCGCTTCGGCTATCAGGGCAAGGTGGCTTTTGGCCAGGTCAAGCACGGCATCGTGCGGGTTTATGATGGATCGCCCTTTGGCGCGGGCAAGCCGGGCGCCACGATCCTGCCGCTCAACGACGTGCATCTGCTGGCGCCGTGCCGGCCGTCCAAGATCGTGGCCGTGGGCCTCAATTACAAGGCCCACGCCGCCGAACTGGGCCTGGCCCTGCCCGACGAGCCCATGCTCTTCATCAAGCCGGCCACGGCGGTCATCGGGCCCAACCAGGCCATCAAGCTGCCGGCCATGAGCCAGCGCGTGGACTACGAGTGCGAACTGGGCGTGGTCATCGGCCGGCGTTGCAAAGGCCTAAGCCCCAAGCAGGCCAGGGAGCACGTCATCGGCTACACTTGCCTTAATGACGTGACCGCCCGCGATCTGCAAAAAAAAGACGGCCAATTCACCCGGGCCAAGGGCTTTGACACATTTTGCCCCCTGGGGCCGGTCATCGCCCAGGATATCGAGCCCGGCGGCCTGCGCGTGCGCACCCTGGTCAACGGCCAGCAACGCCAGGACGGCCATACGTCCGACCTGATTTTTTCGGTATTCAACCTGGTGTCGTTCATCAGCCAGGTGATGACCCTGAACGCCGGCGACGTGATCGCCACCGGCACGCCGGCGGGCATCGGCCCCCTGCAAGCCGGCGATGTGGCGACCATCGAGGTGCAGGGCGTCGGCAGCCTTGTCAACCCGGTCAGCAATTGAGGTGTATATGAATATTGAACGCGCCGAGCGTTTGCAAAAGCTTCCGCCTTATCTTTTCCAAGAGCTGGACCGCCTGCGCGACCAGGTGCGCGCGCGTGGCGTGGATATAATCGACCTGGGCGTGGGTGACCCCGATCAACCCACGCCCCCGCACATCATCGAGGCCCTCAACGCCGCGGCCCAAGACCCGCGCACACACAAGTATCCGGCCTATTCGGGCCTGAGCAGATTCCGTGAGGTGGCTGCCGACTGGTACAAGCGCCGCTTCGACGTGGACCTGATCCCCAATCAGGAAGTCATCACCCTGATCGGCTCCAAGGAGGGCCTGGCCCATTTCCCGCTGGCCTTTGTCAACCCCGGCGACGTGGTCCTCACGCCCAGCCCGGCCTATCCGGTCTACAAGGGCTCGACGATTTTGGCCGGCGGCGTGCCGGTGGAAATGCCCCTGCGCAAGGAAAACGGCTTTTTGCCCGACCTGGCGGCCATGGACCCGGCCTTGCTGCAAAAAGCCAAGGTCATGGTCATCAACTACCCCAACAACCCCACGGCCGCCTGCGCCGATCTGGAGTTTTACGAGCGGGTGGCGGCCCTGGCCAAAAAGCACGAGATCATTGTCGTCTCCGACGCGGCCTACACCGAAATGGCCTACGATGGCTATCGGCCGCCCAGCTTCATGCAGGTGGCCGGCGCGCGGGAGGTGGGCATCGAGTTCCACAGCCTGTCCAAGACCTACAACATGACGGGCTGGCGCATCGGTTTCGCCGTGGGCAACGCCCAGTTGGTGGCCGGCCTGGGCCAGGTCAAGAGCCAGATCGACTCGGGCGCCTTCGACGCCGTGCAACTGGCCGGCATCACCGCCCTGACCGCCAGCCAGGATTGCGTGGCCCAGATGAACAAGCTCTACGCCGGACGCCGCGAGGTGCTGGTCAAGGGCCTGCAAGGCCTGGGCCTGGAGGTCGAGAGGCCCAAGGCCACCTTTTATGTGTGGTGCGGCGTGCCCGCCGGCCAGACCAGCACCGACTTCTGTCGCAAGCTGCTGGAAGAGGCCGGCGTGGTCTCCACCCCCGGCGTGGGTTTCGGCTCGGCCGGCGAAGGCTACGTGCGCTTCGCCCTGACCGTCGACGAGGCCCGGCTGCAAGAGGCCGTGGATCGGCTGGCCGGATTGGGGCTCTAGGCCGGTGCTTGGCAAGGCCGTGGAGGCCTACGTGGGCCTGGGGGCCAACATCGGCGATCCCCTGGCTCAGCTAGTGGCCGGCGTGGCGGCCATGCGCGAGTTGCCCGGCGTGACATCGCTTATGGTTTCGCCGGTATATCGCACCGCGCCGGTGGGCAGGACCGACCAGCCGCCGTTTGTCAACGCCGTGGCGCGGCTGCGTTATCATGGATCGGCTAGAGCGCTTTTGGCCGGGCTGCTGGCGGTCGAAAAAGCTTGCGGCCGCGTGCGCGCCGAACGCTGGGGGCCGCGCACGCTGGATCTGGACCTGTTGCTGTTTGGCGACGAGGTCATCGATCAGCCCGAGCTGCGCGTGCCACACCCCGAGATGACGCGGCGGGTGTTTGTGTTGGCTCCGCTGGCCCAACTGGCCCCGGAGCTGATCATCCCGCTGACCGGGCGCACCGCCAGCCAGTTGCTGGCCGCGCTTGACCCGCGTGAGCTGGCCGCGCAAAAGGCGGAGAAAGTGGAGGCGGCCGGGTGGGGCTGATCCGAATCCTGCTGATAGCCCTGAGCGTGTGGCTGCTCTATCGCCTGATCCGCCACTATCTGGGCGGCGGCCAGGGCCCGCGACGCGCCAAAGCCGGCCACGCGCCGCGAGAGCCAAACGCCACGCCGGCCATCGAGGAGTTGGTTCAGGATCCACAGTGCCAGACATACCTGCCCAAAAACGAGGCCGTGCGGGCCAGGATTGATGGGCGGGATGTGTTTTTCTGCTGCGAAAAATGCCGCGATCAATATTTGATCGCACGGGGCGCTAAAAAATAAGCGTTGTATTACTAATAACATGGCTGGAGGATTGCCATGAAGATCTTCATCGATACCGCCGACATCGCCGAAATCAAAGAGGCGGCCAGCCTCGGCGTGCTCGACGGCGTGACCACCAACCCCTCGCTGGTGGCCAAAACCGGTAAGCCATTCGAGAAATGCATCCGCGAGATCCTGGACGTGGTGCCCGGGCCCGTCAGCGTGGAGTGCGTGGCCATCGAACACAAAGAGATGATCGCCGAAGCCAAGAAATACGCCGCCTGGGCCGACAACGTGGTCATCAAACTGCCCATCATCCGCGAAGGGCTCAAGGCCATCAAGGCCCTGGCCGACGACGGGATCAAGGTCAACACCACGCTGTGTTTTTCGCCCATGCAGGCCCTGCTGGCGGCCAAGGCCGGCGCGGCCTACATCAGCCCCTTCGTGGGCCGGCTGGACGACATCTCCAACGACGGCATGGAGCTGATCCGCCAGATCCTCGACATCTATGACCACTACGCCTTCGATACCGAGGTTCTGGTGGCCAGCGTGCGCAACCCCATGCACGTGGTCCAGGCCGCGCTGATGGGCGCCGACGTCTGCACCATCCCCTTGAAGGTGATCAACCAACTCCTGGCCCATCCATTGACCGACATCGGGCTCAAGGCATTTTTGGCCGATTGGGAAAAACGCGCCAAGGAATAGAGGTTGCGGTCGTGGCGCCAGCCCGCGAAGACTTGTTCAATCTGCCCAATCTGCTCAGCCTGGTGCGGATCGGTTCGATCCCCTTCATGCTGATTTTGCTCTATCGCCCGGGGCGTTCGGCGGCCTGGTTGGCGGGGGGGCTGTTTTTCGTGGCCGGCTTGACCGACCTGTTCGATGGAATCCTGGCCCGCAAGCTGAAAAAAGTGACCTTGCTGGGCCAGTTCCTCGATCCGGTCTCGGACAAACTGCTCATCGCCTCGCTTTTGGTGGTGCTGACCGACCTGGGCCGGGCCGCGGCCTGGATGACGGTGGTGATCATCGGGCGGGAGATAGCCGTCACCGGCATGCGCGCCCTGGCCTCGGCTCAGGGCTTCGTGGTGCCCAGCGATTATCTGGGCAAGCTCAAGACCACCATCCAGATGCTGGCGGTGTTTTTGCTGATCCTGCCCAGCCCCATGGGCCAGGCCGATTTGCACGCCTGGGGCCAGGTCGTTTTGTGGGTCGCGGTGGCTTTGACCGCTTGGTCGGGCCTGTCCTATTTCATCTCGTTCAAGCGCTCGCTGGGCTTGGCGGCGGTGAAAAAAATGCGCGATTCCGGTATTGACAGCCCAGAGTAATGTTGTAATATTGCTCACGTAACGCGCGGGAGTAACTCAGAGGTAGAGTGCAACCTTGCCAAGGTTGAAGTCGCGGGTTCAACTCCCGTCTCCCGCTCCACCAAGCGCGTTGAGGCCAGCCTTCCGGGGCTGGCCTTTTTTTTGGGGCTGGCCTTTTTTTTGGGATATTGGCGGTTGGGCGCGCGCATCACGTTGGTTGGCCGCGGGGCATCGACGAGGCCAAGCGTCACCATGGGTCGGGCCAGCCCTTTTTATTTTAGCATGCGCGCTCCAGCCCCTGGATGTTGCCTTTTCGCCTTGAAGGTTGGGGCCACGAGCAGGCGACTTGCCCCAAGGCAGGCGCATGTTGCGTCACAAAGCTTTCGCTAAAGAGCTTGACACGATCGGCCGCCGCATATATGATTGCACCTGTTTTGGAGGTTCGATAACATCGCGAACCAAAAGACAAAAAGCCTTTGTGGCGGCGTAGCCAAGTGGTAAGGCAGCGGACTGCAAATCCGTTATTCACCGGTTCAAATCCGGTCGCCGCCTCCAAAGCGAAAATAAAGGGTTGGGCTTGACGGCCCAGCCCTTTTGTTTTCCCGCGGCCGGATTGGCGCGCCGCGTGAAAGGGCCAGCGTTGAAGGGCCAATGATGACCATGAGCGGGACAGACAAAGGGTTGGCCGATTTCGCCGCCGTGCTGTTGGACATGGACGGCGTGGTGCTGGACTCCATGGTCCAGCACGCAGCCTGCTGGCGCGAGGTCATGGCCGCCGAGGGCTTCGACGCCTCGTTGGAGTTCATCCTGCAAAACGAAGGCTGCCTGGGCTTCGAGGTGTTGGCGGAACTGGCCGACGGGGTAGGGCGGCTTGCAATGGCGGACGCCGCCGCCCTGCGGGCCGCCATGGAACGCATGCTGGCGGCCCAACGGCGCATGTTCATCGAACGATGCGCCGCCGATGTGAGGCCGTTTCCGGCGGCGGTGGAGCTGATCGAATGGTTGGGGCGCGAGGGCGTGCCCACGGCCCTGGTCACCAGCTCGCGGCTGGAGGTGGTGCGCGGCGCCCTGGGCGCGGAGCTGGCCGGGCAATTCGCCTGCATTGTCAGCGCCGATGAGGTTGCGCGTCACAAGCCCCACCCCGAGCCATACCTGCGGGCGGCGGCCAAGCTGGGGCTGGGGCCAAGTTCTTGCCTGGTGATCGAAAACGCGCCGGCCGGCATTCGCTCGGCCCAGGCCGCCGGCGCGACGTGTTACGCCGTGGGTAGCACGTTGGCGGCCCATCACTTGGCCATGGCTCATCGCGTCTTCGCCGACCTGGCCCAACTGACGCGGCATTTACGGGGCCGGGATTAATCCCAGAGAATGACTTGGCCTTGAGGCAGGTCTTCGATCATGGGCACCTTGAGCCAGCGCACGCGAATGCCCGCCGGCGTGTTGATCTTGATGCGCTGCCAACTCTGGCCGGTCTGGGTGTCTACCATGATCAAGCCGCCATAGGGCTTGGGCGCTTCGAAAATCTGGAAGCGGGGCGGCGCGCAGCAGGCCCCGCCGGGGTTCAGCGAGCGGTTTTCCGGCCCGGCCCAGGAAGGCTCGGCCGCCGCGAGGGCGATGATCAACAGTGCCGCCATGATGAAGTGCTTCATTGATAACAAACCTCCGTTAAACTGCCCAACAGCGCGAATCAAATACCGAATCAAGTTTCAACCAACGATATCCAAGATCGTGCCCAGCATTTCGTCACCGGTGCGGATGGTCTTCAGGTTGGCCTCGAAGGAGCGCTGGGCGGTGATCTGGCCGACCATCTCGCTGACGATGTCGGTGCCCGAAGTCTGCAGCGCGCCAGAGGCTATCGCGCCATAACCCGGCTGGCCGGCCGCGTCGATCACCGCCGGGCCGGAAGCGTCGGTGGCTTGGAAGGCGTTGCCGCCCACGGCCCGCAAGCCGCCAGGGTTGGCGAAGGTGGCTATCTGCAATTGGCCCTCGGCCAGCACCGCGTCGTCGGCGCCCAGGGCCTGCACGACGCCGTCGGCCCCGACCTGGATCTGCGCCGTGCCTTGAGGAGCCTGAAAGCCTTCGGCCTGCACAAGGCGGCCAGTCTGATCGACCAACTGGCCATCGGCGTTCAGGGAAAAATTGCCGGCCCTGGTGTAAAGCTCGTTGCCGTCCGCGTCTTGCAACACGAAATAGCCCGCCCCGTCGATGGCCAGATCCAGGGCGTTGCCCGTGCTGACGATTGGCCCGCTGGCCAGGGCGGTCTGGCCGACCACGGCCACGCCGCCGCCAGCCAGATCGGCTTGCTCGACGCGGCTCGGCACGTATCCGGGGGTGGAGATGTTGGCCAGGTTGTTGGCTGACTGGTTGAGGCGACGAACAGCGGCGTTCATGCCCGAGATGCCGGCGGCGATGCCGTCGATGATCATGGCGTCCTCCCGTTGCTTGTGCCTGATGAAATTATACTCTATGAAGCCAAAGAAAAAAGGGGCTAGCAATCGAGCAGCGGAGCCAGCAGGGAGATTATGCGGCGACGGTCGGCGAATTCGTGAATCTGCCCGACCAACTGCCCGGCGGATGGCAGGTCTTCCCGGAGCTGGGCCAAGGCATCCTCGGCCTCTTGAAGGCCGGGCGCTTCTTCCAGGCCTTGCATGGCCGCGATGCGGGGGAAAAGCAACCGCACCTTGTCGGCGGAACGCTGGCCCTCGTGGCTGGCGGCCTGGGCCGCGGTTTGGCCGGATGATTGCTCGCCGCCATTCTGGCGGACCTGTGGCTTCTTGTCCACCCGAAGGTCTACCGGCCGTAGATATGTGGGGAAATCAACCATTTGAATTTCGCCACGTTAGTGTATCAAGCCATTGGTTACAATTTTCCTATATTGTTAATCGGCAGCCGGTTCCTTAAACTTTAATAAAAAATCGCGTCGAAACTATTTTTTTTATCGTCCGACATTTCAAGCTGTTACCAGGCACGCACAACCAAACGCCCCAAAGAATCGGGCGGAAGCGCCAATTCGGGAACCCCGAAAACGACGCATCCGCCCAATTTTTTTTGTCCACCGGGAGGGGACAGAGCCCCCTCCCGCGCGGGAATGCTAGTACTGTTCTTTCTCGAAGATGCCGGCCGCGCCCATGCCCAGGCCGATGCACATCGAGACCAGGCCGTAACGGCACTCGGGGCCACGACGGTTCATTTCGTAGAGCAGCTGGGTGGTCAGCTTGGCGCCGGTGCAACCCAGGGGGTGGCCCAAAGCAATGGCGCCGCCGTGGGGGTTGATGAGGTCTTTGTTCAGGCCCAGCTCGCGGATGCAATAGAGGGCCTGGGCCGCGAAGGCCTCGTTGAGCTCGATCAGGTTGATGTCGGAAAGGCTCAGGCCGGTGATCTTCAGGGCCTTGGGAATGGCCTTCACCGGGCCGATGCCCATGTACTTGCCCGGCACGCCGCCCACGGCGAAGCCGCGGTAGGTAGCCATGGGCTTCAGGCCAAGGGCCTTGGCCTTTTCCTTGCTCATCAACATCACCGCGGCCGCGCCGTCGCTGGTCTGGCTGGCGTTGCCGGCGGTCACGCAACCGCCCACCTTGAAGGCCGGCTTCAGTTTGGCCAGGCCCTCCAGGGTGGCGCCGCGGGGGCACTCGTCGGTGTCGAAGATTTCATCATAAAGCTCGAAGGAGCCATTGGCCTTCTGGCGCTGCTTGGTCACGGTCAGGGGGACGATCTCGTCCTTGAACGCGCCGCTCTTGATGGCGGCCAGGGCCTTGTTGTTGGACTCGACGGCAAAGGCGTCCTGGTCCTCGCGGGAGACGTTGAAGTCGGCCGAAACGTTCTCGGCCGTCATGCCCATGCCCTCCAGATCCCAGGGGCGGGAGCCGGCGATCTCGGGCTCGACGCTCATGATGTTGCCGCCCATGGGCACCATGCTCATCGACTCCACGCCGCCGGCCACCATCACGTCGGCCGCGCCGACCATGATGCGCTCGGCCGCCATGGAGATGGCGTTGAGGCCCGAGGAGCAGAAGCGGTTGATGGTGATGCCGGAGATGTCATCGGGCAGACCCAGCTTCTGGATCAGCACGCGGGCCATGTTCATGCCCTGCTCGGCCTCGGGGAAGGAGCAACCGATGACCACGTCGTCGATTTCCTTGGGGTCCAGGCCGGGGGTTCTTTTGATGACTTCCTGGAGAACCACGGAGCCCATGTATTCAGGCCGGGTGTGACGCAGGGTTCCCCGGGGGGCGCGTCCGACGGCGGTCCTGCAGGCCGCGACGATCACGGCTTCTTTCATTGGAATCCTCCTAAATTACCTGACAGGCAATATATGTGTAACAGGAGAAGGGGCCGCCGTTGCGGGCGCGAAGCGTTGATGATCAGCCAGGCGACCCGTCTCCCGTCTTTTTCCTCCGACAAAGCCTAGTTGCGCAGGGGCTTGCCGGTCTTGAGCATGTGCTCCATGCGGTCCTGGGTCTGCTTGTTGCCGCACAGGCGCACAAACGATTCGCGCTCCAGATCCAGCAGGTGCTGCTCGGACACGAAGGTGTCGGCCAACACGTCGCCGCCGGTCAGCACGCGGGCGACCTCGGTGCCCACCACCACGTCGTAAGGCGTGGCGTAGCCGGACTTGTTCATGTTGTAGAGGCCATACTTGAACACCGCCAGGGCGTCGCGGCCCATGACGCGAATCTTGTTCAACGGCTTGGGCGGCTCGTAGCCGACCAGGTTCATGGCCAGAACCATGTCCTTGGCCTTCTTGATGCGGTAGTCGGCGTTGGGAACCATCACGTCGCTGTCGCGGAAGATGCCGGCCTTCTGCACGTCGCGGAAGCTGGTGCCCACCTTGGCCGTGGCGATGTTCTGGAAGGCCCGGGCCACGAAGGGCAGCAGCCAGATCTCCTTGGAGACCAAGCCGCCCTTGCCGACCGTGAAGACGCGCTCGTGGGTGTTGCGGATCAGCAACTCCTTGGTGCCGCCACCGGCCGGCAGCAGGCCCACGCCCACCTCGACCAGACCGGCGTAGGTCTCGGCCGCGCCGACAACCTTGTCGGAGTGCAGGCAGATCTCGCAACCGCCGCCCAGGGCCATGGCGTGGGGCGCAGCCACCACCGGCTTGGGCAGGTACTTCATCTTCATCAGGGTGTCTTGCAGGGTCTTGACGCCCTGTTCGATCTGGTCGAACTTCTTCTCCATGGCGCCGACCAGCACGAAGAAGATGTTGGCGCCGGCGCTGAAGGCGTTGCCATGGTTGGCGATGACCATGCCGTCGAACTTTTCCATGACGATGTCGCAGGCCTGGCCGATCATGCTGACCATGTCGTCGCCCAGGGCGTTCATCTTGCTGTGGAATTCGAGGCAGGCCACGCCGTCGCCCAGGTCGATGAGGGTGGCTTCGCTGTTGCTGGCCACGACCTTGTTGCGCTCTTTGAGCGAGGGCAGCAGAATGATGTCGGCGCTGACGGGCACATCCTGGTAGGACTTGCTGGCCAGGTCATAGTAGAGCAGCTTGCCGATTTCCTTCTTGTAGAAGGTCTTGTTGCCGCCGGCCAGCATCTCTTCGACCCACGCCGGAATCTTGTAACCGGCCTGCTTCATCTTGGCCGCCGACTCCTCGACTCCCAGGGCGTCCCAGGTCTCGAAGGGGCCGAGCTTCCAGTTGAAGCCCCACTTCATGGCGTTGTCGATGTTGACCACGTCATCGGCGATCTCGGGGATGCGGTTGGCCGCGTAGAGCAGGATCTCGCTCTGGGACTTGAAGTTGAACTCGGCGGCCTTGTCGGTCCCGTAGTAGAGGGTCTTCATCTTTTCGGTCAGGCCACCGGCCTTCTTGGCGGCGTCCAGCGACTCGAACTGAGGCTTGATCGGCTCGCGGTACTCCATGGTCTTGCGGTCGAGAACCAGGGTGACCTTCTTGCCGTTGGCGTCCTTGGCCTTCTTGTAGAAGCCGGCCTTGGTCTTGTTGCCCAGCAGGCCCATTTCGAGCATCTTCTTGATCCACGCCGGGGCGGTGAAGATCTCGCGGCGCTCGTCGTTGGGCGCGCCTTCATAGACGTTGTCGGCCACGTGGACGGAGGTGTCCAGGCCGACCAGGTCGCTGAGCTTGTAGGAAGCCATCTTGGGGTGGCCGATGACCGGGCCGGTCAGGGCGTCGACTTCCTCGAAGGTCAGGTCCATCTCGTCGATGAGCTTGTTGATGTAGTTACCCGCGAAGATGCCCACGCGGTTGGCGATGAAGTTGGGGGTGTCCTTGGCCCAGACCACGCCCTTGCCCAGCTTTTCCTCGGCGAACTTGGCCATGTCGTCCAGAACCGCCTGGTCGGTCTTGGGACCGGGGATGATCTCGAACAACTTCATGTAGCGGGGCGGGTTGAAGTAGTGGGTGCCAAAGAAGTGCTTCTGGAAATCTTCGCTGAGATGGGCGCTCATGGCGGCCACGGAGATGCCGCTAGTGTTGGTGGTGACGATGGCGCCGGGCTTGCGCACTTTGTCGATGCGCGAAAGCAGGTCTTTTTTGATGTTGAGCAGCTCGACGACGACCTCGACGATCCAGTCGCAATCAGCCAACTTGTCGAAATCGTCCTCCAGGTTGCCGATGCTCACCAACTCGGCGTCATCGGGGGTGTAGAAGGAGGCGGGCTTGGACTTCTTGACGCCTTCGAGGCCTTTGGCCGCGAAGAAATTGCGGAACGCCTTGGAATCTTCCTTGACGCCTTTTTTGGCCAATTCGTCGGGCATCTTGAACGGAACGATGTCCAACAGCACCGTGGGCAGACCCACGCTGGCCATGTGAGCGGCGATGGTCGCACCCATCACGCCAGCGCCAATGACGCCCACTTTCTTGATTTCGAGGGACATGTGCAAAACCTCCTTGGAAGGGCAGCTTGAAATCATCGGCCCGCGGCCAGCGGCGGCCTGGGCCGCCAGCGAGGGGCCTGGATCTTTTGAATCAGCCCTGGTCGGCAGACTGCTCTGTGTGAATGAAGTGTCATTCAGTAGTGGCGAAAATTATCACGCGGCGCGGGGGGCTGTCAACCGTTTTTTACCGGTGGCGCGGTCGGATCGGCCGAAAGCGCGGCCGCCGGATCGAAGCGATTTGCCCCGGATATTGATGTTGTGGTAACGTCTGCATAATGACATTTCGTTTTGCCGGCCCATTCGGCCACTTGAGGGTCGCGGACGATTGATGACGGCAGTGGGGCTACCAGTTAATTTCACTGATGTGAAATTAATCAAAGCCTCTTCCATTTGACGTGATCATATGGTATGAACTGCACCATCTATTTGGCAACATTGGCACAATGCAGCTTTTCAACTCGAATGTAATCCGGGCTATCTCGATGATCTGGAACAGATTTTCCTCAGATTTTCCCCAACTTCACAGATTGCAAGGACTGTTTTTCACGCTGGCGGCGTTTTTGCTCGCGGCCTTGTCGTCGCCTTGCGCGGCCCAGACGCAACCCGCGGCGGCCGAACAGCCCACATCTTTTATATATTGCTACCAGGGTCGCGTCGACGATCCAGCCATCATCGTGGTGGACAAATCCCTGCAACGGGCCATGGTCTTCAAATACCTAGGCGACATGGCCTTGCAGTGGGAATTCCCCTGCGGCACCGGCGAGAAGGAGGGCGACAAGGCCCAGTCCGGCGACCAGAAGACCCCCGAAGGCGTCTATTTCATCACTCACCGCTACGAAGACCGCAAAGTCACCGTCTTTGGCGACCGGGCCCTGCACCTGGACTATCCCAACGCCATCGACTGCGTCGACGGGCGCCAGGGCGACGGCATTTATCTGCATGGCACCAACCGCGACCTCAGGCCTCGGTCCAGCAATGGTTGCATCACCCTGGACAACCGCGACCTGGCCCGCCTCAGCCAGATGATCAGGGACCAGTCCACGCCGGTGCTGGTGCTGGACCGCTTTCAACTGCCCAAGCCGGCCGATCTGGAGCGGGCCTGCCAGTTCCTGCAGCGCCTGCGTTTCAGCAATTTCGCCTTGGAACAAGAGTCGGCCAGCCACGCCTTGGCCGTCAAACAGGGAGGATGCCCCGTTTTCGATGGCGTGCAGGATTTGCCCAATCGGTTGACCGCGCTGGACGGCAAGGGCCATGCCGGCGGCGTCGTCCAGAAGGTTACCGGCGCGGCCTTGTGGGGGGCGGGAGACCAATGGATCGTCCTGGCCAACCTGGAAATCGCCGGTCGTGACGGCAAGACCCTGCCTGTCTCGCGCAGGCTATACTTCCAGGGCCACGCGCTCGATTCGCTGAGCTTGGTGCGCAGTCAGTGGGTGTTGGAAGACCCGGCCAGCGTAAAATTACTGGCCAGTTGGCTGCCGCCCAGCGGCGCCAAAACCGCCTCCAACGAACCCGTGCGCGCCACCGTCGAGGCCAAGGCAAAGCCCGTGCGCGCCGCCGAACGCCCCAGGCCAACGCCAGCAAAAGTCGAAAAGCCAGCCAAGGCCGAAAAGGAAATCAAGGCCCTGCTCAACGCCTGGCTCGGGGCCTGGGAGGGCAAAAAACTCAAACGCTATATGTCCTATTATGCCGCCGACTTTTATTCCGACGGCATGAACAAGGTCGAGTGGCGCAACAAAAAAGCCTATTTAAACAAAGTTTACAAGGTCTTGCGCGTGTCGGCCAAAGACGTCAAAATAAACGTCAATGGCTCCACGGCCAAGGTCAAGTTCGTGCAATACTATCAGTCGGACTGGCACAAGGACGTCGGTGTGAAAACCATGACCCTGGTTCAGCGCAAGGGTGATTGGCGGATAAAATCCGAACAATGGCGGGCCATCACGCCGGCCAGAAGGTCGCAACAGAGACGCTAGCGGGCCTGCGGCGGGATCTAGGGAGGGGATCGTTTTGGCCATGAAACAAGGGTTGGACATCGTTCTCGTGCGCAAATCCGGGCCGGTTCGGAATCTGCGCTTTGGCTCCTGGTTCATCGGCCTGATCGGTTTGATTTTGCTGTTGCTCATCGCCGGCCTGGTGGCGGGCGGCTTTTTGTTCTACAAGCAAAGCCGCCTGTTGGTCGATTACGGCGAGCAGATCAATCTGCTGATGCTGCGGGCCGAGCGGTTGGAATACCTCTCCCAGGAACAGGAAACACGCGAGCTTTTGGCCGAGGAAGCCCTCAAGGCCAAAGCCGAAGCCCAGGCCCAAAAGGCCAGCGCGGCCGAACCCACGCCGACCCCATCGCCCCAGCCGCCCCAGGAAGAAGATCCCACCGAATCGGAAGTGATCGCTCTGTCCAATATTTCACGGCAGATCGAAGGCGGCGAAATGGTCGTCAACTACGCCATCACCAACAAGCTCGACGACGGCGACAGGGCCGAAGGCTACATCATGGTGGTGGCTCACGGCCAGCGCCGCGGCAAGCCGTGGCTCGAATCTCGGCCGCCCATGCGCCTGAGCGCCCTTGGCCGGCCCATCAACTATCGCCGCGCCACGCCGTTCGCCATTCAACGTTATCGCCAGCTCACCGCGCGCTTTTCCACCGCCGACAGCAAATTCGATCGGCTGGAGTTCTTTATCTACTCCCGTCGGGGTCAATTGCTGTTGACCCAGACCGTGCTCCTGGATGAGGACAAGCAGGGCCAGGAGGCGCCTGAACAAGCAACCTCGGCGCCACAAGAATCATCCAGCGAAAAACGCCAGCCGGAATCCGGGGAGTGATCAGGCTTGGCCTCATAAGCGCCTTGGTGGCCGCCATGCTGGTCGCGGCCGTGGCGCAGGCCGCCCAACCACAGCGGCCCAGCCGGCATCACCAGGTGTTTTTCGCCGACACGCCCGATGAACTCAGCGTGTATCGTGTTTATGGCCAGGTCGCCGGCAAGACGCTGATGATCATCGGCGGCATCCAGGGTGACGAGCCGGGGGGCTTCCTCAGCGCCGACCTCTACGCCGACATCAACCTGGCCAAGGGCAACCTGATCGTGGTGCCCAGAGCCAACTTTTATTCGATCATCCTGCGCCATCGCGGTCCCGATGGCGACATGAACCGCCAGTTCGCCGACCAGGTCACGGCCAAGCGCCACGCCAAGATCATCAACGTGCTCAAAGGCCTGATCGCCGAAAGCGATTTGCTGCTCAACCTGCACGAAGGCAGCGGATTCTTTCGCCCAACCTGGGAAGGGCCCATGGCCAACCCCATGCGCTTCGGCCAATCCATCATCGCCGACGCCGATCGCTACGTCACGCCCAATGGCCAGGTCATCGAGCTGCAAACCATTGCCGAGCGGGTGCTGCGGCGGGTCAACCCGTTGATAAAAGACGCTAAACTCAAGTTCCTATTCAATAACCACCGCACGCTGTCGCGCGACAGCCACCACAAGGAACAGCGCCGCAGCGCCACTTATTACGCCCTCACCCAGCGCCACATCCCGGCCTTTGGCGTCGAGACCAGCAAATCCTTGCCCGACGTGGCCCAAAAGATCGGCCTGCACAAACTGGTCATCAACGCCTTCATGGAAGATATGGGCATCACGCCGATGAATCCGGGCGTTTATTTGGGCAAGCCCAATCTGCGCTACCTGGTGGTGGGCGTCAACGACCAGTTGCCGGTGGTGGTCTCGCCAGGCGACGCCTTGCGCGTCAACGCCGGCGACAGCGTCAACGTCATGCACATCGAAGCCGACTGCGAGCGGGGCTTATCCTGCGACATCCTGGGCCTGGGCTCCGTCAACGACATGCGCCAGGCCTTCGCCGTCAACAAAAACACCAAGATCGTCGTGCGCAAGGATCACCAGGAGATCGGCCGGATCAGCCTGCTGGTCGAGACGGCCGAGCCCAAGGCCGCGGTTTTGCGCGCCAAGCGCCTCTACTTCCTGGTGCAGACCCAGGACGAACGCCGCCTGCTGGCCGCCGGCGAAACGTTGCGCCTGGTGCGCGGCGACAAATTGCAGATCGTCGACCTGATCAGCAACCTTGACGACCAACGCAGCATCGAGGTCAATTTCAAGGGCTTTGTCCCGGCCAAGGGCCGCAACGCCGGCGAGGACCGGGGCCATCTCATCGACACGACCAGGGATCTGCTGCCACGCTTTTCCTCGTGCGCCAAGGCCAGCCCGGCCGGGCTGGAATGCTATCGGGTGGTGGCGACCCAAAATGGCGCGCCCATCGGCGAGATCGGCGTGGAGGTGGCGCCGGCCGCGCTGGATTACCTGGTCGTCAGCAATGGCCCCGGGCCCAAGATGGTCTATTACAACGGCGAAACCATTCGATCGGCCGGTGGCCAGCGCATCGAAATCATCGACCTGAAAACCAACGTCGCCCCGGAAGGCAACCTTTCCCTGGCCCTCTACGACGATGGCGGCGGCAAAATTTCCCTGGACGGCCGCGCCGTGGACCCGGCGTCCGAACCGGTGCGGCGTTTGGTCGCCAACGGCCAGCGTCAGTTCAGATTGGTGGTCTTGCGGCGGGAACAACCCATCGGTGAGGTGGGACTGGACCTGGGAGGAAATTAATTTGGGCGGCGGCAACAAAATGACCATTCTGGCCGCGGGCACCTACATCCACGGCGACCTGTTTTCCGACGACCTGATGATCATCGAGGGCGGCGTGGAAGGCAACGTGGTGGGCAACCGGGTCATCGTCAAAAGCCAGGGCTGGGTCCATGGCGAACTGACCTGCAAGTCGCTGTCGATCGAGTTGGGCGGCGTGGTAAACGGCATGGTTCGCGTCTCGTCCACGCAAAACCTGTTGGGGGCCATGCACCTGACCCAATTGCCGCCCGAAGACGACCAACGGGCCTTGCCCGCCGCCGAGTTTAGCGAAGAATAATAGCCAACGCATTGCAACAAGGAGATTATGTCATGCCAAGCATCTTGGTGGCATACTATTCTCACGGCGGCAACACCCGCAAGATGGCCCAACGCATCAGCCAGGCCGCGACCGAGGCCGGCTGCCAGGTCGAGGTGAGGAAAGTCACCGACATCTCGGTCGAAAGCCTGGCCCAATACGACGGCGTCATCCTGGGCTCGCCGTGCTATTTCGGCGTGATGGCCGCCGAGATGAAAAGCTTCATCGACAAATCCATCAAGCTCTTCGGCAAGGGCGAGTTGACCGGCAAGGCCGGCGGGGTCTTTTGCAGCACCGGCGGCATCGGCGGCGGCGGCGAACTAACCATGATCAGCCTGCTGGCCGGGCTGATGATCCACGGCATGGTCGTGCAGGGTTCGCGCAAGGGCGGCCACTTCGGCCCGCTGGCCATCGGTGAGCCCGACGAGCGCGCCCTGGCCGAATGCGATCAATACGGCCAGCTCGTGGCCGGCCTGGCGTTGCGCCTTGCCCGCTGAGGGCGAACCACCGGCCAAAGGTCCGATCTGCCTTGTCGCCGCCGGCCTGGCCGGGGCCGAGACGACGGCCGATCAGCCGCCGGCCGTGTTGGTGCGTGATGGCCGCGTGGCCGCCCTGGGGCACGAAGCCCTGGCCGCCGCCGACTGCCCGCGCCTGGATCTGCCCGGCCTGTGGCTTTCGCCCGCGCCTCTGGACGCCCACGTGCACCTGCTGATGCGCTCCACATTGGAGCGCAGCCTGGACGAATTTCACCAGGCCGGCGTGGTCGCCGTGCGCGACCTGGGCGTGCGGCCGGTGGACCCAACGCCCGGCGGTCGGCCCGACAAGGCCCCGCTGGTGGTGGCCTCGGGGCCGGGGTTGGGCGTCAAAGGGCCGGGGTCATGCTGGCTGGCCCACAAGCTGCAAACGCCGGACGATTTCGCCCAAGCTGCCCGACGTGCCGTGGCCGCCGGCGTCGATCTGCTCAAGGTCTTTGTCTCGGGGCTACTTAGCTTCGAGTATCCCGGCCAGGTGGAGCACCCCGACGCCGTCGGCGAGGCCCAACTGCGCGCGGTGACGGCTGTGGCCCGCGAGGCCGGGCTAACGGTGGCCGTTCACGCCAGCGGCGTGGCCGCCGTCAGCCGGGCGGTGGCCTGCGGCGCGCGTTCGGTGGAGCACGGCTTTTTTCTGAATGAGCCGACCTGGGAGGCCATGGCCGAACGCGGCGTCAGTTGGCTACCCACGGTGGCGCCCATCGTCACCCACGCCGAGGACCAGGACGGCCGTCACGATCAGGCGACCATCGACAACCTGCGCCGTATCGCCCACCGCCAGATGAAAGACCTCCCGCGCGGTCACGCCCTGGGCGTGGAGTTGGTGCTGGGCACCGACGCCGGCTCCTATGGCCTGCCGCATCTGCTGGCTGTCCGGCGCGAAATAGATCTGTGGATCGAGGCCGGCGTGCCTTCGGAGACGATATTCGACGCGGCCACCAGCCGCGCCGCCCGGCTGATGGGCCTGGGCGGGCAGGTGGGGGTTATCGCCAAGGGCGCGCGGGCCTGGCTGCTGGGCCTGGAGCACGACCCGCGCCGGCGGCCGGAGCTGCTGTGCCGGCCGCGCTGGCGCAATTTCTAGAACTCAGGCCGAGAAACCGCGCGGGTAGTAAAAGACGTAGCTTTTGGCCATTTTCTGGTAGCGTTCGTCGGCTATGCGGGTGGCGGTGTCGAAAAATTCCCGCAGATTGTCGATGTTGATCAGGGCTTTGGCCAAGAAATCCGGCTCGTGGGCGTCTTCGTTGAGCGGCGGCAAAAGCCGCTGACAGTCGCCGCTCCAGCGGTGGCCCAACTCGCGCGAAAGCTCGCCGACCTGTTGATACACCCGCCGGATCAGGTCGGTGCGCAAGATGGCGCAGGGCACGCTGATCAGGGCCTCGGTCAGCACGGCCAAGAGCATCAGGCGGCGCTGCTTGCCTTCGTCGCCACGAAAACGCAGCAGAGCCAGCGCCGTGTCCTTTTCGCCGCCGTCCAGCTCGAAGCCCGGCGGCATCTGGGCGGCCGGGCTCTGCCCCCGGCTCAGAAACTCCCGCCGCTGATCCTCGTAAGCCGCCGCCGCGCCCACGTGCGCCTGCAACACCTTGTGCGTGCGCCAATCGCCCCAGCGCAGGCGCATTGGCTTGTCGGCGATGACGTTATCGGCCGCGACGGCCCTTGGTTCACCGGGAAAGTTGATCAGATCGGACACGGGGCCTCCCGCAAAGGGTTTTACTCCACGTTTGAGGCATGGTATCAGATAACCCTGAGGCCGGCAAAGCAAGACTCGCCGTCGGTGATCGCTGAAATCGGGCGCGGAGGTCCGTTGAACCATTTGCTGCACATCTGGCCCGGACGCCAGGCCTTGGCCCAGGCCCAAGCCGAGCAGGCCCGCCTGGCCCCGGGCGGCTTTTTGCTGGCCGAACCAGCCTTTACCCTCGACAATTTTTTGCCGGCCCTGCTGCAATCGTTGGACCAGGCCGACGCGCCGGGGCAGATCAGCGACTTGGCCGGCGCGCTTTTGACCCAACGCTTGTTGGCCGATCACCCAGACCACGCCGAGGCTTTCAGCGGCCTGCGGGCCGGCTGGCGCTTGCCTCGGCGGTTGTGGCGGCTGTTGGTGGAGATCAAGGCCGCCGGGTTGGGGCCGGCCGATCTGCGGGCCTTGAACCACGAAGGCCTGGCCGGCCTGTTGGAGCGCTACAATCTGGCCTTGGCCGAGGTGGGTTTGGCCGATCAGGCCGACGGGCTGACGGCGTTGATCCAGGCCATGAACAATGGCCGAGCGCCGCGTTTGTTGCATGAATGCGCCGGCGTGGTGGTCCACGATGTGTTGTGGCTGCGCACGCTGGATATGCGCCTGTTGGGCGGGTTGTCCACTTGCGCGCCGGTGACGGTGGAGTTCTGCCTGACGCCGGGCCTGGGCGCGCGAGGGCCCATGGCCGCGTTGCTGGAGCACACGGCCGGCTATCTGGAGCGCGGCGGCGGCAATCTGCTTGTTCACTGGCGGGATATGAGCACGGGGCACGGACCGCTGGCCGGCTTGGCCATGGCCATGTTGGGCGGTGCGGAAAGCCCTGGCGACCCCGGAGCGGCCTTGGAGCTGTGGCGGGCGGCCGGCCGCTACGGCGAGGTGGAGGCGCTGCTTTGCCGGGCGGCCGAACTGACCGCCGGCGGCGTGGACCCCCGGCGCATCGCCGTGGTTTTCCCCGAGCTTGACATCTATGGCCAGATGGCCGTGGATGTGGCCAAGCGCCTGGAACTGCCGCTTGATTATCGGTCCGAGCGCCCTCTGGCCGCCTCTCCGTTGGTTTTGGCCGTGCTGGGCCTGTTGGAACTGCCTGGCCTGGACTACGAACGCCATGCCCTGTCGGCCGTGTGGCATTCACCCTACATGGGCCCGGCCCTGGCCCGCTTGGCCGGCCTGGAACGAGCGCCACGGGCCGAAAGCCTGCTGGCCGCGGCGGGCTATATCGACGCCCGCCAGACGCCGCCCCAGACCCGCCTGGCCGGCGAGGAGGGCGTGGCCCTGGCCAAGGCCTGCGCCTGGCTGATGGAGCGCATGCGACCGCTGGCCAGACGCCAAGGACTGCCGGATTTCGTCGGCGCGGCCCTGGCCCTGCTGGCCGAGCTGAACCTGGGCGCGGTGGTGTTGGCCGAGCCGAGCCGGCCCGAGTTTATCGCCCGCGATCTGGCCGCCCTGGCCGCCTTGGAAGACGCCTTGGCCCAACTGGGCCGGGCGGCCGAATCGGTCAGGCAAGGGCGGGCCATGTCGCCGGGACGGCTGCTGTCGCTTCTGCGGCAGGCCTTGCGCCTGCAAAGCGCGCCCGGCCCTGGCGGCCAGCGGGGTGGGGTGCGGCTGCTGCGCCTGGATCAGGCCATGGGCCTGCGCCTGGAATACGTTTTGGCCGGCGGGCTGGATTTGGGCCAGTTTCCTCAAAAGCCGCAAGCGCCCAACATGCTCTCCAGCCAGGAACGCCTGGCCCTGGGCCAGAAGGCGGGGCTGCCCGTCTGGCGCACCGACGACGAGGAATACGCCGGACAGATGCTGCGTCTGTGCTGGTTGTTGGCCGGCGTCGAACGCGGGGCGGTGCTCTCTTGCGCCGCCGCAGACGGCCAGGGCGCCTCGCAAGAGCCGGCGTTTTTTCTGCGCGAGGCGGCCAGGCTGCTGCAACGCCGTTTGCCCGAACCCAGGGGCGGCGTTTATGGCCAGGCGCCGGGCTTGGCCACGGCCGTGGACGCCCAAGGCCTACTGGGCGGCCTGAGCCATGGTTTGCTGCGCCGACGAGGCCGGGCCGATCTGGCCCAGGCGGCGCTGCATCACTGGCTGGGCCTCGACGCCGGCTTGGCCCGGCGCTGGCGGCGCTTGGCCGATCTGGCGGCGATCGAACGCCGCCGGCTGTGGCTGGACCTACTGCCCGGCGGACGAAGGCAAGAATTGGCCGATGAATATGGTGGCCGGTTGCATTCGCCCCAGGCCCAGGCCCTGCTGGCCGAGGTTTTGGCCCAGCCGGCATGGCGCACGCTGGCCCCGACCCAGCTCGAAGCCATGGCTGCTTGTCCCATGGCCTGGTTTTTCGGGCGATTGCTGGGCGTCGACGCGCTCGAAGAGCCTGGCTTGGCCCTGGCCGGCCGCGACGAAGGCCAGATGGTCCACACCGCCTTGGCCCGCTTTTTCGCGCCCGAGGCCTTTGATCCGCGCTGGGACCGCGAGGCCCGACGCGCCCGCCTGGAAGATTGTCTGGAGCGGGCCTGGGCCGAGGCCGGGAAAAACCAGGCCAGCCACGGGTTTGCCCGAAGCTGGCGCAAGCGGGCCGTTTGCGAGCTGCTGGCGGCCACGCTGGAGCGAATGTGGTCGGCGCTGGAAGGCGGCTGGCGGCCGGTGGCCGTGGAAGAGCGCATCGACGACTGGGGCCTGAGCCTCGATGTTGGTGATGGCCCGGCCCTGGTGCTGGGCGGCGTGCTCGACCGCCTGGACGCGGGCCAGGAAGACGGCCGCCAGGCCCTGCGCGTTGTCGACTACAAACACGCCGCCAACCCCGACCTCTACAAGCCCCAAGCCAAGCAAGAGCATTGGTTTGTCAGCGCCTTTCAACTGCCGCTATATATGGCCGCCGCGGCCAAGCAACGGCCGGCCGAGGTGGCCCTGGGGCAGATCGTCTGCACCAAAAACCCCGAAAAGGGCATAATTCAGGCACGAGAAGAACTTCCCAGCGACTTTTTCGCCGAAAACCGTGACGAACGCGCCAGGATTGCCCAAAATGGCGGCGCAAACCTCTATAACGCCGTGGCCGCGCTCTGGGCCCGCGTCAGCGCCGGCCAGCTGTCGGCCAGCCCGGCCAAGGCGGCTTGCGAGCATTGCGACTTCGGGACCATCTGCCGGGCCAAGGCCAGCCCGACAGCCGAGCAGGGCGACGGAGCATAGGCATGCGCGAATCCATCATCAGGCTGGAACGAAACTACTGCGTCACCGCCGGGGCCGGCGCGGGCAAAACCAGCTGCCTGGTGAAGGCCTACGTGGGCCTGCTGGCCGGCAACGACCAGCGGCCACCCCTGGCCCCGCGCCAGATCGTGGCCATCACCTTCACCGAAAAGGCCGCCGCCGAGATGCGCGGCCGGGTCATGGACCGCGTGGCTGCCCTGGCCGCCAAGGAGGGCGGCCGCTGGGCGGAGATCATCAATCAACTGGAGTGGTCGCCGATCAGCACCATCCACGGTTTTTGCGCGGCGCTGCTGCGCGAATACGGCTCGTTGTTGGGCCTGGACCCGGATTTCGCCATCCTCGACGGCCAGGCCTTTGATGAAATGCTGAGCGAAGCCGTGGCCGAGGTGCTGCGCCAAGCCATGGATCACGACGACCCGGCCCTGGGCCGCCTGCTGATGCATCACGGCATGGACGACATCGAGGCCAAGCTGCGCGCCCTGCACCAGGCCTTGGCCACCATGGGCCTGGAAACGGCCCAAGCCCGTCGGGCCACGGCCCAGGCCCACGCCGAGTTGATCGACGCCGGCCCAAAAGCCTTGGCCTCGATGGACCAGGCCGCCCGTGATCTGGCCACCGCCCTGGCGGCCGTAGCCCCCAAGAACAAGGCCAAACCACCACAGTATTTCAATGATTTGACGGCTTTTCTTGAGCAATGGCCAGAGCTACGGCCCAAGCTTGCCCAATCCGAGCCAGATCTTGCCACGGCCATGCTGGCCCACAAAATGCTGGGCGGCGATCGCGGTAAAGACGAGCGGATTGTCAACGCCAGGGCCATCCTCAAGAATGAGGCCACAAAAATTGCCCAGGCGGCCATGGCCCCGCTGGCCGGCGGCCTGGCCGATGACCTGTTCGTCCTGCAGGAGCGCCTGAGCCAGGCCGTGGCCACCGAGTGCGCCCGCCTGGCCGCGCTGTCGTTCGACGATCTGTTGCTGGGGGCGCTGCGCTTATTGCGCCAACGGCCCGAGCTGCTGCCGGCGCTGCGCGGGCGCTTCCGGGCGCTGATGGTCGATGAATTTCAGGACGTCAACCCCGTGCAGGGCGCGCTGGTGGGCCTGCTCTGTGGCCTGGGGAGCGACGACCCCGGCCCCGATGCTCCGCTGCTGTTGATCGTTGGCGACCGCAAGCAGTCGATTTACGCCTTTCGCGGCGCTGACGTGAGCCTCTACAACCAGACCATGGCCGATTTCGAGGGCGGAGGGCCGGGCGTGTTGGCCGCGCTACGCCGCAATTTTCGCTCCGACCCGCGCCTGGTCGAGTTTTTCAATCGCTTGTTCGATCAGGTGTTTGCCCAGGGCAAAAACCGCCAGCACGCGCCCCATGCCTACGTGGATTTCCGCGACGACGATCGCCAGCGGCCGGGCAGGGCGGCGGGCGATTTTTCCGGCGGCCCGGCCCTGGAGCTTTTGCATTGCGGCGGCGACGATCAAAACGCCGAGCAACGCCGAGCCAGGGAGGCCACGGCCTTGGCCGCCCACTTGGCCGGGCTCGTCGCCGGCGGCCAGGTTCGGCCGGGCCAGATCGCCATTTTGCTGCGCAAGCTGACAGCGGTTCGAGTCTATGAGGAGGCCCTGCGCCGCCAGGATCTGGACTTTTGCACCGTCAAAGGCAAAGGCTTTTTCGGTTGCCAGGAAGTGGCCGACGTGGTCATGGCCATGCGGGCCTTGCTCTGGCCCGATGACGACCTGGCCGTAACGGCGCTTCTGCGCTCGCCGCTGGTGGGCCTCAGCGACGAGAGCCTCTTGGCCATGGCCCACCACGGCCCGCAACTCAAACCGTCCCAGGCCCTGGCCCAGGGCCGCGCGCTGCCCGATTGGCTGCCGACCGAGCAACACGAGCGCCTGTCCATGGCCCGCCGGCTGCTGGCCGACCTGGGGCCGCGCGCCCGACGCATGACCCCGGCCGAGCTGATTACGGCGGTTATCGAGGCCGGCGACTACATGCAAGTGCTGGCCGGCCTGCCTTCCGGCGAGCAAAAGGCGGCCAACCTGCGCAAGTTGATCGAAACGGCTCGTGAATACGACGACGGCGTGGAGGCCTGCCTGCGGCGTTTGATGGCCATGCTGGCCCAAGACCCCGGCGACGCCCAGGCCCCGCTGGCCGGCGACGACGGCCAAATCGTGCGCATCATGACGATACACCAGGCCAAGGGCCTGCAATTCCCGGTAGTCGTGCTGGCCGATCTGGCGGGCCAGGCCGGCGGCGGGCCACGGGCCCTGGTCGGGCCGGATCAAAACGGCGTGATCAGCCCGCGGCCCATCGACTTCGCCAGCGGCCAACGCCTGGAAACGGCCATCCATCAGCGCCTGAGCCAGCGCGCCACGGCCATCGAGGAGGCCGAATCGGCCAGGCTCTTTTACGTGGCCTGCACCCGCGCCCAAGAGCGGCTGGTGTTGTGCATGAGCGCCGGCAAGCGCCCGGGGCCCTGGCAGAAATGGGCCGACGCCTTCATCGCCGGCGATGAGTTGGCCAGTCACGTGGATCTGGGCGTCGTTGGCGACGCCGTTGCCGACGCCCCGGCCCTGGGCCCGGCCGCGGCTTGGCCCGACTATTTGCCCGCCGAGGCGGGGCCGTTGGCCGAAGAGGGCCGCATGCTCGCCCAACGTTGCCTGATACGGCCGGCGCTCGGGCCAGCGGCCGTGCGGGCCTCGGTCAGCGCGGTGGAGGATTTCTGGGCCTGCCCGCGACGCTTTTTCCTGACCCAGCGCCTGGGCCTGGACACGGCGCTTTTGCCGGGAATGGGCGGGACGGGCGGCGACGACCCGGCCCAGGCCGCGCGCCTGGGCAGCCTGGCCCACATGCTTTTGCAGCAAGTGGATTTGGCCGCCGGCGCGGCGGGCCTTGAGCTGCTAACCGAAAGCCTTCTGGCGGCCGGCAAGGCCGACGGCGGATTGCTGACCCAGGCCAGCCTGATGGCCGGGCATTTTTTTCAGACCGACCTGGCCGCCGCGCTGGCCCAACTGCCACCCTGCACGGTGTTTCGCGAACAGCCATTTCTGTTGTGCCTGCCTGGGCAAGGCGGCGGACCGGGCCTGGAGCTGCGCGGCGAATTCGACCTGCTGGCCCCCATGGAGGACGGCCGCTGGCTGATCGTCGACTATAAAGTGGGCCGAAGGCTGGACCCGGCCAAATATCATGGACAGATGCTCATCTACGCCGCCGCCCTGTGGAGCGGCGGCAAGGATCAGGCCATGGCCCCACCGCGAGCGGTGCTGGCCCACCTTGGCCCCGAACGGGCCGCGTTGCATTACCTGGAATTCACGGCCGCCCAACTGGACCAGGCCTTGGAGGATCTGAGACAGGCGGCCGGGCCCATGGCCGACGCCTTGGCCGCGCGGGAGCTGGCCCAGGTCGCTCCGGCGGCTGGTTGCGTGGCCGACGGCTGCCCCTTGGGGCCCGTCTGCGCCGGGAGCGGCGCGCCGTGAGCGAGCAAACAAACACGACCATGCGCGGCCGGGTGGAGCGCATCACCTTCCACAACCCGGAAAACGCCTACACCGTGGCCAAGGTGGCCGTGGCCGGCCAGCCGGGGCTGATGACGCTGGTGGGCAAGATGCCCGGCGTGGCCGAGGGCCAGGAAGTGGAGGCCAGCGGACGGCTGGTGCTGCACGCCAAGTTCGGCCAGCAATTGGAGGTGGAGTCGTGTCACTTGGCCCAGCCCGGCGACGCCGAGGGCGTGCGGCGCTATCTGGCCTCGGGCCTGGTCAAGGGCGTGGGGCCGGTGATGGCCGGGCGCATCGTCGATGTGCTGGGCGAGGGCGCCATCGAAAAGATCGTCAACGACCCGCGCAGCCTGACCGCCGTGCCGGGCGTCGGGGCCAAGCGCGCCGCCAGCATCGCCCAGGCCGTGATCAGCCAAGGCATGCTGCGCGAGGCCATGATCCTCTTGCAGGGCCACGGCGTGGGGCCGGGCACGGTGATGCGCATCCATCGTCGCTTTGGCGACCAGACCCTGGCCGTGGCGCAAAACGAACCCCATCGCCTGGCCGCCGAGGTGCGGGGCATTGGTTTCGCCACCGCCGACCAGATCGCCCGCCGCCTGGGCATGGCCGCCGACCACCCCTCGCGGGTGGCCGCCGGGCTGCTCTACAGCCTGCGCCAGGCCGGGGACGAAGGCCACGTTTTTTTGCCATACGACGAACTCATGCCCCAGGCCGCCGGCCTGTTGGGCCTGCCCCAGGCCGCCCTGGGCCCGGCCTTCGCCCGACTGCATCAAGAGCGCCGCATCGTCGTCGAGGAAGCCTTTGGCCCACGGGCGGTCTATCTGGCCGGCATGTTGGCCTTGGAGCAAAGCGCGGCCCAAAGCGTGGCCCGGCTGAGCCGGGGGCGGGGGCTGCTTGCGCCCGAGCGGGTGGCCAAGGCCGTGGAGTGGGCCGGGCGTAGCCTGCATTTCGAGCCGTCGACGGGCCAGGCCGAGGCCCTGCGGGCGCTGTTGGCCGCGCCTCTGGCCGTGCTGACCGGCGGGCCGGGCACGGGCAAGACCACCCTGGTGCGGGCGCTGATCAACATCGCCCAGCGCATGGGCCAAAACGTGGCCCTGGCCGCGCCCACCGGGCGAGCGGCCCGACGCCTGGCCGAGGCCAGCGGTCGCCCGGCCCAGACCCTGCACCGGCTCTTGGAGTTCAGCCCCAAGGAAAACAGCTTTTTGCGCGGGGCCGATCGGCCATTGGAAGGCCAGTTGATCATCGTCGACGAGGCCAGCATGATCGACATCTGGCTGGGAGCCCATCTGCTGGCGGCCACGGCCGACGGGGCCTGTTTGGTCCTGGTGGGCGACGCCGACCAACTGCCGCCGGTGGGGCCGGGGCTGTTTTTTCGGCAGATCATCGACAGCGGCGCGGCCAGGGTAGGGCGGCTGACGGAAATATTCCGCCAGGGCCGGGCCAGCCTGATCGTCGAAAACGCCCACCGCATCCTGGGCGGTCGGATGCCCACTTTGCCCGCGCCAGGCCAGGAGGCTGATTTCTATTTCTTGGAAGAGCCCGACCCCGAACGGGCGGCCGAACTCGTCCGCGACCTGGTGGCCAAGCGCCTGCCCAACAAGTATGGTTTCGACCCCATTGACGACATCCAGACCTTGGCCCCCATGCACAAGGGGGCCATGGGCTGCCACAACCTCAACCGCCTGCTGCGTCAGGCCCTCAACCCTGCCGGCCAGGGGCCGGGGCCGGGCGTGGGCGACAAGGTGATGCAGTCGCGCAACAACTACGAGTTGGAGGTTTTCAACGGCGACATGGGTCAGGTGCTGCGAGCCGACGACGAAGGACTGGCGGTGTCCATCGACGGACGGGTTGTGACTTACAGCCTGGCCGAAGCGGCCGAGTTGAACCTGGCCTACGCGGTGACGGTGCATAAATCCCAGGGCAGCGAATATCCGGCGGTGGTGTTGGCCCTGGGCAACGAGCATTTCGTGCTGCTGAACAGGCCGCTGCTGTACACGGCGGTGACCAGGGGCAAAAAACTGGTGGTGGTGGTTGGTTCGGCCACGGCGCTGCGTCGGGCGGTGGAGCACGCCCAGCCGATCATGCGTCACAGCCTGCTGGGGCGGCGGATCAAGGCGCTGTTGGGAACGGACAATGACTGAGCCAGCTCACGGGCCACGGGCCAATATCTGCTTGATCGGCATGGCCGGGGTGGGCAAAAGCTATCTGGGCCGTCGACTGGCGGCGCGGCTGGGCTGGACGTTTCTGGACGTGGACGAATTGATGGAAAAACGCGCCGGCATGGGCCTGCAACAAATCGTCGCGCAAAAGGGCGAAGAGGGGTTCAAGGCGCTGGAAGAAAGGACGATTCTTGGCCTGACCGACTTGCGCCGGCATGTCGTCGCCACCGGCGGCAGCGCGGTCTATTCGGCCAAGGCCATGGGCCATCTGCGGGCCATCGGCCACGTGGTTTATCTGCACGACCAACCGGCCAACATCGCCGCCCGCGTCGACAATCTGCCCACGCGGGCGGTGATCGGCCTGGGCGATGGTTCTTTGGAACGGCTTTTCACGGCCCGACGGCCGCTCTACGAAGCAGCCGCCCACCTGCGCCTGGATCTTGACGGTCCCGGCGGCGCGGAGGCGACCCTGGCCGCCCTGGAAGCACTTGCCCAAAATATATAAATATTGTCGCGGCGTTGTCTTGTTTTCTTCACAAGCCTATAAAAGGCTTGCGGGCAAGCCCGTCGACTTGCCCGCAATAGGGAGTGTGTTGTTGGCGACCGCAAAATTTGGTTGGGGACCCTTTACAGCCGCCCGCGTCTTGCTTCGGAGGGGACCGAAGAAGATATTTCAGCCCGTAACGGGCGTTTTTTCACGCTTTCTTCAGCAGGTTCCGCCTGAGCGGATCCTGCACTCGCTCCGCCTGGCCTGGCTTGAGCGCCTCGATGGCGCGCACGATCCGCGCCAAGACCTGGCAAATATCCTCGCGCTCCGGCGCTGCGTCGCCGTTGGCGTTAGCCATCAGGCGTAATCCCCGCGACGGAACTTCATGACCTCGGCCTGGGCCTGGGAAATCACGTCGGACAAAAGGCCCTTTAGCTCCGAATCCGCGGTTAGCGCCCCATCGTCGTTCAGCGCGTTCAGGCGCTCGGCCAGGGTCTGCATCTGGCCCACCATGGGCTCCACATCCTTCAGCGATCGGTTGACATCACCGAGGGCCGAGGCAAAAGATTCAATATTTTCCAGCAACTCGCCAGCGAGGCCCAGAATGGCGTCACGAGTGTCGCCACGGTCGTCACAGGGCGGACAATCCAGCCCAGACACATCGCCCGCCTGAACGGACGATTGTTCCTCGACCGCGCTTTGCAAATATTGAGCAAAGCTTGCCGCCTGGCCGGAAACCGGTTGCTCCGCGCGATCCTTGCCTGTCACCGCGTTGGCGAAAAATAGGTTGTTATCTACCTTGAGCATCGCGGTCCTCCACACTTGCCCCAAGATATAGCAAGCGCCATGCCAAAAGGCTTAAGGAGATTATATCTTGCAATTACATCAAGTTATCAAAGGAATCGCGGTCGTGACGGCGTGGAAGATGTTGCCGGCCCAGCCTTGGCGGGAAGATTGTTCCCACTAGTTCGGACCGCTAACAAACCAAGCTCAGACGCTGTATTTGGCGTCTTCGAGCAAGGCATAGTCGGCCTGCGGGTCTTCATGCAAAAACACGTTGACCGACTGCTGGAGTTGGGTGGGCAGGGTCAGCCCCACATAATTGGGCTGGATGGGCAGTTCGCGGTGGCCACGGTCGACCAACACGGCCAAATCCACCGAGGCCGGCCGGCCCAGCGAAAAAATGGCCTCCAGGCCGGCGCGGATGGTGCGGCCAGTGAAGATCACGTCATCGACCAGCAGGATGTGGCGCTCATCGATATCAAAGGGGATGATCGTGGCCCGCACGGTGGGCGCTTGGCTCAGGCGGCTCCAGTCGTCGCGATAGAAGCTGATGTCCAAAAGCCCCACGTCCACCACGGGCAGGCGGCCGATGCGCCGGCTGATGGCCTGGATGATGCGCCGCAGTAAAATGTCGCCGCCGGTGTGGATGCCAATAATGGCCAAGCCGTCCGGGTCGGGGCGTTTGGCCACCACCGAACGGGCAATGGCGTCGATGCCCTTGGCGATATGCCCGGCGTTGTAGCAGATTTTCGGCGCTTGGCGGGAAGCGGGCGTGATCATGCTGCTGTTGCCCTTGGTGGATGGTTGGCCGGCTCTTGCTGGAAAGGGATACCAGTTCCGCGCGGCAAAGTCAAGCTCAAGGCCGGGGTATGCCGCCATGGCCCGGGCGACCGCGCAAAGCCAAAAGAACTCTGTCCACGGATTGGTTTACATAATATATCTTATGCGAACCTGGCTCGGCAAATGCAACCACAGAAACGCCGCGAAATAGCGCTAATCGCCGGCATCATCGTCGAGCGACGCCCCGGGCGCCGGCCGCAGATGAACCACGCGCTGTGGATAAGGAATGTCGATGCCAGCCCGCTTGAACCCGGCGTGGATGTTCTTGTTGATTTCGTGCATGACGCGGCCGCGATCGGCCGGCCAGTTGGGCACCGAGATCAGCACGTCGTCGCGGGTGAGGATGCGCGTGCTACGCATGCCTATGGCCACGACCTCCCCACGCTCGCCCGTCTCCAATACTATATAATCGCCGATCTGGTATGGCCGATCGACAAAGATGCTGATGCCGCCGAAAAAGTTGGCCAGCGTGTCCTTTGAGGCCAAGGCCACCACGGCCGTGGCGATGCCGGCCGAGGCCATCAATGGCGTGACGTTGATGCCCCAAAACGACAACAACACGTAAACGCCGTGCAAAATGATCAGCAGCGTGGCGATGTTGTTGAACAGCGGCAAAAGCTGCCGCCAGCCGGACTTCACCCGCGACGAATAGGTGAAATGCCTGAAAACCGTGCGGCTGATCTGCAAAAGCGTCCAGGTGTACAACACCACTATCAGCGTGTAAATGCTCTTGGAAATCAGATTGGTGGCCAGGGCGTGGTCCCTGAGCAGGGCGTCGGCCAACAGATCGCCCGCTATCAGCAGCACCACCACTTGGATCGGGCGATGCAAGGTGTCGAGGACCTTGTCGTCCAGGTCGGTCTGGGTGCGCTTGGATGCGATGGTGAAGGCCTTGCTGAAGGCGATGTCCACCAGTTTGGCCGCGACCAACGCGCCAACGATCGCCACGGCCGCCAAAATCAATTGGTGGTTTTCCAACCAGGACCACATGTTGGCCAGATCGGCCAATCCAAACTGCATGGCGTTTTACCTGCCTGTGTTTTACGGGGCGGCCGTGTTTGGAATTTTTTCAAAACTGCGCTATGGTAAGAAGGCGAACGATCGGCGTCAACATTAACGAGAAGAACGATGCACCGCAACGGTATTGTTTGGCCCAAAGCGATTATCGTGGCATGCCTTGTCGGCATGGCCCTGTTGACCCTCGTAGGCTGCGCCAAGACCCCCAGCGTCCCGCCGCCGACCAAGCCATCCGACAGGGTCACCACCAAGCCATACACCGTTTTCGGCAAGACATACTACCCACTGCCCAACGCCGACGGTTTCAAGGAAACTGGCGTGGCCTCGTGGTATGGCGGACAGTTTCACGGCAAGCGCACGTCCAATGGCGAAATCTACGACATGGAGTCCATGACCGCCGCCCACAAACTGCTGCCGTTTGGCACCTACGTCCAGGTGACCAACACATCCAACGGCAAATCCACGGTGGTGCGCATCAACGACCGCGGGCCATTCGTCTCCGATCGGGTGATCGACCTCTCCAAGGCCGCCGCCCGCGAGATCGACATGATCGGCCCGGGCACGGCCAGCGTCGAAGTCCTGGCTTTGGGCTATCGTGAAGACCAGTTGCCCGGCGGCCAGATCCCCTCGCCCTCCTCCGCCCCTTGGGGTCCCTTTACCGTGCAGGTCGGCGCGTTCACACAGGAAAGCAACGCCTGGCGTCTGGCCGCCAGCCTGCGCGCCAAATACGGCGAGGTCAACGTGGTCAACTACGACCACGGCGATAAGCGCTTCTACCGCGTGCGGGTGGGCAAGGAGCAGGATCTGAACAAGGCCCAAAGCTTGGAGGCGAGCCTGCGCTCGTCGGGCTTTGAGCAAGCTTTTCTGGTGGTTTGGTAGAGGGTTGGGCGGCCACGGCCCAAAAACCCGCCCACGGGCAAAGCCAGACGGCCGCGTGGGCGGGTGATCCGGTGATGGGCCAACGCACGAGCGCGCTTATTGTTGTTCCGACAAATCCTCTTCGCCGTTGAGGTGCTTGCGCAGGACGCCGGAGGTCTTGAACACCACCACCTTGCGGGCCCGAAGTTTCATGTCGGCCTTGGTCTGCGGATTGCGGCCACGACGGGCGCGCTTGTCCTTGACCAGAAATTTGCCAAAACCGCTGATCAGTAAATCATCGCTGTCAGCCAAGCTGTTCTTGATGATTTCCAGCGTGGTTTCAACAACTTCGCGAGAACGGCTCTTGGGGAGCTGAGTGCGCTCGAAGACCTCGCTGATGATATGATCCTTGGTCAGGGCCACTCTCACACTCCTTGTATTAGATGAACGGACAGGATTCAAATAATGCGCCACAGCGAATATGCATAATCTGGAACAAGTTGTCAACCCCTTAAAATGCATAATGATACGCGTAATGTCTCGGACCGGCTTGCGGACGGCTCCGCCAGGCTATATCATTAGTAAAGAAGTTTTTGGGGGCGACATGGTTTCGACGGAGGTAGTTGACGCTCAGAGTAGCATGCCGGGATCCTGCTGACCCGTTATTCGGTGGGAACTAAAGTAATCGCAGACGATTACAATTACGCTGTAGCCGCTTAAGGCTATCGTTCGCCCGGTACTCTCCCGCGGAACCGGAACCGAGCGTCGACTAGCGGGATAGGTTGAGGGTTCGGCCACATAGGCCCTTCGACCAAAATAACATGTGAGGCTGGTCGTTGGCTCCCCTGCCCTTGGGGGCGTTGGCGATGAGATCAAGCAAGGGATAAGCATGTAGAAGCCTGGGCTGAAAGCTTTCGGACGGGGGTTCGATTCCCCCCGCCTCCACCAGTTAGAAAAGACAAACCCGTCTCTCTGGGGTCATTCTCCGGGGTGACGGGTTTTCTTTTTCCCCTTGTTTCTAAAGGGTTTGCGCCCGTTTCACATCTTTCCAAAGCACCTCTTCGCACCATCGATTCTCCCCATCCTCCCGCCTTTCTTTCTCTGTTTGGCCCCTGATTCTCTGTTTTCTCCGGACCAAGTCCGAAGCTCGTCCGGAAAGCTACATCCTTGATTGATATGGGTTTGCGGCTGATTGCCATTTTTGGCGGTTGTCTTAGGTCATCGTTCGATGCCGCAACCGGACGTTTTTTTCGAAATCGCCCGCTTCGCCCATGAAAAGAAGCGTGGTCAACTCCGGTTTCCCACCCCTAAAGTAAAAGAGCCGACGCTGATGGTCGGCTCTCTGTGGTGGTCTCCGGTTCGGTCGTCAGTCGGTGGCGAAGCCGAACTGGCGGCGCTGCTCGGCCCAGTCCTCGGGAAAGGTCTGGGTCAGCTTGGCCAGCGAGAGCCCGTTGGGTTCCTCGCCGTTGATCAGGGCTTCGACGATGTCGGGGGCCAGGGTCGTTAGCTTGAGGATGCGGGCCACATACGAGCCATCGACGTCGAGGGTACGGGCAAGCTCGCTGATGGACTTGATCTGGCCGGATTCGAGGATGTCGGCCCAGGAAAAGGCCCTTCCCAGCGCCTGAAGGACGGCGGACTGCACCGGTTCCTGCGCTCCGGGGATATCTCCATCCAGGGCCTGGGGAGCGATGACCGTCTTGCGGCCGCGCATGCGCCGGATCAGCATCGGGATGTGGATCTGCAGGTTGCCGTTGTCGGCTACGGTAATGGTCGGCTTCATTTTCATCGGCTTACCCTCCGTTCGGTGACTTCGCAGGCCAGACCAGCCAGCTCGGCGATGAGTGTTGTCAGCCCGTTGGTGCGCAGCTCCATATTGATTCCGGTCTCCCGGATCTCCACCTTATCCACCAGGAGGCGGATGAGCCGGTTTCGCTCCACCGGGAAAAGGTCTTCCCAGAAGCCCTCGACATTCTGGAAGGCCTCCGAGACATCCTGCTCCGTGATGCTGTTCCCCCGGTAGGCTCTGCATCGCTCGCTCACGTGCGTCAGTTGTTTCGAGAGATCGACCGCCTGGCGGTTGACGGTCGTGAGCATCTCGGCCTTGCCCGGCTGATCGCTGCCGGGTTTCATCAGTTCGAGTGCCTGCTCCCTCGCCTGCGACAGCTCCATCTCGAGCTGGGCTTTCTGCTTGAGCAGCCGCTCCCGCTCCGCCTGCTCGATGTCCCGGGCCGCGAAGAAGGTTTTGGCCACCAGCGTCGGCGTGCGAAACACCGCGCTCAACTGCTCAATCACGGCCTGCTCGATGTCCCCGGCGGGAATTCGTTTGAGCGGGCACCGGCTCACGGTCCGCTTGCTGTCCTTCTGGCAGATGTAATAGGTGTAGTGGCGGCCGTTCTTGCGAGCGTAGGTCGGACCCATCGCGCATCCGCAGTGGCCGCAGCGGATGACGCCTTTCAGCGGGGCGACCATTTTGGTTCTGGCCATGGAAACCTTGACCGGTTTGTTGTCCTCCAGGATGGCCTTAACCTTGTCCCAGGTCGCCCGGTCGATGATCCCTTCGTGCTCACCAGGGTAACTACGGTCCTTGTGGGCGATCTCGCCGATATAGATCCGGTTGTTCAGCAGCCGGTAGATATGGGCGGTGTTCCATTCGGAGCCCTCGCGCACCTTACCTTTCTTGGTGGTCCAGGCCTTGGTGCGGTATCCCTGTTCGTTCAATTCCTGGCCCAGTTTCTTGGCCGAGCCGATCTGGATGAAGCGGCGGAAGATGTACTGTACCGTCCTGGCTTCATCCGGGTTGACCAGCAGCTTCTTGTTATCCCGGTCGACGTCGTATCCGAGGATGGGCACGCCACCGCAGTATTTTCCCCGGCGCTTGGCTGCCGCCACCTTGTCCCGGATACGCTCGGCGATGACCTCCCGCTCGTACTGGGCGAAGGTGATCAGGATGCCGAGAAACATCCGGCCGGTGGGGTCGGTGGTGCTGAAGTGCTGGGTGACCGAGACGAAGCTGACACCCTTCTCGTTGAAGAGGTCGATCATCTTCATGAAGTCCAGCAGCGAGCGGGACAGGCGGTCAACCTTGTAGACCACGATCACGTCAATCTTCCCGGCATCGATGTCCGCCAGCAGGCGACGCAGCCCCGGACGCTCCATATTCCCACCCGAGAAACCACCATCGTCGTAGCGATCCGGCAGAGCCGTCCAGCCACGCATTCTCTGGGCTTCGATATAGTGTTCCGCCGATTCCCGTTGCGCATCCAACGAGTTGAACTCCTGTTCGAGCCCTTCCTCATGACTCTTGCGGGTGTAAATGGCGCAGCGCAGGGTCTTGTTTTTGCCCGGCGCGACATTGCTGTTATCAAGCATCCGAACCTCCCTCGGCTTTTCTGCCGTAAACCTTCTTCAGTCCGAAAAAGACTTTCCCGTTCCAGCGCGTCCCGGTGATCTCTCTGGCCACCGCGCTGAGTGACCGGAAGGTGCGGCCTTCAAACTCGTAGCCATCGGCAAGGACGATCACCTCATAGCGCCGGTCGTTCCATACCCGCACCAGTCTGGTCCCGGGCAGGATCGCCTCGTTAGATTTCCGCTCCTCTGGGATGCGTCGATTGACAGTGGCGACCGGGTCCTCCTTGGCGACCTGCTGGAGATGGACCTTAGCCTGTTCGGACAGCCCGCCGTAGAAAAGCTCCTGGATGCGATAGGCCAGCCGCTTGATGAGGAATTGTTTCTTGTACTGGGGTGGCTCTTCTCCGTAGAGGTCGAGCCATTTTTCCCGGAGCTGTTCCAGGGACATGGATTGCAGCAGGGCCATCTGCCGAAGGACTGAGTTTCGGGTTCGGTCCTGATTCTTGCCGCCCGTGGCGACATTCTGTAACTCATTCATTTTCAACTCCTTATTTTGGTTTCCGGACGAGTTGTCATGAATGAATGCTCTGTTCCGGCAATGAATCAAGTCCTTCTCCGAGCACAGGGGAAGAATCTTCGAAAATCTCTAACTCACTGCCTTCACATGCTTTTTTGGCCTTTCGGCGCAGGATCGCAGTGGCCAGAATGGAGGCGGCTGACTGGAGCCTCGCCTCACCCGACAGGCGGCCGGGTTTGCCATTTTCGCCAAGGTCATCCGTCCCCGGCCCATCATTCATTTCCTGTACATCCAACATCGAACACCTCCGGTGGGACCGGGGGACTGGATGGTGTGGATGCCAGAAAACGGTGGCGGTCGGGATGCGCGTTCGATGGCACCCACAACCGCCTCAGCTCCGCCTCTGGTCGGTTATCTGGTTTCTAACTGCTCGTCCGGTTTCAAACCGGCTTTCTTCAGGCCTTACTTACCGAGGGGCTCATGGAAGTGTCGGAAATCAGGTGTGAGATTATTTCTTGACCTGATATGCGTCAGGTTTATATTATTAGGGTTTGCTGGCGCATCGCGCCTTTTTGTCTTTCAACAGAAATGGAGACGCCATGGGCAAAGCGAAAACGGATGAGATAACGCCGTTGCAGCGGAAAACGCTCGAAGCGATATGTCGTTTCGTCGATGCCAAGGGCTTCCCTCCAACGGTGAAGGAACTGAGCGAGATCTTTGAAATCAGCCCGGCGAGTGCCCACGACCGAATCAATCAACTTGTGCGCAAGGGATACCTGAAGCGGGAGGACGGGAAGTCGCGAGGCATTGCCGTCGCCCGTCGCCCCAGCGAGATGGCTGCCTCTCTGGTTTCAGTACCTGTTGTGGGTATGGTGGCGGCTGGCCATCCCATCCTGGCCGAGGAGAACATCACCGGCCAAGTGCTGGTCGAGTCGGACGTCGTTCGTTCCGGACAGCACTTCGCACTCCGTGCGGTGGGTGACAGCATGATCGGTGCCGGTATCAACGATGGCGATTTGATCATCGTGCGGCAGCAGCCCATCGCCGAGGATGGTGACATCGTTGTAGCGCTGCTCAACAACGAGGCGACCGTCAAACGGCTGAAAATCAAAGACGAGCTCATCGAATTGGTGCCCGAGAACCCGGAGGTAAGAAAGATCCGGATCAGGCCGGAGGATGACCTTCGAGTTTTAGGCAAGGTCGTTGGATGGAAACGGAATTAACCGAGACAGACATGGACGAATAACGACAAAACGACAGGAGTATTTGATGGCAACTTTCAACCTACGCCGCTTTTCGAAGCCGGAGATGCTCCGGCGAATCGACAGGAAGCATCTCATTGCCTTTCTGGAGCCTCATGCCGCCTATTTTTCAGCTCGCGGCGTAGAGTTGCCACCAGTTCAGCAGGAAGATGGACTGGACTACAACGCCCTCAGCCACCTTTTGCTGACGCCAGACAGTACGACCCCGGATGATCTCGCCGAGGCGCTGTTTTATGTCAATGAAGTCTCGACCCCCGAGGGTTTTGATTCCATTCAGGATGAGATCGCTGGAACGGACATCGACGTGGAGATCGGGGAAAACGCCGCACCGGCAGACTTGGCGATCCAGGTCTGGATGGCTGACCGGGAAATCATCGAGAAGGTACACGCCGAACAGTTCTTCATGAACGTCAGGTCCTTCGAGTATTTCAAGACCAAGAAAAACCCGCTGCCGGATTTCGTGCTGCCATCGGAGGAAACCCTCGCGGCCCTCGAAGCCGATCTTGACGAATGGTTTTCCAAGAAGCGTCGGGGCAAGTATTCCAAGGTGTTCGTCTATCCGAAGGAAGGCCACACATGGTTCCTCGTGCGCCACGGTAAGCCCTATGCCCGTGAAGCGGTCATTGAGGCCGGTGAATCCACCAGCCAATACTTCCGCCCTGAAAAATTCGACGTGCTTGCCTACAACCCCGTCATCGGGGAAATCCGAATGAACGCCGAAACCAAGGGGGAGAAGGAGCTCTACCGCAAGAAATTCGGATTCCACCTGTTCGGAGACGAAGAGTTTTTCAACGAGCGCAGCCGATTTGACCTGGAACCTTTGCGGCAAATTGGTGAGGACGCGCTCCTATGTGACGACGTCGATGGCATCGAGTATGTCAGGCTGAAGGAAGTTCAGGTCTTTTGGGGTGGCGCTCATAAGGACGTCGAGATTCGTCGGTCAGAGGATCTGTTTGCCTCCCTTCGTGATCGGGAAAAATCCCTTCCCGCAGGCGGAAAAATCGTGAAAGCAAGCTTCCAGATTAAATTCGACGGTTCGAAGACGCCTAGGTCGGTCACCTTGAGTTCAGGTAACCGAGCGCAATTCAAGCGGGATGGTGATGCCGAGGTTATCGAGCGCTGGCTCGGACTCAGGGGCTTTATTGTCGGAGCCGGAGGGGCGTCGGATGAGTGATCCCTTCTGGGCATATCTGGAGAGATTGCCTGGAAAGTCGGCGGCGCTGTTCGATTGGGACAAGGCGCTCTCCGGTTGGGACCGGTACCCGTTGTTTCGGGATCACTTCCTTCAACTGACCAAGAATCACGCGACCGCCGTGGATTGCCCAACGGAATGTGGCCTCGGATGCCCACGGAGTGTTGTCACCCATGCGAAGACCAACATCCGGGCCATCTGCAATGAAAAGGAATATACAGCCGTCCAACTCACCACAAAGCAGACCCTGATCTACCGGCTCAAGCAGTCAGCCATCAATGGCGCTATCTGCGAGGCCTTGGGAATAGAACACCGAGACTCGAAACTCGATGGCCTGCCCTACACATGGAGACTGGGCGATTTCATACCCACGGCGGGGATGGACTTTCCGGTTGTGCTGACGATGCAGGACAGCAAGGATGCGCTGACCGAGGTCGTCCGATCATTATGCCTTTCGACCCCCAAACCCTTTGTCCTAATCGCGCCCACTCGCCTTCATCTGAGTCCTGTAGTTGAAACACTGCTGGCGCAGAAAGGCAGCCTTTTCATTGCGCTGAACGAAGATCTGTACCTGGGTGATGCCCCACGATTCTTGACCCGTCGGGACAAGACTGAGATATTCGCGCCCCTTATGGGCCAGGTGCCTGAGCCGGATTCAGGCGGCACAGTGTTTTTCCCGACACCGCCGGGCACCACATGGCCACAAATCAAGATTCAATTCCGTGATGGCCATACCGTCACAATATGGGCGGGAGATCAGAGCGGTCGATACACTTATACGCAAATGGGAATGGCGAGCAGGAAGAATGGCAATCCTACCGAGCAATGGAAATTGCTTGAGGGGTTTGCCAACTCCCGTGGCGAGATCGACTGGCGCAGCCGATACGCGTCGGACAAACTGAAGAAACAGAAGCAAGAGTTGTCGAAGCACCTGCGGGAATTCTTCCGGCTCGATGACGATCCCATCGAATGGGTCAAGGACACCAAGACCTACCGGTGTAAGTTCCGCATCCTCCCGGAAGGTGCTGAGGTCTACTGACCACCCTTCATTACCAGGCAAAACTAAAGCCCCGATTCAGGATTCTGGATCGGGGCTTTTTGCGTCTTGGAGGCCCGCCCGGTGAAATTTCACTGGGGCCGGGCAAAAAAAGTTAAAAAAGTTTTCCTCTGTAAATCCACCACCAATCAGAGCCTTACGGGCTTTCCTCCTCCTTGAGCCAGGGCGTTTTTCGGGGTCGCAACGAAAATTCGCCAAAGCAGGGTGACAGGTCTGGTGAACACAAAAAGTTCACGACCGCCACCCGGGAAATTCATGCCGGACCTGTCTCCCGGTCGGTCCAGAAATGAAGGAGGTTCGGCATGAACCAGACAAGCAAAGCACACCTCACCCCACCGAAGCGGCGACTCATCGAGTTGATGCAGGACATCAACTTCGGCCGCATCACCAACATTCCGGTCCGCGACGGCGAGCCGGAACTCACCCCTGACACGGTCATCGAGCGCGAGATCAAGCTGGGCGGACAGAGCGGTCCCCGGCCCGAGCGCGACCAGGATGACTTCATCCTCAAGCAAGAGGTCGTGACGCTGCTGGAGCACCTCGCGCAGATGGGCAGCGGAAAAGTCTGCCTGCTCGAGATCAAGCACGGTCTCCCGTTCCTGATGCGCATCGAGGAACGGGCAGCCTGAACACGTAACGACCTGAACCCTTAGACACTGGACAACAAGCTGGACGCATGGCGGAGGCTGTTGTGGGTGTCGCCGAGCCGAATACGGCAATTGGCGGCGTACCTGCGACCCCTTCGCCCACGCGACAGCTTTGTCCTGTGATCTGGCCCGTGCCGACACCCACGCGGACCTCCTCCTCGCTCCGAGGAGGCCCCGATGGTTTCACAAAATTCTTACGACGGCATCGACAAGTATGCCGCCGACCTCATTCGGCACAAAGCACGTCAACTCGTAGGCAAGGCCGGATTCACCGAGGACGACAGACCCGACCTCGAACAGGAACTGATGATCGATCTGCTGCAGCGGATGCGGCATTTCAATCCCGCCAAGGCCAAGAAGACCACCTTCATGGCCCGGATCGTCGAACGTCACATCTCCACCATTCTGGAGGCCCGGTTCGCCCAATGCCGGGACTGGCGGCTCTGCCAAACGTCACTCAACGAACCCCTCGACAACGGTGAAGGCGACACCACCGAGCGGATCGACTTCCTGGACAGCGAAGGCTCTCTGGGAGGCGGCAACCGCGAGACAAGGGAGCGTCTCGCCCATGAGATCCGCATGGATCTCGACCGGGCCATCGCCTCGCTGCCGGAAGAGCTCCGGGATCTGTGCGTGCGCCTGCACGACAGCACCATGGCCGAGGTCGCCCGGGAGATGGGCATTCCCAGAACCACCCTCTACGACCGGCTGAGCAAGCTGCGGGACGCGTTCCGCGAGGCCGGGCTCGAGGACTACCTGTGATCTCCGACGCATCGGCTCCGGCTCCGGTAAGTAAGCACCGTGCCGCATGGTGCGGCTATCCGGGGCCTCGGAAATCTGAACCTGAACGAAAGAGGAGTTCAACCATGACTCACGACACCTACAAGTACCGTTTTGACGAGTCGGTCCCGGCCCAGGAACTGGAAGACACTTTCATGCTGGCGATGCTGGCCGTCGAAAGCCTGCATGGCCGTTCCCGTGTGCGGATGGAGAGCCGGTTCAATTTGGACAAGGCCCGACGCACCTGCGTGATCGACGCCTCCACCGATGTCGGCAGTGATCTCGCCCGCATCTTCACCGGCTTCGCCACCAAGGAATACGGCGAACGCTCGGTCCTGATCGAACGAACCCAGCCGTCGGGCTGCGCCTGCGCCTCCAAGCATCGCGCAGCGCCCGCCGCCGCTACAGCGGGGGTGGCGGTATGAGCGAGCTGATGACCACCACCTATTCCATGTGGCGGCTGTTCCGCAACTGCCGCATGGCCTGCAAGTGGCGCTACATCGACGAGCTGGTGCCGCTCGAGCGTGACCCTAATCTGGCCTTCGGCTCGGTCATTCACGACTGCCTGGAGTGCTGGCACGGCGAGCGGGATCTGGCCAAGGTCCTCGACCACATCGACCGGACATATCCGAACCGGGCGCAGGACGATCATCAACAGGCCGACTGGCATCTCGCCCGAGCCATGATGAGCGCCTATGCGGAACACTACCCGGCCGAAGAATTCGAGGTCGTCGCGCTCGAAAAGACCTTCGAAGGTCCCATCGTCAACCCGGCGACAGGCGCGACCTCGCGCAGTTTCATTCTCGCCGGAAAGGTGGACGGCATCGTCCGTCAAGATGGTCAGTATTTCCTGCTGGAACACAAAACCGCTTCACAGATCGACGCCAGTTACCTGGAACGGCTGTGGACCGACTTCCAGATCATCCTCTACGCCTGGTACCTGGAGCAGACCCTCGGCATCACGGTCAGCGGCATCATCTACAACGTCCTGGTCAAGGCCAAGCTGCGCCAGGGCAAGGGTGAGACCGAAGCCGAGTTCGAGGCCCGCCGGGCGGAGCTGATCGCCAAGTCGAAAACCGGCAAGAGCAGCGCCAAGCGCAAGCTGCCGGAGGACGACGACACCTTCCAGCAACGGCTCCAGGAGAAGTACCTCGAGCCGGGAATGTTCCATCGCGAGGTGCTCTACATCTCCCGCGACCAGTTAGAGGAACTGCGGGCGGAGCTGTGGGAACTCTCCAAGGCCATGCTCGACGCCCGTCGGCGCGACACCTTCTACCGCAACACCAGCTACTGCTTCCAGTACGGAAGGCCCTGCGCCTACTTCCAGCTCTGCCGCTCGGGCGGCAACCCCAACGTCATTGAAAACCATTTCCAACGGATCGCCCCGCACGAAGAGCTGCGGGACGGAGCCGGTGAAGACGCCGCTCCGGTGTTTTGAAATCCCAACCATAAGGAGACGAAGCCATGCTTCCCAAGACCAAAAGCAAACCCAAACACACGCTCTCGGACCTCACCGCCCTGGTGTACGGCCCGAGCAAGATCGGCAAGAGCACCTGGTGCTCCAAGGCCGATGACGCACTGTTCCTGGCGACCGAGCCGGGCCTGAACGCCCTGGAGGTGTTCCAGACCCCGATCACCTGCTGGGACGACCTTCTGCAGGCCTGCGCCGAGATCGCCGAGGGCAAGCATGAGTTCAAGACCATCGTCGTCGACACGGTGGATAACGCCTACAAGATGTGCTCGGACTACGTCTGCAAGAAATTCAAGATCGAGCACGAATCCGACCTGGGCTACGGCAAGGGCTACGCGCTGATCAACAACGAGTTCCAGCGCGTCATCAACAAGCTGGCCTTCCTGCCCTACGGGCTGATCCTGATCTCCCACTCCCAGGAGCGGGACATTGAGACCCGGACCGGCAAACACACCCGCATCGTGCCGACGCTGCCGGAAAAGGCGCGGAAGCTGGTCACCGGCCTGGTGGATCTGATCCTGTTCTGCGATCTGGACATGAAAACCGGCGACGACGGCAAGCCGGTCTGGCAGCGCGTGATGCGCACCAAGCCCAGTCCCAACTACGACGCTGGTGACCGCACCGGGCGACTCCCCGAAGTCATCCCCCTCGATTTTTCGAGCTTCGTTAAAGCCTTCAACAACACGGCAGCCGGAGCTGCGGCGAGTGCCGCCCGGCCGAAGCCGGAGCCGACCGCGAGTGCGGCGGCGAAACCTCATCAGTAAGGAGATCCGACCATGGAACACTACGAAAACCAATCCAGCAGCAACCTCGACCTGGCGCAGTTCGACGACGCCTTTGAAACCGCCGAAGTCGAGGAACGTGAGTTCGAGGCCGTCCCCGACGGCAAGTACCAGGTCAACGTCGACCGGGTCGAACTGACCCGCGCCCAGACCTCGGGCAATCCCATGCTCAAGTGGACTCTGCGCATTCTCGCGCCGACCCACAAGGGCCGTCTGCTCTGGCGCAACAACGTCATGGCCAGCAACGAGAACATCAAGTGGCTCAAGCAGGACCTCTATACCTGCGGGCTGCAGCTTCAGAAGCTCTCCGACCTGCCGGGCCACCTCGAGCAGCTTCTCAACATCAAGCTGGAGGTGACCAAACGCACTCGCGGTGAAAACGAGAACATCTACTTCAACCGTCGCATTGTCATGGCCGACGATGCCGGGGCTCCCGGCGCGGCGATGGACGACATGATCCCGTTCTGATGATGGACCGGATCACCGTTGTCGTCGACACCCGCGAACAGGAGCCCTACAGCTTCGATAGCGACAAGGTTTCGGCGGTTCGCAAGGCGCTGCCCGCCGGTGATTACTCACTGGTCGGCCTCGAAGAACGGGTGGCGGTGGAGCGCAAATCCCTGACGGATTTCGTCTCCACCGTCATCCGGGGGCGCAAGCGGTTTCACCGCGAGCTGGAAAAGCTCTCCGCCTACGAATCCGCCTGTGTGGTTGTCGAGTGCAACTTTCGCGATCTGGTCGATGGCCGCTACCGCAGCGATGCCCACCCGCACGCGCTGATCGGAACGGTCGCCTCCATCGTCGTCGACTTCGGTGTCCCCGTCTACTTCTGCTCGGACCGGCAGGCCGCCTGCCGTTTTGTCGAGGAGTACCTGACACGTTTTCACCGGAGGATCGCGAGATGCCAAAAAGAAATGAGAGTAACCCGGCGCGACTCCGGGGAAGAATAGAGCGCGTTTACTATGCCGGACCCAAGTTCTCCGCAGGCCGACTGCTCACCCCGACCGGTGAGGAAGCCCAGTTCGCGGGCAATTTGTTCGCCCGGGAAAATCAGCCTGTGGTCCTGCTCGGGTCGTGGTCCACCCATCCCAAATACGGCCGTCAGTTCAAGGTCGACGGGATGGAGCACGACCTCGAACTCGATCCGGAAGGGCTGATCCACTATCTGGCCAACCATCCGGAGATCAAGGGCATTGGTCCGGCCAAGGCCAGATTGATCGTCGAGAGTTTCGGCGACGCCTTTGAAGAAACCCTTTTGAGTGACCCTGAGCGCATCGCCCTCAAAGCCCGGCTGCCCCTGGATGCAGCCAAGCGGCTGCGTGACGAATGGCTGAAGAACCGCAGCGTCAACACCGTCATGGCCTGGCTTTCGGCTTTCGGCCTGACCCATCATCAGGTCACCACCCTGGTCGAAAGACTCGGCGGCAACTGCCTCGATATTCTGAAGGAAGACCCGTATATCCTCATTCGGGAGATCCGGGGATTCGGCTTCAAGAAGGTCGACAAGATTGCCCGCAAGCTGGGCACCCCCAAGGACCACGTTCCCCGTATCCGGGCCGGGTTGAATTTCTGCGTTCGGGAAGCCCTGGACAATGGCCACTGCTGGATCGAATACGAGGATCTGGTGGACCAGGCCAATCTGCTGCTGGTCATGGATGCCCTGGACAGCCGGGTCCGTATCGAGAGCGCCCTCGACGCGCTCATCGAAGAACAGGCGCTTTCCTGCGATTCCCACGGCGGACGTTTCGTGGTCGCTCTGCCGGAGATCGTCCGCATGGAGCGGGAGCTGGCCTCGTTGTTCGGCCAGGCCGAAACACCCAACCCGCATTTCCAGTCCGTCAAGAAACTCGATGCCCTGATTCGGCGCTGCGCATCAACGCTGAACGATAAGCAGCTCGAAGCGGTGCGCTCGGCCCTCAAACACAGCATCAGTTTGATCTCGGGTGGAGCCGGTTCGGGCAAGAGCTACACCATCTCGGTCATCAACACCATCTGTGAGGAGAGCGATCTGGAGGTCGTGCTCGCCGCGCCGACCGGCAAGGCGGCCAAGCGGCTGGAGGAAGTCAGCGGTCGCAGCGGCACCACCATTCACCGCCTGCTCGGCTATGACGGCAAGGGTTTCTCGCGCAGCAAGGAGAATCCCATCGATGCTGACGTCCTGGTAGTCGACGAGTTTTCGATGGTCGACGTGCCGCTGGCCTGGCACCTGTTCGAGGCGGTCGACCTGTCGCGGACCACGGTGCTGCTGGTCGGTGATCACAACCAGCTTCCGCCGGTGGGACCGGGAAACATCCTGCGCGATCTGATCCAGACACGCTCCATTCCCACGGTCATCCTCGACAAGGTCGTGCGCCAGGCGGGCGTCCTCAAGGAGAACTGCACCGCCGTTCTCAAGGGCGAGGTGCGCAAGACCAGCGAGGCATCGGTGACCGGATGCCGGGATTGGTACCTGGTGGATCAGTTCACCGATCCGATGGCGGCACGCTCGTTTCTGCTGGACCTGTTTCTGGAGCGGCTCGACGCCCTGGGTTTCGACATCATCAAGGACGTGCAGGTGCTGACGCCGACCCACAAGGGACCGCTCGGCACCAAGGAACTGAACGAGGAACTGCAGCGGCTCATCCAGCGCAAGCTCTGGAACACCGAGGTGCCGCCGGTCGCCATGGGCCGCCGCGCTCCGTTTCTCAAGCACGACAAGGTCATCCAGACCCGGAACAACTACGACCTGCACGTGATGAACGGTGCCATCGGCTATGTGGTCGATGTCCTCGCGAACGGCACCCTGGTCATCGACTTCGACGGCATGCCGGTGGAACTGGAGAAGGGTTCGCCCGACCTGCAGGATCTGCAGCTCGCCTATGCGCTCACCATCCACAAAACCCAGGGTTCCGAGTTCCCCTGCGCCGTGGTGGTGGTCCACAAGGCGCATTCCTTCATGCATCACCGCAATCTGCTCTACACCGGGGTGACCCGCGCCCGGCGCACCGCCATTGTTCTGGGCGACCATTGGGGCATCCAGAACTGCGCCAAGCGTTGCCAGGTGGATGACCGCCGGACCTTTCTGCCCCTGTTTCTGGACGCCGCCCAGCACGCGGAAGCCGATTTCGCCCGTGTCGCGGAGGCCGAATGAGTATGGGCGGAACGGATAACGTCAGAGAGTATTACCGGCTCGTCACCGAGATAGACATCGGTGACGTGGCCCGGGAACTCCTGCCGGGACGGATCACCCAGGAGACCGGCCAGCGCTTGATGTGCGACTGCCCCAACCATCAGAGCCAGTCGCGCCTGTCGCTGCACGTGATGCTCGACAAGCAGGGCTGGTACTGCTTCGGCTGCGGAGTCGGCGGTGATGTGCTGCAGCTCGTTGAGTTCATTCAGACGGGCTCGGTCACCGCCGGGCAATCCGGTCCGATGCCGGACAGCCACCGTCAGGCCCGGGACTATCTCGCCAAGAAGGCGGGCTTACCGCCGCTGTCGCGCTATGGCCTCAGCCAGGAGCGTCTGGCCCAGACGGAAGCCGACCGCGCCTTCGAACTGCGGGTCAAGGACGCGCTGACCGCGCTGGCCAGGCTTTACCACGCCAGGCTCAAGGAGTCGCCGGAGGTCCTCGACTGGCTGAAATCCAAATACGCCCTGAGCGAGGAGACCATCGACGATCTCCTGATCGGCTACGCGGACAACGCGTCCGGCGCGGTCGCCCAACTGACCCGGGGCGAAGACGGCTTCTCCAAGCGGGAGCTTGCCGCCACCGGCGCTTTCCGGCCCACGAGCCAGGATGGCCTGACGCCATTTTTCGAGCGCCGCATCGTCTTTCCCTACTGGAGCCGTGGCCGGGTGGTGTTCATGATCGGCCGCAAGACGCCGTGGACCCCGGACGTGGGCTGGGAGCAAGGGAAATACAAGAAACTGCCGGTTCACGACGAGCACCAGCGGCCCTACGTCGCCGACTTCATCAACAACGCGCTGCTGTTCAACGAGGACTGCCTGCTGGCCAGGCCCGGCAAGGTGATCATCACCGAGGGGGTGACCGATTGCCTGGCGCTGATGCAACTGGGCCTGCCCACCGTGTCGCCGGTCACCGTTCGCATCCGGGCCGCCGATTGGGAGCGCCTGATCCCCAAGCTGCGCGGCGTCGAAACCGTCTACATCTGCCAGGACAACGAACTCTCCCAGGCCGGTCTCAAGGGGGCGCTGCAAACCGCTCGCACCCTGGCCGAACACAAGATCGACACCCGCCTGGTGACGCTGCCCTTGTCGGAGACACAGATCTCGGCCCGGCAGGAGCTGACCAAACGCTTCGGCCTGACGGCGAGCGTGGGGCCGAAGGAGCTGGCCAAGCTGCTGGCGGGACGTCCCGCCGAAGAGATTCAGGCGGCCGAGGCGCTTCTCGCCACCGCCAAGATAGACGTCAACGATTACATTGCCGCCGGGCATACCCGGGAGGATTTCGAACGCCTGCTCGCAGAAGCCAGCACGCCCATCGAGTTCGGCGTGCGCTCGCTACCCGAGGGCGCTGAAGAGGAGGAACGCAACCGCCTGCTCGAACCGATCCTGAGGGAGATTTCCGAGCAGTCGCCGCTGGAACAGGCCCGCCTGCTGAAGCTGGTGCAGGAGCGCATCGGCGGTGGCGTTTCGATGGGCACCCTGAAAGAGCAGATCCGCGCCATCCAGAAGGACCGCAAGGTCGAGTTCCGTAACGAAAAGAAGAAGGCCAAGCGGATGTCCGGCGCGATGCCCGGATCATGCCGCGCCCGGGTCGACGAGGTGCTGATCGACACAGAACTGGAGAACGGCGCTCCCGACTACACACTGGCCGCCGAGGCCGCCTACGACTGGTTTACCGCCAACGGTGCCCAGTTCTTTCACACCCTGCAGGGCGAGCCGTTCATGTATTTCGACAACGCCATCTACTGGATGGATTCGCCGGACCGGGGCCGCAAGCGCCATTACGCGGCCATGCTCTATAAGCACGCGGGCATGGTGCCGACCTCCAACGGCGGACGGACATTTTTCGAGGTGTTGCCAAGCCTGGCGATGATCCGTGGCCAGGTGCGCGACCATTTTTCCTGGCTGCACACCGATGTGGCCTCCTACACCGTCTATTTCAACCTGAACAATCCGGAGCACGAGATCGCCAAGATCACCCCGGACGAGATTCAGATCATGAAGAACGGCGGCAACGAGGACGGCATCATCCTGGACGGCTCGCGCAAGATGAAGCCGCTGAAATTCCTGCCCGACGCCGACCTCGAAGAGGCGGACCGGCTCCTGGTCGATCTGCTGGTGGGCAATATGACCTGTCCGCAGGGGGATCGATTTCTCATCCTTTCCTGGCTCTCCTGTTTCCTGCTGATCGACTTCGCCGGGACGCGGCCCATGACCCGCTTCGAGGGTTCGGCCGGATCGGGCAAGACCACCGCCAGCAAGATCACGTCGACGCTGCTTTACGGCGAGCCCCAGCACAAGAAAGCCACCGACGCGGCGAACTACACCGATGGCTCGCAGAACCCGCTCATCGTCCTCGACAACATCGAGGTCAAGCAGATGACCGAGGATCTGACCACCTTCATGCTGACCAGCATCACCGGCATCGCCAAGGAGAAACGCAAGAGCGGCACAGACAGCGAGACCATCACCGAGCGGACCAAATGCCTGCTGAACACCACCGGCATCGAGCCGCTGTGCGGGGAGCTTTCGGAGATACTGTCGAGGTCCTTCGTTATCAACTTCGACCTCGCCAACCAGGCCAGCGACTGCTTTCTGGAATCGGAGGTCATCTCCGCCATCCAGCAGAACCGGGACCTGATCATCTCGGCCATCATGAAGCGGACCAGCCATGTGTTGGCGATGATTCGGGACGGAGCCCAGAAACAGGTCATGCGTCTGCTGCACCGAACCATGCCGACCCATGGCAAGCGCCGGTGCAACGACTATCTGAGCCTGATGTATCTGATGATGCTGGCCGGGTCCGAGGAGCACGAGGTGACCACCGGACTCGAGGAGCTGAGCCCGCTGTTCATCGAGCAGATCCATTCCATCAACGACACCAGCCAGGAAATGGCCCGGGAGTCGAACCCCATTGCCACGGCGCTGGCGTCGCTCTTCCATGCCTACCGGAACGCGGTGGAACTGGACGAGAAGGCCCGCTACGGCGAGGACGACCGGGCAAACCACGTGGTGGGGTTCATCGAACGCTATCAGGTGAGGTTCGAGAACGAGAACACCATGGAACCGGTGTCGGCGGGACGGCTGCTCGCGGCGCTGCGCAGGGTCGGCCGGGAATTCAACCTCGAGTTCGAATACAAGAAGCCCGCCCAGCTCGGTCGGCGCATCAGCAACGACCTGGACGTCATCCGGGACGCCGGGTTTGACATCGACCGGCAGCGCAACGCCCACACCAAGAACTTCGAATACCGGATCGTCAAGACTGCCAATCTCTAACTCCACGCCATCTGACCAAATCATCCAGGACGCTCTCGGGCGTCCTTTTCTTTTGCGGTGGTGCGGTGAACACCGCTGTCCCTTGCGGTGGATAACCACCGCACGCCAAACCCTTGCCAGACAGAGCTTTCATGGCCTTTGCGGTGGTTGCGGTGGTAAACCCAGAGGTCTCACCCCCTATGGGCTGAAATATTTTTCCTTCCTACCAACCTGGCGTTTCCCGCTAGAGAAATTCCGGCCCAGCGAGAGAGACATTCCCCAAATACCACCGCAACCACCGCACTCTATCTTCTCTTTCTTCATAACTATCTAAAAACAAATAACAAACAAAGAGCCATGCCCTGCGGTGGGACGAGGAAACCTTCCACCGCACGACCACCGCAGCCACCGCACGTATCCACCGCAGCAGATGGTCACCGACGGTTTCAGGGCAGATCCGGTAAGTAACGGGAAAAGCGATTAACCCGTATTTCTGGAGCCTGAAACCATGAGCCTTCTGAAAACCATGATCAAGCACACCGCCGGAGGTCAGGACGCCTCGGCCGGATGTGAAGTCCCATTATTACCACCGCAACCACCGCAGCCCGCCATCTATGTCTCCACTGGGCTCGACGTCCACGAGATCGAAGACGCACGCGACTGGCCTGAAGACATGGAGATCGACGGCACGCTGTGTCGCCGTCTGTCGCCTGAATACTTTGCCTGGCTACGTTCCCGCATGGTCACCGCCCAAGCCGCGCACAAGGCCGGAAAGCTCCCCGAGGATGCCTGGAATACGCTGCGGCAGCGATTCAACGCCCTGCAGGAGCTGGCCATCCGGGAATTCGGCAAGGAAAGCCTCCAGGAGGTCCTGCAGTCCTTTTCCCCGAAGAACTACCGGCCACCCGCGCTTCGTCCCGAGCCCCAGGAGAAACCCGTCGAAGCTCCCAGAAAGGACTGGATTTATCCCGGGAACCAAGCTTGGAAATGTAAGCAGCCGGTGACTTCCCAGGCTGTCGCCAAGGTCGACGCCATCCGTGAGGAGGCCATGGCCAAGGGCTGGTCCGAGGCACGCCTCTATCAGAACCAGGGCCGCTTCCGGTTTCCCTGCGGCGAGGACTACGGCCTGGTCTGCTTCGTCGATGGCGATCAGGAGATTGGCGAGGTCACCGAGCGTTCTATCGAAATTATCCACGGGCCGAAGTCCGGGCGTCCCAGCACGCTGCGGTTCTACAACCCGGACGTGCCGCAGCCGTGGATGAAGAAAGTGGAGGATTGAGCCGTGAAGAAAAAGAAACGCTACGCCAACGCCAAGGATGTTCTGCCCGAGGAACTCTTCGAGCAGATCCAGAAGCATTACACCGGGATTCTCTGGGTCCCGGCACCGAGCCGCTTTTACCAGGAGCGCCGCGACCTGGTGCTTGCCCTTCATATGCAGGGGATCAGCAGCCAGGAGATCTCCAACCTCGCTGGAGTGACCACTCGCCGGGTCAACCAGATCATCGCCGCCGAACGAAAACAGGACCGGGACCGACAGTTGGCCGCCGCTTCCGGTAAGTAACCACTGAACCGGCGGGAGCGCGTTTGGAGGCTAAATCGGCCTCCCGCCCCGCATCCCGGCTTGGGAAAACAATATTCGGCAGGATTTCCACGTGGCACTGAACAAACCGGACAAAGAGACGCTGGACCGCTGGCACCGCAACGAGGGTAAGACCGAACCGCCCCGGCGCGGGCCTGGTGCGCCCGAGGGCAACCAGAACCGGCTGCGTCACGGCATCTTCGCCGACCGCTGCCTGACGCCGGAAGAGAAGGTCATGTTCGACGCGATCATCGACCGCCTCAACCAGGACTTCGAGTTCAACAAGTCCAGCGACTTCCTGCAGGTGGAGTTGGTGGGCGTCTATTCGGTGAAGCTGGTCCGCGCCCAGATCGAGGGGAACACCGACGCCGCCGAAAAGCTCGACCGGATGATCCGCTGCCACATGAAGGATCTCAAGACCACCAAGATTGCCCGCGAGGGTGAGGAGCCGAAAGGCCCGCAGACCTCTCCGGCGGAATGGGCGGCGGCGCTGCTCGAGAAGGTGGCCGAGGCCGCCAACGCCCCGGCAACGAAAACCTCCGGCCGCAAGAAACGCGGAAAGAATTGCGGATAACACCATGGAGGGCTTTTCCGATGACCCCGGCACACGGCGACTTGCGGCAGACAGCTACACCAGGAATTGCGGATAAGACGTGTTCCTTGCACTTTCGGAATCGGCATTCACCGGCCGTCGATCATCATTTCCACTCCTCGACTTCCTCCAGCAGCTCCCGATATCCGCTTGGCATGTGTGCGCATAAGCCGAACCGCATAAGCCAAGCAGATATAGGCATGTTCACGCCGGGGCTCTCTCACACAACCCAAGTAGATATTGGCATGTCGAGACCCAGGCCGAACCGGACAAGCCCCGCAAACAGCCATTCCTTCGCCAGCAGCCATCGCATAAGCCAAGCAGATATTGCCATGTGTGTTCCGCGCCCGGAGCGCATAAGCCAAGCAGTTATAGCCATGTGCGGCCGACAGACAGCGAAGGAGAAATTATGGTCAATCGATATTACCCGCTCCGCCCGGGAGGCAGAGACCCTCCGTCATGATCATTCATCATCGGCGGACGTGTTCTTCTGCGGGCACTGTCACTCACTGTCTTCGACACTGTCTCGCCCAACGAAAACAGGAGCAGCCGAGGCCGCTCCCATCGTCGGGTCCGGAAGGATCAGAGGCGTTCGAGGGCTTCCTCGAGCTGACCGTCCACGAGGTGGGTGTAGACCTGGGTGGTGGACACGTCCCGGTGCCCCAAGGCCCGCTGCACCACGAGCAGGTCATTGGTCGCGCTGTAGAGGTGGGTGGCGAAGGTATGCCGCAGCCCGTGCGGCGTCAGTTCCTTTTCGATCCCGGCCTTCCGCAGCCAGTGAGCGAGCCGGTTGGCTATCTGCCGCTGGCAGAGTCTGCCGTCCCGGTTCGACAGGAACAGGGCTTCCATTTCCGGGCGGCCATGTCGACGACGCTCGGCCAGGTAACGGCGCAGCAATGTGCGGAGGTCGGTCTTGATGAACTTGACCTGCGGCACATTTCCCTTGGCCCGCACCCGCAGATGCTTGGCGTCGAGGTCGATGTCATCCATGTCGAGCGCGGCCAGCTCGCCAAGCCTGATCCCTGTGCCCAGCAGCACCTCGATCATGGCGCGGTCGCGCAGCGCGGAGAAGTCGGTCCGTCCCTTGAGCTCCTTGAGCAGACGTTTCTTTTCGGCGGTGGTCAGGAACACCGGCAGTTTTCTCGGCAACCGATGCATGCGGATGGACCGAGCCGGATTGTCATCGACCACGCCCACTTCGACGGCCCAGGCGAAAAAGGCTCGCACCGCCGCCTTCATCCGATGGACCGAGGCCGCCGAGCGTGGGCCGCGCTCACTCTCGGTGACCGCCCCGTCGGAAAACACCTGGTCGAGGAATCCTGCCGTGACCGCCCGACAGACGATACCCGGGGCCAGCTCCCCGGCCACGCGAGCCACCAGGGCGAGGTCCCGGCGGTATGCGGCTATGGTCGCCGGGGAGCGTCCTTCGGCCGACAGGCGGGCACAGAACGCCTCTGTCGCGCCCGTCAGATCGAGGTCAGCCGTTCGGTTGCTCATCGCTGGACTCCTTTACCCGGCTGTGGCCCATGGGCGTGCTCTTGGGCAGCGGCAGCTCCTCGATGCGCCCCGACTCCCTGGCCCAGACCATCATCATGCGGAACACCCGGACGGTCTTGGCAATGGTGCGCTCGGCCCGCTCCTTGCCGTCAGGGAGTTTGAGCAGCAGGTCGGACTTGTAGAACTTGCCGACCTGGGGAAGCCGGATCTCGGCGAGCTGGCGATCCGCGCCGAAGAAGGCCTCCACCGCGTCGAGGTCCTTCCGGTAGGTGTAAAGGGTCCGCTCTTTCTTTCCGGATTCCCGCAGGTAGCCGATGAAAGCCTCGGCGGCTTGATGCACGGTGCATTCGGTCATGTCGATGTCTCCTTTGTCGGTGGCCCGGTGTGTTCAGGACAGGAACTCGTCAAGCTCCCGCAGCAGTTCCTCGACGTGGCCGAGGGAGCCGACGCTCGCCCAGGTGATGTCCGGCTGCTTCGCGTCCGCTTCGAGCTTGCCGCGAATGCCCTCGATCAGCCGGGCGATGTTCTCCTGCTTTTCTCGGTACGCCTTGAGTGCCTGCTGGCGGTTTCTGTCGTAGGTCATGGCCTGCCTCCGGTTCCGGTTTTCGTGGATGCGGGACCATCCCGCGTCACATCCAATGACGCTTCTATTTCGTTGGAAATCAAGTGTTTGCAGAGATCTTTCTGCATGTGCCCCAAACCCATAAACCAAAGGAGATCAACATGTTGAAGAAGACACTCGAATGGACCATCCCGCTGGTCCTGGCCGGGATCATGACCGGCTGCGCCACCTACCGGCCTCCGGCCCAGATCCAGTCGGCAGTGGCCACCGTCAACCGCCACACACCCGAGTATGTGACCGAGGCCAACAAGGCGCTACGCGAGGTCGGCCACCCGGACGCCGAGCGCCTGACCGGTGTCGGCCTGCGCCTGCAGACCGCCGTGGACGCCCTTGACCAGTGGGCCAACGGCTCGAACCAGGAGGCAGGCCAATGAAAGAGATCCTTCAGGAAAACAGCGATGCCGTCCGCCAGGCCGGTGAGGCCCTGGTCGAAATCGGCACCGAGCTGGCGGCGGGACGGATTGAGAACGCCCTCGGCCGTCTGGAAGCGGCCCAGCAGCAGTACCTGGCCTGGGCGGAGTTGGACCAGGCCATCATCGACATTCAGGAGGCTGTCCACGACAGGAAGAACACTCTGGCCGTGCAGCAGATCCTGACGGAACTGGTGGGCACCATCCTCGGCAGCGCCTTGAGGACGGGAATGCACTGATGGCGGTAACCGACAAGGAGCGCAAACTTGCGGCGACCCTGAGCGATCCCGTGTTGTGGGGGCAAGCCTACCTCTACAACCGGGATGGCTCAGGCCGCGACTACTGGCCGCACCAGGTGGAGGACCTGCGCTGCCCGGCCAAGAACATCATCCACCTCGACGGCCGGGACGTGGGCAAGTCCATCGTGCTCTCGACCGACGCGCTCCATTACGCCTTTACCACCCGGGGCGGCCAGGGCCTCATCGCGGCTCCGCACCAGGGGCACCTCGATACCATCATCGAAGAGATCGAGTTCCAGCTCGACACCAACCCGGATCTGATGAACAGCATTGCCCTGACCAAGTACGGCAAGCCCAAGATCCACCGCAAACCCTACTTCCGGCTGGAGTTCACCAACGGTTCGGTGCTCTATTTCCGCCCGGCCGGGGCCTATGGCGACGCCTTCCGGTCCCTGCACGTGGGCCGCGTCTGGGTCGATGAAGGAGCCTGGCTGACCGAACGGGCCTGGAAGGCGCTGCGCCAGTGCCTCAAGGCCGGGGGGACGCTACGCATCTACTCAACGCCCAACGGCCTGCGCGACACCACCTATTACCGGCTCACCTCATCGGATCAGTTCCATGTGTTCCGCTGGCCGTCCTGGCTCAATCCCCTGTGGACCGAGGATCGCGAGGCCGAATTGCTGGAGTTCTACGGCGGCCGTGACAGCTCCGGTTGGCAGCACGAGGTGGCCGGTGAACACGGTAAGCCATCCTATGGGGCCTTCAATGTCGAGCAGTTCAACCTCTGTCGGCAGGATCTGCTGGAGTACCAGAAGATCGTCATCACCGATTCCGAGATGCGCGACTGCGACACCGAGGAAGCGGCCCACGACCGGCTGGAGATGCTGCTCAACCTCACGCCCCGCAGCGGTCAGTTCTGGGTCGGCGGCGACCTGGGCTACACCAACGATCCCACCGAGATTGTCGTATTCCAGGAGATGGAGATCGGTGAGCGGACGCTGCTGAAGATGATCCTGCGCGTGCATCTTGAACACGTTTCCTATCCGCACATCGCCCAGATCATCGCGCTGCTGGAGCGTTACTACACCCCGGCGGGCATCGGCGTGGACAATGGCGGCAACGGTCTGGCCGTGGTTCAGGAGCTGCTCACCCTGGACAAATACAAGGGTCTGGAGCTGGAAGGCAGGCTCAAGGGATACGACTTCGGCGGCATGACCCGGCTGGCGGTGCGCGACGGCAAGGAAATCAAGAAACGGACCAAGGAGCTGATGACCAGCCTCATCAACGGAGCCCTACAGCGTAAGCAGGTCATTTTCCCCTCGGACGACCTGGAGGTGGAAGACCAGTTCACCACCCACACCTACACCCTGCGGGACGGCAAGATCATCTATTCCAAGGGCAACGACCACATCATCGACGCGGTGCGATGCGCCATGCTGATCCGGGAGGAAGGCAACCTCGACCCGGTCGGCGAAGAGGTGGTCTCGCTCAAGCCGGTCCTCACCAATCCGGTCTTCATCTGAACCAGACAAATCGTTACCAGTTTTTAGGAAGTGGCAACACTTTGTCTGGAGGCATCCTCCGACGCATTCCACCCCTCTCCGGTAAGTAACCGGCATCGAGCCGGGTTCGGCCCACACGGGCCGGATGTGCGGCTGTCATGGCTGAAACTACCGAGAGGATCACGTGGAAAGCACCGCCCATCAGGACGAACAACCCGAAAGCCTGGACACCACAGGCTTTGTCATCGCGCCGCTGGCCGCAGCGGCCGCGCTCGACTCGGCGGCCTTCAGCAAGGTCAACGCCGCCGAGGCTATTCCGGCCACCTGGGAAGAACGCGCCCGTAAGGCATGGGAATACTACGTCGAGGAGCCGCTGGTGAAGAATTGCGTCAACTCCTGGCGCACCTTCGCCGTGGGCGACGAGATCAAAATCACCAGCGATGACGAGACCCTCAAGGAGCAGGCACTGGAGGCCGCCTGGCGGTTGAACATCACGCAATTCATCAAGGACATGGTTCTTCAGCTCCTGGTGAAAGGCGACGCCATCGGCTTCAAGCGCTTCACCAAGTCTGGCCAGGACATCGAGGAACTGGTCTGCGTCAACCCGGTTTCGGTCAAAGTCAAATACGCCCAGGGCGAGCTGATCGAGGCCCGGCAATTTCCCGAGGACACCCCCGGCGGCGGGGAATCCATCCCGCTGCCCGTCGAACAGGTGGTCCACCTCAAATGGGATGCTCCGGCCTTCTCGCCTCGGGGTAACTCCCTCGTGCTTCCCGCCTTTCAAGCCATCGAACTGCTGCGCGACTACCGCCGGGCCGAACAGGCCATCGCCAAGCGCTGGGCCACGCCCTTTCGCCTGCTCAAGGTGGGCGGCGCGTTCGGCCAGAAGATGGTGATGCCGGACCAGCGGATGCTCGAACAGGTTCGCGACATGGTCAACAAGATGGACATGAAAAGCGGCCTGGTGGTCCCGTTCTACGTCAACGTCGAAACCCACGGCACCGACGGTCAGGTCCTCAACGTCGAGGACAAGGTCAAAGAGGTGAAGGAAGACATCGTGGTGGCCCTGGGGCTGTCACGCTCGCTGGTGACCGGAGACGGCCCGAATTTCGCCACCGCCTCGGTGAGCATGCAGAAGATGATGGTCATGATCCGCGAGATCAAACAGGCCGCACGCAAGCTCCTCGACTGGGTGTTCGACGACTGGATGGAGCTGAACGGCCACGGCGACAAAAGCATCCAGTTCATCTTCAACGACCTCGACCCCAGCGACGCGGTCGATTTCAAGAAGCTCCTCATCGAACTCTACGACCGCAAGCTCATCAGCCGCTCCAGCCTTCAGCTCAAGATGGACCTGGACCCGGACATCGAGGCCGCCAACCGCGAGACCGAACGCAAGCAGATCGACCTGATGGACGAGAAGCAGGTGAAGCCGGTGGTGGATATGGTCGTCTCCGGCATTCTCAGCGTGCCTCGCGCCCGGAAGATGCTCGGGATTCCGGCCGAGGACGATGAACCCACGGCGGAGGCGGCATTGGTCTGGTCGGGCGACCTGGAGTCCACCGGCATTGCTGCCGTGTGCGACGAGTGCAGCCACTTCATTGCTGACACCAACCACTGCCGGGTCCACAACAGCGAGCGCACCTTCGACGCCCCGGCCTGTCGTTTCATCGACCGCCGGGAGCCTCGCTGATGCCGTCGGACCTCAAGCAGCGCATCCAGGCGGCCACACTGAAGAGTCTGACGGCCCGCAACCGCTACAACGACCAGGTCACGGCCCAGCTCACCCAGTCGCTGAAACAGGCCGAAGACGAGGTCGCCCGCGCCATCCTCCAGTACCGCTCCCTCGGCTCCCTGCCGGACAACAAGCTCGCCGCGCTCAAGGGGCTGGAAAAGCTCCAGCTCGAACTCGACGACACCATGAAACGGCTCAAGCGGGAGCAGACCCTGGTCTTTCGCAAGACAACCAAGGACTCCTTCAAGCTCGGCATCCAGCAGGGAATCGGCGAACTCGCCGACGCGGCGCTGCCGTTCTACGCCGACCTCAAACCCGAAGGCATCGACAAGCTGGCCACCAAGGTGTTCACCATCGTCGACACCAATGCCCTCGACTTCATGGCGCAGTACAACCTCACGCTCGCCGGTGACGTCCACCGCGAACTCGCAGACGGAATCAAGCGCACCATCCTGAACGGCATCGCCACGGGCAAGGGAGCCGACGACATCGTCCGGGACATGGGCAAGGTGATCGTCGACAAGGATTCCTTTCGCCAGGCCGGAAGCCGGGTGTTCAGCAAGGCCCAGTACCGCATGGAGATGATCGCCCGCACCGAGGTACTCCGCGCCCACAACATGGGCAGGCTCAAGTTCCACGAGCGGGTCGGCATCCAGAAGCTGGAATGGCTGGCCATGGAGGACGAGCGCATGTGCCCGGTCTGCGGCGGCCTGGACGGCAAGACCTTTCCCATCGACAAGTTCCCCCAGCAACCCGCGCATCCGCACTGCCGCTGCACCAATATCGTGGCCTGGCCGATGACCGTCTGCGGCAGCGAGATGGCCGCCAAGGCCGCCACCCAGGCATCGCAGGGGGACGCCTGCATTCTCCCGCCCCACGTGCTGGAAGGCATGGCCGACGCCCAGGCCAAGGAGAACGCCAAGCTCAAGAGCGCCTTTGAAAACGGCGACATCGCCGACCTCGGCTCGCTGACGGTCAAACAGCTCCAGACCCTGGCGAAACAGAACGGCGTGGCCATCGCCCGGACCAAGGCCGATTTCATCAAGCTGCTCGATCTGGCCGAACCGGGGATCGATCACGGCGACCTGGCCGGAGCGGCGCTCAGCGCCAAACTCAAGGAACACAAGATCGGCCTGCTGCGGACCAAGGAAGAACTGGTCGAGCTGCTCGGACTGAAGCAGGCGGAGCTCAAACAGGCCAAGCTGCTCGCCGCCCAGATGGCGAAGATCCCGCCCGCCGAGGGGCTGGAGGGCATGACCGCCCAGCAGCTCAAGGAGATGACGAAGGAGAACGGCATCTCCCTCAATATGACCAAACAGGAGACCATCGAGCTGCTCGACAAGCTGGAGCCCGGCGTGGATCACAGCGGCCTGATGGGCAAGGAACTCGCGGCGGCCAAACAGAAGCACGGCATCGGCATCCTCAAGAACAAGCAGCAGCTCGTTGAGGCGTTGCAGAAGAAGGCCGGTGCCGACATGGCCGAGTCGGTCAAGAAAAAGGCGGTCGACGAGGCTAAACAAAAGCTGATCCTGAAACAGAAAACGGCACTCGAAGACGCCGCCAAGGCCGTGGTCGTTCCCGACACGCCGACCGGCTACAAGGATTTCCTCGACGCGATTGCCAAGGCGGAACAGGCGGTTTCCGGCGGCACCGATCTGCCCCAGGAACTGCTTGCGGCCCACAGCAAGGAAATCGCCCTCAAAAAACAGCTCTTCCAGGATCAGGTCGGCAAACTGAAATCGGCAGAGCTCAAGACGCTCGCCAAGGAGACCAAGGTCCAGTATTGGCAGTGGGCCAACAAAGACGAGCTGACCACGCTCTTCACCGAGACCGACCCGACGAAAATCAAGGCGGTTCAGGCCAGCATCGACGCCAAGCACGCCGCCTGGGCCGAAAAGCATGGCGGCAAGAAGAAAACCGCTCCTGCCAAGCCCGCCACGCCGAAGAAAGAGCCGCCGAAATCGGCTCCACAGCAGAGCCCGGTCAAGCCGACCGAGGCCAAGATCGGCAAGAAAGGTGCGGAGTTCGCCACCGTTGACACCGCGTGGCAGCAGAAGAGTCTGCCTTCGAAGTTCAAGAAATCCGGCAAGGCCGCCGTCGGCGGCGCACACGAAAAGGAGTTCTGGACAGACGAAAACGGCGACAAATGGCTGTTCAAGCCCATTGGCCGCAAGGACGATGAGTTCATCGCCTTCGGAGAGGAAGCCGCCTACAAGATTGGCCGCCTGATCGACCCCCATTCCATCGAGGTGCGCACCATCCAATTGAACGGCCGCACCGGCTCCATCCAGAAATGGCGCACCGATCTGCGGGACGACTTCGATTTTCGCAACATACTGCCCCAGGATCTGACCACCATCGAACTGGAGCAGATCCAGCGCGAGCATGTGGTCGACTGGCTGATCGCCAACCACGACGGACATTCCAAGCAGTTCATCCGCGCCCGGGACGGTCGCGTCTACGGCATCGACAAAGGCCAGGCATTCAAGTTTCTGGGCCAGGACAAGCTCTCGCTCGACTATCACCCCAACGGCGTCTGCGGCGAGGAAGAGCCGTTTTACAACAAGGTCTTCCGGGCGGCCAAGGAAGGGAAGGTACGGGTCGATCCGAACGCGACCCTTCGCTACATCCAGGAAGTCGAAAAGATCGCCGACGAGGATTATCTCGATCTGCTGCGCCCCTACGCCGAGGGCCGGTTCGCCAAGGACCCGGCCGGGCTGAGGCATTTCTACGATCTGGCCCTGGAACGAAAGCACAATCTTCGACGGGACTTCGAGGCTTATTACGCCGATGTGCTGGGGGATCGGGGCTTCCGTTTCGGCAAGCTGAGTACCGCCACCGGCAAGAAAAAGCTGCTCTCCTCCGCCGAGGAAGCCCTGGTCGAGGAGGCCCGCAAACTCGGCTGGCAGGGCAAGACGCTGCCCTTCGACAGCGGCGACGTGGAGGACCAGAACGCGCTGATCTTCACCGAGAGCTTCAAGGGGAAGAAGCGCACCGTGGTCAAGATGAAGATCCGGCCGGACACGGACCGCCGAATCGACGAGGTGCTGCGCAGGTATGTGCAGACGGCGGCCGGGGAAAAGGGACAACCGCTGGTCGAAGACAGCTTCTTTCCGACGATTCTGGACGCCGTCAAAAACGTCAATTTCCACGTGGGCGATGGCAAGTACAATCGGACCAAGATCGACAAGGCCCTGCGCCTGCGCAAGAAACTGGAGACCCTGCAGAAGAGCGCCGACCCCAAGGTCAAGGAGATGGCGGACCACTATCTGAAATGGGTCAAGGAGATCGAAGAGTCCGTCGACTGGGACCGGGCCACCAACGGCGTTTTCGAGCAGTACCTGCCCAAGCTCGACGCGCAGAAACCCAAGGAGAAACCGCCGTTCAAGGTGGAACGCGGCAAGGTGACCCACACCAAGCGCAGGATCGGGTCCGGCACCATCACCGTCGAGGCCGACGACATCGACAACAGGACGCTGTTCAATCACAACTCCCGCATGCAGGACGGGCACCAGTACACCGTCACCTTCGAGGACGGCACCCGGGTCCGCTATCGCCCCTGGTCCGACACCAACCTCTATGCCCAGCGCGGCGAGCTGGAAATGATCCTGGACGGCGACGCCACCCCCGGACGGGTCGAGGCGATGCTGGAAAAGCTCGAACAGCTTGGGATCGACACCCGGGTGGCCACGGCGGAAAACGCGGAGCAGATGTACCTCGAAAAGCTCGCCTACATCCGCAAGACCGACAAGAGCGCCGACTACAAACGGCTGCAGAAATCCCTCGACGACCGAAACGCCACCTCCTCCGAGCGGGTCCAGGCCCTGCGCGGCTATTGGCAAAAGGAGCTAGGCGTCCAGGACATCACCCAGCTTTCCGGGTACAACCCGCTGGGCGAATACCAGGCGGGCTTTCTGGACCGCGACGCCAAGGGCGGATACCGGCACCAGCTCCGGTTCGACATCACCGAGGAAGACCTGGAAAAACAGATGAAGGGCTATTCGCTGGTCCACGATCTGACCAACGGCGAGAGTATGTCCGGCTTCATCGACTTGATCATGGAGAACAACGGAGCCATGGTCAGCACGGTCGAGAAGATGCGCATGGGCGTGGCTCCGGGCGGAATGTCCCCGGTGGCTGACATGCAGACCGGCGGCGCGAGCTATTTCTTCACCCGGATCAAGAAGCAACCGGCCAGCGACGCCTCACCGGCGCTCTATTTCAAGAAACAGATGCTGCGGCGCATGGACGCCATCAGCTACGACCATGACGCCTACGGCAAGGTGATCGACGACTACGTGCAGCGCAACCGGGGGGCCAGCATCGACGACTGGAAGCGGTTCTCGCAGCGCCATGGCAACGAGACCATCTTCAAATACTCGGTGACGCTGCTGGACAACATCGAATTCATCGTCGCCAGAAGCGACAACGAACGCCGAGAGATCATCCAGAGTTTCACCCGGCGTGGCATCAAGAAACTGCCCGACGGGCGAAAGGTGGAGGACATCGTCCATACCCCGCAAAGCTGGAGCAAACGCAAACAATGACCATGAAGGACTTTATCGAGCAGGAGAAACGGCGGCTGCAGGAAGCGCTGCACTGGTTCAACAACCGGGGCAGCCGCATGACCGTCAGGGAATCCGGGGCTCTCTTTCTGGACACCCTGGTGGACAGCTTCACCGTCACCCGGATCGCTCCCCATTTCGACACCGCTGGCAACCATCTGCGCACCGATTTCTGGCTGTTGTGGAAGGCGCTCGGTTACGACGAGGGCTTCCAGCACGCCCACACCGTCAAGGTGGTCGATGTCCGGGTCGAAGACACACTGACGGCCGAACATGACGGTAAGGAGGCCGAAGGGTGGCTGATTGTCGATCTGACCGACGATCTGGGCCGGATTCACCATGTCGAAATGATGGAGCCGGTCTCGGAGCCCGAGCTCGCGGCGGACTGGCAACGCTGGACCGCCTACCGGCAGAAAAACGCCGAAAGATTCCACCGGATCGACGCCCAGCTTCTGGCAGAGCATCTCCGGATCGCGGAGGACTGGTCATGAAACTGCGCTATATGATCGACTCGATAGTCGCCGACCGGGAGGCCACCGTCCCGGAATACGTGCCCGTGGGCGTCTGGGTTCAGGGGCTGGGTCCCGGTCTGGATGTGGAGATGTACTACCTCGACCGGGGGCCGAGCGGGCTTGCCGACCGCAAGGACGAAGCCGCCTGGGTGGTCAACCGTCTGGTCGAGGCCGGGGCCACCTCGCTTCCGGCAGATTTTCTCGAATACCACCGGCTGTCCCGATCCCCCTATGACGGGGTCTTTTCCGAGATCACCGAGAGCGACGAATACCCCTCCCTCGACGCCTGCGGCAAGGCCGTTCTGGCCCGGCTGAACCCCGTCCGCTGAAATTCGCCGTCACCCTCCGACACATCGCCGACGCTTCCGGTAAGTAACCGCTGAACGCTCCTCGCAGGTCGCGGAGAGCACAGCAAACTGACCGGAGACGTTGATGGAACTGTTCGCCACAGACCTGGAAAGGCTGGCGTTTCTACTGGAGGCCGATGCGGCGCTGACTCTCGATCCCGATGCGCTTGGGACCGAGGCCGCCGAACAGTCCGCTCCTGAAGAGCTCCCTCCCGAGAAACGCCCCAAGTACATCACCAACTACATCGGCAGTAAGCAGAAGCTCGTCGACTGGATCTGGAAGCATACCCCGGAAGGCGTTGGCACCGTGCTCGACGCCTTTTCGGGGTCTGCGGTCGTGGCCTACATGTACAAGACCAAGGGCCTCCAGGTCATCGCCAACGACCGGCTCCGCTACTGCCACCACGCCGCCAAGGCGATCATCGAGAACAACTCGGTTCGCCTGAGCGAGGACGAGATCGAAGCGCTTCTGGCCGACAACGCCAAGGCGGGCAGCTTCGTCCAGGACAACTTCAAGGGCATCTTCTTCGCAAAGGGCGTCCATGCGCTGATCGACACCATCCGCGCCAACTGCGACAAGCTCTCCGGCTTCAAGAAAGACATCGCCCTGTTCAGCCTCGGCAAGACCTGCATGAGCGGCAAGGGCGGCTTCGGCCACTTCTCGTCGTCCACCGATTATGGCCGCCGCCAGGACACCCCCGACGAGTTCAAGGATCGTCTGCGCAAGAACCTGCAGCGCATCAACGCCCTGGTCTTCGACAACGACAAGGAGAACAAGGCCCACCGGCAGGACATCAACGACCTGCTGCCGAAAGCCAAGGCGGATCTGGCCTACTTCGATCCGCCCTACGCCACCGAGTTTTCGACTACCAACTACGAGCGGGCCTACCACTTCGTGGAAGGGCTCATGACCTATTGGGAAGGGCTCGAAATCAAGGCCGACACCAAGGTCAAGTATTACGAGACCGACCACAAGACCGTCACCAAGGCCAACGCCAGCGAGTTCTTCCAGACCTTTCTCGGCAATGCCAAGCACATTCCGCACTGGCTGATTTCCTACCGCGATCACGCCTATCCCAACGAGCAGGAGATGAAGCGGATCATCGGCTCCTTCGGCAAACAGAGCCGGATGAAGTCCAAGGATCACCACTACGCCATCACCTCCAAGCACGGCGAGGCTTCCAACGCCAAAGAACGTCTGTTCGTCTGCGCTCCCGGGGCCAAGGCCAGCGCCGAACGGGAGGAGAAACCCGTTCCGATGGCCGCCGCCGCGAACTTCCACACCAGCATCCCCGTGGACATCCGGCTGGGCGATGGTGAACGCCTCGCGACCGAGGCCATGGATGTCGGTTCGGCGGGCGACCCCCAGTTCAGCTTCGTTCTCTGCCGAACCGGGACCAACAAGAACGGCGACCACTTCACCGCCGAGGAGTTGTCCGGTCGGCACATGACGGCCGTGAACAAGAAGGTCGATCTGCAGCATTCGCAGGAGTTCAACGACATCGTGGGTGGCATCGTCGCCGCCGACTACCTGGAGGACGACAACGGCGGCCGCGTGGAATGCGTCGGCGAGCTGTATGTCCACGACACCCCGGCCGCCCGGCTGGCCTACAAGCTGATGAAGCGCGGGATCATCTCCCAGGTCTCCATGGAGTGCGACTACCAGGAAGGCGAATGCTCGGTCTGCCACAAGCGCTTCCAGAACAAGGCCGACTACTGCACCCACCTGCGCAAATTCAAGGGCCGTGATTTCAACGGCCAACCCGTTTTCGAGATTCTGCAGGGCGTCACTTTCACCGGACTGGGACTGCTCGACCGCAAGGGCGCGGACGAGAACGCCAGGATTCTGCAGGTGGCGTCCCTTCAGAGCCAGCCCGACCAATCCCAACCCGAAGGAGATTCCACGATGGAAGACAAAACCAAACCCACCGATGACCCGGCCGCCAAGACTGAATCTGAAGCGGCCAAGAAGAAACCGGCCCAGCAGGAAGGCGATCCTGCCCGCGTTACCGACCTGGAAAAGGAAAACCGGCAGCTCAAGGCCCAGGTCGCCGAGCTGCAGAAACGCGTCCAGGAACTGGAAGCCGAACAAAAGGCGACTGCCTGCCGCTCCCGGGCCAAGAAGCTGCTCACCCGTCTGGAGAAGCAGGGGCTCTCCTTCGCTTCCGAGGAGGACCGGGAAGCCGAACTGAAACGCCTGGCCAAACTGTCCGACGAAGCCTTCGCCGCCACCGAGGCTGCTTACGAACGTCTGCCCAAGTCGGCAAAAGCGGACAAGGAAGAGAAACCCGCCGACAGCGACCAGGGCGGCAAGCCCGCCGCCAAGGCATCGACGGAAACCCCACTGCGCAGCGACGCCGGTGTCCGGCCCCACGATGTGGACGACCGCAAGGTGTCGCTCGAGGACCGCCTGCGCGACGGGTTCATGGCCGCTTACCGCAACCGTGTCGGCGAGGACTCTCCCGAACACTCGGAAATCAACGCATAAGGAGGAAACACCATGTCATTTATCAATCCGTGTCACCGCAGCCTCGCCTATGGCGACGGCCACATCCAGGGCGACGGCCAGCTTGGCCAAGTGGTCCGCGTGGTCGGCGACGACCTGTTCGCCGTCAACACCGATCCCACCAAGCGCTCCTTCGGCATCCTGATCAAGGACTACGCCCGTGGCGAAATGCCCGGTATCTACTGCGACGGCGGCGTTTACGAGACCGACGCCTTCGAAGGGACCGTCGTCGCCGGAGACGACCTGAAAGTTTCGGCGGGCGGTCGCCTGACCAACGGCGTCGCGGCCGGAGAGCACGTCGTCGCCCACGCCATTTCCGTACAGAGCGGCGTCCTCAAATTCCGCCTGCTCGTCTAACCCAAGGAGCCAACGCACATGAAAACCAATCAGTTGAAGATCCACTCCCAGGAGTACATGGAAACCATGGCGCGGCTCATGAGCGAGGCTCTCGAGTCGCCCGAAGGCATGCGGGCGCTTGCCGCCGCCATTGCCGCGCCCATCGAACAGGAGATCAAGCGCAAGGAGATCTCCTCGCTGCTGCTCACCAAGCACACGCTGCCAAAGGGCGAACGTCCGGTTTACCAGAAGAAACCGACCGTCAAGGCCCACTGGATCAGCAAGGACGGCGATGCCCAGGAGCAGGAGGTGGGCAAGGACGAAGTCGAGTTCCCCACCAACCGCATCCACTCCAATCCGATGGTGGACGTGTCCGTCCTCAAGAACGGCAACATCGGCACGCTGATGGACATCCAGACCAGCGCCGCCGACGCCATCCGCAAGGAGATGGACCGCCGCACCATCTCGGTGCTCTCCTCGGCCATCCCGGCGACCAACACCATCGAGGTCACCGGCGACCTGCTCACCGAAGAGGCGCTGAACGAAGCCATCTCGATCATCGAGGACCTGGAGCTGTCGGTGAAGTACATCGTCATGCGCGGCCGCCGGTTCAACGACATGCGCGGCTGGAACCTCGATCCCCAGACCAAGCTCGAGCTGCGCCAGAAGGGCGTCATCAAGAACTACGGAACCGGCGGCATTCTGCTGACCGCCTCCATGCCGCTGGACGAGATCATCATCGTCCCGGATGAAGAGGTCGGAAAGATGCCGGTGCGCGAAAACCTGAAGACGGAGTCCATCGATCAGAAGACCCGCTTCAAGACCGGCTGGCTGGTGTGGTCCGAGATCGGTCAGGGCATTACTCGCCCCGACATCATGGCCAAGGTCAAACTGGTTCCGTAATCTTAGGAGGTGATGTGACATGAATCGAATCAAGAACATCCGTCCCGGCGTTCTGGTGATCCCCGACGCCGGGTTGAAGCTCAAACCCGGTCAGGTGGTTGAGGTGGAACGCCTCACCAAGCAGATCCAGGCGGCTCTCAAGAACGGCCGCCTGGCCATGGCCGACAAACCGAAGCAGGAACCGCTCGCCCCTCCAGAGCCCGACCAGGACGCGGAACCGGTGGACCTGAGCAAACTCTCCGCCACCGACGCCATCTCCAGGGTCAACGAGGAAGCCAATCCCGAAACCCTCAAAGGCTACATGGACACCGAGAAACGCCGCACGGTGATCGACGCGCTCAAGAGCCGTCTGGAGGGTCTGCAAGGTGCTGCTGAGTAACCTCATCGCCGACCTGCGGCTCGACCTGTCCGATCCGGGCGCATCTCTCTTCGAGGATCAGACTCTGGAGAGGTGCGTCCGGAAGGCCGTTTTCCGGGTCGGCCGTGACCTCGACCAATCGCTGACGGTCATAGCCGGAGAGATCACCCCCGATCCCACCGGTGAGGTCCGCGAGCTCCTGGTGATCATGGCGCAGATCCACGCCTGCCAGGTCATGCGTTCGGCCACCGCCAACGCCTTCTCCTTTTCCAGCGGCGACAAGCGGGTGGACAAAACCGGCCAGCCCGGCCACTGGGCCAAGCTCGAAGCCGATCTGCTCGCCGACTACCGCCAGCGGCTCACCGAGCTGCGTCCGGCCACCCAGCTCGATCAGGAAGCCTACATCCTGACCCCGAGCGGCCTTACGCCGGTCATCTACGAACAAGGGATCGATCTCGATGTTGTTGAATGACCGGGAACGCGCCGAAGCCGTGGCCGACGTCGCCCGGCTGATCCTCTCCTCCGGCCAGACAGCACGCATCCTGCGCGTGGTTCCCGGCGAGCGGCTCTACGGCACCGACGATGCCGAATACGTGGAAGTCGCTGTCATCCCCCTCGAACTGAACGAAACCCCGCCGGAGGAGCTGAGCGGCAAGATCGACGCGCTCGCCTGTGTCCTTCCGAATGCTGATGTCAAGGGTGAAGACCGCCTGGCCGCAGACAGGGAAACCTATCGCATACAGAGTGTGGAAGAAGAACACTTCTTCGGCACCGTCACTCACAAGAACCTGCAACTGGTGAAGCTCAATGGGCGTTAGGCGGACCGGTGACTGGGACAAGGCCCGCGCCAAGCTGACCACCGGCATGGGGCCGCGCCTGGCCACGGCCCTGCGTCAGGCCACGATCCGCAACGCCCTTTTTCTGGTGCGCGAGATCCAGCGGGGGATTCGCTCCCAGGCCCCGGGCGGACAGGCCTTCGTGAAGCTCGCCGAGAGCACCATCGAGCGCAAAGGTTCCAGCAAGGCGCTCATCGACACCGGCTTTCTCGTCAACGCCATCACCCAGAAGATCATGGCCGACAAGGCGTTCGTCGGCCTGCTGCGTGGCACCGTCAACAAGGACGGGGAAGACATGGTGAACATCGGTGCCGTCATGGAGTACGGAGCCACCATCAAACATCCGAATGGCGCGACCATCGTCATCCCCGCCAGACCATTTCTGCATCCGGTGATGGAGAAGTACCGCGAGCAAATCCTCCAGAACTATCGCGAGGCGATCCGCTCCGCGCTTTGAGCCTCCGGCACATCGCCAGCGCTTCCGGTAATGCCATTTAATCCGCCGCCCATCGCCTGGTAAAACGCGGCAGTGTTGACCAGGCGTTTTGCCTGGCCTTCTGTCAGATCGAGTTCGGTTTGAAGCCGTTGCTGCTGTGCGATAAGCAGATCGTAATAGCTTACAGTTCCAAGCTTATACCGGCGCTGTGTCGACTCTAGGGACTTCCCTGAAGCGGAATCAGCGGCAGAAAGAGCCTCCAGCCTTTTTGAATCATTCTCCAATGCCCTCAGTACATCAGCTACGTTGCGAAGAGCTTCCAGAACAACGGACTGGTAGTTTGCCGCAGCCGCATCGAAAGCGGCGAGAGCTGCTCTCTTTTCAGCGGGCAAGCCTGGATTGAACAGGGGTTGTGTCAGTTGCCCCACCAGACTCCAAACAGCAGAACCACCGCCGAACAACGCACCGGTCGTCAGTGCCTGCGATCCAAGATCGGCACTAAGGTTGAGTTGGGGATATAGTTTCGATATTGCGACCCCGTATTCTGCATTAGAGGCATGCAGCAACGCTTCAGCACCGAGAATATCCGGCCTTGCACGCACCAGTTCAGAGGGGATTAACAATGGCAACTCCGGCGGCAAGGTGAAATCCTCCAAGGTAAACGACGGCAACAAACTCTCTCCTGGAGCTTTACCCACAAGAACGGCCAAAAAATGTTCGTTTTGTTGAAGTTGATAACGTAACGGCGGCAGTTTGGCGCGCGTTTGCTCCAACTGTGTCTGCAGGGCTAACGCATCGTCCGGTTCTCCATGACCAAGACGAATGCGTTCCCGGGTTAGTTCGAGTTGGTTTTCCTGCGACTTCAAGATGTTTTCGATAATTTCAGTCTGCCTTTTCAGGCTTGCCTGAGTGATGGCCGTTGTGACGATATTTGCCACCAATGTCAAACGAGCACCTTCCAATTGAAACTGCTGATAATCGCTCCGGGCAGCCAGAGCTTCCAACGCCCTACGATTGCCCCCGGCCAGATCAAATGTATAGCGAACACCCACGCCAGCGTTGTAGAGACTGAATTCCCGTGCTTCTCCGGTTTGTCCTAATGTTCCAGGATTGAAGCGTTGGCGCTGGCCACCCAAGTTGCCCTCTAATTGTGGATAAAGCGTCGAACCAGCCCTCGCCGCGTAAAGTTCCTGAGCCTGACGCAAAGTAGCCTCTGCCGCCATCAGGGTTGGATTACGTTCCAGGGCCTCGCTGATGAGCATGTCTAGTTTGTCGGCACCCATCGCTCGCCACCAATGTTTTGTTAGTCGTTCTGCCTTAATAATGTTTTGTGGATCACCCAGCGTGGTGGGGGAGGAATTCAAACTTGTAGCCAGCGGGGTGGGAGTATAACCAATCACATCAGGGGGTGCCGGGCGCTGGAAGTCAGGCCCAACAGCACATCCTGTCAACGTCAGAAGACACATTCCTATCAGAGCATAATGAACAACCATATTATTATTTCCCATAAAAATGCTCCTTGAAGGTTTTTCTAAAACTCTGGTGACAAGCGAGACAACTTTTTTGGAGTGTTGCGAACTGTGCTATCACCCCTTTACCGTCTTTTCTCATGGCGATTTTTTCTAATTCCTTTGCGGCTTGATGTGTCTGCTTGTCAAAACTTTTGAAGTTGCTCACATTGGAACCTGCAAAACCTAAAATGCGCATCTTCTCTGCTATCGGCGGCTGTGGATGATTGGCAATCTGCGGCGCAGTTCCCGCCACCTGTTCCCAGTCCTCTCTGGAAATGGCATCAGTCACTATCTGCATGTTATTGCTCAATTCCTGCATGATAATTCTCAGCGAGAGCGCTTTGACTGCACTATCGTTCTCTTCGGCCCACGTTGCAGAACTGATTGCGGTTAAAATAGTCATGAGCACAACCAATGCGACTCGTTTAAGCCAGACGTCTTTTGTCATTTTGAATACCTTTCTGTATTGATCTCATTCGAAACCACGTCCTTCGCCTTCTTCTTCATAGGTTACCCCGTCACGGATGTGATATATGCGTTTGAAGGTGGGAATGATTTTTTCATCGTGGGTGACGACAATAATGGCGGTCTCGAATTTTTTGGCCATATCGTTCAAGATCCGGATTACGGCCAGGGCGCGCTCACTATCAAGCGGAGCGGTCGGTTCATCGGCCAGTATTACCGGGGGACGATTCACCAAGCCACGTGCAATAGCCACTCGTTGCTGTTCTCCACCAGAGAGTTGAGATGGCATGGCCTTGGCGCGATGCTCCACATCAAGCGCTTTAAACAATCCTATTGCCCGTTTACGCGCCTCGGCATTTGGCATTCCCGCCAGCATGGGCAGAAGGGCTACGTTGTCGGTGACATCGAGGAAAGGAATCAGATAAGGTGCTTGGAATACAAAGCCTATCCGGTCCCGCCGCAAGGCACGAAGATCTTTGACCTTCCAGCCGTCATCATAAATGACGTCATCTCCGAGTATCATTTTTCCGGCGGTCGGCTCGATCACCGCTCCCAAACATTTAAGGAGCGTGGTTTTGCCAGATCCAGAAGGACCTATCAGTCCAACGACCTCGCCCGGCGCAACGTGCATGTCGACGGTCTTTAGGGCATCAACGGCGGTATCGCCACTTCCATAACGTTTTTTTAACCCCTGGATACGAATACCTTTAGCAGTCATGTCAGCCCCCTATGGCTTCGGCCGGATCGACTCTGAGCGCGGCACGAATAGCGATAATGCTCGACAGTACGCAGATCATAACCACGGCGATAAAACCCATAACGGAGTCGAGTGGTTGCAGCAGCACATATTTGGGAAAGATTGGCGCCATCAATAACGTTGCCGAAATCTTACCCACCACAAAGCCGATCAAACCTAAAGCGATGGACTGTTGCATGATCAAACCGACAATGGTGCGATTTTTAGTGCCGATCAGTTTCAAGACAGCAATTTCACGAATTTTCCCGAGTGTCAGGGTGTAGATGATGAAGGCCACAATGGCGGAGCTGACAATCGAAAGGATCACCAGAAACATGAAGATCTGTCTGGCGGAGGTAGCGATCAGCTTACCAACCAAAATCTCCTCCATCTGGCTGCGGGTATAGACGGTTAAGCGCTTCCAGCGGCGGATCGACTCAGCGACTTCTTCCGGGGCATGGCCCGGTTCAACCCGCACCAAAACCGCATTGACGTAGGGGTTGGTGCTTTGAGAGGCAATAACCGCATCGAGCAGGCCTGGCACTCCGGGCCGGTTGAAAGCAGGGTTCTCGGCCGTGCGTCGACGCTGCTCTCGGATGGCGTCATTATCCTTGAGAAACTGTGCTTCCTGGGCGTCTTTAAGAGGAATGAACACCATTGGGTCGCCATTGGAAGAGACCATCCTTCTGGTCAGGCCGACTATGGTGTAGTGATTGCGGCGGATCTGGATACGGTCGCCAAGTTTAAATCCGGAAGCGATGTCGGCGACGGCCTCGTAATGGCTCCGAGTAATCTGGCGACCCGCGACTAGATATGGCGGCCACCCGGGTGTCCCAGGTTCTCCAGGAGTGACGCCAGTAACCATGGCACGTACGTCACCATCTTGTTTTCCCACCTGCATGGTGAGATAAGTGATGTTTGCCGCCCGCTCCACCCCCGGCATGCCTCGAATCCCGCGCCAGATATCATCGTAGAGACTTGATGACTCAGCGTAGGGACCAAGAGTGTCCTTCTGTACCACCCAGAGATCAGCACCGCTATTGTCGAGCAACACTTTGGCATCATCCACCATGCCACGATAAATCCCTGCCATAGACAGTGTGATGCCGATGAGTAGCCCAAGACCCATACCGGTGAAGACGAACTTACCCCAGGAGTGCATGATGTCGCGTCCTGCCAAGCTGATCATTGCGTCACCCCCGGAATATGGTCAACGACGTGAATCCGGCTACGCTCATTCAGGGCGTTTTCGCTGTAAGCCACTACTTGGTCACCAACCTTGAGCCCTTCTCGTATTTGAACACGACCCTCCAAATCGGCAATCCCCAGTGAAACTGCTGTAAAGCGAAGATCGCCATTAGTGACCTGCCACACGCCCAGTCTGCTGTCCTTATGATGGATAGCGGCATTTGGGACAACCGGTGTTGCCGCAAGCGTCGGTAAGGTAATCGTGATTTCGGCCAGTTCGCCGATAGGTGGCAGCGGATCAGGAATTTGATCGAAGACAACCTTGGCCAGTGTTTCTTCCGTTACTGCGTCTGCCAGGGGTTCGACTCTCAGTACACGTCCAGCCTGCAGCTCACCTGCCTGAGAACGTAATGTGATCTGGGCTGATAAGCCTGCGGCGAGACCTCGCGCACGAATTTGATCGAAGCGGACATTGACCCACAGTGTGCTCGGGTCGATCAGCTCTACGACAGCCTGACCTGCGACCACGGTGGTTCCCGGGTCGGCATCACGCGAAACGACCAAGCCGTCAACTGGCGCAACCAGAGACAAATTGCTGCGCTGCGCCTCTAATGCCTCTCGTTCTGCACGTACACGAGATAGTTCCTCTCGCGCCGCAGTCAGCCCTGCTTTCGCAACCAAGAGGTCTTGTTGTTTAGTGGCTACCACTTCCTCACTGGTGGACCGCGCTTTAAGTAACTGCTCGTAACGTAAAGCCTGTGTCTGCGCATAATCCTTACGCGCCTGCGCTTCGTTTAACTGAGCGTTTGCACGTTTCAGCGTGGCATCTTGAGCCCTGATACGTTCATCAAGATCGACCGGGTCCATTTCGCCAAGCACTTGCCCAGCCTTGACACGCTCACCTACGTGTACGTCCAAACGTTTGACTCGCCCCGCAAACGTTGGGCCAATTTTGTAGGTGTAACGAGCCTCAATGGTTCCGATGCCGAATAGTTTCGGTGAGATGCTCTTGTTCTCGACGGTGGCTAATACAACTGATACCGGTGCAAGCGGCCCCGAACGCAAGGCCACATAGACAAAAAGCGCAAGCAGAGGAAAAAGTACAGCTATCAGCGCCAAAGTACGTTTTTGGAAGGGCAATTTTTTCATGATGCACTCCTGATGCCCCGTTGATAGATGGCAAAAACTTTCGGTGCATTGCGACGCATATGGCTAACATCTCCAGCTATCAACGATTGCATGACCAATCCTTGAATAGTCCCGATGAAGAGAGTGGCCGCAGCCTCGTTATCAAGCTTTCCATCAAGCTCACCGCAGGTCTTTCCTTGTTCAAACAAACGATTGAGGCGCTCCCCATAACGGCGGATGAGCGTTTGCGCCATCCGCTTGGGCGCGGTTTCTTCAGATCGTTGCAATTCACCAAACAACATACGGGGAATACCAGGGTGCTCTGTTATAAAGTCCACATGCGCCATAAACATGCTTTCGAGTGCGGCAAGAGGAGAGGGCTCTGCATGAACTGCTTTTTCAATGCGGGACATTAATCGTTCGGCCACCCATTCCATAACAGCTTGTAAGATGGCATCCTTGTTTGGGAAATGACGAAAAAGTGCACCCTGGGTCAGTCCCATGCGTTTGGCTATGGCAGCCGTGGTAATCTCGCTCGGGTTCTGTTCACCAGCCAACTCGACCACCGCCTCTACCGTCACTGCCCGTCGTTCCTCAGCCGGAAGATGTTTGTTTGATGAGTTCATATAAGCCTCCATGAAAGTGAGTAATTGATTACTATCTTTATTCCTTGTACGGGATTTGTCAACCAGTTTTTTTGAAAAACTGTTGATGCTGAAGAAAGAGCCCCTCTGCAGTACCCTCCGCTTTGAGCCTCCGACACATCGCCAGCGCTTCCGGTAAGTAACCAGGCAGAAAACGGAGGCGTCCCTTGAGCACGATACAGACCGTCACAGAAACCCTGATCCGCCTGGCCAAGCAGGCCATCCACCCGGACACCGTGCTGGTGTTCCCGGATGACCTGTTCGAGGTCCAGCGCACCCCCAGCGTCATCCTCCAGGGGCCGAAGCTGACAGAAGACCGTTTCCGCCGCAGCCAGAGCCGCCTGTTCGAGAAGAATGTCGCGGAGCTGAGTTTCGAGGAGTGCCGGTTTCCCCGGCTCTATCACCTCGATTTCGACCTGGTGGTAACCGTGGATCGGGAGGCCGAACTGCTCGGTTTTCACGAGTCGGTATCACGGTTCCTTCAGCTTCACCCGGAGATCGCCATCACCGACCAGGGCAGCCTGAACCTCACCGAGCTGGTTCCTCTGGGCGGTCTGGCCCGGGTGAACCTCTCCAACCTCCGGCAGAGCTCCGGACGCATCCGCATCGAATCCTGCCCGGTGTACGACGGCGACCTGCGCGACGGTCGGCTGATCCGGGACCGGACCTTCCAGTTTCACGGCGACGTGACAGAGCAACGAACCATTCAACCGTAAAGGAGAACAACCGTGATCGAGATCAGAAACCTGCAGTTCCAACCCCTGACGTTCAACCTCTCCGGCCAGGGAACCCTCCACCTCGGGCCGCGAGAACGCAAGAGCATCGCCCGCAAGGAACTCTCCGCCGAGATCAAGACCGCCGGAAAACGCGGCCTGGTGCGCATCACGGACCTGACCGGCGGCGCGGAACCGGAGCCGGGAAAGCCCACGGCGACCGAGGACGCCGGAACCGATGAGGCCAAGACCACCAGCAAGCGGAGGAAATAATCATGCCGACCTATCTATCGCCCGGGATTTACACCCGGGAAACGGACTTCAGTTTCTATGTGAAGCAGATCTCGACCTCGTCGGCCGCCATGGTCGGGGTGGCCGAGAAAGGCCCGATCAACAAGCCCGTGCTGGTAACGAGCTGGGAGCAGTTCATCAACCGTTTCGGCTCTTACATCAATGAGAGCTATCTGGCCTACGCCGCCCGGGCGTTTTTCGATAACGGCGGCTCGGTCCTCTACGTCACCCGCATCGCCCATCTCACCGACCCCACCGACCGGGACACGCTGACGGCGCTCAAGGCGTCCGTCGTCCTGCAGAACCGGGAGGCGACGCCCGCCGACGCCCTGCGGATCGAAGCCGTGAACGAAGGCGTCTGGGGCGACCGACTCTCCGTCTCCATCGAGGATGGCTCCCTTGATCCGGCCAACCATTTCAACCTGGTGGTCCGGCATAAAGGCGATGTGGTCGAGGTGTTCAAGGATCTGAGCATGGACGAGACGCTGCCCAACCATGTGGAACTGGCGATCAACGACCGTTCGGATTTCATCCTGGTCCAGGATCTGGCCGCAGCAATGGGAACGCCCGGCGACCGTCCGGCATTGGGCGTGTTCACGCTCAGCGGCGGCGACAACGGGCTGACCGATCTGGCCGATGCCGATTTCATCGGCGATCCCTCGCAGCATACCGGCCTCTATGGATTTGACGAGATCGACGCCCTGAACCTGCTGATGGTTCCCGGCGTCACCACGGTGCCGGTGATCAACGCCGGAATCGCCTATGCCGAGGGGCGCAAGGATCTGCTGTTCATCGCCGACACGCCCATGCACCTGGAGCCGCTCGAGGCGGTCGATTTCCGCAAGGGACAAGGGATGTACAGCCACGCGGCCTTCAACTCCTCCTACGCGGCGCTCTATTACCCCTGGTTGGAGATCAGCGATCCGGTCAACTCGCGCAAGAAGCTGGTGCCGCCCTGCGGCGCGGTGGCGGGCTGCATCGCCCGCAGCGACCAGAAGACCAACGTCTGGAACGCGCCCGCCGGTATCGACCGGGGCCGCATCTTCAACACGCTCTCCCTGGACTACAAGACCAGCCGTGGCGAGCGCGATGTGCTCTATCCGGAAGGGGTCAATGTCATCGCCGTGTTCCCCGACACCGGCATCAACATCTGGGGGCAGAAGACACTGCAGAGCCAGCCATCGGCCGTGGACCGCATCAACGTCCGCCGCCTGATGATGTACATGGAGGAAGCCATCTCGGAGTCCTCCCGCTTCGTGGTGTTCGAGCCGAACCATCCCCAGACCTGGCGTGCCCTCGGCCGCCTGATCAATCCCTTTCTGCAGGACATCAAGGACAAGGGCGGCCTCTATGACTTCGCCTTCCAGTGCGACGAAGAGACCAACACTCCGGCGGTCATCGACCGCAACGAGATGGTGGCCCGCGTGTTCGTCAAGCCGACCAAGACGGCGGAGTTCATCGAGCTGAACTTCATCCTGACCAGCACCGGCGCGGACTTCAAAGAAATCATCTAACGGGAGAACACGGCTATGAGAAGCGGAAATATGCCCAAAAGCCTTTATCAGAACTGGCAGTTCGCCATCGAGGTAAACGGCTTCGACGTGGCCCTGTTCCACAAGGGACAGGAGCCCAAAACCGAATTCGAGGAAGTGGCCTTCGCCCCGGCCGGTTCGATGTTCGACCAAAAGGTGGCGGGACGGGTCAAGTTCGAGGACATCACCCTCGAGAAAGGCGCACTGCAGGACGGCTCCGACGAGGCGGCCCGCGAATGGATCAAGAAACAGGTGGACGTGAACGCCGTCACCGGCGGCCTTCCCGCCGACTACATGCGCGACATCGACGTTGTCCGCTACGACCGCACCGGCAACGAGACCCGCCGCTGGACCCTGCACGGGGCCTGGGTGAAGGCGCTCGAATATGACGAGCTTGAGGGCGGCAACACCGAGAACACCATCGAGAAGCTCACCATCTGCTTCCAATACTGGACCTAAACCGGAGGATCGACCATGTACAGCTTTGAACTGCCAAGCGGCACTGAACTCGAGCTTCGGGAAATGACCGGGGCCGAGGAAGAACTGCTTACCAACCAGCGCCTGATCCGTTCCGGAGAGGCGATCAACCAGGTGCTCCGCAACTGTTTCGTCCGGCTGGGCGAGAAGACCGACCCCGATCTTTCCGAGGTGATGAACCTGCTCTCGGGTGACCGGTTGTTCGCCCTGGTCCGCCTGCGCCAGATTTCCCTCGGTGACGAGGTTGAACTGGAGCTGAGCTGCCCGAACAGCGCCTGCCGCATGACCAACTTCGTGACCGTCAATCTCGAGGATCTCAAGGTTACCCCCTACGGCGAGGAGCGCGAGTTCGCTTTCATGCTGCCCGGCTCGAAAAAAACCGTGCGCTTCGGATATCTCGACGGCCACAAGGAAAAGCGTTTGGCCAGCCTGCGCGAGCCCAACATCAGCTCGGCCATGCTCATCCGTATCCTCGACATCGACGGCAAGGCTCCCTCCAAGAAGAGCCTGGCGGAAATGTCGATGCGTGACCGCAACGCGCTGCGACAGGAGATGTCGCGGGTCGACGCGGGAATCGACACCTCGGTCGAAACCGAATGCGATGGCTGCGGCACCAAGATCCGCACCCGTCTGGAGGCAGAACCGGCTTTTTTGTTCCCCGGAGTTCGCTTGTAAGCGACGCATTCTTTCTCGCTTACGGCGGACTGCACTGGGGCTGGTCGGAAACCCGCTCGCTGCCGCTCAGGGTCCGGCGTCAGTTCGTCGAGGCCCTCGAGCGGCAGCTTGATTTTGAACGTGAGCAAACGGAACGGCGATAGATGAACGGCGATCTCGGACTGGGCATAGTGGTATCGATGAAGGATGCGTTCTCGCAGAACGCGCAGCGCATCCGTGGTTCCATGATGGACCTCGATTCCACCGTGGCGGATGCCAGCGAGCGGATGACCCGCAACCTAGACCGCATCCAGCAAGGGACCATGATGCTGGGGGCGGGACTGGCCCTGATGGCGGTGCCCGCCGCCCTGGTCGCCTCCACCGCCGCGACCCAGAAAGCCCTGGGCGAGCTGGCGTCCCTTGGCGTGCAGGACCTCCGGGCCATCGAGGACGCCGCAGAATCCTTCACCAACCAGTGGTCCGGTGCCGACAAGGCCGCTTTCATCACCGCCACCTACGACGTGAAATCGGCCCTGTCCAACCTCAGCGACGAGGCGGTGGGCGTCTTCACCTCCATGGCCGCCATGACGGCCAAGGCGACCAAGGCCACCACCCAGGAGATGGTTGGCACCTTCACCACGGCCTACGGGATCTTCAAGCCCATCATGGCCGACATGAACGACATGGAATGGGCGACCGCCTTTTCCGGAGCCATGGCGCAGACCGTGGCCTCGTTCAAGACCAACGGCACCCAGATGGCCGACGCCATCAAGAACATCGGCGCGGTGGCGGCCGCGAGCAACATTCCCCTGAACGAGCAGCTCGCCGTGCTCGGCCAGCTCCAGACCACCATGCCCGGCTCCGAGGCGGGCACGCTGTACAAGGCGTTCATCATGAAGGCGGCCGAGGCCGGTGACGAGCTTGGCCTGTCCTTCACCGACACCAGTGGCCGTCTCAAGGGCGTGGTTCCCATCCTGCAGGAGATCAAGCGCCAGTTCCCCGATCTCTCCAACGCCGCCGCCCAGGTGAAGCTGAAGAAGGCCTTCGGTTCCGACGAGGCGGTCAAGTTCCTGCTGCAGATGTCGGCGGGCATGGAGAGCCTCGAAGGCAATATCCAGTCGGTGGGCCGAGCCATGAAGACCGGCACGGCGGTCACCGAACAGATGGCCGACGCCATGAACCAGGACATCGGAGCCCGGTTTCTGCTCCTGCGCCAGCAGGTGGCCAACCTCAGCGAAATCCTGGGTCGCACTCTGCTACCGGTGGTCACCCCGATGATCAACGGTGTCTCCCGTTTCATTCTGTTCCTGCAACGCATGGCCAAGTCGATGCCGGGCGTGACCCGGGTGGTCCTGGGACTCTCCATGGCCCTCGGCACCATTCTGGTCGTGGCTGGAGCCGTCACCGCCGCAGTGGGCATGGTGGGACTCATGCTTCCAGCCATCAAGGCCGGGTTCGTGGCTATCAGCGCCGCGCTCGCCGGGGTGGGTTCGGCGGTTGCGACCTATTTCTTGCCCGTCACCGCGATCATCGCGGGCGTGATCTTGTCGGTGTATCTGCTCAAACGCGCCTGGGAAACCAACTTCGGCGGCATTCAGGAGATCATCACCGGGGCCTGGAACAAGGTCTCGCTGGTCTTCCAGGGGATCAGAGAGCTGGTGGGCTCTCTCAGCGGCGGCGTCGGGCAGATGTCGGCCGAACTGGCCCAGAAGCTCGAGTCCGCCGGGCTGTTGGGCTTCGTGGTCACCGTCTTCAAGGCCTATTACCGGGTTCGTCAGGCCATGGCCGGATTGTGGGGCGCGTTCTCCCATGCCTTTGGCCGCATCCGCGCCATCCTCGAACCGACCGTCCGCACCCTGATGAGTGCCTATGCGGCGCTGGCCAGCGCGGTCTTTTCGGTGGTGGAGATCTTCGGCGTGGCCGCCAGCGCCACCGATGGGTCGTCCTGGCGCACCTTCGGCACTGTTATCGGCACCGTCGCCGGTGTGCTTCTGCAGGGGCTGGCATTCGCGCTGAAGATCGTGGCCTGGAACCTGTCGCTCATCGTCCGAGCCCTGGCGGTGGTGGTGCGCAGCGTGGTCTGGGTCGGCAAGATCATCGTCGGGTCCCTGGTCGGAGCGGCCAAGTTCATCTACAAGTTCCTGTTGCCCGTGCGCATGATCGGCGAGGCCTTCGTGGCCGCCGGGAAGATCGTCTATGCGGTCTGGCAGGTGCTGACCGGCGACATCTCCCTGCTGGCCGGTCTCAAGGCCATTGGCGGCGCGGTCTACGATTTTCTTGCCACCCCGTTCCGCTGGGCGCGGGATGTTGTGGTCGGCGTCTGGAATTTCATTTCCGGGATCTTCACCTCCATCGGACGCCTGGTGGCCGACGCCGCCGGGCAGATCGGCCAGGCGATTCTGAATCTGCCGATCATCAGCACCCTGCGAGATCTGTTTGCCACCGTGCGCTCCTTCTTCGCCGGGGACACCACCTTTTTCGAGGCAGGCAAGAAGCTACTGATCACCCTGGGTGAAGGGATTTGGTCGGCGGTGACCTATCCCTTCACCATGCTCAAGAACGCCCTGGGCAAGCTGCGCAATCTGCTGCCGTTCTCCGACGCCCGCGAAGGACCGCTTGCCAGCCTGACCACCTCCGGTTCCGCGCTGCTCAAGACCCTCGCCGACGGCATGAGCCTTACCCAGACGCTGCCCGCGAAAGTGTTCGGCTTCGCCGCTCGCGGAATTCTTTCGGCCGCTGCGGGAGCGTGGCAGCAGATCAAAACGGCGGGCGGCAACCTCATGGACGCCGCCTCGGCTCCCTTCCGGATGGCTGAAAAACTCTGGGATGGGTTGACCTCTGGCGCTCAAACCGTCGCGGCCAAGGCTGGTACCATTTTCGGAGGTCTCAAACAATCCCTGTTTGGCGACACGCCCGAGCTGGCGATTAAACCGCCCCAAGCCAATACCTGGGACGCGCTGGCCACGGGAGCCGTCAATGTTCGCGACCGGATCGTTGCCACGCTGTCGGCCGTCCCCGGGGCTGTGGGCCGAATCTTTGCCAGTGCCGGTACCGAGGGGCAATCCATCTGGCAAAGGCTTTCCAGCGGCGCGAGCGCGGGCATTCAGGCGATCAAGGATCGCAGCGCCGGGATTGCCAACGGTTTGCTCTCCTCCGCTCGCGCCATGCTGGGAGTCCAGACCCCGGTCCCGCAGGTGGCCGAGCAGAAACAACCGCTCAAGACCGCGCAGCCCGCCGAATCGATTGGGCAACGCATCATCGAAAGCGTGCTCAGTCTCGTTCCGCGTCTGGACGAACGCCTGGTGCCCAAGGCCCTGAGCGCCATGCTGATGCTCCAGCCAGTCATGGCCACGGCCGCGCCACCCCCACAACCGATGAACGGCACCGTGCAGACCGTCGCGGCGGCCGTCGAGCCGGTAAGTAAGAGCTACATCCAGCCGTTTGCGGTGGAACCGGCACCGGAAATCGGAAGTGCTTCTCTGGCTCCGGCCGGGATTGAACGGTCCAAGACGGCCGCGCCGACTCCGATAGCGAAGCCCCTGCAATCGGGACTCGCCGAGACGGTGCCCTCCGAGCGTTTGATCGCTTCGGCCCGAACCGCTCCCGCGACACCCCTGCGCGGAGAGGACGCCGGTCAGGGGCTGCGCGAACTGCTGGAATCGCTGCTCTCGCGCCTCGATGGTCTGGCCGACCGCCCGGTGGAACTGAGCGTGACCACCAACATCGATGGCCGGAAGGTGGCCGAGGCAGTCTACAAGGATCTTCGGGAGCGGAAGATCAGAAACTACGAAACACTTTGAGAGGACCGATGAAACGCATCTTTGTATGCAGCCCGTTCGCGGGTGACATAGCCCGAAACGTGAAGGTCGCCGAGGCGCTTTGCCGACGGGTCATGAGAAACGGTCACGCGCCGTTCGCGCCGCACCTGTTGTATCCAACCTTTACCGATGACAGCGTTCCCGAGCAGCGGGAGACTGGCATCGCCTGCGGCCTGGCCTACATGGAATGTTGCGACGAGGTGTGGGCGTTCACCGGCAACGGCATTTCCAGCGGCATGCGGCTGGAACTCGACCGGGCCGGACAACTGGGCAAGCCGATCATCGAGATCGCCGAGGTGTAAGCAATGGCCTGGGATCAACAGCCCATCAAGGGATATCTGGTGGACGCCGACACGGGGGAGCGGCTCGAATTCCAGTACAACCCCAACTCCATCAGCGACGAGAAGTCGACCGACTATGCGACGATCAAAATCCCCGGCATGAGCCACCCGCGCTACCAGTACGTCGCCGGGGAGCCGCGCCGGATCGCCTTCAAAGTCGAGCTGTTTAAGGGGCCGGTCAAACAGAAGGTCGACTGGCTCCGCTCGCTGCAATATCCGGAACACGCCGGAACCATGCTCAAGAACGCGCCGCACCGTGTGCTGCTCATCTTCGGCGATCTCTACCCCGGCGTGACCTGCATCGTCCGGCAGGTGAAGGCGCGGTTCTTCGGCCTGTTCGACCGGGACAACCTGCTGCCGCAACGGGCCGAGGTGGACATCGTCCTCGAGGAATATGTGGACCGTTCCATCAACTGGTCGGAGGTACGTTCATGATCGGCCGCGATTCCCGATACGCCCGCTGCGTTCTCTACCGGGACAGTGACGGCACCTCCCTCGGCATGCGCCAGCGCATCGACACCACCCCCAGACACGACGACCGCCTGCACACCGTGGTCGAGGGCGACCGTCTGGATCTGCTCGCGCACCGCTATCTGGGTGACGCCCGGCTCTGGTGGATCATCTGCGACTACAACGATCTCTTTTTCCCGTTGGCGCTCGATCCGGGCCTGGCACTGCGCATTCCCTCCCGCGAACACGTCCAGATGCGCCTGCTTGACTGAAGCGTCCGACACCTCGCCATGCCTTCCGGTAAGTAAGCAGGGAACTGCGAACCGCCGGAGATACGCATGGACCTGGATACCTTCAAGCCGACATTTCTGATTCAGATCGAGGGGCAAGACCTCTCGAAGGACATTACCCAGGAGATCACCTCGTTCGTCTTCACCGACAACGAGGAGGAGCTGGATGTCCTCGAACTGTCGGTGACCGACCGCAACCTGCAGTTCGTCGACGATCCGCTGTTCCAGGAAGGCAACGAGATCGTGGCCCGCTTCGGCTACGTGGGGAACCTCTCTCCGCGCAAGAAGGCGGTCATCAAGGACATCGATTACGACTTCCCGGAAAACGGTGATCCGACCATCCGCATCAAGGCCTACGACAAGGGCTTCAAACTGGCGGGCAAAGAAAACCAGAAGGTCTGGCAGAAACCCGCTCCCGGCATCCTCTATTCGGAAATCGCCGAACAAGTCGCCGCCGCCAACAGCCTCACCCCGGTGGTCACGGCCACCAAGGGGACCCATCTCCGCGTCACCCAGAGCAACATCTCGGACGCCCAGTTCCTCAAGGAGCTGGCGGAAAAGGCCCGCGACCGCGATGGCGACGGCGTGAGCGGCTATGTCTTCTACATCCAGGACGACGAACTCCATTTCCATCCCCGCGAGCTCGACCAAACGCCGCTACTGACCCTCGAATATTTCACCGACACCAAGGGCCTGCTGCGCTCGTTCCGCCCCAGCACCCAATCCCAGGGAGCCAAGGGCGCGGGTGTCGAGACCAAGACGGTCGGCGTCGACCCGCGCAAGAAGGACGTGGTCGAGCACAAGGCCAACAACGCCACCACGCCCGAGCGGACGGCCCTGGGCAAGCAGACCTATCTGGTCGACGGCAACACCGGCGAAGGCAGCTTCAAGGAACAGGAGACGGGGCAGATCGTGCCTAGCTTCGACCGTTCCGAAGGCTTTCACGAAGAGCCGCGCCAGGAGCCCGCCCAGGACAGCGCCGAAGGCAAATTCCGCGAGGCCGAGCTGCGCCAGGTCGAGGCGGACGCCGCCACCATCGGCATTCCCCAGCTACGCGCCAAGAAGAACGTCGAGATCAAGGGCGTGGGCCGGAAGTTTTCTGGCATCTACTACTGCCACTCGGTGCGCCACAGCATCAGCGGCGCTGGCTATCTCTGCGAACTCAAACTCAAGAAGAACGCCCTCGGCAAGGGAGCGGGCGACAAGTCCGCCGAGTCCCAGGGCAAACCCAACGACAAGGAGGCCCCGCCCACGCCGCAAAACGAGCCGCCAGCCATGGTGACCATCGACGCGGATTCCGGCGCGGTCACACAAGGAGGCGGCAATGGGTGATCTCAGCAAGAATTTCAACCGTTCGGAATTCGCCTGCAAGGGCAAGAACTGCTGCGGCCATTCGGCTGCGGTCCATCCCGACCTGGTCGACGCCCTGCAGGCGTTGCGCGACCGCATCGGCAAACCGCTGTCCATTACCAGCGGCTTCCGTTGCAACCGGCACAATAAGGCGGTGGGTGGCGCGGAGCAGAGTTTCCACACGCTGGGCATGGCGGCCGACGTGAGCTGTCCCGCAGGTGTTTCGCCCGAGCAACTGGCGGTCATCGCCGAGGAAATTCCGCTCTTCCGCGAGGGCGGCATCGGCGTCTATGCCTCCTGGGTTCATCTCGACGTGCGCCGGTCGGGCAAGGCGAGGTGGCGGTCATGAGCACCGAAACCAAGACCCTGTTTTCCGGCACCGCGCTGGGTCTCTCCGGGCCGCTTCGGGTGGAGATACTTCCCAATGGAATGACCGCCAGGCTGACTCAGCCGTTCCGTGTCCGTACCGGCGCTGGCCGCATCATCGAAGTGCCCGCCGGGTTCGAGACCGACTTCGCCTCGGTGCCGCGCCTGTTCTGGCGCGTGGTGCCGCCCTGGGGGAGATATTCCCCGGCGGCCGTCGTTCACGACTACCTCTACCACACCGGCAAGGTCTCGCGGCTTGCTGCCGACCGCGTCTTTCTCGAACTGATGGCGGCCCTGGGCGTGCCTCTGTGGAAACGCCAAGTCATGTATTGGGCGGTTCGCCTTGGCGGCTGGCTGGCCTGGGACGCCAGTCGAAAACGGGAGACGGAGCATGCTTGAAACCCGCGACCGGCACTCCGAGGAGCGCTACCGCAACCGCTGGTACGGCAAGTACCGGGCCTTCGTGCGCGACAACAACGACCCCGAACGCCTCGGCCGGGTCCGCCTGGAAATCCCCGCCGTGCTCGGCAGCGGGCGTGAGAACTGGTCCGAATGGGCCGCGCCCTGTTTTCCCTACGGCGGCAACGACGACACCGGCATGTTCCTGGTCCCCGAGGAAGGAGCCTCGGTCTGGGCCGAGTTCGAGGGCGGCGTCGTCCAGCATCCGATCTGGACCGGGGTCTGGCTGGCCAAGAGCAATCCCGGTGAGCAGCCCGAGGAATCGAAGCGCACCTGCGCGAATGCCTTCTGCCATGACTGCGAGGACAAGGTCGAGCATCAGGCCAACCGGCACGACGATCTCGAACACAAGAAGTACCACGGCCATCCGCCGTATTACTGTCCGCGCCTGAAGGTCCTGCTCAAGACCGAAACCGGCCACACCATCCTGGCCGATGACCGCGACGGCGACGAACTGCTGCGGATCATAGACCGCGCCGGACAGATCCTCACCATGGAAGGGAAGGTGAAGCCGGAGATGCAGAGCGGCAACGCCCTGCGCCGAGGCACGAAGGACGCCGAGAAAGGCGACCAGATCGACATCGCCTCGCAGATCGTCGGCTCCCGTGCCCGCATCCAGCTCACCGACCTCTCCCGCCAGCAGGTGATCCTCGAAGCCTGGCAGGACAAGGAGAAGGTCCACATCCTCTCGTGCGACAAGGGCCGCTCCCGCTGGCAGAAGATCCTCATCGATACCACTAAGGGTCGGGAGAAGGTTCACATCTGGGGACTCAACGGCACCCAGGAAATCCTCGTCGATTCCACCGCCGCCGCCGAACAGATCCGGCTCACCGACAAGGCCGGTCAGGTAGTGCGCATGAACGCCGCGCCCGGCCAGGAGAGCATCAGCGCCACCGACAAGTCCGGCAGCCTCGTGTTCATGGATGGGGTGGCCGGAAACATCATCATTCGCTCGACGAACACCGTCTTGATCAACACCTGAAGGAAGCATTTCATGGGAGAAAGAACAACAACGCCCTCCGGGCTTTCGGCCAGCGAGGAATTGCTGGCCCGGACCTTCGATCATTGGCGGGAAGAATTCCGCAGCATCCTCGAAAACCACCGCCGGGAAATCCAGGACCGCCTCGAGAAGATCGAGCGTGAAATCGAGAAGAAATCGGACAAGGAAAACGTCGAGGTGCTGGTCCGCTCGATCTATTCCGATCTGCACCGGCACGCCGAGGAGATCGACCGGCTGCATGCCCGGATCGGCTCCAAGATGGGGACCGAGACCATGTGGAAGATCGTCGGCCTGGTGCTGACCATCGGCAGCACCATCGGCGGACTCGTCGGCTTTCTGATCCATCTGCTGCTGAAGGTGAACCCATGAGCTCCCAGGCGCGACTCGGCGACATCAGCAGCCACGGCGGCGTCATCATCACCGGGGCGAGCCGGACGCTGGACAACGGCATGCCAGTGGCCCGCATGGGGGACCTGCACGTCTGTCCCATCCCGGGGCATGGCGTGACGCCCATCGTGACCGGCAGCTTCGACACCATCACCGAAGGATTGCCCAACGCCCGCATCGGCGACATCACCGCCTGCGGAGCCATCATAGTCACCGGCAGTCCCAACACCATCGACAACTGAGGGGGACGCGATGAACAATCTCGAACAGCCGCAGGAACCGCACTACTGGGATGTTTTCCCGAAACTGATCCGGGTCTCGCGATCCCCATTCGTCCAGCGCATTCCGCTCTCGATCCGTGGTCTACCCGAAGCGCCGGTGTTCGAATCGTCCAATCCCGACGTGGCCAGTGTCGATGAGGACGGCAATGTCGAGTGTGGCTTCGTTCCCGGGGCGGCCATGATCTTGGTCTGGGATTCCGCCGAGCGGCTCAGCCTGCGTCACGTCCAGGTCGAGGTCTATGGCGGCGGCGTCTCCGCACCGGTGGAGGTTCCTTCATGACCGATACCTCGCCAGACTACAGCCACTGGGAGGTTCAGCCTCGCTCCATCCGCCTCTCCGCTGGCGAGTTCGAGCAACGGGTTCCGCTCTCCCTGCGCGGTGACGTGGACGCCCCGGTCTTTGCATCCAGCAATCCGGAGGTCGCGGAGATCGGGCCGGACGGTGTCATTCGCTGCGGCTGGACCATCGGCAACGCCGTGCTCATGGTCTGGCGATCCTCGGTCCGGGACAGCCTCCGCCATATTTCGGGCTTTGGAGCGCTTCAGCCCGGAGTTTCGCGACCGCCACATCGAGGCCCGGCACACCGGGGCCCTGGTGGCGGTGGACACGTTTTTCGTTGGCGCGCTCAAGGGCGTGGGCAAGGTGTATCTACAATCGGTCATCGACTGCCACAGCCGCCACGCCTGGGGTCGCCTGTACACCAGCAAGCTTCCGGTCACGGCGGTGCATGTGCTCAACGAGGAAGTGCTGCCGTGCTTTGAGGCCCACGACGCGGTGATTGAGACGGTGCTTTCGGACAATGGGCGAGAGTTTTGCGGCCGGCCAGACCAGCATCCGTATGAGCTGTTTCTGCAGCTTGAGGGGATCGAACACCGCACCACCAGGGTGCGTCGGCCTCAGAGCAATGGCTTCGTGGAACGGCTTCACCGGACGCTCTTGGACGAGCATTTCCGGATCAAGGGCCGTCAGAAATGGTATGAAACCTTGGATGAGATGCAGGCCGACTTGGATGAGTATCTGCGCCATTACAACCATGAGCGGGCGCACCAGGGCCGGAACATGAACGGCAGGACGCCGAGTCAGGCTTTCCTGGAGGGCCTGCCCGGGCGTAAGAAGCCCAAGGAAAAGGCGTCCCAAAAGGCCGCCTAAAAATCACCCCGCCAGGGGCGGCAGTGTCAGGTAAATACTATATCTGTACACCCTGTTTTTCCTTCAGGGTCAACCCCAGGCCGAAAGCGCCCCGCCGCCCGCTGCCGATCCCGAGGTGAGCGTGATCACCTTGAGTCATCAGCAGGTTGCCCTGGACAGCGAACTGACCGGCCGCACCACGCCTTTCCTGATCGCCGAGGTGCGTCCGCAAGTCGGTGGCATCATTAATAAACGGCTGTTCGAGGAGGGCTCGGACGTCAAAGCTGGTCAGGCCCTCTATCAGATCGACCCAGCCACCTACAAGGCCACCATGGACAGCGCCCGGGCCGCCCTGGCCAAGGCCGAGGCCAACCTTTTCGCGGCCCAGTTGAAGTCTCAGCGTTACAAGGACTTGGTGGCCATCAAGGCGGTGAGTCAGCAGAATTATGACGACGCCTACGCCGACCTCAAACAGGCCGAAGCCGATGTGGCCGCCTGCAAGGCCGCCCTGGAGACGGCGCGCATCAACTTGGAATACACCAAGGTGACCTCACCCATTTCCGGGCGCATCGGCCGCTCGTCGGTCACCGCCGGGGCGCTGGTCACCGCCAGCCAGCAGGCCAGTCTGGCCACGGTGCAGCAGTTGGACCCGATCTACGTCGACGTCACCCAGTCCAGCTCGGAAATGCTGCGCCTCAAACGCCAATTGGCCAGCGGGCAGCTCAAGCGAGACGAGCACAACAAGGCCAAGGTCCGGCTGATCCTGGAAGACGGCGTGACCTATCCCCTGGAGGGCGAGCTGCAGTTTTCCGACGTTACCGTCGATCAGACCACCGGCGCGGTGACCTTGCGGGCCGTTTTCCCCAACCCGGAGCAGGAGTTGCTGCCCGGCATGTACGTGCGGGCCATCTTGGAGACCGGCGTCAACGACCGGGCCATCCTGGTGCCCCAGCGCGCCGTCGCCCGCAACAACAAGGGCGAGGCCACCGTCCTGGTGCTCGACGAGCAAAACCGCGTCCAAACGCGCACGCTCGGCCTGGGGCGGGCGGTTGGCGCCGATTGGCTGGTCAATTCCGGCCTGCGGGCCGGCGAACGGGTGATCATGGAAGGCTCGCAAAAGGTCGCCCCGGGGGCCATCGCCAAGGCCGTGGCCTTCCAACCAGCCGCCTCCGCCGCCGACGACAAACGCTGAGGAACAAAACTTCATGGCGCGCTTTTTCATAGATAGGCCCATTTTTGCCTGGGTCATCGCCATCGTCATCATGCTGGCCGGCCTGCTGGCCATCGGCACGCTGCCCGTGGCGCAATATCCGGCCATCGCCCCCACGGCGGTGCAGATCGACGCCACCTACCCTGGCGCCTCGGCCAAAACCCTGGAAGACACCGTCACCCAGGTTATCGAGCAAAAGATGAAGGGCATCGACCATTTGTCCTACATCTCCTCCACCAGCGACTCGGCGGGCAGCGCCTCGATCATCCTCACCTTCGACGCCGGCACCGACCCGGACATCGCCCAGGTGCAGGTGCAGAACAAGCTGCAACTGGCCATGTCGCTGTTGCCCCAAGACGTGCAAAAACAAGGCGTGCGCGTCTCCAAGGCCTCGGCGAGCTTCTTGATGGTCGTGGGTTTCTACTCCGAAGACGGCAGCATGAGCCCCATCGACCTCTCCGACTACGTGGCCGCCCACGTGCAGGACGTGCTCAGCCGCGTCGACGGCGTGGGCGACGTGACGCTTTTCGGCTCGCAATACGCCATGCGCGTCTGGCTGGACCCTAATAAGCTCAACAACTATAAGCTGATGCCCTCTGATATCGAGGCGGCCATCCAGGCCCAGAACGTGCAGGTCTCGGCGGGCCAGTTGGGCGGCGCGCCAGCGGTGGAGGGCCAACAGCTAAACGCCACCATCGCGGCCCAGAGCCGCTTGCAGACGCCCGAGCAGTTCGGTGATATCTTGCTGCGCGTCAACACCGACGGCTCGAAGGTGCTCCTGCGTGACGTGGCGCGCATCGAGTTGGGCAGCGAAAACTACGAAACGATCCCGCGCTTCAATGGTAAGCCATCGGCTGGTCTGGCCATCAAGCTGACCACGGGCGCCAACGCCCTGGACACCTCCACGGCGGTGCGCCAAGAGTTGGCCGAGATGTCCAAGCTCTTCCCGGCGGGCATGAAGGTGGTTTACCCCTACGACACCACGCCGTTTGTGCGAGTCTCCATCGAGGAGGTCGTCAAGACGCTGGCCGAGGCCATCGTTCTGGTGTTCTTGGTGATGTTCCTCTTTCTGCAGAACTTCCGGGCCACGCTCATCCCCACCATCGCCGTGCCGGTGGTTTTGCTGGGCACCTTTGGCGTGCTGGCGGCCTTTGGCTACTCCATCAACACCCTGACGATGTTCGCCATGGTCTTGGCCATCGGCCTGCTGGTCGACGACGCCATCGTGGTGGTCGAAAACGTCGAGCGCGTGATGCGCGACGAGGGCCTGTCGCCCAAGGAGGCCACGCGCAAGTCCATGGACCAGATCACCGGCGCGTTGGTGGGCATCGCCATGGTCCTTTCGGCGGTCTTCGTGCCGATGGCCTTTTTCGGCGGCTCCACCGGCGTGATCTACCGGCAGTTTTCCATCACCATCGTCTCGGCCATGGTGCTGTCGGTGGTGGTGGCGTTGGTCCTCACGCCGGCGCTGTGCGCCACCATGCTCAAACCCTTGGATGGTCACGACCACCAAGCCAAGCGCGGCTTTTTCGGCTGGTTCAACCGCTCGTTCCAAAGAGGCAACCAGGCCTGCCAGACCGTCTCGGGCTCGATCATCAGGCGCTGGCCCCGTTATATGTTGCTGTACGTCCTGCTCATCGGCGGCATGTCGCTGATGTTCCTGCGCCTGCCCACGTCGTTTTTGCCCGACGAGGACCAGGGCTTCATCATGACCATGGTCCAGCTACCGCCGGGGGCCACCCAGGAGCGCACGTTGGAGGTCATGAAGGAAGTCGAGCGCCACTATCTGCAAGACGAAAAAGACACCGTCAAGTGCATATTCACGGTTGTCGGCTTCAGCTTTGCCGGACAGGGGCAAAACATGGGCATGGCCTTCATCGACTTCAAGGACTGGTCCGAGCGCAATTCGCCCGAACTGCGGGCCGACGCCGTGGCCGGCCGGGCCATGCAGGCCTTCTCGGGCATCCGCGACGCCATGGTCTTCGCCTTTGCCCCGCCGGCGGTGACGGAGTTGGGCAACGCCCAGGGCTTTGACTTCCAGTTGCAGGACCGGGCCGGCCTGGGCCACGAGGCCCTGATTAACGCCCGCAATCAATTGTTGGGCATGGCTGCCGAAAACCCGGCGCTGATGGCCGTGCGGCCCAATGGCCAGGACGACACGCCGGAGTATCAGGTGCTGGTCGATCAGGCCAAGGCGGGCGCCCTGGGCCTGTCCATGGCCGACGTCAACGACACGCTCTCCAGCGCCTGGGGCGGCTCCTACGTCAACGACTTCATCGACAAGGGCCGCGTCAAGAAGGTCTTCATCCAGGGCGACGCCCCATCGCGCATGCTGCCGGCCGACCTGGAAAAATGGCACGTGCGCAACCAGTTGGGCGAGATGGTCAACTTCGCGGCCTTCAGCACCGCCCGCTGGAACTACGGTTCGCCGCGCCTGGAGCGCTACAACGGCCTGCCCTCGGTGGAGATCCTGGGGCAATCCGCGCCGGGCCGCAGCTCGGGCGAGGCCATGCGCGCAATGGAAGAACTGGCCAGCAAACTGCCCGCCGGCATCGGTTATCAATGGACGGGCCTGTCGTATCAGGAGCGCCTCTCGGGCTCCCAGGCCCCGGCCCTCTACGCGCTGTCTACGCTGGTGGTTTTCCTGTGCCTGGCGGCGTTGTACGAATCATGGTCGATCCCCTTCGCGGTGCTGCTGGCCGTGCCTTTGGGCGTGATCGGGGCGCTTTTGGCCACCAGTTTGCGCGGCCTTTCCAACGACGTCTATTTTCAGGTCGGCCTGCTGACCACCATCGGCCTGTCGGCCAAAAACGCCATCCTCATCGTGGAGTTCGCCAAGGATCTGCACGAAAAGGGCATGGATCTGGTCAAGGCCACCATTGAGGCGCTGCGCCTGCGCCTGCGGCCGATCATCATGACCTCCATGGCCTTCATCCTGGGCGTGTTGCCCCTGGCCATCACCACGGGCGCCGGCGCGGGCAGCCAAAACGCCATCGGCACCGGCGTGATGGGCGGCATGATCTCGGCCACCGTGTTGGGCGTGATCTTGGTGCCGTTGTTTTTCGTCATCGTGCGCCGCTTCTTTGGCGACAAAAAATCTCCGGGCGACCAGTCCGAGGGCCAACAGCCCGCCGAGCCGGCGTCTCCGCTGGAGGACCGTTAACCCATGACCCGCAAAGCATTCCTGCCGCTGCTGGCGGCCTTGCTCCTGCTGCCCGGCTGCCTGAGCATGGCGCCAGACTACAAACGCCCCGACGCGCCCACGCCGGCCGCTTGGCCCAGCGGGCCGTCCTATGGCCCCAACCAGGCTGCCGGCCAGCCGGTGGCGGAGATCGGCTGGCGACAGTTTTTCGTCGATCCCAAGCTGGTCAAGCTCATCGAGCTGAGCCTGGCCCACAACCGCGACCTGCGCGTGGCCATGCTCAACATCGAAAAGGCCCGCGCCCAATACCAGATTCAGCGGGCCGACCTGTTCCCCACCGTCAACGCCACCGCCAACGGCTCCATCCAGCGCCTGCCAGCCGAACTATCCAGTAATGGCGGTGATATGATCGCCCGGCAATACACCGCCACCATTGGTTTCAGTTCCTACGAACTGGACCTCTTCGGCCGTGTGCGCAGCCTCAACGACCAGGCCCTCGAGCTTTACCTGGCCACCGAACAGGCCGCCCGGGCCAGCCAGATCAGCCTGGTGGCCGAAGTGGCCGGGGCCTACTTGACCCTGGCCGCCGATCAAGAGCAACTCAGGCTGGCCAAGCACACCCTGACCAGCCAGCGCGCCTCTTATCATCTGACCAAGCGCAGCCACGAAATCGGCGTGGCCTCGGCCCTGGACCTGCGCCAGGCTCAGACCAGCGTAGACACCGCCCGCGGCGACGTGGCCATCTACACCACCCGCGCGGCCCAGGACATCAACGCCCTCAACCTGCTCATCGGCGGCCAAGCGCCGCCGGAGCTGCTGCCCGATGGCATGCCCGCCGCCGCCTCGGCCGTCAAGGAGCTGCCCGTGGGCCTGCCCTCCCAGGTGCTGATCCAACGGCCAGACATCTTGCAGGCCGAACACCAGCTCAAGGCCGACAACGCCAACATCGGCGCGGCGCGGGCGCGGTTCTTCCCCAGCATCAGCCTGACCGCCGGCGGCGGCACCGCCAGCAATCAGTTGGACCATCTTTTCCGCGCGACCACGGGTTATTGGTCCTTCGTGCCCACGGTGAATCTGCCCATCTTCGACACCGGGCGCAACCTGGCCAACCTGGAGGCGACCAAGGTTCAACGCGAAATCGCCGTGGCCCAATACGAAAAAACCATCCAGACCGCCTTCCGCGAGGTGGCCGACGCCCTGGCCCAGCGCGGCACGATCGATGAGCGCCTGGCGGCCCAACAATCCTTGGTGGAGGCCACCAGCGACGCCTACCGCCTCTCGGACGCCCGTTTTCGGCGCGGGGTCGATAGCTACATGTCGGTGCTGGACTCCCAGCGTTCGTCCTACGGCGCCCAGCAAGGGCTGATCAACGTGCGCCTGTCGCGGCTGACCAACACAGTCACGCTTTATAAGGTGTTGGGCGGCGGCTGGAGCGAAAAGACCGTCAAGGCGGCCGCGCCTCGCGAGGACGCTTCCCGATGACCGATCTGGCCGGCGGATGCCCCCCGCCGGCCGGATGCTGACGGCGTTGGCCGAAAACGCCGGTTTTGGACCGATGACATGAGCATGACAACCAGCGATGGCAATGTTTCACGCCAGACCAAAGCCGAGGCCCGGCGGCGGCAGGTGCTCGACGCGGCCAGCGAGTGTTTCCGCATGCACGGTTTTCACTCGGCCAGCATGGCCCAGATCTGCAAGTCGGCCAAGATGAGCGCGGGGCACATCTACAACTTTTTCACCTGCAAGGAAGAGATCATCGAGGCCATCGTCAAGGAAGACCTTGCCGAAACGCTGAAAATAATCAACGAATTGCACAACAGCGACGAAGACTTCGTCGACACCATGGTCTCCCAGTTGTGGCGTGGGGTCGATCGCGCCATGGATTTGGACAACTCGGCCCTGATGCTGGAGGTCTTGGCCGAGGCCATCCGTAATCCCAAGGTGGCCCAGATGGTGCGTCAGTCGGACATGGTCATCAGTGGCTACGTCAAGGCCCTGTTGCGCACCAGCAAAAAAGGCGTCGGGCAACTGGAAGAACGCGACCTGAACGCCATCACCGACTTGTTCTCGGCGCTGTTCAACGGCCTGATGTGTTGCGCGGTGATGAACCCAGACCTGGACCGTGAGGCAATGACCAAGTTGCTGCGCAAGGTCGTGGGCCACATCCTCGATCCCGATGAAAGCGCCCGCCCCTAATTACGTGTCCGTCCAGACGATTTTCAGCGGTCGCCCCTACAAAACTCCCCATCCCGCATGTATCATTGCCGCCGCCTTCGCCGTTTCACGCCGGCCGCCACGCCGGCTTTTTTTACGCGGGAGTTTGTCATTATGAGCGTTGATCAACGAGAAATTTTGGCCCAGGCGGCCCAAAGACGCCAGCAAGCGCTGGCAATCGCTGCCGAATTGGGCCTGCTGGAGCGCTGGGGCCGTTTCGGCCGGCCGGTCATCGTGGGCGCGGTGGCCCACGGCCTGGTCTGCGCGCCAGACATCGACATGGAAATATATTGCCCAAAGCTGAACATCGCGCACGGCTTCGAGGTGTTGGCCCAATGCGCGGCCGGCTCGCGGCGGGTGAGCGCGGTCTATTTTGAAAACCATCTGCACGACGCGGACAAGGCCTTGTATTGGCAGATAAAATACCGCGACGATCAGGACGTGGAGTGGAAGGTCGACATGTGGTCGGCCCCCGACGACTACGCCCTGCCCCGTGGCGAGCATCTGATCGCGCCGCTGGCCGGCGTCATGACCGACGAGTTGCGCGCGGCCATCCTGGCCCTCAAGCAAGAGCTGCGCGCCAGCGACGCCGTGAGCTGCCTGTCCATCGACCTCTACCGCGCCGTCGTCGATGGCGGCGTGCGCGACATGGCCCAACTGCGGCGCTGGATGGATGATAACCCCATCGGCCAGCTCAGCGACTGGCTACCGGCCGCCCGCTGAACGCGCCCCGCCGCGCCTTAAAAAAAAGCCGCCTCGCGCCAATCGGCGAGGCGGCTTTTTTGGCGCTCAAGGCGCGGCGCGCCTTATTCCTTCAGGGCCCGGCGCAGGAGCTTGCCCGTGCCCAAGGTGGGCAAAGATGCGCGAAACTCCACGTATTTTGGCACCTTGTAGGTCGACATCTTTTCCTTGGCCCAGGCGATGATTTCTTGCTCGGTGGCCGACTTGTCGGGCTGCATGACGACAAAGGCCTTGACCACTTCGCCTTTTTGGTCGTCGGGCACGCCGATGACGGCGGTCTGGGCCACGCCGGGGTAGCGGTTGAGCAGCAGCTCCACTTCCTCGGGGAAAACCGAGAAGCCCGAGACCTTGATCATCTCTTTTTTGCGGCCCAACAGATATAGATAGCCGTCGTCGTCGAACTTGCCGATGTCGCCGGTGTAGACCCAGCCGTCGCGCAGGGTGCCGGCGGTCTCCTCGGGCCGGTTCCAATAGCCCTTGAAGCAGGCCGGATTGCGCAGGACGATCTCGCCCTGCTCGCCCACGGGCAGCTCTTTGTCGGGGTCGGTCAGGTCGACGATCTTGAACTCCTGCTGGGGCCCGGGAATGCCGCAGGTGCCGTACTTGACCTTTTGCCGGGGCATGAAGGTGTCGGCGGTGTGTGTCTCGCTGAGGCCATAAGCGCCTTCCAACAACAGGCCGCCCTTGCTGGCCGCCCGCCACTGGGCCGAGATTTCCTCGGTGAGCTGGATGCCAAACGACGAGGTCAGGCACAGTTTCAGGCTGCCAAGATCATAAGCGGCCACCTCGGGGTGCTTCATCACCGCCACGTTCATGGGCACGGCGCTATACCAGAAATTGACCTTGTAGCGGCTGATGGCCTCCATGGTGGCCTTGGGGTCGAACATGGTCATCAGCACCTGGGTTCCGCCGGCGAACAGAGTGCTGTTCATGCCCGCGACCATGCCGGCGATATGAAAAATGGGCATGTTGACCAGGTTGACGGTCTGGGTGTCCATGCCCGTGGCCAGGCAGACGCAGGCCGTCTTGAACAAGGCGGCCTTGTGGGAGAGCATGCAGCCCTTGGGCATGCCGGTGGTGCCGCCGGTGTATTGGAACAAGGCGATGTCCTGGTCCAGGTCGATGTCGACACGGGGCGGCGCGTCGCCTTCGGCGTTGACCACGTCCATGAAGTCGACCACGCCTGGGATAGCCTGCTTTTTGTAAGCCATCATGTCGACCAGGGGGATAGTCGGATTTTCGGGCAGATAGTCGTTCAAGTTGCCGACGATGACTTGGCGCAGCTTGACGCCGCCCATGACTTTCTGAACCACCGGCAGCAGGATGTCCAGGCAGACCAGAATCTCGATGCCGGCGTCGTTGATCTCGTACTCCAGCTCCATTTCCTTGAACAGCGGCGAGCAGGGGCAGACAATGGCCCCGAGTTTTTGCACGCCAAAGTGGGCAATGGCGTATTGCGGGCAGTTGACCATGAAAATGCCCACTCGGTCGCCCTTTTTGACGCCGTTTTTGTGCAGGTGGCTGGCGAAACGGTCGCTGGCCTGGTCCAGCTCACGGTAGCTGATTTCGCGGCCATAAAAAACCATGGCGATCTTATCGGGGTTTTGTTTGGCCCGCTGGCGCAGATATTCATGAACCGGCGTCTGGCCAAAATCGTATCGCGGTTCGGTGGGCGTGTCGGCCGGCCAGTTTTTCAGCCACAATTTTTCCATGACTCTCCCCTGTTGAGCGCTCACAACTATTACAATCAAAAAAGTTATGTTTTGATTTATCGGGCAAAACCATTGCCGAGCATAGCTAACTACAGGCAATGAATTAATGTCAATCGGATTATGGCTGAAAAAACATAGAAGCCATGATTATTGGCCTGGAATAATTGTCCTTGGCTTGCATTTGTTCACATGCGGCGGTTCTGGGCAAAACTCCTCGCCAGCCGGTGCGTGGATGGGCCGATCAATCAAGTAACGGCCGATCTTTGATCGGCTGCCGATGGCGACGAAAGGTTTTGGCGGAGAGGCGGAAAAGCTCAGGCGATGAAACGTTCGATCCAGGCCAGAGTGCGCGCCATGGCCAGTTTTTGGTCGGCCAGGCGCGAGAGGCGGTGGTCGGCCCCGGCGATGATCAGCAGATCCTTGGGCTGGCGGGCCAGATCGTGGCCGCGCCTGGCCTGGGCCACGGGCACGACCTCGTCGTCCTGGCCGTGGACGAACAGCACGCCAGCCCTGCGGGCCAAGGCGGCCTCCAGGTCCAGGCTCATGATATCGCGGGGCATCAGCGGCAGATCGGGCGGCGGGTCTTGGGTGGCCAGCCGCGCCATCAGCTCCAGATAATCCCAGGGGGCGGACCAGACCGCCAGACAGGCCGGGGCCAGCGCCTCGGCCGCCAGCAAGGCCGCCGTGCCGCCCATGGACGAACCCACCAACACCAGCGGCGCGTCATCCTCCGGCAGGGCCCGCGCGGCGGCAACCAGTTCGTCGCGCCGGCCGCTGAGCGTGGTCAGGCGCATCTCGCCCGGTGATTCACCGCAGCCCGAGTGGTCGAACTGCATGGCGATCATGCCACGCTCGGCCAAAAACAGCGCCAGGTTGGTCAGCTTTTGGCTGGCCATGGACGATTGCAGCCCGTGGGCGATGACCACCTTGGCCCTGGGCGGGCCCTGGGGTAAAAAAAGGCGCCCGGCCAATTGCCCTTGGCCAGGCCCCTGGAACATGAATGCGTTGGTCGACACGCGCGCTCCAGGCCGCATGGCTCAGTGAAGCGCAGTCGAGCAGGACGGGCTTTTCAGGTCCAGCCGAGTCTGCTCATGGGCCCGCAGCAGATAGCCGATGATCAGCAGGCTGGTCTGGAAACGGCCGGGGTCCATGTCACCCATGTCGATCTTCTCACCGAATTTGTTGAAGATCTCCACCAGCTCGGCGTTCATTTCGTCTTCGATCATCGTGGTGATGAACTCTGCAGACCCCTCTCCCAGTTTCTGAAAAAACTCAGCGGCGAGTCGGCATTTTTCCATAAGAGAAAGCTCCTGACGAAGATAAATTTTCACAGGGGCTACAAGCTAGCTTACATGCATCGGCCCAAGGGCGCAACCGCCTCCGCGCGCGGCCCACCACTTGGCGCTCACGCCACCGAATTTTTGCTCGAACCGGTCAGGCCGGCCCAACCAAGGCCGCTTTTTTTCAGGAAATACAAACCTATGATCGTGGTCGGCACAAAGTGGATCAGCCACAGCAGCATGGCGTAACTGCCAGCCTCCGCCGCGGCGACGCCAAACATCACCAGCGCCACCTGCGCGCCCATGTGGAACGTGCCGACAAACCCCGGCGCGGCCGGGATGATCAAGGCCAAGGCCACCAGCACCTCCAGGAAAATGGCGGACATCAAACCCAGGTCGAAGCCGAAGGCGATCATCAATAGCCAGGCGCACACCGAAAGCGTCAGCCATAGCACCAGCGAATAGCCGGCGATAAAGGCCAGGTCGGCGGCCCTGGCCACGGCCAGGCCATCGGCGAACGACTGGGCCATGCCCAGAAGGCCCGACGACCAGCGCGCCGGCAACGGCCGCAGGCAAAAGCCCAGCAGTTTCATGCAGCGCTGACGCTGCCAGCGGAACATCTGCAAAAAAAACATCGTCCCGCCGAAAAAGGCCAGCCCAGCCCAGCCGCCCATGCGCACCCACGGCGGCGCGTCCATGAACATCAGCACCACGCCCAGCAAAAGCAGGATCGTCAGGCCATCCCAGACCCGCTCCATGACCACCGTGGCCATCACCGCCGAGGCGCTGACCTGGGCCTGGCGTCCCAGCACCACCGCCCGCACCAGTTCGCCCAGATGGGCCGGCAAAATGTTGTTGCCCAAAAAACCGATCATCAGCGCCGACAAAAGCGGCCCAAAGCCCACCTCGGCCACCGGCCGCATCAGATAGCGCCAGCGCAGGGCCCGCAAAACAAAGCTGGCCAGATAGGTCATCGTCACCGGCCCCAACAACCACAAATCCACCTGACCAAAGGCCTGCCAGATCTGCCCCGGCGAGGCCTGACGAAAAAAAATCACCAGCGTGGCCACGCTGATCACCAAGCCGATAAGATAATTTTTCCACACGTTAGGCAATTTCCTTAAACTTTTATATTAAATCTGCAACGCAGCAGCATGGCCAACGCCTTGAAGGCGTCGGTCCAACGAATCTTTTTGCCGTGCCGCGCGCGGCGGCCTTGATAGCTTATCGGCGTCTCGTGGATGCGCAAGCCCCGCCGCAACACCTTGGCCGTCAACTCCGGCTCCACCTCGAAGCCGTTGGCCGTCAGCTCCAAGCCGGCCAGGGCCCGGCGGTCGAAGGCCTTGTAGCAGGTCTCCATGTCGCTCAGGCGTTGGCCGAACAAGGCGCTGGCGCACAGGCTCAACAAACGGTTGGCCAGCCACTGGTGCGGCGGCGCGCCGGCCCGGCCGTGCAGGAACCGCGAACCGTAGACAACCATGGCCCGACCCTGGGCGATGGGCTCTAGCAACGCCGGATAATCGGCCGGGTCGTACTCCAGGTCGGCGTCCTGGATCAGCACCGCGTCGCCAACGGCGGCGGCCAAGCCACTGCGCAGGGCCGCGCCTTTGCCTTTGTTTCGCCGGTGACGGATCAGCGTCACGGGTCGCTCGAAGGGCTTGCCCGCCCCTTCCAGGCCGTGGCCGCCGGCCAATTGATCCATGATCGCCTCGCCGCCGTCGTCCGAGCCGTCGTCGACGATGATGAGTTGGCGCTCCCAGCCGGTCAGGTCGATGGCCTGAACGCGGTCGACGATCCGGCGCAGATAGGGCTTTTCGTTGTAAACGGGCATGACGATGCTCAGAAGCATTGACGCGACCTCCGACCCGGCGGGGCTATTTCACGGCAGATTACATCATCGCCTTGAATTTTGGGAGCCCATGTTGCTAACATGACCGCGCGAACAAAATTTCAAATGGAGACGCTCGTGAGCGACAAAAGCCAGCCCGACGACCTGGCCAGCCTGTTTTCCGGCGGCCAACCCCAGAGCGAGGCCGACCGGCTCATATCCCAGGCCCATTTGTCGCATCTGGAAGGCGACCTGGACCAGGCCGCCCGGCTGTTTTGCCAGGCCATCGCCCTTGGTCGTGACGAGCCTGGTCTGTTGCTGGATCTGTCCAAGGTGCTCGTGGCCCAGAAACGCCACGGCGAGGCCGTGGAGCGCCTGCGTCAAGCCCTGGCCGGCTCGCCGGACCACCTCCAGGCCCGCAGCATCCACCTGGCCCTTTCGCGGGCCTACGAGGCCATGGGCCAGGATCAATTGGCCCGCCAGCACTACCGGGCCTTCCAGGACGCGCTGACCAGCCTCTGACCCCGGCCGCCGGCCCGCGCGGCCGTCACGGGGGGATGTTCTTCGCATTATGGATCACCAGCCGCCGCAGATCGACCTGATCATCCAGCCTGGGCCGCGCCTGGCTGACGACGCCGCCTTTTCGCGCGCATGCGCCGCCCTGGCCGCCTCCGGCGACTTTGGCCGCGTGCTGGTCTGCCGACAGCCGTCAGGCCACGCCGCGCCGACGCTGGATTTCGCGCCCGACTTCGCCGCGGCCCTGGCCGCCTGCCGCGGCGAAATCGTCGCCGTCATGGCCCCGGACGCCCTACCGCGACCCGGCCTGGCCACAGGCTTGATCAGGCGCATGGCCGAGCCCGACGCCCAGGCCGTTCTAGGGCCAGCCGCCCGCCACGACGCCGACGAGCCTTGGGCCGACCTGCTGGACCTGGCCAACGAATTTTTTGACCAGGGTTTGGCCGCTGGCCAGACCTGGCCGCCCCTGCCGGCCTGCGCGGCCTTCCGGGCCCGCTGGCTGCGCGACGCCGTCGGCCGCCCAGGCCCAGGCCCTTGCCAGGCCACCGACCTGTTCGCCCTGGCCTGCCGGGTGGCCGCCATGGGCGGCGGCGTGGTTTTCGAGCCGCAATGCCAGGCGCGCGCAACCCCGCCGTCGGGCTTGGCCGGGGCGCTGAGTTTGCAGGCCCGCTTTGGCCGGGGGGCGGCGCTGGCCGTGCGGGCCCTGCGCGCCAACGGCCAGGTAGGCTGGCCGTGGCCTCGTGGTTGGCCATGGCGAGTGGTGCTGGCCCTGGCCGTGATTGGCCTGCTGGTGGCCTTCGCGCCGCGCTTTCCGGCCGACGGCGCGCTATGGGCGGCGCTGGGGTTATTGCTTTTTTATCCCCTCGAACGACCGTTTCTAAAATTCGTTACGGAAAATAGGCCGGAACTACTAAACAGATCGCTGCTATTTTGTCTGGTCCGGCCTTTTTTTTGGGCTTGGGGCATGGTCAGGACTGGATTTGAGTCGTTACTCAAAATAAACTTGGCCAAACGCGCGGGCTGACCTCGCCAAACGGGCATGGCCGCCCCGCGCCGGCCTTGTAACGAACCAGTTTTTTCGCGAGACAGGAGTTTTGCCGTGCAACGCAAAGCGATGTGGCCGATGGCCTTGAAGGTGATTGTCGCGCCGCTGGTGGCCCTGGTTTTGGTTGCCGCTTCTTGCGGCGCGTCCCTGGCCGAGGAAAAAGCCACCGCCGCGCCCAGCGGCCCGTTGACTCTGAACCAGGCCATCGACATGGCCCTGGATTATTCGCCGACCCTGGCCCAGACGCGCGAGGATCTGCAAAAGGCCCACCAGACCCTGTGGCAGGCCAAAACCGGCTATCTGCCCAAGCTCGACACCGCCTACAACTGGCAGCGCACCCAAAACCCATCGGTCATCGACACGCCCCTGGGCTCGTTCGTCACCTCGTCCGAAAACACCTATGTCTGGACCACCTCGCTGACCCAGCCGCTGTTCACCGGCTTTCGCATCACCAGCGGCTACAAGATGGCCGACCTGGGCGTGGACATGGCCCGGCTGGACGTGGAGCTCAACATCCTCGACCTGGTCGTTTCGGTCAAGCAGGCCTACATCCTCTATCTGACCGCCCAGAAAAACCACGAAGTGGCCGTCCAGGCCGTGACCCAGTTGCAATCCCACCTGCAGACGGCCCGCGACTTCAACGAGGTGGGCATCCTGCCCATCAACGACGTGTTGAAGGTGGAGGTCGAGCTTTCCAGCGCCCAACAAGAGGAAGTCAAGACGGCCAATTACGTGGCCCTGTCCCTGGCCTCGCTGAACACGCTGCTTGGCCTGCCTGTTGATGGCCAGTTGGAGGTGGAGGACATTCTGCCCTACAAGCCGTTGAAGCTCGATTATGACGACGCGCGCAACCAGGCCCGCGCCAACCGGCCGGAACTGAAGTCGATCAAGCTGGGCATCGAGCAGGCCAACTGGAACGTCACCAAGGCCAAGAGCGAGTATTATCCCCAGGTGTCGGTCAAGGGCTCCTACGACATGACCAGCGACGAGGCCGGCCTGGGCGATTCGCCATATTACGACCAGAGCAACTGGACCGTGGCCGCCGGCGCCTCGCTCAACGTTTTTCAGTGGGGGGCCACCGCCGCCGAGGTCAACAAGGCCAGGGCCGACGTGCGCCGGGCCGAGATGGCCCTCAAGGGCCTGCGCGACCAGGTCGACCTGCAGGTCAAGGAGGCCTACCTCTACTTGAAGGAGTCGGAAAAGAACATCCAGACGTCCCAGGTGGCGGTCAAACAGGCCGAGGAAAACTATCGCATCACCATGGAGCGCTACCGCGAGCAGCTGACCACCAACACCGAGCTTTTGGACGCCCAGACCCTCCTGACCAAGGCTCAGAACAACTACTTCAATTCGTTGGGCGTCTTCAACACGGCCAAGGCCCAACTGCTGCGGGCCATGGGCGCCGGCCTCGACCCGGAAAAGCTGGCCAAACGCGCCGCGGACAAGTCCGCCAGCGTAACGCCATAGGCCTGGGGTCGGCTGGCATGGTCCGACTGGAACGGGTCGGCAAGCTTTACCACGGCGCGGAAAAACTGGTCTTCGACGGCCTGGATTTGCGCCTGGAGCCGGGCAGTTTCGTCTTTTTGTGCGGCCCGTCCGGGGCGGGCAAGACCACGCTGATCAACCTGATCATGGGCGTGGAGTTGCCAACCACGGGCCGCGTGCTGGTGGCCGGCCGCGACATGGGCGCGCTGCGGCCGCGGGCCATGGCCAAAATTCGCCGTCAGTTGGGCGTGGTGTTTCAGGACTTTCGGTTGTTGGGCCGGCGCAGCGTCTTCGAAAACGTCGCCTTGGCCCTGCGCGTCTGCGGCGTGGGCGGGGCGGACACCCAGCGCATGGTCGAACAGGCCCTGCGCTGGGTCGACCTGACCGACAAGGCCATGGTCCGCGCCGACACACTCAGCGGCGGCGAGCAACAGCGGGTGGCCATCGCCCGGGCCCTGGCCCGGCGGCCCAAGCTGATCCTGGCCGACGAGCCCACCGGCAACCTTGACCCGCAAAACACCCAGCGCGTGTTGCGCTTGCTGCAAAAGGCCCACGCCGCCGGCAGCACGGTGCTTTTGGCCACCCACGACCCCACCCTGCCCGGCCGCACGCCCAACGCCTCCGTGGCCGAACTGCGCGGCGGCAAACTGGAGATGGTGCGTTGAAGCGGCCGCCGCGCTGGGACATGGCCCCGTCGCGGGCCCTGCGCCAGATGGCCGAAAACCCCTGGCTTCAGGGCGTGGCCATCACCAGCATGACCGTGGCCCTGGCCATTATCGGCGTTTATTTCACCCTGGTTTTCAACCTGCACCAGGCGGCCCGACAGGTCTTCACCGGGGCCACGTTAGCCGTGGTGCTGGAAGACGGGGCCTCGCCGGAGCGCGGCGCGCGGATCGCCGCCCAAGCCCTGGATTTCACCCAGGTGGCCGAGGCCCGCTTCGTCTCCCGCGAAGAGGCCCTGGAGCGCTTCAGTCGGCAACTCGGCCCCAAAAAAGACGTCTTGGCCGGCATGGACCACAACCCCCTGCCCAACGCCGTGGAGGTGCGCCTCAATCCCGGCCGCGACCCCGGCGACGAGCTGATCGCCGCGCTGGGGGCCCTAGACGGCGTGCGGGAGGTGCTCACCGCCCGACCCTGGCTGCAACGGCTCGACACCGCACGCCGAGCGCTGACCAACCTGGCCGCGGCCTTGGGGCTGCTGTTGTTTTTGGCCGTGACCATGCTGGCCGGCAACACCGTGCGGCTGGCCTATCACTCGCGGCGCGCGGAACTGGAGATCCTCGACCTGATCGGCTCGTCGCCGGGCTACATCCGCCGGCCCTTCGTCATCGAGGCCCTGTTGCAGGCCCTGGCGGCCAGCGCGGCGGCCTATGGCCTGGTGGCCTGGCTGATGGTGGTGCTTTCCGCGCCGGCCACGCTGCCGCTGGGGCTGGATCTGTCGGCGTTGTTCGTCCTGCCGCCGGCGTTGCCGCTCGTGCTGGCCGGGGTTGGCGCGGCGGCCGGGCTGATCGGCGCCTGGCTGGGCGTGGGCCGCGCGCTGCGGGTGACCCGGCCTTGAAGCTTTTGGCCGCGATGCTGGCGGCGTTGGCCGTGCTGGCGGCCGGCCCGCCAACGGCCCGCGCCGCCGACGAGATCGACGCCCGTCACGAGTTGCGCCTGCGCCTGGATGATTTGCTGGGCCAGCGCCAGGCCATGCAGGAAAAAGCCAGCGCCCTGGCCAGCCAGTTGCAAGAGGCCCGCCGCCGCCAAACCGAGGAGACGGCGCTCCTGGTTCGGCTGCGCCAGCAACGCGGCGAGGAGGCCGCCCGCCTGGAGGCCATCAAGGCCCAGGCCGCCGAAATGCAAACCCGCCTGACCCAGGCCAGGCGGGTTTACGGCCGCCGCCTGCGGGCGCTCTATCTTTTCGGGGCCGACGCCAGCCTGCATCTACTGGCCTCGTCGCAAAGCCTGGCCGAAGCCCTGGAGCGCTCGCGGGCCATGACCGCGGTGGTCGAAGCCGACCGGCGACGCCTGGACGCCCTGGCGGCCCAGGCCGCGGCCTTGGCGCGCCTGGAGGATCAACTGCGGCGGCAGCGCGACGAACACGCCCGCACCTGCCTACAGCTCGAACAAAGCCTGGAGCGCCTGGAAAGCCATCAAAGCCAGGCCAGCGCCTTGATGGGCCGGCTGAGCCAGGAACAAGGCCGCCTGGCCGAGGTCATCGAGGCCTTGCGTGAGGCCGAATCGCGCCTTGTGCGCACGTTCGCCCTCGATCTGCGCTTCGACCCGGACCAAGCGCCCGAGGCCGTTTCCCAGCGCCGCGCCGCCCAGCCGGTGGAGGGCGTGACCCACGAGGCCGTGGGTTCACGGGGGGTGACCTTCAGCGCCCGGCGGGGGGCTCAGGTTCGCGCACCCTGGGATGGCGAGGTGGCCTACGCCGCCGAAATCAGCGGCTGGGGCAAAGTGGTCGTCCTGGACCACGGCCAGCGGGTGCACACTGTTTTGGCCTATCTGGAAACGCTGTCGGTGGAGCCAGGCCAACGGGTCGCGGCCAGCCAGGTGGTGGGGGCGGTGGGCCCCGGCGGCAGGCTTTACCTGGAGGTGCGCAAAAACTCTAAACCCGTAAATTCGCTAGAATGGCTGAGGCTGGCCCCTTGACCGAGGTTGCCTCAAGGGTTAAGCTAATTGCTGTCTTTTCCTTCATGGGTTGGGAGGCTTAAATGCGTCGAGGCCAGATGCGGATTCCGATGATCCTTGCGGCGATAGTTGGCTTGGCCATGCTTTTGGCGCCCTATCTCCCCACCCCGCAAAGCAACGCCGCCAGCGACGACGAATATCAGCAGATGCGCCTGCTAACCGAGGTGCTAGAGGAAATCAAGCAAAAGTACGTCGAGGAAAAAACCTCCAAGGATCTGATCCAGCGGGCCATCAAGGGCATGGTCGATAACCTCGACCCCCACTCCTCGTACATGAGCCCCGAGGAGTTCAAAGACCTGCAGATCGAGACCAAGGGCAGCTTCTACGGCGTGGGCATCGAGATCACCTCCAAGGACGGCGTGCTCACGGTGGTCTCGCCCATCGAGGACACCCCGGCCTACAAGGCCGGCGTCAAGGCCGGCGACCGCATCATCAAGATCGACGGCAAGCTGACCAAGGGCATGACGACCATGGACGCGGTCAAGTCCATCCGCGGGGCCCAGGGCTCCAAGGTGGTGCTGACCGTCATGCGCGATGATGCGCCCCAGCTCATCGACATCGCCATCACCCGCGACCTGATCCCCCTGCACAGCGTGCGCTACAACCTGCTCGAGGACGGTTACGGCTACATCCGCATCAGCAATTTCCAAGAGACCACCACCCGCGACCTGATCGAAGCCCTGCAAACATTGCAGAGCCAAAAGACCCCTCTGCGCGGTTTGGTGCTCGACCTGCGCAACGACCCCGGCGGACTGCTGCAAGAGGCCGTCACCGCCGCCGATCAGTTCCTCAGCGGCGGCGTGATCGTCTCCACCAAGGGCCGCAACAAGAACCAGGACATGGTCTTCAACGCCACGCCCACCGTCACCGCCGGCGACTACCCCATCATCGTCCTGATCAACCAGGGCTCGGCCAGCGCCAGCGAGATTCTGGCCGGCGCGCTGCAAGACCACAAACGAGCCATGGTCGTGGGCTCGCCGTCGTTCGGCAAGGGCTCGGTGCAGACGATCATCCCCCTGGGCGACAACGGGGCCCTGCGCCTGACCACCGCCCGCTATTACACGCCCAACGGCCGGTCGATCCAGGCCAAGGGCATCGAGCCCGATCTGGTGGTGCCCTTTGATCCGCCCGAGGAAGAAGCCAAGGATAAGCCGGCGGCCAAGGACCAATCCATCCGCGAAAAAGACCTGACCGGGGCCATCGCCGCCGAGGGCGATGCGGCCAAGGCCGACAAGAAGTCCGACTCCAAGCTCTATTACGCCAAGGACAAGCTGGATAAGGACAACCAGTTGCGCCGCGCCCTGGACCTGCTCAAGGCCTGGCAGGTCTTCGCGCCGATGTCCACGAAGAACACCGCCGCCAACTAAGTGCCCGGCAAAAAGCCAAGCAAATCCACCGGCCGTCCGCCCCGCAATCGGGGCGGACGCGCCGCCAAAACAAGCCCCAAAAAGAAAAAGAGCCCCCGTCGCAAGTCCTCGCGGACCAATCGCTGGCTGGGCGGGTTGCTTTGGCTGGCGGCCGGCTGCCTGGCCGTGGCTGGTTTGATGGTGGCCTGGAACTGGCCCATGGCGCCGCCGCCAGCCCCGGCCAAGGCGGTCACCCAAAGGGCCGCGCCCAAGGCGTCCATCGCCTTCGAGGAGGCGCCGCGTCGTCAAGGCGGCGATCGGGCCGCCGAACGCCTCACCGACGCCATGCTGGCCGGCCTGGCCCGTGGCGGGCTCGATCCGGCACGCGTCGGCCTGAGCATGGCCGGCGAACCCTGGGGCCAGGTGGCGCAGATGAAGGTGGAGTTGGCCCCCGGCGAGGACGCGGGCAAAATCCGCTCCGCCGTGGAAAGCGCCCTGGCCGGCCTGAGCGCGCCAAGGCGTTGGCGTCAGCGCGGCCGCGCCTGGATCATGGAGCTGAGCCTCGCCGGCCGGCCCAGCCACCGCCTGATCATCACCGCCCAGGCCGCGCCCGACGGTCCGGCCCCGCCGCCCGATCGGCGCGAGGCCTTGGCGGCCATCGTCATCGATGACATGGGCTACCTGCTGGGCCCGGCCAAGGAGTTGCTGGAGCTGGACCTGGATTTGACCTTTTCCATCCTGCCCTTTTCGCCCCACGGCCGCCAGGTGGCGCGAATGGCCAAGGCGCGCGGTCGCCAGGTGCTGCTGCATCTGCCCATGGAGCCCAAGTCATTCCCCAGGCTGAGCCCTGGGCCGGGCGCGCTGTTGGTCGAGGCCGACGAGCAGGCCCTGGCCCGCCAGACCGCCGCCGACCTGGACTTTTTGCCCGAAGCCGTGGGCGTCAACAACCACATGGGCTCCAGGTTCACCGAGGACGCCACGGCGTTGCGGCCGGTGATGACCCAGATCGGCCGTCGCGGCCTGTTTTTTGTCGACAGCCTCACCTCACCGCGCTCGGCGGCCTACGACGTGGCCGGCCAGTTGGGCCTGCGCCGCGCCCGCCGCGATATGTTTTTGGATCATGAAGTGGATGAACAGGCCATTCGTCGCCAGATCGAGGGGTTGATCCACCTGGCCAGGGGCGGCCACCCGGTCATCGCCATCGGCCATCCCCACCAGGCCACGATCAAGGCCCTGCGCCATTATCAGGAGCGCTTGCGCCAAGAAGTGCGCCTGCGCCCGGTCTCCGAACTGTTGGATTGACCCTAGCCGCCCAGCCAGCCCACCGCCAGGCGGGTGACGGCCAAGGCGTAGAGGCCGGCCAACAGGTCGTCGACGACCACGCCCCAGGCCCCTGGCAGGCTCTGCGACCAGCCGACCGGCCACGGTTTGGCGATGTCAAATAGCCTGAAGGCGGCAAAGGCCATCAGCAGCGGCCAGCCCAGGCGGTCGCTCCAGGCCAGGGCCAGGAGCATGCCGGCGGCCTCGTCGATGACGATGGCCGAGGGATCGGCGGATGGGCCGAAGACGCCGCGCGCCAACGCGGCGCGGCTGACGGCCACGGCCAGCGCGCTCAGCCCCAGCACGCCCAGCCAATAGCCCAGACCAACGAAGGCCCCGCCGCCCAGGGCCAGCCAAGCCGCGGCCAGGCCCAACGTGGCCAACGAGCCGTAGGTGCCTGGCGCGCCAGGCAAAAGCCCCACGCCCAACGAGGCGGTCAATTTGATGGCGGTGTCGGTTTTGGCGCTCATGGCCCCAATCTAGCAAAAACGGCCGCCCCGGCAAAGCCAAAGCGGCCCCGGCGGCGCGCCTTGATTTGTGCATGACCGCCGCCTTTGGTATCTTTGGCCCACACCTTGCGGAGTCCGCCAATGATCGAACCATTGCTTGTGCTTTTGGCCTGCGCCCTGGACTGGGCCATCGGCGACCCGCCGCGCTGGCCCCACTTCGTGCGTCTGGTGGGTTTTTCCATCCAGCGCCTGGAGCGAAGACTGCTCCCCCGCGCGGGGCGGCCGGCAGCGGCCCTTTGGGCCGGGGCGGCGTTGACATGGTGCGTGGTGCTGGGCTTTGGCGCGCTATCCTGGCTGATCATGGCCGGGGCCGCCTGGCTCTGGCCGCCGCTGGGCTGGGCGGTGGGGCTGGTCCTGGCCTTTCAGTGCCTGGCCGCCGGCCAGCTCTGGCGCGAGGCCGGCCGGGTGGAGACGCCCTTGGCCAGGGGCGATCTGGCCTTGGCCCGCCAGCGTCTTTCGATGATCGTGGGCCGCGAAACGCGAAACCTCGACGCCGCCGGCATCCGCCGGGCGGTCATCGAGACCGTGGCCGAAAACTTCAACGACGGCGTGGCCGCGCCGCTGCTTTACCTGGCCCTGGGTGGCCCGGCCCTGGCCGTGGCCTACAAGGCGGTCAACACCCTTGATTCGATGATTGGCTACAAGAACGAAAAGTACGGATACTTCGGCCGGTTCGCCGCCAGGCTCGACGACGTGGCCGGTTTCGCGCCGGCTCGGCTGAGCGCGCTTGTGATCGTGGCGGCGGCCCGTCTCTGCGGCCTGGAGGCCGCCGGGGCCTGGCGCGCGGCCAGGGATTGCCACGCCGATCACGCCAGCCCCAACTCCGGCTGGCCCGAAGCAGCAGCCGCCGGGGCCCTGGATCTGCGCATGGGCGGCCCAAACGTCTACGGCGGCCGGCTGGTCGAAAAGCCCTGGATCAACCCCCATGGCCGCGACCCCCTCGCCGCCGATGTGGCGGCGGCCCGGCGGCTGCTGGCGACGGCCTCGCTGCTGGGCGGTCTGCTGGCCGCCGGCGCGGCCTGGCTTCTGCCGTGGGGCTGGTTTTAGGCGCGCACGGCCACGGTTTCGATCAACGGCGGATTTTGGATGGCTTTTTTCACGGCGCATTGGTCGGCCACGCGGACAATGGCCTTTTCGTACTTGGCCGGGAACTCGGGCGGCAGGACGATCTCGATGCGCACCTGCTTCAGGCGCTTGCCCTCGGCGTCGGAGACGAGCTTTTGGCGCAGCTTGAGGCCGGCGGTGGGGATGTCGCGGGCCTGGCAGAACGACAACGCGTACATCCCGCTGCAAGCGCCCAGGCTGGCCAAAAAGAGCATGAACGGCTCGGGCGCGTCGCCTTCGCCGCCGGCCGCCTTGGATTGATCGGCCTCGACCACAAAGTCATCCCAACGCACTTCGATCTTTTTGCCGCCGGTCAAAGCGATTTCCATCTCCATGACTCTCCTCACAAAAAAACCGCGGGCGGCAAACGCCCACGGCCGGACATCAAGCGGTTGACGGCCCGCAACGGCCGACGCTATTTAAGCATGCGCATGATTTCGTCGTTGACCACGTTGTAGATTTCTTCGTCGGTGCCAAAGACATCGACCACGGCCCGGTGATTGATGAGCTTCTCGATGATGAAGGCGGTGACGAACAGGCTGATGCGGTTGGGCTTGTCGACCAGATCGCGGATGGGCGAAATGGCGTATTGAATCTCGAAGTCCTCGGCGTGGAGCAAATCATTGACACAGACGATGAGTTGTTCCTCGAGGTCGCGCATGTTGGTCACTTCGATCAGGCCGGCGTGGACCAATTTGAGCGCCAATTTGCGGGCCACGTCGTCGCCAAGATCGCCCAGCATGGACAATTGCCGGCTCCAGGCCGATTGGCGAGAGCTTTCCAGGCGCGAGATCAGGTTGCTCTCGCGATAGTTGGTGCTGAAATTGCCACCCATAGCATTCCTTCCCATCTGGCAGGCGAGCGGCGCGAACGCCCTTGCCAGGGCTTTGCCAATGCGCCGTCGGTTGGCCTGGGGTAAAATCAGAGCCCAGCGCCGTTAGGCTTTTCTAGCACCTGAGTGCATCATTGGCAATAACTACTTGACCCCGCAAACGGAAAAATGGCCAACGTCTTTTTGCAAGCCCCGCCGCCCGATCATCTGGAGGATGAGGCCTTGATGATCGAGACCGCCGGCGAAATGCCCGAAGTGGCCCTGGCCGAGAGCCTGCATCACCTGGGCGCGCTCCCGCCCGACCAGCTGCGCGCCCTGCGGGCGGCCACGGCCAGGGCCTATTTGAAATTGATCGTCCGCGACCTGGATTACGCCAGCGTGGGTCAGGGCCTTTTTCGTGGCCTGGAGCGGGCGTTGGCCAATCTGCAACGATTGACGACGTTTCTCGCCTCAATAAATGAGCAGTTATCGCCAGATGATATGCATTTTTTGAATAGTATGCTTGAAGATTATCTGGCCCGCGAGGCCGCCGCCTTGGCCGCCGGTAGGCCCTACGCCAGCGCCCGGCCCGAGGTGGTCGAGGCCCTGGCCCGCGCCCTGGGCCTGGAGCGCGGGCGCATCGTCAGGGCCCTGGCGGCCATGGCCGCCCTACCCGCGCCCGATTGCCGGGCCCTGGCCGCCCTGGCCAGGCTGGAGCGGGCCGGCGGCGCGCGCAAACGCCGCCACCAAGGCCCGGAGGATCTGACCATCGGCGTGGAGGACGACCAGGGCCAAACCCTGGCCCAGGTCGTCCTGACCTTGATCGGCCCAAGCGGCGCGGAGGATCCAGAGCTGCGCCGCCGGGCCGAGGACGTCTGGCGCTGCTTGGCCCTGCCCGTCGTCGATTAGCGGCGGTGGGCGTTCAAATCCTTGGCCATGTCCGGCGGGATGTCCATGCCCAGGCTGGCCGCCTTGTCGGCGTAGCGGATGGCGTCGGCCCACATGTCCATGGCGACATAAGCCAAGGCGGCGTTGTAGTAGGCCGGCGCGAAGGTCGGGTCGATGGTCAGGGCCTTGTTGAATTCATCCACGGCCTTGTTGAACTGGCGTTCGCGGCCGTAGAGGTTGCCCAGGCCGATGTGCGCCGGGAAAAACGTGGGGTTGAACTCCAAGGCTTTGTTGAAGCTGGCCTCGGCGTCGGCCACGCGGCCCAAGTGGGCGTAGATCAGGCCCAGGTCGTTGTAGGCCTCTTCGTAATAGGGGTCGGCGGCAATGGCCGCCTTGAAGTAGCCCTCGGCCCGGCCGGCGTCGCCCTCGTAAACAGCCACCTGGCCCATCTGGTAGAGGGCCTGGGCCATGTTGGGGTTGGCTTTGAGGGCTCGCTCCAACTCTTGCTTGCCCTGGCCCATCTTGCCCTCGCCCATGCTCATCATGGCCAAGCTCAAATGCGCCTCGGCCACGTCGGGCTTTTGAGCCACCAAGGCCTCCAGCAGGGCGCGAGCCTGATCGCCCCGGCCCTGGCCGGCCATCATGTTGGCCTCGAACAGCCTGGCCTGCCACAGGCGCGGGTCATCGGCGGCGGCCTTGCCGAAGAGCTTCTCGGCCTGGGCCACGTCGCCTTCCAGCATGGCCAGGAAACCATCGCCAAAGGTCACCGCCGCCTCTTTGCGCAGCCCGCCAGAGTTGACGCCGTCGACGATGCTTTGCATGAACATGGTGGCCTCGTCATGGGGGTTGTAGCCCCTGGCTTCGGTGATGTTCTTTTCAGCGCTTTCGAAGTCGCCCACCACCAGATTTTCCAGGGCGGCCATCAACGCGCGGCGGCCGCGCATGAAAACCGGCGCGTCCTCGACCTCGGCGGGCGAAACCGGCCTGGCGGGGGCCACGCTGGGCTGGTAATAAGTCTTGGGCTCCAGGGCCAGGCTGGGCGGCGGCGCGGTGGGCTCGGCCCGGGGCTGATTGAAGCGCATCAAAACGGCGTAGCCATCCTCGATGGGCACGACCTTGCTGGGCTTCATGGGCGCCAGGCCGGCCAGGGCGGCGCGGTATTCGGCGCGCAGGCCCTTGACTTTCTGCCGCCCCACCCTACCGCCCCTGGAGACGGCCGGCCCCTCGGAGACCTGTTTGGCCAACGCCTCGAAGTTGGCGCCGGAGTTCAGTTTGCCACGAACGCTTTCGGCCTCGCCGCGCGTTTTCAGCGTGATGATGCCCAGGTCCACTTCCTCGTCGTTGGCGTGGGCCGGCTGGGCCGCGGCGATGGCGGCCAGCGCTGCTATCAGACAGGCAAGGCGCAGCAGAAGCTTGGTCATTTGGTTTTCTCCATTGTTGTACGAAGGGCCTATGCGTTGATAAACCGTGGCCACCGCCCGTGTCAACCGCGCGCTTAAGTGTTTTTTGCGGGTTGAATCATCGCTTGGCGCAAGGCATAATCCGATAAGCGACATCAAGCGGACGCGTCCGGCCACGCGCCGCGCCAACGGCGTCGCCCGATCCCACGAAAAGCAAACCGCGGCAACCCCGGAGGAGATAATGTCCGAAAGCGTTATGGTCGAGAAATTCAAGGAAGGCTACGCCGCCCTGTTCGAAAAGAACTGGCCCCTGTGGGTCGGCGGCATTCTGCTGGCCCTGCTGGGCACGCTGTGCATGGTCGCCACCAGGCCGTGGGGCGTGGTCGGCGGCTTGCGGGTCTGGGCCGATTGGCTTTTCTACGGCGTGGGCCTTTACGACCAAGCGCCCCGTCACGCCCTGTTCCTTAGCGACTCGGCCATCCTGACCTGGGGCCTGCTCTTTGGCGCGTTCGGTTCGGCGCTGTTGTCGCGGCAGTTCGCCTTGCGCATGGCCCCGGGCCTGGAGTTGGGCAAGGGCGTGGTCGGCGGCGTGCTGATGGGCGTGGGTTCGGTGATGGCTGGCGGCTGCAATGTGGGCGGCTTCTACACGGCCCTGGCCGCCGGCAGCGTCAGCGGCTTCGCCATGATGATCGGCCTGATCGTCGGCGCGATGATCGGCCTGAAATACCTGCTGTGGGAGATCGAGCACATCACCACCAAGCCGCCCAAGCAAAAGCAGGCCTCCTCCGGCCAAGGCGGCGTGGACTGGGACAAGGTTCAACCCTGGCTGGGCGGCGCGTTTTTCCTGTTTTTGATCGGCTACGCCTATTGTCTGAGCCTGCGGGCCTACACCGACCAGGCCATCTTGATGATGCTGGCCATGGGCATCGGCCTGGTGATCCAGCGTTGCCGCTTCTGTTTCGTGCGCGCCTTCCGCGACCCCTTCATGACCGGCGAGGCCGAGGCCACGCGGGCGGTGGCGCTGAGCGTGATCATCTCGGTGATCGGCTTCATGCTCGTCAAGTGGTACAACTCCGACCTGGAGATGATCTACACTTATCATCACTGGATCGGCGGCTTGGTGGGCGGCGTGATCTTCGGCATGGGCATGCTGCTTTCGGGCGGCTGCGGCTCGGGCTCGTTGTGGCGGGCCGGCGAGGGCCATGTCAAACTGATCATCGTGGTGATCTGCTTCGCCCTGAGCAACAGCCTGTTCAAGCAATACGTCTTCACCAACGAGGTCGCCGAGGCGTGGGGCAAGGGCTTCCTGTTCCTGCCCAACCTGGTCGGCGGCTATTTCTGGGCCATCATCATCAGCGCGGCGGTAATGCTGGCGTGGTGGGCGATCATGGCCTGGAACGAGGAAACCGACAAGCTGACCCTGACCTAACACGGCGCGCGTTCGCTTGATTTTGACGCAAACGCCAGACAAGGAGACCAGACATGGCAGATTACACCGCTGACGAGGTGTTGGACGCTCGCGGGCTGACTTGCCCCATGCCGATCCTCAAGACCAAAAAACTGCTGAAAAACATGAAGGCCGGCCAGATCCTGGAGATCCAGGGCACCGACCCCGGCACGCGCAACGACCTGCCCGCCTTCACCAGCCGCTCGGGCGACGAGTATCTGGGCGAGGAAGCCCGCGACGGCTACATCAGCTTCTTCGTCAAGAAGGGCTAGCCAACGGCCGTGCGCCAGCGATGGGGCCGGCCATGCGGCCGGCCCTTGTTTTGCGCATGATCAGTCGTAAAGCTTGAGGTGGATGTGCTGCGGCCCCAAAAAAAAGCTGGTCTGGGCCACCTTGTCGGCGCGGCTGGAGAAACTGACCACCACCTTGTGGGGGCAGTCCAGCCACTCCAGGGTCTTGAGCCGGGGCAGCTCCACCAGCGGGTCGACCACGAAGGCCATCTCCACCCGGGGCGGGGCGCTGGCCGCGTCCACGCCCACCAGGTCGATGGCCTCGCGGGTCGAGCGCGGCGGCTTCCAGCCCATCAGCGGCAACAGCCCCATGGCCTCCACCGCCCCGGCCAGGGCGCGGATCAACGCCCGGCGGGCCACGTCCTCCTGGAGCATCTCCCTGGGGATGCGCTCCAGTTCGGCGCGCATGGCCTGGGCCAGCGATTTCAACTGCTCGTTCATGGCGACAACTCCTTGGCCGATTCTCTTGACGCCAGCACAGGCTAACCCATGGCCGCGGTCGAGTCAAAACCAACTTCGCGCGCCATCTGGGCCCTGGCCTACGCCCTGGCCGCGGCCCTGCTGCTGGCCGCCGTGGCCCTGGCCTGGCTACGAGAAAACGACCGCCCCTGGCAAGAGCAAATCGCCGCCATCAACGCCCGGCGCGGCCAACGCCTGGAGCGCCGCCTGCTGGCCATGGGCGCGCCGCCAACGCTGGCCCGGCAACGGGGCCAGGCCCTGGCCGACGAGCCGCCTCGAGTCATCGAGACGCGACCCCACGTCAGCGGCCGGCCCGAGCGCTGCCTGAGCTGCCACCGGGGCATCGAGCAGATCAGCCCGTCCCACCCCGTCGAGGCCGTGGGCTGCGTGGCCTGTCACGGCGGCAACGGCCTGGGCCTGACCAAGCAAAGCGCCCATCAGGGCCTGCGCGGCCGCAATCCCAGCGACTTGGGCCAGGCCAGGGCCTCTTGCGGCCAGACCATGGCCGGCGCGGCCTGTCACGAGGGCCGGCAAGAGCCGGCGGCCAACGCCGTGACCAGGGTCGAACGCACGATCATGAGCACCATGACCGGCGTGCTGACCAGCCTGCGCGTCTCGTGGGGGGCCCAGGGCGATTTCACCGCCAGCCTGGCCACCGCCGCCGTCAGCGACCCCGAGGCCCCGGCCCAAAGCGACGGCCAGACCGTGGCCGTCCTGCGCAAGATCGACGCCGCCGATCCGGCCAGCCTGGATTTCGCCGGCCTAGCCAACGACCACTGGCGCAAGTTCTGCGCCCGCTGCCACCTGCGGGCCAGCCGGCCCGACGGCCACAGCGTCCACGGCGCGGGTTGCGCCGCCTGCCACGGCATGCGCCATGCATCCGGGCGCTATCTGGGGGCCGACGCGGCCATCGCCGACGACGAACCGGGTCATGCGGCCTATCACCGCCTCCTGCCCACCCCGCCCGAGGAAAACTGCCGCCGCTGTCACAACCGCTCCGGCCGCATCGGCCTGAACTATCGCGGCTGGATGGAAGACGAAAGCGGCCGCGTCCCCTGGCCCGACGGCCAGCCGCGCCAACACCTCAGCGGCGGCCGCGCCCTGCGCAGCCTCTTGCCCGACATCCACGCCGAAAAAGGCCTGGGCTGCATCGACTGCCACACCTCCCGCGAGATCATGGGCGATGGCCGCATTTATCAACGCATGCGTTTTCAGACCGAAATCCGCTGCCAGACTTGCCACGGCGGGCCGGGCCGGCCGCCCCAAACCGGTCCGGCCGATGGCGCCGCGGCCTTCGAACTGCGCCACGGCCCGCTGAAAGACGCGCCCACGCCGACCGGCGACGATTTCGTGCTCGGCGTCAAGGGCCGGCCCCTGAGCAACGCCCGCCTGATCGGCGATAAGGTGCTGCTGCGCTCCAAGACCAACCCCGGCCAGACCCACCAAGCCGCGATTATCGCCGCCGACCCCAGGCACAATCTGCCCGGCCATCAGCGCCTGAGCTGCCAGGCCTGCCACAGCCGCTGGACGCCACAATGCTTTGGCTGCCACGATCTGCGCGGCCAAGGCGGCCAGATGTGGGACTTTGCCGCCGACGGCCCCCGGCCGGGCGTCTGGTCCGAACGCCGCGACGTCTATCGTTTTTTGGCGCCGATCCTGGGCGTGGATTCGCGGGGCCAGATCACGCCCTTCACGCCCGGCTGCCAGGTGAGCCTGAGCGTATTGGACCAAAACGGCCAGCCCCTGCCCGGCCAATGGATGACCCGCCAAAAGGGCGGGCCAGCCGGCGGGACCGTGGTCAGCACGCCCCTCGCCCCCCACACCACCAGGCTGGAGGTGCGGCCCTGCCAGGCCTGCCATCAAAACCCCCGCGCCCTGGGCCTGGGCGACGGCCCCATGCCCCTGGACGGCGCGGGGCCAGAGTCGCTGGACGCCCCCGCGCAAAGCGGCCTGAACCACGGTTGGGCCGCCCTGACCACCGTGGACGGCCGGCCCTTGCAGGATCAAACCCATCAAGGCGCGCGGCCGCTCAACGCCGCCGAGATTGGCCGAACCCTGGCCTTTGGCCGCTGCCTGCCTTGCCACTTCAAGCCCCACGACCCGGTGTTGCAAGACCCGGCCAAGGCCCGCCAACGCATCGGCCCCGGCGGCGATCTGGCCGCGAAGCACCGCCTGGCCGAGGAAAAGGCCCTGCGATGAGCGCCGCGAAGACAGTCATCCTGACGGCCCTGATCGCCCTGGCCATCTGCTGGGCCGGACCGGCCACGGCCAACGGTTGCCTGGGCTGCCACCAGGGCTTTGTCTCGCCCATGCCGCCAAGCCCGGCCCAAGGCAAAGTCCCGGATTGCCTTTTTTGCCACGGCGGCGACGCCACGGCCAAGGCCCTGCCCCAGGCCCACCAAGGCCTGCGCGCCAACCCCTCGACCCTGGACGCGGCCGACCAAACCTGCGGCCGCTGTCATCCCGGCTGGCCGGAAAAGGTGCGGCGCTCGCCCATGGCCACCAACGCCGGCTTGATCAACCAGACGCGCTATCTGTGGGGGGCCCAGCCCAGCCCGGCCCCGCTGTGGGCCACGCGAAAGGTCGGGCCATTGGCGCAACTGCCCCAGCCCGACGTTGCCGGCGGCCAGGCCGTGGACGACCTGCTGCGGCGGCGCTGCCTGCGCTGTCATCTGTGGAGCCCCGGCGCGGACATGGACGGGGCCAGGCGTTCGGCCGGTTGCGCGGCCTGCCACGCGCCCACCGACGACCAGGGCCGTAAAATCCACGGCCACCGCCTGAGCAAGAGCCCGCCCGTGGCGCAGTGTCTGCGTTGCCACGCCAGCGATTGCGGGGCCGGGGCCGAATACGTGGGCCTGACGCCGGCCGACGAACACTTCACGGCCCATTTCGCGCAAATCGACCCGGCGCGGCCCAAGCTCTTCAACGGCCGCGTCTGGCGCGAAACCCGGCCCGATCTGCATCACCAGGCCGGCCTGGCCTGCATCGACTGCCACGTGCGGGCCGAGGTCATGGGCGATGGTCAGATCCGCCAGGCGGCGCTTTTGCACGTGGGCCTGCGTTGCCAGTCCTGCCACGGCCGGCCCGGCCAGCCGCCGCGCCAGGCGCGCACCAGCCACGACCAAGCCATGACCAACGTCAGCATCAAAAACGGCGCGGCGCTGGTGCGCGGCAAGCTAAGCGGCAAAACGCTCGTCGCGCCCAGCCTGGCCAACGGCCCCGATGCGCCGGCGGCCCACCTGGCCCCGGGCCACCAGCGCCTGGCCTGCCACGCCTGCCACGGCGCGGCCAATCCGGCGGTCTGGGGCTTGCAGGTTTTGTTGGACACCAGGCCCGGTCCGGCCCGCTGGCGCGATATCGCCGCCCAGGGCGATCATCAGCTCTGGGCCATGGCCTGGGCGGCCGATCAGGCCCAAGCGCCCAAGGCGCTGGATCTGCTAAGCGGCCGCCCGCGCGACGGCGTGTGGGTCTTGTCGCCGTTTTTCCGGAGGCGCGAGTGGCGCGTCCACGGCCAGGGCCCCGACGGCCGCACGTTTTTGCTGCGGCCGCGTTTTCAATACGTGGTGACGATTCTGGATGAAAACGGCCGACCCAGCGTTGCCGGCCAAATCCCCTCGCCGGGCCTGGGCCTGGCCCCCTGGCGACCGCACAACACCCGCCGGCCCACGGTGGGCTGCGCCGATTGCCACGGCAACGCCATGGCCTTGGGCCTTGGGCTGACTTTTTTGCGCGATGGCCAACCAAATCAGCCGCCCGCCCTGGCCCCGGAGCTGTGGTTGCCCCGGGCCGAGGGCCTGGCCATGGACGGCGGCTGGACCAAGATCGTCGATCTGGCGGGACGGCCTCAACAGGTCATGCTCGTCGAAGGGGCGCGGCCCTTTGCGCGCGAGCTGCTGCGCAAGCTGCTAAGGCCCGGCAAGCAATATATAAAATGGCTGCTGCGCGACCTGGACGCCCGCGCGGCCGAGGCTCAGACAAAAAAGCCGTAGGCCGTCAGCAGCGCCCAGCCGGCCAGGATGGCCCAGGCCGCCAGTTCGGCAAAGCCGGGCCGGCCAAGGGCGGGGACGGCGTGGGGTGGCCGACGGCTCAGCCAGGGCAGCCAGGCCAGAAAACAAAAAGCCGCGCCTGGCAAAAGCAGGCCACCCCACAGCGGCGGCAACGGCCGCAAAAGCTGTTGCAGGCCCACGAAAATCCACGGGGCCTTGGCCTGGCCTTCGGCGGCCTCGACCACCGACTCCAGCGGATAGACCACGGCCAGGGCCGTCAGCAGGGCCAGGCAGAGCAACGCGGCCAGGCCTTCCTTGGCCGCCAGGGTCTCACGGGTGGACATGGGCGCTTTCATGGGCTCAATCATAGCAAGGCCGGCCGCCCTGGCAAAGCCTCTGTTGCGCGGGCCGGCGCGCGGGGTTAGATTGTTTGATCATGAAGCAAAGCCAATCCGTGGATAATCCGCCGCGCCGGCGCTGGTTGGCCTGGGCCGTGGGCGCGACCTGGGCCATGCTGGCCACGGCCGCCGGCTTGGGCCTGGCCATGGCTCTGCGCCTGGTTGGCGGCGGTCAGGGCCAGGCGCGTCCGCCCGCGCCGGTGAGCTTCGACGCCGCTGATTGGCCGGCCGTGGGCCAGGCGCGCGCGCGGGGCGGGGTGGCCTTGGCCCGCGACGAGGCTGGTTTTTTCGCCCTGCGCCTGAAATGCCCCCACCTGGGCTGCCAGCCGACCTGGCGGGCCGATCTGGGGCGCTTTGTCTGCCCGTGCCACGGCTCCAGCTTTGCCGCCGATGGCGCGTTGCTGGCCGGCCCGGCCCAGCGCGGCCTGGATATCCTGGACGTGCGCCGCGCCGCCAGTGGCGCTTTGATCGTCGATCCGGCCCGGCCCGCCCGGCCCGGCCAGCGCCTGAAGGCCTGAGCCATGGCCGGCCCCGGTTTTCTGGAGCACCTGCATCCGCCGCGCCTGCCCGAGGGACGCATCCGCGTTGGCCACACGTTTTGCCTGGGCGGGGTGGCGTTTTTGCTTTTTCTGGCCTTGGCCGGCAGCGGATTGCTGTTGATGTTCCATTACACGCCCACGCCAACGGGCGCGGCCGACTTCTTTGCCCAGGAAGCCGGCGACCTACCGTTCGCCTGGTTTTTCCGGCGGGTGCATTATCTGGCCGGCCAGGGCATGGTCCTGGCGGTGCTGCTGCACATGGCCAGGGTCTTGGCCACGGGGGCCCATCTGCCGCCGCGGGCGGCCAACTGGCTTGTGGGCCTGGGGCTTTTGGCCCTGACGCTGGCCATGGACCTGAGCGGCTACGTGCTGCGTTGGGACGGGGCCACCCGCGCGGCGGCGGCGGTGGTGGCCGGGTTGCTGGCCGAAATCCCGCTGGTGGGCGAGATGTTGCGCGGCGTGCTGCTGGGCGGGCCGGAGTTGGGCCCGGCCGCGCTGCTGCGCTTTTACGTGCTGCACTGCCTGGCGCTGCCGCTGTTGTGCCTGGGGCTGGCGCTGTATCATTTCTGGCGCATCCGCCGAGATGGACGAGCGATTGGCGGTCTTTAGAGCGTTTATTCAATAATAAACATTAATATTTTGCGCGCCATGAAAAAGGCCCCCGACGTCGCCACGTCGAGGGCCTTGTCGTCGCCGCGCGCGGCGCTAGGCGGCGGCCGCCGCCTGATAGCCCAAATCAAAGGCCAGCAGGTTGGCCTCGACAAAACGCTGCTTGGTCTGGGCGCGGATGATCTTTTTCATGGCCTCCACCGGCACGCGCAACTTGGCCCCGGCAAACAGCGCCCCCAGCATGACCATGTTCAGGCTCAGCGGGTTCATGGCCCGCTCGGCCAGCTCCTGGCCGTCAAAGGCGATGACCCTTGCCACCTTGCCGCGCAGATAATCCACCGCCGCCGCCGGGTCGGGATACTTGCCCTGGCCGGTGGTCACGGTGAAGGGCGGCACGGGCCGCAGGCTGGTGATGACCAGCGACTTGGGCCCGGCCTTGTCCAACAGGCGCAGGGCCTCGGCCGGTTCGAAGGCCACCAGCGCGTCGGCCTCGCCCGTGCTGACGATGGGGCTGCGCGCCCCGCCCAGCAGCACCGCCGATTCGACCACACCGCCGCGCTGGGCCATGCCGTGAATCTCGCTGACCACCGCCGGCACGCCCGAATCCAACGCGGCCTGGCCCAACAGGTTGCTGGCCAGAAGATTGCCCTGGCCACCCACGCCCACGAAGACAATACGAAACGTTTTCATATTCAGGCCTCCTTGACCGGCGTGATGGCGTTTTCCGGGCAAATCTGGGCGCAGAGGGCGCAGCCGATGCACTGGGACGCATTGATGGCCGGCTGATCGCCGGCGATGTAAAAGGCCGGACAAGCCACGGTGTTGATGCAGTCGCGATGATTTTTGCACTTGCCCGGATCGACGCGGAAGGGCTTGCGGCCGCGCGGGGCCACCCGGCGACCGTAGAGCGGACAGATCTCGCGGCTGATGACCACGCTGACGCCGGGGTAGTCGGCGGCCTCCTTGATGGCCTTGACCGAGGCGGCCACCTTGAAGGGTTTGACCGTGGTCACGTGCTCGACGCCCAGGCCGCGCACCAGCTTTTCGATGTCGACGTGGGTTTTGTCGTCGGCCAAGCCCTGGCTGACGCCGGGGTGGGGCTGGTGGCCGGTCATGGCCGTGGTGCCGTTGTCCAAAATGACCAGGGTGAAATTGTGGCGGTTGTGCACGGCGTTGACCAGGCCGGTGATGCCCGAGTGGAAAAATGTGCTGTCGCCTATGAAGGCCACGACCTTTTGGTCGGTGGCGCGAGCGATGCCGCCGGCGCTGCTGACGGAGCTGCCCATGCAGATGAGGTAATCGGCCATGCTGATGGGCGGCAGCATGCCCAGGGTGTAACAGCCGATGTCGGTGGTGAAGACGGCCTCGGGCCCCACGGCCTGCTTGACGGCGAAGTAGGTGGCCCGGTGGGGGCAGCCGGCGCAGAGGTTTGGCGGCCGGCCCGGCAGCGCCGGCCTGTCGGACAGGTCGAGCACTGGCGGAGAATTATCTTTTAGTTTGAAGGCCTTGGCGATAGTTTGGCGCACCAGGCGGGGGTTGTATTCATAGGCCCTGGTAAAGACCTCGGGCGCGCGCACGTCCACCGAAACGGCCGGGATGGCCCCGGGCGTCTTGCCGCTGATCTTGACGGCTATGCCCTTTTCCTGGGCGATGGCCCGCAGGGCGTTTTCGACCAGGGGCTCCAGTTCCTCGACCACCAGCACCTGGTCGACGCTTTTGAGGAAGCGGGCCAGTTTTTTCTCGGGCAAGGGCCAACTGAAGCCCAGGTTGAAGATTTTGATCTGGCCCGCCGCGTCCAGATCCTTGACGGCGTCGGCCACGTAGGCCACGCACACGCCGCAGGCGACCACGCCCAGGCGGCCCTTGCCCTTGACGCTATTGAAGGGCGAGGCCTCGGAGAGGGCCTGGGCCTTTTCGTAAATGCGCAAAAGGCGCAGGTGCAGGTTGCGGCTGACCGCGGGCACGCCAACGAAACGGGTGGGCTCCTTGACGAAATGGGCCTTGGTCTTGACCTCGGGCAGATCGTCCAGGCCCACCGCGCCGCGGGTGTGGTTGACGCGGGTGGTAGTGCGCAATAGCACCGGCGTCTCCAGCTGTTCGCTCAGCTCCATGGCGTATTTGGTCATGGCCTTGGCCTGGGCCGGATCGGCCGGTTCGAGCATGGGCAGGCCGCTCTGGCGGGCGTAGTAACGGTTGTCCTGCTCGTTCTGGCTGGAAAAAAGCGACGGGTCGTCGGCGGTGAGGATGACCATGCCGGCGCGCACGCCGCTGTAGGCCAGGGTCATCAGCGGATCGGCGGCCACGTTGAGGCCCACGTGCTTCATGGTGCACAGGGTGCGCAGGCCGGCCGCCGCCGCGCCCGATGCCGTCTCCAGGGCGACTTTTTCGTTGGTGGAATATTCGAAGTGGTATTTGACCTGTTCGGGGCTTTGCCGCATCAGGCGATGCAGGGTGTCGGGCACCTCCGACGATGGCGTGCCGGGATAACAGGTGGCGAAAGCCAACCCGGCCTCCAGGGCGCCGCGCACGATGGCCTCGTTGCCCAGCAACAGTTTTTGGGCCCCGCCTTTTGGCGAAAGCAGATCGTCCATGGTTTGCTTCTCCGGCTTTGGTCGGCCAGTCGGCCCACGCGCGGGGCGTCTTTCGCCAGGCAAAAGGCGGCCCCCGCCGCACATTGGCTGCCCGCTGGCGGCCATATTGGGTAATATGGTCTTAGGCGCTGGCGTCGGGAAGCGGCTGTTTTGCCTGAAAACGCCCCATTGCCACCGACGAACGCGCCAAGGGATAGTCTTTGAAATTAGCCTGGGGGCCATGGCCTGTCAAGGGCAAAGGCCGGGCTGACGGCGGACGAGGCGGAGGGCCTGCATGGCTGGGCAAGCGGTCAAGTTGATGCTCAACAACGGCGACCAGGTCGACTGCCTGTGGCTGGACCGGCAGAACACCGCGCCCCTGCTGGAGTTGGCCGGTCGGGTCGACTCCAGGACGTTGGGCCGTCATCGTCAGGATCTGACCGACCGAGCCGCCCTGGAGCACTGGCTGGAAGGCCTGGGGCAAGGCGGGCTTTCGGTGCTGGCCGCCCTGGACAGCCAGGCCGGCGGCCGCACGGCCGGCTACATTTACTTGCAAAAAGGGCAGAAAAGTTCGGCGCACATCGGCGAGGTGGAGGCGTTCATCCATCCGGATTATCGCGATCTGGGCCTGGGCAGCGCCCTGCTCAGGTTCATGGCCGAATACGCCGAGGGCCAGGGGCTGATGTTCTTGAAGGTGGATCTGCCCGCCGAGCGCCGCGACCTGGTCACGGCGTACAAACGGCTGGGTTTTCAGATAAAAGCCATTTTGGAGGACTATCGTGTAGATCGCTCGGGCCAGCCGTACGACGTTATAATAATGATCAAGCGGTTGGCCGTGAGCGGCAACCGCGAGCTATTGTACAGTTACTAGGGGCGCCGGAGGCGAGCCACGAAAATCGTTGGGGCCATGCCCCTTCAAGTTGACAATGAATTTTGCGTGGTTTATTGTTCTTCCGGTTTGTTAACGTCTTCACTTTTTCCGGCCAGGTGGAAAATATGGCGAAGATACTGATAATCGACGACGATCCAGACTTCACCCTCGCCACCAAGGCGATCCTGACCGCGGCCGGCCATCAGGTCGTGGCCGCGCCATCGGGCAAGGTCGGTCTGGACATGGTCAAGGACGAAGAGCCCGACCTTATCATCCTGGACATCATGATGGACTCCATCTTCGAGGGCTTTTCGGTGACGACCACCCTGCGCGGCACGCCGGAGTACATGGACTATCGCCAGATTCCGGTGTTGATGTGTTCGGGGGTCAAAAAGATGACCGGCGAACGATTCCACATGCCCAAGGAGGCCGATCTGGCCAAGGGCGACGATTATCTGGACAAACCATTCACCGCCGAGCAACTGCTGGGCAAGGTGAACAAGCTGCTGGGTAAGTGATCGGTCCGCCGCGGTATGGTTTTGCGCGCGCAACCGCACGTTTTGGTCGTTGACGACGACGAATCGGCTCGCGAGGCGGCCACTATTTTATTGGGGCGTTGGGGCAATCGGGTCAGCGTGGCCGAATGCGGCGAAGCGGGCCTGGATGTTGTCCGCCGCGATCCGCCCGATTTGTGCCTGGTGGATTTGCAGATGCCCGGTATTTCGGGGCTGGATGTCTTGCGGGCGGTCAAGGGCATCGACGCCGATATCCAGTGCGTTATGGTCACTGGTTTCGCCACGTTGCGTTCGGCCATCGACGCGTTGCAGGAAGGCGCGTACGACTTTTTGGCCAAGCCCTTTTCGCCCGACGAGTTGAAACGGGCCGTGGACCGGGCGCTGGAGCGGCGTTTTCTGGCCCTGGAGACCAAGTCCCTGCGCGAGGAAAAAGACCGCATGGAGGCCAATTTCATCACCATGGTCTCGCACCAGATGCGCTCGCCCCTGGCGGCCGTGCGGCAGTTGATGGAAGTGGCGGCCACCGAGGCCCTGGGGCCTCTGCCGGCTGATTATCACGACATCGTCAGCCGGGCGGCCCGGCGCATGGACGAGCTGTTGCAGAGCATCGGCGCCTGGCTCAACATGAGCCAGATCGAGGCCAAGGGCGTGGCCGAACGCATGGAGAAGGCCGAGGTCAAGCCATTTATCGATCTGCTGACCAAGCGCGTGGAGATCGAAGCGATGGCGGCCGGTCAATATCTGCGGGTGGAGCACCCAGAGGGCGGCGGCGCGGCCACGATCGAGGCCGATTTGGCCAGCCTGATGGACGCCCTCTACAACATCGCCAGCAACGCGGTCAAATACAACCGGGTCGGCGGTGAGGTGAGGATAGTCTGGCGGGCCGACGACTATCAGGTCGACGTGGAGATAAGCGACCAGGGGCCGGGCATCCCCGAGGTCGAGTTGCCTTATTTGTTCGACGATTTTTTTCGCTCGCGCAAACCCGAGTTGCGGGCCAAGCCGGGCACGGGCCTGGGCCTGGCCATCGCCCGGCGGGTGGTCAAGGCCCACGGCGGTGAGATCGCCGTGCGCACCAAGGCCGACGAAGGCACGACGTTTATTATATCGCTGCCCCGCTGACGAGGGGGCGGCGCGGACGAACTTCGAGGTCACTGCCGAGCGCGGAATAGGTTTCGCGGTCGGCGAACGATATATAAACCATAGCGAAAGTGGCGGACAGACAAACGGACGGCGATGATCGGCCAGGCCGGTCGCGTCGAGCCCAGGCCTTCACGAAGGCCCTTCCGCCGGCATGGAGTGATCCCGCATGAGTGTCGCACAGTGGTTCAAAGGCATCAGCCTGCGTCGCCCGCCGGCACCCGCGGCCTCGCCCTCGGAGGCGCCCGCGCCCGAGAGGGTGTATCTGCCCCTAAGGCAGCACCGCGGTGACGTTTGTGAGCCTCAGGTTCAGCCCGGCGACCAGGTCGCTCTCGGTCAGATCATCGGATCGTCCGAAAGCATCGAAGCGGCCTTGGTGCACGCCACGGTCAGCGGCAAGGTCGAACAGATCATCGACATCAGCGATGCGGAAGGTCATCCGACGCCCACCGTCGTCATCCAAAACGACGGCAAGGACGCCTGGGCCGCCCCCGACGCCGACGCCCTGATCATCGACAACGCCGACCAGGTCTTGCAAACCAAACCCAGCCATCTGCTCAAGGCCATCCGCAAGGCCGGCCTGGTGCGGGCGGCGGCCCACGGTCTGCCCATGCAGGCCGAGCTCTCGCCGCCCATGGCCCCGCGCAGCTACCTGTTCATGACCGGCATCCCGGTGGTCAGGACCATCGACACCCTCATCGTCAAGGCCGTCGACGCCGACCAGCCGATCATCCCCAACCAGGCCGGCCTGGCCGGCTTCGGGGCCGAGTTGGAAATCGGCATCGCCGCCGTGGCCCGCATCTGCGGCGCGCAAAAGGTGATCATCGCCGCGGCCAAGGGCGCCGACCTGGGCCAACTGCCTCAGATCGCCGCGGCCCGCGAGTGGAGCATCAGTCAGGTCAACGGGTGTCATTATCCCTTCGGCCTGGATTCGATGATCATCAACGCCCTCACCGGCCGCGAGGTTCCCACGCCCTACGGCGAGCCCCGCGACGTGGGCGTGCTCATCGAGCCCCTGGCCACCATTCTGGACGTGGGCCGCGTGCTGCGAACGGGCCGGCCGGTCATCGACCGCCTCTTCACCGTGGCCGGCGACGTGGCCAAACCCCAGACCTTCCGCGCCCGCCTGGGCACGCCCATGGCCGAGATGATCAAGGCCGCCGGCGGCGCTTCGGGTCAGCCGGGCAAGGTGATCATCGGCGGGCCGATGATGGGCATGGCCCACTTCGATCTGAATACGCCGGTGACCAAGGAGAGCGACGGCCTTTTCGTGATTTCGCTTGCGAAAGTGCAAACTTTCTCGGGCGAGCCCTGCATCCACTGCGGCCGCTGCGTCCAGGTCTGCCCGGTGAATCTGATCCCGGCCGAACTGGGCAAGATGTGCCAGTACGGCCACTACGAAGAAGCCGCGGACAAGGACTTGATGCACTGCATCGAGTGCGGTTGCTGCGCCTATGTCTGTCCGGCCAAGCGGCCCATGGTCCATTTGCTGCGCCTCGGCAAGACCGAGGTTCTGGCCAGGAGGGCTGAGTGATGAGCAAACAGCTTCTGACCGTATCCACCTCGCCGCACATGCTCGGCGGCATGAGCGTGCGCTCCATGCACGTCGAATACATCATCGCCCTGATCCCGGCCCTGGCCACGGGCGTCTATTACTTCGGCTGGCCGGCGTTGCTGACGGTGTTGTTGGCGACAGGCTCGGCGGTGGTCTGCGAACTGGCCCTGACCAAGCTGGCCAAGCAGCCGACCAAGCTCGACGACCTCCACGCGGTGGTAATGGGCCTTTTGCTGGGCCTGATCCTGCCGCCGGTGGTGGCGGGCCTCGAGGACGCCTGCCCCTGGTGGATCCCGGTGGTGGGCGGCGCTTTGGCCGTTGGCCTGGGCAAGGTTCTGTTCGGCGGCATCGGGGCCTATCCCATGAACCCGGTGCTGATCGCCTGGGCGGCGCTGGCCTTGTCCTGGCCCGAGCACACCATGGCCTTCCTTGATCCCATGCCCTGGGGCACGGAAGACCCCGAGTGGGTGGTCTCCACCGCTCCCCTGGTGGAGTTCAAAAACGATATCGGCAACATGCTTTCCTACGAGATGGCCAACCTCTGGAGCGGCATGTATCCCTCGGCGGTGGGCGCGGGTGGTTCCTGGGCCCTGCTGTTGGGCGGCGTGTACCTGATCATCCGGCGCATCGTGCCCTGGCAGATCCCGCTGGGCGTGCTGGCCGGGTTGATCGGCATGGCCCTGCTGGCCACCTACACTGACAGCCGCATCGTCGAGATGGAGCTTGAAACGTTCAACGATCACTGGAACGTGGCCCTGTTCCACATGGCCACGGGCGGCCTGATGATCACGGCGTTCTTCCTGGCGCCCGAGCCGGTCTCCAGCCCGATGACGCCGTGGGGCATGCTGCTTTTCGGCGTGGGCATCGGCGTGATGACCGTTTTGGTCCGGCATTGGGGCGCGCCCATCGACGGCGCGTTCTACGGCGTGTTGATCATGAACGCGGCCACTCCGCTGTTTGACCGCATCAGGCCGAGGGTCCTGGGGAAGGTTGGTAGCAGTGCGTGATATCATCAAAATGGCTGTGGTGCTCACCGTCATCTGTGCGCTCAGTGGCCTGACCTTGGCCCTGGTGCACGACGTGACCAAAGAGCCCATCGAGTACGCCATGCTCAAAAACGTCAAGGAGCCGGCCGTGATGGCCGTGATCAGCGGTTTCGACAACGACCCGATCAAGGATCTGGTCAAGATCCCCATCGGCAAGGATAAAAAGGGCAAGGACGCCTTCTTGATGGTCTTCCCGGCCAAAAAAGGCGGCAAGACCTTTGCCATGGCCTTTGAAACGGCGGCCAAGGGCTATCACGGCGACATCGGCGTGATGGTCGGCGTTGACGCGGAAAAGAACGAAGTGACCGGCGTGTCCATCGTCAGCCACAGCGAAACGCCGGGCCTGGGCGCCAGAATCACCGAGACCGACTTCACCGAGTCGTTCCAGGGCAAATCGCTGGAAAACGAGCTGACCAAAGACGATATCAACGCCCTCAGCGGCGCGACCCTGTCCACCAACGGCGTGGTCGCCGCCGTCAACAACGCGCGGACGCTTTTCGAACAGCACCGCGACCAGATGTTGCAGTAGGGAGGGAGTCAACATGGCTTTAATGAAGGAGTTCACCAAGGGCTTTTGGGAAGTCCTCCCGCCCTTCCGCCTGGTGCTGGGCCTGTGCCCCACCCTGGCCGTGACCACTTCCGCCGAAAACGGCTATGGCATGGGCCTGGCCACGACCTTCGTGTTGTTCGGCTCCAACCTGATCGTGTCGCTGTTGCGCAAGATCATCCCCAGCAAAGTGCGCATCGCCGCCTTCATCGTGGTCATCGCCAGCTTCGTGGTCATCGTCGAGCTGCTGATGCAGGCCTATGTATTCGGATTGTATCAGCAATTGGGCATATTCATCCCGCTGATCGTGGTCAACTGCATCATCCTGGGCCGGGCCGAGGCCTTCGCGGCCAAAAACGGACCCGTGGCCAGCATGCTCGACGGCCTGGGCATCGGCCTGGGCTACACCATCAGCCTGTTCGCCCTGGGCGCGTTCCGCGAGATCCTGGGTTCGGGCACGCTGACCCTGGTGGCCAAAGCCGGCCTGGTCTTCAACATCATGGGCGAAGGTTACGAGCCGTTCACCTTCATGGTCCGCGCGCCCGGCGCTTTTGTCGGCCTGGGCCTCATGCTTGGCCTGATCAACTACATCAGCGTCAAGAATGAAGCCCGCAAGAGGAGGGCCTTGTCATGAGTTTCGGCGATTACTTGCTGTTCATCGTCGGCGCCATCCTGGTCAACAACATCCTGTTGGCCAAGTTCCTGGGCAACTGCCCGTTCCTCGGCGTCAGCAAACGCATGGACACGGCCACCGGCATGTCCATGGCCGTCATCTTCGTGACCACCCTGGCCGGCATGATCACCTGGGTGGTGCAGTACTACATGCTGGTTCCGCTGGAGATCGAATACCTCCAGACCATCGCCTTCATTCTGGTCATCGCCGCCCTGGTCCAGTTGGTCGAGATCATCATGCAGAAGACCATGCCCGCGCTCTACCGCGCCCTGGGCATCTTCCTGCCGCTGATCACCACCAACTGCGCCGTGCTGGGCGTGGCCATCATCAACATCGGCGAGGAGTACGACTTCGTGGACACCCTGGTGTTCTCGTTCTCCTCGGCGGTGGGCTACAGCCTGGCCCTGATCCTCTTCGCCGGCATCCGCGAGCGTTTCGCCATGGCCCCCATTCCCAAGGTCTTCGAGGGGACGGCCATCGGCCTGGTCACCGCCGGATTCCTGGCGCTGGCGTTTTCGGGCTTCGGCGGCCTGGTGGGCCACTGAGGATGACGCGCTAACCGGTTTGCACGAGGCCCCCGCGCGGGGGCCATGGAGAATAGATAATGCTTATCGAAGCATTGGCCATCGGCGGATTGGGACTGGCCTCGGCCTTGGGCCTGGGAGTGGCCGCCCGCATCTTCGCCGTTGAAGTCGACCCACTTGTCCAGGAAATCGAAGAGGCCCTGCCCGGCGCCAACTGCGGCGGTTGCGGCTTTGCCGGATGCGCCTCGGCGGCGGTGGCCATCGCCTCTGGCAAGGCTCCGGCCAACGTCTGCGTGGGCGGCGGCCCGGAAATTGGCGCGACCATCGCCAAAATCCTGGGCGTGGAGGTCTCCTTCCGCGAACCCCAGATCGCCCTGCCCGACTGCACCTACGGCACCGATAAGGCCGAGCTCAAGTTCAACTACGACGGCGTGCGGGATTGCCGGGCGGCGGTGCTCTTGGCCGGCGGGGCCAAAGTCTGCGAGATCGGCTGCCTGGGCTTGGGCACCTGCGCCAAGGCCTGCCCCTTCGGGGCCATCACCATCGGCGCCGACAACCTGCCCCACATCGATCCCAGCCTGTGCACCGGCTGCGGAACCTGCGAGCGGGTCTGCCCCAAAAACATCATCCATCTGTCTTCGTCCACCGACCGCATCCTCCAGTTCAACGCCCTGGAAAACTGCGTGGCCCCTTGTCAGGCCACCTGCCCGGCCCAGATCAACATCCCCGGCTACATCAAGGCCGTGGCCGAGGGCCGCTACGAAGACGCCGTGCTGATCATCAAGGAGCACAATCCCCTGCCCCTGGTCTGCGGCCGCGTCTGCCCCCATCCCTGCGAGGACGCCTGCCGCCGCGGGCTGGATGGCGAGCCGGTCAACATCAACCACATCAAACGCTTCGCCGCCGACTACGAGCTCAATTCGGGCAAGCGCATCAAACCCTTGCTGTTGCCCTCCAACGGCCGCAAGGTGGCGATCATCGGCGGCGGCCCGGCCGGCCTGACCGTGGCCTACTACCTGGTGCGCCTGGGCTACGTCCCCACCATCTTCGAGCAACAGCCCAAGTTGGGCGGCATGCTGCGTTACGGCATTCCCGAGTATCGCCTGCCCAAAAAGATCCTCGACTGGGAGATCCAGGGCATCCTGGAGTTGGGCGTCGAGGCCCGCGTCAACCAGAAAATGGGCCACGACTTCACCCTGCAAAGCCTGAAAGACGAAGGCTTCGAAGCCATCTTCGTGGGGCCTGGCTGCTGGGCCTCGCGCAACATGCAGCTTGAGGGCGAAGACCTGCAAGGCGTCCTGCCCGGCACCGACATGCTCATCGACCGTGGCCTGGAAAAACCGACCCCGGTGGGCGAAAAGGTCGTCATCATCGGCGGCGGCAACACCGCCCTGGACTGCGCCCGCACCTGCTGGCGTCTGGGGGCCAAGGAAGTCACCGTGCTCTATCGCCGCTCGCGCAAGGAAATGCCGGCCAACGACATCGAGGTCGAGGAAGGCGCCCACGAGGGGCTCAACTACAAGTTCCTGGCCGCGCCCACCCGCCTCATCGGCGAAAACGGCAAGCTCAAGGCCCTGGAATACATCACCATGGAGCTTGGCGAACCCGACGCCTCGGGCCGTCGCCGGCCGGTGCCCAAGAAAGGCTCCGAGACCATCATCGAGGTTGATAACGTCATCGCCGCCATCGGCCAGTTCCCCGATCTGGCCTTCCTCGAAGGCGACAGCGGCCTGAAAGTCACCCGCTGGAACACCATCGACGCCGATGAAACCCTGGGCCAGACCAGCGTGCCCGGCATCTTCGCCGCCGGCGACGCCGTCAGCGGCGCGGCCACGGTGGTGGCGGCCATCGGCGGGGCGCGCAAGGCCGCCCGTTCGATCCATCTCTACCTGGGCGGCAAGGCCCAGGGCGACCCGGAGCGCTGGTACAAAAAACCCTCGGACGTCAACCGCCGCATCACCCAGATCGTCGGCGCTCCCGAGCCTGGAACCAGGGCCAAAATGCGCGAGCTGACGGTCAGCGAGCGGGCTAACTCCTTTGTCGAGGTCGAACTGGGCCTACTTGAGGAAGACGCCCGCCGCGAAGCCCAACGCTGCTTGCAGTGCGGCCTGATCTGCTACAAAAAGGCCGGCGACAGCGCATCTTGCGCCGCCTGCGCCGGAAAGTGAGCCGGAGGAGGATCATGAAATCCACCCCGAAAATCAACCGCCGTTCGTTCCTGAAGCTGGCCGGCGTCGCCGGCGCGGCCGCCGCCCTGCCCCTGGCCTCGCCGGCCATCGGCCTGGCCGGCCTGGGCCGCAAGCAACACGTGGCCCAGCAAACCAGGATGATGATGGGCACCTTGGTCTCGATCACCGTGGTCGACGCCTCGCCCGCCCTGGCCCAGGACGCCATGCTCCAGGCCTTCGCCAGCATCGACGGCCTGAGCCCCATCTTCGATCGTCACAACAGCGGCGGCCTGGTGGCCACCCTCAACGCCAGCGGCCGCATCGGCGAAATGCCCCCGGCCCTGCGCCAGGTGCTGACCCTGTGCCAGAGCGTGCAGCGGGCCAGCAACGGCGCTTTCGACATCAGCGTGGCCCCCGTGGTCGACGCCTACAAAAACAGCTTCGCCGCCACCGGCCGCGCGCCCAGCGACGAAGTGATCCAGCGTGCCCTCGACGCCATGGGCGGCGTGCAATTCAGCGCCAGCGGCATGAGCCTCACCCGCCAGGGCGCCGGCGTCACCCTTGACGGCGTGGCCAAAGGCTTCATGGTCGACCAGGGCCTGGCCGCCGCGGCCAAGGCCGGGGCCAAGCACGTGTTGATCAACGCCGGCGGCGACATCGGCGTGCTGGGCGATCGGGGCAACGGCCAACCTTGGCGCGTGGCCATCTCCGACCCCGACAACCCCACCACGCCCAAGATGGTCATCAACATGACCCAGGGCGCGGTGGCCACCAGCGGCAACTACGAAGTGTACTTCGATAGCGAAAAGCTCTATCACCACATCGTCAACCCGGCCAACGGCGCTTGCCCGCGCAGCGACGCCAGCGTCAGCGTCCGGGCCGGCTCGGCGGCCATGGCCGACGCCCTGTCCACCGCCTGCTTCGTCATGGAGCCCAAGGCGGCCCGGGCCTTCCTGGCCCAGGGCGTGGGGCTCGACGGCCTGATCCTGACCCGTCAGGGCCAGCGCTTCATGACCGAAGGCTTTGTCGGCTAAGACGCGCCCCAGAAAAGAAACCACGGCCCCGTCCTCCCAACGAGGGCGGGGCCGTTTTGCCGATGGCCGGCAAAGGCAAAGCCCGCGGTCGCCTGGGCGGTCGCGGGCTTTGGCGCGGGTGCGCGGGCGAACAATCAGGCCACGGCCACCACGCTGACATCCTTGAGCGACTTGAGGACATCATTGGCTATCGAACCGAAAATGCTGCCCTTTTGGCCGTGACTACCCAGCACCACCGTGCCGAAGCCGCCGGCCCGCACCATCTCGACGATGTCCTTGGCCACGCTCTTTTTGCGCTCCATGGTCTGGATGGTCACCTGGCTGTCTTCAAAGCCCATGCGACAGAGGTGCTTCTTGACTTCCTCCAGGCCGGCGGTAACCTCGGCCTTGTCGCGCCGCAGGGCCTCGATGTTGGAACGGACCTTGTTGGTGAAGGGCGTCTCGACCATATCGTACTCGGGGATCTTTTCGTAGACGGTGAACACCGTCACCTTGACGCCCTCGACCTTGGAGAACATCTGCCCAACATACTCCACCGCCCGCAAGGCCGTGGGAGAATTGTCATACGCCAGCAGAACACTGGTCCACAGCATCGGCCCCTCCATCTTGCGTGTCTTTGACGATCCTGATCACCCTGACAGCCAGGTTTTTGTTGCCAGCCATCCGTTTGGAAAACCGACTGATCGCCAGCCAACAGGCGGCCAGCAAGCCCACGCCCAGCAATACCGCCGCGCTCTGTGGCTCGAAGCCATAATCAGGCCCATAGGCCTTGCCCACCACCGCCCCGCCGATCAGGGCCATAACCGGGACCATGTAAACCAGAAATCCCGCGCCCATGACCGTGCTGCGCCTGGCGGCGATGATCACGCGCTGGCCTTCCTTGGCCCCCGCCTCGTTGATGGCCGGCACCACGCGCATGCGTTCCCCGCCCATCATTTGGCAGGCGCCCCGCGAGGAGCACTGGGAGCAGGCCTCGGTCTGAATCGTTTCCACCATGGCCATGCCCCCCCGCACCGCGCGGACATAGCCTTGTTCCGTCATCTGTGATGCAGTGTCGTTTTTCATGATTCAATCATAGCACGTTTCAGGTTGAGGCAAACACAATAAGGGCCGCTTCACGCCTGGCGCGGAGCGCCGACGCGCAGGCGGCCCAACCAATGACCCACCGGCAGACCGTTCAGGCACGGCCTGGCCATCAGCGCGCCCACGACCCGCTCCAGGCGTTCCAGGTGCTCGGGCGGCGCGGGCAGGCCGGGCAGGTCTTGGCAGCACAAAAGCGGTCGCCCGGTCTGGCCGGTTTGCCGGGCCAGCACGTCCGACAGCAGGCCATAGGGCTCTCCGGCCGAACACTGCTCGGCCAACTGCGACAGGCACAAGCCCAGGGTGATCAGCCAATCGCCGAGCACGGCCTCGCCGCCGGCCCGGCAGCGTCGACGCGAGGCCATGATCCGACAGGCCAGGGGGCGCTGGACATAGGCCAGGCAGCGCTCGTCTGGGCCCAACAGCGGGCAACGACCGGCCGGCTCGGCCGGCGCGGGGTCGTCGGGCGGCTCCTGACCAGCGAGGCACAGAGCCGCCACCTGGTTGGTGGTGGCGCGCGGCCGGGCCTGGGGCGGCGGCTGGCGCTCGACGATAGCCTCGATCAGATCATGGCGCCCCATGGCCCGCAGGCCGTCACGAAGCACCCGCGCCTCGGCCCAGCCCAAAGCCACGCGATCGGTGCAGCAGGCCCCGCAGCCAGCCCGACAGGCCAGGGCCTCGCCAGCCGCCTCGGCGTCCCAGGTGGCGTATATCTCAGCCAAAACCCGGCTGGACGCCGCCAGCCGCCAGCCGATCGTTTCGCCGGGAGCGGCCCCTTGATTGTCAAATAAAATAGTCACCGGCCAACAACCCCAATTGACAGCGCTTCTGGCTGTTTTTATACTCCTAAGCCACAACCTCGGCCACTGATCCAGACCATGCGGCCAACATGGAGGCGACATGAGCAGAATAAAACCGCCGCGCCAGCGCGAAGTGCAGTGCCAAAAGTGCAAGCGCACCTTTAAAACGAGTCTGCTGGCCGTGGCCTATTGCCCATACTGCCGCGCGCCGGTTAAGCTGGAACCAGGGTTCAGCCCCAACAGATAACCACCGGGTCACGACGAGGGGGCGGCCGGATAGCCGGCAACGGCGTGTTATTCAGCGCAACACCGCGGATGACGACAATATGGCCGAGCAAGGCGCGCAGCCCAAACTATACCCCGGATTTGTCTATTTTTCGCTGAGGACGCTCATCCCCGAGACGCTCCTGCCCTGCGACGTCTATTTCGAAGCCTTCATCGAACGCCTTGGCCGCACGCGGTTGATCCCGGCGTTGAAAAAGGGCCAGCCCATCAATGGGCAATGGCTCGACGACCTGTTGGAGCAGGGCCTGACCCACTCCTACGCCAAGCAGGAAGACCTGGAGGCGCTTCAGGAATATCTGTTCAACAAATCCAGGATCGAGCTGGACAACCTCTCCATGGAGCAACGCCAGGAGCTTTTGTACGAAAGCGCCCTGTGCTCGATCAAGTCGGCCATGATGGAGCCGCGCAACGGCCGCCGTTTGGCCGTGGGCGTGCGCACCGTGCGCCGCCTGCTCGATTGCGTCTGGGATTGCGACGAGGCCCGCAAAAGCCTGCTCAAAGTCATGACCAGCGACCGCAATATCTTTGTCCATTCCCTGAACTGCTGCCTGTTGGGCGCCAGTTTCGCCCATCATCTGGGCTGGAGCCAGGAGCAGGCCGAGCAACTGGCCGTGGCCCTGTTTTTCCACGACTTGGCCCTGGTCGACAACCTGGATCACGGCGAGCAACACGAAGACATCAATTTCGACCTCAACCGCGAAAACAGCGACCAATTCCACCCGATCCGCTCCCGGGACTACCTGAGCATCCTGCCCGAGCTGTCGCCACAGGTGCTCGACACCGTGCAGAATCACCACGAAAACCTGGACGGCACGGGCTACCCGCGCAAAACGTCGGCCAACCAACTGAGCGTGGCCGCACGCATCGCCCGCATCATCGACTATTACGAGTTGCACACGTCCAGCGCCGAAGGCAAGGCCTTGGCCCCGTTCTTGGCCCTGCGCGCCATGCAGACGGAATACGCCCACGGCATGGACCAGCGCCTGGTCGCCGAATTTATCCGTTTCCTGGGCAAAGTTTGATATTATGTCGGCGTATTACATAATTACCCAACCTGGAGCATCACAATGAAAAAGCTTTTCATCGCCGTGGCTACGGCGCTTGCGTGCTTGAGCGGCGCGGCCGCGGCCACTGCCGACGAGATCGGCGACCAGATCAAACGCGGCCTGGAGCAATACGAAAACGGCAACATCGGCCAGGCCCTCACCGAACTGGATTTCGCCCTGAGCCAGATGCGCCAAAAGCAGTCCGAGGCCGTCGCCGCGATCTTGCCCGAGGCCCCCGATGGCTGGAAGGCCGAAAAGGCCAAGGCCAGCGCCCAGGAATTCATGGGGGCCGGCGCCATGGCCACCCGCGTCTACAGGCAGACCGGCGGCAAGGCCAAGGCCAGCATCGAAATCGTCAAGCTGGGCCAGGGCCTGGGGGCCATGCTCAACCCGATGATGCTGCAAAAGGTGGGCGGCGGCAAGCCGGTGCTGGTGGGCGGCATGAAGGGCGCGTTGGCCGCCAAAGGCGAAACCGGGGCCGAGTTGACCATCTCCATCAGCGCCGAGCACATCCTCAAGATTTCGGTGACCAACTCCGACGACGCCGAAGCCACGGCCCAGGACTTCGCCAAAGCCATCGACGTCAAGGCCCTGCAAAAGGCCATCCAATAACCTCGGCGATGACCGCGGCCGGGCCACGGGCCCGGGCCAGAGGCGGCGCTTGCTTTTTTTGGGGGCTGTTATCGATGAAGGCCGGCATTGTGTTCACGGGCACTGGCCCGATCCTGATCCTGACCAGCTACGCTTCACTCAGCGACCCCAACCTGGCCGCCAAGTTGGCCCGCAAGGGGGTGATGAAATTCATCGCTCACGAGTTGGACCCGGCCCTGGTCAAGGCCCGCTACGGCAAACAGTTCGAGGCCATCAGCGACGAGCTCAAGCGCGCCGACGACATGCGCGTGCTGGACTACAACGGCCACAACGTGTTTTACAACTTCGCCTTCGAGGAAATGGGCCCGGCCATCTATCGCCAGTGAACGCCGCGCCCAGGGCCGCTTGACCACCCCGGCGGCCGATGATATTGTTTTGCCCACCGTCACGCCAACCAGTGCCGGGTCTCCAGTTTTCATGCCCCAGCCGCGGCCATCGTCCGTCGCGGCCGCTGTTTTTTAGTGCTCGCCGGAGGGATTCCATGCCGATCGCCGCCAAAATCGTCGACTACATCGAACGCGCCAGTTGGATCCGGGCCATGTTTGAAGTTGGAGCCAAGCTCAAGGCTCAGGTCGGCGCGGAAAACGTCTTCGATTTTTCGCTGGGCAACCCCAATCTGGAGCCGCCGGCCGAGTTTTTCGAGGTGGCCCGCGAGTTGATCGTCAACCACCAGCCCGGCGATCACGCCTACATGCCAAATGGCGGCTTCCCGGCCGTGCGCCAGACCATTGCCGAACACCTGCGCAAGCAGCACGGCCTGCCCTTCGACGTCGACACCATCCTGATGACCGTGGGCGCGGCCGGGGCCATCAACATCACGTTGAAAACCATCCTCAACCCAGGCGACGAGGTGCTGGTGCCAGCGCCGTTGTTCATGGAATACAATTTCTACATCGAAAACCATGGCGGCCGCATGATCACCGCCCCGACCAAGGCCGACTTCAGCCTGGACGTGGAGGCCATGGCCCGGGCCATCAACGAAAAAACCGCCGCGGTGATCATCAACAACCCCAACAACCCCAGCGGCGCGGTCTATTCCCAGGCCCAGATCGACGCCCTGGCCGAGATGCTGCGCCAACAAAGCGCGCGCATCAAGCGCCCCATATACCTCATCTGCGACGAGCCCTATCGCCAGATCATCTTCGACGGCCTGCAAGCGCCCAGCCTGTTCAAGGCCTACGATAACAGCATCCTGGTCACCTCCTTTAGCAAGAGCCTGAGCCTGCCCGGCGAACGCATCGGTTACGCGGCCGTGCACCCCCAGCTCGCCGACAAGGCCCAGGTCGTGGCCGGCATGACCCTGTGCAACCGCATCCTGGGTTTTGTCAACGCCCCCGGCCTGCAACAGCGCATCGTGGCCCGGTTGCTGGATTGCCAGGCCGACATGGGCCAGTACGCCAAAAAGCGCGATCTCATCTGCCAGGTGCTCGACGCGGCCGGTTTTGACTACACTCGCCCCGGCGGCACGTTCTATGTCTTCCCCAAGAGCCCCATCGCCGACGACGTGGCCTTCGTGCGGGCGGCCCAAGAGGAATACATCCTGGTGGTGCCGGGCGTGGGCTTCATGGGTCCGGGCCATTTCCGCATCGCCTTCTGTTGCTCGGACGAGACCATCGAACGCTCGGCCCCGGCCTTCAAGAGGCTGCGCCAGCGGTTCTAGGGCATGTCGGCCAAACGCTTTTGCCTGCACAGCCTGGGTTGCAAGGTCAACCAGGCCGAGGCGGCCCATCTAGCCGATGAACTGACGGCCCTGGGCTGGACCCGCGTGCCGGAGGCGCGGCGCGGCGATCTGGCCGTACTGCTTACCTGCGCGGTGACGGCCTCGGCCTCGCGGCAATCACGGCAGATGGCCAGGCGTCTGGCCCGCGTGGCGGGGCCGGAGTCGGTCGTGGCCAGCGGCTGCGGGGTTCAGGCCGAGGCCCAGGCCTATCTGGCCGAGGGCGTCATCGTGGTGGGCCGGGCGGAGCTTGCCCAATTGGCCCGGATCATCGACCGGCAAGCGTGGCCGGAGCAGGGCCCGCCGCCGCCGCCCGACGCCGGCGCGTTTTGCATGGGCGCCCTACAGCCGGGCGAGTTGCGCGGCCGGGGCCTGCTCAAGGTGCAGGACGGCTGCAACGCGGGCTGCGCCTATTGCATCGTGCCCGCCACCCGGGGCCGACCGCGCAGCCTGCCGCTGGCGCAAGCCGTGGCCGCCTTTCGGGGCATGGCCCAGGCCGGCGCGCAAGAGATCGTGCTGACGGGCATCCATCTGGGTCGTTGGGGCCTGGATCTGGCCGGCAAGCCGCGCCTGGCCGAGCTGTTGGAGGCCATGCTGGCCGCCGACGACCGGCCCAGGCTGCGCCTGTCGTCGCTGGAATCCCACGAGATCGAGCCCAGGCTGGTGCAACTGGCCGCCGCCGAGCCGCGCCTGTGCCCGCACTTTCATCTGCCCCTGCAATCGGGCGACGACCGCGTGCTGAAGGCCATGGGCCGGCCCTATTCGGCCGCGCAATACGCCCAGGTCGTCCGTGATCTGGCGGCGGCCCTGCCCAGCCCGTGCCTGGGGGCCGACGTGCTGGTGGGCCTGCCCGGCGAGGACCACGCGGCCCATCGCCAAACACTGGAGCTGTTGGAATCGCTGCCCATCAGCTATCTGCACGTGTTTCCCTACTCGCCCCGGCCGGGCACCCGCGCGGTCGAGATGCCCGGCCGGCCTTCGGGCCACGAGGTTGGCCAACGCGCGGCGGTGCTGCGGCGGCTGGGCCAGGCCAAGCACCTGGCGTTTCTGCGCTCGCGCATCGGCCGGCGGCTGGAGGTAGTCGTCGAGGGCGGCGGCCTGGGCCGTAGCGCCGATTACTGCCTGGTGACCCTGGAGCATGGCCCGCCGCCGGGCGAGCGCCTGAGCGTGCTGGCCGGCGAGTTGATCGAAACGCCCCGTGGCCCCGGCCTGCGCGGCCAGCCGGTGGCTTGAGTCGGCCACGAGCGCTTTGACTATCGCGGCCGGGTTCGGTATTGTTTATTAACGCCAATCCCGGCGGCAAGGCGCGTCTGGTGCGTATGGTTGTCAGGGCAAAACCGCTTGCGATGCTGATATGCCTGGCCGTGCTGACAGGCCTTTGGCCCTGCCCGCCAACGGCCCTAGCCGATAGCGCGCCCAAAAGCCCTTATTCATTGCAGACCATCGACCTGGCCGTGAGCGGCCGCTTGATCCAGTTGAAATCCGGCAGCGCCCTGGCCCTCAACCCGGACGTCTCCTTCAACGTGGTGCGAGCCAGCACCGACGCCTGGTTTGACTTTGGCCTGGATTATCGCCTGCGCAGCCACCCCAGCTACGACCTGCGCGCGCCGCACACCCTGCGCGAAATCCTGGGCGAGGACAAGGTCTACCACGTGGAGGCCGTGGCTCTGGACGTCTACAAAAACGGCCTGCCGGTGGGGACTGTCTCACTTTTGGTGCGGCCGTCGTCGCTGGACTGGCTGCGCCGGGCCCAGAGCGTCGAGGCGTTGGAAGACAAGATCCTGTGCATGAAAAAGGTCTGGGAGCTGACCCCCGGCGATGAGATGGTCTTTCAACAGCTGCTGGGGCTTTTGATCGAAGCCCATCAATACGACCAGGCCGTGGAGATGCTCAAGGCCGCCCTGGCCGAAAAGGACGACCCGGCCCTGCAACGCAAGCTGGCCGATCTTTACGCCAAGCAGGACAAGCCCGAACAGGCCCTGGCCCTCTGGAGCCGCCTGCTGCCGGCCAGCCCCCAGGACGCCCAACTGCTTTCGGACATGGCCGCCGCCCAGGAGCAACTGCGCCGCTGGCCCCAGGCCGCCGAGAGCCTGGACCGCCTGGCCGGCCTGCAACGGGGCCGCCTCAAGGCCGCCACCCTGCTGCGCCAGGCCAAGGCCTTGCAACTGGCCGGGCAGACGGAACGGGCCGTGGAGGCCACCAGCCAAGCCGCCACGGCCGATCCCCAAAACGTGGCTGTCTGGAACGATCTGGCCGATCAAATGGGCGCGCTGGGCCGGCGCGGGCAACAACTGGACGTCCTGACCAAGGCCGCCGACCTGCATCCGACCGACTTCATCCTGCAACAACGCCTGGCCACGGCCCTTTTGGAGGCCGGCCGACGCGACGAGGCCCTGGCCCAGTTGGAGCGCCTGGCGGCCATGCGCCCCGACGACGCGGCCATCTTGCTTAAAATGGCCCGACTGCTCGACGAGAAAAAAGACCGCAAGCGCCTGACCGAGCTCTATGACCGCCTGGGCAAACTGCGCCCCGACGACCCGGACATCAACTTCAACCTGGGCGTGCTGCATCTGGACGCCGGCCGGTTGGATCAGGCCGCCGACAAGTTGGCCGTGGTGGCCAAGGCCAAACCCGACGACCTGGATGTGCAGGAGGCCTATTTCGAAGCCCTGGCCAGCCAAAAGAAATGGGATCAAGCCGCCGAGCAGGCCGCGGCCATGTTCGCCGCCAACGACGCGGCCAAAGTGGCGGCCATCGTTTATCCGGGCCTGGCGGCCAACCGGCCCGACAAACTGGCGGCCATGCTGGACAAGGCCCTGGAGGCCAAACCGGCGGCCAAATCGCTCTACGAAATGCGCGCGACCCTGGCCCTGGACCGCGAAAAACCGCGCGAGGCGGCCAAGGCCCTGGCCAAGGCGGTGGAGGCCTTTCCCGACGACCTGGCCATGGCCATGCGCCTGGCCGAACTTTACGAGGCCCTGGGCAACGACGCCAAGGCCCTGGCCCTGTTCGAAAAAATTCTGGACAAAAACGCCGATTATCCCGAGGCCCAGGAACATTATCTGCAACTGAAAACGCGCATGCTCTCCAACTCCGACCGCAAAAAATGACCCCACCATCCTTGAACCTGGCCCGGCCGGTCATGGACGTGGCCTGCGCGGCCATCTTTCGCGGCGGCCGGTTATTGCTGGCCCAGCGCCAGGATAACGGCCTGTGGGAGTTGCCCGGCGGCAAGCGGCGGCCCAGCGAAACCATGCGCCAGTGCCTGCGCCGCGAGATCATTGAAGAATTGGCCTGCCGCTTGACTCCGCTGGCCCTGCTGGGCCTGCTCCGCCAGCGCCGCGCGCCCGGGCCAGATCTGGCCTTGTGGGCCTTTGGCTGCCGGCTGATCGGCCCCCACGAACCGCGCGCCCTGGAGCACCTTGCCCTGCGCTGGGTTCGGCCGGCCGAGGCCGACGGCCTGGCCCTCTGCCCGGCCGATCGCCTGCTGCTGGGCCTCTGGCGGCCGCCCAGGGGGCCGATCAGCCGCAATTGCTTGCGCAGGCTTGACAAATCGCCTGGCAAGTGGTAACCAATGACACTTCAAGTCACACTCCTTTCTCCGGCCGGGCGGCCGGGGACATCAGACCAAAGGGAGGTCAAATGAGGCATTACGAAACCATTTTCATCATTGATCCAGAGCTGCCCGAGGACGAGTGCTCCGCCGTCGTCGATAAATTCAAGGGCATCCTGGAAAAAGACGGCTCCGAGATGGTCAAGGTCGACCTGTGGGGCCGCCGGCGCCTGGCTTATCAAGTCAAAAAGTACACCAAGGGCTTTTTCGTGCTGTTCGAGTATGGCGCCAAGCCCGCGGTGGTCGACGAGCTGGAGCGCAATTTCAAGATCGACGAGCGCGTGATCCGCTTCCTCTCCGTCAAGCTGGGGGATGTTTTCGATCAGGAGGCCATCGCCCAGGCCCAAGCCGAGGCGGCCGCCAAGGCCAGCCGGCGTAGCGCCGAATCTTCCGATGACGACGATTTCGACTCGCGTTTCTCGGAAGAAGACACTGAAGAAGACTCGGAAGAATAACCGGCGGGAGGAATCACAATGGTCAACAAGAAGAGAAGGTTCGGTCGGCGCAAGGTTTGCCGTTTCTGCGCGGACACCACCATAAAGATCGACTACAAGGACCCGCGCACCCTGCGCTATTTCACCACCGAGCGCGGCAAGATCATCCCCCGGCGCATCAGCGGTTGCTGCGCCAAGCATCAGCGCGAGCTGACCCTGGCCATCAAGCGTTCGCGGCACATCGCGCTGCTGCCCTTCGGCTCTTCTTATATGTAGGCCGCCCCAAGACCAGGCCGCGGGCAGGTTCACAGCCGCTTGAACACCCACCACGCGCCCATGCCGGCGCGCGGCGCGGGCCTGCCGTTGACACATGATCACTTCAGCCGACCCGGCGCTAACGGGTCGGCCCGACCGCGGAGGAAACACCAATGCAGGTCATCCTCATCAAAGAGGTTTTGGGCCTGGGCGATCCGGGCGAGTTGGTCGAGGTCAAGCGCGGGTACGCCCGCAACTTCCTCGTGCCCCAGGGCCTGGCCGTTCTGGCCACCAAAAAGAACATGGCCGCGGTGGAGGCGGAGCGTAAGCGCATCGCCGTCCAGCAGGCCAAGGAAGCCGCGCGTATCCGCCAAGAAGCCGCCGGCGTATCCGGCGCCTCGGTGACCATCAAGGTGCGCGCCGGCGAACACGGCAAGCTCTACGGCTCGGTCTCCACCAAGGAGATCGCCGCCGCTCTGGCCGAGGCTGGTCACGACATCGATCGCCGGCGCATCATGCTGGACAACCCGATCAAGGATCTGGGAAAATACCCCGTCAAGATCAAGTTGCACCCGCAGGTGATCGTCGAGGTCTCGGTGACGGTCGAGGGCGTCTTCGCCAAGGACGAACAGGCCGAGGCCGCCGCCGGCAAAGAGGTCGAGGAGTCCCAAACCGAGGAGTAGCGCGTGGCCCAGCCGGGACCGGGCCCAAGGCGGGTTCCACCCCATGACCTGGAGGCCGAGCAAGGCGTCCTGGGCGGGGTGCTCAGCCAAGGGGAGGATGTGCTGGCCGGCATCGCCGCCAGCCTCAAGGCCGACGCCTTCTACGACCGGCGACACGCTCATATCTATTCGGCAATGCTGACCCTTTACGACAAGGGCCGGCCGGTGGACCTGATCACCATAACCAGCCGTTTGCGCGATGACGGCCGGCTCGACGAGGTGGGCGGCGCAGCCTACCTCGCCGAGCTGGCCGATATAGTCTTGTCGCCGGCCCACGTGGACCACTACGCCGAACTGGTCCGCGACAAGGCCCTGCTGCGCGCCTTCATCGGCGCGGCCACCGAGGGCATCGAAGAGGCCTTCACCAATCAGGGCGATCCAGACATGGCCCTGGAGGCCGCCGAAAAAGCCATCTTCCAGGCCACCCAACAGCGTCTGAACAAAAGCCTTTTGCCCATGCGAGACGTCGTCTCCTCGGCCCTGGCTGTCATTGAGGCGCGCTTCAAAAACAAGGGCCAGGTGCTGGGCGTGACCACCGGCTTCAAGGCCCTGGACCGCCTGACCACCGGTCTGCAACCCGGCGATTTGATCATCATCGCCGGCCGGCCGTCCATGGGCAAAACCGCCTTTGCCCTCAACATCGCCGCCAACGCCGCCTTGCGCGGCGGCGTGCCCACGGCCGTATTCAGCCTGGAAATGAGCGCCGAACAACTGGGCCTGCGCCTGCTGGCCAGCGAGGCCAGGGTCTCGGGCTCCAAGATCCGTAGCGGCTTCCTGAACCAAAACCAAGACTGGCCCAACCTAACCGAGGCCGCCGACCGCCTTTCGCAGGCGCCGATCTTCATCGACGACACCCCGGCCATCACCGTCCTCGAGATGCGCTCGAAGGCTCGCCGCCTGAAAAGTGAGCATAATCTGGGCCTTGTGTTGGTCGACTATCTCCAGCTCATGCGCGGCCGCGCTAACTCCGACAGCCGCGAGCAGGAGATCAGCGACATCTCGCGCTCGTTGAAAGCCCTGGCCAAGGAACTGGACCTGCCGGTGGTGGCCCTAAGCCAGCTCAACCGCAAGGTCGAGGAGCGACCCAACAAACGGCCCATCCTCAGCGACCTGCGCGAATCCGGAGCCATCGAACAAGACGCCGACGTCATCGCCTTTATCTACCGCGATAAGGTTTATCGCCAAAAGAGCAACAAGGAAGATGGCGACGACGCGCCCGTCATGCCCGACGACAACATCGCCGAGATCATCATCGGCAAACAGCGCAACGGCCCCACCGGCACAGTCAAACTGGCCTTCCTCGACGATCTGACCAAATTCGAAGACCTAGCCCACGACGACGATTTCGTCCAATAACCGCGAGGCCCATTTGCCCAAACTCATCGGCTCGACCCAAGGCCTTAAGCCAAGCCAGATCAACCGCTTGAACAACCTCTACCGCCGTCGCCTGCCACCGGCCGAGGTCTTGCTGCCCGAGCAGGCCCGGGCCCTGGCCGCGCTATCCCACGAGATCGGCCGACAGATCGGCCTGGTGGTCGACCGCAAAGGCGAGGTGCGCCAGGTCGCCGTGGGCGGCCCCGACTCCCTGCCCCACATCGACGCCAGCCGCATGCGCCACGGCCGCGCCCGCCTGGCCGGCGTGGCCCTGGTGCACACCGCCCTGGGCCCGTCCGGCCTCTCCCAGGCCGACCAAACCGCCCTGCCCCAACGGCGCTGGGATTATCTGGCCGTGTTGAACGTCGACGACCAGGGCTTGCCGGGCCTGGTGCGCGTCGCCCACCTGTTGCCCCAGCCCGAGGACGGCCAGGACGTCCGCCTGCTGCGGCCGTTCATGGCCGGCCAGACGCCCCACGACATGGCCGCGCTGGTGCAATCGCTGGAAGACGAGTTTGCCCGCCTGGCCCCGCCCCTGGACGTGCGCGCACAGGCCGCCGCCATCTTGGTCAGCGTGACCACCGGCTCGCGTCAATTGGCCGAGGAGCACATGGACGAGTTGGCCGAACTGGCCCGCTCGGCCGGGCTGGAGGTGCGTGGCCGGGTGGTCCAACGCCGCCAGCGCCTGGACCCGCGCACGCTCATGGGCCCCGGCCGCCTGGCCGAGGTGCTGCTGCTGGCCCTGCGCCAAGGCGCCTCGGTGGTGGTCTTCGACCAGGACCTATCGCCCGGCCAGGCCCACAACCTGGCCTTGCTCACCGACAGCGACATCAAGGTCATCGACCGCACCCAGCTCATTTTGGACATTTTCGCCCAGCGCGCGGCCACCCGCGAGGGCAAGCTCCAGGTCGAGATGGCCCAACTACGCTACCTCATGCCGCGCCTGACCAGCCGCGACGACGGCCTCAGCCGCCTGACCGGCGGCATCGGCGGCCGCGGCCCCGGCGAAACCCGGTTGGAGATCGACCGCCGCCGCGTGCGCGAACGGCTGCATCGCCTGGAAAAAGACCTGCAAGAGGTGGGCAAGCAACGCCAGCGCCGTCGCGACCAACGCAAACGCGGCGGCGCGCCGGTGCTTTCCATCGTCGGCTACACCAACGCCGGCAAATCCACCCTGCTCAACACCCTCACCGGCAGTAGCGTGCTCTCCGAAGACCGCCTCTTCGCCACCCTGGACCCCACCACCCGCCGTCTGCGCTTCCCCCAGGAGCGCGAGGTCATCGTCACCGACACTGTTGGCTTTATCCGCGATCTGCCAAAAGAATTGCGCCAGGCCTTTGCCGCCACCCTCGAAGAGCTGGCCCAGGCCGACCTGCTCTTGCACGTGGCCGACGCCAGCAATCCCATGGTCGAGGAGCAGATAGCGGCGGTGGAGCGCACATTGGATGAACTGGACCTGACCCAGGCCCCGACGATTCTGGTGCTCAACAAAATAGACAAGGCCGACCCCGAGGCCGTGACGGCCCTGGTCAATCGCCACCAAGGCTGGCCAGTGTCGGCCCTTGATCCGCCAAGCCTGCGGCCGTTGCTGGCGGCCATCGAGGGCATGGCCTTTGGCCAAAACGCCGGCGCGGTTTAGGCCTGCCGGCGGCTGAGGTCTTGATCCAACACGCAGTGGGCGCGCTGGATGTCCTTGGCGATTTGGGCCTTGAGTTCGTCGGCCGAGGCGAATTTTTGTTCGCCGCGCAGGTATTCTATGAAAATGACCACTATGTGCTTGCCGTAGAGGTCGCCATGATAATCTAGCAGATGGGTCTCGACGCTCAGTTGGGCGTCGGCGAAGGTGGGATTGTTGCCGATGTTGGTCACGCCTTTGTGCAGCTTGCCCTGGTCATCCTGCACAAGCACGGCGTAGACGCCCTCGGCCGGCAAAAGCTCGTCGCTGACCTTGATGTTGGCCGTGGCGAAACCCACCACCTTGGCCCCACGGCCGTGGCCGCTCACCACCGTGCCGGCGATGCGATAGTTGCGGCCCAGAAGCTTGCGCGCCTCGGCCAAATGACCCGCGCCGACCTCCTGACGCACCCTGGTGGAGCTGACTGCCCGGCCGTCGACCAGCACCGGCCCGACCACGTGCACGGCAAAGCCGTGTTGCGCGCCCTTTTGCTGCAACAGCTCCAGATCGCCCAGGCCGCGATGGCCAAAGCTGAAATCGTAGCCCACCACCACTTCGGCCGCGCGCAGGCGGGCCACCAGCAGCTTGTCCACGAAATCATCGGCGCTGAGGGCGGCGAAGCCAGCGTCAAATTGCACGCACAAAGCCACGTCCACGCCCTGGGCCTCGATCAGTTGCAGCTTTTGCTCCAACGGGGTGATCAGCGGCAGGTTGACCGCCGGCCGCAACACGCGCATGGGGTGCGGCTCGAAGGTCATGGCCAACGACGCGCCGCCCAGGGCCAGGGCCCGCTCCCTGGCCTTGGCGAACAAGGCTTGATGGCCCAGATGCACGCCGTCGAAGTTGCCGATCGTCACCACGGGCGATGGGTATTTTTGCCTCAACTCCTCCAGGCCGCGCAGCACGATCATGTCGCCCTATCCTCCGATGCAAAATGTCGCCAAAGAAAAACAAAGGCCCGCGAAACCCCTTGACAGGCGCGGATAGTGATTATATATTTCGCCGTGCCGGTTGGCAAGTTCCGCATAAAAAACGCGGGATTGTCGGGGCAAATGCCGAAGTGGCGGAATTGGTAGACGCGCTAGGTTCAGGGTCTAGTACCCGTACGGGTGTGGGAGTTCGAGTCTCCCCTTCGGCACCAAAAACGAAATTGTCCCGTAATCCTGATGGGTTACGGGATTCTTCGTTTCGTAGGGTGCGCGGGGGGTGCATTCCGGCGCGGCCTCGTCAAGCTGGTTAACCGCGTCCCGATTGCTGCTCGGTATAAGGTGGCCGTAGATATCCACGGTCATGGAAATGCTGGAATGGCCAAGCTGTTCCTTGACGTAAACCGGGCTTTGGCCGGCGCTCAAAAGCAGGCTGGCGAACGTGTGCCTGATATCATGCACGCGCATTTCCCGCAGGCCGGCCTTCTGCAAAATCCGCTTGAAATGGTTGCGGGCGCTATTTTGCGCGATGGGCAGGCCGCCCTTGTGGAAGATTAGCGGCGCTAGTTCGCCCCGCCCCGCTCCCACCGCCTCACGCTTGCGCTTGGTTTGCAGAGCGCACAACGTTTCGAACAATTGGTTGGACATGTCCACGCGCCGGGCCTTGCCGGTCTTGGTTGACGTGGTGTATCCGCCCTTGAACGAGCGCCGCACCACGATGAAACGGCCGTGCCAATCAATGTCGCCCCATTGCAGGGCCAGCAGTTCGCCAAGGCGCATGCCCGTTCTGAAGGCCGTCAAAAAGAAGGGGTAGCGCTCCGGGTAGTGCTTGGCGCACGTCTCCAGGAACAGGGCCACCTCTTCATGGGTCATGGGCTCAACCGTGTTGCCGTCGTCACGGCCCAGGTTCAGCCGCTTGGTGATGCCTATCACGGGGTTGGATGGGATCAGTTCTTCATCGACAGCGAAGCCCATCACGCCGCTGATGGTGTCACGCACGATGCATACCGACGCCTTGGAAAGACCTTTGCTGTAGATGCCCAGCAGCAAATCACGCACCTGGCCCCGGCTGATCTGATCCAACGGCAAGCTGCCCAGCTTTGGCGTCACGTACTTTTTCAGAACGTCTCGGTAACGCTCATAGGTGGCCGGACGCCGCGTGTGCTTGATGAAGCCCTCAAGCCAAATCTGGGCATAGTCGCGGAACAGGGGCAGCTTGACCTTTTCCGGGGCCACCAACCCGCACTTGCGTAGCACCAACTTGGCCTTGATCTTTTCCGCCACCTCCAGGGCCAGACGTTTACTGCCAACCTTGCGGCTGGTGCGGTGGCCGTCTTCGTTGACGAAAACCCACCAGACGCCGGAACCACTATCCTTCTCTCGAACGACTACCCCCATCAAGTCCTCTCTTTCCATGCCTTAATGGCATACTCCATAAATTCTGCACGGATAGCCTCAAGTAAGCTGTCTAAGAAATCAGGCGGCAACATCTCCTCCAATCTGTGCTGATCTAGTAATGACCTGACAGTCGACCACGTAGAGGAAGTGGTCATGCCGCCCTTGGTTGGGGTAGGTTTGTAGTTGCGAAACTCGAACAAACCTCAACACAGGAGGGCAACATGACCACGGAGAAGAAGGTAGCACGAAGGAAGCTGAGTCTGCTAGAGCTTGCTGGGGAATTGAGCAACGTCAGCCGGGCCTGCAAACTGATGGGCTACTCGCGGCAGCAGTTTTACGAGATTCGGCGCAATTTCCAGACCTACGGCGCACAGGGCCTTGTGGACCGTTTGCCCGGCCCCAAGGGGCCGCATCCCAATCGTGTGGAAGCGGAGGTTGAGGCGGCGATCATGGCTTACAGCCTGGAGTATCCGACCCACGGAGCGCTTCGCGTGTCGCAGCAATTGGCCCTTCGCGGCGTGCAAGTGAGTTCCGGCGGCGTGCGAGGCGTGTGGAGTCGCCACGAGATGCTCACGCGGCACGAGCGTCTTTTGCGTCTCGAGCAATCGGTTCGCGCCCAGGACATTCAACTCAGCGACGAGCAGATTCGGGCTTTGGAGCGCTTCAGCCCGGAGTTTCGCGACCGCCACATCGAGGCCCGGCACACCGGGGCCCTGGTGGCGGTGGACACGTTTTTCGTTGGCGCGCTCAAGGGCGTGGGCAAGGTGTATCTACAATCGGTCATCGACTGCCACAGCCGCCACGCCTGGGGTCGCCTGTACACCAGCAAGCTTCCGGTCACGGCGGTGCATGTGCTCAACGAGGAAGTGCTGCCGTGCTTTGAGGCCCACGACGCGGTGATTGAGACGGTGCTTTCGGACAATGGGCGAGAGTTTTGCGGCCGGCCAGACCAGCATCCGTATGAGCTGTTTCTGCAGCTTGAGGGGATCGAACACCGCACCACCAGGGTGCGTCGGCCTCAGAGCAATGGCTTCGTGGAACGGCTTCACCGGACGCTCTTGGACGAGCATTTCCGGATCAAGGGCCGTCAGAAATGGTATGAAACCTTGGATGAGATGCAGGCCGACTTGGATGAGTATCTGCGCCATTACAACCATGAGCGGGCGCACCAGGGCCGGAACATGAACGGCAGGACGCCGAGTCAGGCTTTCCTGGAGGGCCTGCCCGGGCGTAAGAAGCCCAAGGAAAAGGCGTCCCAAAAGGCCGCCTAAAAATCACCCCGCCAGGGGCGGCAGTGTCAGGTAAATACTATATCTGTACATCCAATCCATGCGCGGAGATAGCCTCTTCAATAGAGAACAACCAAGAGCCCTGCTTGAACTCAGCTTCCGCTAGAGAAACAGCCTCTTTTTCCGTTTGGGCATTTTCTATTTCATCCAGCAAGCCAGCTAAAACAAAGGACTCTACCTCCCTCTCCGCTATGCTTGCTATGTCATATTCTACCCCTATAGTTTCAGTAACTACGTCGTCAAGATCTTCAGTCTGTTCATTAACAATGTAGTGGACCTTCTGTTTGAGGAAAAAGTCTGAAGGTTCGCCCACGGTCCGAGCCCCCAACACGTGGGGGTGCCTTTCTATGGTGATAGCCCATCTGCCATTGCCCAAATCATTGACATCCTCAACCCTGAATAAATGGCGGTCTTTAAGACCTTCATCTACCAACTTCCCGTCATTGATCAAGTTGAAAAGAATTTCCAATGGTCTCATTAGTCCACCTCTTCCTTTTTCTCGAACAGTTACGCCCCCAAAAGCTCTTTTTTTTGGTGAATAACTTTTTTAACGTATCCGCTTCAAAGTTAAACCGCAAGCCCAAGGACACGCCCCGACTAAAGATCGTGTGCCCTGGTAGCTCTCCGTGGTTCTAAATAGCCAATATGTGATGATGGTCATAAGTTTATCACCATGGGATGGGAAAAATCGTATTCCACCAGCTTTTCGGCCCGCGCATGCAGGCCCATGGCCATGACCAGCGCCACGATGCCGTCAACTTTTTCCCGTGACCGCGACTTGCTTATCTTGCGCCCGCCCGCCGGGTCCGTTTCGACCACAACGTTACTGGCGCACCACGTCAAAACAGGATGCCCGCCATGGGCTATTTGGCGTTGCAGGATGCCAGCTTCCAGCAGGTCCACCGCCGGGGCCATGTCCTTGAAGCCCTGGCCCCACGGGGTCAACGGCAACTCGACGCCCTCATCCGCCAGGATCACCTTCAAGTCCTCGACGCGCCACCTGTCGTAGGCCACGCCTTTCAGGTCGAACCTGGAAGCCACCTCGGCAAGGCGCATGGCAATGGCCCGTCGGTCGATGGCCCGGCCAGGCGTGGTTTCGATCAAGCCTTGGCTGGCCCAGGTCCGATATGGCACGCGGTCGTTGTCTTCTCGCTCATCCAGGTTTTCGGCCGGAACCCAAAAGAAGGGCAACACCGCGCCGCCGTCCTCGGGGAAGTAGAGCACCAGCGCCGTCAGGTCCGTGGTGGAACCCAGGTCCAGCCCGGCCCAGCATGGCCGGCCACGCAAAGCCTCAACATCCACCGGCCCGGCGCAGGCGTTCCAGTCGGCTTGGGCGATGAACCGGCCGTCAACCTCCGTTGGCCTGTTCAGATACAGGCTTTCAAAGACCGCCTGCTTGGCCGGAATGCGCTTGGCTTGCGCCGCGAACTGGCGCATTTCCTCGAGCGCCCGGAAGTCGCCAAGCGCCGGATTGCAGGCCCGCCAAACGTCCTCGCTCCAGGGGTCCGCATCCGGCGGCGCGGCGTAGATGATCGGCAAAAACGTTTCGTCCTCGATCACGCCGTCCAGCAACTTGCGGCCATAGTCCACCAGTTCGGTCATGACGTGATGTTGGTCGCTGGATTGCGTGCTGATCACCACCATGAGCGGCTCCCGCCTAGCGCCCGCGCCCGTGTCCAGGTTGTCAAACAAATGCCGGGTCCGCGCCTGGGCAAGTTCGTCGTAGACCACGAAACTTGGGCTCAAGCCATGGGCCTTGCGGTCGTCGCTGGACAGGGCGTGATAGACCGAACCCGTCACGTCGTCCTCGATGGCCTTTCGAAAGCGTTGCACGTTACACCTGGCCGCGAACTCGGGAACAGCGCCGATCACCGCTTCCATCTCCGCGAAGATGATTGACGCTTGGTCTCTGTCGGCCGCCGCCGAATAGACTTGGCCGCGCTGTTCAGCTTCTGGCCCAATCAGGTGCGCCAGGGCCAGGGCCGCCGCCAGGGCGGTCTTGCCGTTCTTGCGGGGCAGGGTAAGCAAGGCTTTGCGCACCACGCGCCGACCGCCCCGCGTCCGGTAGAGCGCTCGCACAATCCGCTTTTGCCAGGGGCGCAGCCGGAAGCGCCGGCCCGCATGCATGCCGCTGGTGATGGGCAGGCTCTCCACGAAAATAATGACGCGGGCCGCCCGGCTCAGCCCCGGCCGCTCCCAAAGAAAGCAATGCGCGCCAATTTCGCGGGGCGTGTCGGCCGTTTTCAGCGGCCCGGCTTTTGGTCCACGTCGGCCCATGCTAACTAACTCTCTTCTGCGATGGGGCACACCGGTCTGTGTGCGTCAGCCCCCAGAGATTTTTCCCCGACGGCCCCGTCGCCGTTCCACCAATGGTCCTTGCCCAGCGGCCAGCCAGTGGCCGCGTCAACCGCCCTGTCATGCTTGCGTTGCCAACCGCCGCCGTCTTGGGCGTTGGTTTTTTTGGAATGGCAAGAGTGACAGAGCGGTTGCAAGTTATTGCAATCACAGGGCATTCCCCCATAGGCAACAGGCTTGATGTGATCGACGTCGGTTGCGGCGACGATCTTCCCGGCCCGCCGGCATTCCCGGCACAATGGTTCGCTTCGAAGAACCTGAAGCCGCAAGCGCCGCCAGCGAGATGTTGAGTATGGCCAGTCAGACATTACGCGGCCCTCCCGAGTGTCGCCTCGTACTTCGTGGCGTAGGCGGCCCGCTCGCGGTCGTCCAGTCGCACCCAATCAGATACGGGCTCCAAGCGCCAGCCGTGGTGTATCACAAAGTGCCGCTCCAGACCGTTTGGGTTGCGGCCGGGGTAGGCTTTGGCTTTGACAATTTTCAGGGCGCACACTGTGCGGCCTCGGGCGTGAGTTAGCACGTCCAATGCCATGTAAAGGCGGCTTTTCTCAGCCGTCGCCTCGCCGCCGCGCCCAAAGGTTGCGCCGGTTTTTTTTTGCAGGCAGACGAATGCAACGCCGTTGCCCAGCGCGTCATAGACGCCCCTAATATCGGAAGCAATCTTGAAGTATTCGCCGTCCCGCTCCTCAAGGTAGTCGACGACGGTCAACCCGTCGCGGTTGTGGGCGGCGATGGCGTCGTCAAAGCCGCTGGCGAGAGACGCGGCGCGGACGGCTCGCCAATGGTCAAGGGGGTCGCCGAAAGCCCCAACGCGCTGGCGATACTCTTGTGGCCCCATCTCCGACATGCAATAAAGCAACTCCTGGCGGCCGATGTTGTCGCGCAGGATGTTGAGCGCCAGGGCCGTTTTTCCTGCATTGGTCTGGCCGGCCAGCACAACGATCGACTTGGGGGGGAGGCTCACCATCTGGTCAAGGCCCAGGGGCAATGCCAGCCCAAATGGCTGGCCGTCTGTGCTGGCCAGGTCAACGAACTCCAAATGGCTAGCCAAAATATGGAACCGCCCCGCCTGGCGGGGATCTCTCTTAATCTTCTTTTCTTCTATAAGGCGTGTCAGGACCATCGACCGGTTTTTTCGGTCGCGCCGATCGACTAGTCCGAACTCCCGGTCAACGTCGGCCGTCGTGAACGAACCTGTTGAATTTGCTACCCATTCGCTGATTTCAGCCGCAAGGTTTCCGCCGAATCTAACGGAATCACCCCGTCCACGCTGGGCCATATCCTGTCCACAGGTGTCCACACCTGTCCACAGGTGTCCACACCTGTCCACACCTGTCCACACCTGTCCACAGGTGTCCACAATGTCCACATTGTCCACATTGTCCACATTTCGGGGTTCCCTGATCCCGGCGGCCAGCCCCGACGCCACCGTGGCCGCCACTTCGCGCTGGCCGAGTCCCAGGGCCAGGCCGGCCCCGATCAAAGCGGCCCTGACTCCATCCTCGGCCAGCAGGCCGGCCCCCACAAGCTGTCCCACGGCGAAGGAAGAATCGTTGATTTGCCGGTTTCGCCCCCCCTGGCCAGCCAGTGCGATTTTTGTCAGTTCATCGGCCAGGGCGTGTCGCCCGTAGCGGGAACAGGGGGCGCGCTCACCCTGGGGCAAATTTGCCCCAGGGTCCACCTTGACACCCGCAAGCATCCTTTCCTTGGCCCGCGCCCGCACCACGTCTTCGAGTTGCGCAGGTAATTCCGGTGGTGCGCAATCCCAGGGGGCGACCAGCCATTCACGGCCTGGCCCCGGCGGGGCCACGACGTATCCGCCCTCGGCGCGCACGTCCACGGCGGGCATGACGCCCACGGCGTTTTTCATACCCTCGCGGTGGGCAAAATAGTAATGTCGCCCCCGTGGCGTGGTGGCAATGGGCAGCTCCAGCCCATCGGGCAAAAGGGCCTCAGCACGACTAATCGCCTCGGAATTGTCGGCGTCAACGACAAGCAGATTGCTAACCTTTCCCGTCACAACACCTACCATCGCGCCGGGTTTGCCAAACCAGTCGGCGAGTTCGCCGGCCTCGGGCCGGCGGGTCTGGTATTCGGCCCACGGGCGAAGGGGGCGCTTGTCTGCGCCCACGGGGATCGCCGCCCAGCCCAGGCTGGCGTATCTTTGCGCGGCCTCAATCATCGCTCGCCCTCCTTGACCAGCAGCCGATCCAAGGCCAGGCTGGCCTGGCGGTCAAAGGGCCGATCGACGGCCCGCTCCAGCCACCGGCGGCGCAGGCGGCCAAAAAAACGCTTGACTTTTGCCCAGCGTTCGGCTATCATATTGTTATCCTTTCGTTTTGATCTGTGGGGCCGCTGGTGTTGGCGCACCAAAAGGCCCCGTTCAATTTCGGCCCAGCCCCGACAGAACCTCGTCAACGATTTTGTCGGTTTGGCCGTGGTCCACCGCGTGATTTTCTAGCCATTCCCGCAGCTTATCTGGCGACACCAACGTCACGCCGCCCACCTTGAAGGCAGGCAGGCCCTGGCCTACCCAGCTCCACAGCGTCCGCTTCGACACGCCGCACGCGGCGGCCGCCTCGGCGACTCGCAAGTAAAGCCTTCCCGTCATTCCGCCACCTCTTCGCCCCAGCCGTCGCCGCCGGGGCGCGGGTTCCAGCCCTCCAACTCGCGAATTTCGTTCGGCGTCAGCACCTTGTTCCGCAAGGCAATTTCGTAACTTGCCCATCGGGTTTTGTCGTCGCCTTTCAGGAAGTCGGACAGGTCGAACTCGACGCGATAGGCCCGCTGGGCCTCGGAGCTGAAGCAGCCACGCATGATGGCCGCCTCAAGTCGGCGACACCACGGGCGCAGGGTGTGCGTGGCGAACCAGCGGCCGGCGGTTTCGGAGTTGGTGAAAGAGCTGTGGTCCCAGATACCCACGAGCGGCGGTGGCACCTGGAAAATGCGCGCCAGCTCTTCGGTGGCGAAGCGCCGGCTGGCCAAAAGTTCGGCGTCCTCGGGGCTAATCGAAATAGGCTTGTACCTCAGGCCCTGATCGAACACCATGATTTTGCCAGAATTTTCAACGCCTTGATGAGTCTCCCGCAAACGAAGCTTCAGTGCGTCCCAGCTCTCTGGCGACAGCTTGCCCTCGGCTTCAACCACGCCGGAAGGCGCGGCCCGGTTGGCGTGAACAGCTCGCAGTTTTGCGTTTCCAGGGCGGCCGACACCGCCCCGGCGGCCCGGCTGAGCCTCGACCGACCGATAAGGCCGTCGTCGGAGCGGTCCCGCAGGTGCATGACTTCATCGCCCAACAGCCGCCGGCGGGCACCAGCAGGGCCATGCAGGCCCAACGAATCTGTCACGTCGTAGGCCACGCGGCCGCCGGGCAGAACCACCACGGCGACTTGGCCCCAGGGCCACCAGCGCAGACCGGCCAGCCGACCGCCCCCGTCGCGGACGACTTCCACAAGCGCGCTCCCGCGCAGCAAAATGTCGGCCACCGCCGCGCCCCAGAGTTCGGGCCATGTCTGGTGGTCGTTGGGGCCGCTCCGTTGCATTCGGGCCAGCGGGTGTGCTTCGTCCTCCGCCAGGCCGGCCGCGCTTTGCTTGTAGACGCGGCACGGCAACGAGCCCAGGGAGCCCGCGACCAGCTCCACGCAGGCGGTCACGGTCGCGATTTGCTCAGCCGCCCGAGCGTCCACGGCCAGGGCCGCCGGGCTCATTGACACCGCCGCCCAACTTGGGTCAATCGCCCGTTTTTCTTGATTTTTACGCCAAGGTAGTTTCATCGGACAGTCTCCAACCATCGCCTTGCGCAAGCCAGGCGAAGGCACCGCGAGCGGGCCTGAACCGTGGTGCCGTCGTAGGCCGGCCAGGCCGCCACGATCGAAATTTCGTGCAGGTTGACGCGGCGCAGTTCCCGCCGGTCGCCGCGCCAGGTCTCGCCACCGGCCGGCACGGTGAATGCGAAGCTGCAACCGCCCAAGTCGCCCCGCTCGGCCAGGGCCAACACGTCACGGCCCAGGCTGGTGTCAGGCAAGTCCAGGCTGAAGGCCAAGCCCCGCGAATCTTCCGCCAGGCGCAGGGTTCCGCTTCGCGTCCGGGCCAGCAGCCGGCTGGTGTCGTGATCGACCAGCGCCAGGACGTCGCCCGCCAAGGAATCGGCAAAAGCGCCCGGCCGGACCACCTCGGTGAAGTCGGCAATCCGGGCCTCGCGATCGAACACCGCCGCGTAACCCTCCAGCCGTCGGCCCGTGGCCCGAAATTCCGCCGCCGATCTGAACTCGTGGTTCTTCATGGTTCCTCCGAAGCCCTGGAGCCAGCCGCAGCCGGCCCCAGGGCGTTGAGCGCTAAGCGCCGACGGCCAAACGGCCCAGCACAAAGCTTTCGGCGTGGCGGATGGCCACGTCGCAGTGCAACATTGCCCGGACCAAAATCAGACCTTTTTCGTAGGCACCGGTAGCGTAGGGGTTGGCCAAAATGTCCAGCACGCCCCAGCTTCCGATCAGGACGTCGGACCAGTCGCCGAAGAGCAGGGCGTGCTCGTTGCCGCCCGAGCCAAGCGTGGCCGGGGCCAGGTTGGACGACACCAGCGGATAGCCCGCCAGGGCGGCCGGCCCGTCCATCAGGTAATCGGCCGACACCGCGACGTCGGAACCGTCGACCTCCTTGGGCGCGGAACGCAGGGCCTTGACCATGCTCGGCGTGGTCAGCCAGCCTCCCGCGCTGGCGTTGGCCAGCTCGATTTTTTCCACGAACTCCAGCACCTTGGCCCAGGTCAGGCCGCCGGAAATGTCCACGGTACCAAGGCCCGACGTGCCGATAACGCCCGTCGGCTCGTTGGCCCCGCCGCCCTTGATGGTGGCCATGGCCAGGGCGCGGCCCAGGCGGTCAGCAAGGTCACGGCGGGCGATGGCGTCAATGTCTGGCGTGGCCTGTAGCACCATGGACCGGGACCAACCGGCCATGGCGGCCACTATTTTTGGGCTCATCCTGATCTGGCCGAAAGCCAGGTCGCTGGGGGTGATCGTTTCGCCCTCGCCAACCCAGTAGGCTGTGGCCGCGCCGATCTGGCGCGGAATGGCCACGTCGCCCACCAGCCCCTGGACGTTGCGCACGCCCAGGCGGGTCAGCGGGTTGGCGTCACGCAGCAGGTCAACGAACTGATCCGGCCGGTGATCGGTCCCGATCAGATGGCCGCCAGCGCCGGCCTCGGGCGCGGCGGTGGTGATGGTGCGCCGTTCCTGCATGGACTCCAGGGGCAAGGCCACGCCCTGGATGGGTAGGCCGGCCCGCTTGGCCAGCTCCGGCTGGAGTTCGCGAATCCGGCCGACGTCGCGGCCGGGCAAGTCGCAGGCCAGAGCGATGGCGTCCAGGACAGACACGCGCCGGCACTCGACCGCCAGCCGATCGTCACCGCCAGCCACCGGCACGCCAGCCGCCCGGCGGTCCGCTTCATCCAGAAAGGCTTGGCGCTCGATCTGACGCTCCAGGGCGGCCACCTCGGCCTTGGCCTCGGCAAAGCGCCGCTCCTGGCCGTCGCTCAGGTCGCCGCCCTGGCCCTCGGGCCGCTCGGTCAACGACCGCATTTCGGCCACCAGCGCGGCCCGCTTTTCCCGTAACTCGTGGATTTTAAAAGACATAGGCTCGTCTCCTTCGAAGACGAGCCCTTTATCGGCGGGGTGGTCTTGTGTCGTTGGTAAGGCGGAGCCCAGGCGGGCGCGGCCGGTTGAAAAGCTAGTTGTCGCTTTTTGCCATGGTCCTGATCAGCGCCACAAGGTGGCGATACTCCAGGGGTTTCTCTTGCCTGATCCGCCGAAGCAGCCCGGCCAAGTCGGCGTCTGGCTGGGGTTGGGGTTGTGGGGTTTCACTCACCGATGGCCTCCTTGATTTTTCGGTCCAGGGCGTCCAGCGTGCGAAGTGCGAGCGCCCAGCAGTCAACCGCCGCCCACGCGGCGGGTCTGAAACGATCAAGCGGATCATGGCCCGGCGGCGCGGGCTCGTTATTGAGAGACCATGACAGGCCCGACGATGAATCGGCCCAGAAAACAACAAGATATCGATACAGCGGAATCATGTCCTCGCGCCAAGGGCCAAAAACACCAGCCAGCTCAAGGATTTTCTTCGCCGCGCCTGACTCGATTATGTCAGCCGTGTCTTGTGCAAACCGGCCCGGCTGGAACCCCAGCCGCGAAAGCTCGGCAAAACCGGCCAGCTTCAGCAAGTCGTACGCCGAAAACAGCATGGACCGGCCCACGCCGGGCCGGTCTGTTTCCAGGTGCCGCCGATTGATCCACTGCCGGATGGTTCCGGCCGGCACGCCCACCACCGATGACACGTCGGCGGTGGTGAACATCGGCTCTGTCGCCTGTTCGGTGAAAAGTCGCGCCAACATATGAATTCGTTCGTCCACGCCTTGCCTCGCCGTTACACGTGTAACCTGCCCATAGAATACACATGTAACCCATACTTGTCAAGCCGCCGTGGGCACTTTTTGAAAAAAACCGCCCCCGTGGGCGGGGCGGTTTGGCTATACTCGCGTGCTGTGCAAATTGGTGAAAGTGTGTGCTCCAGGGTGCGCGGGGGGTGTGTTTTGATGGTCAAAAACCACTGTTTCACGCACGATAAGTTATTGGTTTCACTACATCTTTACGGCTCTCCCCTTCGGCACCACAAGCAAAACGACGCGGCTCGGAAACGGGCCGCGTTTTTTGTGCTCGCGCCATGGCCACGGCGCAAAAAAACGCCCCGACGGAGTGATCCGCCGGGGCGCGGCGTTCAAGCGAGGGCCAGATCAGCTCCGGCGACGGCGCAGGGCCAAGCCGCCCAGGCCCAGGGCCGAGCCCAGCAGCACCAGGCTGGCCGGCTCGGGGGTGTTGCTGCTCTGGTTGGCCGTGGCCACGATCAGGTTCTGCAACTGATCGTTGGTCACCACGGTGTAGGTGTTCTGGAAGACGTAGTTGCTCAGATCCTGGGTCATGACGTCGTTGATCATGGACGCGTAGAGCAGGTTTACGTTCCAGGTGTCGGTGTTGGAGTACCAGAAGGTGAACTGGTCGAACCGGTCGGGCCGGCCCACGTGCATGCCAGTGTGGGTTACCTCCCAGATCGCCGCCGACAGGGCGGTGATGGTGGCCTTGCGCGAATAGCCATCCACGGGCTCGTCGTCGTTGAGGCCCATGGCGTATTGGTCCATCAGATAGGCGGCGCGCTTGTATTCCAGGCCGAAGTCGGACTGGGCGATATCGGTGAAAACGCCGCTGGAGGCGTTTTGGAAGATATCGACGCAATAGCCGGTGTAGCCCGATTGGCCGTTCATGGTCACGTCGAACTCGGCGGTGTAGGCTTCCTTGTCCTTCCAGCCCTGGTTGACGTTGTTACGCACCTTGACCTTGGCGGTGTAGCCAAGCTCATAGCTGATTTCGATAGTCGAGGCCAGGGCCGAAGAGGCCATCGTGAGCGCCGCCATGACGGCGATTATGATTAGGGCTGTCTTTCTCATGGCAACTACCCAAAGTCCTAGATTGTTTATTCAACGAAAACGCCATGTTGCTCAAGAGAAGCCTTTTACTCTCCTGATTACCCTAAAGATAGTCATCGCCTGGGAATAATTGCAAGCGGTTTTTGCACAATTGTGATTTTTTCACAATTCCGGGTCGCTCGCTATGGGGTTGACGCCGTCAAATGGTTTTAGTTAAACTTTGTTCCAAATAGCGCACTCAAAAAAACCCGCCGTCATAAAGCCTCGCTAGTAATTTTTAGCACAATATGCCTCCTTGCCGCACTTTTTAGCCAAACAAAGCAGCCCATACGGAATTTTCGGTTGAATATCAAAGATGCGGTAGGCTAGCATGCTCTTAATCGCGGCGCGCCACCGCCGCGGGGCATAGGCCAAACAGCGCCATGGCGCCTGTTCAATGCATCTAGAGAGGATCAACCGACCGTGTTTTTGGCCGTTTGCGTTCAAACAGGACCAGTGCTGGACCTTCCCGGCGACAGGCTGGAGCAGGCAGTGCATGCCGGGTGGCCATCGAGCCATGCATTCACCCCTGGCCGCGGCGTACGCGGCAGTGGTGGCGGGACTCGTCGCCTAGCCCCCCCGACAAAGTCATCGACAGCAAGCCGCGGGAGAGTTTGGGCCAACAACCGCCCCGCGGAGTCAACCAAAACGGTTTGTAGCCAGTGAAAATGCAACTGGTGGAGGAAACGCGCCTATGGAAATGAAACGTGACTACTACGAGGATTTACGCCTTTTGGACAGCGGCGCGCAATGGTTTTGGTTCATTGCCCTCATCGTGGCCCTGGGCGTGTTTCCATTGTTCGGCGATTCGTATCAAATCTATACGGTCAACCAGATGGCCATCAACGTCATCGTAGCCCTGGGCCTGAATCTGCTGGTGGGCTACACCGGCCAGATCAGTCTGGGCCACGCCGGCTTTTTCGCCATTGGCGCCTACGGCACGCTGGTGATGATGATCAAGCTGGGCCTGCCCTTTGTGGTGGCCCTGCCCCTGGCCGGCCTGCTGTCGGCGTTGTTCGGCTTTTTGCTGGGCCTGCCGGCCCTCAGGCTGGAAGGGCCCTATCTGGCCATCGCCACCCTGGGCTTTGGCCTGACCATCACCCAGATCCTGGGCCGCATCGAATACTTTGGCGGGCACATGGGCATCCAGGCCCCGCCGTTGGAGATATTCGGTTGGACGGCCACATCCGACGCCGCGCGCTACGCCGTGATCATGCCCATCGCCGTGATCATGGCCCTGGCCATGCGCAACCTGATCAAGACCAGGGTCGGCCGGGCCTTCGTGGCCATCCGCGACAGCGAGATCGCCGCCGAGTGCATCGGCGTCAACATCACCTACTACAAAACCCTGGCCTTCGCCGTCAGCGCCTTCTTCACCGGCATCGCCGGCGGCCTGATGGCCTTCGTGTTGGGCTTCATCAACCCCCACACCTTCAACCTGATGACCTCGGTGCTGTTTTTGTCCATGGTCGTCGTCGGCGGCCTGGGCTCGATCCTTGGTTCGGTGATGGGCGCGGTTCTCATCACCTATCTGGGGCAGGAGTTGGCCCAGATCAGCGAGCTGCCGGTCATCGGCCACGCCCTGATGGAGCTGAGCCAGCAATTTTTGTCCATCAACGGCCTGCCCAACGTGCAGTTCGTGATCTTCGGCCTGATCATGGTGCTGATCGTCATCTTCGAGCCGCTGGGGCTTTACGGTTTCTGGATCAGAACCAAAATCTACTGGCGCACCTGGCCGTTTTAACCAACGCACGCAACCTGTTTGGACAGTGGAGGAAATATGCTCGGCCAGCTCCTAGTCAGTGGAATCGCCATCGGCGCAACCTACGCGCTCATGGCCTTGGCCATGGTCATAATCTACAAAACCAGCGAGGTGCTCAACTTCGCCCAAGGCGACATGGCCATGCTCAGCGCCTTTGTCTCCTATTCCCTGCTCGAAAACATGGGCTATGGCTTTTTCATCTCCTTTTCGGCGGCCATCGTCTTCGCCTTTTTGCTGGGCGCGTTCATGGAGTACGCCTTCCTGCGGCGGGCCAAAAACCCCAATGTCCTGGGCATGGTCATCATCACCCTGGGCCTGCAGATGATCATCTACGGCCTGGCCTCGTGGAAATGGGGCGCCGACCAGAAGGACTTCCCCTTCCCGGTCAGCGACTTCGACGTCCACGACCTGGGCGGCGGCGTGGTGATCAGCGACTTGAACCTGGTGACCATGGTCGTGGCCATCGTCTTGATGCTGGCGCTGTTTCTGTTCTTTCGCTACACCAAGGCCGGCGTGGCCATGAAGGCCACCCAGCAGAACGCCCCGGTGGCGCGCTTGATGGGCATCCGGGTCAACCGCATCCTGATGATGACCTGGGGCATCAGTTCGGTGATCGGCGCGGCGGCGGCCTTCCTGATCGCCTCCACCGACACCCTGGACCCCAACCTGATGTGGACGCCCCAGCTCAAGGGCTTCTCGGCGGCGGTGCTGGGCGGCATGACCTCCTTGGTCGGCCCGGTGGTCGGCGGATTCATCCTGGGCGTGCTGGAAAACCTCTTTGGCGGCTATGTCTCGGTCGAGTTCAAAAGCGTGGTCGCCTTTGGCGTGATCGTCTTGATCCTCTGCGTCAAGCCCAGCGGCTTGTTCGCCAAGCATTACGTGCGCAAGGTTTGATCGTAATCAGTCCGGGCGGCCTGAACGCCACGGCGATCACGGGAGGCATTTAATGAAATACGCTTTGACGCAAGCGCTCCTGCCGCTGGTTTCCCTGGGTTTGATCGCCCTTACTTGGGCGGTGGACCGGGCCTTGTCGCCCGGGGCCAAAGCCGATTGCCGCAAAGGCTCGGCGGCCGCCAGGTCAAAGCCGACCGCGCCCAGAGAATGAGATCCTTCTCGCCCGTCAGCGCCCCCGTGGCCGGCGGACGTGAATAAAACGGCAACAGGGCAGGCCCGGCTCCGGCCGCCCAAACCCACGACGAGGCCCCATGCCGATATTCGAAATCAAAAACCTGTCAATGGTTTTCGGCGGTCTGACCGCCTTGGACAACGTCTCGCTCAGCGTCGAAAAGGGTTCGACCACCGCGGTCATCGGCCCCAACGGCGCGGGCAAGACCACCCTGTTCAACTGCATCTCCGGCCTCTACAAGCCCAGCAGCGGCGAGGTCGTCTTCAAAGGCCAGCGGCTCACCGACAAAAAGCCTCACCAAATCGCCAATCTGGGCGTGGGCCGCACCTTCCAGAACATCGAGTTGTTCAACAACATGACCACCCTGGAAAACTTGATGCTGGGCCGCCACATGCACATGAAAACCGGCCTATGGGCCAGCTGCACCTGGTGGCGCCGCGGCTCCAAAGCCTGCCGCCTGGAGATCGACCACCGCGCGCGCGTCGAACGGATCATCGATTTCCTCGACCTGCAATCGGCCCGCAACCGTTTCGTGGGCGGGCTGCCCTATGGCACGCAAAAGGTCGTCGAGCTGGGCCGGGCCCTGGCCACCGAGCCGGAGTTGCTGCTGCTGGACGAGCCCGTGGCCGGCATGAACCTGGAGGAGAAACAAGACCTGCTGTTCTGGCTCCAGGACATCAAGGACCAGTTCGGCGTGACCCTCTTGATCATCGAGCACGACATGCGCGTGGTCATGGAGATCAGCGACAAGGTCATGGTGCTCAACTACGGCAAGCCCATCGCCTATGGCGCGCCCGATGAAGTGCAGAAAAATCCAGATGTGTTGGCGGCTTACATCGGCGACGAACAGGCTGCCGCCCAGGCGGGAGGGCAACATGCTTGAGGTCAAGAACATCGAAACCCTCTATGGCCTGATCATGGCCCTGCGCGGCGTTTCGCTGCAACTGGAAGAGCACAAGATCACGGCCATCCTGGGCTCCAACGGCGCGGGCAAATCCACCCTGATCAAGACGATCATGGGCATGCTCGACGATCAGCCCGACAAGGGCACCATCGAGCTCGACGGCAAGCGCATCGACAGAAAAGACACCGAGGACATCGTGCGCATGGGCCTGGCCTTCGTGCCCGAAGGCCGCGAGGTGTTCAACGAGCTGACCGTCCTGGAAAACCTGCAGATGGGCGCCTACACCCGCTCCAGCGCCGAGGCCAAAAAAGACATCGAGTGGATATTCACGCTCTTTCCCCGGCTCAAGGAGCGCATCAAGCAGCTTGCCGGCACGCTCTCGGGCGGCGAGCAACAGATGGTGGCCATCGCCCGGGCGCTGATGATGCACCCGCGCATCCTGTTCCTCGACGAGCCGTCCCTGGGCCTGAGCCCGCTGCTGACCAAGGAAATCTTCGCCACCATCAAGCAGATCAACCAAGAGGCCGGCACGACCATCCTCTTGGTCGAGCAAAACGCCAACATGGCCCTTTCTGTTTGTCACCGGGGCTATGTCATGGAAAACGGGCGCTTCGTGCTCGACGGCACGCCCGAGGCGCTGATGGCCGACAAGGACGTGCAGGAGTTTTACCTGGGCGTCAAAAGCGAGGTCTCGGTCAAGGGCTTCCAGCGCTACAAGCGCAAAAAACACTGGCGCTGAAACTCTCGCCAAGCCCCACCACCCCGGCCCCGCGCCGGGGTTTTTTCATGCCAGGCAAAAAACAAACCCCACCGGCTTCGCATGAGGCCGCTGCACGGTGAAACATAACAAATGTTGTAAAAACAGATAATAACCTGTGAAACATGAATTCTACCGTGCAGCAGCCGAAGCGCGCCATGGACGGCGCGCCAAATCGCGAGCCTGATTAGGCGAGCGATTTGTGAGGCTTGGCAAAACCGCGCTTTTGCCAAGCCGATGCTGCACGGGGCAGGATGCCCCGTGCAGCACTCTCCGCATGGGCCGGCGGGGGCGTGTTTTGCTTGAGCGTCAGTCTTGGGGAATCAGGCGCTTGCCGGCGGCGTCGTATCGATAAAAACCCTCGCCGCTCTTGCGGCCCAGCTTGCCTTGGGCCACCATGCGCCGCACCAGGTCCGAGTGCTCCTTGATGCGCTCCTCGCCCACCGATTTGAAAAACTCGCTGACCAGCAGATGCACGTCCAGGCCGGCGTTGTCGGCGATCTCAAAAGGACCGGCGCTCCAGCCATAACCCAGCCGCATGCCGATGTCGGCCTCCCATGGCGTGACCACGCCATCGTCGACCAGCTTGAGGGCCTCGGCAAAGGCCGCCGCGAAGATGCGGTTCATCACAAAGCCCGGGATGTCCTGGCGCACGCGCACCGGCGTCTGGCCCAGGGCCCGGCAAAAAGCCGTGGCCGCCTCCATGGTCTGCTCGCTGGTTTGCGCGCCGCGCACCACCTCCACCAGCTTCATCAGCGGCACCGGGCCAAAAAAGTGCAGGCCCACGAAACGCTGTGGCCGCTTGGTGGCCGCGGCCAGCCTGGTGATGGGGATCGACGAGGTGTTGCTGGCCAGAATGGCCCGCTCCGGCGCGATGGCGTCGACCTGGGCAAAGATGGCCAGCTTGAGCTTTTCGCTCTCGGGCACGACCTCGATGACCCAGTCGGCCTCGGCGGCCGGGGCCAGGTCGTCGCAGTCAGTCACACGGGCCAGGACGGCCGCGGGCGCGTCACTCACCAGCCCCTTGGCGTGCAGCCGCCCCAGCGAGGCGGCCATGCCGGCCTGGGCCTTTTGCAGGGCCGCCGAGCTCTGATCCATCAGCCACACCTGGCAACCGGCCTGGGCGCAGACCTGGGCGATGCCTCCGCCCATGAAGCCCGCGCCGATGACGAAGACTTTGTCGTTTATCATCGTGCGCCGCCTATTTCACCTGGAAGTGGGCTTCCTCGAACTCGGGCTTGTCCTTATAGCGATTCATGAAGAAACCGGGCATCTTATTGGCGTTTTTGAAGATATTTTCATCGACATTGACGCCAACGCTGTGCAGGGCCTCGACGATCTGTTCGGGCTTGGGCGGGCAGCTCTTGATGGCCACCATGTGCTGGATGTTGGGGTTGTCCTTGTGGGCCTGGTAGATGCACTTGCCCAGCAAAATGGTGTGCTTCTTGCCGGGGGTGGGCTCCATGGTCTTGCCGGTGAGCACTTCCACGTCGTCCCAGGGCTGGCCCTTCCAGGCCATGGCGATCGAGGAAAGCACGATGCCGTTGATGCCCGAGCAATAGGTGCACATGGTCGTGTCGTATTTTTTGTACGATAGGCCCGTGACGCCCATCTTGGCCATGGGCAGGGGCAGCGAGCCATCGGCGGTGTAGGGGAAAACGGCCTCGTGGGGCTTGGCCAGGGCGCTCAGATCGCTTTCGCCCACCACCTCCACGTCGGACAGATCCAGCGGCCGGCCGTGGTTCTTGGCGTAGTGGACCAGGTGGGGCACCTCGGCCGGCTGGTGGCCCAGGAGGGTGCTGCCCACTTTATCGGCGCTGAAGATGTCGGTGGAGGCCACCAGCAGGTCGCTGCGATGCATGCGGCCATCAAAGGACGGACCGCGCTCGGCGGTGTAGAGGCCGTCGATCAGGTTGAGCAGGGGCGGCATCTTGTCGGACAGGCGGGCCACCCAGAAATGCAGGTCTTTTTGGGGATCGGGGCTGTGACAGGCTCGGCGCGAGACCACGTCGATGGTGCCTTTGAGGTTCTTGATGCCCAGGCTGACCAGGGTCTGGGCGTGGGTCTTCATGACGGGGATGTCGACGACAAAGTCACAGTTGATGATGTCGGTGTTGAAGTTGAGCACCACGCCATCGCCCAGGTCGACCTTCTCGAAGGGCCGGGCGAAGATGGAATGGGCCTTGACGCCGTAGCGCCGGCCCAGCTCGTTGTAGCCCAGGCTCTCGAAGGCGTGTTCGGAGGTGGGCGCCGACTCCTTGGGGTTCATGGTCACCGAGCCCTCGACGATGGTGATCTCGCTGGCCCCGTGATCCTTGAGCATCTTGACGATGTCCTCGATGACCCGGCTGGTGGTGATCACGCCCCATTTGGGAAAGGGCACGGCGGTGGTCCAGAAGACGATATTGGGCTTGATGACCACCTTGGCGCCCTTGGGCAGCTTGGCCAGACCGTCGCACAACTCCACGGTTTCGCGCACAGAATCAAAAGGCGCCTGGTATTTTTTCACGGCCACAACGTGCTTGCTCATCCATAACCCCTTTTCAAAGGACTACGGGGTTTCGCGGCCCCGCTTCAAATATTACAATCCTGACCGATCGATGACCCTTCGGCAAGCCCTTTCCAGAACCGCCGCCCCAAAACCCAGCACTTTGAAGCGCGGATCCTGGGTTTGGCCATGATACGAGCGGTAGTATATCTGCTGCAGGATTACTAGCAGGCGGAACAGGCCAAAGCAATAGTAATAGTCAAAATCGCTCAGGTCCACCTTGGCCAGCTTGCTGTAGTAGGCGATCATCTCGGCCCGGCTGATCATGCCGTCGAGGGTGGTGCAGTTCTGGCGCATGCGGTGCACTTCCTCCGGGTCGCCTTGCTCCACCCAATAGGCCACCATGTGGCCGAAATCGGTGATCTGATCGCCGAGGGTGCACATCTCCCAGTCCAACACGCCCACGATGCGCGTCAGGTCGTTGGGGTCCAAAAGCAGGTTGTCGACCTTGAAATCGTTGTGCACGATGCCCTTGCGGTCGGACTCTGGCGGCATTTTCTCCACCAGCCACTGCATGATCTCCTCGCAATCGGGCACGTCGGGCGTGCGGGCCTTGCGATAGCGGGCGTTCCAGCCCTCCACCTGGCGGCGCACGTAGCCGTCGGGGTTGCCCAGATCGCCCAGGCCAATGGCCTTGTAGTCCACGCAGTGCAGCTCGTAGAGCACCTCGACCATGCGCTCGCTGAAACGGCGGGCGTCCTTGGGGTCCATGTGGAAACCCTTGGGCGGGTGCTTGCGCAGGATAAAGCCGTGCAGGCGCTCCATCACATAAAACGGGCAACCCATCACCGCCGGGTCGTCACAGAAAACGATCGGCCGCGGCGCGTAGGGAAACACCGGATGGATCGCCCGCAGAATGCGATATTCGCGGGCCATGTCGTGGCCGCTCTTGGGGATGGTGCCAAAGGGCGGCCGGCGCAGAACCATCTCGGCGTCGCCGTATTTGACGAAATAGGTGAGGTTGGAGAAACCTCCGGGAAACTGCCTGATCTCCAAGGGTCCGCGAAGGCCGGAGATGTTCTCGCGCAGATATTGGTCGATGACCTTGGGGTCGAGTTCCTCGCCTTTGCGCACATCCGCAGGGCTGTCGGTCAGATCCATGTCCTACCCTCTTCGATTCCGATAACTATTGACGCCCAGCCGGGGCCAGGCAATAGGCCTCGACCATCTCGATGACGAACCTGGCGTACTGATCCACGCTGACGCCGCGCTTGGCGTATTTCCACCGCTTGACGTACCAGTCCTGCATCAGGGCCTTGCCGCAGGCCGCCAACAACTGGGCGTCGGTGGCGATGAAAACGCCTTCGGCCTGGCCCGCCCGGATGATCTCGGCCACCATGTTTTCGGTCTGCAACTCGCCGGCCATGGCCTTGTCTTTTTCCTCGGGGCCCAAGTGCTTGGCTTCCATGTAGGAAAAATAAAACCATTGCTGCATGGCCTCGCTGAGAAACAGGTGCGCCTCGATGGCCACGCGCAGCCGTTCCCGCGCGCCTTCGACCTTCTCCAGGCACTGGCCAAGGATCATCATCGTCATCGAACGGCCGGCCCGCTGCAACAGCTCCAGCAGCTCTTCCTTGCTGGAAAAATAGGCGTAGAGCGCGCCCATGCTCAGACCGGTCTCCCGGCTGAGGGCGCGCATGCTCATGGCCTGAAAGCCGTGCTGATTGCTGATGCGCAGCGTGGCTTCAAAAATGCGGGGCAAGTTCTTGGCGACGGTTTTGCCTTTTTTGATGCGTATGCTCTCGCCGTGCTCTTCATATACCCTCTGGCACATGTCGACCCACGACACGCTGACCATCTCGTTGAATTCGGCAAAGTTCATCGGTGCGATCGTTCTCCACGGGCCAAGAACAAGCCCCGCGCCATTTCTTTCAGGCCACCCGGCGCGGCGGCTACTTTTGGCCCTTTTTGGCCTTGTACTCCTTGATGATGCGCTTGGCCACCGACAGCTTGTGCACTTCGTCCACGCCGTCGTAGATGCGCGCGGCCCGCTCTCCACGGTAGAACGAGGCTATCACAGTGTCGTCGGTCATGCCCAGCCCGCCATGCACCTGCAGGGCGGTGTCCATCACTTTTTGCAACACGCCCGCCGCGTAGAACTTGATCAGCGAGATTTCCTCGCGGGCCTCCTTGGTGCCCAGGGTGTCCATCTTCCAGGCGCAGTGCAGCACCATCAGCCGGGCGGCCTGGATCTGGGCGGCCATCTCGCCGATCCAGGTCTGGATGATCTGCTTGTCGGCCAGCACCTGGCCCGGGGCGATGGGCCGCGTGGTGGCCCGCTCCAGCACCAGCTCCAGGCAACGGTTGCAGATGCCGATCCAGCGCATGCAATGGTGGATGCGGCCCGGTCCCAGACGCTCCTGGGCCAGGATAAAGCCCATGCCCCGTGGCCCCAGCAGATTTTCGGCCGGCACGCGGCAGTTCTGGTACAAGATCTCGGCGTGGCTGTGCCAGCTGTCGCCGGTGTGGCCCATGACGGGGATGTTGCGCACCAGGTTGAAGCCGGGGGTGTCGGTGGGCACGATGATCATCGAGGCCTGGAGGTGGGGCGCGGCGTCGGGCTCGGTCTTGACCATGGCGATGGCGAACTTGGAGCCATCGGCCGAGGACGTGTACCACTTGTGGCCGTTGATGACCCACTCGTCGCCATCGAGGACGGCGTTACTGTCCATCAGCACCGGGTTGGAGCCGGGCAGGTCGACCTCGGTCATCGAGAAGCAGCTGCGAATCTCGCCGTTGATCACCGGGCGCAGATATTTTTCCTTTTGCTCGGGCGTGCCATACTTGTGCAAAATCTCGGCGTTGCCGGCGTCGGGGGCCTGGCAGCCAAAGGTGTAGACGCCCAACGGCGTGCGGGCCAGCGCCTCGCAGACCAGGCCGTACTCCAACAGATTGAGCCCCATGCCGCCAAAATCCTTGGGATGCATGGGCGCCCACAATTCCATCTCCTTGACCATGCGCCGTTTTTCTTCCAGCTCCGGCTCCAGCGACGAAAATTCCTTGGTCAGGAAATCGTGCTCCATGGGGATGAGCTCCTTGTCGACGAACTCGTTGATCATCCCCAAAATTGTCTGCATTTTCGGAGAGATGGAAAAATCCATGACTGCCTCGCCTTCGTTAAAGGGGTTACCTATAGGTTATCAACGCCGCGTCGCGGGCCTGATCCAGATGGGCGATGGAATTGAACGACCAGAGAAAAAACCTGTCGCCGCTGAATTTGCACGCCGTGATCGAGGAGTTGACGATCTGCCAGGTGATGCGTAACGTCACTTCGTCATCCAGGCCCAGGGCCATGTTCATCACCGAGGAAATCGGCCCGCCCGAGGTGAACACCGCCACCCGCCGGCCAGAACCCTGGTTTTCGGCCATGATCCGCCGGATGGCCTGCTGCGTCCGACGATGAAAGCCGCTCCACGAGCCCAGCCCAGGGATGTCGCGATCGGTGCTCACCCAGCGCAACATGCCCTTTTCATAGACCTTCTGGAATGACCGGTTGTCCTTGTACATGCCCTCCACCGCCCGCTCCAACGATGGATCATCGGCGATCATCTCGGGCAGCAAGGCCTTCAAAATGATAAACGAACTATATTCGTTCAGATCGGGGTCGATGACCAACTCGTCGCCGCCGTGGCCCAAACGCTCCAAGACGATGTTGGCCGTGTCCATCTGGCGCACCATGTCGCCGCTGTAAACCGCGTCGAAGCCCATGCCCGTCTCGGCCAGATATTGGCCCAGAATCTCGCTTTGCCGCCGGCCCAGGCCGGAAAGACGGTCGTAGTTGTCACTGGCGAAAGAGGCCTGGCCGTGTCGGATAAAATAGATAACGCCCATCGGTCGATCCCCGCTTATCAGCTATGCGTCCTACCGGCCGCCGTTTGTCCATGATCGAATCATGCACCGGCCAGCCAATCAAGTCAATAAAAATCGAACGTTCGTTCTATTTTTTCTTGCCTCGGCCCTTGCCCTGGCTTAAACTCCAAGCAGAAGGCCCCGGGCAATGGTCTCATGATATGAGGCTGCTGCACGGTGAAACATAAAAAATGTTGTAAAAACAGATAATAACCTGTGAACATGAATTCTACCGTGCGGCGGCCGAAGCGCGCCATGGACGGCGCGCCAAATCGCCAGCCTGATTAGGCGAGCGATTTGCGAGGCTTGGCAAAACCGCGCTTTTGCCAAGCCGATGCTGCACGGGGCAGGACGCCCCCGTGCAGCGCTCTCGATATAGATGATAAAGATAAACAACGGCCCTTGGCCACAATTTGCCGCGAGGGTGTGCATGAAGATCCTGGTCTGCGCCAAGCAAGTTCCCGACCCCCAGGCCCACGTCGAGATCGACCAAAACGGCTCTTTGACGCGGCCGGGCCAGCCGCGCTGGCAGATGAACCGCTACGACGAGTTTGCCGTCGAGGCGGCGGTGGCCATCAAAAAGGCCAGGCCGGGCGTGACGGCGGAGGTGATTTCGCTGGGTCCACCGCGCACGGCCGCCGTGCTGGAGCGGGCCATCGGCATGGGCTGCGACCAGGGCGCGCAGATCATCACCCCCGAGGGCCTGGACCTGGACGCCAGGCGCACCGCCGCCTGCCTGGCCGGCTTTGCCCAGGGCCGGGGCTACGATCTGATCCTCTGCGGCGTGATGAGCGAGGACGCCATGCAGGCCCAGGTGGGGCCCATGCTGGCGGCGCTGCTGGGCTGGCCCTGGGCCACGGCCGTGGTGGCGCTGGAGCTGGACGCCCAAGGCCGCGGCCTGGAGCTGTGGCGCGAGGCCGAGGGCGGGGAGCGCCACGGCCTGCATGCGCCCTTGCCGGCGGTGGTCTGCGTGCAAAGCGGCCTGAACAAGCCGCGCTACCCCAGCCTCTCCAACCTGCTGCGCGCCAAGGGCCAAGAGCATGCGCGCGTGGACTGGGCCGACCTGCCCGCGCCCGAGCCGTTGGTGCAAATCAGCGGCCTGGCCCTGCCCCAGCGCACGCGCCAAGGCCTGTTCCCGCAAGGCGACGCCACGGCCAAGGCCCAGGCCCTGGCCCGGATTCTGCGCGACAAGGCCTTGATCTGAGGTCCGAAGCGCCACAAGGAGCCAAAACCATGCCCCAGCGCATCGTCGTCATCGTCGAAAGCCACTCCGGCCGGATCGCCCCGGCCTCCCTGGAGGCCATCACCTGCGCCGCCCGTCTGCAAGAACTCTCCCCAGCGCCGATCCTGGGCATCACCCTGGGTCAAGACGCCTGGCCCACGGCCCAGTTGCTGGCCGCCGAGCACGGCCTCGACGCCCTGGCCGTGGAGGCCGAAGGCCTTGTCGGCTACAGCGCCGAGGCCTGGCTGGCGCTCCTGCCCGAGTTGCTGGGTCAGTTGGCGGCGCGCTGGGTGCTCATGGCCGCCACCAGCCAGGGCCAGGATTTGGGCCCGGCCCTGGCCGCCCGCCTTAACGCGGCCTGCATCGGCGGCGCGCGGGGCCTGGAGGCCGACGAAGACGGCCCGCTGTTCGTCCGCGAGGTTCACGGCGGCAAGCTGTTGCAACGCCTGCGACCGCTATCGGCCAGCGCCGTGGTCCTGGTCCAGCCCGGCTTTTTCGCGCCTCACCTGGCCGGCGCCGGCCCGGCCGGCCAGGCCACCCGCCAACGCATGGCGGCCGTGGCCCGCCGCACCGCCGATCTGCCCGCCGCCGGCCAGAGCCAGGCCGGGGCCAGCCTGGCCGACGCCGAGGTGATCGTGGCCGCCGGCCGCGGCCTGGGCAAGCCCGAAAACCTTTCCCTCATGCGCGATCTGGCCGCCCTCTTCCCCCGCTCGGCCGTGGCCGGCTCGCGGCCGGTGTGCGATGACGGCTGGCTGGAATATCGCTGGCAGGTGGGCGTCACCGGCCAGACCGTCAGCCCCAAGCTCTACATCGCCTGCGGGATCTCCGGGGCCAGCCAGCACGTGGCCGGCATGCGTGGGGCGGGCTTGGTGGTGGCCATTAACAACGACCCCCAGGCGGCCATCTTCAACGAGGCCGATGTCTGCGTGGTCGAGGACGTCGTGCAATTCACGCCAGCCTTGATCGCCAGCTTGCGCGCGCTGAAAGGTTGACCAGCCCCGGCCATGGCGGCATACTGACCGGCAACGTCTCGAACGCCGGAGCATCGCCGCCAATGCCTCAACCAAGCCCGCCCGCCCGCCTGCTTTGGGACAGTTCGGGCCTGTGGGGCCTGATGGCCCTGGAAAGCGCCCGCCTGCTGGGCCTGCCCCTGGAGCCCATCACCGCCGCCGAAATCATCGCCGGCCACCTCCAAGGGGCCAGGCTTCTGGTGGCGCCCGGCGGTTGGCCGGCGCTCAAGTTGGCGGCCCTGGGCCCGGCCGGGGTCGAGGGCGTGCGCGCTTTCGTCAACGGCGGCGGTTGTTATCTGGGCTTTTGCGGCGGGGCCGGGCTGGCCCTGGCCGGCGACGGCGGGCTTGGCCTTTTGCCGCTGGGCCGTGACCGGGGCGGCGGACGGCTGCCCTCGGCCAGCGGGCCCATCCAGGTCAGCGCCCCCGACGGCGCGGCCGCTCACGCCTTGTGGCGCGGCATGGACGGCCGGGCCGTGTTCCACGTCTGGTTTCCCGGCCAATTCGCCAGGCCCCAAGGGGCCGAAGTCGACATACTAGCAGTCTACGACCAGCCCATGCCCCTGTTTCACTGCGCCGACGTGGCGGTGGGCGGCCTGGACGCCCAGGCCCTGGCCGGCCTGGAGCGGCAATACGGCCTGCGCCTGGATCCAGGCGTGTTGCTCGGCCAACCAGCGGTGATCGGCGCGCATTTCGGCGCGGGCAAGGTCATCGCCAGCTACCCGCACCTGGACACCACCGGCGACGGGCCCGGCGGCCTGGCCCTGCAAAACCTGTGGCGCTTCTGGGCCGGCATAGACGGTCCGGCCGCCCCCGACGAGCGCCCCGCCGCCTTACCCAGCCCGGAGGCCGCGCGCCTGGCGGCCGAGGCCTGGGATCTCTGGCAGCTTGGCGCGGACATGGGCCTGTGGCGGGCGCGGCACCCGGTGATGCCTCTGTGGCGGCGCGGGGCCAGGGGCCTGGAGTTCTGGTCGCTGACGCGGATGCTGGCCTTTGTCGCCCGTCATGCCGATACGCGTCTGGCGCGAGCGCCTTTTTGGCCCAGCCTGGTCGAAAGCGTCGAGGCCTTGCTGCGCGATGGTCCAACGGCGCTGGCGGCCCAGGCCGCGCTGCTCGTCGGCCGCGCGGCCACGCCGGCCCAGGCGGCCCTGCACGAGCAATGGTTTCCCGCCCCGCGCCGGGTGGGCGGCGGCTTCAAGCTGGCCAGCGATTTTATTGAACGCGCGGCCCTGTTAGTGGCCCGGCGGGCCGGTTAGCCAATTGACAACGACCGCCGGCGGTGGTACAAATTGCGCCGTCGGGACGTGGCGCAGCCTGGGAGCGCACTTGAATGGGGTTCAAGGGGTCGCTGGTTCAAATCCAGTCGTCCCGACCAGCAAAAAGACAAACAGCCATGGCGTTCGCGCCGTGGCTGTTTTGTTTTTTGGGGCATCGCCGCTTTGCTCCGCGCCTTGCCCAAGGCAACGCGGCCAGCAGCTCATCGCGACACGAAAAGTGAGAGCGCCGCGCGGGGGCGTCCTGCCCCGTGCAGCATCGGCTTGGCAAAAGCGCGGTTTTGCCAAGCCTCGCAAATCGCTCGCCCAATCAGACTGGCGATTTGGCGCGCCGTCCATGGCGCGCTTCGGACGCCGCACGGTAGAATTTATGTTTCACGGGTTATTATCTGTTTTTACAACATTTGTTATGTTTCACCGTGCAGCGGCCTCAAACTAGCCGGCCGTTCATGCCTTCCCGAGCCTGCCCGATTCCAGCGCCGCGCCTTGCCGGGCCGTAATTGCCAGCCTGGCAAGCTGATACGCCCCGCAAGCCACCAGGGCCACGTCCACGTAGGCGCTTAACTGGAATATGCCGAACAGCCCGAAATATACGCACACCACGCCGGAGACCAGCTCCAACACGGGGGGCCGCTGGCTGGTCAGGCACAAAAACCCGCTTATGGTGAGCATGGTGGGGCAATTCAACACCCCCAGCGGCGAAACCAACAGTGCGTTCAGCATGATTGGGCTCTGCACCCAATGCAAGTACCAGAAACCGAATATCAGGCCCACGAGGCCGAAAAGCCGGTCCGCGGCATTGGTCTTGCCCAGGTTCCAGTTCAACTCGCCGCGCCAAAGGCCATTAAGGATAAGCGCGAGATAGAGCCCGAACAGCAATACATTGGGCAGGACGAAGTAGTAGAGCGCGACACCGGTGGCCGAGGCGGCCAACAAGCCCAAGAAGCCGCCAAAAAGGCGGGCCCTAGCGCCGGGCAGCAGCAGTCCGGCCGTCAGCACGGCCAAGAACGCCACGTGCATCAATAGCGAAAGCATGGCAAGATCGCTCGCCACAACGGCCAGCATGCGGCTGATGGCCCGAGGCGACTGCGTGAGCGTCATGGCGAAGGCGATAACCATCACTCCTCCCACGACCCACCATTTCGCCTTGTTTCTCATTGCTCTTTCCTTTCCGGCTTGACAAGCAAGGCCCGCAGGCCGCGCGGAGGCTCGGCGGGGTCGGTTTCCAAGCCCGCGCGATGCGCCAACGCCAGGAATTCGGCGAAGTTATCCGCGCTGACATGCCCCCTGGGCTCGACCACCAGAAGCCTGCCGCCCGGTTTCAAGGCCTCATGGATCTCGCGAAAAAAACCCGCCTGGTCCTTTAGCTCATGCACCACGTGCAGGGCCAAGGCGAAATCAACCCCGCCCGCCAGATCCTCCAACCCCAGCACGTCGCCCGTGGCCAGGCGCGTCTCGATGCGGTCCAGAAGCTTGGCGCTCGCGGCCCGGGCGCGCACCTTTTGCAGCATCTTCGGTTGGATGTCCACCGCCACGACCTTGCCCTCCGGCCCCACCATCCGGGCCACGGGCAGGGTGAAAAAGCCCATGCCGCAGCCCGGCTCCAGCACGGTCATGCCGGGCGAGATGTACGATCCCAGCAATTTGCGGGGGCTTTCCATAAGCTTTCTGAGTGGGCTCAAGAGCAGATATCCCACCCACACCGGGCACACATGTTCCGCCATGCTTATTTCCTCCCATCGTAGTAAGTACTTACTTTTATGGACCACAAAAAAAATAGGGCCTAGCCCCGGGGCAAGAGCCCGTCCATGAATATGTCCGCCAGGGTCCAAGCCGCCTCATCGTCGCTGATCCCCAGGGGCTCACCGAATAAATTCATATGCATATCCGTTACATACAAAAAAACCGCGAAAAGGAAAAAGCGCGCGGTCAGGTGCGGTTCCTTGGCCCGGAGCGCGCCTTCTTGCATGCGCTTGGCAAAATATTCTTCCAGAATCCGGATGGGGGTTCTCTCGTGATCAGCCATGTGCAGGCCCTCCAGGCTGCTGAAAAAAGTGAGACGCACTATGCGCTTGTCACGGCCCACGTGCTCCATGATGTGGCGGGCGATGGTGTATAGCACTTCCCGGTCATCGCCGGCCCGCATGGCCGGCGCCATCTCCTCACCCACCGGATGATGGGCGAAAAGCTGATGCAACGCCTCGACGTATAAATTTTCTTTGTTCTTGAAATGACGAAACAAAAGAGTTTCACTCACCCCCGCCTCCCTGGCGATCTCCTTGGTGCGCGCCCCACTGAAGCCCTTTTGCGCAAACACATCAAGCGCCGTCTCCAAAATGAGTAGCTTTCTTTGTTCCGCGCTCATGCGGTTTTCGCCGTGGGACATGCTTCCGCCTCTGTAGTAAGTACACACTTACTTATATCAGACAGAAAGAAGCGTGTCAAACCATCTCGCCCGAGGCGTGACGCGCGCCGGCGACCGGTTGATCATGGTCGCCCCGCATCAAGACTATGCTAGTTGCCGCCCTAGCCCCGCGAGCGGAAGCAATGGAGACGCTTTCAAGGCTGCTTTGCGATCCACAGCCGAAATAGCGGCACGGTCAGGCGGTAACAATTGTCGTGGCGCTCGATGAGATCGCGCCACAATAGCCCTTGCAACACTTCTCGGTCGGTCGGCGGGGGTTGTTCCTCTTGGTCCACGAAGCCGCGCAAATATTCCCACTGAGCCTCGGCGCCTTCCAGATCCGGGGCCAGAATTTGCCGGAGGGCGCTTTCCGCCTCGTCGACGGCCTCCCGCCGCGCCCGCTCAAATATCTTCGCGGTCACCGTGGTCGCCTGGGGCGTGTTGTTGATGATCCCGCGCAGGTTTTCGGCCAAAAGCTGCACAAAATAGGGCCAGCCGCCGGTTTCTTGATGGATGCGCGCAATGCCCTCGGAGCCGCCCCAGGATGACTCCTTGTGGACGACCTTGTGCTCGGCGCTGGCGTGGCGCATGGGCTCCAGCAACAGGACGCGGGTTTCATCGGGCGTGAACCTGGGCATAGCAATCGTGCGCGGGCTGATCAAATAAGAGGCCCATTGGGCGTTGCGCAATTCGGCGATATGATGGGTTCCCACGAACATCCAAAAGATATTGCGCCTTTTTTCGATGGCGACGCGCAGCAGCGACAAGATGTCATCGGCATGAAAGCGACCTTCGCCAATTAAGCTGTCGATCGTTTCATACTCGTCGACCACGATCAGCAATTGCCGCCTTTGCGCGCCCAAAAGCTCATCAGCCCGCCGCGCCAGATCCTCAAACTCGCACAGCGGCATTTCCCGCTCGGGCGGCGGCCCCAACGCAGCCTCGGGCACGACCTGGCAAATCTGGCTGGCGATGGAGGCGGCGAAATGGTTTTGGCTGGTGCGCGACGCGGCGCTTTGCATGGACACATCCACCAGCAACACATCCTCCGGCAGGAACGGCCGCAGGTTAGCGATCAGGGAGCTTTTGCCGGTGCGGCGGCGGCCTTGGAGAATCAAACTGGCCCGTGACCGCGGGTCTTCCAATGCGTCTTCAAGTTTTTCCAGCACGCCTTCACGCTTGACAAAGGCGTCGTTGTCCATCTTCAGTTCCCCGCCAGCTTTGAAGCAGGCGGGGATTTTTTCCTTGCCCATATTGGCCTGGGCCTTGGCCACCTCGTTATTAGCCAATGTCCGCCACTGGTCGGCCGCCTGGCGCAGTTCCGGGCCCAGAGGGCGGGCGAACCCGCTCACTTGGCCGTGAAATTGTTCGACAGCCGCGCGCAAGTTTTCCGCCGCCGCCAGTTTGCGCCACGGGGAGGCTTGGCTTCGCAAGCGCAGATAGCCAGCGGCCACGGGAGAAAGCAGGCTTTCCACCTGCTCGGTTTGGCTCGGATAACCCCTCTTGCCCCGGGGCAGGCCGGCGGCCATGGCCGGCAGTTTGGCCAGATCGGCCTCCATGGCCATGTCCCTGATGGCCAGCACCGTCTTGGCCCACAGCGCCTCTTGGCGTTGGCTCGGGTAGGTGTCGATGAGGCGTTCTATTTCGGCCCGGCCGTGTTGGGGTTGCGCTTGGGCCCAGGCCACCAGCAAGCGGCCCAGGCCAAAAAAACGCGCGTCGCACATTTGGTCCCAGGCCACGGGGTGGCGGGGGTAGCGGTTGGCTTTTAGATTTGGCCAGAGAAAGAAAAAATGAACTGGCAGATAGTAGGCTCTGGTTAAAGAAATAAAAAACGCCAGCCCCAACGCCAGCCCCAACGCCAGCCCTTCTGCCAGCCCTCCTGCCAGCCCTACTGCCAGCCCGTATACCAGCCCGGATACCAGCCCTACTGCCAGCCCGTATACCAGCCCGGATACCAGCCCGGAGTCCAGCCCGAATAACAGCCCGGATACCAGCCCGGATACCAGCCCGGATACCAGCCCGAATAACAGCCCGTATACCAGCCCGGATACCAGCCCGGAGTCCAGCCCGAATAACAGCCCGTATACCAGCCCGAATAACAGCCCTACTGCCAGCCCGGATACCAGCCCTCTTGCCAGCCCTTTTGCCAGCCCTACTGCCAGCCCTACTGCCAGGCCGTATGCCAGCCCGAATGCCAGCCCGGATGCCAGCCCTACTGCCAGCCCGAATACGCTATCCATCCAGAAATCATGGCGCGGCAAGGCGGCCCAACCGTGATAGGGCAACTCAGGCTGAAGTAAGACCACGAGCAGCCAGCGGCCAAGAACTACAACCAGAAACAGCCAAGGCAGGGCATGGGCATACAGACAAAATGTCGCTTTGATCCGCGACTTGAGCTGGAGGATAGACTCCAGTTCCTCCCAAAACAGCATGGGATCGCGATAAAAAAGCCCCAACCAGGCCAGGGCCGCGCGGTGGTGGGAAGGCCACAAGCGCAGTTCGGCCAGGGGCAGGCTGGGTTTGGCCATCACAGCCTCACCTCGGCGCAGAGCGCGGCCAGGCTGGACTCATAGTCATAGGCATTAGGGGGAACAAGCTCCCGTTCCGTGGCGTCCATGGGCCTGCGCGTTTGCGCCAGCAGCCAGATATGCTGTTTTTTAACCAGGTTGGTCAGGTTGCTCAAAAAGCCTGCGTCCCAGCCTGGGTGTTGGGCAGCCAGATGGAAATGAGTGAAACAAACCCGGCAAGGCCGCGTTTGGCGCTGTTCCAGGTGCTGGTTGAAGGCCAAAACATCGCGCGCGCCGGCGATGTCGCCGATTATCTTGTCGGTCGGGCAAGGGGCCTTGAGTTCGAAGCGATGGTCAAGATCGGGCAACGCGTCCCAGGGGTCATGTTCGGAGCAGACATTATCGATGAGCCCCCTCCAATTGACGGAGCGGTTATCATTGACATATAGGCAGACCGGATTATCGTTTCTCATTAGTCGGCGAATTTTGTCCCTGGCCTTCAGCCAGGCCGTGGGGCTTGTGCCAAGATCAGCGCCGCAAAGCTTTACAAGGCGGTCCCATTCCGTTTCACCTTCGGCGCAAGGGCGCTTATCGCGCAAATCCGGCATCAGCGGATTTGGCCGGGTAAGACCGGCGGGGAGTTCTGCGCGCTCAACATCGCCAAGCAACACGGGCAGCACCTTGGGGCCGTTCCCTGCCAGCCCGTGAGTAAAATCCGGGTCCATGGCGATTGCGCGGGCCATCTCGCGTTGGCAATTTGGTTGGCCGAGATATTTTTTGGAAATCAGCAAAACCTGCTGATCGGCGTCGTCTTGGTGTTGGTCCATCTGGCCGGCAAGAGTCGTGCCGCCCTTGAAATGTTTGATATCGATGATGGCTTCAACGCCGCCGGCCTCCAGACAGGCCAGAAGGCGGTCCCTGGCCAAGTCTTTGTCTTCGTGACAATAGCTGATGAACACCTTGCGACGGTTGGCCGGCGGCATGCGCGTTTCTCCCCCTGGCTTGGCGACAAGCGAACAAGCAATGGCTAAACAATGGCGACGTGGATCAGACCCGCCCGAAAGAACTGTAATGCCCTGAAAGACATGGAGAAATATTTGCCCATCCATGGGCGGAGGTCAACCCAAAACAGTCGGCCGACCTCATGTCTGCCATTCCAGGCGATATTGCCCCATGCCCAGGGCCGCGCGTCCACCGGCATGACAGCGTTCGCCCAACGCCAACAGCGGCGTCAGGGCAAGCAAATCCCCACGGAGCCAAAGATCGCCCAGAAAACCCTCCATGGGGATGTTTCGGCCATCCTGCCTTTGGGACTGACGAAACCAGTGGTGGCGCTCCGCTTGCTCGAACTCCCCTTGCAGGCTTCGAATCAAGCGCTTGAGCTCCTTGAAGTCCTCCGCCAGCTCCAGACCATGCCAGCGCGCCAGGCCGGAGACGCGGTTGGCCAGGCCGGTGAGCATGCTTTGCGGGCTCAAGAGACTCTCTCGGCCGCTGCGCTGGTTCAGCGGAGCCAAAAAGCGCAAACAGGCTTTGTGAGCGCCATCGCCTGGGTCTGGCGCGGGAGCGGCGACAATTTCCATATCGGCCAGTTCGCAGCCGGGCGCGCGCCCCTGGGCCCAGCGCAGGTTGTGTCGCAGAGCGGCGGCCAGGGACGCCGCCGCCGCCGTGGCATAGTCGCCGGCCAGGCCAAACAGCGCCAAGACGATCCGCACCATGCCCGCCTCTGGTTCGTAATCAACCCTGATCACGTAGGGCTTGGGGATTTCCAGGCCACCGGTCAACTTACCTTGGGGCCGAAAAAACACGTCCAGGGCGCAAGGCGGCCACCACGGGCAGGGCTGGCCAGCCAGGGCCAGCAGCGACGCGCCGCGCTTGAGATCATCGCCCCAAGAGCCGCGCACCTTGCCCGCCAGTTCCCACGGGGCAACGCCTTCTTGCCACGGCGGCGGGTCCAGGAGGCAACTGGCCCGCACCAAAGTCTCGCGCCAAAGCCCGCAAAGCTCCACCAGCGACGCTTGACCATCGGGATGCAATAGCCAGGCGCTCAGGCCATCTTTGGTCACTGTGATAATCCTTCAAACAAAGTAATAATCATGGCTCTGGGGGGGCGCCGTCACGCCAAAGACCAGAGTTTTCCCAACACCGCTGGCGTCCAGGGCATAGACCCGCAAGGAATCACGGGGGCCCAGCTCGGCCGCCGCGCGCGAGGCGATGATTTTGGCCGCGCCCTCATCCAGCCAGGCCTCAAAGACGCTTTTTTGCACTCGCACGGCGTGGTTCCCAAGCACTCTGGCCAACCGCCGCCGACGGGAATCATCTTCCACATCGTAGGCGAACACCACCAGCATTTCAGCGCCGGACATGCTCTCGGGCCTCAATATTTCATGTCGTAGGGCGCATAAACACTCCGCCCCATGACATGATCCCGGTAGGCCAGGACTTGTTCCTCCAGCAGACCACGCCATTTCACTTTTTCGCCGGAGCGCGGCGACTTGACGGGGCGATCGAGCCAAGCCTCGTAAGCGCGAATGATGGTTTCGCGCCCTTCGGGGGTGACATGGCAAGGCCATTTATCGGTTTTGTAAAACATCTCTTTCTTCAAGATGTGATTATTGGCCAAATACACCGCCAGCCCCTCGCAAAGCGGCGCGCGAAACTCCTCCACCAGATCGGAGATGCAGCCTGGCTTGCCGTCCAACGAGCCGTGCAGGCTGGCGAAGCCTGGATGCAGCCCGTGGCGGGCCGCCAGGCAGCGCAGATCGCGGTAGAGCATGGAGGCGACATAGGAGATGACCATGTTCACCCCATCGCGCGGCGGACGCCGTTGGCGGCTGGAAAATCCCCAGCTTTTGTCCAGCAACAGGGCCAGGCTCGCCCAATAACGCTTGGCCGCCTCTCCTTCCAGGCCCAGCAGCTCGGAGATGGTCGTGGCCGTGGCGATGCGCCGCGGCAATTGCTTGAAGGCCGCCAGATTGCTTTCGATATCGGAGTTTTTGCGCCGGCGGTTGAGCCGCATGAGCAAGGCCCGTTGGCCACGCACGCGGCCGGCGCAGATGAGCCGGGCCAGGGCCAGGCGCTTGGTCTCGTCCAGGGCCACCGCCGCCTGGGCCAGGTGCAGGGCGGCCTTGTCGGCGACCATGGGCTCCAACACGCCCAGGGTGCGGCCCCAGCCATCCACGTAGGCCACGGGCGTGCGACACTCCAGGGCGAAACGCTGGGCTTTTTGCGATATGTCGCAGCCGGGCCAAAGCTCCACGCGGTCCAACTGGCTGGGCAAGACCACCATCAGCTCCGGCGCGTCTGGTTCCGGGCCCGAACGCACCACAAAGGCCCGGCCTCGCACATCCAGGCGGCAACCCTTGCGGCTGAGATACATCACCCGCAGCCGGGGCGACAGGTCTTGGAAGCCGGGGCCCTCCGACGCCTGATGCAAGGGCTCCACCGGCGGCGATGGATCGTCGGGCGTTGGGCCGGGCGGCGTTTCTTGCGGCGCGTCCGACTCCTGCTCGCGCTCCAAGGCCATGGAGCGCACAAAAAGCCGGCCCAAAAACTCAAAGCCTTGCTCGAAGTTGACAATGCGGGTTTTGTCGGGGTTGAGCCCCAGCCCATACTCGGCCAACAACGCGCTCATCGCCGCCAGAGACTCGCGGGCTCGCTCCTCGCTTTTGCACAGCAGCAGAAAATCATCGGCAAACCGCACCAAACGCGCCCCCGTCCGGCCGATGCGTTCGTCCATGTCGTCCAAATAAATGTTGGCCAGCAGGGGCGACAGGGGCGAACCCTGGGAAACGCCCACCCCGCCGGCATGGGCGTGGGCCAACCATTGCGCGATGAGCCCCAACACGTCCTGATCGTCCACGTAGCGGCGCAAAACCGCCATGAGCCCGTGGTGGGGGATGGAGTCAAAATAATCGTCGATGTCGCCGTCCACCACCCAGTGATAGCCCTGGCGGAAATAACGGCCGACGCGCTCCACGGCCATTTGCACCGAGCGCCCCGGCCGATAGGCGAAGCTGGCGTCTTCCATCTCCGGCTCCAGGATGGGCGTCAGCCCCTGGCACAGGGCGGTTTGCACCACCCGATCGGCCACCGAGGGGATGGAAAGCCTGCGTGGCGAGCCATCGCGTTTGGGAATGCTCACGTTCCTGATGGGGCCGGGGCGATAGCTGGCCGAACGCAGGGCGGCGTGCAGACCTTCCAGGTTGCGCTCCAGGCTTTCGGCAAAATCATCCAGCGTTTGGCGGTCTCCGCCGGGGGCGCCCTTGTTGGCCAGCACCTTTTCCCAGGCCAGCATCAGGCTACTTTTGGCGATTATCTTGGCATAAAGGCGCATATCAACCATGTGGAAACGATGTTTGTCAAATTTAATCAAATGATTATATTGATCATGGCCCGAAATGGCAAGGTTTTTGCCAGGCTGACGACCGATAATGGCATGTCCGTGTGGAAACAGCCCCAAAAATAAATATTGCAATCGGGCGGTTGGCCAGGGTACCCTATTGAGGGATGCTGCTAGAGGAAGCGGATTGAAACATTATTTTCATTGTCTTTTCCTCTCTTTTCTTCCCTATTGAGGGATGCCGCTAGAGGAAGCGGATTGAAACGTGGGAGCTTAACACCGCCCGACTCCATCACCTCTCTATTGAGGGATGCCGCTAGAGGAAGCGGATTGAAACCCCAATCAAGACGTTGTGAGGATTTTCCACCCCACACTATTGAGGGATGCCGCTAGAGGAAGCGGATTGAAACTCACGTAGAACTGCACATAGGGCTTGTTGCTGTCTATTGAGGGATGCCGCTAGAGGAAGCGGATTGAAACTCGGGAAATTTCCTGAAGGAAACAAGGAGTTAACTATTGAGGGATGCCGCTAGAGGAAGCGGATTGAAACCAAAGCAAGGCGTCTCTGCTCGCACCTCTAGGATTTACTATTGAGGGATGCCGCTAGAGGAAGCGGATTGACTTTTTGCTTGCGCCAGCCTGGCCTTGCAGCGCATGCTAACGTCTAGTCTTGTCCGGCCTTTGGCCGGGCGACGCGCCCGCGGCCAGCCACGCCCGATCATCGCCCGGACCGCCAGCGGCCGGCTCTTGGTCGGGGCCTCGGCCCCGCTCAAGTCTTTCGACGCCAACAAGGGGGGGCCATGGCTCGGCTTTGGCTGCGCATCGAGGGCCAAAATTTCCAAAACACCATCGACGACACCGACGACTTGAGCACCCTGCGGGGCGGCAGCCGGGCCCTGCTGGAGCTGCCGGGGTTGCTTTTCCAGCACTTGGCCGCGCAAAAGCGCTACAACCTTGAACAGCTCTACACCGGCGCGTCCGAGGGCCTGGCCCTGATCACCACCGACGACGCGGCGCCCCTCGACGATTTCGTGGCCACGCTCCAGGGCGATGTCGCCGCCTATCTGCAACACCCCGGCGAGCCGCTGAATGACATACCCGTCTACCTCACCGTGTCCCACGACGTCGCCATGGTCCCCGACGACGACCGCGACCAGCCGGCCGCCCTGGCCCGGCTGAACAACCGCATCCGCCGCCAGCAATTCCAAAAGCTGACCGTGGACCCCCTGCCCCCGGCCAGCGCGTCAAGCACGGGCCGGCCTTGCCAGTGGGATCTCAAGCGCCCCGCCGCCTGCGAGGTGACCAAGCGCTCGCCCGGCGAGCCCGAGGGGGATGTCTTTCTGGTCTCGGCCTCGGTTCGCGCCCGCTTCAGATCGGGCAGGGATTTGCGGCAAAAGCTTTATGAACGGGAGCTGGGAGAGGCGGCAAAGGCGCTTGTTGGCGAAAACAATGCTCGTTTTGCCAACAGCTTCGCCGAGATCGTGGCCAACCCCCCGCCGGGGCTGCCCAAAAAGATCGCCAACAAAATGGCCCTGCTCTACATGGACGGCAACAAGTTCGGCAAGATCAGGGCCAAGCTGGGCGTGGAGGCCTTCAGCGGCCCCGTGCTGGCGGCCCGAAAAAGCCTGCTGTCCGGCATCGTGGAATACATGGGGGCCAGCGTCTATCCCACCAATATTTCGGAAAAAACCGAATCCATCGTGCCCTTCGAGACCCTGGGCTGGGGCGGCGATGAATCATGGATGGTCTTGCCCGCCTGGGAGGCCGTGGGGCTGTTGCTGTGTTTGGAGCAAATGCTCGGCGGCGAGCAGTGGCGCTTGCCAGATGGCAACGGCGAGTCGATTCAGCTCACCTACGGCATCGGCGTGGTCTTTTGCCATTGCAAGACGCCGATCCGCGAGGTGCGCCGCCTGGCCAAGGGCTTGGCCGACCACGCCAAAAAAGTCAACCCCGACGACCCGGCCCAGCAGAAAAACGTGCTGCAATATCAAGTACTCTTGGGCATCGACCCGCCGGTCGACATGACTGGCCATCGCCAAGGCCTCTATGGGCGATCCGAGCCCGCCGCCCTTACCCTCGGCTTTGGCCCCTGCCAAACGGCCAGCGGCCCCGTCGATGGCTTCGCCGATCTGGTCAAGGCCATAAAAGAGCTGAAAGGCATGGGCAAGGGCAAGGGCATGCCCTACGGCCGGCTGCTGCGGCTGCTCGATGACGGGATCGCCCAGGGCTTGCTAACCGCCGGCGACGCCAGCCAAACGGCCCGCACGGCATGGCTCGACAAGGCCGATGAAGAAATGGCGCGCTACGGCTGCCCCGCCCTGCGCGGTCTTTGTCATCCCCACCTGGGCTATGCCGACGCTCATCCCCTGATGCCCCTGATCAACCTGACGCAGCTTTGGGAATATGTCGAACCGGCCCCCAAGGCCGACGCGGCCGGGGAGGCCGGCATTGGCTAAACAGCGCCACGAATATCGGATTTGCCTGCGCCTGGAAAGCCCCTTCGCCAGCCAGGGCCTGAACGTCGCCTTCCTGGGCGTCGACACCCACCTGGCCCGCGACCACGCGGGCAAATTGATCATTCCCGGCGCATTGCTCCGGGGCGTGTTGCGCCATACGCTGCTGGAAATGGCCGGTCGCATGCAAGCCCAGCCCCGCGCCGCGCAAGACCCGCCGCCCTTGTTCGACGAAAAAAAGGTGTGTGAGTGGTTTGGCTCCGCCAGCGCCAACCCCTGGCCGCGGAGCAAAAATGGCCAAGACGAGCCAGCCAAGCCGGAGCCATCGGCCGACCGCTTCGCGCCCCAGCGGGGCCTTGCGCGCGTTGACGATTTGGTCTGCGGCGCGGACGAACCCGCCCGTCCCGGCTTTCTCACCCGCATCCAAATAAACCACCAGAGCGGCAGCGTGGAAACCGGCGCCTTGCAGGTGCTGGAGCAACCCTTCGCCCTGGGCGCGCCGGTGGACTTTCGCGGCGCGATGACTTTTTATGGCGACGACGCGGAGGCCAAGGTTTTCAGGCAGGCCACGGAAACCGCCTTGGGGTTCATCCGCGCCCTGGGCGGCGTGAAGTCGGCCGGCTTTGGTTTTTTGGCCGAAACCGCTTGTGGTGACTACGCGGAGGCCTTGACCAAAGCCGCCACGCTGGAGCTCGTGAATTCCCAACCAACTCCGGCCGCGACGCCGCCCAGCGCCGCCGGGCCCGTCGTCTTTGATCTGCGCTTCAAAGACCCATATTTGGTCGACGCCGAGTTGGTGGCCTTGAACATCTATCAGGGGCGAGAGATCGTGCCCGGTGGGGTGATCAAAGGCTGTCTGGCCCGCATGTTGGAGCTGGCCGGCGAGAGCGGCTGGCAAGGCGCTTTGCAACGCATGCGCCTCAGCCACGCCGTGCCCTTGGGCCCCACGGGCGACCGCCCGCGCTTTGAGCCGCCCCTGACCCGCTATCGCGACAAGGCCGGCCAGGAAGGCGATCTGTTTGACCACGCCAACGACTTTGACGGGCTGAGCGAAGAGGTGTGGTTCGCCGTCGACTGGAAACATGACGGCGACGGCTCTGACTATCACGTGCGCACCCGCACGGCCATGGCTCCCGGCGCCGAGATGGCCGCGGAGAGCCAGCTTTTCTCGTATCGTCTGGTCAAGCCCGAGGAAAAGGTTCTGCGCTTCACGGCGCTGTTTGCCCCGGAAGATGAACAAAACAGCACGGTGGTCAACACCATTCTGGCCACGCTTTGCTCCGGCCTGGATTTCGTCGGCAAGACCGGCGCGCGGGCCACGGTCACTTGGCGGCCGGAGGCCAGCGCCGAGCGTCAGGCCAGGCCCGGTGGCCCCGATGGCAAAACCTGGCGGGTCGTCCTCCAGACGCCGGCCGCCCTGTTCAGCCCCGAAAAATGCCGGTCGGACCAATCACCAGAGGCCAGAGCGCTATATCTGCAATATTGGCGCGACCTGCTGACGCTTTGGCCAAAGGCCGGGAAGCTCGACGAGGCGCGGTTTGATTTCTTCGCGGCCCAGGCCTGGGATGGCGGCTACCGGGCCATGCGCTACCCGTCTTCGCCGGGCCGATACCTGCCCTACATCCTCACCCAGCCCGGCTCGGTGTTCCTAATCGCCTTCGCCGACGGCGATCCGGCCCAACAGCGGGCCCTTTTCGCGCACCTGATACGCCATGGCCTACCGGTCTACCAGGCCGAGACCTGGAACGTCCCTGAGCCGTGGCGCGCCTGCCCCTATCTGCCCGAGAACGGCTATGGCGAGATCATCGCGGACTGGGAGGATGTGCTCCGCCTGCGCAAGGTTGGCGGCCATGCTTGATCAGGTCATCCTGTGCGGCCAATTGGAGGCCTTGTCCCCCCTGCACGTCGGAACCGGCGACTTCACGCCTTTGGCCCAGCTCTTTGAGAACGACTCACGGAAACTCAGCCATCTGGCGGCCGATGACCGGGGGCGTGGCGCCCTGGTGGCCACCATTGTCCGCGATCATGAAAACCGGCCCTGCCTGTCGGCCACGGCGATCAAGGGCTGCTTGCGGGCCGCCTGCCGGGCCGTTGGCTGGGATCAACTTGATATCAAACACCTTTTTGGCGAAGCGCGGGAGAGCGAGGATGTCGGCGCCATGGCCAAGGTGCTCTTGCGCCTGGCCAATATGGACGGCTTGGAGCAATACTTCCCGCCCGAGCGCACGCCCCTGCCCTATTACCGCCATGAGGCGCTCAGCTACATCCAGACCCGCATCCGGGTGGATCATGACGCCGGCGTCGCTGCCGACAAGTATCTGTTTTTTCAAGAAATGGTTCCGCAAGGGGTTCGTTTTCGGTTCAGGGCGGTTTTTCGCGGCGCCTGGGAGGAGTGCCAACAAAAATTGCTGCCGGCCTTGGCCCTGCTGGGCCGCCACCAGGGCGTCGCCCTGGGCAAGGGCTACACCTTGGGCAACGGCCGGATCAGGCTTGTGCCCGATTCGCTCCAGGCCCGGGTGGTCGGCTTTGACGCGCTGCGCTGCCTGCCAACCGTCGGCGCGAAAACAGCCGTCTGCCTGCCCGCCGACGCCTCGGCCAGCCCGGCCGTGCGCATCAGCCTTCGTTTGGCGTGCGAGGGCCCGTTCCTGGTTCTAGACCCGACCGGGGCCGACGCCGCCGCTCAAAAAGGCGCGGCCAACCAGCTTCAGCCCTTGCTGCGCCAAGATAACCAGCCGGATTTGCTGGCCTCGAGCCTGATGGGCGCGTTGCGGGCGCGCTTGGCCTGGCTGAGCCAGTTGGCAGACGAGTCGGACGGCGATGACCCCGAGCGGATTCTGAAACCAAGGCAAAGCCCGGTCGAGCTGAGCACCAGCGAGCGGCTATTTGGCGTCACCGGCTGGCGGGGCCTGGTGCGCCTGGCCAGCCTGGAGATCGAGGACGCGGGCCAAACCTGCGTCGTGCCCCGCGTGGCCCTGGACCGCTTCACCGCCGGGCCCATTGATGGCGCGCTGTTTTTCACCAACGCCCGCGTGGGCGTGAAATACAAAGTGAGGCTAGTGTTGGAAAGCCGGCGGCATACCGATGCGGCGACCAATCAAGCCCAGGTCTTCGGAGCCGGCGCGGAAACCGATGAAAAAGCGTTTCGCGCTCTTATCCACGAGCTGACCGTTGACGATCCGCTGCTCATGCTGGGACATGGAACCAACCAGGGCTTTGGCTGGTTTCAGGTGGAGGAGATCGCCCGAGATGACCGAGCCTAAAACGTCCACCGCCCCCAAGGCTAGTTATCGTTTTGTTCCGCTAAACTCCAGGGTGATCCCCGCCCCCCTGCGCCTGGATCAGATCAGCCACGCCCGCCCCTTGCCCGGCTGCTGGTCGGGCGGCATGACCGTGGAATGGCGAAACGAAACCCCCATCTGCGTGGGCGCGCCAGGCCAGGACAAGGATGATTCCGTCGACTCGCCGTTTTGCCTGCCGGGCCAGCGTTACGCCCTGCCCGGCCCCAGCCTAAAGGGCATGATCCGCGCGGTGGTGGAGATCGCCACCTTTTCCCATCTGGGGCGAATCAACGATCATCATCGCTTCGGCTATCGAGATTTCAACGATCAAGAACACTATCGCCAGCACGTAAAGCCCAATGATTTGAAAGCCGGCTGGCTGCGTTATGATCAAAAATCTGGCCAGTGGCAATTGGCCGCCGCCAAGGGCGAGCGCGGGTTCGCCATGTTGCCAATCGACCTGCTGCTTGAGGCGATTGACAAAAAAGTTAAACGTGAACCTGGGATCAACGAAGCTAAAAAGAAAAGGGATATTATCGCCAAGGCCGGCTTCGGGCCGCATGTCATTTCCTATGAGCACAAAGCAAAACATGGCTCTGGCGTGAATATTGTTTCCGCGCTTTTCGATGCTGTCGTGGACAAAAAAAATACCGGCGTAATCGTCTGCGCTGACACCAAAAAAAAGGCTGATCCAACGCCCAAAAAGGGTGATCAAAAATTCGAGGCCATTTTTCACGAGCCGGGCGAGTTCAAAGCGCTGCCGCCAGACTACATGGAGCGGTTCGCGTTTCTGCATTCCAAGATGACCAAAAGCGCCATGGAGCCGGAAGGCAACTGGAAGACATGGCTGAAGGGCATGGGCTATCCCAACCCCCTGAATGCGGGCGGCAAGACGGAAGCCCCCCAGCAGGGTTATGACTTCCCCGGCATCCCGGTTTATTATTGCGGCCAGCCGCCGGTGGACGGGCGCACCGAGGACGATGGCTTCCACATGGGCTTTTCCCGGGTCATCAAGATCCCCTACGAGTTTTCCGTGGGCCAACTGGCCCAGCGCACCCTGGGCCGGGATGGCGAAAAGTACTCCATCCCCGAACTGGGGCGGGAGCTGGACTTCGCGCGGGCCATCTTCGGCGACGTGGAGGGCTCCCTGCCCTCGGAGCGCAAAAAGGCCGCCGACGGGCCCGACCGCCTGGCCCTCAAGGGGCGGGTGGCCTTTGAGTTCGCCACGCTTGCGGAGGGCCGGAACCCCTATCTGATGCCTGTTAGCACCACTGTCATGATGGGCCCAAAGGCCTCGTTCTGGCCATTTTATCTGAGAAACGGCCAAGACCCCGGCTCATCGGCGGACTACAACGACGAAATGGCCATCCTGGCCGGCCGCAAACGCTATCCAGTTCGCTGCTTGGGGCAGCAATTGCCCAAGCCGCCCGCCGACGCCAAAGAGAAGCAAAAGACCAAGCTGCGCTTCCTGGGCGCGGGCCATGTCTTCCGGGGCCGCATTCGATTTCGCAACCTGCACGCCGCGGAGCTGGGCGCGCTGTTATGGGCGCTGAATTTTGGCGATTTTTCAGAGCCGACCAAATACTTTCACGCCATGGGCCGGGCCAAGGGTCATGGCTATGGCCGGCTGGCGGCCACGATCAGCCAGTTTCGGGCCACGGCGCACTGCCCGGCGGGCCAGGCGATCGAGGCCCGGGACATGGCGCCGTTCGTGGAGGAGTTCACCGCCTACATGGACGCGGGGCTTCGCTGGCTGGGCTATGGCTTCGGCTTTGAAAATTCCCCGGCGGTCACGGCCCTGCGCGCCCTGGCCGACCCGCAAAAGAGCAAAAATAACGACCAGCACCTGGGCGTTATGAGCATGAAAGACTTCCGAACGTTGAAAAGGATAGATCAGGCCCACGACCTGCTTTGCGACTATGTGTCGGCCGACGATTGGGCCAGGATGCGCCCCTGAGCCAAGCCGTCGGCGCGGGGGCTATTTGGCTTGTTTGCAATATATTTCGCCATTTTATGTGTTTTTTAACCGTGTGGAATTGATATGGCGCCGTATTCATTATGTTTTGCGCGCAAACGCCCAAAAAATGCGCGGAACGGCCCTGTTGGCGCGCCGAATTTGGCAAACCATGTGGAAACAGCCCCAAAAATAAATATTGCAATCGGGCGGTTGGCTGGGGTACCCTATTGAGGGATGCCGCTAGAGGAAGCGGATTGAAACCTAGACTCCACGGCCCCGGCGTTGCCATTTTTTCTATTGAGGGATGCCGCTAGAGGAAGCGGATTGAAACCAAGCCGATGCTTTCCGACTTCCTCTCTTTCTCCTCGCTATTGAGGGATGCCGCTAGAGGAAGCGGATTGAAACGTCCAGGCGTCTGTATCCTCCAAGACGCGACTCCCTATTGAGGGATGCCGCTAGAGGAAGCGGATTGAAACTGCCACTGGCCGTCTTGGCCTTTGAACGATTCCTATTGAGGGATGCCGCTAGAGGAAGCGGATTGAAACCACAGCGCGCGCGGCAACAGCAGCGTCTTGGCTATTGAGGGATGCCGCTAGAGGAAGCGGATTGAAACCCAGCGATCGCCGGCGTGGGGTGGCTCATTTGATTTCCCTATTGAGGGATGCCGCTAGAGGAAGCGGATTGAAACTCATGCCGATAGGCTGACCAGAAGAATTTGGTGGCTATTGAGGGATGCCGCTAGAGGAAGCGGATTGGCGCGGGGCAAAAAAATAAGCCGTGGCGTTTTTGCCACGGCTTTTATCATTATCGCCTGATTGTTGCTGGCGAAAAGGCGGGCCTATTTTCGGCGTTTTTTACGCCGGCCACGCCATTTATTTATCGCCAAATATAGCAGCCAACCCGGAAGCAAAGCCAACGCCGCCGCAAAGAACAGCCCAAGCAATAACGTCAGCCAGCGCAAATCGCCAGAAACGCACATCCACGGGGCGACATGGTTTTGGCCAAGCCTTGCCAGCCACCCCCAGAGATCAAAATAACCGTCCGCAGGGATGGCCAGCATGGCCACGAAAAGAACCAACGGCGCGCCCCAAAAGGCCACGGCGCGATGAAAGCTTTCGTCGCGCTGCCTGGCCACGGCCGTGTGGAAAGACTCCGCCCGCTCGATCTCGTCGGCAATCTCTTGATATTGCTGGTCCAGGCCCGCCCGCGCCGAGAGCAGATCAAACAGCTCCACGCCCTGCACCTGGCTGCTCAGCCGCCGGAACCACAGATGGTTGGTGAAATATATGATCCTGGCGCGCAGATCCTTGAATTCATGCTCGCGGATCGGCCCCACCCCATTGCCCCGCCCAGCTTCGTTGAGGCTCAGGGCCAGGGCGTGCAGGATCGACTGATAAAACATCGCCACCAAAAACATGCGGCGATACATGGTGGCCATGTGCCGCTTGTGGATGATATCGGTGGGAAACCAGCCGAAGCCCAAAAAGACCAGGCTGTGCGGCGTGCAGGCAAACAGCGAGCCGTTGGCGCGGAAACGCTCGTAAAGGCCGCGGCCCAGTTCTTCCATGGCCACGCGCGGCTCATAAAAATGGCCCTGGCCATAGGGGTCCACCGTGTTCAGGCGGGCCAAGATTTCCTCGAAACGCTCGCGCCCCCAAGGCGTCTGGGGATAGGCCCCGGCCGGAATCACGGAACTGACCACCCGCGTCCGGTCGTCGCTCAAAAGCTCCAGCTTCTCATTGAGCCAGCTCTCGGCATGGGCGTCGTTGTCGAGCCCTAGGGCTTTTTCCAGCAGCGCGCGGAACCAGGCGGTGATGCGGTGTTCATTGACCACGCCGCCGTGCAGCAACGCGCCCAAAATCCGGCCGCGCTCCACCAGGCGGATCATGGTCTGGCCGCCGCGCGCGCCGTCGGACGAGTAGGTGGAATAACATTGGCGCAGTTTGGCGTTGATGTCCAAGACCTGGGCCAGGCTGAGGGCGTCTGGCCCATCGTCGGCCAGCAGGCCGCGCCAATAGGGTTGACCGGGCGGATACTCCGCCGGCTCATTTGATATGTTTTCGCTGGCCTCATCCCGCTGGCCCACGGTTTGATCTTCTTCCGCCGTCGCCGCGTCGCCAATCACCCATTCGAGCGCCATGACCGAGTGATAAAAAAAGTGCAGGCGCACGCTGGCGATGGGCAGCAGATGAGGCTTGGGGTGGTTGGGCAGGGTCAATTGCAGGCAAAGGCCCTCGAAAAAGCGCTCCACGCTGGCGATGGACAGGCCCCGGCGCGCCATTTCGATCAGCTCTGGGATTTCCGTCCGTTGGCCCGCGAATCCGGGGGCCAAGGTTGGCTCCACGTGGGGCAGGAAATAATGCCGCTCCTCGGGGCCGATGACCACCGGGAACAAACCACTTTGGGGTTGGCTCGCGGCCTGCCGCAGACCGTCCAAGACTTTGTTTTTCAGCTCTTCATCACAAAAGCGTAGCGGCTGTAAAAAGCTGGTGCGCCATTTTCGCACCGGGCGGTTGCCGGTGAGCACGGTGTCGAGGATGTGGTTGGCCAGCGCGTTCAACGCCTCCGCTTCGGCGCCCAAGCGGTCTTCGGCCCCGAAAAAGCAGCCCGACCCGCCGCCCGCCCAGAAATCCAGCCGCGTCGAGCCCCAAGCGCTCCGCGTCTCGGGCTTGAACCACTGCTCCACCGCCCCGCCCTCGGCGTCGTCGCCGTAAAATTCCAGCAGCCGGGGCTTGTCTTCGTGGTCGTCCTCATGAAAGACAATCAGGGCCGCAAGGCGCTCGCTCAGGGAGTGACCCTGCTCGGCCCGCCAGAAATAGAGCGCGTCCAACAACACCTTGCGATATCGGATCGGCGCCTGGATCAAATACAGGGCCGGATCGGCGGCCTCGTCGCGGCCGGTGGCCAGCAGACGCAGCTTTTGCTTGCCCTGGGCGCAGGCAATATAGTTGATGGCCTGGTCCATGAGGTCGGCGGTTAGCCGATATTGGCGCTGAAAAACTTCAGGCAGGGCAAGCTCCTCGATGTCCTTGCCCTCAACCAGCCATAGGCCCAGGGCGCTTTCCCTGAGGCGGATGTCTCTGACCAGTTCCTCCATGGCCTGCCAGTCGGCGGGTTTTTGCTCGTCTTGGCCCCAGGTGGCGGGCCGCTGCTCCCAGCCCGCGCCGATCTTGGCCAAGTCCAGTTCCGCGACATCCCACAGCGAACTTTGGTGTTTGATCTTGGGCGGCGCATAGCCGCGCGGGTCGAGCCCCAAGATTTTCATGGCCTCGGCGGCCAGAAGGGGGATGTGCCCGCGGTCATTGGCGCTGATCAGCCTGGTTAATTCGGCGAAGGATAATTTGCGGCCCCCGGGCGAGGATATGTCTAGATACGCCGGCAGCGCCGCCACCCGCTGGCTGGGCTGGCGGCGCGTGTAATTGATGACTTGCTCCAGGGATGATAGCCCCGTGCGCAGATCCAAGGGGCCAGCGTCTTTGGATTGGTATAGATGATGGTCGATGACGACGACTTCCCGGCCAGAGTTCCGGATCCGCTCTTGCATCTGGGGAGAATTGATCTCCACCAGGAAAACCGTGTCGCCAAGCCCCGCGAACGTCTCGGCGTCCAGGGACGCGGCGTCTGAGCGTCCCCACGGCGTCTTGAGGTCAACGACATGGCCCAACGCCTGGCCGTGGTTGTCCGCCCCCCGCGCCAGCGCGTGGATCATGGCGGCCTCGAGGTCATTCACGCTGAGGACGAAGGTCGGCATTCTGGTCTCGGCCATGGTTCACCATCGCGGGTATGGTTGATCTTGATCCAACCAGTGCACAAACGGAGACTGCAAGACGACAATCTTGTTTAAAGACCAAGCGGCTGATCTAGTTGGTGATAGTCTGCCTTCAGACGTGACTGGAGTCAACATCGATGCGCCCCGAGGCGGCAGGGCCCGCTTTGCGCGGCGCGCGTTGCTCGCCAGCGTTCAGACTCGGCCCTGGCCAACTGGCGCTGACCAGGGCGTTTTTTTGTTGGCCGATCAGTGGTCGAGTCCGCCGAGTTGGCTTTCCAAACGCCGTTTCACAACCCGCCTTGGCCGGCCAAGCGGCGGGTGAAGCGCGCCGGCGGCGCAAGGTTCTTCAACGGCCCTGGGCCGTCGAGCACGACGACGCGGCCGGTACAGGCCGGCAGATCGGCCTGATCGTGGGTGACCATGATCGCCGCGGCCTGGCTTTCGCGCAGGCCCGATTCCAGCAGGCGCAGCATCTCGTCGCGCAGGCGCGGGTCCAGGCCCGTGAAGGGCTCGTCCAACAGCATCAGGTCGGCCCCCACGGCCAGGGCCCTGGCCAGCGAGACCCGCTGACGCATGCCGCCGGAAAGCTCGGCCGGAAAGGCGTTCTCGCGGCCGGTCAGCTCCATGAGCTCCAGGTGACGGCGGGCCATGGCCAGGGCCTGGCGGCGCTCCAGGCCCAGGGCGCGTAGCGGCAAGGCCACGTTTTCCTGGGCCGTGCACCAAGGCAAAAGGCGCGGCTCCTGAAAGGCGTAGCCCAAACGCCGGACCCTTGTGGTCAGGTGGCCGGCGTCGGGCCGCTCCAGCCCGGCTATCAGCCGCAGCAGGGTGGATTTGCCCGCCCCGCTGGGCCCCAGCACGCCCAGCGCCTCGCCCGGCTTGACGGTCAGGTCCACGCCGTCGAGCACCGTGCGGCCCTGGTAGGCCAGGCAAACGCCTTCCAGGGCGACGAGCGGCTGGGCCTGATCCAGCGCTTGGCGATTGGGTGTAGCACACGGCGGGATTTGGACCCACGGGCGATCGGCGTCGTCATGCGGCCCATTGCCGGGTGCTGGCTGATCGCCGGCGGCGTCATCCAGGCTGGCCGGCGGCCTCTGGCCCCGGCGCAGCACCCGGCGGCGCACCGGCCGCAGCACGGCCAGTTCCACCCCGGCCACCACGCACACGCAAAGCAGGGCCAAGGCGTATAAACGGGGCGTCTCCAGATTGGTGCGAGCCAGGGCCAGGGCGTAACCCAGGCCCTCGGCCGCGCCAAGGGCCTCGGCCAAAACCACCAGGCGGATGGCGCTGCCCAGGGCCATCAGGCCGCCGGCGATCAGCGGCCCGGCCATGGCCATGCCGTGGATGCGATAAAGGCGCATGGCCAGCGGAAAGTGATAAACCCGGGCCATCTCCAGTTGGCGCGCGTCCACCGCGTCCAAGCCCTCGACCACGCTGATGTAGATCAGCGGGGCGACCATCGTCGCCACGATGGCCACGACCATGGCCCCGCCCATGCCAAACCACAGCATGGCCAGCATGATCACCACCACCCCCGGCACGCTCATGAGCATCCAACGGGTGGGCGAGAGCACCCGACGCAGCGGCGGCAAGGCCCCGGCCAGCACGCCCAGGCTCAAGCCCGCCGCCAGACCCAGGCCCAGGCCCACGGTCACGCGGCCCAGGCTGACCAACAGATGATCGGCCCAGAAATCGCCCTGACTCAGCATCTGGCCCAGGGCGGTCAACGTATCCCAGGGCGAGGCGATGGCCAGGCTGGAGTAATGCGTGGCCGCCGCCTGCCACAGCGCCAGCAGCAAAACCAGGCCCAACGCCGACCAGGCCACGCCGGTCAAACGCCCGCGCCGTGGAACCTGGCTCATGGCTGGGCAGCCCACAGTTCCGGCCCAGGCAAGACCCCTCCGGTGGCGGCTGGCGAAAGCTCGTGGAGCCGCGCCAGCACGAACAGCGCAGCCCGTTGACCCTCGGGGCCGTCCAACAGGCTGATGACCGGCCGCGCGCCCGGCGTTAGTTGGGCGGCCAGGTCGGGAAACATCGCGGCGGCCAGGGCCCGCGCCTGATCATCGTGCTCTTGCACCCACGGGCAGCTTTGGCCAAAGGCCCTGGCCACGGCCTGGCCCACGGCCGGATCATTGGCGCGGGGGCCGACCAGAGCCAAGGCGGTGCTGGCCAGTTGGGGGCATTGGGGAAAGGCCAGGGCCCAGGCCTGGCGCAGATCGAGGCTTTTGTGCAGCGGCCGCTCCAGGCCGGCCTTGGCCACGGCCAGACTGGCCGCCGGCTCGCTGAGCACGGCGCCATCGGCCCGACCCATGGCCAAGAGGTTGACCGCCTCCAGGGCGCTGCCGGCCTGGCTGGTGCGCAGGCTCACGCCACTTTGGGCGGCCACGGCCCGCAGCAGCAAGGCCGGCATCTCGCCGGGGCCGAAAGGCAAGACGATCGGCCGATCGGCCATGTCGGCCAGGCTGGCCAGGCGGGGCTTGGCGGTCACGAGCCACACCGGCGGCGACATCACCGCCAGCACCCGGCAGGGCAGGCCCCTGGCCCGCAACACGGCGGCCATGGCCGTGGTGATGAGCACCCCGTCGACCTGGCCGCCGGCGATCATCGCCCGCAGTTGATCCGGGCCGCGCCAGGGCCGGAACTCCACGGCCAGATCCAGCCCCGGCAAGCGACCCTGGCTGGCCATGGCCATCAACGGCAGGCTCTCCACCACCGGCGGGCCGCTCAGACGCAGAGGTTCGGCCGCGCCGACCGGCGAGGCCGCCAGCAGGCACAGCACCACCAAGTAGATCAGGCGTTTCATTGCTCCTCCGCGCGGGCCTTGCGGGCCACGTCCAGCCACACCAGGCCCATGGGCCCATCGATGGGCCGACTGGTCACTCTGGCGAAACCGGCCCGGCGCATGTTTTCGGCCAAAAAACCGTGGTCAAACGAGACGTCCTGGCCCTCCAGGGCCAGGCACAGCCGGGCCAGGACGTGCAGGGACGGGGCCGTGCGGGCCTCGGTCAGGCCCTCGTGCAGGCAGATGAACACCCCGCCGGGATTGAGGGCGGCCAAAAGCTTTTGCATGAAGGCGTCCATGTCCTTGGCGTAATAGAGGGTGTGGCTGGCCCAGATCAGATCGTAACCTTGGCCCAGGTCGACCTGGTTGTAGTCGCCGGCGATAAACGCCAGGCGGCCCTCCAGGTTGCGGGCGGCGGCGTGCTCGCGGGCCACCTCCGCCAGCGGCGGCAGGTCGCAGAGCGCCCCGCGCAGATCCGGTCGACGTTCCAGCAGGGCCATGATCACCAGGCCCGGCCCGCCGCCCAGGTCCAGGGCGCGCTTCATGGCCGGAAACTCGGGCAGGGCCTCGACCAGCTCCACGGCCAGCGGGGCCAGGTAGGCCCGCTGATAATTGGCCAGATGACCGGCCGAGGCCCGCCAGCGCTCCGGGGAGCTCAGGCGTTGCGCCCCGTGGACCTCGGGCGGGCCGCTACGGACCAACTCGGCCAGCTTGTCCAGGTGGCGATGCTGCATCTGCTTGAGATTAATCAGCATATCACCAAGATAGGTGTCGCGCTGGCGGCGCAGATACATCTCGCCAAGGGCCGTGTTGGCGTAGCGGCCGTCTTGCTTGACGGCCAGGCCCATGGCCGTCATGGCGTCCAGAAGCAGGCCCAGATTGACCCGATGGGCCCCCAGCATTCGGGCCAAGGCGTCGAGGTCGCCGGTCTGGGCCAGCAACTCCGGCAGATCCAGTTCGATGGCCGCCTCGGCCAGGGCCAGGAGCACCGGGCCCTGCAACCACTGGGCCAGGGGGCCGAAACTCTGGGCGTCGTCGTTGATTTCGCACGGCATTTGCTAGAACCTCCAGCCCAGGCTGACCCCGTAGGTGCGGGGCGCGCCGTCTTCGATGAGGGTGTAACCCGAGGCGTCGGTGACCTTTTTGTTGGCGTAGTCGGCGTCAAAGAGGTTTTTGCACCACAGGGAGACGTTGTAGTGGGCGGCCTCGTAGCCCAGGCGCAGGCCCACCAGTTGGTAGCCGTTGTCGGAGAGGGTGTTTTCGGCGTCGAAATATTGCTTGCCCGCGCCAAAGAGATCGGCCCTGGCGAACAGGCCCGAGGCGTGGTGATAATCAGCGGCCAGGTTGTAGGTCAACTCGGGGGCCCAGGGCAGTTGCTTGCCCTGATAATCGTAGGTGACGCCGCCGCTGGTGGTGGTCCAGTCGTCGACCTCGGTGGCGGCGTAGCCCAGGCCGGCCGAGAGGGTCAGGCCCTGGATGGGCCGGGCGGCCAGCTCGATCTCGCCGCCGCTGGAGTGGGCCTCGGCGGCGTTGGTGAAGCTCCAGGCCCCGATGCCGCCGCCGGGGGCCTCCTCGCGCACCTGCTTGTCGCGGATCTGGGTGTAAAACAGGGCGACGTTGGCCGTCAGCCTGTCGTCGAGCCAGGACGTCTTGAGGCCCAGTTCGTAGTTGACGGTGTGCTCGGGCTGATAGGTGAAGGTGTCTAGGCAGTTGGACGAGAAGTAATTGTAGCCGCCGGCCAAAAAGCCGGTGGAGATGGTGGCGTAGGCCATGACGCCGGCGCGAAGATCGTAGGCCAGGGTGGCCATGGGCAAGATCTCCACGTCGTCGAGATCTTTTTCGTAGGAGCGGTCCAGGCTAATGGTGCGATAGCGCTGCTGGCCCGAGGTCCGCCAGGCCTCGGCGCGCAGGCCGGCGCTCAGGCGCAGGCCCTCGATGATGGCGTAGGTGGCCTGGCCAAAGGCGGCGTAGTTTTCCAGGGTCGAGTCGGTTTTGAGCTTGCTGGACATCGCCGCCACGGCCCTGGTCCAGTCCATGCTCACGTCCAGTTCGTCGCGCTTGCCATAGACGCCGGCCAGCCAGGAAAGGGGCCCGGCCGCCTTGGAGCTAAGGCGCAACTCCTGGCTCCACGAAGACTGGTCCAGGTCCATGTTGGAGCGGGCCACGGGCAGGGAGGTGCGGTCGGCGTCCATCTCGAAATCGTAGGCATAGTCGCGGTGGGCGGTGATCGAAAGCAGATCGGCCCAGCGTCCGGCGTATTTGACGCGCAGCGACTGACCCAGCGCGTCCTCGTGGGCCACGTCGGCGGCGTTGGAGCGCACCTCGAAGGCCTCGGTGCGGTTGGGCCCGTCCAGATAACGCATAATGCCCAGGCCCAGGTTCTGGCGGCTGCCGTCAACGGCCAGTGAGACGTCCCAGTCCGGGCCGGGCGTCAGGCGCAGCACGCCCCGCGCGCCGGTCAGCTCCTCCTTGGAGGCCCGGTCGTCGTGCTTGTAGAGGTTTTCCACGTAGCCGTCGCTGCTGGCGCGCAACAGTGACGCGCCGAAAAAGACCTTGTCGGCGTAGACCGGGCCGGAGGCCTGGCCCACCATGCGCAGGGTGTCATAATCGCCGTAATCGAGCTGGGCCTTGGCCTTGACCTGGGGGCCGGGCTGGTTGAGCGTCACGTTGACCACGCCCGCCTCGCTGTTGGCCCCGTAGAGCGCGCCCTGGGGCCCGCGCAAGACCTCCAGCCGCTCGACGTCCAGAAAATCCAGGTTCTGCATGTAGGTCAGCGGATAGGCCACGTCATCGACGTAGAGCCCGGCCGGGCTGAACAGCGACGTGTCGATGGTCGACAGGCCGCGAATGACCACGGTGTTGCCCGAAAGGGCCGTTTTCATATAGGCGTTGGGCGTCAGTTGCAGGGCCTCGCCCAAGGTCCAGGCCCCTTTTTCCTCCAGGGTGGCTTCATCGACCACCGAGACGCTGCCCGCGAAATCCTGCAAGGCGCTCTCGCGCTTGCCGGCGCTGACCGTGACTTGTTCCAGAACCACGGCCGATTGGTTGTCGGCGGCCAGGCACGGGGCCGGCAACAACAACAGCCAGGCGGCGATGAAAACGGCTTTTTTCATGGCATGGCCCTTTCCAGGCGGCCGGAGCGCGAAAAAGACCAGACGGCCCCGGCCGGAGATTCGATCCAAGACGGCCCCGCCGATCCTTGGCCTGGGCGGGGCGACGCAAGACGCTTGCACCCCTAATAGCGGATTTTGTTAGAAGCGTCTAATCTTGGCGGGGACCATTTTTGCCTTGGACGGACTTTTTGCGGCCTGCGGGCCAAGGCTCAGAGCGGCGGGGCCTGGAGGCAATCGCTGGGATTGAGGCCAAAGCGCCGCTTGAAGGCGCGGCTGAAGTGGCTGAGGCTGGCGTAGCCCACGCAAAAGGCCGCCTCGCTGACGTTCATGCGGCCCGACTCCAGCAGGCCCTTGGCCGTTTCCAGGCGATGATCGCGCAGATAGGCGAAAACCGACGTCCCGAAGACCTGACGAAAGCCGTACTTGAGCTTTTTTTCGTTGAGGCCGGCCTCGCGGGCCAGTTGGCGCAGGCTGGGCGGGTCTTCGGCCCGCTGGAGCAGGATGCGCCGGGCCAGGCCCACGCGCTCCAGGTCGTCACCGCGCAGCAGCGGCGCCGCCGTCGGGCGCTGGCGTTCGGCCATGGCCAGCTCGGCCAGTTGCCCGCCGACCAGTTGCAGCACCAGGCCCTCCAGGCGCATGCGCTCCAGGCCGCCCTGATGGGGGTGGCTCAGCAGCTCGCGCACCAGGGCGTCCTTGCGCGGATGGGGCCGGCCATACCAGGCGAACTGGCTGTCGGCCCGGCCGTCCAGGGTCGGCCACAGAAGCTTGGGCGGCGGGCTCTGCGCGTCGTCCAGGTATTGGCTCAAAAACTCCGGCGTGGCCATGACGCCGACAACGCACATGGCCTTGTCGGGGGCGTGGTCGATATTGCCTTTGGTTTTCGATAGATGAAAAATGCTGTTGCAACCGGGAGTCAGCTCGTGGCTCTGGCCGGCCAGGCGGCCGTTGGCGTAGGAGCAACGATTTTGGCCAGCCACGGTGAAGCCGAACTGCACCGGCCCCTGGTCGATGTCGAAACTGTCGCGCTCAGTGGCGTGCGGCGCCAGGCGCGCCACGTTGAGGATCAGCCCCGGCCGCAAGCGCCAGATCTCCACCACGCTGCGGGCGGCCGGCGGGGCGTCCTCCAGGCGGTAGTCGATGCTGGCCGAACGTCTGGCTGGATCGGGCGTTTGCAGATTGATGACGTACTTCACGATGACCCCGCGCGGTGATCGAGGCAGAGGCATGGGCGGTTCGGGCGCGCCTTTGGTCCGTTGTCACCGCGAATGTAGCAGGGATTTTCTTTGCTGGCAATAAACTTCTACGATCATTCTAATTTATTGAAGCTGGCGATACACTCTGGAGCGAAACGCTCAAACTAGCGAGTCCGACATCTGGCTTGCCGAGCCCGGCGCGCCCCAAAATCCCTGAAAACCTAGAGCGCCGTACACCCCCCCACAAAACATGGCCCGCCGCACGCCCCTTTCAGGGTAGGTTATACAAAAACGCCTTACAACCAGCCGGAAAAACGTGCTAATTTTTGGCACTACCCAAAAGGGGTATCCAAGCCGGCTTGGGTTGTGACCCAAGCCAGGACGTTCAACCATTGCCCAGGGGTATAACGCAATTAAATTGAAAAAGAGGGATATATCATTGTGTTGAACCGTAAAGCAGTGGTTGTTTCCGCCGATCTGCTTGGCCCCAAGGAGGAATAAAGTGAACGCCGAGTTAAGCCGTAGGGCGGCCATAGTGATAAACATGTCAACCTTTCTCGAACGCAATGATCGAGAGGAATTTGTCAAAGCGGTCTGCGCCGCCAAGGACTTTGATTCCCTGCCGGCCAAATGGCGCGAAGAGATGGTGCGGACGGAGAAAGAAATTGACGAATTGCGCAAGAAACTGGGCGTGAAGTGACCCTGCCGCCGACCTCCGACCGCGCCCAACTGACGGGCCGCGCGTCGGCCAGAGACGAGGCCATGCTTTTGGCCATGCTGGAGGCCGAGGACTACGCCCTGGCCGAGGGCTCGCTGCTCCATTTCGTCAAGGCGGCATAGTGATCCCAAAAGGGGTATCCAAGTCGGCTTGGGTTGTGGGGCGTGAGGCGTCAGAGGGGGTAGGTCAAACAAAAATGGCTTGCCCCGCCGGCGCGAAAGCGCGGCGTGGCCACGGCCTGGCTCAGGCCGGCGAGCGGACGTTTTGGGGCGTGGCGAGGTCGCGGGCGTGTTGGGGGAGGCGCAAAAGCCGACGAAAGCGCGGCGCGCGGCGGCGGGGCCCGCTAGGGCGTCGGTTGGCCCGCGCCACGGGTCAAGTCCACGCCGTGGCGCACCAGCGTGAAGACCATGAAGGCCGCGAACGGCGCGGCCACGGCCACGGCCCAGCCCAGAAAGCCCAGCCAGCCCATGGTGTTGTCATAAGGCAGGCCCAGGGCGAAACCGGCGGCCGTCACCAACGCCATCAGCACCAGCGGCAGGCCCACCGGCCGCCAATAGCGCCAGTACGACAGGCCCAGCTCGCGCGAGACCACCAGCGGCTGGACAAGCAGCTTGTTGACCAGCATCGGCGCGGCCGTGCCCAGGGCCACGCCCACGATGCCCATCCGCGGGGCCAGGTAGATGCTAAGGGCCAGGTTGCACGCGCCCTCGATCATATTTATGGCCGCCAGCAGCCCGTGCCGCTCGCGGGCGAACATCACCGAAACGGCCGGGGCCTGCATCAGGTCGGCGGTGAAGGACACGGCCAGAATCCACAACACCGCCACCGAGCCCTGGAAGCCCTGGCCCAGCCACAGGCGCAAAAACGGCCAGCCCAACAACACCAGCCCCGCGCAGAGGATCAGGCTGATGGTCGAGCTGATCGTCAGCGACCGCAAAAAAAGCTCGGTCGTCATCGCCGCGTGGCCGCCGCCGGTCAGCGAGGTTAGCCGTGGCGTCAGCACGTCCACGAACGCCCCCACGATGCGCAGCATATAGCGCACCAGCATCGCCGCCACGGCGTAGATGGCTATCTGCGTGAAATCCAAAAACTTGCCGATCACCGCCTGGTCGAGCTGAAAACGCAGCAAATCGCCCACGCTCAGCAACGTGCTCAGCGCCCCGAAGCTGATCAGCATCAGGCCCGTGCGTGGTGAAAAGGCCCGCCAGTCCGGCCGCAGATGGGGCAGCAAGCGATAGCACAACACCGCGTGCAGCAGGGCCTTCAGGGCCTCGGCGCTGATGTGGGCGGCCATCAGGCCGATGGGCCCATGGCCCAGGCCCAAAACCACGGCGATGGCCACCGTGCGATAGACGTGATAAAAGGCCACCACGGCGTTGTTGGGTAAAAACAGCTCGTAGGCCTGCAGGATGGACATGAAATAGACGCCCAGAAAACTGCAAGCCGCGCCCAGGCCGCCCAGGCGCAGCATGGTCGCGAAAGTCTGCCGCATCTGGCCCGAAGGGTCCAGCAGCTCGGACACCGGTTCGGCGGCCAGCCAGGCCCCGCCGACCACCAGCGCGCAGAGCAGGGCCAAGAGGATCAGGCCGTTGCTGATCACCCCGGCCATGGCCGCCGTGTCCTTCTGGCCCCGGTAGATGGCCACGTAGTGGGAAATGGCCGGGGTCACCCCCACGTTCAACAGCGCCGAATAACCCACGATCGTCAACACCAGGCTCCACGCGCCGTAGAGCGGCTTGCCCAGGTGGGAGATGATCAGGGGCGTGACCACCAAGCCCGTGGCGATGGCCACAAGCATGGCCGTCCAGTTGAAGAGGGTGTTGACGGTGGAGCTAAAGCGCGGCAAAGCGTTTCCTTGCGTTCATGCGCATCGCCCGCGAGATCGCGGGGCACGGGGTTTTCGGCGCGGCGGTCGTTTGACGCAGTATGCCCCAGGCGGGACGCCTTCGTCCAGCGCGCCGGCCGGGCCTCACGCCTCGGCCACGATCAACCGCCGGCCGTCTTGCAACACCTTGCCGGCCTGACGCAGGCTTTTGAGCGCCCGGGTGATGCTGACCCGGTGGGCCCCCACCAAAAAACCCAGCTCCTCGTGGGTCAGGGGCATCTCGATGGCCAAGCCGCCCTCCGTGGGCCGGCCGTGTTCGCGGGCCACGTTTTGCAGGGCCTGATAGAGCCGCTGCTCCAGGCTGACCTGGGCCAGCGAGTCGACCTGGGACGAAAGCCAATCGATGCGCCGCGAGAGGTTTTTGATCACCTGAAGGCCCAGCCTGGGCCGCTCCAACACCAGGCGCTCGAAGCCCTGGCGCGAAAAGCCACAGGTCAGAGTGGGCTCGACGGCCACCGCCGAAACCGGCAACGCACCGGCGTCATTCAGCATGTTTTCGCCCAAGAAGTCGCCAGCCTTGCGAAAATCGAGGATGATCTCCGCGCCGTCCTGGCCCAGCTTGGCCAGCTTGACCCGGCCGCCCTTGATCAGAAACAGCGTCTGGGCCGGATCGCCCTGGCGAAACACCGCCTGGCCCGGCTGATAGACCCGCCGCCGGGCCGCTTGGGTCAGGGCGGCCTGATCGGCGGCGTCCAGGTCTTCGAACAACCACAACTGGCCCAGACAGACGTTGGATAGCGCGATCTGGCCCTGGGCCAGTTCCTCACATTGACAATTGCTCATCGCCTCGCCTCCGTGCGCCCGCCTCACGCCCGTGATTTTAGCACGGCGCGGCCCCGCCGGCCCCTGGCAAAGCGCGTCCGCCGGCTGGCTGATCGGCTGATCAATTATGACTTGACTTTGATATTGTCAATATTACAACATTCTTCACGTAGACAATCACCAAGGCGGGGCCGATGAAGCTGCAACTGTTTCCCATCGAGCAATCCCACGGATTCATCATGCGTTTGGCCGCCAACCGCATGAAAAGCGGGCTCAACCGGGCCTTCGCCGCCGCCGGGTTGGAGCACACCGCCGAGCACTGGTCGGTGCTTTCGGCCCTGATGGGCCGAGATGGCCAATCGCAGACCGAAGTCAGCCAAAACGTCACCAAGGACCGCCAAAACATCACGCGCATCATCGACGCCTTGGAGGCGGCCGGGCTGGTCCAGCGGCGGGCCCATCCCAGCGATCGCCGTTGCAACCAGGTTTTCATCACCGCCGCCGGCCGCCAGGCCCACCAACGGCTGACCGCCGTGGCCGAAGGCTTCACCCGGGCGGCCTTTGCCGGGCTCGGCCAGGGCGAGCTGGACGAACTGACGCGGATAAACAAGATTATCGCCAATAATATTAATAAGATATACGAAAAGGAAGACTGACGATGGACGTAGGTCGGTTGATCGCCACGGCCCGAGCAAAAGGCCAGGCGGCCCTTAACGAGCATGAATCCAAGCTGGCGTTGGCGGCCCATGGCGTGCCAGTCAGCGCCGAGGGCCTGGCCCAAAGCGCCGACCAGGCCGTGGAACTGGCCCGTGAATTGGGCTTTCCGGTGGCGCTGAAGGCCTGCGCGGCCTCGCTGATGCACAAGAGCGAGGGCGGCTGGGTGCGTCTGGGCCTGGGCGACGAGACAGCCGTGCGCGCGGCTTATGACGACATCGCCGGCCGGGCGGCCCGGGCCGGGCTGGCCTTGGACGGCGTGTTGGTTCAGGAGATGGTCGGCGGCAACCGCGAGTTGGTGCTGGGCCTGAGCCGCGATCCGCAGTTCGGCCCCTGCGTGATGCTGGGCCTGGGCGGCGTGCTGGCCGAGGCGCTGGCCGACACGGTCTTTCGCATGGCCCCGCTGGAGCGCCTGGAGGTCTTGGACATGCTGGAGCAACTGCGTTGTCGGCCCATGCTGGCGGCCTTTCGTGGCCAAAGCCCGGCCGACCTTGAGGCCCTGTGCGCCGCCGTCATCGGCCTGGGCCGCCTGGGCCTGGAGCACGACGCCGTGGTCGAGGTCGACGTAAACCCCCTGATCATCACCGCCCGGGGCCGGGTCAAGGCCGTCGACGGGCTGGTCGTGCTGGCAAGGAGTTAGCAGTGTCGTCGTCGATCACGCAAAATCCGCTTTATTATCTGATCAATCCTCGTGGCATCGCCTTTTTCGGCGCGTCCAACAACTTCATCAACATGGGCACGATGATCCTCAACTCGGTGCTCAACATGGGCTACGAGGGTCAGATCTATCCCATCCACCCCAAGGAAAGCACCGTGTTGGGGCTGACGGCCTACACCGCCATCGACCAGACGCCTCAAGCGCCGGATCTGGCCATTTTGGTGCTGCCCACCAAGATCGTCGGCGACGTGTTGGAGCAATGCGGCCGGCGAGGGGTCAAAAACGCCGTGGTGGTCTCGGGCGGCTTCCAGGAAAGCGGACCCGAGGGCGCGGCCATGCAGGAGCGCCTGATGCGCATCGCCGAGCAATACGGCATGCGTTTTCTGGGGCCCAACTGCCTGGGCGTGGCCAACCCCCACTGCAAGATCAACACCACCCCCCTGCCCTACGAATGCGGCCCCGGCTTCATCGGCCTGGCCTCGCAGAGCGGCAGTTTCGTCACCCAGATGTACGACCAACTGCGCCGTCTGTCCCTGGGCTTCAGCACGGCCCTGAGCGTGGGCAACGAGGCCAACGTGGACCTGGTCGACTGCCTGGAGTATCTGGGCGACGACCCCCACACCAAGGTCATCGGCATGTACGTGGAGACGATCCGCCGCGGCCGGCGCTTCGTGGAGGTCGCCCGCCGCGTGGCGCTGAAAAAACCCATCGTGGCCTTTTACGTGGGCGGCTCGGAGACTGGCCGGCGGGCGGCCCTTTCGCACACCGGGGCCCTGGCCGGCCCGGACAAGCTCTACGACGGCATCCTGCGCCAGGCCGGCGTGATTCGCGCCCAGACCATCACCGAGCTATTTGATTTCTGCTGGGCCCTGGGCAGCCTGCCCCTGCCGGCCGGGCCCAACGCGGTCATCCAGACCGACTCGGGCGGGCCGGGCGCGGCCGCGGCCGACGCCTGCGAGCGTAGCGGGCTCAAGCTGCCGCCCTTGGGCCCGTCGACCATCGAGCTGCTGCGGCCGCTGGTGCCCCACACCGGCAGCCTGGGCAACCCCGTCGACATCACCTTCCCCCGCGAGTTTCGCAACTACTATTGGGATATCCCCGACGCATTGCTGCGCGATGAAAACATCCACGCCCTGCTGATCTACTTCGTCCTGCCCGTGGAGCTGATCTACCCCTCCATCGCCGCCCAGGGCCTGCCCGTCTCCGAGGCCAAACGCCAGGCCGTGGAGTTGGTGTCGGGCCTGCTGGACCAGACCCGCTCCCTGATCGACGTCCACGGCAAGCCGGTGGTGGGCTATTCGTTCAACAGCCTGGAGCAGGAGCCCTTGCGCGGGTTGATCGCCCGGGGCATGCCTGTTTTATCCAGCCCCCAGCGGGCGGCCAGGGCGGTGGCGGCCATGAGCCAATACGCGCGCCTGCGCCAAAAGCTCATCGCGCAGGGCCAGACGGCCTGAATCAAAACCCGCGCGGCCTCAGCGGCCCAAGCCCGCGACGCCACAAAAGCGTCGCGGGCTTGTTTTTTTTGGCGTCCGCGCTTTTTTTGTAAACAAAGGCCCGAGGGCCAGCGTCTTAGGCGCAAAAGGCCATGGGCCGTCCGCCTGGGCCAGTGATCACCATGGAGTTTAAAGCCGTGAGCAAAAAGATATACGCAGCCTTCACATTGGTTTTGCTGACCCTGGCCGCGCCGTCGGTCTGCCCGGCGGACGGGCCGTTTTGGGAGGCCCAGTGGTGGCGCGACCGGGGCACGATAGAGCGCCTGCAACTGACCCGCCACGAGGTAGGCCGCCTCGATCAGGCCCATCAACGCATGCGCATGGATCTTCAACAGGCCCAATCGGCCGTCAACGTGGCCCGCCATCGCCTGGACAGGCTCATGCGCGAGCGCCACCTGAACATGGCCGCCGTCGAGATGGAGTTGAACGCCTTGGAGCGGGCCAGCGCCGAAGTCGCCTCCGGGCGCTATCGCTATCAGCTCAAGATCCGGCGCATCCTGGGCCCGGAGCGCTACGCCGTGGCCACGGGCTGGGAGCGCCCCGGCCGCCCTGACCGCTGGCCGTCTGGGCGCTGAATCGGCCGGAGGCCATCTTCACGATTTCGTCGCTTCCAAAGGAGGCTTGCGATGTTCAAAAAGACCACTCGCGGCGCGGCGCTGACGGCGCTGGCCATATTTGGCCTATTGGCGGCCGGCTGCGCCGGGCCGGGCGGCGCGCCCAGCTATTATGGCTATCAAGGCGGGGCCGTGGGCGCTGGCGTGGGCGCGGTGGCCGGCGCGCTCATCGATCACGACAATCCCTGGCGGGGCGGGGCCATCGGCGCGGGGCTGGGCGCGCTCTTTGGCGGGGCCATCGGCGAATCCAACGCCCAGGCGGCGCAATACGGCGCGCAACCATATTATCAACAGCCATCACCCGGCTACTATTCGCCAGCGCCGTCGTACTACAGCCCGCCGCCATCGGCCACGTTTTATTACTACCAGCAATCGGGCGGCGGCCCGCGTCGGCACGACCATCACCCGCGCGGCGGCTATCACCGCCCGCCGGAACATCACCATCGCCCCGGCGGCTATCACCGCCCGCCAGAGCACCACCATCGCCCAGACGGCCATCACCGCCCGCCGCGGCCTTATCGCTGAGCTTGGTCCGCGAAAATGGCTTTCGCATTGATTGGGCTTGACACGACGCACGCCGTTGGCTAGAAACGGCCAAGGCAATCGCCGCGCAGAAGCCGGCGCGAAAAAATCCAGGCACGCACATTTTATGAGTTAGAGCGAAAACGCTCGGCAGAACGCTGGTCAAGAAGGCCGAACCCCAGGGCAGGGGATCGGCCTTTTTGCGTTTTCGCGCGCCGGTCGCAAAGGAAAAAAGCAAATGGAGAAAAGGGGAAGAGGCTTCATCGCCGCCGTGGCCCTGGTCGCGGCCCTGGCCCTGGGCTGCCCGCCGGCCTGGGCCGCCGACGACGGGCAAAGCGCCAAACGCAACTGGGAAGCCGACAAGACTGAAATGTCGGACATCACCGTCACCGCCACCAAGACCGACGTCAAGGCCGACCTCTCACCGGTGGACGCCTACTCGGTCGATCGGGTGGACATCGACTTCCAGCCCAACTACTACATGAACAACTTCGGCGAGCTGATCCGCGACATCCCCGGCGTGCACGTGGCCCAATATTATCCCTGGGGCCCGCCGTGGGTCCATCTGCGCGGCACGGGCCACTTTTTGCAGCGCACGGTCTACCTCATCGACGGCGTGCCGGCTCACCATTTCATGTCGGCGGCCATCAACCCCAACGACATCGAGCGGGTGGACGTGGTGTTGGGTCCGTCATCGGCTCTCTACGGGGCCAGCGCCGCCGGCGGCGCGGTCAACATCATCACCAGGAGCGGCCACGAGGGCATGGGCGCGGTGGCCAAGATGAGCTACGGCTCGATGAACACCTTCCGGCCCTACACCGCCGTGGGCGACCGCGACGGCAAGTTCAACTATTACTTCAGCTACAGCGGCGACTACTCCGACGGCTTCCAGATGAAGCCCCTGGACGGCATGGTCGATCTTTTCAACCGCGGCCAAAAGCAATACGTGCGCCAGGCCTCGTTGGAAAACAACAAATACAACTACACCTACCTCACCGGCAAGGCCGGCTGGGAGGCCGACAACGGCATGGGCCTGACGGTGGCCATCAACTACCAGCAGCGCTATCTCTACGGCGGCCAGTCCAACTACATTATCAACGACAACGGCGACACCGTGGTCAACAGCGTGCGGTTCGTCTCGCCGCTGAGCGACTGGGGCAAGCTGACGGCCACCACCGGCTATCAGTTCCAGTCCATCCCTTCCCAGGAGACCACCGGCCTGAGCCTGGTCAACGGCAGGGTCGTGCTCAACGACACCATCACCCAGACCACCACCTGGGACCGCCAGCGCCTGCCCCTGGAGCTGCAAACCGACTTTTACCTTGGCGAAAACAACGTGCTCACCACCGGCGCCTCCCTGGCCCAGGAAAAAGAAAAGACCAGATATTATCAGGGCACAAGCTCCAACCAGACCTATCGCTCCGACATCACCACCGACATGGCCGCCGTCTACATGCAAGACCAGCAGTTCCTGCTCGACGACAAGTTGAGCATCCTGGCCGGCGTGCGCTACGATTATTGGCGCTATCACGACATCTACGACTCGGGCTCCAGCGACAAGGAGCCCGGCGCGGTCAGCAAGGACCACGTGACCTATCGCGGCGGCGTGAAGTATCGCTTCAACGACACCATCGCCGTGCGGGCCAACGCCGGCACGGCCTATTGGCCCGGCAACGCCAAGTGGTACTTCCAGAACCAGAACGTGGGCGCCACCCAGCGCGAGGCCAACCCCAACCTGGAGCCCGAGCAAACCTGGATGGTCGACCTGGGAACCGACGTGACCCTGAATCAGTGGAAGACCCTGTTCAAGGCCACCACCTACTACGGCAAGATCAAAGACATCATGGCCTATTCCTATGACCAGCACCCGACCTTACCCAACACGATTTTGATCCACACCAGAAACATCGGCGAGGCCGAGATTTACGGCCTTGAGCTTTCGCTGGATCAGCCCATCACCGAGCATTTCCTGTTCTTCGCGGCGGCCACGCTCAATCACTCGCGCATCACCAAGGACGACGTCAATCCGCAAAACGTAGGCAACCAACTGCTCAACTCGCCCGATTATTGGGGCAGCGTGGGTCTGCGCTACGCCAACGCGGCGGTACTCAACGGCGAGGTGGTTTTCCGCTACTCCGGCGACCGTTACTACACCGACAACAACGAGGATCTGCCCTACTTCCACATGGACGCCTACCAGACCGTCGACGCCAAGATCTGGCGCGATTGGCGGCTGGACAAAAACTGGGCGCTGAGCGCCTGTCTCTCGGCGGTCAACATCTTCAACGAGCGCTACGCCACCGAGATCGTCTACGTCAACCAGGGCTTCTACATGGAAGGCATGATCGGCCTGCGCTACACGTGGTGAGAGCTTGAACGCATCCCTGCCCGAACGCCGGGGCCTGACGGCCCTGGCCATCATCGCCGCGCTTATGACGCTTTTGATGCTGGCGTCTTCGCCCCAGCCCGCCTGGGCCGGCGGCGACGCCAGCCTTGTCATCGGCGTGGGCCGCGATTTCCTCGACGGCCCCGACAGCCGGGCCTTTGTGCACGGCTCGACCAACGCCTGGGAAGCCCTGACCTACCTGGGCCCGGACATGCGGCCCCTGCCCTGGCTGGCCAGTTCGTGGCGGGTGGAGGACGGCGGCCGCCGCTGGCGCTTCAAGCTGCGGCCGGGGGTGAAGTTTCACGACGGCACGGACCTGACCGCCGCCGAGGCGGCCCAGGCGCTGCGGCGGATCATGAATCATCCCCGCTACGACGCCGGCGGGGCCTACCGCGAGGTGGCCAAGCTGGAGGCCGTGGGCGACGAGGTCGTTTTCAGCCTGAAGCGTCCCTCGCCCAATCTGGCCAGCTTGGTGGCCTATTACGGCGGGCCCATCCTCAAACCCAGCGGCTTCGATCAAGCCGGGCGCATCCAAAAATTCATCGCCACCGGGCCCTATCGCCTGGAGCTGGCCCGGCCCAACCAGAGCGTGGAGCTGACGGCTTTTGGTGATTATTGGGGCCCCAAACCCCGCTATCGGCGGGTGGAGTTCCGCCACATCCCCGACGCCCACACGCGGGTCATGGCCCTCTTGGCCGGCGCGATCGACGCCGTGGCCGACGTGGGGGCCATCCTGCCCGAGCAGGCCGCCGAACTGGCCGACGATCCCAGGGTCGAGCTCAAGCGCCGCGAGGTGGCCACCACCCACTATCTGCTCTTCAACTGCCGCCGGCCGCCATTCGCCGATGTTCGGGCCAGACGTTGGCTGGCCGAGCTCGTCGATCGTCGCGCGTTGGTGGCGGCCCTGGCCGGCGACAGCGGCGAGCCAGCCAGCGCCCCATACACCAACCTGGCCGTGGACTGGGCCTTTGGCCTGGCCGCGCCGCCGGCGGCGGAGCAACCGGCCGCCCCAAATCGGCCCCTGCTGATCCTGCTGCACGCCGGCACGACCGAACGCTGGCCCTACCTGGACATGGCCCAGATCATCCAAGACCGCTTGCGCCAGGCCGGCTGGCCCGCCGAGATCGTCGTCAGCGAGGCCGGCGGCTATTACGAGGCCCTGCGCAAGAGCCAGTTTGACCTGAGCCTGCAACCAAACACCCTCATGACCGGCGACCCGGACTTTTTTTATTCGTATTACCTGGACCAGCACGGCGCGGCCAATCAGGGCTGGCGCAACCAGCGGGCGCAAAAGCTCATCGAGGCCGGCCGCCACGAAATGGACCCCCGCGCCAGACGCGAAATCTACCGCCAGCTGGCCCAGATCTTCGGCGCCGAACTGCCGCTGCTAGCCCTTTATCACGAACACAGCATCCACGCCCAACGCCGCGGCCTGGCCCCGGCCCTGGAGCTGGACCAGAACTTCCGGCCCCTGCTCACCGAGCGCGGGCCCTGGGAGGCCCAATGATACCCGCAGTGAAAATGCAAGATCTGGCCGTGGAGATGGCCCCCCTCGGCCGCCAGTTTTGGGAGGATGCCTGGCGGCGGGCCAACGAGGCGTCGTTTCTCAAGACAACCCAGGAGATCGACCCCAAGGCCTGGGATCGCTTCTACGACGAAGTCAGCGACATCTACCTGGACCTGTGGGGCCAACCCGAGACCCTGGGCCGCGCGGTGGTCGACGAGTTGCTGGCCAATGGCGTGGTCGGTCCCGGCGCGAGCGTGCTGGACGTGGGCTGTGGGCCGGGCACGCTGGCCATCCCGCTGGCCAAGGCCGGGGCGCGGGTGACGGCGCTGGACAACTCCGCTGGCATGTTGGCGGCCCTGAAGCGCCAATCTTTCAGCCAGCAGCTTGAAATAACGACGATTAACAGCAACTGGCGCGATCACCGACCCGCGCGCAAAAGCGCTCTGGCCCTGGCCGGATTTTTCCCGCCGGCCCTGTCGCCCGAGGGCCTGGCCCGCTTGGAAAGCTGGTCGAGCGGCCACTGCGCCCTGACCCTGGGCACTGGCCACGAGCCATACGAGTTTCGGCGGGAGCTGTGGGGCGAGGTGCTGCAAATGCCCTTTCACAAGGGCAGCCACCACCTTAGCTGCGCGGTGAACTATCTCATCGCCGCCGAACGCCGGCCAAATTTGCGCCATCTGCATTGGACAAGCCGCTTTTGTCAGCCCGTGGAAAAGGTGGCCCGGTTTTATCGCAGCTATTTCGGCATCTTTGGCCGGCGAGGCCCCGAAGTGGACGGCAAGATCGCCTCGGTCTTGCGGCGTCATTGCCATGACGGCATGGTGCTCGCCCAGGGCTCGGTGCAGGTGGCCGTGCTGTGGTGGGCCTGTCCCCGCCGTTTGGCGGCCCTGGCTTGAGCGGCCCCTGGCGCGTCCTGTCCGGCCTGTGGGGCCAGGCCTGGCGGCTGGCGCTGACCATGCTTGGCGTCTCGGTGTTGACCTTTGGCCTGACCTGGCTGGCCCCCGGCGACCCGGCCGAGATCCTGCTGCGCGACCGCTACGAGGCCCCCACGGCCCAGAAGCTGGCCCAGGTCCGCGCCGAGATGGGCCTGGACGACGCCTTGGCCCTGCAATACCTGCGCTGGCTGGGCCGGGCGGCGCGGCTGGATTTTGGCCTGTCCTACGTCAGCGGCCGACCCGTCAGCCAGGAGCTGGGCCCCCGGGCCCTGGCCACGGCCGAACTGGCCCTGACGGCCTTTGGGCTGGTGGTGGCCTTATCGCTGGCCGGCGGCCTGCTGGGCGGTTTGTTTCACGGCCGGCTCATCGATCGTCTGGGCCGCCTGGCCGCCATCTTGGCCATGAGCGCGCCCAATTATTGGCTGGGCATGCTCTTGATCTGGCTTTTCGCCGTGGAGGCCGGCTGGCTGCCGGTGATGGGCCGGGGCGGGCCGGAGCACTTGATCTTGCCGGCGCTGACCCTGGCCCTGGCCGTGGCGGCCATGCAGGCCAGGGTGCTGCGGGCCAGCGTCATCGAGACCAAAAGCCGCGACTACGTGCGCTTGGCCATGGCCAAGGGCCTTGGGCGTTGGCAAACCTTCACGCGGCACGTGGTCAAAAACTCGCTGCTGCCGGCGCTGACGATGTGGGGCCTGTGCCTGGGGCATTTGCTGGGCGGCTCGGTGATCGTCGAGTCGGTTTTTTCGTGGCCGGGCCTTGGCCAACTGGCGGCCCAGGCCATCCTGGCCCGCGACATGCCGGTTTTGCAAGCGGCGGTGATGCTGATGGCCCTGTTTTACGTCGTGGCCAATCTGGGCGTGGACGCGCTTTATCGCCTGGTCGATCCGCGTCTGCGGCAAGCCGCGCCGGCCGGCGAATCTTGCCCGGAGCCCCAGCCATGATCCGTCTTGGCGGCGCCATCGTGGCGCTTTTGATGCTGGTCGCCGTGGCCGCGCCGTGGCTGGCGCCCCACGATCCCAACGCCGTTGATCTGGGCCAACGCCTTCGCCCGCCCAGCCTGGAGCGCCCGCTGGGCGCCGACCGCCTGGGTCGCGATCAGCTATCGCGCATTATTTATGGCGCGCGCAATTCGTTGGGCGCGGCAATGCTGGCCTCGGGCCTGGCCCTGGGCCTGGGCCTGGGCCTGGGGCTCTTGGCGGCCATGCTGGGCGGCCGTTGGGACGGCTTTTTGATGCGCCTGGTGGACGTGGGCCTGGCCTTTCCCGGCCTGGTGCTGGCCTTGGCCTTGGCCGGGGCCATGGGGCCATCGCTTTTGAGCGTGTGCCTGGGCGCGGCGGCGGCGGGTTGGGCCTGGTGGGCGCGTTTCACGCGGGGCCTGGCCGTGGCCGCCCTGGCGCGGCGCTTTGTCGTGGCCGGCCAGGCCCTGGGCCTGGGCCGATGGGCCATCGCGCGGCGTTACGTCCTGCCCGAGATCGCCGCGCCGATTTTGGTGGCGGCCTCGCTGAAAACCGGCTGGATGATCGTGGCCATCTCGGGGCTGGGCTATCTTGGCCTGGGGGCCCAGCCGCCCACGCCGGAATGGGGGGCCATGCTTCACGAGGCGCGGGCCAACCTGGCTCGCGCGCCATGGCTGATGCTGGCGCCGGGCCTGGCCATCACGGCCACTGTGCTGGGCTGCAACCTGCTGGCCGAAGGCCTGCGCGACAGGTTGCAAGTGCGCCAGGATAGGGATTTTTGAGCATGGGCGTTACTGTGCGGGGACTTTGCGTCGAGGGTCCGGGCGGCGCGCCGCTGGTGCGGGGGGTTGATTTGCGCGTCGAGCCGACGGAGATCCTGGGCTTGGTGGGCCCCAGCGGCGCGGGCAAGTCGCTGGTGGCGGCGGCCATGGCCGGCTTGATCCCGCCGCCGGCATTGGCGCGGGCCGGCCGCATGGATTTCGACGGCCGAACGCTGAATATGACCGACCCACGGCAGTGGCGCGGCCTGCGCGGTCGCGGCGTGTTCTTGCTGATGCAAAGCTCGGCCGCCGCCCTGGACCCGACCATGACCATCGGCCGCCAGGTGGCCGAGGCCCTGAGCGCCAACGGCGTGATGGCCCCCAAACAGGCCCGCGACGCCACGGGTGGGCTCTTGGCGCAAGTCGGGCTGGAGCCCGGCCTCCAGCGCGCCTATCCCCACCAGCTAAGCGGCGGCATGCGCCAACGCGTGCAACTGGCCATGGCCCTGGGCCTGCGGCCGCGCCTGCTCATCGCCGACGAACCCACCACCGGCCTGGACCCGATCATGCAAGCGGAAATATTGCGTCTGCTGCGCCTGATGAACGCGCGGCACGGCTCGGCCATGATGCTCATCAGCCACGACTGGCGAGTGATCGCGGCCATGGCCGCGCGGGTGGCGGTGATGGAACGCGGCGCGATCGTCGAAAGCGGGCCCACGGCCCAACTCATGGCCAGCCCGCGTCACCCCACCACGCGCCTGGCCATGGCCGCCCTGCGCGAGCTTGAGGCCGCCCGTGCCTGAGCCGTTGTTGCGCGCCCAAGGGCTGACCAAGGCCTACGCGGCGTCGGGCGGCGGCGCGCGCCGGGCCGTGGACGGGGTGAGCCTGACAATCCTGCCTGGCCAAGCCGTGGGCGTGGCCGGACCCAGCGGCTCGGGCAAATCGACCCTGGGCCGGCTGATCCTGGGCCTGGAGCCCCTCGACGTCGGACAACTGCGCCTGGCCGGCGTGGAATATGGCCGAGGCAAGGGCGACAGGCCCCGCCTGGCCCGCCTGGTCCAGATGATCTGGCAAGACCCCCAGGTTCATCTCAACCCGCGCATGAGCGCCAGCCAAGCCGTGGCCGAGCCGTTGTGGGCCATCGCCGGGCGAGCGAAGCCGCGCGCCCAAGCCCAAGCGCGCGACTTGCTGGCCCGCGTCGGCCTGGAGCCCGGCCTGGCCGAGCGCCGGCCGCACCAGCTCAGCGGCGGGCAATGCCAGCGCGTGGCCATTGCCCGGGCCCTGGCCCTGGGGCCACGGCTGTTGATCTGCGACGAGGCCGTGGCCAGCCTGGATCTGCCCGGTCAACTGCAAATCGTCGATCTGCTGGACGAGTTGGTCGTGGGAGGCCTGTCGGTGCTGTTCATCAGCCACGATCTGGGTATCTTGGCGCGGCTGTGCGCCGAGGTTCACGTCATGGACCGGGGCGCGGTGATCGAGTCTGGCCCCGTGGCGCGGGTGTTGGATACTCCACGGCGTGAATTGACCAAGCGGCTTTTGGCTGGCGAGCCCATGCCCCGGCGTTAACGCCAGTAAAGAAACCCGCCGGTCTCTCCCACGAATATGCCGCCACATCGGCGGGGACCCCTGGGCCTACGGCGGGTTTCTTTTTTTCGCTCGGGCTGCCGAGGGAGCGACGACCAGGCGGCCAAGGCCGACCGTCGATGGGGGGCGTCAAGCGCGTTTTTACGCCGGCCCAGGCCAGATTCGGCGCCCCCCCCGAACGCCAAAAAAGTTGCGCCCGACGGGACTCGCATGTCGGGCCGCGCCCAAAGGGTCGGCTGGGCACGCTCAACGTCAGGCGCTAGTTGATATCATAAATAATCGCCGTGTTTTGTCAACGGCGTCACCGGAAAATTTCGTTGGCGCCAATGGCGGACGGTGAAGCCGACTTGACGCCATGCTGGCCGCGCTGGACCCGAATGTTGGTACAAAACCAAAAAAACGACCAGAGCGGGAGGCCGGTCAGCTCCTCCGTTCCTGGGAAGTCCACGACTACAGCCGTTCGACCGCCCAGGCGTCCTACTCCGCCTTTCGACGGGATACGCTCTGATCTATTAGATATTTTAAAAGATGGCGCGGAAGGCGTCAAGGCGCTGGGCGTGGCCATGACCTGCCAAGCCACACACACCTTGACCCCCGTTTCAATCCACGCCCCCGCGTGAGGGGCGACCTGGGCCGCGCCGGCCAGGTTTGCCTGTTTTTCCTTGACGTTTTCAATCCGCGCAACGTCCAGCCGGACAAGGACTTGGCGGGCAAGTCGCTCCTACGGAGGCAAATATGAACCAACCACGGGGGTAGGCCTAGAAATTGAAGTTCACGCTCAACTCCCCACCGTAGCTTGTCACCTCGTGATTGAAGGCCACCGCCGAAGCCGAGCCTTGCAGCATCACCCGCGAATTGAGCCTATAAGAAGCGCCTAGCAACATGGTGGCCCAATCGGAAGCCACCGGTACGGCGGCCATGGAATAGGACGGGGCCTCCACGGTGGTGAGCGCGGCCGTTACGCTGCGGTCCCTTTCGGCCCATTCGTGGCTCCAGTTCGCTTCCGCGAATGGTTGCCAATCACCCAGTTCCAGCGATAAGCGCCAGCCTAGCTGGCTGACAAGGGAATCCCGCGTGATGCTGTCAAACCACAGGGCCGTGACCCCGGTGCCGCCGGTTTCCCTGAAGCTGTCGAGCCACACTTTTTGCATCACCACGCCCGCCACTGGGCCGGTGGTGAAAGGTCCGATCTTTATATCGCCGCCGGCGCGCAAGGCGAGCGCTTGAGAATGCCCGTCGGTGTCGGAGTCGTTATGATCGATTAAGATTCCAAGAGGCGCTTGACGCGTGATTTTGTCGCTAAACTGGCCGTAGGAAGCCACGGCGTTTCCCCATAACCAGCCGATCTTGTAGGCGGCATACAGGCTCAGGGCCCCGTCTGTCTGATCGAAATGGCCACCGGTGGAAAAGTCCTGCCTCTGACTGCCCGCCGTAAGGGCCGCGCCCATGATAAGACCGCGCGTGGTCTGATAATCCACGCCCGCCGACCCGCTGAAGGGGACGCCCGAAGCGGTGGGGAAGCCCGAGGCGTTCTTGATTTTCTGTCTATAGGCTCCGACGCTGGTCCACACATTGACGCCGCCTGGTCCGCGATGTCGCCAGGACAGATCGATCTGTCGCTGAATAGTGGCCGTGCGCGCCAAACCACCCTGCACCGCGCCTTCGGTGATCAAGGATATCTGGCTGGGCGCGGCCAGCAGGTTGTAGTTGTAATCGGCGACAATGGTTTGGCCAGCCGTGGTTAGATGGTGACCATCTATAAATAGGAAGGTTTGCTGCTGGAGAGGGGTGAGAATGGCCAAAACGGCTGGCACGGAAGCGGGCGCACTGGACGACAACACCGAAGTTGCGGTAAACCCAAAAAGAGTGGGGTTTTTTATCACATATTCGATCAGGCTTTTCTGATCGGCGGGGATGTAGCGCACGCCAGCCGCGGTCATGCTCCGCCATATATCCACCCCGTAAAGCGTTGCCTGCGCGTAAGCGGCGGCTTTGTCGCTGGGAATCACGCCACCCAAGCCCGCGAGGGTGCAGCAATAGTAAGAATTGGGCGCCAAGATGACGCGGGCGCCAGCCGCTTGCAGACGCGCCACCGCCGCCGCCCAGGCGATTGCTTGCTCGTGCAGAAAGTTGGGGGAGACGACGTTCTGGGAAGCATAAATCAGATCGTTGTTGCCGGAACTTACGATGTAGAGCGCGGAGGGATTGGCGACGCCGCCCACGGATGCGAGATAGTTGGCGACCTGTTGGGTAGAGGGGACGAGGCCTAGCCTGGCCATCGTGGTGTAGGCTCCGCCGACGGCGTAGTTGGTTCCGCCGTCGCCGATCGTGGCGGCGTCAAGGCCAAACTTGCCCGCCAGGATGGTGGTGTTCATCACCCCGTTGCCAGCCCATCCACCATTGGCGCCCAGAGCAACGGCGTCGGCGATCGCGCTATCTAATTCCGCGTCTCCCGAGGTGTGATAGCGGAGATACCCGGTGTCCAGGGTGCTGTCGCCAAGTCCGACAAACTGGCTGAACCCAGCCGCGCCAGCCGCGCCGGACGTGCACAGCGCGATGAAGGCAAGCAATACAATCGCCAGGGCAAATCGTTTAGACATTTGGTCCTCTCTATTTTGGTTGAGCCTCATATGTGGCAAAAAATCATGTCGCATTACTATATGCTCAAAACTACCGTCTAGGGGTGGGCAAACTTGGCCCTCGGCATTATGCCCGGCTTGCCTAATCCGTTTTGTCCGACATATATCACCGCGATGATGCCACAGCAGCGGTAGCTGAACGATTCATTGCACGGGACAAGCCCCCGTGCGCCGTGGCTTTCTAGCTAATGTTTCGCTTCCTGTACGCCCTTCGTTGTGGAGACCCAATCATAGTCGAAGGCGTGCGCCGCCCCCCACAAAACATTCAATGAGGGGCGACCTCTGGATGCGGGCCGGCGCTTGTTTTCTATCGCCGGTTTCAATCCGCGCCCCTGCGTGAGGGGCGACCCAGAATACCAAATATATGCGTACACGCGCGCGCGAAGTTTCAATCCACGCCCCTGCGTGAGAGGCGACTAGCCATTATCGGCGATTCCCCAGACCGCACGGGGCGTTTCAATCCACGCCCCTGCGTGAGGGGCGACGTCTGTGGCGTCATGAACCGTAATTGCAGATCGGTGTTTCAATCCACGCCCCTGCGTGAGGGGCGACGGCTCGATTCCGCCCGCGACTTCCAAGCCTTTCTGTTTCAATCCACGCCCCTGCGTGAGGGGCGACGCCCCGACATGGACACGGTGACCCTTGAATTCGAGTTTCAATCCACGCCCCTGCGTGAGGGGCGACACGGCGCGGCGTTGGATCACCCACTCGCCGGTCTGGTTTCAATCCACGCCCCTGCGTGAGGGGCGACCTGACGGCGCGCGAGGCTAGCCGCCGCGCGGCCGAGTTTCAATCCACGCCCCTGCGTGAGGGGCGACCGCCCATGCCGCCGCCGACAATGGCCCCCACCAGGTTTCAATCCACGCCCCTGCGTGAGGGGCGACCGCTGTGGGCGGCGAAGGGCGACGGCGGCCGGTAAGTTTCAATCCACGCCCCTGCGTGAGGGGCGACTCAAGTTGTCGGCCCCGCCAGCCGCGCTCAAGTGTTTCAATCCACGCCCCTGCGTGAGGGGCGACTCGCTCAGGGAACATTTGCCGAGGGTCGAGCTTTAGTTTCAATCCACGCCCCTGCGTGAGGGGCGACTAAGTAGACGATCTCGTATGGCATTTCGGCGGCGTTTCAATCCACGCCCCTGCGTGAGGGGCGACAAAAGGGCGGCCGCGCCCAAAACAAGCATGGCAATGTTTCAATCCACGCCCCTGCGTGAGGGGCGACTCAGATGCCGGCGCGGTTTGCGGCGTGTCGCCATGGTTTCAATCCACGCCCCTGCGTGAGGGGCGACGTGGTGGGGGGGGGGCCCATGAAACATCTACCGCAAGTTTCAATCCACGCCCCTGCGTGAGGGGCGACTAAGTCGCCTGCTCTGACCAATTGAGCTACCACAGTTTCAATCCACGCCCCTGCGTGAGGGGCGACTGGAGGAGAAGCTCAACCAAGGGGCTATCGTGGTTGTTTCAATCCACGCCCCTGCGTGAGGGGCGACGGAGGGCGCTGTTTTCGTCTCCCAGTTCTTCGTTGTTTCAATCCACGCCCCTGCGTGAGGGGCGACTGGGACGCCCGCTATCCTCCCATGATCAAACGAAGTTTCAATCCACGCCCCTGCGTGAGGGGCGACCGTCACGGCTGGCGACAGCATCCAGGCGGCCTATGTTTCAATCCACGCCCCTGCGTGAGGGGCGACGACAGCATGCCCGAGGCCTTGGCCGAATACCACGTTTCAATCCACGCCCCTGCGTGAGGGGCGACGGGAGCCGATGCACACCGTCACGGCCATGAACGACGTTTCAATCCACGCCCCTGCGTGAGGGGCGACGGAGGGCGCTGTTTTCGTCTCCCAGTTCTTCGTTGTTTCAATCCACGCCCCTGCGTGAGGGGCGACTGGGACGCCCGCTATCCTCCCATGATCAAACGAAGTTTCAATCCACGCCCCTGCGTGAGGGGCGACCGTCACGGCTGGCGACAGCATCCAGGCGGCCTATGTTTCAATCCACGCCCCTGCGTGAGGGGCGACGACAGCATGCCCGAGGCCTTGGCCGAATACCACGTTTCAATCCACGCCCCTGCGTGAGGGGCGACCTGACGCCGCCTGCCGACGAGGGCCTTTGGTGGCGAGTTTCAATCCACGCCCCTGCGTGAGGGGCGACGCTGACGACGTGCTTCCGCCCGTACTTGGCGCGGTTTCAATCCACGCCCCTGCGTGAGGGGCGACGTAAGATGAGCCCGGACGATCAACACGGGTTCGGGGTTTCAATCCACGCCCCTGCGTGAGGGGCGACTGGGGCGAAATTGCCGCGCTGCTGGCCTACATCGCGGTTTCAATCCACGCCCCTGCGTGAGGGGCGACGCACTTTCGGCGAGATGACCCGGCAGACGTCTATCCGTTTCAATCCACGCCCCTGCGTGAGGGGCGACGTCCAAAAGCCGGGGGCGCTCTTGTAGTCACGGGTTTCAATCCACGCCCCTGCGTGAGGGGCGACCAATATAGCCCCTCACGCAGGCGAACGACAAAAGTTTCAATCCACGCCCCTGCGTGAGGGGCGACCCAGACGCGGCCCAGGGCTAGCCCCCCCCAAAAGTTTCGATCCACGCCCCTGCGTGAGGGGCGACGACAGGCCAACAAAAGTAGTTGATATGATTAAGGGTTTCAATCCACGCCCCTGCGTGAGGGGCGACCCGATCACAAAATGGTTGGTCAGGTCCGTTGGAAGTTTCAATCCACGCCCCTGCGTGAGGGGCGACATCAGCGTGCGGCTTTTGCCTGTGCCCATGTCCATGTTTCAATCCACGCCCCTGCGTGAGGGGCGACGGCGATCTTTTTGAACATGGCCGCACCTCCAATAAGTTTCAATCCACGCCCCTGCGTGAGGGGCGACCCTTTGCCCCCAGCCCCTTGAGCGTTGACGCTCGTGTTTCAATCCACGCCCCTGCGTGAGGGGCGACCTGTCGCCGTGCTTCACCCCGGCCATGTCGCAGAGTTTCAATCCACGCCCCTGCGTGAGGGGCGACCTGGCGCGGAAAAAGTCGCCCCAGGACTTGAAGAAGTTTCAATCCACGCCCCTGCGTGAGGGGCGACGAGCGCCGTCTCGGCGTCGTCCTCTTCTTCGTCGCCGTTTCAATCCACGCCCCTGCGTGAGGGGCGACCCAAATGCTGGCAATCTGCGCCACCATCTGCGCGTTTCAATCCACGCCCCTGCGTGAGGGGCGACCCCCGCTCAAACTCAACCCGGTGATGGAGTTGCTGTTTCAATCCACGCCCCTGCGTGAGGGGCGACACGGGCCGGGCTCTGTTCCCGGCGCAGTCATCGGAGTTTCAATCCACGCCCCTGCGTGAGGGGCGACACCGGCCATGCAGCGAGTCATAAACCCGCCCGAGTTTCAATCCACGCCCCTGCGTGAGGGGCGACTCGAATGCTTCGCCGCAGCTTGCCAGACCTGTCCTTGTTTCAATCCACGCCCCTGCGTGAGGGGCGACCATGTCGCGGACGTCGCCCTCGTAGCGGTCAACCAGTTTCAATCCACGCCCCTGCGTGAGGGGCGACGCATAACGCGCAAAATGTGGTTTTCGTTCACAACGTTTCAATCCACGCCCCTGCGTGAGGGGCGACATGGCCGAGGCCCTGGGCCGCGACAAGGTGCACCTGTTTCAATCCACGCCCCTGCGTGAGGGGCGACGGCGATGAGCGCCATCCGCGAGCTGTGGCTGGAGTTTCAATCCACGCCCCTGCGTGAGGGGCGACGTGGTGATCCGCAACTCGCTGGACATCGCCCAGTTTCAATCCACGCCCCTGCGTGAGGGGCGACCAGGAAGGCCTTGGCAATGGGCCGCGTATGGCTGAGTTTCAATCCACGCCCCTGCGTGAGGGGCGACGCCGCCAGGCGCTCGGGCCGCGGGCGGGCGGCGAAGTTTCAATCCACGCCCCTGCGTGAGGGGCGACAAGGCGGGGCAGTTTTGGCCGTCATTAGGCCCAACGTTTCAATCCACGCCCCTGCGTGAGGGGCGACCAGGGTCATGCCCCGCCAGTCCACGATGTTGCCGGCGTTTCAATCCACGCCCCTGCGTGAGGGGCGACAATTCACGGTTATCGCTGGCGGATTCGGATTGCAGTTTCAATCCACGCCCCTGCGTGAGGGGCGACCGTGGCCGACGACATCAGTCAGCGTTACGGCCCGAGTTTCAATCCACGCCCCTGCGTGAGGGGCGACCCAAGTCCGTCAACGGCCTTGGACAGCGTTTCCTGTTTCAATCCACGCCCCTGCGTGAGGGGCGACCGGCAAGCGCTCGGATCGCGGCCGCCCGCGGTTGTTTCAATCCACGCCCCTGCGTGAGGGGCGACGCGCGTAGCGGTGTTCAGCGACATCGAGGCGCTAAGTTTCAATCCACGCCCCTGCGTGAGGGGCGACGTGGAATCCAGCGGACCATGCCTTGCCGTGGGCATGTTTCAATCCACGCCCCTGCGTGAGGGGCGACAAGCACGTCGTCATGCCAATGAGGGTGTGAGCATGGTTTCAATCCACGCCCCTGCGTGAGGGGCGACCGGACTGCGCCGGAGGGGCGTGTAGGCTGTGATGCGTTTCAATCCACGCCCCTGCGTGAGGGGCGACTGCTGCTCAAACTGGCGCGGGAGCAACACCAGCACGTTTCAATCCACGCCCCTGCGTGAGGGGCGACCGAAGACTCAAGCCAGTGAGGTTCGGAAAAAACGTTTCAATCCACGCCCCTGCGTGAGGGGCGACCGGGCCATCCGCGAGGCCATTGGCCTGACCCAAGTTTCAATCCACGCCCCTGCGTGAGGGGCGACGTCAAGTTGTCGGCCCCGCCAGCCGCGCTCAAGTGTTTCAATCCACGCCCCTGCGTGAGGGGCGACATGGCCGAGGCCCTGGGCCGCGACAAGGTGCACCTGTTTCAATCCACGCCCCTGCGTGAGGGGCGACGACGACGCCCACCAGCGGCGCTGGCTGGTCGCCGTGTTTCAATCCACGCCCCTGCGTGAGGGGCGACTCATCCCGCACCGGGTGTCGGGGCCAAATATTGATAGTTTCAATCCACGCCCCTGCGTGAGGGGCGACTTCGGCGTGCCGGTGGTGCCGCCGTTGGTGACTTGTTTCAATCCACGCCCCTGCGTGAGGGGCGACCTCCCCAAATGCGCTGGAGTCGTCTGCCCGCACGGTTTCAATCCACGCCCCTGCGTGAGGGGCGACTCGCCAGGGGTCGTGTCCGGCGCACCATTCCCCAAGTTTCAATCCACGCCCCTGCGTGAGGGGCGACCTGTCGCTGGTGGATAAATTCGCCCTTGCGTGGGGTTTCAATCCACGCCCCTGCGTGAGGGGCGACCGCGACGATGTTGGCTCGGATCAGCGCCCGTGGGTGCGTTTCAATCCACGCCCCTGCGTGAGGGGCGACTGGCTTCGACATCACGGCCCAGGCCGTGCGGTAGTTTCAATCCACGCCCCTGCGTGAGGGGCGACGTGGTGGCACCGTCCAAGCCAAGGCGCAGGTAGGCGTTTCAATCCACGCCCCTGCGTGAGGGGCGACGCCCCGGCAGCGTCGTCTTCCGCTTCCCGCGAAGGTTTCAATCCACGCCCCTGCGTGAGGGGCGACGTGCCCATGCGGTCCACGATCTTGTAGCCCCGGCGAGTTTCAATCCACGCCCCTGCGTGAGGGGCGACACGGGCCGGGCTCTGTTCCCGGCGCAGTCATCGGGTTTCAATCCACGCCCCTGCGTGAGGGGCGACCGAATTAGGCCCTGCACCGGCGTGTCTTTGGTTTGGTTTCAATCCACGCCCCTGCGTGAGGGGCGACCCGTTGGCGCGCGGGAGATGAATACTATCAACGAGGTTTCAATCCACGCCCCTGCGTGAGGGGCGACATGTAGCGCCGGGCTGCGACAAACCGCCATTGTGGTTTCAATCCACGCCCCTGCGTGAGGGGCGACGTTTCGACCCTTTACGCCAAACTCAACCCCAACGAGTTTCAATCCACGCCCCTGCGTGAGGGGCGACACGGCGGCCAACTCGGGCGGCGTGAGCGCGGCGACGTTTCAATCCACGCCCCTGCGTGAGGGGCGACTTGGCCGGCGGCGACGCGCCGATAGTGGTTGCAGGTTTCAATCCACGCCCCTGCGTGAGGGGCGACCAAGCGTGATTGTCGCGGTCGGAAACGGAACCACAAGTTTCAATCCACGCCCCTGCGTGAGGGGCGACCGAAGAGAGGGCGGTGTGGTTACTGGATCAGGTAATGTTTCAATCCACGCCCCTGCGTGAGGGGCGACCCTAAGCACCTCACATGCTAGAATCGATAATAGAGTTTCAATCCACGCCCCTGCGTGAGGGGCGACTTGTACCACGAGACGCCCGTGCTGTCCAGGCTGTGTTTCAATCCACGCCCCTGCGTGAGGGGCGACAAGGTGAGGGAAAGAGGTTAACTAAGCTATACGAGTTTCAATCCACGCCCCTGCGTGAGGGGCGACCCTCCTCTGCATGGACCGAAGTCCGCGGTTGGCGTTTCAATCCACGCCCCTGCGTGAGGGGCGACTTAACACTTTGAATGCCTGCATAACAGTCATTAATGTTTCAATCCACGCCCCTGCGTGAGGGGCGACTCATCAGGTTTTTTGCATAGCGCGTCATATCCATGTTTCAATCCACGCCCCTGCGTGAGGGGCGACGCGAAAAGCGTGGCGGCCAAAAAACAACCGATTGAGTTTCAATCCACGCCCCTGCGTGAGGGGCGACTAAGTGCAATACTTCACAAGTGTCAGGTCAGAAGTTTCAATCCACGCCCCTGCGTGAGGGGCGACGCGTAAGGCACGTGCGCACGTACGCGCGCGTGAGTTTCAATCCACGCCCCTGCGTGAGGGGCGACGGCACGACATGGGATAACGATGTTTTGGTGACAAGTTTCAATCCACGCCCCTGCGTGAGGGGCGACCCGAAAATCCGCGCATTATCTACGACTTTGGCAGGGTTTCAATCCACGCCCCTGCGTGAGGGGCGACCTTCTGGCGCGAGGGTCAGACCCAGACGACAAAGTTTCAATCCACGCCCCTGCGTGAGGGGCGACACGACCAGCACTATCACGAAAGTGTATACCGACGTTTCAATCCACGCCCCTGCGTGAGGGGCGACCGAGGAGGGATACGATGCTTAAATCGACCAGGGCAGTTTCAATCCACGCCCCTGCGTGAGGGGCGACAGAACGGCTCTGAGAACTCTGTCCGATATGGCAGGTTTCAATCCACGCCCCTGCGTGAGGGGCGACTCGATCTCGGCCAAGTCGCCCACCAGGTTGGCCATGTTTCAATCCACGCCCCTGCGTGAGGGGCGACCCGAAAATCCGCGCATTATCTACGACTTTGGCAGGGTTTCAATCCACGCCCCTGCGTGAGGGGCGACCTTCTGGCGCGAGGGTCAGACCCAGACGACAAAGTTTCAATCCACGCCCCTGCGTGAGGGGCGACGTGGGACATCTACTCCGCCCCCCGGACGCTGGCGAGTTTCAATCCACGCCCCTGCGTGAGGGGCGACGTGGCGAAGGACGACGGGTCCTCTGCTCAACCCAGTTTCAATCCACGCCCCTGCGTGAGGGGCGACGCGCTGATCATTGACACGACCAGCCCCCCCACCACCGGTTTCAATCCACGCCCCTGCGTGAGGGGCGACGCCCACGCCGGGGCCAGACGCCCCGCCGACATGGGTTTCAATCCACGCCCCTGCGTGAGGGGCGACGGGGCGCGGCCCAGATCGTCAGCAACGCCGCCGGGTTTCAATCCACGCCCCTGCGTGAGGGGCGACGTCGCTGTTGGGTGAACGATATCGGTCGAATTTCGTTTCAATCCACGCCCCTGCGTGAGGGGCGACTGGAGCACCGCTCCTCGCCCACCAACCCGGCCAGTTTCAATCCACGCCCCTGCGTGAGGGGCGACGCGCGCAGGCTGGCCCTGCACGCCGACCTGGCCAAGTTTCAATCCACGCCCCTGCGTGAGGGGCGACGGACGTGGCATTCCTGGACTATCACCCGCTGCGCGTTTCAATCCACGCCCCTGCGTGAGGGGCGACAACCGGAAGTCGGACTCCCGGTTCAACTTCGCCATGTTTCAATCCACGCCCCTGCGTGAGGGGCGACGCCGGCCCCGGCGCGTCTCCGACTCCACCAGGGCGTTTCAATCCACGCCCCTGCGTGAGGGGCGACCCGCCGGCACGGCCGCCGGCGGCAGGGTGTATCCGTTTCAATCCACGCCCCTGCGTGAGGGGCGACGTAGCCGGCGGGCGGAACACACCCGGAACGACAGGGGTTTCAATCCACGCCCCTGCGTGAGGGGCGACCGCGCCAAGACCGCGCCAGGATGCGGTTGACGGCCGTTTCAATCCACGCCCCTGCGTGAGGGGCGACATGCACAGCGGTTCTTCCGCTTGATCAAAGCCCATGTTTCAATCCACGCCCCTGCGTGAGGGGCGACATGCACAGCGGTTCTTCCGCTTGATCAAAGCCCATGTTTCAATCCACGCCCCTGCGTGAGGGGCGACGTTCGAGGAGCGTAGGGTCAATGGCCGGCGGATCAGTTTCAATCCACGCCCCTGCGTGAGGGGCGACAGGAACTGCCCCAGGTATTCCTTGCCCATCTCCAGGTTTCAATCCACGCCCCTGCGTGAGGGGCGACTGTAATTATTAGCGGTTAGCTGATTTTACCGAAGCGTTTCAATCCACGCCCCTGCGTGAGGGGCGACTTGGTCATCGTGTGCGCCTGGGCCAGGAGTTTTTGTTTCAATCCACGCCCCTGCGTGAGGGGCGACCCAGTCCCTTGCGAAATTGGTGGTCGTAGACCCTGGTTTCAATCCACGCCCCTGCGTGAGGGGCGACGCACTCATCCTTGCGCACTTGATAGACATAGGGCGGTTTCAATCCACGCCCCTGCGTGAGGGGCGACTGTAGGCCGGCTGCAACTCGGCCCGTGCGTCCAGGTTTCAATCCACGCCCCTGCGTGAGGGGCGACCCGGCACGATGGCCAAGCCCTCCGCCGGCACCAGTTTCAATCCACGCCCCTGCGTGAGGGGCGACCTGATCAAAGACAGCGGCGAGGAATATACAAGCAGTTTCAATCCACGCCCCTGCGTGAGGGGCGACTCCGGCCACGGCCTCCTCGGGGCAGTGCATGCCCCGTTTCAATCCACGCCCCTGCGTGAGGGGCGACCGCGGATATCCATCTCGCGCCGCACGCCGTGGGCGTTTCAATCCACGCCCCTGCGTGAGGGGCGACTCGGCATGCCGTCGGCCGCCGGCGCGACCCTGGGCGTTTCAATCCACGCCCCTGCGTGAGGGGCGACTCAACCCGGCGTATCTGATCCAGAACGAACTGCAGTTTCAATCCACGCCCCTGCGTGAGGGGCGACTGGCCACGGCCGCCATTGCCGCGCCGTCCATCCAGGTTTCAATCCACGCCCCTGCGTGAGGGGCGACGGGTCAGCTTGAACTCGATTTTGTTGTCGGCGTCGTTTCAATCCACGCCCCTGCGTGAGGGGCGACCACGTTGCCCAGCGATACCGTGATCTCTGGGGCGTTTCAATCCACGCCCCTGCGTGAGGGGCGACAAACATATTTCGACGACCAGGGCCGCCAGGTCACTGTTTCAATCCACGCCCCTGCGTGAGGGGCGACGGGCGTACCGGGCCGAACGGCATGCCCCCGATACAGTTTCAATCCACGCCCCTGCGTGAGGGGCGACGGCCGACAACGTCGCGGTCGATGTTGGCGAGCATGTTTCAATCCACGCCCCTGCGTGAGGGGCGACTGACGTCCTCGGTCACCTTGCCCAGCGTGCGCCAGTTTCAATCCACGCCCCTGCGTGAGGGGCGACCATCCAGATACCACCGGCTGGGACGGGGTGGCAATGTTTCAATCCACGCCCCTGCGTGAGGGGCGACCAACACCGTCACCGTGCCGACGGCGGACCAGTCGTCGTTTCAATCCACGCCCCTGCGTGAGGGGCGACAACTTCGCCATTAAGGCGGAGATTCCCGGCGGCGTGTTTCAATCCACGCCCCTGCGTGAGGGGCGACCCTGCTCCTAACGCAGAGCCAGGCAACAGCATCGGTTTCAATCCACGCCCCTGCGTGAGGGGCGACGCTGACGGCGCGCGAGGCTAGCCGCCGCGCGGCCGGTTTCAATCCACGCCCCTGCGTGAGGGGCGACTGTTGGCGGATTTGGAGGAGAGGAGAGTGACGAATGGTTTCAATCCACGCCCCTGCGTGAGGGGCGACCGTCATCGGCCGCTCTTTCCCAGGCGGCAGTCGAGTTTCAATCCACGCCCCTGCGTGAGGGGCGACGCGACGATGTTGGCTCGGATCAACGCCCGTGGGTGCGTTTCAATCCACGCCCCTGCGTGAGGGGCGACCTGATCATTGACACGACCAGCCCTCCCACCACCGGTTTCAATCCACGCCCCTGCGTGAGGGGCGACTGGGCCGGCTCGGCGTAGAGCCAGGTTGTGGCCGGTTTCAATCCACGCCCCTGCGTGAGGGGCGACCGCGTGGGCGGCAACACATTCACCGATAGTTTCAACGTTTCAATCCACGCCCCTGCGTGAGGGGCGACACTTGGACTCCTTTGGGGCAGACTGTTGTTTATGTTTCAATCCACGCCCCTGCGTGAGGGGCGACCCCGTAGGTACAAGGGTTGGTTATGCTCGTATAGCAGTTTCAATCCACGCCCCTGCGTGAGGGGCGACCGGCCATTTGCACAATGATGCTGCGCAGGTCAACGTTTCAATCCACGCCCCTGCGTGAGGGGCGACTCGGCGTCTTTACTTCGTTGCCAGACTGGGCCGTTGTTTCAATCCACGCCCCTGCGTGAGGGGCGACCGCGGGCGGCCACCATGCTGATGCCGGTCTGCTCGTTTCAATCCACGCCCCTGCGTGAGGGGCGACCACGTTTTGACCGTGATGGCCGTGCGGGGAGAGGGTTTCAATCCACGCCCCTGCGTGAGGGGCGACGGCGGCGCGGGAGATGATCGAGCGGCTGGCAAGGGTTTCAATCCACGCCCCTGCGTGAGGGGCGACCCGTTGGTTCAGGCTAAGGGGTTGCTCGCCACCGCGTTTCAATCCACGCCCCTGCGTGAGGGGCGACCTGTCGCTGGTGGATAAATTTGCTCTTGCGTGGGGTTTCAATCCACGCCCCTGCGTGAGGGGCGACCCGCTACTGGGGCAACATCGCCTACGGCATTCGAGTTTCAATCCACGCCCCTGCGTGAGGGGCGACGAATTGCCGAACACGCTTGGCAAACATTTCCTCCGTTTCAATCCACGCCCCTGCGTGAGGGGCGACCTGCTCTAAATGCCTTCATTTTCATTGCTCCAAACCGTTTCAATCCACGCCCCTGCGTGAGGGGCGACGAGGGTTGACCACGACCACGCGGCGACGGCCCATGTTTCAATCCACGCCCCTGCGTGAGGGGCGACCATGCTTTCGTAAAAAGCCCCGTCGTCCAGTCCCAGTTTCAATCCACGCCCCTGCGTGAGGGGCGACTAATCAGCAGGGCAGCACCAGCAGCCACGAGGGCGTTTCAATCCACGCCCCTGCGTGAGGGGCGACCACTACAAAGCCCTGGGCCTGAACGAGGACGGCATGTTTCAATCCACGCCCCTGCGTGAGGGGCGACTTGGCGTGAAATGGCCAGAAGTGGAGGAATAGTGTTTCAATCCACGCCCCTGCGTGAGGGGCGACCAAGCTCCCACCTGGGGTTGACGGCCATCGTGTGTTTCAATCCACGCCCCTGCGTGAGGGGCGACATGAAATCTTTTGCCGCACCGGGCGCTCGTTGACGTTTCAATCCACGCCCCTGCGTGAGGGGCGACCGGATTGCAACCACGTTCATTTTTCACCATCCCGTTTCAATCCACGCCCCTGCGTGAGGGGCGACCCAAGCGCCTGTCCCGAGGTGGGTCCACGAAACGGTTTCAATCCACGCCCCTGCGTGAGGGGCGACCCTTGCGCGTCATCGTCAAGCGCCCGTCCAGAAGCAGTTTCAATCCACGCCCCTGCGTGAGGGGCGACGGTGTGCCGGTTGGGCCGTACAGGAGCATGACCATGTTTCAATCCACGCCCCTGCGTGAGGGGCGACTCCTTCTACTTTGCTTATATGGACTAGTACTATAAGTTTCAATCCACGCCCCTGCGTGAGGGGCGACGGGATCATGCACGATCCAACCGGCCCCATCAAAAAGTTTCAATCCACGCCCCTGCGTGAGGGGCGACCACAACCGTGGCGTGGCCGTCCGGCGTGACGCGCGTTTCAATCCACGCCCCTGCGTGAGGGGCGACGTCTGGTGCCATTCGCAAAACCAGCGAATGGCCCGCGTTTCAATCCACGCCCCTGCGTGAGGGGCGACCGCGAGCCTCCCCGCGCTCGATCCGCAACCGCAAGTGTTTCAATCCACGCCCCTGCGTGAGGGGCGACTAATCAAGGCGTGGTACACGCGGGCGTATGGCATGGTTTCAATCCACGCCCCTGCGTGAGGGGCGACGCCAAGGCCATGAGTCCCCACGGCGACGGCGGCGTTTCAATCCACGCCCCTGCGTGAGGGGCGACGGGTTTCCGCCCCCACTCAGGTTGCGCGTATTCAGTTTCAATCCACGCCCCTGCGTGAGGGGCGACGTGGGCTATGACTATGTCGTGCAATCCGCCCGTGTTTCAATCCACGCCCCTGCGTGAGGGGCGACATGACGTAATGCGGTTCGGCCCATGCAGCATTTATGTTTCAATCCACGCCCCTGCGTGAGGGGCGACTCAGGAAGGTTACGCTAGCCGTCGGCGCGCAGGAGTTTCAATCCACGCCCCTGCGTGAGGGGCGACATGAGGGAGAGCGGCTCCGTGGCCGACCTGACGGCGTTTCAATCCACGCCCCTGCGTGAGGGGCGACTCTTATCCTTTCTATGGATTGTTTGTACTAGTGGTTTCAATCCACGCCCCTGCGTGAGGGGCGACTATATACAGCATATTTACTACCTACTCTATATAGGTTTCAATCCACGCCCCTGCGTGAGGGGCGACCTTATCTTCCTGCCGACACGCTGATGGCGGCGGTGTTTCAATCCACGCCCCTGCGTGAGGGGCGACCCGCCGTGGCCAGAAGCAGTGAGGCGATGATGAGGTTTCAATCCACGCCCCTGCGTGAGGGGCGACTTCATGTCAGCGGCATAAGCCCGCCCCAACGGCGTTTCAATCCACGCCCCTGCGTGAGGGGCGACAAGTGCTTGCAATCCGGGCTGGCCCACAGCAGGTGTTTCAATCCACGCCCCTGCGTGAGGGGCGACCTGGCCCAGACCGAGGCGTCGACGCTCATTGCGCTGTTTCAATCCACGCCCCTGCGTGAGGGGCGACGATGGCTACATTGGGTTCCACGACGGCGGATTGCCCCGTTTCAATCCACGCCCCTGCGTGAGGGGCGACACAGACAACGACAACGAGGCCACGCACGAGGCCCTGTTTCAATCCACGCCCCTGCGTGAGGGGCGACCACCTATTTAGATTATTCATATTCAAAACCATTTGTGTTTCAATCCACGCCCCTGCGTGAGGGGCGACCCATGGGGATAGACCCGCCGGAACGAAAAGTACCAGTTTCAGTCCACGCCCCTGCGTGAGGGGCGACCCGGAAAGGCCGTGTTGAGTGTGATTTAGCAGCCGGTTTCAATCCACGCCCCTGCGTGAGGGGCGACTTTTCGCCGCGCTCGTTGAACACGCAATACCTCGGGTTTCAATCCACGCCCCTGCGTGAGGGGCGACCCGGCGGCGTTGACGCCCAGCAGCGTGGACGTGGGGTTTCAATCCACGCCCCTGCGTGAGGGGCGACGTGTGTACAAGCACTATGCTGAGGTGTACCCCATGTTTCAATCCACGCCCCTGCGTGAGGGGCGACGCGATCCGCCAACCATTGGCCGATCGCCAATGAGCGTTTCAATCCACGCCCCTGCGTGAGGGGCGACGCGACTGTCCATTTATCCGCGCGGCCTGGCGAAGTTTCAATCCACGCCCCTGCGTGAGGGGCGACGGAGCAGGTCAAATGGCACATTATCACGGTGCTGGTTTCAATCCACGCCCCTGCGTGAGGGGCGACTTTATGCCGTTTGGCGTGCCGACGGCCCCAGATTCAGTTTCAATCCACGCCCCTGCGTGAGGGGCGACGTGGGCCATCCTCGGCTTCGCGCTTTGCGTCCTGCGTTTCAATCCACGCCCCTGCGTGAGGGGCGACTCGGGCGCCTCGGCGGCAGCCTTACGCAGCGCGGCGTTTCAATCCACGCCCCTGCGTGAGGGGCGACGCACGTTGAGCGTTTTTAGCGCCTCGATGTCGCTGTTTCAATCCACGCCCCTGCGTGAGGGGCGACGAGCGGCTGCGGGCGCTGAAGACGCGAGAACTGAAGTTTCAATCCACGCCCCTGCGTGAGGGGCGACACGCGGGCGATGTGCTGGCCGGCAAGGAACTCGACGTTTCAATCCACGCCCCTGCGTGAGGGGCGACTGGAGGCGGCCGTGGAATGCGGGATAGTCCCGATATGTTTCAATCCACGCCCCTGCGTGAGGGGCGACCCGGCATGCTCGACGTACTGCGCCAGTCGTGGTGGTTTCAATCCACGCCCCTGCGTGAGGGGCGACCGGTTGGCTCATGGCCATGCCAAAAAGTGCGAGCCCGTTTCAATCCACGCCCCTGCGTGAGGGGCGACTGTATCCTGACGCGCCAACCGCAAGCGATTTTCCGTTTCAATCCACGCCCCTGCGTGAGGGGCGACGTGCGTAGGTGGCCATATAATACACAATCAAGATCGTTTCAATCCACGCCCCTGCGTGAGGGGCGACAATTAAGTTTATCAATAAATTGAATTTAATTAGGTTTCAATCCACGCCCCTGCGTGAGGGGCGACTTTTCCAGCGCCAAGCTGGCCGCCGCCCCCGCCGCGGTTTCAATCCACGCCCCTGCGTGAGGGGCGACGCCATCGCGGAAGTAAGCCGCGTTGTCACGGCGGTTTCAATCCACGCCCCTGCGTGAGGGGCGACCAAATAATTATCCCCGTCATGCCACGGCATGACGGTTTCAATCCACGCCCCTGCGTGAGGGGCGACTATCCGGGCCAGGCGATGCTGACCCTGACCTGCCGTTTCAATCCACGCCCCTGCGTGAGGGGCGACATGGCCCCAGTTGGGGCCGTAGTTAAATGGGGCCAGTTTCAATCCACGCCCCTGCGTGAGGGGCGACGGGAGAGAGAAAATGGAACAGGTGCTGGTGGTCACGTTTCAATCCACGCCCCTGCGTGAGGGGCGACCGGACAACCTGCGCATTGTGGCCGCCAACGCCAGTTTCAATCCACGCCCCTGCGTGAGGGGCGACTGCCGAGGTGACAGAGGCAGAGGCTGAACAGGAAGTTTCAATCCACGCCCCTGCGTGAGGGGCGACGCAAGCCGCGCTGGACACGGCGGTCAACGATCAAGTTTCAATCCACGCCCCTGCGTGAGGGGCGACGCCCAACACCGAATCCGGTGCTGGTACGTGTGGCGTTTCAATCCACGCCCCTGCGTGAGGGGCGACCCGCGATTACTTCCATAGTCAAGCCATTTGCGATGGTTTCAATCCACGCCCCTGCGTGAGGGGCGACGACATCCCGTTCTGACCATTTTGCCGACTCCGGGAGTTTCAATCCACGCCCCTGCGTGAGGGGCGACATAAGCAAAGTAGAAGGATATGGACTAGTACTGTAGTTTCAATCCACGCCCCTGCGTGAGGGGCGACGTTGATAGCATGGTGGCCACAGCCAGGGTAACCGTTTCAATCCACGCCCCTGCGTGAGGGGCGACGGCAATTCTGGGGCGATATCTCTAGCAATGAGACGTTTCAATCCACGCCCCTGCGTGAGGGGCGACCCATGCTGCAGCAGAGCGCCACGGCCCAGGCAGGTTTCAATCCACGCCCCTGCGTGAGGGGCGACACTTCAGGGCGTTGTAGATGGCCATGCCGTCAAGTTTCAATCCACGCCCCTGCGTGAGGGGCGACCGAGCGCACGGGCGGCATGCTGCTGGCCTTTCAGCGTTTCAATCCACGCCCCTGCGTGAGGGGCGACGACGGCACGTGGGTTTGCTCCGGCGAATGCTGGGAGTTTCAATCCACGCCCCTGCGTGAGGGGCGACCCGATGGCTACACGCAGGTCTTTCACCGCCTCTTGGTTTCAATCCACGCCCCTGCGTGAGGGGCGACACGAACACGACTGCCGGATGTATAGGAGGTCAAAACGTTTCAATCCACGCCCCTGCGTGAGGGGCGACCTATTTACATTGATGTTCAATCAAAGGATAAGGGTGTTTCAATCCACGCCCCTGCGTGAGGGGCGACTAACTTCGGTTGCGGAATCGGCGGCCGAATACAGGTGTTTCAATCCACGCCCCTGCGTGAGGGGCGACTTGGCGTCTTTGAATGACGTGATGAAAGATGCTGCGTTTCAATCCACGCCCCTGCGTGAGGGGGCGACCATGACCGGCCTGCGCGGAACACCGTCCGGAACCGTTTCAATCCACGCCCCTGCGTGAGGGGCGACGCCCCCTTCTTCATCTTCATCTTCATCTTCTCTTGTTTCAATCCACGCCCCTGCGTGAGGGGCGACTTATTCATTTTCATTTTCCCCATAATCTGAAATATGTTTCAATCCACGCCCCTGCGTGAGGGGCGACTTTTTGGGCATTTTTCGGCCGCATGGCGGAACAGTTTCAATCCACGCCCCTGCGTGAGGGGCGACCAACGCCGCGCCAGCGACACCTTCGCCGGCAACGAGTTTCAATCCACGCCCCTGCGTGAGGGGCGACGGAGCACCTGACCGACGCCGGCTGGCGGGTAGGCGTTTCAATCCACGCCCCTGCGTGAGGGGCGACCGAACTCCTCGCGGCTCACCAACACCCACTTGAAGTTTCAATCCACGCCCCTGCGTGAGGGGCGACCTCTGCTGGCAGAGGCCTTCGCCGCACGAACAAAGTTTCAATCCACGCCCCTGCGTGAGGGGCGACTGGCACGTCCCTGCTTGGTGTTTTGCAGGGGGCGGTTTCAATCCACGCCCCTGCGTGAGGGGCGACGGGTGGCACCCCCAGCGCCGATGAGGCAAGCCACAGTTTCAATCCACGCCCCTGCGTGAGGGGCGACGGTGCGCGACTTCCCCATCTTCACCCGGGCCGCGGTTTCAATCCACGCCCCTGCGTGAGGGGCGACGCGGTGGACGCCTATGCCGCCGCGAACCTGAAAAGTTTCAATCCACGCCCCTGCGTGAGGGGCGACACTAAACTTTTACACCGTCACCTGATGGAGCAACGTTTCAATCCACGCCCCTGCGTGAGGGGCGACCCATCGCGCGGCTGCTCGCGCGGCTGGAGGGTTGGTTTCAATCCACGCCCCTGCGTGAGGGGCGACTGAGGCTGATTTTTGATGCGCTGGCCAGTTCCTCGTTTCAATCCACGCCCCTGCGTGAGGGGCGACTCGCCCCCCTGCTGGGGGCGAAAACGGAGGAACAGTTTCAATCCACGCCCCTGCGTGAGGGGCGACTGGTGATCTTCTGAAGGTTCTGCTGGAAGTAGCCGTTTCAATCCACGCCCCTGCGTGAGGGGCGACCAGATATCCATGCGGCGGGCCGACGTCAGCGCCTGTTTCAATCCACGCCCCTGCGTGAGGGGCGACTCCATATTTATCTCTAAGTGCTTGATTTATATCTTGTTTCAATCCACGCCCCTGCGTGAGGGGCGACGCGAAGATCAAAACCCCCAAGCGTGTGTTCGTGGGTTTCAATCCACGCCCCTGCGTGAGGGGCGACTTGATCTTCATCCAGTCATCTCCATTGGGCCTAGTTTCAATCCACGCCCCTGCGTGAGGGGCGACCAAGACGGTGGCCACGAGCGTTGGCCTAAATCGAGTTTCAATCCACGCCCCTGCGTGAGGGGCGACCTATTAACGCACGATCGGTGAACGGAGGTCAACGCGTTTCAATCCACGCCCCTGCGTGAGGGGCGACTCGGCGCGGCGGTGACGGCGCAGCCGGCCAGACCAGTTTCAATCCACGCCCCTGCGTGAGGGGCGACCGGTGTTGTTGACGGCGGCCGCCTTGCTCACGTTGGTTTCAATCCACGCCCCTGCGTGAGGGGCGACTACACCAACACACTCAATAGATACGATTGGAACCGTTTCAATCCACGCCCCTGCGTGAGGGGCGACGGTCAGCTTTGGCTGGCCCCGCCGCTTTTCAATGCGTTTCAATCCACGCCCCTGCGTGAGGGGCGACCCGCATAGGGTGCCGCGATCGATCGACTCCCACATGTTTCAATCCACGCCCCTGCGTGAGGGGCGACGGGCAAGCGCGCCGGATTGAGCGCCCGGCTGATGTTTCAATCCACGCCCCTGCGTGAGGGGCGACCCGCCCAGCCCACGCCGCCGCCAACCCGCGCCGAGTTTCAATCCACGCCCCTGCGTGAGGGGCGACTTTCCAGCGCCAAGCTGGCCGCCGCCCCCGCCGCGGTTTCAATCCACGCCCCTGCGTGAGGGGCGACACATAGCAGTAATCACGTGTCAACAAAATACTACGTTTCAATCCACGCCCCTGCGTGAGGGGCGACCCAGCGCCCGCCGTCCTGGCGGGCGGGAAGGAGCGGTTTCAATCCACGCCCCTGCGTGAGGGGCGACCCGTCCTGGCCGCCAATCTGTGTTGGGCCGTGGGGTTTCAATCCACGCCCCTGCGTGAGGGGCGACTGGGCCGGCCCCACGAATTGGGGTCTTCCAGCGTTTCAATCCACGCCCCTGCGTGAGGGGCGACACCGCAATAAGTCAACCAATAATTACGATTAATCGGTTTCAATCCACGCCCCTGCGTGAGGGGCGACGGGGTCATGTCCAGGCTGTCGTGAATCTCGCGCAGTTTCAATCCACGCCCCTGCGTGAGGGGCGACCGCAGCCACTCCCGCATGGTGTCGGGGTGCACCCGTTTCAATCCACGCCCCTGCGTGAGGGGCGACTCAACCCGGCGTATCTGATCCAGAACGAACTGCAGTTTCAATCCACGCCCCTGCGTGAGGGGCGACGACCCGACCGCTTGGGCGTCGGCGAACGTGGCCGTTTCAATCCACGCCCCTGCGTGAGGGGCGACGGGTCTTGCATGTGCGACAGCGGAAATGCTGTCTCGTTTCAATCCACGCCCCTGCGTGAGGGGCGACCCGTTGGTGTTGTGATAGTTCTTGGTCTTGTTGTGTTTCAATCCACGCCCCTGCGTGAGGGGCGACGAGGCCGCCACCAATTGGCGCATTGTATACACGAGTTTCAATCCACGCCCCTGCGTGAGGGGCGACCGGCCGCGAAGTCGTCGTCATAGGGCTTACCATCGTTTCAATCCACGCCCCTGCGTGAGGGGCGACATTGAGGCCAGAGCCAGACGACCCCGTCCCGCCGTTTCAATCCACGCCCCTGCGTGAGGGGCGACTTAAGCATTTGTGGGTACACGACCCGATCGATCAGTTTCAATCCACGCCCCTGCGTGAGGGGCGACGTTTTCAAAGTCGATCAAGCGACACCCCAAACGCGTTTCAATCCACGCCCCTGCGTGAGGGGCGACGCCACCATGCAAGAGCTGGTGACGACCATGAAGGTTTCAATCCACGCCCCTGCGTGAGGGGCGACTGGATGTAATCGGTGGTCATCTTGACCCAGGCGTCGTTTCAATCCACGCCCCTGCGTGAGGGGCGACTGTCCGAAGTGCTGGCCGCCTCTGGCATGATGCCGTTTCAATCCACGCCCCTGCGTGAGGGGCGACTGCCGCCACGCGGCGGCCTCAACCACCGCCAAGTTTCAATCCACGCCCCTGCGTGAGGGGCGACGCGTCCACCAGCTTAAGCGGCTGCACCATCTTCGTTTCAATCCACGCCCCTGCGTGAGGGGCGACCCACCCTCGTCGGGCATGAGGTGGCACAACTCGTGTTTCAATCCACGCCCCTGCGTGAGGGGCGACATACCGGCTTGTGAAGGAGGCCAGCGCATGAAGAGTTTCAATCCACGCCCCTGCGTGAGGGGCGACGCGTTTGTCGCGCGGTCGGCGGCCGATCAGTTGGGTTTCAATCCACGCCCCTGCGTGAGGGGCGACCGGCTTTTATGCGCGCGCCGCAAGGGCGCGGGCTCCGTTTCAATCCACGCCCCTGCGTGAGGGGCGACCGAGCCTGCTGGGCCCGGCCTCGGCGGACGTGGCGTTTCAATCCACGCCCCTGCGTGAGGGGCGACTTGTCTCCATTCAGCTTATGGGCCACCTGATCGTTTCAATCCACGCCCCTGCGTGAGGGGCGACCGTAACATCTCACAGCAGGAGGCTCCCCTCTAAAGTTTCAATCCACGCCCCTGCGTGAGGGGCGACCCGGCGGTCGGGTCAAGGCCGCCAGGGGCTACCAGTTTCAATCCACGCCCCTGCGTGAGGGGCGACCTGATCGGCCGTCCCGCCCAGTACCAGTTAGGCGGGTTTCAATCCACGCCCCTGCGTGAGGGGCGACTTGCAGCCCGAGGAGGAGGGCTACACCGTCACCGGTTTCAATCCACGCCCCTGCGTGAGGGGCGACGCGGCACACACTGATTTGTACATCTGCTGGACCGTTTCAATCCACGCCCCTGCGTGAGGGGCGACCCGCAGCGCCGGCAACGTGTCGGCGTTGACGCTGGTTTCAATCCACGCCCCTGCGTGAGGGGCGACCAAGGGATGGGCCATCAGGGCCTTGCCAACGCCAGCGTTTCAATCCACGCCCCTGCGTGAGGGGCGACCTCAAGCCCGCCGCCAAGGCTGGCGACCTTCCAGTTTCAATCCACGCCCCTGCGTGAGGGGCGACGCCTGGGCGGCGCGCATGGCAGCGATTGAGACCCGGTTTCAATCCACGCCCCTGCGTGAGGGGCGACGCCATCGTGGCCGATCTGCTGAGCAGGATGGGGGTTTCAATCCACGCCCCTGCGTGAGGGGCGACACTGGGCCACGGATCGCCGCGAGGACCAGATATTGTTTCAATCCACGCCCCTGCGTGAGGGGCGACTGCATGCCGCGGCGTCCAGGCAGTGCGCACCAAAGTTTCAATCCACGCCCCTGCGTGAGGGGCGACCCGCCGGCACGGCCGCCGGCGGCAGAGTGTATCCGTTTCAATCCACGCCCCTGCGTGAGGGGCGACCCGGCTGCTGCGGGGCCTTCTCGTAGCCGCGGTGTTTCAATCCACGCCCCTGCGTGAGGGGCGACCGGCGACACGGCCAAGCTCAAGCAGATCGAGCTCGAGTTTCAATCCACGCCCCTGCGTGAGGGGCGACTCGAATGTCATCACCTGATACGCGCCGCAGTCCGGGGTTTCAATCCACGCCCCTGCGTGAGGGGCGACCCTGGACCTCTTTCAGGTCCGCCGTCAGGCTGGCGTTTCAATCCACGCCCCTGCGTGAGGGGCGACATACACCATCATAACACACTAAAACTTATGAACATATCAAGCCGAAACCGCGAACCGACATCATTCAGACGCAAAAAGCGGCCGCAGCAAAACAGCGCAACGCAAAACAGCCACGATTTCAGCTCAATAGCCATGCGCGAACCCACCGGCATTTTGCCCATCACTTGCGCTTCGCGCTAAAGCACCAGCGGCGCGTCAGGGTCCAAAACCGGCTTGGCCCCCACGTGCTCCACCCGCCGTCGCCAGTTGGCGCCCAAAAAATAGTAGCGCAGACTGTCGCGCTGCAAGTCCGCCTCACCCTCCAGCTTGGCCTTGAAACGCACCCACTGCGCCGGGTCCAACAGACACTCGAACACCGAATTTTGCACGCGCTCGCCATAATTCATGCAATGCCGCGCCACCCGCCGCAGACGCCGCTGGCCGCCCGGCGAAACCGTCTCCACGTCGTAGCAGACCAAAATCATCATCGGCCGCTCCTAGAACTTGTGAAAATGCGCCGGATAACCGGGCAGATCACCCCGGATATGCCGCGCCAGCAACATCGCCTGCACGTGCGGCAACAGGCCCAACGGGATTTTTTCGTCCAACACCGGGTGATGAATCTCTTTTTGTTTGCGCTCTTGATAGGCCACCAACAGGCCCTTGCGCGTGTCGTCATCCATGCGCACGCCGCCCGCCGGCTCGATGGCAAAGCCCTTGGCCCGCACCTGGCGCAGATTGATCAGGTTCAGCACCAGCCGATCGACCATCATCGGCCGCATCTCCTCCATCAGATCCAGGGCCAGGCTGGGCCGGCCAGGGCGGTCGCGGTGCAGAAAGCCAACTTGCGGATCCAACCCAACCGCCTGGCACGCGCCGGAAATGTCGTGGGCCAGCAGCGTATAGGCGAACGAAAGCAAGGCGTTGACCGCGTCACGCGGCGGGCGGCGATTGCGCCCGTTAAAGGCGAAGCCATCGCCCTGGGCGCTGATCAGCCGGCCAAACACGCCAAAATAGGCGGCCGCGCCCTCGCCTTCCAGGCCCCGCGTCTCCTCCAGCGATTGCGCGCCCTCCAGCCGGCGCAGCACCTGGGCCAGCCGATCGGCGGCCAGGGCCAGGGCCTCGGCGTCGGCCTCCAGGGTTTGATCGCGGGCCGCCCGCCGCAGCAATCCCCGGCAGTTGACCAGCTTGGCCGCCACCACTGCTTGGGCGATGTTGTTGGCCGCCTTGTCGTCGTCGGCCAGGCGAAACTGGGCCCGGCGCAGCAAGACATTGCCCGAGACCGGCCCGCGCACCTGGGCCAGGAAACGGCCGTTGGGCGAAAGCAGGCTCAGGGCCACATCGTTTTCGGCGCAAAAGGCCATGGCCTGGGGCGTTATGTACGAGCGGCCCAGGCTGATCACCCCGCCCAGCATGTGCACGGGCTTGCGCAAGAGCACTTCATTGCCCTGCTTGACCAAAAGGCTCTGGCCGTCCTTGACCAATTGCAAGTCGTCACGGGTCAGAAACAGCGTGTTCAGCAGGTGCTTCATGGCTCCTCCAAGGCTCGGCTGATCTTGCGCGCCAGCCAGGCGGCCGAACCCAGGCCCGTGCCGCAGATGGCGGGCAGGCAGGCCTGGCGCAGCGAGCATTGTGGGCAGCGCTTGTCGTTGGGCGGCGGTGGCGTGCGGCCCAGGCGCAGCATGGCCCGCACCTGGGCGATGGTGGCGATGGTCTGGCCGCGCAGGGCCGCGTCAAAATCCACGTCTTGCCGGCGACGGCTTTGGCCGTAAAAAAGCGCCCCAGCGGCGATATGTTGGCCCAGCATTTCCTCCAGGCACAGGGCCTGGGCGCAAAGCTGCGCGCGGTCGGCGGCGTGATCCTTACTCCGGCCGCGTTTGTACTCCACCGGAAAGGCTAGCCAGTGGCCGTCAGCCCGATGAAACTCCACCACATCGGCCACGCCCACCAGGCCGTGGGCCTCGGAGCGCAGGGACAGGCCGCGCGCGATGCGGACCTGTCCCCGCGTTTCATAGCCGGCCTCGTGGGCCTTTTCGTGCAGCAGCCGGCCCTCGGCGGTGAAGCGATTCTCGGCCCAGACCCGCTCCAGGTAGATCAAGCCGCATTGGCGCGGGCAATAGATCCAGTGCTGCAAGGCGCTCAGCGGCACGAGGTCGGCTTCGTCCCACATGGCCCTAGAGCATCTCTTCCACGGTCACGCCCTGGGGCAGGCCGGCGCGGTCGACGCTCACCTGGTAGTCGCCGAAAGACCGGGCCGGCGCTTTGGCCTCGGCGTCTTTACGCGCCACGCGCACCAGGTCGAAGAGCTTCTGGGCCGGGGCGCTGCCCAAGCGCGAATCGTGCTTGAAGACATAGAGCCGCCGGGCGCTCATCTTGCCCCGGGCCGCCGAGCGGTCGTGCTCGAACATGTTGCACAGCGCCTCCCACAAAAGCTCCAGGTCGTCGGGGCCAAAGCCGGTCTGCTGGGCCAGCGGGGCCGAGACATAGCCTTCGCCGCGATAAAGGGCGTAGGGCACGATGTGCTTGCGGCCCATGGTGCGCTCTTTTTGCAGATCGGCCTCGTTGGTCACGGCCATGCGGGTGATGCTGATCTCCATGGGCAGGATGGGCTCGACGCTGCGCGAGAAGTTGAACTGCACCGGCCCGCGCACCTGGCCGGCGTTGATCTCGGTGCTCATGACCGCGCCAAAGGTGCGGATATCGTAAAAATTGTCGCACATCCAGCGGGTGATTTTCTGGGCTTCCTCTTGCTTTTTGGGCAGCTTCTTTTTGTCGGGCCGCTCGATGTCGGGGTTGTTGACATAGGCCAGCTCGTGGAGCTGATTGAGCAGGGCTTTTTCCTTGACGTAGATCTTGAAGCCGGCGGCTTCTTCCTTGGCCAACTGCACGTAATTGCGCACCTTGCGCTTGAGGCACACGTCGGTGACCAGGCCGTGGTTGGTCTCGGGGTCCAGGCGGGGCATGTTGCCGGCGTCGGGGTCGCCGTTGGGGTTGCCGTTTTCCACGTCGAACAGATAGACAAACTCGTAGCGATTTTCCAGAACCTGGCTCATGTTATTCCTCCTCGTCCCGTTGGCCGGCTTGATCTTGGCTGGCGGATTCTTTTGATTTTTTAGCAAACAGGTCAACGACTTGGTGGTAGTAACCCAGGAAGAAGTAGCCCTGTTGCTCCATGCTCAACGTCTTGGGAAACGCATCGATGTCGTTTAGTATTTCCTTGATGCGCTCGTCATACTTCCAACCCCAGTCGCTTTTTTTAATATGGGCCTGGGCCAAGCGCAAAAGCTGGGGAAAAGTGGCCTGCGGCGCGCTGGAGGCCGAAGACATGTAGCGATCGCGAATGGTCGAATTGACGCCGGGAATGGCGTCGGCCTGCAATTTTTCCAGCACGGCGAACAGCCGGCCCAACAGATAGGCCGGAGTCTTGTTTTCGATGTCCAAGCTCACTTTGACCTCCATGATCGGGGAATCGTTGGCGTGGGATTTGTCCAGCCGCCGCCGGCGGCAAAAATAGGCCTTGAGCAGGGCCGCGCGTAGGTAGCCCATATCGCCGTCGGCGCGGACGCGGCCGATCAGCGCGGCCAGCAGGCTGCTCGGCAAGGCCGAGCCCTCGAAGACGGCCCGCGCCACCTCGCCGGCCAGTTGGGCCGGGATGTTTTCGGCCTTGCCCTGGACGGCGGTCTGGCGCAGCAAAAGCCACAGCGGCGGATATTCGGGCTGATTATCGTATTGACGAACGATGGTTATATCGTCGAGGTATTCGCCCAGACGCCGTTCCATCTGCCCCACGCTGCTGGCATGCCAAAAGCGCACCGCAATCCGCGAGGCGTTGGGCGATAGGCCCAATATATAGAATGGATTGCGGGCCTCGGGCGCGTCGTCGGGCACGCCGTCGCGGGCGGCTTTGAGGAACAAGCCCACATTATCGGTCAGTGACGAGTCTTCCGCTTCGTGGTCGTCATCATCGGCCTTCTCGGGCGAGGCGCCAAACAACGAGCCCAAGGTGTCTTCCAGCTTCGAGGCCTTTTCGCTCCAAAAAACCGTGGAGGCGTCGCCGATCTGGATGCGCTGCTTGCTACCCTCGGCCAACAGATTATTCAGGGCCGTGGTGTAGGCAAAGGTCGCGGCCTCGCCCACCGGCGCGTTGTAGCTTTGGCTCTTGCCATAAGAGGCAAAAGCATCCAGGTTGAACGAAACCAGATTGGCCCCCGAGCTTTGCGCGCCCCAGACGCCCTTGATGGCCGGATGCAGCCGGGCCAGCGGGCCCATCTCGCCGCTGACCAGGCATTGGCCTTCGAGGGCGTCGGGGTTTTTCAGGCAGTGGGCCAACCAGGCTTCCTTTATCGCCGGCCTTTCGTGGATATAGCCCCGTTGGCCATCCAGAACAAAAACCAGGTTTTGGTCGCAAACATCCTTCCACAACGCATCGCCGGGCAGCGCGGGCTCGGGCGTGGGCCGCCAGCGCTCCAGAAAGACCAGCACGGCCCGCGCGCCGGCGTCGTCCAGTTCGGCCAGCAGTTGGCGGCAAAGCGCCTTGAAGACCTGGTGGGTCTGGGCCGTGCGCTCCAGCTTGCCCTTGCCGTCGACGCCCAGCACGTAGCCGGTGTTGTCCCAGAGGAAATTGGCGGCCACGCCCACGGTGCGCTTGACGGCCTGGGGCGTTTGCAGGGGCCTGGGCGCGAGCTTTTTGCCCTTTTGCTCGCGCAGATCGTGCACGTCGACCAACTCGCCATCGGCGCTCAGCACCAGGGCGAAGCTGATCTTGGCCAGGCCAAAACCGGGCAGTGGCACGTCACGGCGGGGGTCGCGCGTCAGGCGCTCATAATATTTTCGCAACGCTTGCAGGATCACGGCCGCCCCTCCATGGCCTCCGGCGGCGGGACCGCCAGCACACCGTCGTTGAGCACGGCGCGGAAAAAGCGCGGCATGGGCTCGTGACCGCCAAAATCGATGTCCCACAGCATCAGGCCCAGGTCTTTTTCACCGCGCAGGGGCGAGGGTGGGATATCGCCATCCAGCGGGGCGAACCAGGCGGCGAACTCGCGGCAACCCAGGTAAGGCCGGTGGAAGCACTGACCCTTTTCCAGGCGGCGATTGAAGATGTCCAGGTGCTTGCCTTCGTTGTTGTCGGCCTCGGAGGTGAATTCGAAACGCGCCTCGATGACGTATTCCACATCCCTGAGGATGGCCGCGGCGCGCTGCTGGCGCTCTTCCTCGATGAAAACGCCCATGGCCTCGCCCTCCGAGACGGCGCGCTTGATGGCCGCGCCGGAGACGCTCATCTTGCAGCCCAGCTCGTTGCGCCGTAGGTTGGTGAAGCGAATGTCGCGCAGCACGTGGATGCGCTCTACTATCCAGCGGATGCTGGGTTTCCAGTGAATGGCCTCCAGGATCCCCCTGGCGGCCGAGGGCGTCATCACCTCATACGACACCCTCTCGACCTTCATTTCCGGCCGGGTGAAGCAGGCGTAATCGCCGCCCACCCGCAGGGCCACGCCCTTGCTCATAGGCATCCTCCCGTTTTTTCGCTGAATGAATCAAACCAGGACGGGTTTCAATAATATGTCTTGTTGGGATCGCCTGGCGCGTCAAGGTCGATATCCAGGCCCACGTCATCGCGGTAGAGCGCTGGCTCTTCCAGCACGGCCAGACCGCCCTCCACCACCCGCGAAACCGCGCCCTTGCGCTCCAGTTGCCCGATCTCGTGATCGTAGATCTGCACCAGCCAGGGCTGGGCCCGGCGCAGAAAAAGCCCGGGGTTGGGCGCGTGGCGCAGGCCGTCAACGATTCTCCGGCGCAGGTTTTCGTCGCAGACCAACAGTGGCTGACCGGGGCTGTCGAAATACTTGAACAAATCGGCCACGGTGGCGAAGGGAAAGTCGGCGTTCTTTGCCCCTGGGGCCAACTCGGCCAAGATATCACCCACGTCTAGCCGGTCTTTGTGCCGGTGATACAGCCCCGCGAAATAGTCGCCGATGTTGGCCAACGACAAAAGGTCGTCGCCCGCCGCGCAACGGCGCAGCACCCCGCGGCCCTCCTCCATCGGCGCGATCAGGCTGTGGGGCGGCTTATATTCTTGTTTGTCACAATCAAACACGTGCAGCAGGCCCAGCTCGGCCAGGCGGCCCTCGCGGTTGCAGCGGCCGGCGGCCTGGGCCAGCGAATCCAGGCCGGCCATGGCCCGGTAAACGTGGGGGAAGTCCACGTCCACGCCAGCCTCCACCAGCTGGGTGCTGACTGCCAGGCAAGGCCGTCCGGCGGCCAGATCGGCGCGGATCGCCTCCAGCTTGGCCCGGCGGTGGGTGGCGTGCATCAGGGTGCTCAAATGATAAACCTGGCCCGTGGGCCGCCCGGCGGCCAGCCGGCGAAAGACGTCGCGGGCGTGGCGGCGGGTGTTGACCACGCACAAGACTTGATCGTGGGCGGCCAGGCGGCCAGCCAGTTCGTCGGCGGAGAGCATGCCCTCCAACACCACCCTCACCCGCCGGAACTCGTCGTAAAGCCGCTCCGGGTCGGGGGCCAGCTCGCGCGGGCGCATGGCCAGGGAGTCGAAGGTCTCGGCGTCGCCAAAGGCCGGCTGGGTGGCCGTGCAGAGCACCACGCTGCAACCATAATTCAGCGTCAGCTCGCGCAGGGCCGCCAGGCAAGGCCGCAGTTGGTCGCGGGGCAGCATCTGCGCCTCGTCGAGGATGATCACGCTGCCGGCGATGTTGTGCAACTTGCGGCACTTGCCCGGCTTGTTGGCGAACAGCGATTCGAAAAACTGCACGTTGGTGGTGATCACCAGCGGCGCGTCCCAGTTTTCGGCGGCCAGGTCGCCGCGCCGGAAGGCCGCGCCGTCGTCTTTCTGGTCGTCGTTGACGGGCAGGCTGGAGTGATGCTCCAACACGGCGTCGTCGCCCAGGGCGTCGCGCATCACGCTGGCGTTCTGGTCGATGATGCTGGTGTAGGGGATCACGTAAATGACCCGGCGCAGGCCGTGCCCGTGGGCGTGGCGCAGGGCGAAGGCCAGCGACGAATAGGTCTTGCCGCCGCCGGTGGGCACGGTCAGCGAAAACAGGCCCGGCGGCTGATCGGCGGCGGCCAGGCAAGCGTCGAGGATCTCGTTGCGGCGCTTGTTGAGCGGCGAGGCCGCGGCCTTGGCCCGCAGCCCGGCCAAAAAGGCCTCCAACCGGGTCCATAGCTGATCGACGTCGGGCCAGCCGTCGCGCCAGGCGGCCTTGTCCGGGCTGGTGAAGCGCTCGGAATCCAGGCGGTCGGCGTCGACCAAGCACGAAAAAATCATCCGCGCGAAAAAGGCCGCCTGAAAACCGCTTCGCTCGTCGTCGCGCTTGAGCGGCGGCGCGACCAGCGACAAATCGGCCAGCAAGCGCGGGTCGAAACGCTCGTATGGTTCGATCTGGCGTTTGCGACGGCTTTCGCCCAAACGGCTGACCAAATCGGATGGCGAGCCATCATTGCCGTTGGCCAAACCGGCGTGGTGGCCGGCGATGGCGTAGGCCAGCAGCTTGCCCCAGCCAGGGCCGAACAGCGCCCGCGCCCGCCGGGCCCCGGCCGTGGAGTGATCGACCTTTGGGCCGCCGCGCAGCCGCCGTTGAAAGGCCTCGGAATATTTGCCCAGATCGTGCAGCAGCCCCGCCGCCCGGCCCCACGGCCCCGCGCCAAAGGCCAAGGCCATGCGCCCGGCCTCCTCGGCCACGTTGGTCAGGTGCTCCTCGATGGTTTGCCACTGATCCTCGGGCGCGCCGTCCTTGGGCCGCGCGTAAAACTCGCCCGCCATTCATCCCCCCTTTTTTGCGCGCGCGGCCACGCCCGGCGACGGGCGACATTGCCCGCCACGGCCCACCGCGCTGACGTTTGGGTGACTAACTTGCCGCGCCGCTATTATCATATACTTTTGTTGATCATGACAATGTTTTTTTATGGGGGCGGGCCAAGGCGCGGCGGCCGGCGATAAGCATTGACTTTGGGCCTGGCATGATGAACATTGAATCGAGTGCGGTTTTTATTTGAACAGCGCCTGCCAATTGACCGTTACGCATAATTTAAGAAAGCGAAAAACAATGAAAAAGATCGTGGCGCTTGTCATGTGTCTGAGTCTGTTGGCGATTTTTTCCTCGGCGGCAATGGCCCAAAAGCAAAACGTCGACGACGTGGACTTCGGGGCCCTCACCTGCCAGGACTTCATCATGGGCCTGGCCAAGAGTGACGAGGAGACCGCCGGCCTGGTCCTGTTGTGGTTGGACGGCTACCTGAGCGGCGTTTCGGGCGATACGGTCATTCGTTGGCAGACCATCGACGATTTCTCCAACAACATCGTCGACGCCTGCGGCAACCAACCCGATCGCAACCTGCTGGAAGTGGCCAAGGAAATCGGCATCTCCGAATAACCGGCCCCCCAACGGCCAGGCATTCGCTCCCCGGCCCCGCGCCGGCGAACGAAGCCGGCCGACAACGAGCCTTTATCCGTGAAAACGCCCGCCATACTGACGACATACCGCACGCCAATCATCGTCACCATCCTGATGGTCAGCGCCCTTTTTCTGTGGGCCTGGCACCGCTGGAGCGACATCAACCAGACCTTTGACCGCCTGGCCCACCAGCGCGTCATGGGCCTGGTCGACGCCATGGACGGCGCTTTCGCGGCGCTGGCCGAATACAAGCCGGAAAACCGCACGCAAGCCAACAATCTGCTCAAAAGCTTCATCAGCGCCTCGCCCATCAGCTTTGTCGAGCTGCGCCAAGGCGACGAGGCGATTTTCAGCGCCGGCGGCGGCCCCCGCCCTCAAAATCTGCCCACCCCTGAAGGCGACATGACCGTCGACGGCCGCCTGTTGATCTGGCGCAGGCTTCATCTGCCCGGCCACGACCCGGCCGGCCAAACCTTGCTGGTGGGCTTTCGCCCGCCGCCGGAACGCCCTGGCCATCCCCGCGCCATCACGGCGCTTTTCATCACCGTAACCATCGCCCTGTGCTTCATCGTAGCCAGTCTGGCGGCCTGGGTCATGGCCATTCGCGGGGCGCTTTTGGCCGAGCAGCTCAAGGCCGAACGAGCCCGCCGCGAACACCTCGAAGACCTTGGCCTGGCCGCCGCCGGCCTGGCCCATGAGACCAAAAACCCCCTGGGCATCATCCTGGGCCTGGCCCAGCAGATCGCCGACCAGCCCGATCAGCCGGCTCAAAGCCGCCAGATGCTCATCGACATCATCGACGAGGCCGACAAGGCCAGCGCCCGCTTGGGCGGCTTCATGACCTTCGCCAGCCGACGACAACCCAACATCGCCCCGGTCGACTTGGCCGCCCTGGCCGAAAAAGTCACCCAGCTCATCAAGCCCGACCTGGAGGCCGCCGGGGTCGTCACGCGCATCGACTGCCCGCCTTGGCCCATCCTGGCCGACGAAGAGATGCTGCGCCAGGTGCTGGTCAACCTGTTGCTCAACAGCCTGCGCGCCTCCCGGCCCGGTGATGAGATAAGCGTCGCCCTAGTCCGCCAGGGCGAGACGGCCACGCTTATGGTCAAGGATCGCGGCGCGGGCGTGCCATCCGATCTTTTGCCAAAGATATTCAAGCCATATGTATCTGGTGACGCCTCTGGTCATGGCCTGGGCCTGGCCATTGTCAAGCGTTTTGTCGAGGAGCACGGCTGGAGCGTGGCCATGGAATCGCAACCGGGCCAGGGCGCGACGGTGACGATCCAGGGCGTCAAACCGGCCCCGGGCCGAGGCGAGGGCCAGTGAGTAAACTGGTGCTGATCGTCGATGACGAGGCGGGCTATCGCCAGCTTTACGCCCAGGCCCTGTCCAGGGCCGGCTACGAAACCATCGCCGCCGCCGATGGCCTCCAGGCCCTGCAAATGATCGAAGCCAAACGGCCGGAGCTGGTGCTCTGCGACGTGCGCCTGCCCGGCCTGGACGGCCTGGAGCTATTGCGCCGCGGCCGCCGCGAGCGCCCGGACCTGCCATTTTTGCTGATAACCGCCCATGCCGAGGTGGGCCAGGCCGTGCGCGCCCTCAAGCTGGGCGCGGTGGATTACCTGGCCAAGCCGGTCGACAGCGACCAACTCTTGGCCGCCGTGGCCGAGGTCGTCGGCCCGGCCGAGCAAACCGCCGACGACGACCTGCCGCCCCAGGCCCTGCACGGCCTGGTGGCCCAGGCCCCGGCCTGGCGGGCGGCCCTGGCCCAGGCCCTGAAGGCCGCCGCCAGCACGGCCAGCGTGCTGATCACCGGTGAAAGCGGCGCGGGCAAGGAGGTGCTGGCCCGCTTGATCCATCGCCACAGCCCGCGCGCCGCCAAGCCCCTGGTGGCCGTCAACTGTGCGGCCATCCCGGCCGGCCTGCTGGCCAGCGAACTTTTCGGCCACGAACGCGGCTCTTTCACCGGCGCATCGGCCCGGCGGCTGGGCCGCTTTCGCGAGGCCGACGGCGGCACGCTGTTTTTGGATGAAATCGGCGACATGCCCCTGGAGTTGCAGCCGGCCCTGTTGCGGGCCATCGAGACCGGCCGGGTGACGCCGGTGGGCGGCGACCGCGAGCTGGCCTCGGATTTTCGGCTGATCGCCGCCACCAACCACGACATCCAGGCCGAGGCGGCGGCGGGGCGTTTTCGGCAAGACCTCTATTATCGGCTCAACGTGGTGGCCATCGAAGCGCCGCCCCTGCGCCAGCGGCCCGAGGACATCCTGCCCCTGGCGCGACGTTTTTTGGCCGGCGGCGACAAACGCCTTTCGCGGGCGGCGGCCCAAGCCCTGCAAGCCCACCACTGGCCCGGCAACGTGCGCGAGTTGGCCAACGCCATGGAGCGAGCCGGCCTGCTCAGCCAGACCGACGTGATCCTGCCCGAGCACCTGCCCCCGGCCGTGCGCCAGGGCGCGGCAAGCGCGTCGCCCGGCCCAGCGCCGCCGGCAACAGCCACGCCGCCGGCCGTCAAGACCTTGGAGCAAAGCGAGGTGGAGGCCATCCGCCTGGCCTTGGCCCAGACCGGCGGCAACCGCACCAAGGCGGCCGATATCCTGGGCATCACCCGGCGGGGGTTGATCTACAAACTAAAGCGCCTGGGCCTGGACTGAGCGGTCGGCCAGGGCGGGAAAGGCCAAGTTGCGGGCGAACAGGCCGTTGAAGCGGCTTTCGCCTGTCAACTCCACGTATTGGGCCTTGGCCGGGATGGCCAGGGCGCGGCGGCGGGCGGCCATGTCCAGCAGTGCCCAGCGCGCGCCCACGCCGGCGGCGTTGCCCACCTGGCGATAGACCGCGCCGGCCACGTCGGGGATCAAACCCATGGCCTTGGCGTTTTCCACCCCGAAATTGCTGCCGAAGGAACCGGCCAGCACCACCTCCTCCAGGTCGCTTTCGCTCAGGCCGGCCAGGGCCAGAAGCGTCTGCCCCGCCGCGCGGATGGCCGCCTTGGCCAGTTGCACCTGGCCGATATCGGCCTGGCTGATGGCCACCTCCGCGCCGTGGGCCGACTGATCGGCCCCAGCCAGCACGAAGCGTGCGCCCGTGCCGTCGACGCGCACCAACGGGTGGCCGCGGTCCAGGTGGCCCAGCTTGTTGATCAGGCCGTGGCGGTTGAGCTCGGCCACGGCGTCGATGACGCCCGAGCCGCAGACGCCGGCCGGCGGCGAGCCGTCGATGGTCTGGACCGCCAAGCGTCCGCCCTCGACGCCAACGCGATGGATGGCACCGGCCATGGCCCGCATGCCCGCGCTGAGGTGGGCGCCCTCGAAGGTGGGGCCCGAGGGCGCCGAGGCGATGAGCAGCGGCTTGTCGCGGCCGGGCACGCTCAGGGTCACCTCGGTGTTGGTGCCGATATCCAGGCCCAGCCGACAGCGCTCGGCCCCGTCCAGGCCCGCGCCCATGATCATGGCCACGTTGTCGGAGCCGACAAAGCCGCCCACCAGCGGCGGCAGGTGGACGAGCGCCCCCGGGGCCAGGCGCAGGCCCAGACGTTCGGCCGGCAGATCCAGGGGTTGATCCAGGCAGGCCACGAAGGGCGGCGCGGCCAGTTGGGCCAGGGGCAGGCCAAGGAAAAGATGAGTCATGACGCTATTGCCCACCAGGCTCATGGCCATGACGCGCTGGCGTTCAACGCCGGCCTGGCGGGTCATCTCGCCGGCCAGATCGTCGATGGCCTGGCGGATCATCGCCGTCAAGCGCCGGCCGTCGTCGGGCTTGGCGATGGCCCGTTGCAGGCGGGTGACCACGTCGGCCCCGAAGCTGGCCTGGGGGTTGAGCATGCCCTTGGCCGCCAGGATGGCCCCGTTTTCCATGTCGCAGAGATAGGCCGCCAGCTTGGTCGAGCCCAGGTCCACGGCCAGGCCCAGGGCCGGCTGACCCCACGGCCCCACGCCCACCACGCGCCGACCGCGCAAAACCGCCCGCAGACGCCAGCCCGCCTCGCGGGCCAGGCGCGAGAGCTGCCCGGCGGCCAGTGGATCGTCGAGGCGGGCCTCGGGCCGACCGGCGGCGGCGAGCGCGTCCTCCAGGCGGCGCTGGTCGGAGCGCGGGTCTTGCAGGCTGGGGGCCGGGAGATGCAGATCAATGCCGTTCAGCGCCGGCTCGGTCATGGCCGGCGGGCCGTCCTCGTCGCCCTCGATGCGCCAGGCCTTGGCGTCCAGGCGCTCGGGCTCGGGCAGGCGCACGTTCAACTCCCCGGCCACCCTGGCCTGACAGGCCAGGCGATGGCCCCGCGCCAACAGCGCCGGGTCGATCTGCTTGGCCTCCTCGGGCTCCACGGCCGAGACCGCGCCCTCCACCCAGACCAGGCAGCGGCCGCACAGGCCCTTGCCGCCACAGTCCATGGCCAGGCTCAGGCCGGCCTCGACAAGCACGTCGGACAATTTGGCCCCCAGAGGCGCGATGATCGTGGGGCCATCGGGCAAGACGTGAACCGTTGCGCTGGTTTGGGCTGGCAAGTCGATCCTCCGGGGGGCTGGATGGCGGGGCGGAGAGAAGAGATTCCGGTTGGTTGGCAAAGGAGGGACAATCCTCCCCGCCCCGCTTTTTCTCAACTGAGCGGCGCGAGGCCAAAGCGGCCCCGCGCGCCGTGCCGGCCCTTTAGAAAGAGCCGATCAAGGTCAGACACAACGTCTGGCCCTCGCTGGTGGCCTCCGTGCCATACTCGAACAGGTAGCGCAGATAGGCCTGCAACACCAGCGGCTTGAGCAGCGTGAAATGGATCTCCGGGCCCACGGCGTTGGAGCGGGCGCGGACGTCGTCGTTGGTCGTGCCGCTGTTGTCGGTCAGTTGCAGGTTGGTGTAGCCCGAAACGCCGAACTGGAACAGCAGATCCCGACTGAGGGAAATGGTCTTGCCCGCGCCGTACTCGGCCACGACGTTGGCCCCCTGGGTCACGTCGCTGTCGCGGGATTCGGTGTTTTGCAGCCAGCGGGTGAGCAGCGAGACCGACCAGGTGCGGGCCTGGTCAAAGTAGTAGGTCGCGCCCAGGGTCTCCATGAACGACCAGTAGCCCAGGCCGGGCGAGGCCGACCCGCCGCTGTCGGCGGTGGGGGCGTAGAAGCCCAGGGCGAAGGCCACGTCCCATTGGGGCTTGCGCCAGGCCAGCACGAAGGGCTCGAAGTAGAGGTCGCCAATGCCGAACTGGCTGTCGTCGACGCCGGCGGCGCGGATCTCGATGTTGGTCGAGACCAGGGGCACGATCATGTCGAAGCCGAACTCGGCGCCCAGGAACTTGTAGTCGGTCATGTAGGTGAACTGATGGGCGCTGGCGAAGACGTTGAGGTCCAGGCCGACGTTGGACTCGTTGCCGTTGTCGTCGATCATGGTGTCGGCGTTGTAGAAAATGTTGTAGATGGTGTAGTGAAAGCCCGGCGGCGGCAGGGTGGCCGCGCCAAGGCCCAGCGCGCCGGGGGTGTAGTGGCCAAAGGCCATGGCCGCGCCGGAGGCGGCCAGCACCAGCGCCGCCGCGGCGACGCCCAGGGCCATCTTCTTTATCGCGTTGATCATCTCTAACCCTCTCTCTCCCGTGTTGATCTTGCCGCGTTCAGGCTGGTGGTCGGAATCGCCAACCGACGCCCAGCCCCCTTGACCCGGCTTATCGCCAGGCCAAGGTCAACCTTTGCCCGTCGCGCCCACGCGGGAAAGCATGCCCATGGCCTACCGCAAGGGACGACCGCCCCGCGCGGGCGCGGCCGGCCGTCAATATTTGCCAAACTCCATGCCCGCGTCAACAAAAGCCTTCATCGTCGCATCCTTGGCCTCATCCAGGGCGCAGCCGATGCTGAGCATGTAGCCACCGTCGCCGGCCGCCACGTCCAGCAGCTTCTTGGTCTCCTCGCGGACCTGCTCGGGCGTGCCGGTGAGGAGCAACGACACCGAGAAGCCGCCGCCGATGCAGACCTTGCCGCCCAGGATCTGGCGGGCCTTGGCCATGTCGGTGCGGTCGAACAGATAGAGGCAGCGGATGTCGGAGGTTTCGGCCAGATACTCCAGACGCTGGTTGTAGCCGCCCTCCACGAAGCAGCAAGGCACGCAACCGTGCTCGGCCAGGCCGTACATCACGGCCTTGAGGGTGGGCCAATAATACTTCTGGAACTGCTCGTCGGACATGAAGCCGTCGGCCCCCTTGTGCAGGGGGATGAAGACCATGGGGTTGTTGTTGGCCACCGCGCCGCTGACGCCGGTGGTGATCATCGGCCGCACCAGGCGTTCGACGGCCTCCAGCACCTTTTGCGGCCGGCGGTAGAGGTCCATCATCAGGGGCGTGGTGCCACGGAAAGAGTCGCTGAGCACGTCAAAGGGGGCCTTGGTCGCGCCGCCGGCGTAGAACGGATAGCCGTGGCCCATGATCTGGCCCAGATAGGGGCCAAGCGCATTGATCCACTCGAAGCACAGGCGGCTGGCCTCCATCAGGGCCTTGAGGGCCTCCTGGGCCGGCGGCGTTCCCAGCGAGATCAGCCACGACGAACTCATGGGCAGCTCCATCGTGCCATAGATCGGGGCCATGTCGGCCAGGGCGGCCAGGGCGGCGTGGGTCTTGGGGATCCACGAACGCAGCCAAAAGTCGGTGGGGTCGGTGATCAGATGGTCGTACTCGTCGGCCTTCATGTATTCTTTTTCGACAAACTGGTACGACAGGTGCTCGGGCACGCCGTGGCCGGGCCACTTGTAGAGTTGATAGCCCAGCGCCTCCAGGGTGGGGCCGTACATGATCATGGGCGCGGCGCCAGCGGCGTCGGCGTCATACTTCAGCGCGAAATCCAAAAAGGCCTTGCCCACCGCGTGGGGGTCGTACATGGCCTGCTTGCCGCCATAGCCGGCCAGCATGGTCGGCGCGAAGGTGGTCAGCGGCACGATCGGCACGCGCTGGGGCGACTTCACCAACTGGAAGGCGTCGCACATCAGTTTGGCGCGGGCCTGGTAACCGGCCTTGGCCTTTTCGTCGACAAAGGGCACGCCTTCACCGCTGGCCCATTGGGCCAAAAAGGCGTCCTGTCGTTGCGCCGGGGTCATCTTGTCCCAACCGTCAGTCATGGTTTTTCTCCCTCTCTGCCATAAGCGGGGCATTGCGCGTCATCCACGGGCCTTGGGATGACGGCCATTGGCGTCGCCGGTCAGGCCAGCCAGCCCTTGCAGTAGTTGACGCCGGCCACCGCGTCGGTGACAAAGGCGTCGGCGCCCACGTACTTGCACACCTGCTCGTCCATCTGGCCGCCGCCGATGATCACCTTGATCTTGTCGCGCAGGCCCTCGGCCTGGAGCTTTTCGACCACCTGCTTCATGGGATCGAAAGCCAGGGTCAGCAGGCCGCTGAGGCCGATGATGTCGGCCCCGAAATCCTTGGCCTCGGCGATGATGCGATCGGCGGGCACATCCACGCCCAAGTCTCGCACTTCCAGGCCGCCCAGGTCCATCATCATGGCCACGATATTCTTGCCGATGTCGTGGATGTCGCCTTCGACGGTGGCGATGACCACCTTGCCCAGGCGTTGCTTGCCCTGGCCGCCGCTCTGGTCGGCCAACAGGGGCTTGATGATCTCGGAAGCGGCCTTCATCATCTCGCCGGACATGATCAGCTCGGGGATGAAGTAAAGCTGTTGCTCGAAGCGCTTGCCGATCTCCTCCAGGGCGGCCTGATAGGCGTCGAAGACCGCCAAGGGCGGCGTTCCGTCGGCCAGGAGCTTCTTGGTCAAGGCCATGGCCTCGTCCTCGCGCATCTCGACGACTGCACTTACAAGTTCTTTCAAATCAGCCATTTATGGGCCTCCTTAACTGGCTAATTGGTTTTAGGGCCGATTCGGCCGGACCGGTAGGCCCGACTGAAGTTTTGGCAGAATTTGTCCTTGCCCACCAGCATCTCGGCGGCCAGCATCACCCCCAGCAACTGGTGGTCGTTGGGGTCGACAATGGCGCTGTCGAGCCCGTGCATGATGCACATGCCCAAAAAGGTCTGGTTGATCAGCGGCCGCAGGGGCATGCCAAAGGAGATGTTGCTCAGCCCACAGGTGATGTGGGCCGCCGGATAGGCCTGGCGGGTCTTGGCGATGGCGTCGAAGGTGATCAGGCCGTTGTTGGTGCCGGTGCTGATGGCCGTCACCAGGGGGTCGACGTGCAGTTGATCCTCGGCCAGGCCGCCGTCCTTGGCCAGGCCCACCAGGCGGTGGACGATCTCCAGGCGGCCTTCGCTGGTGGCCGGGATGCCCACCTTGTCGTCGAGGGCCAGCAGGATCAGGCCGGTCTTGTGCTCCAGGGCCAGGGGCAAAACGCCGTCGATGCGCGGTTGCTCGCCGCTGACGGAGTTGATGATGGGCGTTTTGTTCACCAGGGCCAGGCCGGCCTTGAGGGCCTTGGGGTTGGCGCTGTCCAGGCACAGGGGCAGTTCACAGGCCTCTTGGATGGTCTCGACCAGCCAAGCCATGTCATCGGGCTCGCGCTCGGGCGAGGTGCCGGCGTTGACATCCAGGTAGTGGCTGCCGGCCTGGGCCTGGCTCTGGGCCAGTTCCTTGATGAAGGCCGCGTCGCGTTCGCGGATGGCCTGGGCCACCGCCTTGCGCGTGCCGTTGATTTTTTCTCCAATAATTATCATGTCTTCACCTGTTTTCTTAAATCTTATCTAGAACAACGGTATCGGGCTGCCCGGCGGCGCGATGACAAACTCGTCCTCGCTCCACGGCCCGCGCAGCAGGCGCGTCAACAGCCCCAGATCGGTTTGCCGCCGCATCAGTTCCAAGTCGTATTCCTCGGCCAGGGCCTGGCAACGCTGGCGGGCCTGGCCCTCGTCGCCGTGGCCGGCCAGCAGCACCAGGGCGTCGTAGTGGTGCAGCGCCGCCTTGATCAGCCCCTTGCGCCGCTGGGGCGGGATGCGATCCAGGCCTTTTTTCATCTGCTCGAAGATGTTGAGCTCGGTGTCGAGCCAGCGGGGCTCCAGGAAATAGCAGCCCGCCCTGTCGGCCAGGATGCGCCGATGCCTGGCCCGCGAGCCCAGCAACGCGCCCACGCAGTCGTCGACCCGGGGCAGCACCAGTGTGCTCTTGGCCGAACAAACGCCCTCCAGCCCCCGGCCGCACAGGCCATAACCAAAGGCGATGGTCAGGCCCGGCTCCTCCAACTCGGCCACGGTCTCCTGAAGCTTTTCGCGCAGGCGCTCGGGCTTCAGATGCAGGGCGATATCCATGACCGTGCACGAAGCCCCTTCCCCGGCCAGGGCCTGCATCACGTGGGCCAGGGCGTTGCAAGTGACAATTTTGAGGCGATCGTCGGTCAAGTCATTCTCCTGTTGCCGTCCTGCCTATATATTATTATAGTCTTATAGAAGAGCGCCACAGAAAAATGAACATGGTTCGATTTTTTGCGCGTATTTTCACCAGCCCGGCTTAACGAGCTGATAACCAAGCAGTTTTAAAATGGGTGCGTTTGCGTTATAGTCTGTGACAAGACAGGCCGTCGGGCCGGCGGCGTTGGGGGCCAAGGGCCGTTGACGCGATCCGACGGCGTGCAATATATTTTTAAAACGGCAATCAACTCAGTCACAAGTGGTCGCCATGGTCATGCCCAAAAATGCAGCCCGGAATAACCAGGCGTATTTACTAAATAAATCTGGAGCGCAAGCCATAGCCGAGCACAAGATCGACAAGTCGTCCAGCCTGCCCGCCTACGCCCAGATGGCCAACATCCTGCGCCAGAAGATTTCCACCGGCGCTTACGCCCCCGGCGACAGGCTGCCGGCCGAATCGGCCCTGGCCAAGACTTTCGGCGTCAGCGCCATGACCGCCCGCCAGGCCGTCACCGTGCTGGAGGAAGAAGGCCTGGTGCGGCGGGTGCAGGGCAGCGGCACCTTCGTGCGCAAGATCGGCGTGGCGGCCAGCTATTTCGGCCTGGACGCCTTGGGCCAGGTGCTGGCCGACGAGGCAAACCTGGCCGTGCGCATCGTCAACGCCTCGGTCAAGCGCACGCCCGGCCTGGAAAAAACCCTGTTGGGCCTGAAGGACTCCGACCCGGTTATTCTGGTCGAGCGGGTGATCATGCACCGCGACGAGCCCTTCACCCTGCATGTGTCCTTCACCAGCTTCGATCCAGCCTCGCCCACCGTCGAGGCCATGCTCGACACCGTGGTTCTCACCGGGCTGATTTTCCAGGAAGGCTACTCCAACTTCAAAAAAGGCGAATTGCGCTTGATCCCCACCATCCTCGGCCCGCGCGAGGCCAGGCTGCTGCGCATGGAGCCGGGCCGCAGCGTGTTCAAGCTCGAGCACTTGTTCCACGACTTCGACGACCGGCCGGCGGCCTTTGGCTGGTTTATCGTCAGCCACGAAAAGATGCCCCTGGTCAGCCGGGTGGGGGTGTGGCATGACTGAGCAAGCGCAAAACCCCGCGGCCGGCGCCAAGGATCTGCGCCTGCAACGCCTGGTCGGCCAGATCGCCGAGCTCAACGAGGACGCCTGCCTGGCCGAACTGAAACGACTGCTGGACGAGGGCGTCGATCCCACCGAACTGCTGACCTGCTTCATGGAAGGCATGCGCCGGGTGGGCGAAATGTTCGAAACCGGACGCTATTTCATCGCCGCCCTGATCATGGCCGGCGAAATCATGCGCGCGGCCATGGAGGCGCTCAGCCCCCATCTGGGCCAACGCGCCACTACCGGCGGCGGCGGCAAGATCATCATCGGCACCATCCAGGGCGACATCCACGACCTGGGCAAGAACCTCTTTTCGCTGTTGCTGAGCTGCCACCAGTTCGAGGTCGTCGACCTGGGCGTGGACGTCTCGCCCCAGACGTTCCTGGAAAAGGCCATCGAGCACAAGCCCGACCTGATCGGCATAAGCTGCGTGTTGACCACCAGCGTGCCCAGCCTGAAAGAAGCCGTGGAGTTGTTGCGCGACCAACTGCCCAAGCCTGCCCCGCCGGTGATCATCGGCGGCACCTGCCTGGACGAACGCATGGCCCGCTTCGTGGGCAGCGACCTGTGGGCCAGCGACGCGGCCAACGGGCTCAAGATCTGCCAAAACGCGCTCAAGTGGCGCACCGAGGCCGACTGAGGCGGCGCATCGCCGATGACGTCTGGACAACATGCCGTAACCACGCGACAAAATCATCAGGCCACGTCTTTCCCCGCCGCCGCCACCTTTTTATGCACCGGCCTATCGCGCCCTGTGCAAAGATTTCACGCCACCTCGAGCGACAGCCAGGTCGCCCAACTCAGCCCGCGACCGACGGCGTGAAAAAGCCGTGGGCGCGGCGAAGTTTGGCCGGCTATCTTAAGCTATCGCAAGCGGTTAACCACCAACGCCCCCGCCGTGGCCGGCCTGGGATCAGTTGAAAGCGCCCGCCCGCAACCGTCGACCGTGGCACGAAGATTGCTTTGCCTTCAGCCAGCCAACGAACGCGGACAACCGTTTATCGCCAACCGGAAACAAGGTATCTCATGAAACGGTTAACAAAAATCATTGGCGCGACGGCGGGCGGCGTGGCCGCCTTGCTGGGCGCGTTGTGGGCCTTCAGCCCGGACGACCAGGCCGCCGCCCCGTTCCGCACGGCCCGAGTGACCAAAGGCGACTTGGTTTCGACCATCGAGGCCACCGGCACCCTGGAGCCCGAGGACGTCATCGACGTGGGCGCCCAGGTCGGCGGCAAGATCATCTCCTTTGGCGTCGACGCCAACGGCAAGCCCATCGATTATTCTTCGCCGGTGGAGGCCGGCATGGTTCTGGCCAAGATCGACGACGCCCTTTATCAGGCCTCGGTCACCGAGGCCCAGGCCCAGGTCGCCGCATCCAAGGCCAGCCTGCAGAGCGCCCGCGCCGACCTGGAGCAACTCAAGGCCAAGTTCCGCCAGGCCGAGCGCGACTGGCAACGGGCCCGCAAACTGGGGCCGTCGGAGGCCATCTCCCAGGCCAGCTTTGATTCGTATCAATCAGCCTTCGAGGCGGCCAAGGCCAACGTGACCGTGGGCGAGGCGGCCATCCTCCAGGCCAAGGCCAGCCTGGCCCAGGCCGAGGCCGCCCTGTGGCGGGCCCAGCGCAACCTGGATTATTGCACCATCACCTCGCCGGTCAAGGGGGTGATCATCGACCGCCGCGTGGACATCGGCCAGACCGTCAACTCCAGCATGAGCGCCCCCAGCCTGTTTCTGATCGCCAAGGACTTGACCAAGATGGAGCTGTGGGTGGCCGTCAACGAGGCCGACATCGGCAGCATCCACCCCGGCCAAAAGGTCAGCTTCACCGTCGACGCCTTCCCCGGCCACGATTTCAGCGGCCAGGTCGGCAAGCTGCGACTCAACGCCTCCATGACCCAAAACGTGGTCAGCTACACCGTGGAGGTGCAGACCGACAACTCCGACGGCAAGCTCTTGCCCTACCTGACGGCCAATGTGTTGTTCGAAAAACAGCGTCAGGACGGCGCGCTGCTGGCGCCCAACGCGGCGTTGCGCTTCACGCCGGCCGACGAGTCGATCTCGCCGGACTTTCGCGAGCCGCAAAAGCAAGACCAGCCCGGCGCTCACGCCGGCGGCCAGGGCAAACGCGGCGTGATCTGGGTTCCCGATGGCGCTTACGCCCGGCCGCTGAAGGTGAAAGTGGGCGTCAGCGACGGCACGCACACGGCGATCAGCGGCCCGGACCTGAGCGAGGGCATGAGCGTAATCGTCGGCGGCGGCAGCCAAGGCGCGCGGACGCAAAGCGCTGCGGCCAGCCAGTCCGACGGCGCGGCCAGCCCCTTCACGCCCAAGATGCCCCGCCGGCCCGGCGGCGGCGGCCCGCCCCACTAAGCGCCGGTCGCGCCAAGGAGCATATCCTGTGCAACTGATAGAATTGCGCGAAATTACAAAGACTTATAACCTAGGCGAAGTCCAGGTTCCGGTGCTCAAGGGCGTCTCCCTGGGCGTGGCCCAGGGTGAGTTGGTGGCCTTGATGGGCGCTTCTGGCTCGGGCAAGAGCACGCTGATGAACATCATGGGTTGTCTGGACCGGCCCAGCGCGGGCCAGTATCTGCTCGACGGCCGCGACGTGGCCGGCTTTTCGGCCGATCAGCGGGCCAGGCTGCGCAACCGGAAAATCGGCTTCGTCTTCCAGAACTTCAGCCTGCTGCCGCGCACCAGCGCCCTGGAAAACGTCGCCATGCCCCTGGCCTACGCCGCCGACCAGCCCGGCGACCGCCAGGCCCGCAAACGGGCCGCCGAGATGCTCGAACGCGTGGGCCTGGCTCAACGCATGCACCACGAGCCCAATCAGCTCTCGGGCGGCCAACAGCAGCGGGTGGCCATCGCCCGGGCCCTGATCAATCGGCCCGAGCTGCTCCTGGCCGACGAGCCCACCGGCAACCTGGACTCCAAAACCAGCCAGGAAGTGCTGCAAATGTTTGCCAAACTCAACGAAGAAGACGGCATCACCATCATCCTGGTGACTCACGACGCCGAGGTGGCCCGTCACGCCAAGCGCACCATCGCCATCAGCGACGGCGTCATCGTCGCCGACGGCGCGGAGGGCGAGGCGTCATGAAGCTCATCGGCGCATCGCGCATGGCCCTCAAGGCCCTGGGCCGCAACCCCATGCGGGCCATGCTCACCACCCTGGGCATCGTCATCGGCGTGGGAGCGGTCATCGCCATGATGGAGATCGGCCAGGGTTCGTCCACCGCCCTGCAAAAAAGCATCGCCACCATGGGCGCCAACGTGATCCTGGTGCGGCCCGGCGCCTTGCAGACCCACGGCGTCAGCGGCGGCGCGGCCAGCGGCACCACACTCACGCCCAAGGACGCCGAGGCCATCAAGCGCGAATGCGAAAGCGTGCGCCTGAGCGCGCCGGTGGTCCGCGCCCGCACCCAGGTCGTCTATGGCAACCGCAACTGGGCCCCCTCCAACATGTTCGGCACCACGCCGGAGTTTCTGGTCATCCGCGCCTGGGGGGCCATGTCCGAGGGCGAGATGTTCACCGACCAGGACGTGGCCGGGGCCAGGCGCGTGTGCGTGCTGGGTCAGACCGTGGCCCGCGAGCTGTTCCAGGGCCAGTCGCCGGTGGGCAAAAGCGTGCGCATCAAGGATGTGGCCTTCAAGGTCGTGGGCGTTCTGGGCGTCAAGGGGGCCAACATGATGGGCATGGACCAGGACGACGTGCTGGTGGCCCCCTGGACGACGATCAAATACCGCGTGGCCGGCTCCAAGCTGGGCAGCACCAACCAAAGCGCCAGCAGCGGCGACAGCGACAGCACCTCCGGCAGCTACTACCCCAGTGAACAGACCAGCCTCTACCCAGAGCAATCCAGCACCCAGGCCCAAAACACCCCCATCACCAGCCGCATCAGCGACGTCGACGAGATCATGGTCTCGGCCTGGAGCGCCGCGGAGATAAACACGGCCGTCGACGAGATCAGCCAACTGCTGCGTCAACGCCACCGCATCCGCCCCGGTCAGGACGACGACTTCACCATCCGCAACATGACCGAACTGACCGACACCCTCTCCTCCACCGCCACCCTCATGGCCAACCTGCTCTTGAGCGTGGCCATGATCTCGCTGGTGGTGGGCGGGGTGGGCATCATGAACATCATGCTGGTCTCGGTCACCGAGCGCACGCGGGAGATCGGCCTGCGCATGGCCGTGGGCGCGCGGGGCAGCGACATCTTGCGCCAGTTTCTGGTGGAAGCGGTGGTGTTGTGCCTGGCCGGCGGGGCGCTGGGCATTGTGCTGGGCCACGGCGGATCAAGCCTGGTGCGGCTGGTGCTGAAATGGCCGGTGGAGACATCCATCGAGGCCATCGTGTTGGCCGTGGCGGTTTCGGCGGCCATCGGCGTGATTTTCGGATTCTACCCGGCGTGGCGAGCGTCACGCCTGGACCCCATTGAGGCATTGCGTTATGAATAAGCTTGCGAAACCAACGCCGCGCGGCCGACGGACCCTGTCGGCCGCGGCCCTGGGCCTGTGCCTGGGCCTGTTGGCCGGTTGCGCCGTGGGGCCGGATTTCCAGCCGCCCCAGGTCGAAACGCCGGCCAAGTGGTCGGCCGAACAGGCCGCCAAGCCCCAAAGCGACCAGAACGTGGACTTGACCGCGTGGTGGCGAGCCTTCGACGACCCGCTGCTGGAGTCGCTGATCCAACGAGCCGTGGCCGCCAACCCGGATCTCAAGCTGGCCGAAGCCAGGGTGCGCCAGGCCATGGCCCAACGCGGCGTGTCCTTGGCCGCCCTTGGCCCCAGCCTGGACGCGTCTGGCTCCTACAGCCGCGGGCAATCCCGCACATCCAGCGGCGGTCAATACGCCGGCTCGAACATCGGCGACCAATACGTGGCCGGCTTCGACGCCAGCTGGGAGCTGGACATCTTTGGCGGCGCGCGGCGCGGCCTGGAGTCGGCCGACGCCCAGATCCGCGCCAACGTCGAGGACCGCCGCGACGTGCTGGTGACACTCACCGCCGAGGTGGCCAGCAACTACCTGGCCCTGCGCACCACCCAACAGCGCATCGACGTGGCCCAAAACAACCTGGCCGCCCAACAGCGCACCGCCCAGATCACCATCAAGCGCTATCAGGCCGGCTTTGCCAATGGCCTGGAATCGGCCCAGGCCCAGGCCCAGGTCGCCTCCACCGCCGCCCAGATCCCCGCTCTGGAGGCCACCGCCCGCCAGACCATGCACAACATCGCCATCCTCCTGGGCCAGCCGCCGGCGGCCCTGGTCGCCGAGCTTTCGGCCGCCGCGCCCGCGCCCCTGACCCCGCCGACCCCGCCCTTGGGTCTGCCCGCCGATCTGCTGCGCCGCCGGCCCGACATCCGCCGCGCCGAGGCCGAAATCCACGTGGCCACGGCCAACATCGGCGTGGCCACCGCCGAGCTGTTTCCCAAAATCAACATCATCGGCTCCAGCGGTTATTCGGCCAGCCAAGCCGCCTCGTGGTTCACGCCGGCCAACCTGATCTGGTCGTTCGGGCCGTCGGTCAGTTGGAATCTGTTCGGCTCGGGCCGCACCAAGGCGCAAATCGAGGTGCAGAAAATGCTGGAAGAACAGGCGGTGATAGCCTATCGTCAGACAGTGTTGACGGCCATGCGGGAGGTCGAGGACGCCCTCATCGTCTCCGGCAAGGAGGTCCAGCGCCGCGCCCTGCTCGCCCAGGCCGTGCAGGCCAACCAAAAGGCCGTGGCCCTCTCGCTGGAGCTTTACACCCAAGGTCACGGCGATTTTCTCAGCGTCCTGGAGGCCCAGCGCTCGCTTTATTCGGCCCAGGACTCCCTGGCCCAGAGCGCCGGCGGCGCGGCCACCGACATGGTGGCCCTCTACAAGGCCCTGGGCGGCGGCTGGCGGGAAAACGACGCCGACGATGGCCGGCAAGCCAAGGCAAAAGACGAGGCGAACGCCGCGGCCCAATAATCGGCCCACGGCGAACCAAAATAAAGGAGCCCAAAAATGCATATCGCCGACGGAGTGCTTTCGGGGCCGGTCCTGGCCGCCGGGGCCGCGCTGAGCGCGGGCGGCACGGCCTGGGGCCTGCGCAAGATCAACGTGGAAAACCTGCCGCGCACGGGGCTGTTGGCGGCGGCGTTTTTCGTGGCCAGCCTGGTGCACGTGCCGGTGGGGCCATCCAGCGTGCATTTGCTGCTCAACGGCCTGGTGGGAATCATGCTGGGCTGGGCGGCTTTCCCGGCCATCCTGGTGGCGCTGACCCTGCAAGCGATCCTGTTTCAATTCGGCGGCCTGACCGTTTTGGGCGTCAACACGCTCAACGTGGCCCTGCCGGCCATATTTTGCCATTATCTGCTGGCCCGGCCGGTGCGCGGCGGCTCGCGCCTGGTTTGCATGCTTTCGGGCTTTTCGGCCGGGGCCCTGTCGGTGATGCTCACCGCGGCCATGACCGCCCTGTCGCTCTACCTCAGCGGCGACAGCTTCATCTCCACGGCCCAGGCCCTGCTGGTGGCCCATCTGCCGGTGGCGGCCATCGAGGGCGTGTTCACCGCGCTGGTGGTGGCCTATCTGCGCCAGGTGCGCTCGCAGGCCCTGGGCAGCCTGCTGATCTGATCCGGCTGACGCGCGCGGCGGGGCAATGCGACGCCTCGCCACGCGCCGCCACCAGCCCGGCGACCAGATGAGATGGGCAAAATGAGACAAGATGTGGTTGATTACGCCGACGGCCTATTGCCGGAGCTGGACGAGACCATGTTGGCCCCGGAGACGATCAGCCGCCGGGCCTATCGCCGCCAAGAACTGCACGAAGTCTGGCATGTGTTGACCGCCGAGGAGCGCGCCCTGGTGGCCCAGGCCGATCTGGCGCTGATCGCGGCGGCCGATATGGTGGCCGTGTACTGGCGCACAGACGACATCAAGCGCAACCGCGAAAAATACCAGCCGCCCAAGGAGGTCTGGTGGTGGTGGCTGCACGAGATCGCCGAAGGCGCCTTTCCCGCCGAATTGCTGCCAAAGGCCGCCCGGCCGTAAACCGCGCCCTCGGCCAGTGAGGTGGACACATGCGAGAAGTGGATGTCTACACTAGCTGCTTGTTGCCTGAGCTTGATGATGGCCTGATCGTGCCGGAAACGGTAAGTCGTATGGCCTATTTTCGCCAAGGAATCGCCGATGTTTGGGATGAATTGACCGCCGAGGAGCGCGCCCTGGTGGCCGCATCCGACGCCGTGCTGATTGACGCCGCCGACAAGGTTGCCGAGTTTTGGCGCGTTGACAGTGTTGCCTCCATCCGCGAGCGCGATCAGCCGCCCAAGGAGGCCTGGTGGTGGTGGCTGCACGAGATCGCCGAAGGCGCCTTTCCCGCCGAATTGCTGCCAAAGGCCGCCCGTCCGTAAGCCACGCCGTTTGCGCCACAAGCCGCCAGCCAGGTCACGGCCGGCGGCGAGGCGCTCATCGCCGCCGCGCCGCCGCGCCTCCCCCAGCCCGCTCAGGGCCGGCTTTCCTGGCCCCGCTCGGCCTCCAGGCCCATGGCCGTTTCCTGACTCTCCACGTCGCGACGGCTCCACCACAGATAAAACGGCACGCCCGAAAGGGTGATCAACAGGCCCATGGCCGCGTCCCAGGGGTTGTGCCAAAAGATGCGCGCGGCGATCCAGGCGTAGGCGGCCACAAAGGCCAACGTGGTGTAAGGATAGCCCCAGACCTTATAGGGCCGGGTCAGATCCGGCTTGCGCCGGCGCAGCACGAACACGCCCAAGGCCGTGGCCGTCGAGGTCAGCAGCATGAAAAAAACGGTGTAGGACAAAAGCTGATAAAAATTGCCCACCAGCACCAGCAGGCATGACAAAACCGTCTGCGCGCCGATGGCCCAATGGGGTGTCCTGAAGCGGGGATGCACCCTGGCCAGGCGAGCGGGGAAAACTTCGTCGCTGGCCATGGCGTAGTAGATGCGCGGCGCAGTCAGCACCACCGAATTGAGGCTGCCCAGAATGGCCACGATGATCATCAGCGAGACCAGGTTGGCCGCCCAAGGCCCGCCGAACAGGGCCAGGCAGGCCTGGCGAGCGATATCGACCACGCCGGCCATGCCGGGCACCGGCAAGGCGTAGATGTAGAGGGCGTTCATCAGCACATAAAGCGCCATGACCAAAAGGCTGCTGATGATCAGCGATATGGGCAATGATTTTTGTGGCTCCTTCAGCTCTCCGGCCACGTAGGCCGAGACAAACCAACCGCTGTAGGTGAAAAACACCGAGACCATGGCCGGCCCGAACAGATCGGCCAGCGAGGCGCTGGGCCCGTGGAAGTCGAAGTTGGCCCAGTCGCCCCGGCCCCAGATGAAGCCGGCCGCCGCCACCACGATGATCGTAAGCAGTCCCAGGCCGCTGACCGCGTTTTGCACCCGGCAGGCCCAGCGCACGCTGAAATAGTTCAGCGCCGAAAACAGCACGATCACCGCCAGGGCCACGACTTTTTTGGCCACCGGATATTCTGCCGGCCCCGCCGCCAGCGGTAGCAGATACTCCGCCAAGCCCAGGGCCAGGGCGGCGATGGAGCCGGGGTTGATGATGAAAAAGCCCACCCAGCCCACCAGAAAGCCGGCCAAGGGGCCGTAGGCCTCGCGCAGATAGACGTAATCGCCGCCGGCCCGGGGGAACGCCGCGCCCAATTCGCCGTAGGAAAGGGCTCCCAAAAGGGTCAACGCCCCGCCCAGCAGCCAGACGGCCATGATCAACCAAGCATCGGCAATGTCCCCGGCGATAAAACCGGTGGTGGTGAAAATACCCACGCCAACCACGTTGCCCACCACGATCATCACCGCGTCCAGCGGACGCAGCGCCCTTTCCAGGCCATTGCACTTGTCGCTCATGTTGATTACGTCGCTTTCGGTTTCGCTAGTTCACGTTGAAGGTGAAGCTGGTCTTGTACATGTTTTCGTCGCAGACCGACGGATCGGCGTAGGGCGTGGCGTGGCCGACCAGCACCAGCCACCAACCGGCCTGGTCCAGCTTGAGCGTGGCCTGGCCCTGGGCGTCGGTTTTGACCTCCACCGGGAAGTGCACGGCCGTCTTTTGCATGGCCTTCTGGCGGGCGGCCTCGCGGCGCGACAGGGGCTTATTGTCCTTGGGCGGCGCGGCCGCGCCGGCCGGCGGCTGGGGCTTGTAGCCGGCGTAGGTGGCAACCACCTTGGCCTCGGCCAGGGGCTTGCCCTCGAAAAGCACGCGCACCGGCAGGGCGTCGCCCTTTTTCACGGTGGCCAAGTCGGCCAAGGGCTGGATCTGCAAGGCCTGATCGGCCGCCATCACGAATTCCCCGCCGCCGGGGCCGGCCACCAGGGGCGCGTTGGCGCACATGGTGAACGACATGCACTTGGTCGCCCCGGGGTTTTGCTTTTTGTCGCCACGCCTCATGCCGTCCTTGGTGCGGCAGAAAAAGCCGGGCTTCGTCTGGGCCTGGACCATGTAGGCGCCGGGCTTGTCGACGGTGAGCTGGCGCGAGCCGGCCGACGGGCTTTGCACGGCCACGGCCTGGCCGTCGGGGCCCACCGCCGTCACGTCGATCTGCATGCCTTCCTTGAGCGGCTCGCCGGCCCGGTCGGCCGGGTAACCGTGGCCAAAGCCGATGTCGACTTTGACCGCATCACCAACGTTGGGCCGGGCGTTATCGGGGTTGAGCCACAGGTCGTGGGCCAGGGCCAGGGGCGCGCAAAGCAGCAGGCTCGCGCCCAACAGGGCCGTCATGATCAGCGATTTTTTCATTTCGTCCATCCGTTATGTGGGTAGCACATAATTTTACTATAGCCAAACAAAATTAGTACGGACTATCGTTGGTCAGAAAATCGCCCACGTAGAGCAGATGCTCAAAGGGCAGCTTCTGGCCCTCGACCTGCTGGAGCACGCCGCCCAGCGCGCCGCGCAGGACATGTTCTTCCTTGGCGTAGCCGGCGCTGAAGACGATGGCCACCGGCGTCTCGGGCGGGTAGGACTTGAGCAGGGCGTCGACGAATTTCTTGAACTCGGTGCGCATGGTGAACAGGACCATGGCCGCCTGGTGCTTGGCCATTTCCTCCACGCTCCAGCCCGAGGCCAGCAGCACCGAATGGCTGGACTTGCCTTCGGTGATCCCCGCGCCCACGGCGGCGTTGGCGGCGTTGAAGCAGCTCATACCCGGCACGGCCTCGGTGGGGATGTCACGCAGTTCGATGAGGCTCCACGAGCAGGGGCCGTAGATCAGCGGGTCGCCGCTGTCGAGCATGGCCACGGTCTGGCCCTTGGCCACGGCCTGGCGGACCATGGCGGCGAATTCGGCCTGCTTTTGCTGATACTCCTCGCAGCTCATGCGCTCGCGGGATTTTTCGGCGGCGGGGATCTTGCTGCAATCCTGGCCATAGAACGGGAACAGGCGGTAGTAGCCCTCCACCACGTTCTTGCCCGCCAACTCCTTGGCGAAGCGCTCCTTCATGCCCCGGCCCACAAAAATAAGATCGGCCTTTTTGATCACCTCCAGCGCCCGCAGCGTGGCCAGGTCGGCGTCGCCGGGGCCCATGCCCACCAGGTAATACTTGCCCTGGCCGGATTGCGCGCCGGGCGTGTCGGCCGGGTTGAACTGGGCCTTGGCCAGGGGCTGGCCCACGTAGACCAGGCAGTTCATGGCCTTCATGTCGCCCAGTTTCCGGCCGATGTCGGCGATCGTGCCCAGGGCGACCTTTTGCTTTTCCGCGCCGCCGGCGTTTTCGACCACGCCCACGGGCGTGTCGGCCGGATAGGCCTTGGCCAGGCGGGCCAGGAGCTTATCCATGTCGCGGGGCATGTAGATGACCATGGTGGCCTTTGGTTGGCCGGCCATGTTTTCGATGTTGTCTTTTTGGCCGGGCTTGTCAAAGGGCGCGGTGATGATCACCTCGCCCAGGCTGGCCTTGAGGGCGGCGTTGCCGGCGTTGAGGGCGCTTAGGCCGGGCACGACGGTGGGTTGCAAGTCTTTCAGGGCGATCAGCGTCCAGACGCCGGGGCCGTAGATGGTCGGGTCGCCGCCGCTGGTCATGACCACTTTCTTGCCCTGGGCCACGGCCTTTTGCACCATGGCCACGAACTCGGCTTGCAGCTTGTGGAATTCCTCGCAGCTCTTGCCCCAGCGCTTGCCCGCCTCGGCCGGAACCTTGGCGCAGTCCTTGCCGAAATAGGGGAAAGCCAGGCCGTAGCCGCCGATGATCTCCTTGCCGCTCAGGTCGACGTTGGCCGCGAGCATCTGTTTGGTTTTGTCGTCACAAAAAACGATGTCGGCCGCCTCGATGGCCGCCAACTGGCGCGGGGTCATCAAATCGGCCGCGCCCGGCCCCAGGCCCACCAGTTGATAACTGCCCTGCCCGGCGGCCAGGGCCAGCCCGGCGACGCTCAGGCACAGGGCCGCCGCCAAGGCGAGCATTCTGGCCAATTGTTTAACCTTGCCGTTCATTTTCGTTCCTTCCTCGGTGAAAAGCGACCCGCGTCGCCGCGGACGCGGGCCGCCCATGCTTTGCGTTACATGCTGAAGCTCAGGCCAACGCCATAGACGCGGTCGGTGGCCGGCCAGCCCCTGGCGTCCTGGTATTCCTCGTCAAAGAGATTGTCGATGAACACCCTGGCCGTGGCGTCGTGCAGCGGCCCCCACTGTTGGAACAGCCTCTGCCGGAAGCCGATGTTGACCAGGCTGTAGGCGTCGATGGACACCTTCCTGACGATCCACTCGTCCTCGGCGATCTCCTCGGAGTATTCGTTGACCTGCTTGTCTTGGAACTGGTAGTCCAACAGCACCGCGCTGCCCTTGATGATCTCGTAGCTCAGGCCGGCCTTGACCCGGTGCTTGGCGCGGTCGGCGGCCGCGTCCACGCCGGCCAACTCGTCGCCCTGGTTTTCCATGTCCAGATAGGCGTAACCCAGATAAAACGAGAGCTTTTCGGTGATGTTGCCGCTGAACTCCAGGTCGATGCCCTGGGTGATCATCTGGTCCAGGTTGATGAAGTAGTCCTTGCACTCCTGGCCGGGCTTGACCGGGTTGGATTTGCTGGGGGTGTATTTGGCGTAGGAGGTGTTGGAGGCGATGTAGTCGTTGATTGCATAGTAGAAGTAATCGAGCTTGGCGCGGACGTTGCCGAACAGGCGGCGCTCCAGGATGGCGTCCAGGCCCACGCCCTGCTCCGGGTCCAGCCAGGCGCCGGTGGGCCGGCCCTGGGGATTGTAGAGGCTGTGGCTGTCGGGCGCGTGCCAGATGCGGCTGACGCCCACGCTGAAGGAGGTGTCGCGCAGCCACAGGGCCAGGTCGTCCATCTGGTAGGTCAGGAAGCTTTTGGGCATCAGGCCGTCGAAGTTGCGCTCGATCCACTCGCCCTCGGTGGTGATGTAGCTGTTGCTGACCCAGATGGTGTCGTGCTCGTAGCGCAGGCCCAGGGTCAGCTTGAGGCGGGGGATGATCGTCCACTCGTGTTGGGCGGCCATGCCCAGGATGCGCAAGCGCTTGTCCTTGTCGCCGGTGTCCTTGCCGCCGTCCCAGGCCTGCTGGCCGTCCAGGGCCACGGTCGTGACGTGATTGGGCGCAAAGCTGAACTTGTCTTGCAGCTTGGCCCCGGTCTGATACCAGCGGGTGAACAGCTCGCTCAGCTTGCCGTTGTTGTAGTAGGCGCGGTTTTTATATTCCTCGCCATAGTAGGCGTCCAACGAGACATCGCCGATGGCCCACGGCTGTTGATAATCCAACCGCAGGCGCTTGCTGTCGCCGTTCCAGGTGGGGTTCTGGCTCATGTTGCGCGCCGAATTGGTCACGGTGGGATAATCGCTGTCGTAGTCGGAGCTGTTGGGATCGTTGTTGACGGGGTCGTTGCGCTTGTTGTCGGTGTAGGAGCCGGTCAGGGCGACGTAGCCGCCCGAGGGGATCACGTAGCCCGCGCGGCCCACGCCCGTGCTGATCTCGGCCTCGCTGTTGCGCAGATAGCCGTCGGTTTTATAGTATTGGAAGCCCACGTCGTAGGTGAACTGGTCGGCGCTGCCCTGGCCGGAGAGGTTGTAGTTCTGCGTGTTGTACGACTTGTACGAACCGCTGAACTTGACGTCGGGCTTGGCGCTTTCCTTGAGCATCGGCGCGCGGGAGACCAGGTTGACCACGCCGCCGATGCTCTTGGCCGGATAGAGCGCCCAGTGCGGGCCGGGCAACACTTCGATCTTTTCGACCAAAAACGGCGGCAAGGTGGCGTAGTCCACGCTGTTGTTGGCGTTGCGGCCGCCGGTCTTGCGCAGGTCCACCCCGTCGACGGCCATGGTGAAGCGGTTGGTGTCCCAGGCGCGCATGTTGAAGCTGTCGGAGCCCGGCACCAGATCGGAGGTGTCACGGTAATCGAACATGATCAGGTTCTTCATATAGTCGCCGATGTTTTGCGGCGTGTCGATGGTCAGGTAGTCGTCGAGCACGATGGTGGAGGCCTCCGGCGTCAGCTCCACCTGCTGGCCGGCTTGTTGGCCGGTGACCACGATCTGGTCGAGTTTGTGGACTTGTTTTTCCTCGCCGGCGGCCTTGGCCTCGGCGGTCGCCTCGTCGGCGGCCCAGGCGGCTGGCGTGGCGCAGGCCATGGTCAATAGAGTGGTGGCGATCAAGGCCTTGCCCACGGCCTTGAGCATTGCGTGACAGCGCATGCGTACTTCCCCCTTGGCGGCCCGCGTCACGGCGCGCCGCCCTCCCGCCGCCCACGCCCGGAATCGCATCCGGACGAAATCATGGGCGGCAAATTTCAGGTTGGTTTTTCAGCGGGATAGCGGCAAAGGCAAAATCCCCCCGGAGTCTAAAAACAACTCGGCCACCAAAGACCACGCCCCTGCGGGGACTTGGGCCTTCGTGGCCGGGAGTTTTGCCATGGCTGGTGGTCGAATTGCGGGGCGGGCCATCCGGCCGCCCAAAGCGAAGATACGATGCGTTTTTTCTAAAGCGCCATTGATGCCTGTTTCGTAGCAGAGCATCCGCGCCGTGTCAAGTTTTTTCAGTAGCTAAACTATTTACGCAATGCTCTTTAACAACTCGATATAGTTTAGTAATTTGCCATGGATGACCTTTGATGACCTTCAGTCTGGCCTATCGCGCGCCAAACAAAAGGCCCGCCGGGATATTCGCTCCCGACGGGCCAAACACACGACGCGTGGTCGGATCAGGCCAGCTTGGCCCCCACCTGCTTGCCATAGCCCTGGGCCATGGGCACGGCCCCGTCCAGGGAGGCGGCCTTCAGGCGCAGGCTGTCGCCGACCATGTCCATCTTGAAGATGTGGCGCATGGTTTCGAAAATGCGCTCCGGCGCCTCGCCGCTCCAACCATAGGCCCCGAACGAGGCCCCGACCTTGCCGGCCAGATCGGCTTTTTCGCCCAAAAACAAAAGCTGCTTCATGCTGGGCAGCATCTCGCCATGATAGGTGGCCGAACCGAAGACATAACCGTCATAGCCACCCAAGGCCTCGGGCGATTTGATCTCCGCGGCGTCTTTTAGCTCGACCTCGGCCAGGCCAAAACGCAGGCCTTCGGCGATCAACTCGGCGATTTTCTTGGTTTCTCCGGCTCGCGTCGCATAAGCGACCAGCACTTTCGCCATGTGCAAGCTCCTTACGATCGCCCGGCCTGGCCGGCGATCGCGCGGCCGAGGTCATGGGCCTGTTGCATGGTTTGTTGGTGTTCGAGGATGCCGCCCTTGGCCTCGACGCCGCGGATCAGCATGCCGCCTTCATAGCTCATGTCCAGCGCGTCAAAGAAGTACTTGGCCTCCAACTCCACGCAGACGAACATGTTCTTGCCCTGGGTCGCGCCAACGGCGATCAGATAGCCCCGACCGCCGTCATAGACCTTGCGCTCTTCCTTGGTCTTTTTGCCCAGCAAACGGCGCGACCACTCGGCCTGGGCCCGGTCGATGAGGGCCTTGGTCTGGGCCGGCGCGCCATAGAAAAAAATCGGCTCGGCCAGGATAATGGCGTCGGCCTGGCGCAGCAGCGGATAAACGTCTTGCATGCCGTCGTCGATGACGCACTGGCCCGTGGCCTCGCAAGCGCCGCACTCGATACAGCCCGAGATGCGCAGCTTGCGGCAATAGACCGCCTCCGTCGTCGCTCCGGCCTCGCGGGCCCCTTGCAGGGCTTGGTCCAGCAGCAGATCGCTGTTGCCGCCTTTGCGCGGACTGCCGTAAATCCCCAACACATTCATTCGTTCACCCCAGCATCGCCGCGCGCGCTCAGAAGGTTATCAACTCGAAGCCTCGCTCCAGATAGGCCGCCATGCCGGGGTGGCCGTTCATGTCCTCGCCCAGAGGCAGGCCCTCGGCGATCACGGCCTCCAACACGCCCATTTTCTGCGAACAGGCCTTGCACGCCGCCCAGATCAGCCCGGCGTCCTTGACCTTTTTATAGAGCCCGTGCATGGGGTTGTCGGCGTGGGCCAGCGCGGGGACAAGCTTGGTGGCCGCCCCCTCGATGACAACGCCCACCTCCCAGCCCTTGGCCTCCATGTCCAGGGCGTTGAGCAACACGTGCACGAAACACATCACCTCGCCGTTAAAGGCGAAAAGCACGACCTTTTTCATGATGGATACGCCGCTCCTAACGCAGCCTGTCGTCCTTGCCCACGCCAAAGCAGTCGGGCGTGTAACAGGTCACGTCGATGAATTCGCATTTTTGCTTGCAAGACGGGCACTTCTCCGGCGGACGTTGAATCTCCATGGTGTAGCCGCAGTTGGTGCATTTCCAGCTCATTTTCATCGGTTGAGACATGGCCAATCTCCTCTTTCCGGCAATCCGATAGCAATTACCGGAAATATTATTAAATATGCTGAGCCTCTCCATTCCTCCTGTCAACATTTTAAACCATGGCCCCCGCGCAAAAACAGCCCCAACAACGCCGCCGCCGATCGACCGCTAGACGAAAAATGGCCGACGAACCAGGATCGCCCAGTTCGCCGGCCAGCTAGGAGGAAGGAGGGCCTGTCAGACTATTTGCCAGCCTCCGGGCCAAAGAGCTGGGGCGGCTTTTGCGTGCTGCCGCCGGCGCCGGGGAAGTCCTGGGCCACGTAGGCCTTCTTGTTGTGGGCGATCAGTTCGTCGGCCTCATGCATGAAAACGACGTAGCGCTTCTTGCACTCGTAGAAGCCGTGCCACCAAGCGTAGTCCGGGGCCATCATCGCCGAGCCCATGCGCGCCCGGCGGCCCTCGTGGTGCCACAGCTCGTAGAACTCGGTCCACAGCGGCGAGCGGAAATAGGCGTCCTTGGGCAGCAGATTCTTGGCGAAAAGCTCCTCGAGCTTGGCCAGGGCCGGCTTGTAATAGGTCTCGTTATAGAGCAGCACCGCGCCGTCCATCTGGCTGTAGTGGCTCTCGACCCACTGCTGGGCGTGGCATTGCAGGCAGATTTGCTGCATCTTCTTGCGCTCGTCTTGCCAGTCGCTCTTGGCCGGGAAGGCCTTGAAATCCTGCGGGCGGATGGTCAGCGGGGCTTGCAACTCCCAGCTTAGGCGCTCGGTGACGTCGTGGCTGGTCAGCACCGCCCCGGCCCCCGACATGTGGCAGGCCGCGCAGGTGGGCGAGCGGTAATCCACGCCCGGCGTCCAGGTGCCCGGCGCGGCGTCCCAGTTCCAGGTCGTGCCCGCGCCGTTGTAGATGGCCCCATGCTTGGATTCTTCCCAAATCTCCATCTGCGGGTGATCGGGGCCCAGGTGGCACTGGCCGCAGGTTTCGGGCTTGCGGGCCTCGGCCACCGAGAAACGATGGCGCGTGTGGCAGGCCGCGCAAGAGCCCTTGCTGCCGTCCAGGTTGACGCGGCCCACGCCCACGTTGGGCCAGGTCAGGGGGTCAAGCTTGCCGTCCTTGATGGCCAACACCGTGCCATGGCAATGGAAGCAGCCGTTGGCCCGCTCGAAGTCGCTGTTCTGGCCCTGATTCAGCCAGGGGTCGATCTTCCAGATGATCTCCATGGTGTTGGCGTGCTTGCTCTGGGCGTATTGCTTGGCCTCGTCGGGATGGCAGCGGCTGCAATCCTTGGGCGTCACCGCCGCGGCGATGGCCACGCGATATTCCGACTTGCCCCAGGGGCTGTCGGCGCGCTCGTATTGCTTGAAGTGCCCGCTGGCCACGTCGGGGTCGTGCTCATCGGCCTGGTGACAGTCCAGGCAGGTGATGCCAGCGCTGGCGTGGCGGCTGTGGGCCCAGTCGGCAAAAATGCCGGGGTTTTCGGCCTTGTGGCACTCGATGCAGGCCAGGGCCTGGGGGCTCAGGCCGCGTTCGATGCGAAACTCTTTTTGTTTGGGCATGTTGGGGCTCTCGTTTGCCGCCAGGGCCGCCCCGCCCAGCACCGCGGCCGCCAGCAGGGCGACCGTCCAGGCCAAGAGTCTTTTCATGCCAACCAACTCCTTCCCATCATTACATCTTTTGGTCATAGGCATAAAGGCCGCGCGGCCTGTGCACAAAATTGCGGTGGCAATCCGTGCAGCGTTTTTCGTAGCCGGGCCTGGGGTAGATCACCGCGCGATGGGCCAACATGGCCCCACGCTGGTAAGGCATGTAGAGCAGATTGCGGTGGCACTTCAGGCATTGGTCGTTTTCGATGGTGGCCCAGGCCTGCTGACGCATGGCCTGGCGGTCGTAGGGGCCGCCCACGAAATGCAGCAGCACGTCGCGGATGCCGTGGGCGGTCTTGACGTAGAAGAAATTGATGGTGTCGTGGGGCGCGGGCAGGTGACAGTCCATGCAGTCGGCCACGAAGCCCTTGTCGTTGACCACGTGACTGGAGGTCTGCCAGTCGAAATAGGCCGGCTGGATCTCGTGACAACTGGCGCAGAACTGGGGCGTGGAGGTGCGAGCCATGGTGTAGTAAGTCAGGCTGAACAGCGGAAAGCCCAACACCACGCCCAGGGCCACCAACAGGCCCACGGTCAGCGTCCGGCCACGCCAGCGTTTTTTGTTTTGTTCGGCGGGAGCGGCCTCTTGGTCGGGCATGCCTTCCTCCGCGAATGTGGCGTGTTTTTGTGGGAAAACGCGTTCAATGGCGCGCGAGGCGAAGCAGTGGCGTAATTTCATGATAAGCAACCACCACCGGGCTGGGCAAGGGCCTTTTTCATCCACAATAATAAAGCGCCCGCCGCGCGGGGCGACGGGCGCTGGAGTTGATAAGCTTGGCCGCTAGCGGTACATGGCCTCGATCATCTCGGAATAGGCCTTGTTGATGGCCTTGCGCTTGAGCTTCATGGTGGGGGTGACCTCGCCGTCTTCCTCCATGAGCTTTTTGGGCAGGATGGTGAACTTCTTGATCTGCTCGACGCGGGCCAGAGTCTCGTTGACCTTGTCGATCTCCTGCTGGACCAGCTCGACCACCTCCTTGCGCTGGGTAAGCGTCTCGTAGGTGGTGAAGGGAACTTTGTGGTCCTGGGCGTACTTGACCACGTTGTCCTCGTCGATGAAAATGAGGGCGGTCATGTACTTGCGGCGATCGCCGATGGCCACGGCGTCGTTGATGTAGGGGCTGGCCTTGAGCTGGTTTTCGATGTTCTGGGGGGCGATGTTCTTGCCGCCGCTGGTGATGATCAGGTCTTTCTTACGGTCGGTGATCTTCAAAAAGCCGCGCTCGTCGATGGTCCCCACGTCGCCGGAGTGCAGCCAACCGTCGACCAGGGTCTCGGCGGTGGCGTCGGGGTTTTTGTAGTAGCCCATGAACACGTTGCGGCCCTTGACCAGGATCTCGCCGTCCTCGGCGATCTTGATCTGCACGCCGGGGATGGCCGGGCCGACGTTGTCGGCCTCGATGATGTCGTCCTGGTGCATGGAGGTGGGGCCGGTGTCCTCGGTCTGGCCGTAGACCTGGCGCAGGGGGATGCCGATGGCGTGGTAGAACTTGAGCACGTCGGCGCTGATGGGCGCCGCGCCGCTGATGGCCACGCGCATGCGCTCGAAGCCCAGGCGCTCTTTGAGCTTGCGGAAGACCGCGAAGTGGGCCAAGGCGTAAGTCAGCTTGAGCAGGGCCGGCACGCCCTGGGGGCTGAGCCTGGCCTCGGCTCTCTTTTTGCCGATGCTCATGGCCGTGGCGAAAACGGCCTTCTTGAACCAGGTGGCGTCTTTCATCTTGATGAAGATGGTGCTGGCGTATTTTTCCCAGATGCGGGGCACGGCGAAGAAGACCGTGGGCGATATCTCGATGACGTTGTCGGTGACGGTGTCGACGTTTTCGATGAAGTTGACGGTGTTTTTGAAGATCAGCGGCATGAACGTCGAGAAGTTGCGCTCGGCGATGTGCGAAAGGGGCAGGAAGCTGATCGACTCGTCGTCTTGCAGGATCTCCTGGGCGGTGGACATGGCCTTGCTGGTCCACAACACGTTTTCGTGGCTGAGCATGGCGCCCTTGGGCGGGCCGGTGGTGCCGCTGGTGTAGATCAGAAGGGCCAGGTCGTCGGGCTTGCGGCTGGCCAGGCGGCGCTCGAACAGGCCGGGGTTCTTGGCGTCGTGCTCCTTGCCCAGCGCAATGAGTTGCTCGAAGCTGATGACCATGGGGTCGGAGAAGTTGCGCAGGCCCTCGGTGTCGATGACCACGATCTTCTTCATGTCGGTGCAGTCGTCGCGGACTTCCAGGGCCTTGTCCAGTTGCTCCTCGTTTTCCACGATGTAGATCTTGGTCTCGGAGTGTTTGAGAATGTAGGCGCACTCGTCGGCCGAGTTGGTGGTGTAGATGCCCACCGAAACGCCGCCGGCGCTCATGCAGCCCAGGTCGGCGTAGAGCCACTCGGGGCAGTTGTCGCCGATGATGGCCACCACCTCGCCCGGGCGCAGGCCCAGGGCGCAAAAGCCCATGGCCACGTCGCGCACCGTCTGGCCGTATTCCCGCCAGCTCACATCGCGCCAAAGGCCGAACTTCTTGTAGCGCAACGCCGTGCGCGAGCCCAACTCGGCAGCCCGGCGATGCATGAGCTGGGGAATGGTTTCCTCGATCGGATCATCGATGGAAAAAGATTCGTTCGCTGTGGCTTGCCCGATTGTTGCCATGGACCCTTCACCCGCTGATTTGAATTATCCCCAAAAAACCGCCTCGCACCCAGCCTTCGCGGGCAACGGGCCGAAACGGAGTCGCGCGTTGTGGTTCGCCGAAACGATCTGGTCTCGACGCCATGCAGCGTCGCTGCAAAAGGCGGTTGTGATATGAAGAACAATGTTGTCAATCACGGTGTTTTTCAACTTGCCCTTTTGTTTGCCGTCCTGAATAGCCATCTTACATGAGCGAACAAGCCAAAATAAAGCCCCATAATTTCATTGCCCCGGTTTTTTGCCAAAAAAAAGAGCCCCCGCGCGGGGGCTCCTTGGCCAGGCGTCAAGCGCCTCACTCGATGATCTGGATGTAGGTCTTGGCCCGCAGCTCCTTCATCCACTCGCCGAAGCGCTCCTCGAGCTGATTGTTCTCCAAGCGGGCGCGGACCTGGTCGCGCACCTCCGCCGAGCCTTCCTTGCCATCGGTCAACGAGATCAGGCGCATGAACACCACGCCCGAGGGGATGTCCAGCACCGGCGACATGTCGCCCTCTTTCATCGTCTCGAGGGCCTTGCCCATCTCGGGCAACAGGTCGCTCTTGCTCAGCGGGCCGATCTTGCCGCCGCTGGCCGCGCCCGGTCCCTGGGAGTTGGCGCGGCACATCTCGTCGAAGTCCGCGCCGTCGACGGCCTCCTCGCGCAGGGCCTCGGCCTTGGCGCGCAGTTGGGCCTTGACGTCGTCGCCGGCGTTCTCGGGCAGCTTGAGGAACAGGGCCTGGATGGTCAGTTGCGGACCGCCGCCCTGGACCAACTCGGGATGCTCGGCCAGATAGTCGTCCACTTCCTTGTCGCTGATGACGACCTTGTTCTTGACCTCGTAGTTGATCAGCTTGCGCTTGAGTTGGTCGTTGCGGACCTTTTCGCGGTATTCCTCGGGGGTCATGCCGGTTTCGTTGAGCCGGGCGATGAACTCCTGCTGGGTCATGTTGTTGGCGGCCTTGAGCCGCTCGAGGAACATGCTCACCTCTTCCTCGCTGACGCTGATCTTCAGCCGCTCAACTTCCTTGTTGAAGAGCTTTTCGTCGATCAGCGAGTTGAGGGCCATGTAACGCACCTCGGCCGCCGGCGGCATGGCCATGTTCTGGCCTTGCTGCTGCTGCATCATCTGCAGCCGCTGGAGCAGCCCCTGGATGCTGCGATCCAGCTCGGCGGCGGTGATCGGCTCGTCGCCCACCACGGCCACCACCCGGTTGACCAACTCCTCGGCCAAAACCGCCAGCGGCGCGAAAGCCATCGTCACAAACGCCAGACCGGCGATCACTGAACGCAGTCTCATAATCGTCTACCTCTTGTTACTGCCCATGCCAGACTTCAAGAAATGGGGGTCGACCCAAATCTTGGATTCGCTCTTTAATTCTTCCAGCCACCCGACGGTCAAGGCGTCCTTTTTCTCCTTGGCCAACGCGTCTTGAATGCGCCCGGCCGCCTCGGCCAGGGGTAAAACCATGGCCGGCCGTTTTTCAATGACCCAAACCACGTGATAGCCGTAGTCGCTGTGAAACGGCCCGGCCGGACGGCCCGGCCGCGCGGCGAACACGGCCTTTTCCAGCTTGCCGGGCATGTGGCCGCGGCCCAACCAATCCGGCCGGCCGTCGCTGCCCAGGGCCACGCCCATCTCCTTGGCCGCCGCCAGCATGTCCTGACCCCGGTCCATGCGCGCCACCAACTCGTCGGCCATTTTTTTGTCGGGCAAGACCAGGTGCAGGGCCAAAATCTGCTCGGGGCGGCTGAACTGATCCTTGTGCTCGTCGTAATAAGCCACGATCTCGCTCTGGTCGACGCTGATCCTGGGCGTCAGCACCAGGTCGATGGTCTTGCGCACCAGCAGGTCGCGGGCCAGCTCATCGCGCCAGTCTTGGTAGTCCATGCCCCTGGCCAACATGCCCTCGCGAAAGGCCGCGGCGTCCATGCCGTGGTGTATCCGCTCTTCTTCGCTGTCCAACTCCTGATCGCTCAGCTCCACGCCCAGCTTGGCCGCCTGGCGCAGGATCACCAAACGCTGGATCATTTCATCCAGCACGGCCTTGCGCAGGCCGGCGTCCAACGACTTGGCGTCGGCGCCCAGCCCCATGAAGGCGGCTTTTTGGTTGAACTGATGGAGGGAGATTTTTTCGTCGTCAACGGCGGCGACCCAGGCCGTGGAGCCCGAACGATCGCAGGCGACAAGCAGCGCGGCCGCCGTCGATACGAGCAGCAGACAGGCCAGCGCAAAAAATGGGCGGACGTTCATCCTCATGATAGGCGGATTGTTACCATCACCGCCCGAAGAATGCAACAACTGCCCGCGCGGCGAACCAGGCCAGCCGATATTTCACCCCCAAACAGCCCATTGGCGGCAAATAATTCCGTCAATGCCACGACCCAATCGGCGCAATCACGCCAACAACCTGATCGAACACTACTTTTCGTCACGACCAGCCAAGGCGCCATTAATGGCGCGCAATTTGCATCAGACGCCCATCGAGGCGACTCGCCGCACGAAAATCAAACAAAGGGCAGCCGGCCATGCAAGCTACTTCTTTCTTCAACGGCGTCAGCGGGCTCAAGTCTTTCTCGCAGGGGCTCAACATCGTTGCTGACAACCTGGCCAACTCCAACACCTACGGCTACAAGTCCTCCCGCGCCGAATTCGCCGACGTGCTTTACAGGGAGCTGAGCTACACCGGCTCGGACCTGACCACCGAAATCGACCAAGTCGGCCAGGGGGCCACCGTCTGGTCCCACCAGTTGATGAACCAGGGCGCCATCCAGGAGACGGGTCGGACGCTGGATCTGGCCATCGACGGCAACGGCTTCTTCACGGTCAAAAACCTCGACACCGAGGAGCTGTATTACACCCGCGCCGGCCAGTTCGGCGTGGATGGCGTGGTCGGCCAGGAGGGCTTCATCATCAACGACCAGGGCTATCGCCTGCAGGGCTTCGCCATCGGCGACGACGGAGAGCCCATCGTGGGCAACCTGATCGACCTGCAGATTCCCGTGGAAAACCTGCCCGGCGAGGCCACGACGATCGTCGGCCTGGGCGTCAACCTCAACCCCGCCGACACCAGGGTCAACCAAGTGGCCACCGACATCGACCCCGAAGTCAGCGGCACCTACAACTACAGCTCCAGCACCACCGTCTACGACGCCAATGGCGACACGCACCAGATATCGGTCTACTACCAGCGCGTCGACGATTACGCCGGCACGGTCCCCGAAGGCGGTCAGACAGTCTGGAAGGCCTCGACCTTCGAAACCCAGGACGGCGAACAGGTCGCCAACCCCGCCGATCCGGCCAACACCTTCTACCTGCACTTCACCGACACCGGGGCTTTGGCCGGCGTCACCGACAGCACCGGCGCCACCGTCAGCGCCGACAGCATCGGCCTGACCATGGACTTCGGCGAGGCCGGCCAGCAGGCCATCACCCTGGATTTCGCCCCCGCCGCCGGCCAGGCCACCACCCAGGTCGCCGAGGGCTACTCCACCTCCACCAACACCCAGGACGGCTTTGCCGAGGGCGGCCTGGAAAGCGTGGCGGTCAGCGAGGACGGCTTTGTCACGGCCTACTACAGCAACGGCGAGATGGTCGACGTGGGCGTGGTGGCCCTGACCACCTTCGCCAGCCCCGGCAACCTGCGGCGCGAGGGCGACAACCTCTGGGCCTACGACGCCGACGCCGGCGAGATCTGGGTGGGCCAACCCACCGACGAGGAATTCGCCATGGGGGCCATCGAAGACCAATCGCTGGAAACCTCCACCGTCGACACCGCCACCGAAATGATGAACATGATCATCTATCAGCGGGCCTTCCAGGCCAGCTCCAAGACCGTCACCACCTCCGACGAGATGATCAAGACCGCCATCAACATGAAGACATGACCCCATCGCCGGCAACACGTGAAAAACCGGGGCGCTGTTCCCCGGTTTTTTATTGCCGCCCGGCCAGGACCGCTCATCGCAGGCCGATCAGCGCCAGAATACCGCCGATATCGGTGTAGTCGGCGATGGACTGCCCATATGCGAAGCCATTGCCCACCAGGACGAAGTTGTAGCCCAGTTTGGCCGAGGCCTTCATGTCCCAATCCGCGTCGCCGAAGTACGTCTTGGAGACGCATTGGCCGCAACCGCCCCGCAAGGCCGCCGTCTCCATGATTTTGACGCGGCTGTAGTGATCGTCGGAGGTGGCGATGGGGATCTCCGCGTAATCTATGGCCGCGGCGCGCAGTTTCAGTTCGGCGGTTTGCAGCCAGCCGCCGGTGGCCAAGGCCAGGCGAACGTCGTCGCGGGCGGCCAGGGCGGCCAGAAATTCCCGCGCGCCCGGCACGGGCCGAACGCCGTGCTCGGCGATGTGGTTGGCTATGCGCTGGATGAACAGCTCCTTGACGGAGCCGAAGATGCGCTCCCGGCCTTCGCGGACGTTGTGCTCGTCGAGGATCTGGCCCAAAACCCCATCGTCGGTCACGTGCGTATAACGGCCCCAGTTGGGGTCGATATGGGTTCCCAGCACATCCCGCACCGATGATTGAAAGCAGTCCGAATCGAATCCGGTGGACTGGACCAAGGTGCCGTCTATGTCGAACATCACCAGATGCATCGTTTCACGCCTGCGCAATATGTTCCAGGAACCGCCGCGCCCCGGCCATGGGCTCCTGGTCCGGCTCCAGTTTGAGGTGGACCTTGCCGTCGGGGAAGACGCGCAGCTTGTCGGGCTGGCTTTGGGCCATGTCCAGCAGGCGCTCCAGGTCCAGGGCCGTGGTCTGGGTGAACTGCACCGTCAGCGCCTCGGCGGCCAGATCCAGGCGCGTGGCGTGCATGCGCCGCAGCAGGGCCTTCAAAGACACCGACTCCAGCAGGTTGCTCACGGCCCTGGGCGGTGGGCCGAAACGATCGGCCAACTCCGCGCCGATGGCCTCCACGTCCTCCTGGCCGCGGGCGGCGCTCAGGCGCTTGTAGAGCGACAGGCGCACATCGGCGTCGGGCACGAAGCCCTCGGGCAGGCTGGCTGGCAGGGCCAGGTTCATCTCGGGCTCGGGGCCTTCACTGGGGGCCTCGCCCTTGAGCCGGGCCACGGCGTCCTCCAGCATGCCCAGATAAAGCTCGTAGCCCACCTCGGCGGCCATGCCGCTCTGGGCCTCGCCGAGCATGTTGCCCGCGCCGCGGATCTGCATGTCGTGCATGGCGATGGCGAACCCCGAGCCCAGTTGGGTGAAGTCCATCAGGGCCTTCAGGCGCTTGCGCGCATCGGAGCTGAGGGCAGCCTCGGACTTGATGAACAGGTAGGCGTAGGCCCGCTGGGCGCTGCGGCCCACGCGGCCGCGCAACTGGTAGATCTGGCTGAGGCCGAACTTGTCGGCGTTGTTGATGATGATGGTGTTGGCGCTGGGGATGTCCAGGCCCGATTCGATGATCGTGGTGCAGACCAAGACGTCCACTTCCTTGTGCACGAACTGGAGCATGACCTTTTCCAGTTCCTTTTCGGCCATCTGGCCGTGGGCCATGGCCACCCGGGCCTGGGGGGCCAGGCGGCGCACCAGGCCGGCCATCTTGTCCAGATCCTGCACGCGGTTGTGGACAAAAAAGACCTGCCCGCCCCGCTCCAGCTCGCGGGCCACGGCCTCGCTGACCCCGCCGGGGCTAAAGGCCGAAAGATAGGTCTTGATCGATTGACGATCCTCGGGCGGGGTGTTGATCACCGACAGGTCGCGCACGCCCGAAAGGCTCATTTGCAACGTGCGCGGGATAGGCGTGGCCGTGAGGGTGATCACGTCGACCAGGCGGCGCATCTTTTTCAGGCGCTCTTTGTCTTTAACGCCAAAGCGCTGTTCCTCGTCGACGATGACCAGGCCCAAGTCCTTGAACACGGCGTCTTTTTGGATGATGCGGTGGGTGCCCACCAGGATGTCGACCTTGCCCTGGCGCAGGCGTTCGAGGATGTCTTTTTGCTGAGCCGGCGTCTTGAAACGGCTGAGCGACTCGACGACTAGCGGCTGATCCTTCAGGCGCTGGGTCAGGGTTTGGCAATGTTGCTCGGTCAGCACCGTGGTCGGGGCCAGGAAGGCCACCTGTTTGCCCTGCATGGCCGCCAGAAACGCCGCGCGCAGGGCCACTTCCGTCTTGCCGTAGCCCACGTCGCCGCAGACCAGCCGGTCCATGGGCTTGTCGGTGATCATGTCGGCGATGACGTCCTCGATGGCCTGGGCCTGGTCGGGCGTCTCTTCGTAGGGGAAGCCGGCCTCGAACTCGCGGTAAGCCCCGTCGGGCGGGGTGAAGGCAAAGCCCTTGGAGGCCTGGCGGGCGGCGTAAAGCTCGACCAGATCATGAGCGATGGTCTCCACGGCTTTTTTGACCCGGCCCTTGGCCTTGGCCCAGGCCTTGCCGCCCAGGCGGTCCAGCGCCGGGGCCGCGCCGTCGGGCCCGCGATACTTGGAGATGAGCGCCATGCGGTCGGCCGGCAGGTAGAGTCGGTCGCCGTCCTTGTAACTGATCTCCAGAAAATCGCTTTCGGCCGCGCCCACGGCCATGGTCTTGAGGCCTTGGTAGCGACCCACGCCGTGGTCGATATGCACCACCAGATCGCCGGGGGCCAGGTCGTCCAGGGCGGCCAGCATGGCGCTGAGCTTGGGCGGGGCTTTTTGGCGCACGATGCGCGGCGCGCCGAAGATCTCGTCCTCGGTGACAAAACACAGCGGCAGGTCGTCGGGTTCGAAGCCCACCGTCAGCCCGCCCTGCAACAAAAGCAGGCTGTCCTCGGGCCGGCGGACAAAACCTTCGGCCTGGGCCGGAGCCTGGATCACCCGGCAAGGGGCCTCGCGCTGGGCCAACAGCTCGGCCAGGCGCTCGACCTGGGTCCGCGAGCGGCAGACCAACGCCACCTGGCGGCCTTGTTCGTTTTTGGCCGCGCACCACTGCAAAAGGCTGGCGATCAGCGAGCCCTCACCGCCGCGGCAAAGCTCCTGGCGCAGGCCGGTGTGGGCCGCCGCCCGCAGCCGGATGGCCCGGCCGCCCTGCTCCTCGCCGCCCATGGCCAGGGCCCGGCACAACAGGCGCGGCCCGGCGGCCAGACGCTGCTGGACCTGGGCCGGCGTGCGGCAAAGCATCTCCGGGGCCAGGACGATGGCCCCTTCCTCACGGGCCTGGGCAAAGCCCTCGGCCAGGCGTTCTTGTTCGGCGCGCAGGCGGGCCTCCACCTCGGCCGGCTCGATGACCACGCGTCGGCAACCCTCGGGCAGATAGTCGAACAGATCGCCGGACCGCTGAAAAAACAGCGGCAGCAGGCCTTCCAACCCGGCAAAGGGCGCGCGCCGCTCCAGGCGCTCGACCAGCTCGCTCAGCCGCCGCGCGCCCAGGCCCTCGTCCTTGGCCAGCCGGCGCAGGCGCTCCACCGCCCGCTCCACCGCCGGGGCCGAAAGCTCCACCGGCAGGCAAGGGATCAACGTGGCCCCGGTCAGGGGCAGTTGCGAGCGCTGATCCACCGGATCAAAACGCCGCACGCTGTCGATCTCGTCGCCGAAAAACTCCACGCGCACCGGGTCGTCGAGCAGCGGGCCAAAAAAGTCCACCACCGAGCCACGCACGGCGAAATCGCCCACCTGCTCGACCAGCGGGGCCGGGCTGTAGCCGCCGTCGACCAGATAGCGCACCAGTTCGTCGCGCTCCAGCGTCGCGCCCGGCTCGACCACCAGCGAATGATCGACCAGATGCTCGGGCGGCGGCTGGCGGCCGGCCAGGGCCCGGGCCGAGGTCACCACGATCAGCGGCCGCTCTTCGGCGATCAGTTCCCACAAGATGGCCAGACGCCGCGCCGTGACCTCGGCCGGCGGATCCACGCCCTGGTAGGGCGAGACCTCATAGGAAGGGAACAGGCGCACCGGACCGGCCGCGCCCAGAAAAAACTCCAGATCGCGGCACAAGGTCTCGGCCACGGGCAGGGTCGGGCAGACCACCAGCGTGGGACCGGGGATGTCCAGCCACAGCCGGGCCAGGGCAAAGGCCCGCGCCGCGCCCTCCACGCCGCCGATCAAGGCCGCGCCATCGTCGCGCATGGCCGCCGCCACCTGGGCCAGGGCCCCGCCAAGAGGCCAGGCCGTGGGCGCGCTTTGTGTTGTTGACGCCGTTTTTTCCATGGAGCAAAACATAATCCTTTATCGCCGCCACGGCAACGGTCGGCGAAATTACTGTAATCATGGCCGCCGCCAGGGTATAGGGTATACTAGGCGGTCTATCTTGGAGCGCGGGAGAAGACGTTGCCACAGGTTCTAAAGCTGCGAAACGCCGGCGCCGGACGCAATCAAGCGTTGCGCACGGCCCTTAGTCTGTCGATGATCACCGGCCGGCCCTTCGAGTTTTTCGACGCCGTCGACGACGGCCAGCACCCCAAGCCGGGCCTGGGCCCCGGCGGCTTCACCGCCGTCAAGGCCGCGGCGGCCGTCAGCGGCGCGGTCTACGAGGCGCGCCTGGGCAACCCCGACGGCTCTTTCCGCCCCCGCGAAATCCGCCCCGACGCCTATGTCTTCGACGTTTCGGCCCAGCGCAAAAGCGCCGCCGCCGTCACGCCGATCATGCTTTGCCTTTTGCCGGCCCTGGCCCTGGCCGCCGGCGACAGCTCGCTGGTGGTCACCGGCGGCACCCACGTCCACGCCGCGCCCACCAGCGACGAAATGCGCTACGTGCTGGCCCCCACCATGTCGTGGCTGGGCCTGCCCGTGAGCTGTTCCGAGATCGCGCCGGGCTTTTTGCCCTTGGGCGGCGGCGAGGCCGAAATGCAGGTCAAGGGCCCGGCCTTCATCCGCTCGTTGCAGGCCCAGGGGCCGTTCATGCCGCGCAAGGTCGGCCTGGAGATCGTCTCCTCGGGGCTGCCGGTGCACCTGGCCGAGATGGCCATGCAGGGGGCCCAGGACAGGCTGGCCCTCAAGGGCGTGCGCGCCGAAAGCCGCATCCGCCGGGCGCGGGGCGGCCACGGGCTGTCGGTGCTGGCCTGGGCCCAGTCGGCGGAGGGCTTGTGCGTGGGCTTCTCGGCGCTGGGCCACCGTGGCGGACGGCCCGAGGCCGTGGCCATCGAGGCGGTGGAGGGCCTTTTGACCTTCCTGCAAAGCGGCGTGGGCCTGCCGGCCCGCATGGCCGGCGATCTGCTGACGATCCTGGCCTGCGCCGAAGGCGTCAGTCGCCTGAGCCTGCCCAGCCTGCCGGCCGCCCTCAAGGCCTCGGCCAAGGTCATCGAGGCCTTTTGGCCCGGCTCGCTGCAACTGCTGGAGCCGCGCTTCGACAAGCCGGCCGAGATCCGCGTCATCGGCCAGGACTTCGGGCGTCAGGGCTGAAGCCCCGCCTGAAAAGCTCTATGCGCCGCGCACCTTGAACTGGCCCATCAACCCGCGCAGCTCCTCGGCCGCCGTGGCCATGGCCTCGGAGTTGCTGGCCGCCTTTTCCACCAGGGCCGAATTCTGCTGCACGGCCGCGTCCATCTGGGCCACCGCCTTGTTGACCTCCTCGATGCCGGCGGCCTGCTCCTGACTGGCGGCCGAGATTTCGGCCACGGTGTCGGAGACATGCTGGACGTTTTCGATGATCTCGCCCAACAGCCGGCCGCTTTCCTCGACCATCCGGCCGCCCTGGTCCACCTTGGCCACCGACTCGACAATCAGCTTCTGAATCTCCTTGGAGGCCGCCGAGACCCGGCCGGCCAGACCGCGCACCTCGCCAGCCACCACCGCGAAGCCGCGGCCGGCCTCGCCGGCCCGGGCCGCCTCCACCGCGGCGTTCAAAGCCAACAGATTGGTCTGGAAGGCTATTTCGTTCACCACATCGATGATGTCGCTGATCTTTTTGCTGGAGACGCTGACCTCGCGCATGGCCGTGACCGTGCGTTCCACGGCCTGGCCGCCCTGATGGGCCACCTCGGCGGTGCGCTGGGCCAACGCGTTGGCCTGGGTGGCGTTTTCGGCGTTCTGCTTGACGGAGCTGGTCATCTGTTCCAGGGCCGAGGCGGTCTGTTCGATGGCGCTGGCCTGCTGCTGGGTGCGGTCGCTGAGCTCCAGATTGCCCACGCTGATGGCCTGGGCGTTTTCGGCCACCACCCCGGCCGCGCCGGCCACGTGGCGCACGGTCTCGGAGAGATCCTGGTTCATTTTTTCCACCGAGCGCAGCATGTCGCCCAATTCGTCACTGCGCGTAAGTTCGGCTTGCTGGATGGCCAGGGTAAAGTCGCCCAGCGCCGTGCTGTTGACCGCCGCGGCGGCCGACTTGATCGGCCGGCCCAGGTTGCGCGCCAGCAGCATGGCCAAAAACACGCCCAGCCCCAGCACCACCACGGCCACCCCGCCGGCCATGGCCAGCGAGGCCGCCATCTGGCGGTCGGCCGGATCCAGGGAATAGATAACCTCGAAGGCCCCGTGAATCTCGCCTTCCTTCCAGTTTTCCATGCGCGCGCCCAAGGGGTCCAGGCCCTGGTCGTTGCCCCAGATCTCCTTGGACGTAGCCGGGTCGCCGTGGCAGAGCAGGCAGGGTTTGGTCAGGCGCACGGCCTGGAAATAACGCACCGAATTGATATCTTTGTCGATGACGTAGTAGCTGTTGGTGTTGTCGCTTTCCATGCGCCTGAGGGCCTCGGCCTCCACGGCGTCGGGCTCGTTCTTGGGGTTGCGCGGGTGGAATTTGGGCACCTTGAAGGTGTAGCCGCCTTCCTCGGATTTGCGCATGGCCGTCTGCCAGGCCGTCACCACGGGGATGACCGCCAGGAGCTTGCCCATGTCGCCCTCCTTGGCGTATCCGCGCACCTGATCAACGGAAAACACCCCCGAGGCCCACTTGTCCTCCATCTCCTGACGCGAGCTTTCGACCTGCAAAGTGGTGATGCGGGCGGCCTGGATAAAGGCGTCAATGGTCTCGCGGTATTGTTGCACGGCGTAGAGGGCCATCAACGAGGCCACGATGGCCAGCGTGAAGCAGGCGTTGACCAGAATGATCCTCTTGCCGATGGACCAACGCATCAGTCTTGCTTTCATGACGCACTTCCGCGATTGAGATCTGAGTGTCGTCCGCCGGCCCGCGCCGAGGCGACCATCGCTTTTTCGGCCGGTCCGCGCGCGCCAGCTCTCGCCAATGATTATCAGTCTATGCCAAGTCGCGGCGGTTGTTTGGTGAAAACAAACTCAACCCGGCGATTTTTGTTGCGGCCGGCTTCGCTGGTGTTGGCGGCGATGGGAAAGCTGCTGGCGTAACCAATGGCCGACATGCGCTTTTCGGGCACGCCGTCGCCGGCCAGGTAGCGCAAAACCGCCGCGGCCCTGGCGGCGCTTAGCTCCCAGTTGGACGGAAAACGCGGCGTGGAGATGGGTTGATCGTCGGTGTGGCCCTCGACGGTCAGGTAAAAGTCGAACTTTTTGGTGACCTTGGCGATGCCTTCCAAAAGCTTTTTGGCCTCTTGGCGAATCTCGGCCCCGCCCGGCTCGAAGAACAGGTGCCCCTTGACGCGCAGCCGCACGCCTTTGTTGCCGGCGTTGACGTTGACCTCGCTGCCCAGGCCGGTCTCGTTGACGAAATTTTGCACCTGTTCGGACATCTGGCGCGACTCCATGGCCGCCCTGGCCTCGGAGATGCGCCGGCTGGGCGCGGCGGCGTTTTGCGCGCTCGGCGCCGCCGTGGGGACGGCCACGGGCTGAAAATCGCCCTGCACCTCGTATTGCACGCCAAAGGCCGCCTGCACCGAACCCAGCATCTCGCGAAACTTCTGCACGTCCATGTTGGCCATCGAAAGCAACAAGACGAAAAAGGTCAGCAAAAGCGTGGATAAGTCGGCAAAGGTGGCCATCCAGGGCGGAGAGCCTTTTTTGATTTTTTTCTCGGGCGGCAAGGGGCTAGGCCTTCTTCTTGGCCATGGCCTTGGCCTGAAGCTCGGCGCGATCCGACGGCGGCATGAAGCCCATCAGGCGTTGCTGGATCTGGCGGGGGTTTTCGTTGCGAGCCATGCCCATGGCCCCCTCGATGACCAGCTTGAAGTCCTCGCTCTGTCGGCCGGCGCGCTCCTCCAGCTTGGTGGCCCCCGGTGAAAGCAGAAAGTTGGCCCACAACGCGCCGTAGAAGGTCGTCAGCAGGGCCACGGCCATGGCCGGGCCGATGGCGCTGGGGTCAGAGAGGTTCAACAGCATGATCACCAGGCCGATCAGCGTGCCGATCATGCCCCAGGCCGGGGCCAGTTCAGCCATCTTTTCCATGACGCCGATGACCTCCATGCTGCGCGAATAGGCTGCTTCGGCCTCGATGGTCAGCACGTGGCGGATGTCCTCGGGCCGCATGCCGTCGGCCACCAGTTGAAAGGCCGTGCCCATGAACTCGCTGGGCGGCTTCATCTTTTCCAGGGCCAGGGGGCCTTCCTTGCGCACGGCGTCGGCGGCCTTGAGAAGCTCGCGCACCGTGCCCACGTGGTCGATGCGCGGCTGAAAAAAAATACTCATCGAAGCCTTCATCGACCTGACCACGGCGCTCATGGGATAAGCCACCAGGGTGGCCGAAATGGTGCCGCCGATGACGATGAGGATGGACGGCACGTCGATAAAGGCCACCAAACTGCCCGACAACAGGATGCTGACCACCACCAGAACCAGGCCGACCACTATGCCGATGATTGTTCCGAGATCCACTCTGGCCGCTCCCTGTCCTACCGCGCCGCGCTAGTTTCCGATGACTTCTTTCAGCTCGTCGAGCGTTATCTCTCGCTCGGCGGGGTTGCCGCCCTGCTTGCCCGGCAGCAGCAAGGGATCGGCGGGCTGATTCTTGGTGTCGGGCCTGCTCTGACCGTGATAAAGGCTGTTGCGCGTCACGTCGCCGGAAGAGGCCGGCTTGTCCGCCCGCTTGGCCGGCGGCTGGCCGATCAGTGACTCCAGCGTGGCGGCGGCGTCGTCGTCTTTCTTGGCCGGCTTGAACTTGTCGTCGGCGCCCAGGCTGCCCTCGGCCTTGCCCCGGGTGCCGATCACCAGGTCGTCGGTGGTCATGTAGCGTTTGTCGGGCCCGGCCGAACGCACCACGTAAACGAAAGTCTCCCTGGTGACGAACTCCACCCGCAGGGGCATGCCCCAGCCGTCCTTGAAGTTTTCGCGCGGGCCCAGGCGCGGCAGCATGCCGGTCTTGCGGCGATTTTGCTCCGCCTCGTTTTGCACGGCGACGATCTGCTTGATGGTGTAGGAGTGCAGCGGCTGGGCTATGCTGACACCCCGGGCCAGGAGCTTTTGCTCGGCCAGGGCATAGGAGTCCGTGCCTTTGTATTGCTCCATGCCCACGGCCAGGCGACAGGCCTCCCACTCGTTGTCGGCGTCGAGTTGAAGGCTTATCTGGCCCAACAGCGCCCTCGCCTTGGGATCGTCGCCGGCCAGGGCCGCATTGGGCGCGCACATGCACAGTGCCAAAAAAAGCACAGTGAGCAGCCGTTTTTTTTCACCCATGGGCATTCCCTGGCAAGCTGGCTTTCGCGATTTCAGGATTGGGGTGGCGCTTTTATTATAGCTTGGCTCTGTTGGCCGCGCCATGGCATTTGTGGCGCGGCGGTCGGCGATCAGGCGCCTCAGGCGGCGGTCGTGCGCAGCCTGGAGAGCTTCACGGTCGGTCGCTCCTCGCCGGTTTGCTTGTCCTGGATCGTGGCCTCGCGGGCCGAAAAGCCCTGGTGGGTGTTTTCCAGCACCAGGCTGGCCCTGGGCGTGCGGATTTCCACGCCCTGCTCGGCCCTGCCCCGCACATCCAGCCAAATCGCGCCCTGGGGCGCCACGGCCTCCATGCGGGCGATCTGCTCGCGCAGGCGCTGAATCTCGAAGACCATCTCGCCCAGCCGGAGCGTGCCCTGGGCCACCCCCTGTTTGAGGGCTTCGCGCAGGGGCTTGATCATGTTGATCTGCGTCAGATGCACCTCGCGATCTTTGACGCCCTCCATGGAATGAAAGGCCTCGATCATGTGGCGCAGTTCTTCCTCGGTGCCCGCCAACTCGGTCTTCTGGGCGTCGACCGCCTCCATGATCTGGTCGCGCTGGTTGACCAGGGACTCCAGGGCGCGCTTGTTGGCGAAGTATTGCTTTTCGAACTCGGGGTTGACCCCGATGCGGATCATCGTCGCCTCGCGCCGCGAGCAGAGCACGTCGCCGGCCTGAACGCCCTTGATCGCCGCGATGTGGCTGTCGACGATGCGCGACTCCAGGCCGCTGACCCGAATATGGCCGCCGGCCTGCAATTTGCTCTGGATGATCTCGGTGTCGATGTTCATGTCGCCGTTGCAGACGACCCTGGCGTCGCGCACGAAGCGGGCCATGACGTTGCCGCCGGCCCGCACCACCGCGCCCATGATCCCGCCGTAGACCACCACGTCGGCCTTGACGTCGATGATGGCCCTGGGCTCGACGGTCTCGGCGGTCAGGCCATAGCATTTGACCTTGAAGTCGGAGCGGATCGTGCCCTGCACGCGCACCGCGCCGGGGAACTCGATATGGCCGGTGTTCAAGTCCACGTCGCCGGCGATGTCCAGAACGCTCTGCACCACGAAGCGTTCTTCCTCGGGCCGATCGGGCATGCCCTCCACCGCCGCCGACACGGTGGCCCCATCATCGTCGATCCGCACGCCATCGCCCGGCAGCAGGCGCAGCATGCGCACCTCCGGCGGATGGACCAGCTTGCCCAACACGTCGCGGCCCGGCTCGCCGCGCAGGCCCTTTTTCAGCGTGGCCAGCACCGTGCCCGGCTGCACGGTGGGAATCGGCCCCCGGTCACGAAAATCGACGATGCCCTTTTTGTTGACCCGGCCGACCACTCCCGCGCCAAAGTCGACCAACGGCGTAATCGCCGCATCCTCGCCCCTGACCGGGGCCTGGCCCCTGGCCACCACCAGGCCTTGCACGCGCTGGCCGGCCAGCAGGGCCTCGATGGCCTGGCGCATGGCCTGGGCGTCCATGCCATAACGCACGCCGCTTTTCTTCAGGGCCTCGGTGATGGCGTACTGCACCTGCTTGCGGTCGGCCCCCTCGGGCACCTCGCCGGAAAGCCGCGCCTCCATGCGATCTTCCGAGACCTCAAGCGCCAGCTTGTCCTTGAACTCTGCCTTGGTGGTTTTCGGCTGTTCTTCTGGCAAGGCGAGTCGGCTCCGGTCGCCCCGGCTCATCAGGTCCGGGGAGCGTGGTTGTTGGTGCGATATAAGCACAGGCTGTCATAAAATATCATTAACCGCCAGCGCTTGGAAACAGATCAATGGACAATTCCCAATATTGATCGGCCGCCCCAGGCGAACAACCCCGCCACGCAGCCGGTCATCACCGTGACCAACGTCGCCGCCCACAGGGCCTTGAAGCCCAACCGGGCCAGTTCCCCCACCCGCCCGGGGGCCAGCGCGCCAAAGCCGCCAACGAAGATGGCCACCGAACCGACGTGGGCGAAACCACAAAGGGCGTAGGAGGCGATAACGGCGCTACGGCTGTAGGCCAAATCGCCCCGCGCCAGCATGTTGGCCAACTCGGCGTAGGCCGGCAGTTCGGTGACCAGGGCCCGCTGGCCGATCAACGCGGCCACCTTGGGCGCGTCCTCCAGCGGCACGCCCATCAGCACGGCAAAGGGCCAGGCCAGCCAGGTCAGCACCTCTTTGAGCCCCACGCCCTCCAGGCCCACCAGGCCAGTCAGCCAACTCAAGATCTGATCGAGCAGGGCCGTGAGGCTGAGGAAGGCAAGCAACATCGCCGCGATGCCCACCGCCAGCTTCACGCCGTCCAACGCGCCTGCGCTGACGGCCTCCATCACGCCGTCGTAGCGGCCAAAGTGGGGGTCGACCACCTGGCCGGCGGTCAAGGGCTGGCCGGTCTCGGGCTCCATCAGTTTGGCCACCACCGCCGCCGCCGGGGCCGAAATGACCGATGCGCTGATCAAGTGCCCGGCGATGTTGGGGAAATACATGTGGAGATTGGCCACGATCACGCCCATGACCGTGCTGGCCACCGTGGCCATGGCCGCCGTCAGCAGCATGAACAGCTCCGAGCGGGTCATCTCCGGCAGATAGGGACGCACCACCCCGGCCATTTCCGCCCCGACCATGATGCTGCTGGCCACACCCAGGCTTTCGGCCCCGCTGAGGCCCATCGTCCGCGCGAGCAACCTGGCCAGCAGCCGCACCACGCGCTGCATCAGCCCAAGCTGATATAAAATGGCCATGCAGGCCATGAAAAACACCACCGTGCTCAGCGCCTGCACGGCAAAGACAAAGCCGATCGAGCCCGGCTGACCCGGCGAGATGGCCAGCGGCCCAAAAAGAAACGTGGCGCCGGCCTTGGCGCTGGCCAGCAGGGTCAGAAAAACGTCGTTGAGCGCCAGCATGGCCTGACCGCCAGCCGGCACGGCAAAAAAGAAAAAAGCCAGCGCGAGTTGCAAAATCAGGCCCCAGATCACCGTGCGCCAGGGCACGGGGCCCCGCCCCAGGCCGCACAGGCCCGACAAGAACGTCACCATCAACAAGCCGATCAGGCTGATCACGTTGTAGTACCAGGGCGCGGCTTGCATATTTCATCCTCCGGCGCGCAAATATTATAAATTAGCACAACCCGCGGCCGCTCGATCAAGATTCCGCCGCTTGCGCCGGGCGCGCGCTGATGGTAACTAATGGCGCCATGATCACCCTACACGACGTACACAAATTTTATGGCAAGCAAGATGTCCTGCGCGGCGTGGACCTGCACGTGGGCCCCAACATGCGCCTGGGCCTGGTGGGCCCCAACGGCGCGGGCAAATCCACCCTGCTGGGCCTGATGCTGGGCCAGATCGAGCCCGACCAGGGCTCGGTGTTCCGCGCCAAGAATCTGCGCATGGGCTATCTGCCCCAAGACCTGCTCAAACTCAGCGGCCGCACCATCCTGGAACTGGCCACCGACACCGGCGACAGCCTGGCCGAGGTCGAGGCCGAGTTGGAGCAGGTCCACGCCGAGCTGGCCAACGAAAAAGACCCCCAGGCCGCCGCCGAGCTGATGGCCCGTCAGGGCCAGTTGCAGAGCGTCTTTGAAAACCTGGGCGGCTACGACCTGGAATCCCGCGCCCAGCGGGTGTTGGCCGGGCTGGGCTTTCGCCAGGAGCAGCTCGACCGCGAGGTCAGCGAGCTTTCCGGCGGTTGGCTGATGCGCGCGGCCCTGGCCCGCATCTTGCTCTCGGCCCCGGACGTGATCCTCCTCGACGAGCCCACCAACCACCTGGACATGGAGTCGTTGCTGTGGTTGGAAAACCAGCTCACGCAGATGCCCTGCTCGCTGGTGCTGGTCAGCCACGACCGCGTGTTTCTCGATAAGGTCGTCAACCGCATCGTCGAGGTGGACGAGGGCCGCATCTTCGTCTACGGCGGCGGCTATTCCGAATACGAACAACAGCGGGCCAGCCGACGCAAGGCCCAGCAGGCGGCCTACGACGCCCAGCAAGAGCGCATCCGCGAGATGGAGCGCTTCATCGAGCGCAACCGCTCGCGCAAATCCAGCGCCGCCCAGGTCCAGGGGCGCATCAAGGCCCTGGAAAAGATGGAGCGCCTCAAGCCGCCCCACGAGGACGAATCGATCTCGTTGGAGCTGCCGCCGGCCGACCGCTCGGCCAAGGTCGTCGTCGAGTTGCTCGACGTCGATCTGTCCTATGGCCCAAAGCAGGTCTACAAGGGGCTCAACTTCATCGTCGAGCGCGGCGACCGCATCGTGCTGTTGGGCCGCAACGGCGCGGGCAAGTCCTCGCTGCTGCGCCTGCTGACCGGGGCCGTGGAGCCCACCGGCGGCCGGCGGCTGGTGGGCGGCCGGGTCAAGATGGGCGTGTTCAACCAGCACGCCATGGAAGACCTCGACCCCGAACGTGACGCCCTCACCGAGCTTTCCACCGTGGCCGGCATGATGCCCCAGAGCCGTCAGCGCGCGATTCTGGGCGCGTTCCTGTTCCGCGGCGACGACGTGTTCAAAAAAGTCAAGGTGCTAAGCGGCGGCGAGCGCAGCCGGCTGACCCTGGCCAAGCTCTTGATCGCCCGGCCCAACTTCCTGCTGCTCGACGAGCCCACCAACCACCTGGATCTCACCAGCCGCATGGTGCTCGAACGGGCCCTGCAAGAATACGACGGCACCCTGGTGTTGATCAGCCACGATCGGCATCTGGTCAACATCGTCGCCAACAAGATCGCCCACGTCGAGGAAGGCCGGGTGACGCTGCTGCCCGGCAATTTCGACGATTTTCAGCGTCTGTGGAAAAAGCGCCTGCCCCAGGGCGGCCTGGAGCCGGAGCCTATGGGCCCCGGCGGCCCCGCCGCGCCGCTCGAGCAAGCCGGCGAGGCCGACGCCGCCGGCGCCAAAAAATCGGCCGAGCAAAAACGCCGCGAGGCCCAGGCCCGCAACGAGCTCTATCGCAAGCTCAAGCCCCTGCGCGACGAGTTGGCCAACGTCGAGCACAAGTTGGCCCAGGCCACCGCCGCGGTCGACGAGCTTGTCGCCGAGATGGTCGCGCCCCAGGCCTACGCCGACGCCGATCGCTGGCGCGAGCTGTCCACGCGGCACCACGAGGCTGTCCAGCGCCTGGAAAAGGTCAGCCAGCGCTGGGAGCGGGTGGCCCTGGAGCTGGAAGAACTGGAAGCCCGGCACAAAGAGCTTTAAGCCAGCAGAACCGCCTGGCGATGGTATTGGACTTCGGCCCGCGCCACCGCCGCCAGGGCCTCGGTCGCGCGGCCGAAATCGGGCGCGTCGCGCTCGGAGGCGTCCTTGAGGGCCATGGCCAGCGCGGTCCAGTCCGCGGCCAGGGCGCGCATCAGCGCCGGCAGCTTCAACCGGCCCACCTCCGGCAGCAGCTCCGCCGCCTCGTCCAGAAAATCGGCGTACATCAGCCGAAAACCGCCGCCGCCGGTGCCGCGTCGTTCGATCATCTGATAGCAGAACCTGGTCGTCCAACGCCAATCGGGCAGCTCGCCCCAGGCCGGCATCTGGGCCAACCAGCGCGCCATGTCCGTCAAGCCGCCGTGGCCGCCGTGACCTTCGAGCAAGCGCCGGCTGCAAAAAACAATGGCCTGGGCCACGGCCGGGGCCAGGGGGCCGGGGTCGGTCAAGGCCGCCGGGGCGTACATGTCGCCGTTCATCTTGAAATAACCGTCGGTGCTGAAACGGGCCAGTTGCACGGCCGCGAAGGGCGTGCGCTGCAACTCCGACCTCTCGGTGTCGCTGAGCAGAAACTCCTCGGCGGCCTGGTCGTAGCCCCAGGCCACGATGACGTGGCCGGGAAAGTGCGTTTTGGTGTTATAATATGGCAAGTGATAAATATCGCTGCGCAAAAGAGCCGGCCGACCATCATCGAGCGCGGCGATGAGACCCTGGTGGCTGGCCGGGCCGTCGACAAAGCGCGTCCAGCGAAAATCCTGGCCGATGCGCCGGAAAAACTGGGCTTCCATGTCGTGGGAGCGCAGGTGGATCAATCGGCTGGGCGAGGCGGCCTCCATCAGCCACAGGCCCAGCCCCGCCCCCAGGCCAAAGCACATGGCCTCGCTCAGCTCCAGCCCGTGAAAGCAGGCCAGATCCCGCGCGCCGCTGCTGGCGCAGTGCCGGCCCGGCTGGTGAGTCACCGGCAATAGAACCATCGTGTCCTCGCCTTCCCCGCCCCGGCGGCTCAATCCATGCCCAATTCGCGCTCTAGCTCGCCTATTTCGCGCTCGATCTCGCGGCGCTCGCTCTCCGAAAGCGTCGCGCCCTCCTCGTCGAGGCGGCGCTTGAGGGCCAACAGCCTGCGGCCGCCGCGATATTCTCCGCAGGTAATCGTCACTTGAATCACGTCATCCTCCGTGCGATGTCGCCGTTGTAGGGTCAAATCTATCACTTTCGATCCCGGCGGCCAACGCCCGGCGGTTGACATGGCCGCCGGCCATGAGCATTATCTCCACATCAGCCACGCACGGAGCGCCATATTCATGAACGACAACATCCTCGAACAGGCCTCGGCCGAAGCCATCCTCGACCACACCGGCGAAGGCATCTACGTCACCGACCTGGACTGCCGCATCGTTTTTTGGAACAAGCCGGCCGAGCGCATCACCGGCTGGAAAGCCTCCGAGGTGGTCGGCCGCCGCTGCCGTGACGACATCTTGGTGCACATCGACCGCCACGGCAACAGCCTGTGCATGCCCGGCCGCTGCCCCCTGCACAGGGCCATGGCCAGCGGCGAGCCGTGCGCGGCCAGCCTGGTCTTCGCCAATCACCGCGAAGGCCGGCGCATCCCCGTGGCCATCTCCGTTTCGCCGCTTTTTGGCAAGGATGGCCGTGTCATCGGCGGAGTGGAGGTCTTCAGGGACGAAAGCGAGCGCATGCGCCAACTGGAACAGGCCCGGCGCATCCAGCGTCACGCCCTCAGCGCCGAACTGCCCCGAAAAGGCGTGAGCGTTCACGCCCTTTACAAGCCCCAGGAAATGGTCGGCGGCGATTTCTATCAGGTCGAAGCCACGCCCGACGGCTACGCCCTGATACTGGCCGATTTCGCCGGCCACGGCCTGGGCGCGGCCCTCTACACCATGACCATGCGCACCCTCTGGCAGGAAAACAGCCGCCACCTGCAACACCCGGCCAAACTCATGAGCCGCATCAACCAGACCTTGGAAAAGCTCACCGTCGGCGACAGCTTCGCCACGGCCTTCGCCGCCCACGTCGAGCCAGTCAGCGGCCTGATGACCTATTCCTCGGCCGGGCACACCACGGCCATGCTGCGCGCGGTCGATGGCGGCGTCAGCCTGCTGGGGCCCACCGACCTGGCCTTGGGCATGCTGGCCGAAACACAGTTCATCCAGGAATCGCTGATCATCAAGCCCGGCGAACTGCTGCTGGTATACTCGGACGCGGCCCTGGAGACCGCCGACCTGGCCGGCCGCATGTTCGGTCAGGATCGCCTGGCGGGCATCCTGACCCAGGCCGACCCCGATCAACCCGACCAGCTATTGACCGACATCGAACAGGCCCTGCTGAACCACGCGCAATCACCCAATCTGGATGACGATCTGACCATGCTCACCGTGGCGCTGGCCCCCCGCGATTGAAAAACCCATCTGGCTCTAGGGCTTGATTTTCTGCCGCCCCTGGCGGCGGCGCGCGCAAAAATCTGTTGACGAAAGCTCGGCTGGCTGATATATCCGCAATCACTTCACGGGCTGCTAGCTCAACTGGCAGAGCAACGGACTCTTAATCCGTAGGTTGAAAGTTCGATCCTTTCGCAGCCCACCAGAATGTCCAAGGGGCTAGGCGTTACGTCTAGCCCCTTTCGCTTTGCAAAATGTCAAATCACCCCCCGCCACGCCCACGACAGCGATTATAGCCTGCCAGACGAAACGCAAAGCCGCATACTGCCTTGAAAACATGGGGCCAAAGCAGGACTAACGTAGGACTATCAAGGTCTTAGGGATTTTGGGGCCGGCCCGATCCGCGCAAAAATCGAAACGCAAAAAATCGGCCGTTCGGGCTGAATCTGTCAAACGAAACGCAAATTTTTGTCATGACTTTTTGGGCGATAAGGTTTTGATTTCTAACCAGTTGACCGCAGTCATGCAATAACTAAAGGTAACGCTATAGCCTGCCAGACGAAACGCAAAGCCGCATACTGCCTTGAAAACATGGGACCAAAGCAGGACTAACGTAGGACTATCACGGTCTTAGGGATTTTGGGGCCGGCCCGATCCGCGCAAAAATCGAAACGCAAAAAATCGGCCGTTCGGGCTGAATCTGTCAAACGAAACGCAAAAAAATTTATGCTTAGCTGACCGAAAAAGTCATTTAATAATGATTGGTTAGGTGCATTTTTGCGACGAGGACGCGTTATGGTTCCAGATGCAAACCTTAACACGAAGTTTAACAGAGCAATTACAGATAATTTAAAATAAAAACAAACAGTTAAGCGATATGGAATCGCGTGAAAGTCTAACAACGGCTAGCCTTGAGAATGTCAGCCAATGCCCAACCGTCACTCTAACTTGCGACACATCCAAACGACACGGCCAATCACCAACTTGCGGAGGTCAGCTGTCCAGGCTGGTTGAGGTGGGTATTGGTCGAAATTATCACTGATCACCAATAGGCCATCATCGACCTTGAATAAACGCTTAATGGCCGCCCCGCCCCATTGATCTCGTATTGCCCAAATATGTCTACGGTTACCGGATGGCCTCCAGTCGTCTCTGTCGATCACGACTGTCGCGCCATCGGGCACGGTTGGGCTCATGCTGTCACCGCAAACCTTTACGCTTACCAAATGTCGTTTATTTCCCAGCTCGGCTCTGCAGGCCAATACCACGGATTGCACATCCTCCCAGACTACTGAACCGAGGCCAGCCGCAATTTTGCCATCAACCAATGGGACAGCCAAATAGTCAGCAGCGGCTATGTCCTGCCCAGTTGCCAGATCATTTTCTAGGACATTGATAACCAGCTGCGGTTCATTGTCGCAAATATGACAAGAGGGATAGCCGACAAGGAGCTCTCGCAGGTCTACGGACGGAAACTTGAGGGCCAATCTATAGAGAAGTTCAGGGCTTGGTGGGCGCTCACCGTTTTCAATTCGGGATAACGTGCTTTGGCCAATGGCAAGTAACTCTGCAAAATCTTTCTGATTATATCCAAAGCTCTCCCTGGCGGCCTTGACGCGGTCGCCAATTTCAGGCGGGAGAGGCAGCATCTTGCTTGGCATATGACAAAACGCAATTTCTCTTGACATTGTTTATGCCAAAAGGCATATTTGGTGTGCAATAGTTTTGCATGGATGGACACACGTATGCTCAGCACCGACGACATTTGGGCGGAACTCAAACGCCGGCGGATCACGGCCAAGGCCATCGCGGCCAATCTCGGTGTGTCCACATCCACGGTCACGCGCACGATCAACGGCGACACCCGGACGCCGAGCCCGAGCATCATTGCCGAGGTGAGCCGCCTGATCGGGGTTGGCCCCGAATTTCTGCGCCCAGGCCGCTCTCCCGAGCAAAAGCCTATCAAGACCTTACCCGCTTGCGCAATGTCTAATCCAAGTTCAGATCGGACAAAAAGCGCGGTTTCGCCTGACACAACCCCCGCAAATTGTGGCCGAAAAGCGGCGCAAGGTCAACAAAAGCCCGCCGAGTTGACAGCCAAGCCCAGCGGGAGGGCCGCCTGATGTCCAACCCGGCCAGCCAAATGGACCTGTTCGGCCCCAGCGTGGACATCGTGCCCAGGCTCAAAGCGGCCATGGTCCACGGCCTGGCCGAGAGCCGGCTCAGCCGGGAGCAGGTCGTCGAGCGCATGAACCGACTGCTGGCCGAGGCCGGCGTCAACGTGGCCATCACCAAGGCCAGCCTGGACAAGTGGGTGAGCCTGAGTAGCCCCGGCCACTTGATCCCGCTACGGCTTTTGCCGGCCTTTTGCCAGGTGGTGGAGACCACCGCGCCGCTGGCGGTTCTGGCCGCGCCCTTGGGGGCTGTGATCGCCGGGCCCAGGGAACAGCGGCTCATGGAACTGGGCCGGGCCCAGCTTTTGGCCAAACAAGCGCGCAAGACACGGCAACGCGCCCTCCTGGAACTGGAGGAAATGCCGTGAGTGTCTTGTTCACCGCCCAGCAATTAGCCAACGTTTTAACCGTTTCAGTAATGACCATCTCTCGACGCGCCAATAACGAATCTTGGCCGTTCAGCAAGCGGCCGGGACGTGGTGGCGGCAAGCTATTTGCCGCGGCTGATTTGCCCGCCGACGTTCGGGCGGCGATCACGGCCCACGAGGCCCAGAATGCGGTGGCGACCAGACCCAGCCCCTCGGCGGGCCAGGCGATCCCGGCCAGGGCCCACGAGATCGGCCTGGCCAAGCTGGAACTGCACGGGGCCTGGCGGGTTCATCGTCTGAGCGCCCAGGCTAAAACCACGGCCGACGCGGCGTTTCTGGCGGCCTACAACAGCGGCCAAAGCCACCCGGCGGTGTTCAAGATTCTGGGCCGGGTGACCAAGCACCAGCTTTATCGCTGGGACCGGGCGCTCAAGGAGGCCGGCGGCGACTACCGGGCGCTGTGCGACCATCGCGGCTGGGCCCAGGCCCAGGGCGCGCAGGGGCGCATCAGCCCGGAAGCCCAGGAAATCCTGACCAAAATCTACTTGCAGCCCCAGCGGCCTTCGGTGGCCCTGGCCTTCCGGGCCATGTGCGCCGTGCTTGCCGAGCGCGGCCTGCCGCTGCCCACCGAGAGCACCACCCGCCGTTTCATCCAGCGCTACAGCCGCGAAAACCACGACCTGGTGGTGCTGATGCGCGAGGGCGAAAAGGCCCTGGCCGACAAGGTGGGGCCCTACATCACCCGCGACGCCGGCCAACTGGCCGTGGGCGACGTGCTGGTGGCCGACGGTCATCGCCTGAATTTCGACTGCATCCACCCGTTCACCGGCAAGCCGGCCCGCATGTGCCTGATTTTATGGCTGGACTGGGCCTCGCGCATGCCGGTGGGCTGGGAGATCATGCCCGAGGAAAACACCACGGCCATCAGCGCGGCCCTGTTCATGGCCATCAAGAATCTGGGCCAGACGCCCAAGGTGGTTTACCTCGATAATGGCCGGGCCTTTCGGGCCAAGTTTTTCAGCAGCGCCGTGGACGACGAACTGCCCATGCAGACGCGGGGATTGTACCAGCGCCTGGGCATCGCCGTGCAATACAGCCGGCCCTACCAGGCGCGGACAAAGATCGTCGAGCGGTTTTTCGGCACGTTCGACGCCCAGTGCGCGCGGCTGTTGCCCAGCTATCGCGGGGCGAACGTGGCCGACAAGCCGGCCTACCTGGCCCGCAACGAGAAGTTTCACCGCGCCCGCCACAACGACGCCGTGCCGACCATCGCCCAGGCCACCGAGATTATCCAGACCTATTTTGGCTGGTATGGCCAACAACCCCACGAGGGCCTGGATGGCCGAACGCCGTTGGAGGTTTTCGCGGCCGGACGCGGGCCGGGCGTGGACATGGACGCCCTGGCCTGGGATTTCCTGTGGCGCAAGGAGGTGCGGCCCAGCCGCTGCCGGGTGCGCCTGGCCAACGTGGAGTACGAGTCCGACGCGCTCTATGGCCTGAACGAGCCGGTCTTGGCCATGTACGCCTGGGCCGACATGAGCCAAATCTGGCTGTTCAACCGACGCGGCCAGGCCCTGGGCCAGGCCCGACCGGTAGCGGCCCTGCATCCGGTGGCCCGCCATCTGGGCGGCGAGATCGATCTGGAGAAGATCCAGCAGGCCAACAAGCGCCAGGCCAAGCTGAAAAAGGACACCATGCGCCTGGCCCGCGAGGCCGGCGTCTCCGACGAGGCCTTGGGCGTGTTCCCCCACGTGGCCCTGGCCCGCGAGATGGTCCCCCTCGGCGATGCGCCGCCGGAGCGGCCCGCGCCCGCGCCGGGGCCGGTGGAGCTGAGCGCCGAGGAGCGCCGGCAGATCGAGGCGGCCCAGCGCCAATTCGAGGCCCGCCGCCGCCTGGCCCCGGCCTATGCCCGGCCCGAGCACGCCACGCCCCTGGACCGCTACGGCTATCTGTTTGATCTGAAAGTCTTCCAACACATCGACCTCGTGGCCGAGGACCAAGAGTTCATGGCCGCCTACGAGGCCAGCGACGAATACAAGATCACCGGCCGGCGTTTTGCCCAACTGCGGCGGCTGGCCCAGGTCGAGGCCGAGACGGCGAGCCTGGCGGCTCGGCGCGGCTAAAGAAAGGAGCGTGGCGTGAAAAAAGGCGTTTTCGTGGAGACCAGCAACGTGACCCGCTTTCGGGCGGCGGTGGCCCAGGCCCGCGACTTTGAACGCGGCCGGCCGGGCATGTTGATGGCCTGGGGCGAGGCCGGGCGCGGCAAGACCATCTGCGCCATGAACGCCTTTGCCGAGGGCGGCGGGGTGTATCTGCGGGCCTGGGAGGGCTGGAGCCAGAGCGCCTTTTTGCAGGCGCTGTGCTTCGAGATCACGGGCCTGCGGCCGCGCGGCTCCAATCGCAGCAAGGTCGCCATCATCCAGGCCCTGGACCCGGAGCCACGGGCCATCTACATCGACGAGGCCGACCGCCTGGCCCTGGGCCGGCTGGAGGATCTGCGCGACATCCACGACGAGACCGGCTGCCCGGTGGTCTTGATCGGCGAGGAGGGTCTGGCGGCCAAGCTCTCGGCCCGCCGGCGCATCGACGACCGCATCCCGGCCGAGTTTCGCATCCGCTTCGAGCCGGTGACCTGCCAGGACATCAGCCTCTACGCCATGGAGGCGGCCGATCTGCGCCTGACGCCCGAGGCCAGCAAGTTCGTCCACGGGCTGACGCGCGGCAATTTCCGCCGCGTGCATAACGCCATGCTCAGCCTGGAACAGATGGCCCGGGCCGCCGAGGTCGACATCATCGACCAGGCCATGGCCCGCCGCCTGGGGGGCAAGTGATGGCCACGCCCGAATCGGACAAGCTGCGCCGGGCGCTCCTGGCCCTGTGTCCGGACGACAAAACGATCGTCTGCCACCAGCAGCTCTACGAGGCCCTGGGCCTGGAGGACGAGCCGGCCAAGGCCCGTCTGCGCAGCCGCATCAAGGACTTGATCCGGCGCGGCGAGCTGCGGCGCATCAAGGGCCGCGACGGTTGCTACACCTACCACCGCGAGGCCATGCCCAAGCGCGCGGGCGAGGGCTTTGGCCGCATGTGGCGGGCCATCCGCGCGGCCAAGCCGGGCTGGACCTGGCAAGACATCGCCCAGATCACCAGGGTGGATTACACCATGGTGCGGCGCTACGCCGTGTGGCTGGCCGATGAGGGCTTCATCGCCCAGGCCGGCCGGCGGGGCAACACCCGCCTGTGGCGCTCCACCGGCCGGGCCCAGGAACAGCGCGTGGCCCCGTTGCCGCCGATCCGGCCCAAGGATCCTTTTGAGGCCGAGCGCGGCGCGGCCTGCCGGCTGGTGCGCCTGATGATGGAGGCCGACCCGAACCAGCCGCATGTCAGAACAAAAATCGTGAAAGAACTTGGCATATTAGCCGGCCGCTTCGCCGAGGCGGCAAAGGAGGATGAAAGCCATGGAGACCATGATCAGCCATAAGATCAGAAGCCACGCCGTGGAGCTGCGGGCCATCGTGGACCGGGTGATGAGCGCCGAGGACGTGGAGCGGGCCATCCGCTCGATCAACGCCATCATCGCCGAAAGCGAGCGGGTGGAGGGCCTGGAGGGCGCGGTGCTCAAGCCGGAGGCCCGCTGATGGCCCGCATGAAGCCCAAGGCCGTGGTCGTCGCCAGCCTGGAGCAGGCCACGGGCGCGCTGGAGGAGCTCTGCGTCATCCGCCGGTCCGTTACGGCCATCACCGACCAGATGAACGCCGACATCGACCAGGCCAAGGCCCAGGCCGCCGGGCTGGCCGAACCGCTGTTGGCCCGGCAAAAGGCGTTGGAAACGGCGCTGATGACCTTTGGCCAGCTCAGCCGGGCCGAGCTTTTCGCCAAGCGCAAAAGCCTGGAGACGCCCTTTGGCGCGATCGGCTTTCGCAAGAGCACCAGGCTGGTGACCCTGGCCAAGGTCAAACTCTCGGACGTGCTGGAAAAGCTCAAGCAATTCGCCTTTGTGGAGGCGGTCAAGGTCAGGGAGTCGGTGGACAAGGAGGCCATGCGCGACTGGCCCGACGAGCGTCTGGAGCTGGTGGGCATGGAGCGCAAGAGCGCCGACGAGTTTTTTATCGAGCTCAAGGCCGAAGACCTTGGGCGGAAAGGATAGGACCATGAACAAGAAGGATTTGATCGCGGCGGTGGCTGGAAAGCTGGGCTATGGGCCCTGCGCGCCGGTGACCGGCCGGGTGGTGGAGGCGGCCTTCGAGGCCATGGCCGAGGCGCTGGGGCGCGGCGAGCAGGTGCGCATCAACGGCTTTGGCGTCTGGCGGGTGCGCGGCCGCAAGGCCCGCGAGGGCCGCAACCCGCGCACGGGCGAAAGCATCCAGATTCCGGCCGCCAGCGGCGTGATCTTCCGGCCGGCCGACGCGCTCAAAGGCCGCGTCAACCACTGACGGCGAAACCGGCTCCACGCGGGCCGGTCGGGCGGAGATGGCTTCCCGCCCCTGACGAGCCAAGCCAAACAGGAAAGGAGCGGACATGAAAAAAGAACAGGCCATGACCATTCTGGGCGCGGGGGTTCAGCGCGCTCTTAAAGAGCTTTACGGCGGGAACGTGACCTTTTCCCTGATTATTTTTTCCTCCGACGGGACGGCCGACCACGTCACCAACGGCAAGGATGACGGCGATGACGTCATCGCCGCCCTGCGGGCAGTGGCCGACGACCTGGAGGCAATAAACTCCATGCCGCCCGTCATCGGCCAGGCGTAGGCGCGTCATGGACCGAAACGCCATGCTGGCCAAGATTCACATTGGCCGCAAAACCATGGGTTGGGACGAGGACGCCTACCGCGATGTGTTGCGCGGCCGCTACGGCGTGGACAGCGCCGCCAAGCTAAAGCCGGCCGATCTGGCCGACATGTGCGCCTATCTGGCCGGCCAGGGCGTGAGCTTCAAACCAGCCGCCAAGGCCAAGGAAAAGGCCCGCTGGTACGCCATCCCCGACCGCACGCCCCACTGCCAGCAGAAGCGCTACATCGCCGCCCTCTGGCGGGCCCTGGGCTGGAAGGCCTCGGGCCTGGACACGCGCTGCAAAAAGCAGTTCGGCGTGGACAAGTTCCTGTGGCTGCACGACCAGGACAAGCTGCAGATCCTGGCCAAGGACTTGCACAACCGCTGCAAAAAACGCGGCATCGACCCCACGCCGTGCTGACCGAACCCGAAAAGCTCCTGGCGGCCATCAACCAGCGTTTCGGCACGGTCCACGCCTTTTGCGCCGCCAACCCCGAGCTCAACCGCACCACGGTCTACGCCGTTTTGCGTGGGCGCTACAAGGGCAACGCCGGCCGCCAACTGGGCCGCATCCGCGCCGCGCTGATGGCCGCGCCGGCCGACGGGGCCGCCGATCTGCCTGGCCTGGTCGAACTGGAGGAAGTCATCCGCGAGGCGGCCTGCGCCCGCTGCCCGGTCACCCGCGCCGGCATCTGCAAGCGCTGCGCGCCGCTGCACCTGCAGCAGGCCCAGGCCGTGCTGGCCTTTCTGGAGCGCCGCCGTGAAAGGTGACGTGCTCGACGAACTCAGCGCGGTCATCGGCGCGGATGCGGCCCTGCGCCTGTGCCGGGCCTTTGGCGGCGTTAGCCACTACATCCCCCAGAACCCGGCCACGCCCAACGCCATGGCCCGCCTGCTGGACGACCAGGCCGCCTGGGCCAAGGTCTGCGCCTACTACGGCGGCGCGGCCATCACCCTGCCCCGGGGCGACAATCTGCTCAAGCGCCGCCGCGTGGACGAACTTTTGCGCGCCGGGGCCGCAAGCCACCGCGTCATCGCCATGCAAACCGGGGCCACCGAACGCTATGTGCGCGCCCGCGCCAAGGCCATGCGCAGGGAGCGGGCGCGGGCCCTGCCGCTGTTTGACAGAACATTACGCTAATTAATATGATTCCATTAGCTCACCCTGAAAACCTTCATCACCTCATCGCCAAGGTGGTTGATCACCTTCACTGCTATGCGGCCGGTTTTGGGCTTCTCAAAAGGTCGGGAAACATCACTATACAATGTCTCCCAAGCTTCCTCGTTGACCTCGGCCTTGAGTGTGGTCTTCAGCGCCTTGTACGGGTCGCCAGCGCCCAGGAAATAGGCGTGACGCACAAAGAAGCTCTCTTCGTTGTAGTCGGTATCGATGAACCAGCAGGCGATGCCATCGGTGTCGTCGCTTTGTACTTCGCCGGTGCTCGGCTTGAACACGTCCACGCCGTTGATCCTCACCTGAACCTGATCGTCATCCACGTCAAGGATGTCGATGTCCGGCTCGCCAAAGATCACAAACAAGTTGCCCTTGCCGGTGTTTTTCAAGTCGGTGGCCATGTGCAGTTCGGCGTTCATGCGGGCCTGGAGCACGGGCAAACGGCCCATCTTGTTGAAATCGGCCGATGGCGCATCATAGTTGAAGGCACAGGCGATAAGCACATCAAAGCCTGCCTCGCCTGCTTCGCGGGCGGCGGCTACCAAGTCCTCTCTGCATACCGTGCCGAATTCCGGGCCGATGAAAATCGCCGCGCGCTTTCCGGTTCCGGCCTCGTCGCCTCCCTCGTAATATCGGCCTTCAGCGCAGATATAATCTCCAGGCCATGGCACGAGGGTGCGGAAGTCGATCTTGTCGTCCTTATGAGACTGCTGCACGCCTGCGGTCTTCAGGTTGGCCAAGATCATCTTGACGAAGTCGGCTTCGTCGGCGCTCTGGTCTTTGATGCTATCCTGCGGGTCTATTAATTCGTCAAATTCATCAACGCCCATAACCCGGTGTGGCGAAACGCTTTCCACGGTGAACGGCCCGGAGACGCGCACTGTTTTTTTGTCTTCGTAAGGCTTGTCATAGAGATACTCAAAGTCAGCTTTGGCGGCGATGGATGCATCAATCTCTTTTTGCCGGGCGATGCGCAGCTCCCACCAGCGCGCGTGCAGATCCTTGGCCTCGGCGGGCCATTTGGCCTCGGCATCGCGGGGAATCTCCCATTCTTCCCACGCCTTGCCGGCCGCCTGGTTCAGCGCCGCGCGCAAGGGCTCCAGTTGTTCCTGGAAACGCTCCCATATCACGTCGATCTCGGCGTTGTTGGCGATGGATTTCAGCGTGATGTGGGGCACCCGCTCGTAGACAAACCCGTGGCGGATGTTGCCGTGGGTTGGTGCCGAGGAAGGCGCGCCCTGAGTGACCTCGGCCACTTTTTGCTGGCCTTCGGGGCTGTCGGCCAGGATGTAATAAGGATAGCGCGCGCCCATGATCCGCGCCCGGGCCAGGGCCAGGGCCACACGCGAGGTGTCTATGGTGATCCAGCGGCGGCCCCATTGCTCGGCCACGTAGGCCGTGGTGCCGCTGCCGCAGGTGGGGTCCAAAACAAGGTCACCGGGATCGGTGGCCATGAGGATGCAGCGCTGAATTACCTTTATATTTGTCTGGACAACATAAACTTTTGCGGCACCGATAGTACCTCCGGTGTCATCCCAAGAACTATTAAGAGGGAAATACGGTGATTCGTCAAAATACCGGACGAGGCCAATCGATTTTCCTACACCAATAAGCCTTGATGCACGTGCGGCACGTCGTAAACCAGTAATAGTGGTGCTCCAACCTCTCGTTCCAGAAGGGCGATAGCTCTCCCCTTCCAACTCAAAGGAAAAACCCATTGCAGAATTTTCCCCGGCTTCTCGCCCTTGCCGCTGTGACGTTGCGTCCCCCATTCTCGCAATTCGAACTCCAGGGCTATTTAGCATTCCTCCCTTTTTTAAAAAATCATTTAACCCGAAACGTTTTCCGTTATATTCAACTAGTTGCCATGGTCCTGGCTCTTCGTGGTTAAAAATGCGAGGGACAAAGCAACGACGAAAGGTCATCTCCCTTCGACTTTTTGCATACCAGTGTACGTAGTTCTTTGGATTAGAGATATATTCGGAAGTGGATCCTGATGTCGTATGATAAGCGATTTCTCCAATAAAATTTTCGTCCCCAAAAACCTCATCCATCAGCGCCCGCACGCGATGCACGTTTTGGTCGCCAATCTGCACAAAAATCGAGCCTGATTCGGCCAGCAAATCCCTGGCTGCGGTGAGCCTGTCGCGCAGGTAGGTGAGGTATGAATGAATGCCGTCGCGCCAGGTGTCGCGGAAAGCCTTCACCTGCTCGGGCTCGCGGGTGATGTGCTCGGCCTTGCCGTCTGTGACGGTACGGCTGGTGGTGGACCACTGGAAGTTGGAATTGAACTTGATGCCGTAGGGCGGGTCGAGGTAGATGCACTGCACCTGGCCCCGCAGGCCCTCGCGCTCGGCCAAGGAGGCCATAACCTGCAGGCTGTCGCCCAGGATCAGCCGGTTGCTCCACTTGCCGTCGTGCTGGTAAAAATCGGTTTTGTCGGCCCCTTCGGGAATGCCATTAAAATCGGCGAAAAGGTCCAGCTGGGGCTCGGCCGGCTCCGAGGCCTTGCTCAGGCGCATCAGGTCGTCCACCAGGGCCTTGGGCTGCACCTTTTCCTGGATATAGAGCGGCGGGGCCTGCACAACAAGGTCGGACCAGTCCTGCTCATCCTTGCCCCGCCAGACCAACTGCGGGTCCAGATCGCGGTTGCGGCGCTCCATGGCCACCCGCACGGGGCTCTTGTCCTTGTCGTGCATCACCGCCTGGTATTCCACGGTGGGGATGTTTTTGCGCGTGGCTTCCTCGTGCTTGAGCGTTTCCACGGACTTGGGAGTTGCAGCTTTTCTTTTGGCCATATTGCTAACCTCAGGCCGCTTGCTGGGCGGTGAAGGAATCGATCAGTTTCCGGAAATCGGACTCCAGCTTGAAAATTTCGGTGAATTCCGCAAAGGCCCAGCGGCCGTATGATCCCAGGTTGTTCACGCCCGGCACCCAATATGTCTCCATGGTGGATTTCTTTTCTTTGGTGTCTTCGCCGCGATAGCCTTTGATCTCCACCACCAGATTCAGCGGGTCGGGCCTGCCGTCATCGATGATGACGATGAAGTCCGGCCGGTAGATGCGGTTTTCAGCGCCAAAGCGATATGGCACGTCAAAGCCCAGGTTGTGGTTCTTTACGTAAGCTTTCACTTGTGGGTGCCCCTCGACCACGCGGCAAAACTGGCCTTCCCAGGAGCTATCGAGGACGACCCAGTTGATATGGCAATGGTTCGGAGATGTTTGCCAGCGCTCTGTCTTGGACGTTCGGAAATTGACATGTCGGGTGGAGCCTGTGGGGTTGTACGGGTCCAGAATGGCCTTTACGGGCCGGTCTCCCACCAAGAGCGGGTCCATGATGCCCTTGGTGATACGCTCACAGGCCGTGTCCTTCAAGTCGTGATAGCGAAGCATGCCCGGATAGGTGCCGTCTGCGCATACCAGGCACTCGTCCATCCACTGTTTGGCGATGCGCTTGAGCTGGCCGAAAAGGTAGAGCTTGGGCTCCTCGTCCGAATCGCGCCACTTGTTGAGCACCAGGTGCGAGGCCAGCTCATAGGCGATGGTCGACGGGCGGACCTTTTCAAGGTCTTCCAGGGTCAGGTTCACGCTTTCGCCGATAATGCCCGAGTTTTCGGTGATGGATGGGCCAACCAGGTCCTGGTTCAGCTCAAGAATGGAGTCTTTGTTGAATTTCGCCGTCAGCCGCTCTTCGGGCAACTCAGTTCGATAACCCATCACGCGAGGGAAGGTTATCTCCAAATGATCGCGGTCGGGCCGCACGGCCTTCACCTGCACGGTCTCGCGTGGTTTCTGCGGCGGGGCCACCACGGGCTTGGCCGTGAAATCGAACGGCACCCCCAATACGTCGGCGTATTCCACGTTGAACCGGCCATCTTCGTTTACGTCGTAGGACTGGCGGCGCAGGGCCCGGCCGATGACCTGCTCGCACAAAAGCTGGGTGCCGAAGGCGCGCACGCCGAGGACGTGGGTCACGTTGCTGGCATCCCATCCTTCGGTGAGCATCGAAACCGAAACCACGCAACGTATCGATGCGCCGAGGGTGCCCTCCTTGCCCACGGTATTCATTACTTCCCGCAGCAGTTCCTGGTCGCTCAGATTGTCGGCCCCGTTACGGTTGCCGGTTCGTTCAATGATCTCGCGGCGAAAGCGTTCTATTTCGTCTTTGAACGTCTCACGAAAATCATCCTTCAGGGCCTCGCCCGATTCCAGTTGCTCACTGTCTATAAGCAAAGTGCGCGGTTTTGGCAGCGGGTTACCGCTTTCGTCAAAGTTGCGGAACAATTTCAACTGGCCGTTTTGAATAGTAAACGAGCCATCTTTGTTTTGACGCTGGAATCCGGAGATGAAGTCATAGACCAACTTGGATGAAGCCGTATTGCTGCAAACGACAATGAAGCACGGCGGCGAAGCGATGCCGGCTTCTTGCCAGAGATTGAATGTCCTTTCGTAATGGCCGTAAAGGGCCTGGAGGGCGTTTTGCAGCATCGGCGGGATCTTTAAAGGGTCGAGGCTCTTGGATTTGCTGCGGTTTTTCTTGGGCATGTCCTTGCCGATGTGGGCCCATAGGTTGCGCAGCCTGGGCATGTCTTCGCCGGGGACGTCGTCGGCCACGGGCACGCGCGGCAATTTGACGATGCCGCACTCGATAGCATCCATCAGCGAAAAATCGTTCATGGTCCAGGGGAACAGCGTGCCTTCGGCATAGCCGGAGCCCCGCAGGAAAAATGGCGTGGCCGAAAGGTCGAAGACTCTGTTCAGGCCCAGCTTACGGCCAACCATTTCCAGCCCCGAAATCCAGACCCGCGCGGCCTCATTGTTGCTCTTGGCCTCATCTTTGTCTTCGCCTTTAAGGTCTTCGATTTCGGCTGAACCTGGCCTTTCGCGATAGCAGTGATGAGCTTCGTCGTTGATGACCATGATATTTTTCATGCCCATCAGGTCGGGCATGACCCGCTGGATCATCTGACCTTCGGTTTCAAGCGTGCTGATTGCTGGTCCACGCCCTTGGAGAAGTGAGCGGCCGCCCTTGGAAATATCCATCCGCTCCCGCAGCATAAGAGCGTGGTAGTTGGTGATGACGATTTTGGCCCGCTCAAGGTCGACGAGCATGTCGCCGGGGATCAACTCACGGTTGCGGTAATAGTTGTCTGGGTCGTTGGGCTGCAGCACGCGCAGGCGGTCCTTGATGGTTATACCGGGCGTGACCACCAAAAAACCGCGTGTGAACTTTTTGCTGCCAGGGGTGCGCACCGCATTAACAGTTTGCCAGGCGATAATCATGGCCATGACCGTGGTTTTGCCAGCGCCCGTGGCCAGCTTCAGGGCCAAGCGCATCAAACCAGGGTTGGCGTCATTATTGGCGTTGGCCAGGTAATCAAGGAACCTCTTACCCGCTTTGCCCATCTTGGGGGCGACCTCCGTCAGCCAGATAGCCGTTTCGACCGCTTCGACCTGGCAAAAAAACGGGCGGATGTCGCTGAAATGGTGGTGCCGCCAATAACTGAGCAGGCGAGCAGTCTCTGGAGTTACCAGCCAATCGTTGGGATTAGGCATTTCCCGCCACTGGTCAACTTGCCTACGAAGCTCATTGATTATCGGGGTCGGGTCATATTGTTGCTGTTGGTCCGAGAGACCCTTGCCCTCGTCCAACGGCAACATCTTTTGCGTTGCCAGACCCCTGACTTTTTTGGGTTTGGGAATCGGTGTGATGTATTCTGCTCTTCGACGTGACTCGATCACATGCCCGGTGGGTTGACCTTCGTCAAGCTCCCAATGTTTCAGGGGATATTCATAAGGAGAGTTTAAGATAGGCCGTACAAAAAACTCATTAGCCATAATGTTGATGATCCCCCGCACTTGCCCAGAAGCTGGTGGCTTTTGATCTAACAGCAATTAGACTTCAAAAAGCACCGAATTGAGTTGCCCAGGGCAATGTACCCCGAAAATGCTGAGGGCCTCAAGGTTGTAAGAACGAAACATGGCTAAAACTGTGGTGGTTTGGCAAGTACGTCAGGATTGATGGGCCATGCATCGAAGCACGGCCCCTTGACTTTTGTCCTACTTTCAACGAAATATAGGTTATAAGGTGCTTGGCTGTCCTCGATGGGGAGGGTCCGTAGGCCAGCGCCTCCACCCGAGCGCCCATCCGCTCGGGCTGGGTTTTTCTAGGGCCGCTGGCAGCCACCCCCCGCCCTTTCTCATCTTGCCTCTTGACAATCAGATTGTGGCATACAATCATTTAAGTATACGGCGTACCCTGAGCCCTCGCGCCGGCGAGGCTCGCAGCAAGGGTGCCGTGGACCTTGAGGGCCGGCGACCTCAGGGCTCTCTGTACAGCAACACGCCGGCGCGCTGATCTTCCAGGTAACGAAGGATGTATTCATCCCGCGTTGCCTGGTTTTTTTTGTTTGCGCCCGGGGTGAAAATAGCTGTTCCGCGCCACTGACGACCATCAATCAGATCGAAGACGGCGAACCCGCCGATTTTTCCGTCCGCTCCAGCGAACAGCCGCAGCAGAGATATCTTTTCGCGGATGCGCCCCGTTGGCGCGCCTTTGGCGTCGAGGGCCCTGATTGTTTGCCACCAAATTTCGTAAGGGCTGAGTATGGTGCGGGCCAAAATCCGCATGTAGGGCGCGCGGCCGCCTTTGCCTACCTTCAGCGTGCGGCTGAGTTTGTCGACGAAAAGCGCCTTGCTGATGACCACGGGCAGGCCGCCGGGCAATTCATGCACCACCGAGCCGTCGAGGTCATCCAGGCCAAATTCTCTTAAAAACGCGCGCACATAGTCTTCATCGGCCAGGCCGGCGGGCATGATGTCGGCCTCGTCCAGCGTGAGGACGTGCCGGCGCTCGATGCCGGCCAGGGGCGGCTTACAGGGGGCATCGGCAAAGAGGCCCCGGCCCTCGCGGCAGAGCGTCCGGGTGGCCAGGGTGATGATCGGCGCGGCGGTTTGGGCCGGGGCCAGGCCGTGCAGCCAGTCGTGGCACACGTTGCCGGCCCAGCCGGGCTCGGGGACCAGGGGCCGGGCGGGCAGCCTGTTGCCGCTGGCGGGGTCAAAGGGCTCGACCAGGCGCGGGGTGCTGGTTTGTGCTTCCAGGCCGCGCCGGTCCATCTGCCGCTGGCTGAGCGTTTGCACGGTGCAGCGGCATTGAAAGCCGTTGGGCGGATACCAGGTGGCCCAAAAATCGTGATCGTGGCGGAAAACCAGGCCGTGCAGGGCCAGGTGGGTGGGCCGCGTGCGGCGGTCCTTGATGGCCAGGTAGCGCCAAAAGGGCCGGCTGTCGGCGGTCGCCTTCATCTGGGCGTGGCGGCCGGCCTGGTAGGCGCTTTGCAGATTGGTGCGGTAGATGTTTTCCACGCGCCAGGCGGCCCTGCCGGTCCAGCCTTTTTGCTCGAAAAGCGGGGCCAGGCGTTTTTTGAAGGCGGCCAGGGTCTCGCCGTTTTCCAGGGCCTCTTGCAGGGCCGCGTGCACGGCGGCGATCTGGTCGCGGCGCGACAGGCCACTGACCGCAAAGGCCCGGGCCTTGGCCTGCTGGGTCAGATCGGCAAACTCGGCCGGGGTGACTTGGGCCTTGGCTTTCCAAAACTCCAGGGCCTGGGCGGGCGCAAGCGGCGCGGCCTCAAGCGGCATCGGGCTCGTCGCGCACGGCGGCGCGGCCCATCAGGGCGGCGGCCGTCAGCAGATCGGCCAGCAGGTCTTCCTGCTGGCGCATGTCGGCGTCTTGGCCCAGGTGCTCGGCCAGCAAAAGGGCAATCTCGTCAAAGGATTGGGCCTTGTTCAGCAGGGCGACCAGGCGCTCGATGAATTTTGCGTTTCGTTTGACGGATTCGGGCAGGATGGCCGCGACCAGGGCGTCCAGGGCGTCCTGGTGATCGGGCCCTGGCTCGGCGAACGCGGCCTCGTCGCCATCGGCCGCGGCCTCTTTTTCGCCGTCCAGGATGAATTCGTCGGGCTGCAGGCCAAAGCGCCGCTCGATGTGGGCGCGGGTGAAGCGCACGCCCACGCCGTGGAGCTTGGCGTCCAGATCGGCCTGGGCCCCGTAGTCCTCGGGCTCGTTGAAGCCAAAGACCGGGGCCTCGGCGGCGGGCGCGTTGATCTCGCGGTACAAGAGCGCCAGTTCGTTCATGGCGCTTTCTATAATGTATTGGTCGGCCTCGGCCATGTCCTCGGCCACGCCGTAGTGGGTCTCGGAGGCGGCGCGGGAGCCCTGGCCGTCCATCTCGCTGGTGAGGGTCTGGCCCATGATCACCTTGAAGATGGCCTTGTCCCAGCGCTTGAGGTAGGCCTCGAACTGATCGCCGGCCCGGCCCTTGCTTTCGACCAAATCCACCGCCGCGTCGGCCGGGATCACGGCCACGGCGTCCTGGACCATGGCGGCCAGGTCGCCGGCCATGGCGCGTTTGGCGTCCAGGTTCGCGCCGCGCGGGGCCCGGCCCAAGACCCAGGGCTGGCCGTACTTGTCCAAAAAGCGGGTGTAGAACTTCACGCCGCCGCGCTTGAAGGCCACGGGCCACAGGCAGCGGCTGAGCAGGCGCAGGCCGTAGGGGTTTTGGTAGGTGGGAAAGTGCCGCACCACGATGAACTTGCCCCAGGGCAGGGGTTTTAAGTCCAGGCCGGTCTTGGACCTCAGGCACGGGCGGCGGTCTTTGTCCCAGGCGAACCACTGGCGGGGCTTGGGGATGATGTTTTTCAGGCGCATGCGCCCGCCGTCGGCGGCCCAGATCAGTTCGCAGATGGTGTGGCCATAAAACGGCGCATCGAGAATCTCGGCGAAGACGTCGCGCAGGCCGATGGTCTCCAGGTCTTTGGTCAGGGCCTCGCAGAGCGCCGTGGCCTGGGGCGTGGCCTCCTTGCCGGGCAGCACGCCGGGCCGAAAATCATAGTCGCGGCGGCACAAGACACGCAGCTTGCGGTTCTGGATGGCAGTCATCACCTGGTCATCGGCGGTGAGGTCTTCCAGGATTTTGGCGTCGTCGCCGCGCTTGCGCAGGACCGGGTCGGGGTCGGGCAGATAGGCCAGCATGGAGCCCAAGTCCTCGCCCACGGCGGCGGCGGTGGCCATCTCGGCGGTCAACGAGCGGTGATCGACTTGGGCGAACTCGATCCAATCCCCGTTTGGGGCCCAAATGCCGGGCATGTCAATACCCCTTGGTCAGGCGTTGGAGATAGTCGCGGGCCACGGTGGCGGTCTGCCAGGGCTCGGCCGGGTCGGCGGCGGCGTGCAGGGCCAGCATGTGGGCCCAGAATTCGTCGGCGTGGCCGGCCTCGCTGCGGTCCGCGTCAAAGCGCGGATTGCCGGCGGCGGTGGCGATCTTGCGCACGGCGTGGTGGCTGTCGCGGATGGCGCGGGCCTCGGGGATGCGCAGGCGGCCGTCCTCGAAAAGCTGCTTGCCGGTGGTGGCCAGGGCCTGTTTGGCCTGGGCGGTGAAGATCACGCCCTCGACCAGGTGGCCGCCGTGGCGGGTTTTGGCGTCCTCCACGGGTTTTTCGCCGATGCCGGTCTGGTCCAGGCAGGCGCGGGCCACCTTGTAGCGCGCCAGCACGCCGTCCAGGGCGGCGTCTTGCCGGGCGAAGCTGGCGTTTTTCAGGCTGATCACCTCGCGGGTCCAAAACACGTCGCCCACCTGCTCCACGACCCAGATCACGCTTAAGTCGCGGCGGCGGCCGATGTCCATGCCCACGAAGGCCGGGCCGCCGGCGTAGAGTTCTGGCCGGCCGGCGTCGGGGTGCTGGGCCTTGGCGATCAGTTCCCAGGTCAGCCAGGCCGTGGCCTCGTCCACCGGCTGGCACATGTATTCCTGCTGATAGGTTTCTTCGTCGCCGGCGATGTCGCGGCAATCGGCCAGAAAGGCGGCCACCTCCTCGGGCGTGGCCGGCCGGCCCATGACGCGGTCCACCAGGCCCTGGGCCACGGCGTCCTCGATGGTCACGGTGTGCAAGGCCCATTTGTTGCCGCGCCTGGCGTCGGCCACCATGCGGGCGTAGCGGTTGCCCTTGCCGTTGTAGGTGCTGATCACCCGGGCCGGATAGCCCCAGGTGATGATCGGCGCGGCGGCCTTCCACAGGGCCTCGGGGTCTTGGTGAAAGGCGAATTCATCCAGCACCAGCTTGCCGCCCTTGCTGCGAAAAGCGGCGGGGTTGGAGCTCAGGCCGTGGATGCGCTTGCCGCTGGCGAACTCGATCACCAGGGCCTTGACGTCGCCGTCGCCGTCCAAGGCCACCTCGCCCAAGTCCTGGGCGGCCACGTTCAGCAGCCGGGCCCACTGGCCGCAGTAGCGGATGTATTCCTTGGCCGCCGATTCGTCGGCGCTGGAAAACCACACGTCCAGGGCCCCGTCGGCCCGGCAGGCGTCGCGCACGTCCTCGTAGGCCTGCACGTAGGTGAAGCCGATGCGCCGCGATTTTTCGGCGATCTTCAGGCGCGAGTCGTCGGCCAGCCACTTTTGCTGATAGGGCAGAAAGTAGCCCATCTACAGCCCCAGGATTTCGCGCTGGATGCGCTGGATGCTTTCCGGCGAGAGGCCCTTGCCTTGGGCCTCGCCCTTGGTCTTGGGCTCCATTTGGCCGATCAACTCCATGGCGTCCTTGATGGCCTTGACGGCCTTCAGGTCGACTTCTTCTGGGCTTGAGAGCAGGCGGGCCAGCTTCAGCTCGATGGCCTCCTTGAGGGCGGCGGCGGCCTCGGCGGCGTTGTTGATGGCCCGGCGTGGGGCGGCCGTGGCCTCCGGGGCGGCCTTGCCCTCGCGCTGGGCCTGGGCCTGTTTGAGGGCCAGTTCCTCCAGCTTGGCCACGGCAAAGCCCACCGCCGGGTTACGCTCCTCGATGAGTTCCTTGAGCATGGCCGAGCGGGCCAGGACGGTGTCGGCGCGGATATCGGCCATGGCCCGGGCCAGTTCGGCGCGCTTGGCCGGCCAGCCGTATTGCGCGCCCCAGCGCTTGAGGGTGCTGACGGCCACGCCCAGTTCCTCGGCCACCTGGGCGTAGGTCAGCCGGGCCACGCAGTAGAGCTCCTGGGCCCGCCACACGGCCTCGGGCGGATATTCGCGGCCGTCGAGTTCGATCACGCCCATGCCGTCTCGCCGGGCCGGGGCCGCTTGACGCCGGGGGCATGGGCCCGGCCCTTGGCCACGTCCTGGCCCCGGCGGGTCAGGGTGGCCACCCGGCACTGGGCCGGCCCGCCCAGGCCGATCAGGCCTTGTTCGGCCAGCCAGGCCAGTTGCGTGGCCAGGCGGTCTTGGCTGGGGGCGAAGCCGAAGCGCTCGACCAGGTCCAGCAGCAGGGACTCGTTGAGGGCGTAGTCGGGCTGATCGTCCAGACAGCGCAGGATGGTCAGGCGCAGGTGTTCGGCGATGAGTTGGTCGTAGCCGGGCATCAGCGGCCCCCGCCCAGCAGGTGGTCTTCGTGGCGGTTGACCATGCGTTCAACGCGCTCGACGATCTCGCGCACGGCCTTGATGTCGCCGGCCAGCTCCTTGATGGCCACGCCGCTGGGCCGGTCGTCGACGCATTTTTTCAGGCCGGCGTGATCGAATTCCAGCCGGACCAGGCGTTGGCCGAAATCGGCCTGATCCCTGCGGATGCCGCGCACGTACCACAGGGCCCAGCCCACGGCCGGGGCCGCCAGGTATTGCACGACCTGTGCGGCGTATTTCAAGGCCTCCACGGCCAGTTCCAGGACTTGTTTCTCCACGTTTCCTCCCAAAAGCGATCTGGCCAGCGGCGACCGGCGCATCGCCCCGCGCACGGTCGCGGCCGCAGGATACCTGCGGCCGGCCAGGCCGGTTAATCAGGATTTGATCCGGATTATCAGGGCGATGGGCGGTTGATAGGCTGGGGTCATGAGCGTTTGGACCGCCATATTCCGCGCCGGAACCCACACCGACAGCGCCGGCCAGACCAGGGCCTGGACCATCGCCGACCTGGACCGGGCCGTGGCCAGCTACGACCCGGCCAGGCACGCAGCCCCGCTGGTCATCGGCCACCCGCGCGCCGACGCCCCGGCCTGGGGCTGGGTGGGCCAACTGCGGCGCGAGGGCGACAGGCTCCTGGCCCGCCTCGACGACGTGCCCGAGGAACTCAAGCAGGCCGTGGCCGCCGGGCGTTATCGCCACAAGTCGGCGGCGTTTTACGGCGATGGCGGGTTGCGCCACGTGGGGCTTTTGGGGGCCGCGCCGCCGGCGGTCAAGGGCCTGGGCCCGGTGGAGTTTGGCGGCGACGACGACTGGCAAGAGTGGGCGTTTGGCGAAGGCGCGGAGCAAACCACGGAGGAGACGATGAACGAGTTGGAGGAGATGAAGGCCAGGCTGGCCCAACTGGAGGCCAAGGCCCAGGCGGCGGAAAGCAAGGCCGCCCAGGCCGAAGCCGCCGCCGCCCAGGCCGAAAAAGACAGGCGGGCCGCCGAGGCGGCCCACGCCGAGGCCCAGCAAAAACAGGCCGCCAAGGACCGCGAGGCCCGCTTCAATGAGCTGGTGGCCGGCGGCAAGTGCCTGCCCGGCGAAAAGGACGCGGCCTTGGCCATCGCCGCCGCGCTGGAGGCGGGCGTGGAGCTTTGCTTTGCCGAGGGCGGCGCGGTGGTCAGGCGTCCGGCCGAGGAGGCCTTCTGGTCGCTGCTGGCCAGCCGGCCGGGCAGCGGCCTGCTGGGCGAGTTCGCCCAAGCGCCGGGCTCGACCGAAAGCCAGGCCGCGCCCCGCGCCGATTTCGCGGCCAAATTTTAACGGAGGCCGATCGTGAGCGACCACAACGCAACCATCTATCAAAACAGCGGCTTTGAGCGGGAGATCAAAGGCGGGCGCGGCCCGTGGATCGAGCGGACCTACGCCAAAGGCGCCACGGCCATCGCCGCCGGCCTGGTCTGCGCCATCGGCGCGGCCGACGGCCTGGCGGCCCCTTACGACCCGGCCAACGCCGACCTGGACCAGGTCAAGGGCGTGGCCCTCGCTGACAGCGCGGCCGAGGCGGCCTCGGTCAACCTGCTGGTCTTGGGCACGGTCAATCGCGGCGCGCTGAAGGTGGGCGCGGCCGCGCCGACCACGGCCCAGCTCTTGGCCCTGGAAGACCGTCACATCTACGCCGTGGGCTAGGCCCCGGTTTTTTGGGAGGAATCAGGCCATGCCCATGGTCGTAGACCTGAAGCCATATTTCACCAGGGCGCGCATCGCCAAGCGTTTCGAGGCCATGCCGCCGCTCAAATCCACGATCATGGACCGCTATTTCCCCGAGGCGGTGCGCGATCAATACGAGATGCCGATCATCCCGCTGCAGGTGATCACGGCCATCGTCAACGCCGTGCCGGTGGTGGCGCGGGGGGCCGAGTCCGTCTCCATCGACGGGCGCGGCTTTAGCAATCAGTGGGTGGAGCCGCTGCCGGTGCGCATCCACACCGAGGTCGGGGCCAAGGATTTGAACGACCTGAAGCTCATCGGCGAGGACAGCCGCGAGGCCTGGGCCACCCGGCGTCAGGAGGCCATGCGCCAGACGGTGCGCCTGACCACCGAGGCCCTGTGCTGCCAGGCGTTGCTGAACGGCGCGGTCAACTACCCGCTTTTGCAGAGCAACGGTCAGTTCATCAACTACAAGGTCGAATACAACAACGAGGTGATCCAGACCATCAGCGTGGCCGCCGGAAGCAAGTGGAACGCGGCCGAATGCACCATGGTCAAGGTCTTCGAGCTGCTCGAAGAGATGGCCGACGCCCTGGACGGGGCCGGCTACGGCGGCGACAAGGACGTGCTGGCCGGCAAGAACGCCTTTTCGGCCCTGCTGGCCCTGATCGAAGACGCCGGCGACAACCAGCGGCCCAAGGTGCCGACGCGGATCAACGAGGACGGCAGCGTGAACATCGGCGGCCACAAGATCGCCAAGATGGCCGAGGTCTGGCGCAACCCCCAAAGCGGGGCCTCGGTGGCCAAGGTGCCGGCGGGCGAGATTCGCATGATCGCCAAGGGCTACACCGGATTGATCTACGCGGCCGTGGACGACCTGGACGCCAACCTCCAGGCCCTGCCCATGTTCGTCAAGCCCGTGGAGCGCAAGAACCCCAGCGGCTACCAGCTGGTGGCCGAGAGCAAGCCGCTGCCGGCGGTGGCCCCCAAGGCCGTGGCCCGGGCCATCGTGACGGCCTAAAGCAAAATCGGCCCGTGGCCGGCCGGGCGGCCCCAGGCCGGGCCGTTATGGCCGAGGACAATTTGCACTAGTGCAAGACTAGTGCAAAACGCGCGAGGGAGCCCATGTACTGCACGCCCGCCGACCTGGAAAAACTCTTGGCCCCGGAGACTCTTGGCCAACTGGCCGACGACGGCCCCGACGGCCCCGCGCCCGAGACGGTGTTGCTGGAGGCCATCGAGCAGGCCGACCGGGAGATCGACGCCTACCTGGGCGTGGCCCGGGCCGTGCCGTTGGAGCCTGCGCCGGCCATCGTGGCCAACCTCAGCGCCAAGATCGCCGTGTACAACCTCTACCGCCGGCGGCCCCATCTGGAGGCCGGCGAGTGGGCCGGGGAATACCAGCGGGCGCTGAAGCTGCTGGAGCGCATCGCCGAGGGCCGGCTGAGCCTGGGCGGCGGCGAGGGCCCGGCCGGGCCGCTGGAGCCCCACGCCATGGCCGTGATCAGCCGGCCGCCCCACTTCGGCGACCGCCGGCTGAGGCGCTTCTGATGGCCGGGGCGCGCATCGAGTTGCAAAGCGCGGCGTTGGAGCGGGCGCTTCTGGCCCTGCGGGCGGCGCTAAAGGACGTCGCGCCGCTGTTGGCCGAGGTGGGCCAGATCGTCGTGGGCCAGGCCCTGGATAGCTTCGAGGACGAGGCCGGCCCGGACGGCGCGCCGTGGGAGCCCAGCCAACGGGCCGTCTTGCACGGCGGCCAGACCCTGGCCGACTCGGGGCTGTTGCGCGCCAGTCTCCAGGATGAGGTGGAGCTCATGCCCGATGCGGTGATCGTGGGCTCCAGCCGGGTCTACGCGGCGATCCACCAGTTTGGCGGCCGGGCCGGGCGCGGCCACGCCGTGACCCTGCCGGCGCGGCCGTTTTTGCCCGACGAAAAGACCGTGGCGATGGCCGAGATCGAGGCGGCCATTACCCGGCATTTCGCGAAGGCCGGGCTGTGACCATCTACCCCACCATCGTCGAGGTGGAGTCGGCGTTGTTGGCGCACCTGGGGGCCGACCGCGTCCTGGCCGACTGGGGCGTGGAGCCCCGGGCCATCCCCGGCTTCGAGGCCAAGGATTTCGGCCGGCTGTTCGCGCGCTATCCGGCCGTGGGCAGCTACATCAGCGGCGGCAAATACGAGCCGGACCAACTGACCGTGCTGGAGACGGCCCCGCTGTACTTGATCTGCGCGGGGGAAAACCTGCGCGGGCCGGCGGCGGCGCGGCGCGGCGACGAGCGCAACCCCGGCGCGGCCCATCTGGTGGAGCGCTGCCGGGCCCTGGCCACGGCCTGGCGGCCCGGCGGCAACGCGGCCTCGCTGACCGCCACCGGCTGGCGGCAGGTCTGGGCCAACAACCAAATATCCGTCTGCGCCCTGGAACTGGCCGTCTGCCTGACCCGGCCCCGGGCGCGCGACAAGGAGGCACTGGAGCACCATGGCTCGATCTACTGACAAAAGCGAAGCCCCGGCCACGCCGGCCGTCGCGGCCCCGGCCGCGTCGCTCAAACCGGCGGCCGCCCCCTCGGCCGTGATCTATCTTGGCCCCAACCAGCCCGGCGGCGGCCTGCTGCACGGCCAGGTCTTTCGCGGCGGCTTGCCGCCGGCGGCCGCGGGCGTCGATCCGGCCTTGATCGTGGCCCTGGCCGATCTGCCCAGGGCCAAGCTGGAGCTGGCCGATCCGTCCTCGGGCTTGAGCAAAATCTATCGGGCGGCGGTCAAGGCCGGCCAGGGAGGCAGGCCATGAGCGCCTATCGTCACGGCGTCTACGTCAGCCAACTGCCCACCTCGATCATCCCGCCGCGCCGGGTCGATTGCGCCATCCCGGTGGTGGTGGGCGCGGCCCCGGCGCACATGATCGAAGAAGGCCAGACCGGCCCGGTCAACCAGCCGGTGCTGGCCCATTCCCACGCCGAGGCCGTAACGGCCCTGGGCTACAGCGACGACTGGGCGGCCTATGGCCTGTGCGAGTTCGTCTACAGCCAGTTCGTGCTCCACGCCGCCGGGCCGGTGATCTTGATCAACGTCTTTGACCCGGCCCGGCACAAGACGGCGGTGACGGCCGAGGCGGTGAGCTTCAGCGGCGGCCGGGCCACGCTGGCCCATGCCGGGCTGGTGGCCGCGCCGGTGGTCAAGAGCGCCGACGGCCAGACCACCCACGCGGCCGGGGCCGACTACCACGTGGACCCGATAGCGGGCGTGATCCGCTTGAGCGAGGGCTCGGCCATCGCCGCCGGGGCCACGGTGGCGGTGGACTATGTGTACGGCGACCCAAGCAAGCTCACCGCCGACGACGTCATCGGCGGCATCGACGCGGCCACGGGCGCGGCCTCGGGCCTGGAGTTGGTGGACCAGATTTTTCCGCGCTTTGGCCTGTTGCCCGGGCTGATCGTGGCCCCCGGCTGGAGCCGACACCCGCTGGTGGCGGCGGTGATGGCGGCCAAGGCGGCCAACGTCAACGGCCATTTCCGGGCCATGGCCGTGGTGGACGTGGACTCCGGCCCCGACGGCGCGGCCAAGTACGCCGACGTGGCGGCCTGGAAGGCCCAGAACAACTACGCCGACAGCAACATGATCGTCTGCTGGCCCAAGGTGGCCCTGGCGGGCAAGGAGTTCTGGCTGAGCACCCAGGTGGCCGGGCGGATCGCCGCCACCGACGCCGACAACGGCGGCGTGCCCTTCGAGAGCCCCAGCAACAAGGCCCTGGAGATCAACGGGGCGGTGGCCGCCGGCCAGGCGGTGTGGCTGGGGCCGGCGGAGGCCAATTATTTGAACAGCCAGGGCGTGGTCACGGCGCTGAACTGGAACGGCTCCTGGCGTTTGTGGGGCAACCGCACGGGCTGCTACCCGGCCAACACCGACGTGAAAGACGCCTTCATCGGCGTACAGCGGATGTTTTGCTGGCTGGGCAACGAGTTCGTGCTGACCTTCTGGCAAAAGGTGGACCGGCCGATCACCCGGCGGCTGGTGGAGACCATCGTCGATTCCTACAACATCCGCTTGAACGGCCTGGCCGCCCGCGAGGCCATCCTGGGCGGGCGGGTGGAGTTTTTGCGGGCCGAAAACCCGGCCAGCGAGCTGATGGACGGGGCGATCACCTTTCATCTGTATGTCACCCCGCCCAGCCCGGCGCGGGAGATCAACGGCCTGATCGAATACGACCCCGGCTATCTGGCCGTGTTGTTCGGCAACTAAAGGAGGCAAGCCTTGGCCGACGTGAACAAAATTCCCCAGACGCTGATCGGCTTTGCCGTCTACGGCGACAGCGACGAGATGATCGGCGTGGCCGACGTGGAGCTGCCCGACCTGGAGGCGACCACGGTGGAGATCAAGGGCGCGGGCATCGCCGGGGCGGCCGACATGCCGATCATGGGCCACTACGGCGGCATGGGCCTGACCATCAACTGGCGGGCCATCACCGGCAATCACATCGCCCTGAGCGCGCCCAAGGCCCACGACCTGACCATCCGGGGCAGCATCCAGCACTACGACGCCGGCACGGGCGAGCACGCCACGGCCCCGTTGAAGGTGGTGGTCAAGGCCGCGCCCAAAAAGACGGGCCTGGGCAAGCTGGACACCGGCGAACAGATGGACGCCAGCGCCGAGTTCGAGGTGCTCTACATCAAGATCACCCTGGATGACGACGAGGTGCTGGAGATCGACAAGTTCAATTATATCTGCAAGATCGGCGACACGGATTATCTGGAGAGCGTCCGCGCCGACCTGGGCAAGTAGAGGCAAGCGATGAGCAAGATCAAGCTGAGCAAGGCGATCAACTGGGACGGCAAGGAGCATTCGGAGCTGACCCTGGAGCTGGAGGCCCTGACCGGGGCGGATTTGGTGGCGGCGGAGCGGGAGTTCGGCGCGCGCAACCCCGGTTTCGTGGGCGTGCCCAGCCTGCAGGTGGGCTATCAGGCCGGCGTGGCGGCCAAGGCGTTGAAGCGGCCGGTGGAGGATGTGCTGCGGCTGTCGGCCAAGGATTTTCTGCGCTGCGTGGAGGCGGTGGGCGGTTTTTTGAACGCCTAGGCCGGCCGGGGGCGGAGCTGTTGTTGAGCGCCGCCCTGGAGCTGGCCCAGGCCGGGTTTGGCGGGGCGGCCGGCTGGCTGGAGCGGCCGGCGGCGGAATTGGAAGGCTGGCTGCGGGCGGCGGCCAAGGTCATCAAGCGGCACAACAAAGCGAGGCGCTAAGGTTTTGGACAAGACCCTGCTCTTCAGATTCGCCCTGCATGGCCAGGCTCAGGCGGCGGCGGCCTTTGGCGGATTGGCCCAGGAGGCCCAGCGTCTGCGGGGGCAGGTGGAGCAGGCCGACCGGGCGGCCGGCCGGGTGGGTGGTCAGCAGCGGCTGCGGGCCATGCTGGGCGGGCTGCGGCTGTCGGCGGCGGGCGCGGGCCAAGCGGCGCTCACGGCCGGGCGGGATTTTGCCGCCAGCGCCAGGCAACTGGGCCAAAACGCCATCGCGGCGACGCGGGCGGCCAAGGCCACGCGGCAGTTGGCCCGGGAGCAGGCGGCCGCCGCCAACCAGGCCCAGCGCCTGAGCCAAAAAGAGCGGGCGCTCCAGCAAGTCCAGGCGGCCAGGGCCCAGCGCCAGGCGGCCATGGGCGGCCTTGGCGGCGTGGCCGGCGGGCTGCTGGGCGGCGTGGCGGCCGGGGCGGCGGTGGCCGCGCCGGTGGTCAAGGCCATCGGCTTTGAATCGGCCATGGCCGACGTCAAGAAGGTGATGGACTTCAGCGCCCCGGACGGCCTGGAAAAGCTGGGCCAGGATCTGCTGCGCCTGAGCGCCGTCAAGATTCCCCTCAGCGGCGAGCAACTGGCGGCCATCGCGGCGGCCGGCGGCCAACTGGGCGTCAAGGAGAAAGACATCCTGGCCTTTGTCCAGACGACCTCCAAGATGGCCGTGGCCTGGGACATGAGCGCCGAGGCGGCCGGCGAGGCCTCGGCCAAGCTCAGCAACGTCTGGGATATCCCCATCGAGCGGGTGGAGGCCCTGGGCGACGCCATCAACCACCTCAGCGACAACACCGCCGCCAAGGCCCCGGAGATGATCAATGTCTTGACCCGGGTGGGCGGCATGGGCAAGCAGTTCGGCCTGAGCGCGGTGCAGACGGCGGCCCTGGGCAACGCCTTTCTGGCCCTGGGCCGGCCGCCCGAGGTGGCGGCCACGGGCATCAACACCTTGCTGAACAAGCTGCAGACGGCCGACAAACAGGGTGAAAAATTCCAGCAAGGCCTGGCGGCCATCGGCCTGGACGCCCAGGGCCTCAAGGACGCCATCCAAAATGACGCCCAGGGCGCGCTGCTGGGCTTTCTCGAGGCCGTGGAGGGGCTGGACCCCTCCGAGCGGGCCATGGTGCTCATGGACATGTTCGGGCTGGAGTACGCCGACGACCTGGCCATCCTGGTCGGCGGCCTGGACAAATACAAACAGGCCCTGAAGCTCACGGGCAAGCAGGCCGACTACCTGGGTTCGATGACCAGGGAGGTTGAAAACCGCTCGGCCACCACGGCCAACCAACTGCAGCTTTTGGGCAACAAGCTCAGCCGCCTGGCCATCAACGCCGGCACGGTGCTGCTGCCGGTGATCGGCGCGCTGGTGGGCGCGGCCGGCTGGGTGCTGGACCTGCTGGCCGATTTCCAGGAGGCGTTCCCCATTGTCAGCGGGGCGATCAGCGGGGTGGTGGTGGGCGGCCTGGCCCTGGTCACGGCCTGGAAGCTGGGCGCGGCGGTGGGCGGCTATCTGGTGGGCGGCGTCAAGGAGATGGTCGCCACGCTACGCCTGTTGCGGTCCTCGCAGCTGGCGGCCAGGCTGGCCACCCGGTTGCAGACCCTGGCCCTGGCCCGGCAGAAGGCGGTGAGCATGGCCCTGGCGGCCAAGCAGTGGTTGATCGTCGCCGTCAGCAAGGCCTGGGCCGTGGCCCAGGGGCTGGTCAACGCGGCCATGTGGGCCAACCCCATCACCTGGGTGGTGGCCGGCGTGGTCGCCCTGGCCGCCGGGGCCTACCTGCTGATCAAATACTGGGACCAGGTGGCTGAATTTTTTGGTTGGCTGTGGGGCTGGATCAAGGCCGGCGCGGCGGCGGTTTGGGATTGGCTGAAGGCCACGGCCCTGGCCCCCGTCGAGGGGATCAAGAGCGCCTGGTCGACGGTCTCGGGCTTTTTCGGCGGCTTGTGGCGCGGCCTGGAGGCCGGGGCCAGCGCGGCGTGGGGCCTGGTCAAGGCCACGGTCCTGGCCCCCGTCGAGTGGATCAAAAGCGCCTGGTCGACGGTCTCCGGCTTTTTCGGCGGCTTGTGGCGCGGCCTGGAAACCGGGGCCAGCGCGGCGTGGGGCATGGTCAAGGCCACGGCCCTGGCCCCCGTCGAGGGGATCAAAAGCGCCTGGTCGGCGGTCTCGGGCTTTTTCGGCGGCTTGTGGCGCGGCCTGGAGACCGGGGCCAGCGCGGCGTGGGGCCTGGTCAAGGCCACGGTCCTGGCCCCCATCGACTGGATCAAGAGCGCCTGGTCGACGGTCTCGGGCTTTTTCGGCGGGCTGTGGGATGGCGTCAAGGCCGGCGCGGCGGTGGCCACGGCGGGAATCCGGGCGGCCTTCGCCTCGGCCCTGGACTGGCTGCGGGGCACGTCTTTGTACCAGGCCGGGGCCAAGCTGATCGGCACCTTCGTGGAGGGGATCAAGGCCTCGGTGGGCCAACCCATCGAGGCGGTCAAGGCGCTGCTGGCCCAGGTGCGCCAGTATCTGCCCTTCAGCGACGCCAAGCGCGGGCCGCTTTCCACGCTGACTTTGTCGGGCCAAGCCTTCGCCGGAACCTTTGCCGCCGGCATCGGCCAGGGCGCGGGCCAGTTGATCCAGGCCGTGGCCGGCCTGGCCCAGAGCGCCTGGAGTGGTCTGCAAGGCGCGGCCGGCGCGGCGGCCGAATTCTTGGGCCTGGGCGGGCCAAGCGGCGGCCTGGCCAAGGCCCAGGGCGAGCTGAACGCGGCGCGGGGCCAGGCCCAGGGGCCGGCCGCCGCCGCGCCGGCCCAGATCACCATCCACCAGACCATCAACGCCAGCGGCGCGGACAAGGCCGGCCTGAAAACCGCCCTGGACCAGGCCAACGCCGAGTTGACCCGGCTGATCGAACGAACCGTCAACGAGATGTGGGCGCGCAACCAGCGCACGAGCATGGGCAATGTCGGCGCGTAGGCACATCACCAGCCAGGGCCAGACCTGGGATCAGATCGCCCACGCCATCTGGGGCCGCGAGGACATGACCCACCACCTGCTGGCCGCCAACCCGTCCCACCGCCGCACGGTGATTTTCGCCGCCGGCGTGGAGCTGATAGTCCCGGCGCTGACGCCGCCGGCCAGTGAGGAGCCGCCGCCATGGCAGCAACGCTAGAGCCCCGCCGCGCCCGGCTGGAGCTGATCTACCGGGGCGTGGACATCGCCGAACACTGCGAAAGCGCCGAGTACGTCGACTTTGCCGAGGGCCAGGTGGACGAACTGCGCTGCACCCTGGAAGACCGCGAGTTGCGCTGGCAAGGGCCGTGGTTTCCCGGCAAGGGCGAGGAAGTGCGCGCCTATATCAGGTGTTTCGACTGGGACGGCCCCGGCGACGCCCCGCGCCTGGACTGCGGGCTGATGGAGATCGGCGAGGTGACCCTCAGCGGCCCGCCGGACATGGTCGAGATCACGGCGGCCAGCGCCAGGGTGAAATCCACCGCCCGCGTGCAGAAGAAAACCAAGGCCTGGGAAGACAAGGCGCTTTCGCACATTGCCGCCCACGTGGCCGAAAAGTGCGGCCTGGGCCTGCACTGGGAAGGCCTGGACCATCATTTCGAGCGGGTGGATCAACGCGAGGAGTCGGACCTGGGCTTTCTCACCCGCCTGGCCCGCGAACACGGCAACAGCGTCAAGACGGCCCATGAAAAGCTGATCGTCTACGCCGGGCACAAGTACGACCAGCGCGGGCCCCACGCCACCCTGACCCGTGGCCACAGCGACATCATCGGCTATCGCTTCGCCACCACCAGCCACGATCTCTACAAGGGCGCGGTGGTCAGCTATTGGCGCCCGGAACTCAAGGAGCACATCGTCGGCGAATTTTGGCCCGATCCGGCCCCGGCCAGCCAGGACGTGCTGCGCGTCAACCAGCCGGTGAAAGACGCCGCCGAGGCGGCCAAGCTGGCCCAGACCAGCCTGCGCCGCAAGAACAAGGTGGAGGTCACCGCCGAGATCACGCTGAAGGGCGCGCCCTTTCGCCGGGCCACCGAGGTGGTGCGGATGAGCGGCTTTGGCCGCTTTGACGGCCGTTATTTCGTGGCCGAGGCCCGGCACGGGCTCTCCGGCGGCGGCGTTTATCAGACAACCCTCTCGCTGCGGCAGGTGATCGCGTACTGATGGCGGGCCCATTCGAAGAGATCGGCCGCCGCCTGACGGCCCTGGAAAGCGCCCTGCGCCAACTGGTGCGGGTGGGCTTCGTGGTGGAGCAGATCCCGGCCGAGGGCAAGGTCCGCGTGGAGTTCCGCGACGCGGACATGATCGAGACGTTCAAGTTCGGCGTGCTGACGCCCCAGACCCGCTGCAACAAGGACTGGTGGCTGCCCGACTTGGGCGAGCAGGTCTTGTGCCTGTGCCTGCCCTACGGCCTGGAGCGGGGGTTCATCGTGGGCAGTTTTTTCAGCCAGGCCGACCCGCCGCCGCTGACCGACCCGGACAAGCGCCATCTGCGCTTTCTCGACGGCGGCTGGCTGGAGTACGACCGGGCCACGGGCGAGGCCCAGGTCCACGCGCCGCGCACCATTCGCCTGGCCGCCGGCGAGGCGGTGATCATCGACGCGCCGATCCTGAAGTGCCCCATCCCCGCGCCCAACCTGGGCCAGCCGGAACTGAGGCCCGTGGAGCCATCGCCCATCCCCGCGCCCGAGGAGTGGCCCCATGACTAGCGGGCGGATCGGCAGTTTCGGGCCGGTGGTCTTCGAGGCCTCGCTGGGCTACGTCAAGACCTTCGAGCGCCTCAGCGAGCGCCGCCGGGCCCGTTTCGCCACCCACGATGTCTTGAGCGGCGATCAGAAGCTGCAATTCATCACCCTGGAGCTGGCCGAGGCCGACCTGGAGATGACCTTTCACCACGCCTTTTGCACGCCCGATGACGAACTGGAGGCCCTGCGCGGCGTGCTGGCCGGCCACCAGGCCCACGAGTTGGTCATCGGCGGCAAGAATTTCGGCCAGTTCGTTTTGGAGGAACTCAGTCAGGTGATCGACCAGGCCGACAACCACGGCCGGACGCGCCTGGCCCAGGCCAGTCTGCGTCTGCGGGAGTATCGCTGATGGCCCGGCTTTTGGTGCAAGGCCAGGCGGCGGCCGTGGATTTCGCGCCCAACGATCTGGCCGCCGAGGTGAGCCAGAACGTGCGCATGATTATGGCCACGCCCAAGGGCAGCGTGCCCCTGGACCGCGACTTTGGCCTGGATTTTTCCTTGCTCGACCAGCCCCTGCCCCGGGCGCGGGCGCTTTTGGCCGCCGAGATCGTGCGCCAGGTGGCCAGGTATGAGCCACGGGCCAGGGTGGCGCGGGTGGACTGGGCCGAAAGCGAACTGGAGGCCATGGACGGCGGCTTGCGGCCGATCGTGGTCATCGACCTGCTGGAGGACCGATGACGCTGGTGCTGGAAAACCTGCCGCCGGTCAGCTTCTGCCCCACCGAAACGGCGGCGGTGGAGGCGGCCTTGATCGCCGATTTCGAGGCGATCACCGGCCGCTCGCTCTATCCCGGCGATCCCCAGCGGCTGTTTGTCGAGGCCGTGGCCTACCTAATCGGGCAGCAGCGGTTTTTGATCGATTACGCCGGCAAGATGAACCTGATCAGCCACGCCGAGGGGGCCTATCTGGACCACCTGGCCGCTCTGCTGAACACCAGCCGCCTGGGCGGCCAGGCCGCCACGACCACCTTGCGCTACAGCCTGGCCCGGCCCCTGGACTTTGACGTGGTCATCCCGGCCGGCAGCCGGGCCAGCCACGACGGCGCGCTTTTGTGGGCGACCACGGCCGAGGCCACGATCGCCGCCGGCGCGCTTGACGCCGACGCCCCGGCCCAGTGCCAGACCGCCGGCGCGCAAGGCAGCGGCCTGGCCCCTGGCCAGATCAACCGCTTTTTCGACCGCGTCACTTACGTTTCCAGTGTGGCCAACACCACCACGACCATGGGCGGCGGCGATGGCGAGGGCGACGCGCGCCTGCGGGCGCGGGTCCAACTGGCCCCGGAGCGCCTGAGCGCCTGCGGGCCGGCCGGGGCCTATCGCTACTGGGCCCTGAGCGCCAGCCCCCTGATCGCCGATGTGGCCGTGTGGAGCCCGGCCCCCGGCCAGGTCAACCTGGCCCCGTGGTGCGCCGGCGGCGTGGCCCCTTCGGCCGAGCTGCTGGCCCTGGTCCACGCGGCCGTCAGCGACCAGGCCCGCCGGCCGCTGACCGACCTGGTGCAGGTGCTGGCCCCGGAGGTGGTCGAGTTTCAGGTGGCCGGACGCTATTGGCTGCGGGCCAGCCACGGGGCCAGGGCCGGCCAGGTTCAGGCGGCGGTGGCCACGGCGGTGGTCGACTATCTGGCCTGGCAACGGGCCAAGCTGGGCCGCGACATCAGCCCGGACGAACTGATCAACCGGGTGCGGGCCATCGGCGGCGTGCAGCGGGTGGAGCTGGCGGCCCCCGTTTACCGGGCCCTGGACCCCTGGCAGGCGGCGCTGGGCCGGGCCGACGGCGGCCTGGCGTATGGCGGCCTGGCCGATGAGTGAGCCCATGGCCGAGCTGATGACCGCCCTGGCCCGGCTGCTGCCGCCGTCCATCGCCCAAGACCAGACCATGGCCGCCGTGGCCACCGTGGCCGGGGCCGAGGAAGAGCGCCTGCGGGCCCTGACCGACCGCGCCTTGATCTGGGCCCGGCTGGACGAGCTGCCCGACGCGGTGCTGGAACACCTTGGCTGGGGCCTGCACATCGACGGCTGGGAGCACGCCGCCACCCGCGAACTAAAAATCTGGCTGATCCGCCATTTTTACGACTGGCACGCCCACAAGGGCACGGCCCACGGCCTGGCCCTGTATTGGCGGGTGCTGCTGGGCCGCGCCATGCTGGGGGCCAGCCCACCGGGCAAATCCATCTGGGGCGTGAACATCTCCGCCCAGGAGCGCGCCGCCCGCGAGGCCCCGCACCCGGAGATCCGCGTCTATCCCTTCCGCCACGGCGGCGTCAATCGGCAATCGTTTTTTTGGGGCCAGACGCTGGGCGGCCCGGGCGAGGGCTGTTTTCTCGCCACGGGCGAGGCCATCCTGCGCATCGGCGACATGGTGGAGCTTTTCGACCCGCTGACGGGCCAGGCCCAGGCCCTGAACGTGCTGGCCGTCAGCGGCGAGCAGGCCTGGCGCGCCGCCAGCCAGCGGGTGGAGGCGAGGCTGCCCGCCACGGCGGCGGGCCTCTGCTGGGGCGAGGCGATGGAGGGCCAGTGGGTCGACCACGGCGCGAACGGCCGGCTGTTCACCCTGGACCTGGAGCGGCCCTACCAGGACGAGATCGAGCGGCGGCAAACCCTGTCGATCACCCCCGGCCCACGGCCCATGCGCACCAACTACGAGGCCGTGGCCGAGGCGGGCCAGGCCGGGGCCGAGACCTGCTGGGGCAATCGCTGGACCGACGCCTATCAAGGCGTGGGCGGCGGCAACAATTTCTGGGGGGCCGACATTTATTTCGCGCCCTCCGAGCCCCATCTCCGCCTCTACAAGCGCCTGAAGCTCTTCGAGCCCGGCCGGGCCAGGGCCTTGACGCGGGCCGACGCGGTTTACTGGGGCGCGTTCCGCGTGGGGTCCGCGCCCGCCCACCACGCCGACGTGGCCGTGGACTGCCAGGGCCAAGCCCGGCCCCGGGCCTGGTTCTGGGGCGACGCCCATTGGGGCCAGGACCTGTGGGACGTCTCCGACGCCGCCGTCCGCATCGCCCAGGTGCGGGGCGTGGGCCGCCTGGCCGCCCGGCTGTCGGACAAGGTCGAACTCGTCGTCACCAACCGCCGGATCGTCCGGGCCAGCGCGGGGCTGCTCGCCGGGTCGGTCGTCGCCGGCGAATACCGTCTGGAGGTCATCTGATGGAACGAAAAGTCATCTTTCGCGACCGGCAGGAAGCCCGGGCCGACGATCCAAACAACATCCAGCTCTTCGTGGATGAAAGCCTGCAAAGCATCATCACCCAGGCTATCACCCCGGAGCGCATGTTCCACGGCGGCAACGTCTCGCAATACTCCGCCACCGAGCTGCGGATCGCGCCCATCCACCTGTGGGTGGGCGACCAGGGCCGCGTCTACCGCCACGCCGAAACCCAGACCTTGAGCGTCTTCAGCCACCTGCCCCTGCAAGACAAACGCTGGCTGGTCATCAGCGTCATGGGCCAGGAACAGGATACCGACCTGCAACCCAGGGATTTCAAAATCGACCTGCAAACCGGCCAACTGGAGCCCCGCGCCGTGGCCATGGAGCGGGTCCGCGAGGTGGTGGTGGAGGTCAAGGCCGGGCTGGAGTCTCCCGACCCGCAGGTTCCCCTGCCCAGCACCGGCTACACGGCCATCGCCAACGTGCTGCTGGGCTCGGCGGGCATCATTCAGGTGGTTCCCTCCGAAACGGCCCGGCTGGTGCGCCTTTTCGAGGCCTGGCGCAAGATCGCCAGCCTCGAGGAATGGAAGACGCGCATCGAGGGCCTGCTGGACTCCCTGGCCAGCGACCTGGCCGAACTCTACCGCCGCCTGCCGGGGCTGGCCAATCACCGCATGCTCATGGAGGTGGCCATGGACGTGGCCGAACTGAAGGAGCGGCTGGACGTGCCCGACGATTACAGCAGCTACGGCGCGGATCACTTCCTGACCAAGGACGAATCCGACGCCGCCGACACCGAATACCACGCCCGGGTGGAGGAAGGCGTGCGCTTCCCGTGGCGCAACGCCTCGGAGGGGCGGCTGACGCTGTTCAATCCCTATGAGCAGGCGGTCAAGGTCCACGCCGCCGGCAGCGGGGCCGGGCTGGTCCTGCCGGCCTACGGCGAGGTGGGCGGCTCCAACAAGGCGGCCGGTTACGCCGGCTCCATCGCCGTGGGCCAATACGAGTTCACCACCAACGTGTTCAAGCAGGGCGCGCACACCCGCACGATCAAGCGCTACGGCCCGACCCGCGACGTCTGCACCAACTCCGAGTGGTGGAAGTCCGGCGAGTTCGACCCCTTCACCGGCATCTTTCAAAAAGACGGCGAGACCTGGGAAGTCAGCCCCTACGAGACCAACTTCCACGGCATCGCCAACCCCAACGGCGCGACATACCTGCGCAACGCCGGGCTGCGGGTGCGCCAGGTCTGGGTCGACACCATCAACGAGCCCTATTGGTACGTGGACCCCGAAACCCACACCATCGACGGGGCCCAGATCGCCCAGACCCTGCTCATGGGCCGCAACGGCTGGCTCACCGGCGTCAATCTCTTTTTCGACGACGTGGCCGCCGATGGCCGGGTCCATCTGCACTTTTGCGAGACCGTCAACGGCGTGCCCGACCCCTCCAGGGCCATCGGCTACACCTACCTGGACGCGGCCGCGCTCAAAAAATACCCCGAGGCCACCAGGTTCACCTTCCCCAGCCCGCTCTACGTGGAGACAGGCAAGCGCTACGCCATCATCCTGACCACCCTGGGGGCCCACAAGGTGGTCACCATCTCCGGGACCGCCTACACCGCCGGCACCTTGTTCGTCTCCACCGACGGGGCCTTTTTCGACGGCAACCTGGAAAAAGACCTGATGTTTGGCCTGCGCTACGCCAGTTTCAAGCAGAACCGCACCGTGGTCGACCTCAGCCCCGTGAACCTGGACGGCGGCATCGCCGACATCGAGCTGTGGACCGAGGGCGTCGAGCCGGCCAGTTGCGAGTTTTATCTGGAGTTTCAGCGCGACGGCGACCCCACCTGGTATCCCATGGTCCTCGACCACGCCGGCAAGCTCAAGAATCTTCCGGCCATGCTCAAGCTGCGGGGGGTCTTCGTGGGCACGGCCGACATCGCCCCGGGCGTCAACTTCGGCACGAGCATCCTGCGCGTGCAGCGGCCGGACACGTCCTTCAAGCACTTTTCCAGCGAGCGCCTGTTGGAGGCGGCCAGCGGCGACATCACGGTGACGCTGCGCCTGGAAGGCTGGAATTACGACGATCACGACTGCCGCGTCCATCTGGAAGTGGACGGCGCGCGGATCGACCCCGTCGCGCCCGACCCCGCGCGGCCGGACATCGGCTACAGCCAAAAGGAGCTCGACGCCGACGGCGAAGGCGACGAGAAGCGCTACGCCATCGAGCGGGCCTTCACCTTCGCCCCCGATCCGGCCATCGACCGCTACAAGATCGTCATCACCGGCTCGGCCGCCAGCCCCATCGACGTCTTCCACGTGGCCAAGCGCGTGGACGTGGCCAGGTAGGCCGAAGATGCGCAAGCTGGAACGCTACGCCTTCCGGGACGGCGTCACCCCGCTCTCGGCCGAGGAGCTCAACGCCCGGTTTTTCGACCTGGACCTGCGCTGCCACGCCCTGGAGGGCCTCGGGGTCTCTTGGGAAGACGCGGTGCGCCAGGTGCAACAAGTGGGCCTGGAGCGCATCAACGGCCTGATCTTGCCGACCTTGGACCAGGCCGGGGCGATGATCGACGACACGCGCCGGCAGTGGGAACACATCAACCAGTCGTGGTCGGACATGGTCGACACTGTTGACGGCGCGGGCCAGCGCCTGGATGCGACCGAGGCGGGCCTGAACGCCGTGGGCGCGGCCCTGACCCAGGCCGGCGCGCGCATCGACGTGGCGGAGGCGGGCCTGGACGCCGTGGATGCGGCGCTGACCCGGGCCGGCGCGCGCATCGACGCGGCGGATGCGGCCCTGGACGCCGTGGGCGTGGCCCTGACCCAGGCCGGGACGCGCATCGACGTCGCCCAGGCGGCGGCCGACCAGGCCCTGGCGACCCTGGGCCGGCTGGGCGGCTACATCAGCGGGCTGCAACTGCGGCGGCATTCCGACACACAGGTGCTGGTGCGGCGCGGCGCGCTGGAAATCGGCGGCCGGCTCTACACATTGCCCAACGACACGTACGTGAACGCGCCGACCGGGAGCGGCTTTGGCTGGCGCTACCTGGCCGTGCGGCCGCCGGCCAGCGGCGACACGTTGACCGCCCCGTATTGTTTCGGCACCTTCGACCCTGGCCTGCGGCCGGTCCATTGGGCCCCGGGTTGGGTCATCACCGAAAACGGCCACCGGGTGATCGGGCTCTATCCGGGGGTGGGCAACGCGGTCGTGGTGTTCCGCACCATGGGTGGCCGTTACGTCTTGCCATTCCACCAGACCATCATCGACACCGCCGCGCCGCCCACGGCGTCGACCGAGATGGCCGTGGGGCTGCCGCCTTTCCCCGATTACCTCAACGCCGATTACGTGGCGACCATCCGCAACCCCGGCGGCCCCGGCGTTGCGCTGGTCATCGGCGGGCAAACCGCAATCGAGGACAGTTGCGGCGGCGCGACCAGCCGCGTGGCCAGCGGCGGCGTGAGCATTCGCACGACCAGCGGCACGGCGTTCATCCGGTTGCACGGCGCGGGCGGCGCGGGCACGCCCAATCTCCTGCGCCTGAACATGGCGGCCATGGACGTTCCATACGGCATGGCCAGATAGGAGGATCGAGGTGATCTACCATATAGATGATAGCGGGCGCATCGTGGCCGTGCTGGCCGGCCAGACGGCCGAGCAAGAGGCCGAGGCCCTGGCCGCCGGGTTGCGCGTTATTGAAGCCACCGGCCAGTACGACCGCGAAGCCCATGTCTACGTGGACGGCGCGTTTGCGGCCATCCCCGCGCCCAGCGCGGCCGAGCAATTGGCCACGGCCGTTGCCGACGGCCTGCGTGGGCTGGCGGCCCATTTCCAGCATTTGGTCGACCAGATCGAGCCGGCCAGCCGCTACCCCCAGTTCGAGCGCGACAGCCAGGACGCCCAGGTGCTCTGGGCAAAGACGTATGAGACTGACGCCACGGCGGCGGCCATGCTGGCCGCCCTGGCCGCGCCGACCGGCCAGGGCGTGGCCGAACTGGCCGCGCGGATACTGGCCAACAAGCAGCAGTGGGACGCCATGCGCGCCCGGCTCATCGGCCTGATGCGGCCCTTGCGGGCGGCCATCAGCGCCGCCCAGACGCCGGACGATGTGGCGGCCGTGCTGGCGGCGCTGCCCACGGCGGCACAACTGCAGGCCGCCATGGCCGGGCAATAGCCATGCGCCTCGATCCGCGCCTGCAACCCTTTGCCGCCCAATACCCACCGGCATTTTTGGCGGCGATGGGCTTCACGCTGGAGCACGAAGGTTGGGACGCCACCAGCGACCACCCGGCCGACGCGGGCGGCGCGACGCGCTACGGCATAGCCCGCGCCCATCACCCCGAGGCCTGGCGAGACGGGCCGCCGACGCTGGCCAGGGCCTTGGAGCTTTACCACCGCGAGTATTGGCGGGCCATCGGCGGCGATGAGCTGTCCCCGCCGCTGGCCGTGACGCTTATGGATGCGGCCGTGCTCTTTGGCCCCGACCGCCCGGCCCGCTGGCTGCAAGAGGCCCTGGGCGTGGCCACCGACGGCGTGATCGGCCCGCGCAGCATCGCCGCCGCCAAGGCCCATGCCAACCCCCACGGCCTGGCCGGCGCGCTGATCTGGCGGCGCATGGAGGCCCACGCCCAGCGCGTGGCCGCCAAGCCCGATCAGGCCGTGTTTTTGCTCGGCTGGACCAGGCGCTGCGCCGCCCTTTGTCAATTCATATCGAAGGAGAGACCATGAACTGGATCAAAAAGCACAAGAAGATCATCGCCGCCATCGGCGCGGGCCTGGCCGCCGGGGCCGCCGCGCTGGGCTACGCCTGCCCCGAGCCGCTGGCCGATCTCTGGGCCTGGCTGCTGGGGGTGCTGTGATGGCGCGACTCAAGACGCTGGCCCTACTGCTGACCCTGACCCTGGCCGCTGGCGGCTGCGCCACCACCAGCACGATCACCCGAACCTACACCGACGAACAGGGCCGCCAGGTCACCGAAACGCAAGAGATCACCGACGAATACGCCTACATGCAGGCACAGAAAGATGCGCGCAAGCCCACCCTTGAGATCATCGCCGCCGACAACGACCAACCCATGGTGTTCAACAACGTCAAGGCGCTGCGCGTCTACAGCGGCGACGCCAACGGGATCAAACAATACGTCCACCCCGGCTGGAACGTGTTGTCCCAATACGGCGGCGTGGCCGGGGCGATCCTGGGCGCGGGCGTGAGCGGCTATTTTGCTAACGAACTGGCCGCGACGGTGGGCGCGGCCGCCGGCACGCGCTATGTCAGCAGCTTCAACGCCAGCGGTGATCAGAGTCTGGCTGGCTATGGCCCCGGTGACGGCTCCATTCTGCGCCTGGACCCCACCACCACGACGACAACCGACCGCCACGACGTCACCACCACCGCCGAACCCGAGGCCCAGTAGATGCTCTTGAATCTTTGCCCCAGGCCCGGCCGGGACTTCGGCCCCGGCTGGGTGATGTTTTCGACCAGGCGCGGGCTGCTGGCCGGGCCCATCGCCGCCATCACCGCCGCCGGGCGATACTTCGCCGGCCGGCTGGTGGCCACCCACTGCGGCCTGGTGCTCGACCACCAGCACGTGGCCGAGGCCCTGGCCTCGGGCTTTGGCGTCAGCCCGCTGGGCCCGCTTTTTATCGACCGCGACGTGATGATCTGGTTTCGGCGACCGGCTGGCCTGACCCCGGCCGCCGCCCAGGCCATGGTCGACCAGGCCCGCGCCTGGGCCGCCTCGGGCGTGGCCTACGACTTTGTCGGCTGCGCCGCCGAACCCCTGGCCCTGGACCTGGACAGCCCACGGGCGCTGTTTTGCAGTGAGGCCGTGGCCACCCTGCTGCGCCTGGCCGCGCCCCATCTGACCCGGCCCCTGCCGGTGGACCTGGCCACCCGCCCGCCGGAAAAATGGAACCCCCACGAGCTGGATAGCCTGGATGGGCTGTGGGGCGAAAGCGAAGAAGAAGAGAAGAAGTAGGACAGCCACGCTGGTTTTTGCGTTTCGTTTGACAGATTTTTGCGTTTCGCGTGGCGGCTCACAGCGATGCTCGCGCGCGCGGATATAGCCCAGCTAACCCCACACCAGTTTTTCCATCCGCCCCCACGCAAAACAGCCCGGCCCTGAGCGCGGGGGCCGAGCCGCTGCGCCAAGGGCTGCGCGCCAAATTCGCCCGGCTGCTGGCGGAGTAGCCGCCGCCCCGCACCCACGAACAGTCACCAACGGCCACGCCGGTTTTTGCGTTTCGTTTGACAGATTTTTGCGTTTCGCGTGGCAAAGCACAGAAATGTTGTGGACTTCACCGATCATTGCCGAGTAATATCTATATTATTACTATATATTCATTAATAAAATGCGTGGCATTGGCTTCGCCACCAAAACGCCACCGCCCGCAACGAGGCCGCACGGCGTCTTCGGCCACCAACCATCCGCATGCCCCCGGCTTTTGAGTTCGTCTCGGGGGCAACCAAGCTCCACCGCGGCGCAAGCCGCACACGCTGGAATCAAATAACCAAAGGGGGCAACTGATGAAGCTGAGAGTGGTGTTTGTGAGCCTGGCCATTGCCTTGTTCGTTGGCGCGGTCGCCTGCGCGCGGGCCCTTGCCGAGGGCCCATCGCAGATCACCTTCAACATTGTGGGGCCGACCGACGGCTCCGTGCAAAATCTGCGTTGGGGCAACATGGTCAGCCCGGACGGCAGTTGCCAATTCTGGGACAACGGCCCAGCCGGCAACCCCACCTACGTGTGGAACAATATGGGCAACAACCTCACGAAATTCGCTTTGGAACTCAATTACGACATGGAGCAAAGCGGGACATGGGTCGCCGCCACGGTGCATGGCATCGTGATCGTTGACCCAACGGCGATGCCCGATGGCAGCGTCAGCGTCACCGCCGAACTACAAAAGTGCTCCATGGGGCCCAACAATATCGTTTTGGGCCTGAAAGGCGTCAAAGGCCCCAGCGGCGTTTCCATGGGCAACTGCGCCGCGGTTCCGCCCTGCGAAAAGTGGCAGTAGCCGCGGGGAGCTTCACCTCGATCACGAGGCCGGCCGGGGGCGCGCCCTGGTCGGCCTTTTCTTTGGCGAGAGGCCCTCGAAGGCGTCATGCCTGGCCGTTTTCAAGAACCAAACGGATGATTGCCGCCGTCACTCATCTTCCGGCAACAAGAGCGCGTCGTGGCTGTCAGTTGTGTCGCGCCCAGCGCCTATGACGCCAAGCTGGAAAAAGAAGTGCCTGACGGAACGCATGTACCGGGCCGACCCCAGGGGGCCGGATGGGCACACTCCACGTCAGGCACTGAAATCAGTTTAAAAGACCTGCTGGCCGGAATCAAGGCCCGGGGCGGGAAAACCTACCTGCAAACCGGCCAAAACGCGCGAAAGCGCGGGGCGGTGCATTTTCCGCCCGACGGCCAGGCCGTGATCCAAATCCTCAAATATGGCGACGCCTCGACGCTGATCCACGAACTGGGGCTGCTGCACGGTGAAACATAACAAATGTTGTAAAAACAGATAATAACCTGTGAAACATGAATTCTACCGTGCAGCAGCCGAAGCGCGCCATGGACGGCGCGCCAAATCGCGAGCCTGATCAGGCGAGCGATTCGTGAGGCTTGGCAAAACCGCGCTTTTGCCAAGCTGATGCCGCACGGGGTAGGACGCCCCCGTGCAGCACTCTCGAACTGGGCCATATCGCCCGCCGGCCGCCGATTCGTTTTTTTACGAGGTCGCGCCGGGGCCTGTTTGACGTCACTCCCCGGTGCCGGTAAATTCTTATAGATGTCCTGCCCGGCCATGGCGACTTTTTGGCGCGCACCCCGGTTACGGGCCGTTGTTCGGCCCGCGCCGACTTTAAGGATCCAATCGTCCATATGCGAAAAACGATCATATTGCTGGCCCTTTTGACGGCCTTCCCGCCCATGTCCACCGACATGTATCTGCCAGCACTGCCGCTGCTGGGCAAACTCTGGGGCCAGCCCGAAGCGGCGATCAACCTGACGCTCGTCTTGTGGTTCGTGACTTATTGCGTGTTTTTGCTGGTCTATGGGCCGGTCTCCGACCGCGTGGGCCGACGGCCGCCGCTGCTATGGGGCGTGGGTTTGTTCATCGTGGCCAGCCTGGGCTGCGCCATGGCCGACGGGTTGACCATGCTGCTGGCGGCGCGGGTGGCCCAGGCGGCCGGCGCGGCGGCCTCGACGGTGATGGCCATGGCCATGGCCAAGGATCTGTTCGAAATGCGCCAACGGGCCAAGGTGCTGGCCTACATCAGCGTGATCAACGCCTTGGCCCCCATGCTCGCCCCGACGCTTGGCGGCTGGATCATGGCCTGGCTTAGCTGGCGCTGGGTCTTCGCGGCCCAGGCGCTGCTGGCGGCGGCGGTGTTGCCGCAGATCGCGCGCATGAATGAGCCGCTCCAGGCGCCGATCAAGGTAAAGGCGTCCCACGCCGTTCTGGCCTATGCGCGTCTGTTCAAAAACTGGCGTTTTTCTTGCCTTAACGCGGCCATGGCCCTGCCAAACCTGGCCATGTTCGCCTTTATCGCCGCCTCGCCGGCCATCTATATCAGCGGCTTTGGCCTCAGTGAAAGCGTTTTCGGCTATTTTTTCGGCTTCAACGCCCTGGCCATGATGGTGGGAGCTTATGGCTATTCGTTTTTCGGACGAGGTTTCAGCCCGCTCAAGATCATGCTGACCAGTTTCGTGGGCATGGCCGTCGGCGGGGCCGGCCTGGTCTTTCTGCCCCATCAACAAAGCCCGTGGATGGTGGCCCTGCCGATGTGGGTTGTGTCGTTTTGCATCGGCCTCAACCGCCCGCCGGCCAACAACCTGATCCTGGAGCAGGTCAGCGCCGACACGGGTTCGGCCTCTTCGCTGATCGCCTTGGCGATCATGTCCTCGGGGGCCGTGGCCATGTTCGTGGCCTCATTGGCCTGGGCCGACAAGGCCGCGGTCATCGGCGCGCTGGCCATGGTCGGCGGCGCGACGGCGTTTGTGGCGCTGGTGGCCATGCGTCACAGCCTGGCCGGCCTGGAGCCGATGAGCGCGCGGGCGACATCCTAAAGCGCCCACGGCTTGCTTCCGGGGCCGGGCCAGAGTAATATTCGCCAGGCGCGGCAAGCTGATGGCCACGTAATGGCCCGTTGCGGCCATCAGCGCCCCAACGCCCGATTATATTGCGAGGTTTTCCATGCGGCGTGATCTGGCCCAATTGACCAGCCGGGAATACGACCTGATCGTGGTCGGCGCGGGCGTTCACGGCGCTTGGGCGGCCTGGGACGCCGTACTGCGCGGGCTGAAGGTGGCCTTGGTCGAACGCGGCGACTTTGGCGGGGCCACCTCGGGCAACAGCCTGCAAATGCTCGACTGCTGGCCCAGCCCTCCGCGACTGCTGGATGTCGCCAGCCTGCGGACTTCGTTGGCGGAAACCGCCACCATCCTGCGCCTGGCCCCCCATCTGGCCCAGCCCCTGCCCTGTCTGTTGCCCTTGCGTCACGGCCTCAAGCAGTTCCCGCCATTGTTGAACGCCGCCTGCCGAGCCCACAGCCTGCTGCGCGGCGGCATGGACGAACCACTCCCGCCCAAGGCCAAGGTCATCCCCGCCGCCGAGTTGGGCCGATGGGCGCCCGAGCCGCTGGTCAGGGGCGCGCGAGCCGGCCTGCTGTGGCATAACGGCCAGTTGGACGACGCCCAACGCCTTTGTCTGGCCCTGGCCGACGCCGCCTGGCGCGGTGGAGCGGCCGTGGCCAACTACGTGGACGTGCGTGAGGTGATCACGCGCAACGGTTGGGCCGTGGGCGTGCGGGCCAGGGACGTCATCGACGACGCGGAGTTGGAAATCCGCGGCAGGGCCGTGCTGGTGGCGGCCGGGCCCTGGACCAGGGAGCTGACGGGGCAGGCTCCGCGCCAGCCCCAATGGGCCCTGGGCTGCAACGTGGTGTTGGACCGGCCGATCGGCCGGGCGGCGGTGGCCCTGCGTTCACCGTTTGGCCGCCACAAGGATCCGCTCCGTGGCGGTCGCTTGCTGTTCATGGCCCCGTGGCGCGGTCGAACCATCCTGGGCGCTTCCTATCGCCTCAGCCTGGGCGCGCCCCAGCGCCCAGCCGTCTGGGCCGACGATTTTTTGACCCTTTTGGGCCTTTTCAACCGGGCTTGCCCAGAGCTGGCCCTTCAGCCGCAAGAAGTGTGCTCCGTGCGCTGGGGCTTGCTGCCCCTGGCCCAGGGCGGCGTGGCCCCGCTGGGCGGCGGCCTTTCCACCAGGCCCCAGGTGCGGGCCATGGCCATCTCGGGCGGCCCCAAGCGGCTTTTCGCCCTGAGCCCGGTCGAGCTCACCACCGCCAGGGCCCTGGCCCAACGGGCGGTGGACCTGGTCTTGGCCCATCTGGGCCTGCGCGGGCGGGCCTGCCGCACCGCTCGCCAGCCGCTGTGGGACGAGCCCGCCGCGCTCACGGCCAACCCGCCGTCCGCCATCGACCAGGCGTCCCTGGATCGCTTGGCCGTCGATTACGGTCATAACGCCGCCCAGGTGGCCGCCCTGGCCGCCGATGATCAAGCCCTGGCCCAGCCATTGTCAGCCGATTGCCCGGTCTTGGGCTGCCAGGTGGCCTTCGCCGCCAGGCGCGAAATGGCCGCGCGCCTGGCCGACGTGATCCTGCGGCGCACGGAGATGGGCAAGTTCGGCCCGCCGCCGGACGAGGCCGTCAGGCGGGCGGCGACGATCATGGCCCGTGAACTGGGCTGGGGCGACAAGCGCCTCGACGATGAACTGACCCTGGCGCGGCGGGCCTTTTTTCTGACGCGTCAGGTGCGCCAGGCCCAGGGACAACCACTCAAACGTTTTATTGGCTAACTGCTTATCATTTTTAATTTAAAAGAAAATCAGGTCAAACACGTGAAGATTTGGATAGACGCCGACGGTTGCCCCAAGCCGGCCAAGGAGTTGGTCTTTCGCGCCTCGGCCCGCCTGGCCGTGGCCGTGGTCATGGTGGCTGACCGGCCGGTCTTTCGCCCGCCCTCGCCGCTGATCACCGCGGTGGTGGTGCCCCGCGACATGGATAGCGCCGACAAGCACATCGCTCAAGAAATCAGCCCTGGCGACCTGGTCGTCACCGCCGACCTGCCCCTGGCCGCGGCGGTGGTCGAGCGCGGGGCCGTGGCCATCAATCCCCGAGGCGAGACCTACACCGCCGAAAACGTCCGCGAACGCCTTTCCATGCGCGATTTCCTCACCGGCCTGCGCGAGGCCGGCGTGCAGACCGGCGGCCCCGCGCCCTATGGTCGCAAGGACAAGGAACGCTTCGCCGCCGCCCTGGACCGCCACCTCGGCCGCATGGGCCGATAAGTCCGGCCGAAGTCAGGCTTCCCTATGGCCCCAGCGGCCGGAACTTGGGCAGGCTGCATTGGGCCGTGACGTCGTCCCACGCCGCTTGCACGGCCATGTCGCAGCGCAGGTCATGCTGGGGGCAATCGACGATGTTGCCGAGCAGCATCGGCCCCTCGGCCAGCTCCACCACGGCGACAACGTAGGGCAGGTTATCTTTAAAGGCCGGATGAAACGCCTGGTGATAAATGGCGTAGCTATAAACGACGCCTTGACCACGGGCCTCGATCCATTGCGCGTCGCGGCCGTGGCATTGGGGGCAAATCACGCCGGCCGGCCAACGCACATGGCCGCAGGAAGCGCATTTTTGAAACAATAATTTGTGCTCGCGGCAGCCGTCCCAAAACGGTTTGCTATCGGCGTCGGGCGTGGGCAAAAGCCTGTTCGTGGGCATGATCATCCCCTCCCGAAAATGAAGCAAGACTGCGATTGCAAAATAGCGCCGTTATCGCTGCACATGATGATTTCCGGCGTTTTGGTGTTGGTTTTCGGCCCCAATTGCCGATCTTCGCAGCGGCCCATCAACTGCATCACCGCCTCGGAAATGGGCGTCAGGCCCATGAAATAGGCCTCGGAGAGCTGGCCGCCCGAGGTGTTTATGGGCAGGCGGCCGCCGGGCTCGATGGTCCCGCCCTGAAACCAGTCTTTTCCTTCGCCGCGCCCGAAAAAGCCGTAGTCTTGCAGGGTCAGCTCCACGGTGTAGCTGAAGCAGTCGTAGATCTGGCAGGCGTCGACGTCGGCCAAGCCCACGCCGGCCATGCGCAAGGCCGCCTCGCCGGCCTTTTTCGAGCCCGTGGGGCCGGCCATGTATCGGGATTGGCCGATCTCGGTGGACGGGTTGTGCTGGCCCAGGCCCAGGATCAACACCGGCGGCTGTTTGAGGTCGCGGGCCCTTTCGGCGGTGGTGACGATGATTGCCCGGCCGCCGTCGTTGACCAGGCAGCAGTCGAACAGGCGCAGCGGATCGACCACCATCGGCGCGCCATAATAATCGGCCTCGGTCATGGGCTTTCCGCGCATGATCGCCGCCGGGTTGCGATCGGCCCACTTGCGCTGGCCCATGGCGATGTGCTTCCACGTTTCCGGGCCGGCGGAAAACTCGTGCATGCCCCGCCGCGCCGCCAGGGCGTAGCCGCCCGCCGCGCCAAAATGCCCGAAAACCACCTCGTTGCCCGCCATCTCCTCCAGCAGCAAATTCATGCCGCCGCCCGACAGGCCGCTGTGGCCGTAGGAGATGGCCACGTAATTGCAAAAGCCGGCCTCGATGGCGCCGATGGCCTGCTGCAAGTGGCTGCGCGAGCAGTTGGCGTCCTGGCAGAGGTAGTCCGGCGTCAGGCCCAGGCCCTGGGCGATCAGTTGAGGCGTGACGTCGGGCTCGCCGGGGCAGGCGGGAAAGTGCCGATAGGCGATCAAGCCGTCGATGGCGTCTTTTTTCAGGCCGGCGTCGGCGATGGCGTTGGCCACGGCCTCCAGGTGAAAGCTAAAGGTTGTGCGGTCCGGCAAGCGCCCTTGCGGCGTATAGCCCACGCCGACGATGGCGTATTTTCCTCTCAAGCCCATTGGCAAGCCCCTTTCGTTGTCGCGCGCGGCGGAACGGCCACTTTCCCATGCTAGCATCATCGGGCCGCCCAATGTAATGACCGAGTGCGGCCGCCCCGCCGACGCGCCAGCATCTTGCGGCCGTCCACGCCCAGCTTGAGCAGGCTGACCACCACCACGATCAACTCCAACCGCCCCAGAAACATGGCCAGCGTCTCGGCCCACAGGGCCACGTCGGGCATCTGGGCGCTGGTCACGCCGATGGAAAGGCCCACCGTGCCCATGGCCGAGGCGAACTCGAAAAGCGCCTGGCTCAGATCGTAACCGCAGGCGCACAAAACCATGACTCCCAGCATGTAGGTCGCCAGGTAGAGAAAAACAAACACCGCCGCTTGGCGCACGCGGCCGTCGTCGACAAAAACGCGCGCCTCGCCTTCCCACAATGGGCGCTCCAAAACCACGGACTTGGGCACGAGGCCGCGCTTGATTTCCCAGCAGAGCATCCGCCACAGCAAATAGACGCGAAACTGCTTGACGCCGCCGGCCGTGGAGCAGGTTCCGCCGCCGATGATCATCAGCACGATCAGCGCCATCAAGCCAAAGGCGTTCCAATCGCCATAGCCGACGGTGGAAAAGCCCGTGGTGGTCAGGGCCGTGACCGTCTCGAACAGGGCCACGCGCAGCGATTTTTCCAGCGTCGGGTAGAGCGCCCGGCTTGTCAGCAAAAAAACCGCCGCCGCGCATAACGGGATCAGCACGGCCATCAGGCGCGCCTCGCCGTTGAGCGCCACCAGGCGCAGCCGGCCGCGCCACAGCAGCCACGCCGTGACAAAGCTCAAGTTGCCCAATATCATCAGCGGGATGGTCACGGCCTCGATGACGGCCGAATCCCAATAGCCGATGCTTTCCACCCGCGTGGAAAATCCGCCCGTGGAGACCGCGGCGAAGGAGTGATTGAGCGCGTCGAAAAACGACATGCCCACCAGCCAATAGGCCACGGTCCCGGCGATGGCGTAGCAGCCATAGATCACCAGCACCAGCCGCGCCGATCGCCGCACGTGAGGGGCCAGTTGATCGCCCCGCCCCTCGGCGCTGGTCACGCCCGCGCCCACCGGCCCCACGATGGCCGAAAGCATGATGATGGCCAGCCCCGCGCCGCCGGCCAGTTGAATCACGCTGCGCCAGAGCAGGATCATCCAGCCGGCGCGGGTCACATCCACCACCGAAAGCCCGGTGGTGGTCCATCCGCTGACCGATTCGAACACGGCCCGCGAAAATGGCAAGCCCAGCACCGCCGTGAACGGCCAGGCCGAAAACAAGATCACCAGCGCCCAGCCAAGCACCACGATCACCCCGCCCTCCTGGACGGTGAGCGCATCCCTGGCGCGGCCGCCGAACGCCCGCCACAGCACAAGGCCCAAGGAGCATTGACAGACGGCGGGCAAGACAAAGGCCCAGGCCTGGCCCAATTCTTCCGGGCGCCAGGGCAAAACCAAAAGCGGCGTGAACATCAACGCGCCGGTCAAGAGCAAAATCAAGCCTATCGACGAGGCTATCGCCGCGTAACGTTGCAGAAGATATTGTTTTTCACGCAAGGTTGGCGCCTATTCAAATTTGTTGGCCCACCAGCGCCCGCAGCGCCGGGCCGTGGTTTTCCGGCAAGGTTATCAGCACCACGCGGTCGCCGACCAAAAGGTCGTTGGCCCCACGTGGCACGATGGGCCTTTCGCCGCGGATCACCACCGCCACCAGGGCGTTTTCGGGCAGAACGATGTCGCGCAAGAATTTGCCCGCCACCGGCGAACGCTCGTCGATGACGATTTCCGTGACGTTGACCCGCCCGTCGCCCAGCGGCAGCAGGTTGGTGATCTGCTCCAGCGCCGCCCGCTGCTCGATCAGGCTGCCAACGATATTGGTGATCGAAAAACCGGTCACGCCCAGTTTTTCAAACAACTCCACGTTGTCCGGGTCGTTGGCCAGGGCCACGGTCCGGGGCGCGCCGAATGTGCGCGCGGCCAACTGGCAGATGACCAGGTTGTCCTGGTCGTTGGGCGTGATGGCCAGCACCACGTCGGCCTGGCGCGCGCCGGCCTCACCGAGAATCTCGGCGTCGCTGGCGTCGCCGCAGATCACCGTGGCCGGCAGTTGGCGGGCCAGTTGGACGCATTCCTCGCTATCGCCGTTGATGACCACGATCTGGCAGCCGCGCGCGGCCAGATTGCGGCAAATAAAAAACAGCGCCTTGCCGCCCCCCGCGATGAGCGCTTTCATGCCCGCGCTCCTGGCCGCCGGGCCTCGCCGCCTGCGAGGGCGCGCAGAAACAGCTCCGCGGCCACGGACGTGGGGCAGATGGTCTCGATGCCCAAGCGGGCGTAAACTTCCTCGCGCTTGGGGTCGAAAACCCTGGCCAACACACGGCGCACCCCGAAAATAACCTGGGCGGCCTGGGCCACCATCAGGTTGACGTTGTCGGCGTGGGTGGTGGCGATCAACACGTCGGCCCGATCGAGCTTGGCCTGCTTGAGCACGGCCATGCGCGAGGCGTCGCCATGAATCTTGAAGCCGCTGAACTCGGGCGACAGCGCGCCAAAAGTGGGTTCGTTTTTGTCGATGGCCACGACGGAGTTGCCGGCGCGGCTGAGCTGATTGGCCAGCAGGGAGCCCAGCCGGCCGCAACCGACGACGATGATGTAGCGGTCATTTTTCATTTTGCTTTTCCATGGCCGGTCGCCGGGCCTCGCCTTCGTCCGGCCCCAGGTCGATCCCGCCGAATTCATTGCTCGATGTTGTGCGCCGGATGTTGGCCTGAGCCGGCTCGAAGGCCGGATCGATATCCAGGGCCGCGCGATAGAACTTCTGCGCCCGCAGGACTTCGCCCTTGATCTCCAGCAGCGCGCCCAGCAGGTTGTAGGCCTGGGGCCGGGCCGGATCGGCGGCCATGGCCCTTCTGGCCGCGCGGCGGGCGGCGGGGTAGTCGCCGGCGGCGATGTGATTCTTGACGCGATGGACCAGGGAAAAGTAATCCTCGGCGTCGTTTGCTTCCTCCGCGCCGCCCTCCAGCGCCCTGAGCGCCAGTTCGCGCACCTCGGCCGGGCTGAAAGGCTTTTGGACGAAATCCAGCGCGCCCAGTTTCATGGCCTGCACGGCCGATTCGATCTTGCCGTGGGCGGTGATGACGATCACCCGCGTTTTCGGCCAGCCATCCCTGATGCGCCTCAACGCCTCCATGCCGTCCATGCCAGGCATCCTCAGGTCAAGAAACACCACGTCAAATGGCTCCTCGTCCAGCATGGTCATGGCTTCCTCACCGTTGACGGCCGTGCGTACGGGCAAGCCCAGGTCTTCCAGGGCCTGCGTCACGGTCAGGCGGATGTTCTTTTCGTCGTCCACCACCAGAAGTCGTTTGTCGTTCATGGCCCCCCCTACCGGGCCAAAGGCAGCGTAAAGATGAACTTGCTGCCCTGGCCGGGCGCGGACTCCACCCAGATCGCCCCGCCGTGGGCGCGCACGATCTCCTTGCAGATTGCCAGCCCCAGGCCGGTCCCCCCGGCCTCGCGGCCCTGAACCTGGACGAATTTCTGGAAAATCTTGGACTGAAACTCCGGCGGAATCCCCGGACCATCATCTCGAACCGACAAATGCGCGCACGGCCCGATCACGCTGGCCGCCAGGGCGATGTGGCCGCCCTTGCCCACGTAGCGCAAGGCGTTGGAGATCAGGTTGGTCAGCACCCAGGTGATCTTGTTGGCGTCGGCGCGGACGGGCGGCGCGGCGGCGTCCAGTTCGGCGGTCAGCGAAACTCCGTTCATTTCCAACTGGTTTTTGAACACGGCCTTGGCGTGATCGAACAGGGTCGCCACGGACACGCTTTCGAACTCCAACTCGATCCGGCCGGCCTCGATCTTGGAAAGATCGAGCAGGTCGTCGACCAGGGCCTTCATGCGCTGGATCTCCTCGTGGGCGGCCTGGAGCAGCTCTCTGTCCCGCTCGGCCAGCCCGGCGACGGCGTGCTCCAGCAACAAGCCGACGCTCATGCCCAGGCTGGTCAGGGGCGTGCGCAGTTCGTGGGAGGCGGCCATGACGAACTCGCTTTTGAGCCGCTCCACTTCCTTGAGGCGGGTGACGTCCCTGAGCAGAAGCACCACGCCGGAGAGCCGGCGGTCCCCGCCACGGATGGCCGTGACCGAAAACAGGCACTCCTTGGTCGTTTCGCCCTTGCGGATGGCGATGACGCGGCGTTCATCGGGCAGGGCGGGCCGCGCGCCGTTTTCGACGGCGGCGCGGATGATCTGGCAGAGGCGCTCGTCGGGCAGGATGTCGGCGCACGACGGAGCCGAACCCTGGCCCAAAGGCATTTCCAGCAGGGCCCGGGCGGCCGGGTTGATGCTGGCCACCCTCAGATTGGTGTCGAAAACCACCAGGCCATCCTCGATGCTGGAGATGATCGCCTCGCTTTTGTTTTTTTCGGCGATGATCTGCTCGATATTCATTTCGTGATAGCTGGCCAGCCGCCGGGCCATCTGGTTGAACTCGCCGGCCAGGTTTCCCAGTTCGTCACCGGCCTCCACCGGCACCTGGACGCCATAATCGCCCGAGGAGATTTTCCGCGAAGCCTCCGTGACGCGCCGCAACGGCCGCACCAGGCGTTCGGACAACAACAAGCTGAACGCCAAGGCCGCCGTCAGGGCCAAGGCCGCCACCAGCGCCGTCGACCAGATCGCCCGACGCGCCACGTCGCCAGCCCTGACGCTGGCGGCGTACATGGTCCGTTCGTTGAGATTGCGCAGGTCTATGCACGCCTGGCGCACTTTGGCGAAAATCGGGTGAATCGCCTGCTGGTAACGAACGCCGGGCCTGGCCGCGGCTTCCGCCCCGCGCGGGCCGCCTGGCGCGGAAAACAGTTTGCGATAGGCCCCGTAATCGGCTTCGATCGATCGGACGAGATCGGCCTCACCCCGGACCGTTACGTTGTCCTTGGCCCGCGCCAGCCACTCCAGAAAAACCGCCTCGTTTTCCCGATACTGCGCGATCCCCTCCCCGTCGTCGCCCAGGAACGTCAACAGCACTCCGCTGTCCTGGCGCTCCAGGGCGTCGATCATGTTTTCGGCGGCCAGGATGCTGCGATAGTTTTCGCTGAGGATGGCGTCGGTGGCCCGGCCCAGCGCGATCAGGTTGGCGATGGCCCAAGCCACCACCAGCCCCATAAGCACGAACGACACGCCATAGCCGGTCAGGATTTTCCGTTTCAATGTCATGGGAAGCGCCCCTCCATTTGGCCGCGCCAGACAAGGGAGCAATGGGCGTGCCACAATACAAGCCCAATTATTTCAGCATGATAACGCGATAAGAGCTGGGATTGGCCTTGAAATATGAAATGCCGGGGCCGCCGCCGGCTTGCAAAACGCAAGGCGGATGGGCCAACGGTCAGACGCCGTAGGCCTTCCTCCGGCGCCAGAGGGTGGCCTGATCGATGCCCAGCACCTCGGCCGCCTCTTGCAGCGAAGCGGTGTTGGCCAAAACGCCACGGATGTGCAGCTCTTCGATGAGCGCCAGCGGAGCCCTGTCGCCGATGGCCGGCGCGCCGATGTCGGGGGCGATGTCGCCGGGCAGATCGGCCAGATCAACCAACGCGCCGCCGCCCAGGATGACGGCCCGCTCGATGGCGTTGCGCAGTTGGCGCACGTTGCCCGGCCAGGCGTGACCGATCAGCGCCTGTTCGGCCCGGGGGCTGAAGCCGCTAATGGCCTTGTGGTTGGCGCGGCAAAAATGGGCCAGAAAATCGGCGGCCAGGGGCATGATGTCTTCCGGCCGTTGGCGCAAGGGGGGTATGGTCAGGCAAATGACGTTGAGCCGATAGAACAGATCCTCGCGAAAGCGACCATCGGCCACGCGGCCTTCCAGGTCGGCGTTGGTGGCGGCGACGATGCGCACATCGGCCTTGCGCGCCTTGGACTCGCCCAGCCGCTCGTATTCTTTATCCTGGATGAAGCGCAGCAGCTTGGCCTGGACGGTGGGAGCCATGTCGCCGATTTCATCCAAAAAAAGCGTGCCGCCCTCGCAGGCGGCGATGCGCCCGGGGTTGTCGCGCACCGCCCCGGTGAAAGCGCCCTTGGCGTGGCCGAACAGCTCGCTCTCCAGCAGGTCGGCGGGCATGGCCGGGCAGGCCACCACGCCCATGGGCTTGGCCGCCCTGGGGCTCCAGCGATGGATGGCCTTGGCGAAAACAGATTTGCCCGTGCCGCTTTCACCGCAAAGCAGGACGATGGCCTCCGAGTCGGCGGCCTTTCGGGCCGTCTCGATGAGCCGTTGCATGCCGGCGCTGCGGCTTTGCAATCTGGCCTCCGGGCCGCGTCCCCGCGCATCGGCCTGGAGGGCGGCCAGTTCGCTTTCCATCCGCCGCAGTTGGCCCATGCGCCCGGCGACCAGCCGGAGTTGATCGGGGGTGAAGGGCTTGGCCAGGTAGTCGGCCGCGCCCAGCTTGACGGCCTCCACGACGCTTTCGATGGAGGCGTGGGCGGTGATGACGACGATTTTGACCCAGGGTGAATCGGCCAGCAAGGCGGGGATCAGCGCCATGCCGTTTTCCGCGCCCAGGCGCAGATCGACAAAGGCCAGGTCAAAGGAGCGGCGGCGGGCCTGTTCAAGGGCGTCGGCGGCGTTGCCGACGGCGACGACACGGTGGCCTTGGTCGCTCAGGCAATAGGAGACAGTCTTGCGGATGTTGGCCTCGTCATCGACGACGAGGACGCCCAGGGCGAGATTTTTTTCGCCGGTTTCCGTCATGGCGGCATTATGCCCCGGCTCGGGCCGGCTGGCAAGGAAATGCTCGATCGGCCCGATCGCCCGGCGAAAAAGTCCGGGCCCCCCGCGTGGGGAGCCCGGACGGTTCGCTTTCGCGGCCTAGGCGGCCTTAGAAGCTGGCCTCGGGGATATCGATGGCCGAGGTGTCTTCCTGCGAGATGGCGGTGTGCCGCGCGAAGATGTTGGGCAGGAAGTTGTTGCAGAAGTACTTAACGCTGGCCACCTTGCCGGTGTAGTAGGCGTGGTTGGCGCTGCCTTCCTTGGCCTCGGCCAGCTTGTCGCGGGCGATGAGGCCCTGCTGGAGCATGAGGTAGGCCATGGTCACTTCGGCCAGGCAGTCCAGGAAGCGGGTGCTGCTCAAGGGGATGAGCTGGATCTTGCCTTCCTTGAAGTAGGTCATGTACTTCATGGAGATGTCGCCGGTGGCCTGGGCGGCCTTGAAGAGCATCTTGAACTCTTTGGCGAAGTCGGGGTCTTCCTTGTAGGCCGCGGTGTAGTCGAAGATCTCCTTGAGGAAGTTCTGGTAGACCGAACCGCCGGCCATGGCCAGCTTGCGGCCGACCAGGTCCAGGCTCTGGATGAAGTTGGTGCCTTCCCAGATGGAGAGGATTTTGATGTCGCGGTAGTGCTGCTCGATGGGGAACTCGGCGCAGTAGCCCACGCCGCCCAGGATCTGCATGGCGTCGCGGCAGAGCTGGGCGCCCATGTCGGTGATGTAGGACTTGAGCAGGGGGGTCATCAGCTCGGAGCGCATGCCCATGGCCTTGCGCACCTCGGGATCGGGGTCGTTGTGGGCGACGTCGACCATCCAGAAGTTGTAGGCGATCATGGCGCGGGCGGCCTCGGTGCCGGCCTTGAGGTTCATCAACATGCGGCGCACGTCCTCGTGCTGGATGATCGGCACGCGGGGCTTGCTGCGATCGACGAACGGCGGGCCCTGGACGCGCTCCTTGGCGTATTGCAGGGCGGCGTCGTAGGCGGCGGCGGCGGCGGCGTTGGCCTGGACGCCGCAGCCGATGCGGGCTTCGTTCATCATCTGGAACATCTTGGCCATGCCGCTGTTGGGCTCGCCCAAGAGGATGCCCCGGCACTTGCCGTTTTCGCCGAAGCTCAGCGAGCAGGTGGCCGAGCCATGGATGCCCATCTTGTGCTCGATGCCGGTGCAGAAGACGTCGTTGTCCTCGCCGATGGAGCCGTCTTCGTTGACCCATTTGGTGGGGACGATGAACAGGCTGATGCCCTTGGTGCCCTTGGGCGCGCCCTCGATGCGGGCCAGCACCAGGTGGATGATGACGTCGACCATGTCGTGGCGGCCGCAGGTGATGAAGCGCTTGCTGCCTTCGATCTTGTAGATGCGCGGATCGCCGGCGTCGGGATCGGGGGTGGCCTTGGTCAGCAGATCGCCGACGTCGGAGCCGGCGTCAGGCTCGGTCAGGCACATGGTGCCGCCGAACTCGCCGGTGATCATCCGCTCGACGAACATCTCTTTGTCTTTGTCGGTGCCATAGTTGACGATGACGCCGGAGTTGGAGACCAACAGGCCGACATAGGTCATGAAGGCGAAGTGGGCGGCGTTGAAGAACTCGTTGATCACGCCGCTGACCACCGCGGGCATGCCCTGTCCGCCGTACTCGGGCGGGCTGGCCAGGCCGATCCAGCCGTTTTCGGCCATGGCCTTGAAGGCCTCGTGGAACGACGGCGGCACGGTGACTTGACCGCCTTCATATTTGACGCCGATCTCGTCGCCGTCCTTGAAGGTGGGGCCGATGAAGTCGCGGGCGATCTTGTAGGCCTCGTCAAACATCATGGCGAAGTCGTCGAGGGCGAACTCGGAAAATTTCTCGTAGCCGAGAACCTTTTCCATGTCCAGCCACTCGAAGAGCACGAACCTCATATCGCGGTCGTCACGATTGAAGAAGTTGAGTCCCATTAAAATACCCCTTTCTGTGGGCCTGTTGTTTTTGCACAGCCAAGCTGAAAGCGCCCGGCGATTTTGACTTAGCATTTTGCCGCGCCGCTACATCGACGGCCGGGCGGCCCATCATGCCCCTCGCGGCGCCCAAACCGGCCGTCGACGCGCCGTTGTCACGAAGGGATTTCATGGACTGACAAAATTTGTTGAACTATGGCCGCCATGTCAAGAAAAAATGAGCGGTAATTCATGATTTCTTATCGCCGCGCGCCGTCGGCGGCAAGCTTTTTTCTTGGCCAAGGCCCGCCCAGAACCATTGACCGTGGTCCTGGTTGCGGATATCCTAAAATCAATAATGGATAAATATCTCTTGCAAAGGTTGCGCCCCATGGTTTTACGCCTAAGAGAGCCGGTCAATGGCCTGTCGCACTTGGTGGGGGCCATCCTGTCGGTGATCGCCCTGGCGGTGCTGGTGACTCTGGCCGCCAAGGAAGCCACGGCTTGGCACGTGGTGTCGTTTTCGATCTACGGCTCGTCGATGGTCTTGCTCTACACCGCCAGCTCGTTGTACCACATGCTGCCCCTCTCCGAAAAGGGCACACGCATTTTCCGAGCCATTGATCATATCATGATCTACATGCTCATCGCCGGCACCTACACGCCTTTCTGCCTGGTGGCCATCCGCGGCGGCTGGGGCTGGAGCATCTTCGGCGCGGCCTGGGGCATGGCCCTGGTGGGCATGATCTTCACTTTGGTCTGGATGGACGCGCCTCGTTGGCTAACCACCATCTTTTATCTGTCCATGGGCTGGCTGTGCGTGGTGGCCATCTACCCCCTGGTCCAGGCCATCCCCCTGGGCGGCATGTTGTGGCTGGCCGGCGGCGGGCTCTCCTACACAATCGGCGCGGCGATCTACGGGTTCAAAAAGCCCGACCCCTGGCCAGGAATCCTGGGCTTCCACGAGATATTCCACTTTTTCGTTTTGGGCGGCAGCTTCTGCCATTTCTGGCTGATGTACAGCTACATCCTCGACATGCCCTAAGCCGCCGGGCGCGCCCGACGCCGCGCAAGGCCAGGTGGAACGAAACTTGGATCTCCAGCAACTGCCCGGTTACCTGACCATGGCCCTGCCCTTGTTGGCTTACGCGGCCTTTTTGGTGGTGATGCACGTGGGCCAGCGCCGGCTGGGCGCGCTGGCGGCGCTGAAAGTTCCGCTGCACCTGGCGGCGCTGGGGCTTTTATTGCGCGTGGGCGCGGCCAACCTGCCCACGCCATGGCCGGCCCGCCTGCTGCCCTATTCCGAGGCCCTGATCATCTTCGCCGGCGTGGTGCTGATTATCCGGGCGGTGGACGCCATCGGCGTGGGCTATCTGCTGGCCCGTCTGCAAAAACGCCACGTGCCCCACATCCTGCGCCAGGGCGCGATCTTGCTGGCCGACTTCATCGCCGCCCTGATCGTCCTGCGCCAATACCTCAACCTGGACGTCACCTCGCTGGTGGCCACCTCGGCGGTGGTGTCGTTCGTGGTGGGCCTGGCCTCCCAGGATCTGCTGGGCAGCGTCCTGGCCGGCCTGGTCATCGGCGTCGAGCGGCCCATCGCCCACGGCAACTGGGTCAACGTCAACGGCATGGAGGGCCGGGTGGTCGACGTCACCTGGCGGCGCACGCGCATCGAGACCCGCGACGGCGACTTCATCCTGCTGCCCAACAACGTGGTGATGAAAGACACCGTCACCAACTATACCCTGCCCTCGCCATTGCACCGCGTGCGCGTGGAGGTTGGGGCCCATTACCGCCACCCGCCCAACCAGGTCAAGGCGGCGATGATCGCCGCGGCCCGCCAGTGCCCGGAGGTGCTGGCCGAACCCGCGCCGTCGGTGTTTCTGGAGTCCTTCGGCGATTCGTCGATCAACTATCGCCTAAACGCCTGGACCATGGACTATGGCCGACAAGAGGCCATCCGCGACGAGGTCAACTGCCTGATCTGGTATCAGTTCCAGCGCGAGGGCATCGAAATCCCCTTCCCCATCCGCACGCTGGTCGCGCCGCCGCCCGAGCCCAGCGCCCACGAGCAGCGCCAGGATCAGATCGAACGCATCGTGCCGCTTTTGCTCGATAGCGAGGTCTTTCAGGGCGTCTCGGCCCCCGACCTGCTGGCCGTGGCCGACCGCATGAATCTTTTGACCTTTGGCGCGGGCGAAATGCTCTTCAACGAAGGCGACCACGGCGACAGCCTATACCTGCTGGCCCAGGGCCGCGCCCAGGTCATCAAGCGGACGCCCGAAGGCGGCCAAGCCCTGTTGGCCACCCTGGAGGAAGGCCAATGCCTGGGCGAGATGGCCCTGCTGCTGGGCCTGCCGCGCACGGCAAGCGTGCGCCTGGAGCGCGACTCGCGGGTGGTGGAGATCAAGGCCGACCTGTTCCGCGAGTTGATCCGCGCTCACCCCAGCTTTCTCGATCACCTCTCGCGGTTGGTGGACCAACGCCAGCGAGCCAACCAGGAGCTGGCCCAAGCCCTGGCCCAGCAAAAGACGGCCGACGCCGCCGGCGGCATCGGCCAGATTCTGCGCAAGATCAAAAGCGCCCTTGGCCTCTAGCCCAAAGGACGGCCCGCCGATGCGCCATCGGCCGGCGGGCCGCCGCGCGCGATCCTCACAGCACCGAAGCGATCTGGGCGGCCAATTTTTCGATCTGGGCCATGTCGCCGGGCTTCATCTGCCAACTCATGGCCGAAAGGGCGTCGCCGGGGTTGCGGGGGATCAGATGCACGTGATAGTGCATGATCACCTGACCGGCGGCCGCGCCGTTTAGCTGAGCGATCATGATGCCCTCGGGCTTGAGGGTGGCCTTGATGGCCCGGGCCACGCGCTGGACGGTCTGATGCACGGCGGCCACGTCACCGGGGGTCAGCTCCATGATGTTGACGTAGTGCTGCTTGGGGATGACCAGGGTGTGGCCGGGCGTGGCCGGGTTGATGTCGGCGAAGGCCAGGGTGCGGTCGTCTTCATAGATGCGGAAAGCCGGCATTTTGTTGGCGGCGATGTCACAGAAGATGCAGGTTTCGTCGCTCATTTTCTCAAGCTTCCTCCGGTGGCGTTGAGGGTTTGCCCGCGGCGCTGGCCGCTCGCAGATCGATTATGCGCAGGCCCTGGGCGTAGGGCTTGGTCACGTATCGGTTGACCTCACTGATTTTTCGCAGCAGCTCGCCCACTCGATCCACCTCGGCGGTCAGCGAGTTCATCTGGCCGCGCAACGGGTCGCCCTCCGGCAGGCCGCGCATCAGCGTCTCCAGCCGCAGGGCCAGGGCGGTCAGGGGCTGGGCCAACTCGTGGCAGGCCGCCCCGGCCATTTCCATGGCCGCCTCGCGGCGTTCGAAAAGGCGGTTCTGCTCGTAGAGCACGGCCGCGTCCAGGCTGTGGGCCGTCTTGGCGGCCAGCCGCCGCACGAAGTGGGTCTCCAGGCCCTGATGATAGCGCTCGGGCGAGGTCGAACCCAGATTGAGCGAGCCCAGCCAGCGGCCCCGCGACCACAACGGCAACACCGCCGCCGAGCACAATCCGCCGCGCTGGCCAAACAAAAAGCGCAAGGCCTCGTCGCTGGCCCGGTTGCTCAAAAGCGGCCGCTCCAGGTCGCCCACCAGCATGCGCAGCTCCACCCGCGCGCAATGAAAACAACCAGCGGGCAGCGCTTGGGGGCCATCGGCCTCCAGGGCCAGGCGCAGGCCGGCGTGGTCGTCGGCCAGGGCCAGGCTCACCGCGTCCAGGCCGTATATCGCGGCCACGCGCTGGCACAGGCCCTCCAGCAGCGGCCTCAGCGCCCTTGGCGAAAGCAGGAACTCCTCGAGCTGGTCGGTGCGCCGCAGGATCTCCTCGTTGCGCCTGGCCTGCTCCAGCAAGGCCCCGATGTCCGGCGGCCCGTTCATAGGCTATAGCTCCCTCCGCGCGCCCGGCGTGGCCACATACGGGCCCATGCTAGCACAGGCCGCCGGGCCCGGCAATAAATTGGCCGCGGCGCTTTGGCCTTCCCGACGGCGCTGGCGGCGCATATAATGACCCCATTCAGCCCCGGAGAGAGCCGATGCTGGCCGCCGTGATCCAAATGAACTCCAGCGCCGACCGCCAAGCCAATCTGGCCCAGGCCGCCGATCTGTTGCGCCGCGCCGCCGGCCAGGGCGCGGGGCTGTGCGTGCTGCCCGAACATTTCGCCCACATGCAGCCCGAGGGCCTGCCCCTGGCCGAGCCCCAGACCATCGCCGGCCCCACGGTGAGCTTCCTGGCGACGCTGGCCCGCGAGTTGGGCCTGTGGATCGTCGGCGGCACCTTTGCCGAGCGCGCGCGCACGCCCGGCAAGGCCCACAACACCTGCCCGGTGTTGGACCCGACCGGCCGCCTGGTCGGGGTTTATCGCAAGATTCATCTGTTCGACCTGGCCGCGCCGGGCCAAGCGCCGTTGTTGGAGTCGCGGCGGGTGGCTCCCGGCCGCCGCCTGACGGTGGTCGATACGCCCATCGGCCGCCTGGGCCCGTGCGTCTGCTACGATCTGCGGTTCCCCGAACTGCACCGCCGCCTGCGCCTGTTGGGGGCCCAGGTCATCGCCGCGCCCAGCGCCTTCACCAAGCTCACCGGCCAGGCCCATTGGGAGCTTCTCGTCCGGGCCAGGGCGGTCGAAAACGCCTGCTTCGTGCTGGCGGCGGCCCAGTGGGGCCCCCACGGCCAGGGCCGCGAGAGCTTCGGCCAAGCCATGATCACCAACCCCTGGGGCGAGGTCGTGGCCCAATGCCCGCCTGGGCCGGGCCTGGCCCTGGCCGAGGTGAACGCCGAGGTGGTCGAAGGCTTTCGTCGCCGGCTCGACTCCACCCTTCACGCCAGGCTGCTGCCCCGCGCTTGGCGCGCGAAAGGCCGCCCATGAGTCACAATCAGCCGTTTGCCAGCTCGACCAGTCGCTGGTTTTTCGCCGCCTGCATCCTCTTCGTGCTCTACTGCGCCTATCTGCTGGTCGAGCCGTTCCTCACCTCGATCTTTCTGGCCATCGTGCTGGTGGTGGTGGGCGGGCCGGTCTACGACCTCATGCTCAAGCTCACCCGCCAACGGCGCGGCCTGGCCTCGGCCCTGACCTGCCTGCTGTTCATCCTCATCATCGTCGTGCCGCTGGTGCTGATCACCGGCGTCATCACCTCCCAGGCCTTGGATCTCTACAACACCGTCTCGGCCATGTTGGCCGGCAACTCGCTCAGCGAGATGTTCAACAGCGGCATGGGCCGCCTGGGGCCTTTCCTGGACAAGCTCGAGGAGCACACCGGCATCACCCGCATGGACATCCTGCAACACGCCGCCGAGGCGCTCAAATACGTCAGCAACCTGCTCTACTCCAACCTCACCGACCTGCTGCGCGGGGCCACCAACCTGGCCATCGGCTTCGCGCTGATGATGTTCGTGGCCTTTTATCTATTGATGGACGGCCAGAGCATGGCCCAGAAGGCCATCCGCCTCTCGCCGCTGCCGGCCGACACCACCAACCAGATCCGCGACGACATCCTCTCCACCCTGCGCACCACCATGCGCGGCACGGTTTTCCTGGCCGTCATCCAGGGCACGGCCGGCGGCTTGGGTTTTGGCGTCTTTGGCGTGCCCCACGCCTTGTTCTGGGGCACGGTGATGGTCTTCGCCTCGGTGGTGCCGCTGGTGGGCACGGCGCTTTTGTTCATCCCGGCCGGAACCTACCTGATCCTCAGCGGCGATGTCTTTCAGGGCGTGGGCGTGATGATCTGGTGCGAGGCCTCGCAGGTTATCTGCGACAATTTTCTGCGTCCACGGCTGATCGGCGGCGGCAACATCCACCCACTGCTGACGTTTTTCAGCGTGCTTGGCGGTTTGAGCGTCTTTGGCATGGTCGGGCTGATTTTGGGCCCGCTGGTGCTGGCGGTGTTGATCTCGCTGTTGGAGGTCTACGAGCACTATTTCATGGATAGCCCCATCGAAACGCCGGGCGACGGCCCCACGCCGTGAAAAGTCCCGGCGGCCGCCTTCGACCGCCGGGGCTTCGAAGTTTTCGGGCAATCAGCCCTTGTCAACCGCCGCGCCGCGTCGGCCCAGCAGCCAAAACACCAGGCCCGCCAGGCAGAATATCGCCGAAAGGCCCAGCAACGCCCGCGTCCACAGCGGTTGGGCGACCATTTCGCCGCCACCGCGTTGACTGGCCACGGGGGCGTCGCCGCCGGTCCAATCCAGGCTCACCTGGCCGCGATGGCCCTGGCCGTCCTCGATCACCGCCGTCCACTGGCCAGGCTGGTCGGGCTGCCAGCAAAAGCGCCCCGAGGCGTCGGCGTTGCCCATCTGATACGTTTGGCCCCGTGGGCCCAGCACGCGCACCTTGGCAAAGCTCATGGGCTCGCCGTCGGAATATTGGGCCAAGACCCAGGCCGCCCGGCCTTGGCCGGCCTCCAGGCTCACGCCGTGGGCCAGGGCCGGTCTGCCGCCCACGAACAACAGACCCGCCAGCAATAGCGCGGCCAGGGCCGGCCCCCAAACGAGGCCGGCCGCTTGCGTTTCCCGTCGAAGCTTGGTCGTCATTTCACGTCAAAGGTCAAGGTGGCCGTGTGGGCGTATTCGTCACACTGGGCCTTGTCGGCAAAGGGAACCTTGTGTTTGGCCAGCACCAGCCATTGGCCGGCGGCGCTCAGCTTGACGTAGGCCTTGCCGTCCTTGTCGGTGCGGGCGTAAAAAGCGTAAGACCCCTCGTGCTGGCTGAAGCCGGCGTAGAGGCCCAACACCTCGACCTTGGCCAGGGGTTTGCCCTCGAACAGCACCCGCACGGGCAGATCATCGCCCACCTTCAGCGCGCCGGGGTTGGCCAGGGGCACGATCTCCAGGGTCTGGCCCACGGGCTGGGAGACGTCGCCCGCCGCGCCCAGGTTGACGATGGCCTTGGCGTATTTGACCGAACGCAGGCACGAGATGGCCTCGGGGGCCTCGTTTTTGGGCACGTTAACCGAGCCGGCCGGCGTTTTGGTGTACCACTGGGCCTTGCGCCCGCCGGTGACCACGTACGTGCCGGCGGCCAGGGGCGCGTCGCTGACGAACTCCTGCTTCTGGCCGGGCTTGGTGGCGATCTTGCCCTGGGCCCCGATGATCTCCACCGGCTCCAGCATGTCGAATTCGATCTCCTCGCCAGCGGGGAAACCGTGGCCATAGCCCACCAGCACGCTGAGCGCCTTGCCCTCGGCGGGTTGATTGGCGCTCAGCCACAGATCGTGGGCCTGGGCCAGGCCGGCCAAGGCCAGGGTCAGGGACATGGCGGCGACGACGGTCAATGATTTCAACTGCTTCATGTTTTTCATGACTGCTCTCCTTTGGTTTTGGCTCACCAATCGATAGTCAGCGTCAGGTAGGCCGAAAGCGGGTCGGCCGGGGCGTAGGTCAGTTGGCCGTTGGCCGAGCCCAAATATTCCGAATACTTGCGATCGAAGAGGTTGATCACGTCCAGGGCCAGGGTGTAGCGCTTGTTGAACTTGTACGACACCTGGGCGCAGACCACGTCAAAGCCGTCGGCCTTGACGATGTTGTCGGCGGCGATGTTCCATTCGCTCTGCAAGCGATAGTTCAGGCGCGCGCCCAGGCCTTGGGGCGGGGCCCAGGCGATTTCGGCGTTGAAGATATTGTTGGGCACGCTGGGCAGCTCGTTGCCGTCGTAGCTCTTGCCGCCGGAAACATAGCTGAGGTATTCGGAGTGGATGTAGGCGTAGTCCACGTGCAGGCGCAGGGCCTTCCAGGGCAGGAAGTCCGCGCCCACCTCGACGCCCTCGCGCCTGGTCTCGCCGGCGTTTTCATACTTGTTGGGGTCGGCCAGGGTGGGCTGGAAGTCGTCCTTGGTGTCCAAGCGCCAGATGCTGAGGATATAGCTGCTCCAGCCGTTGGGATTGGCGCGCAGACCGGCCTCGTATTGGGTGCGGATGGCCGGCTCCAGGTACGAGCGCGAGACGAACTCCGTGCCGCCGGGCAGGGCGAACCCCTGGGAATAGTTGGCGAACAGATCCCAACCGTCGCAGACGGTGTAGATCAGGCCCAGCTTGGGGCTGAAGATTTCCGGGCCATTGCGGTCGCCGGAGTTGGCCGGGGTCAGCTTGCTGTCCAGTTCGCCGTTCATCATGTCGTAGCGCGCGCCCACGATGAAGCGCAGGGGCTTGAGCACGCGATAATCCACCTGGCCATAGAGGGCGGTGGTGTAGAGGGTCAGTTCGTCGTCCTGGGTCATGGAGCCCTTGTTGCGGCCGTTGCCGACAACCAAGTTCCAATAACGATATTCCTGAAACTCGCGCTGCCAACTGACGCCGAAAACCACGCCCGTGTCACGTTCGAGCACCTGGCCGTTGTAGTGATAGGCCAGGCTGGAGCCAAAGGCCTCGCGGGGCCGTTGGTACTGGGAGCCGTAGTTGCCGCCGACCTTCTGGGCCGAGGAGATCCAGTTCTGATACCAGCGGTTGTAGTCCTCTTGGGTGTACCAGGCCAGGAAGCGCAGCTTGGACGTATCGGTGAGGGCGTAGTCGGCGTGGCCGTCGACCAGGCCCCACTTGCGCCAGCCGCCGTTGACGTCGGAGACGGCCCGCTGGGGGTTGGAGTCATAGACGCTCTGGGGGATGTAGCCGGCCGAATCCCACCGGGTGTTGTAGAAACGCAGGCCCATGCCGGCCTGTAACTGATCGGTGAAGCGATAGTTCCAGCGGCCCGAGGCGATCTGCTTGTCCCAGTCGCAGTTGTCCTGATAACCGTCGGTGTGGTAGACCTCGCCGGAGTAGATCTGGTCCAGCTTGCCGTCGCCGCGGGCGATCACCGCCGCGGCGTCCTGGGTGTTGAAGCTGCCGTAGCTGAGCTTGGCCCGGGTGAAGTCGCCGCTCTGGTAGGTGCGGAAGCCAATGGAGCCGGCGCTGTTGAAGTTGCCGAAGAAGGGCGAGGACGGGCCCTTGACCACTTCGATGTCCTCGACCTCCATGGGGATAATCACGTTGGTGTCGGCGTTGTCGAGGGTGTTGAGCGGCACGCCGTTGAGGGCGATGGCGCCATCGCGCGAATGGCCCACCGTGGAAAAGCCGCGCATCTGCACGGCGGGGACCACGCCACCCTGGTGATATTGCGAGATGCTCACGCCCGGCGAGAGCTTGAGCATATCCATGGGCGTGACGTAAACGCGGCCGACGATCTGCTCGTTATCCAGCACGGTGGCGCTGGTGGACTGCACCACGGCCGAATCGGCCTTGCCGAGCACCTGCATGTCTTCCAGGTTGATTTTTTGCTTGTTGTCGGCCTGCTCCTGGGTCGTGGCCTGGGCGCTTTTGTCCTCCGCGGCCTCGGCCCGGCAATCGCCCACGGCCCATAGCGCAAGCGCCAGGATCAGCGCCGGCAAAAACAGCGCCGCCCGACCGGCTTTTCGCCAGTTTCCCATCTCGTCCATTCTCCTTTTTTTGCGTGTTTATTGACTATCGACGAAGGCGCGCGGAGAATGGATTTGCAGGGGCCACGCCCTTGCGCCCACGGGTGGGCGGCCGCGCCAACCAGCCAAGAAGGATCGGCCGCTCACCCCACCGCTTACTTTCGCCTGTTGACTCGGCCCGAAACGCCCCCCGCCCAAGGCGACCCGGCGCCGAAAAGCAAAGCCCTCCCCTCGCCGACCGGGGCCTCGTAAACGGAGCCCGAGCCGATCGACGCAACAAAAAAACCGGAGCCGCCAAAGGCGATTCCGGGTCTTCATGATCCTGATGGTGACTTGATTTTGTATTTATCGCGCGGCCGGACTCGGAGCGATCAAGGGGCTTCCAGCCCGCTTTTCTAAACGGCGACCGCCGCCCAGCCGTGTTAGCAAGGCAGTATGTTGATAGTCTTATAAAATGTCAAACACTTTCTCTTCGGCTGTGGCCACGGCGCGGGGCCGCGCGCGATTGCCGGGCTTTTGGGCCGCCATGGCCGTTGCATCGCGCCGGCGGGCATGATCAAATATAAAGATAGGCCCCGGCGGCGTCCGGCGGCGTCTTTGGCCCAAACCATCCACACGGAGACTGCAAGTTGAAGGACACACTGGCCGTGATCATGGCCGGCGGCAAGGGCGAACGCCTGGCCCCGCTGACCCAGGACCGCTCCAAACCATCGGTCCCCTTCGGCGGCATCTATCGCCTGATCGACCTCACCCTCAGCAACGTCATCAACAGCGGGATCTACAAAATCATGGTCCTGCCCCAATACAAGAGCCAGTCGCTTGTCGACCACCTGGAGGCCGGCTGGAACATCTTCAACTACGACCTGGGCCACTATCTGCGCATCGTGCCGCCCCAGATGCGCACCGGCGAAAAATGGTACCAGGGCACGGCCGACTCGGTGCGGCAAAACGCCTACCTGCTCGACCGCGACCCAAGCCTGCGCCGGGTGATCATCCTCAGCGGCGATCACGTATATAAGATGAACTACAGCTTATTCCGGCGCTACCACGAGGAACACAACGCCGACGTGACCATCAGCGTCATCGAGGTCGATCGCCAAAACGCCTGTCAGTTCGGCGTCGTCGGCGTCAACGACGACTTTTCCATCCGCGAGTTCCAGGAAAAGCCCGACAACCCCAGTTGCATCCCCGGCGACCCCAATCACTCCCTGGCCAGCATGGGCATATATTTGTTCCGCAAGGAGGTGATGATGCAGGTGCTGGCCGAGTTCGACGGCACCGATTTCGGCCACGACATCATCCCGGCGCTGCTGGGCCGCTACAAGGTGGTGGCCTATCCCTACCGGCGCAACAACGTCATCTCCGACTACGCCCGCATCCACGACCAACAGGGACGGCGACGGCGCGTGCTGGAGGAGCGCACCAAGGACAGCGGCTATTGGCGCGACGTGGGCAACCTCGACGCCTATTGGAACGCCAACATGGACCTCTGCGGCGTGGACCCCTATTTCAGCCTCTACGGCGAGATGTGGCCCCTGCGCACCCACCGCATGCAGTTTCCGCCGGCCAAGTTCGTCTTCCAAGACGAACGCGGCAACCCGCCCCGCGCCGGCAAGGCCTTGGATTCGCTGGTGGGTTCGGGCTGCATCATCAGCGGCGGCATCGTGCGCAATAGCGTGCTTTCGTCCAACGTCATCGTCGAGTCGTGGTCGGAAGTCGATGAAAGCGTGATCCTCGAGGACGTGATCGTCGGGCGCAACTGCAAGATCAAAAAGGCGATCATCGACAAGCATAACTATATCCCCGACAACACCCAGATCGGCATCGACCCGAGCGAGGACCGCAAGCTCTTCAAGGTTACGCCGCGGGGCATCACCGTCGTGCCCAAGGGTTTTTTCGTGTGAACGCCGTCGGCCCGGTCCGGCGTCCTGGACAAACGGATTCACCCGCAAGCAAAAATAAGGCGGTGAGAGCATGAGGCTGATAAAGACAGCGCCGGCGTGGCTTGGCCGGCGGCGGCGCGGGGTCGTGGCTGTTTGCCTCGCCGTGGCCCTGTTTTTGGCCCTGGCCAGCAGCGCCCCGGCCCGCATGGTCAACCCCATCGACCTGCCGCCCGGGCCGCTGCTAGGCGTCTACACAGCCGCCTTTGTCAACCAAGAGCTGATCGACCAGGGCCGGGCCACGCCAACCACCCTGCCCTTCGAGACCGGAACGACGGTCGAGGATGTTCGCCTGGGCCAGGAAGACTATTACGTGCGGTTTTACGCCTACGACGCCAGCCGGCTCAAGGGCGGCGGCGTGGGCAGTTGGCTGATGCGCGCCAGCAGCGTGCGCGGCCTGAGCCTGCAAGAAGTGGCCGACAAGTTCGCCCTGCCCACCCTGCCCGATCATATCATCGCCGTGCGCGTGCCGGCGGGCGTGGTCATCCGCACCGGCGTGGCCGGGCCCATCGTCGGCTGGGGCGAGGGCGGCGGCCAGCAGATACTCCTGATGGAGCGCATCTCGGCCGATGACTACGTCTTTGGCCGGCCGACCAGCGGGCCGTCGCTTTATTATGGGCCGTGGGTGGGCGGCGGCAACCCCGGCGCGGTGGCCGGCTATCTGGATTCGCTGGCCACGCCGGCCAACTACTCCGACCTGGATTACGTCTTCAACCGGCTCAATTTCCTGGAGCCCGCGCCCCTGAGCCAAGCCATGCGCGCCATCGGCCCCGAAGCCCATGGGGCCATGGTCGAGCTTTCGTTGCAGGATTCGCTGCTGTTTCTCGACGGCCTGGGCCAACGCCGCCAGGAACTGCGCGCCTCCGGGCCGAGTGGCGGCGGCCGCGACCAGACCTGGGCCAGGGCCGTGGGCGCGCGCGGCGATTATCAAGACAGCGACAGGCGTGTTGGCTTTGACTACTCCCTGGCCGGGCTGGCTGCCGGCCAGGACTGGGCCCTGGGCCAACGCTGGCTGCTTGGCCTGGCCGTGGGCTTTACCAGGGCCGATTTCGACTGGTCGGCCAACGGTGGCGACGGCCACGCCGATCACCTTAACCTGGGCCTGCGGGCCGATTACGATGGCGGCGGCTATTTCGTGGAAGGGGCCGTCAGCGCCGGCCTGTGCCGGGCCGACGTGAGCCGCCGCGTGGCTTTTGAGGGCGTCGATCGCCTGGCCGATGGTTCGCCCGACGGCCAGACGGCGGCGGCGCGCCTTGGCGGCGGGCTCAACCTGGAATGCGCCGGCTGGCTGGTCCAGCCCCTGGCCGCCCTGACCTACGCCTATTCCCGCCAAGACTCTTTTGACGAGACCAACGCCGGCAGCCTCAACCTGACCCTGGACGAGCACGAGGCGAGCACCATGGTCGGCCGGCTGGAGCTGCGCGCCGGCCGGGCCTTTGCCCTGGCCGAGGGCCTTGACTTGCGGCCGGAGTTCGGCCTGGCCTGGCTGCATTTCGCGCCCCTGGACGACCGCGCCCTGCGCGCGCGCCTGGCCGGCCAGCCCGGCTGGTTCAGCGTGACCGGCGACGACGACGACCGCGATGCCTTGGCGCCCAGCCTGACGCTGCTGGCCCAGGCCGCCGGCGGCTGGTCGTTTTATGGCCGCTACGACGGCCAACTTAACAGCGCCGCCAGCCAGCACGCCCTGCAACTGGGCCTGTGTCTGTCTTTCTAGGCCGGCGGCAATGCAAAAAGCGCCGGGCGTGGAGCCTGACTCCGCGCCGGGCGTTTTTTCGCGGCGGCGCTCAGGGCAGGCGCTCGCCCTCGGCCTCGTATTCCTTGATCTTGTTTTGCAGGGTTTTGCGGGTGATGCCCAGCATCTGAGCGGCCTGGGTGCGGTTGCCGGCGGTGGCCTCCAGGGTCAGGATGATCAGGGTCTTTTCCGCCTGGCGCACGCTCAGGCCCGGCCGCAGGAGCATCTGGTCCACCGCCGGCTGGCTTTGCAGCGACGAAGGCAGGTCTTCCAGCTCGACCTGTGGCCCGCGGCTCATGATCACCGCCCGCTCCACGGCGTTGATCAGCTCGCGCACGTTGCCGGGCCAGCGATAGGCCAGCATGCGCAGCCGGGCGTTTTGGCCAAAGCCGCCCAGACGGCGCTGGTTTTGGGCCGCGAAGCGCCGCAGAAAGTGATCGGCCAAAAGCATGATGTCCTCGCCGCGTTGGCGCAGCGGGGGCATTTCGATGTTGATGACGTTCAGCCGATAGAACAAGTCCTCGCGAAATTCGCTGTCGCGCACGGCCTGTTGCAGATCGCGGTTGGTGGCGGCGATGACCCGCACGTCGCAGGTGTAGACCTTGTCCGAACCCACCGGCGAATATTCGCCGTCTTGCAGCACGCGCAGCAGCTTGGCCTGGGTCGAGGGGCTCATCTCGCCCACCTCGTCCAAAAACAGCGTGCCGCCGTCGGCGGTCTTGAAGCGGCCGTCTCGACGGGCCGTGGCCCCGGTGAACGAGCCCTTTTCGTGGCCGAAAAGCTCCGACTCCAAGAGGCTCTCGGGCAAAGCCGCGCAGTTTACGCCCACCAGCGGGCCCTTGGCGCGCTTGGAGTGCTGGTGGAGGATCTGGGCGGCCACTTCCTTGCCGGTGCCGCTTTCGCCGGTGATCAGCACCGTGGCCTGGGTCGGGGCGACCAGGGCCAGCGACTCCTTTAGGCGCAGCATCGGGTGGCTTTCGCCGATCAGGGCCGAAAAATCAAAGCGCTCGCCCAGGCGGCGGGCCTGCTCCTCCACCTGGCGGGCCAGTCTGGCCTGCTCCAGGCGGCGGCCCACCTTGATCAGCACCTCCTCCACGTCCAGAGGCTTGGTCAGGTAGTCGTCGGCCCCTTCCTTGAGCGCGGTGACGGCGTTGTCGATGCTGCCAAAGGCGGTCATCATCAGCACGGGCAGCTCGGGGCGCTGGGCCTTGACGCGCTTCAAGGCGCTGAGGCCATCCATGCGCGGCATGACCTGGTCCATCAGCACCAGCTCCACCGGCTCGGACTCCAGTTGCACCAGGGCCGCCTCGCCGTCGGCGGCGTCGATCACCCGATAGCCGGCGTCTTCCAGATGGGCACGCAGCATCAGGCGATGACCCCTCTCGTCATCGACGACGAGCACTGTCTGCTGGCGGGCGCTCACGAGGCCGCCTCCGTCGAGATGGGCAGGCGCAACGTCAGGCTGGCCCCGCCCAGATCCGAGCGGCCGGCGAAAAGCTGACCACCGTGGGCCTGGGCGATGCGCCGGGCAATGGCCAGTCCCAGGCCGCTGCCGCGCTCCTTGGTGCTGAAAAACGGGTTGAACAATTCTTCTCCGACGTCATCGGGCAGGCCTGGGCCGTCGTCGGCGGCCTCCAAAACAAGAAATTTGCCCTCGCGCCGCAGCCGCAGATCCAAGCTGCCCCGGCCATCCAGGGCCTCCAGGGCGTTGACCACCAGGTTGAGGATCAACTGGCGTATCTGATCCGGGTCGGCCTGGATCAGGGGCAGGTCGTCGGCGGCGCTGACGGTGATTCGCACGCCCTGGGCCCGTGGGTCATCGTGCATCAGGGCCAGGGTGCTTTCGGCCGATTCGGCCAAATCCATGGTGACGCGACGCGGCTCCTTGGGCCTGGCGTACTCCAACAGCCCCGAGACCACCCGCTCCAGGCGATCGACCTCCTCGACGGCCACCTTGCCGTACTCGGCCTGACGGCTGTCCTTGGGCTGATCCTTGACCAAAAACTGCACCAGGCCGCGCAACGCCGACAGGGGGTTGCGAATCTCGTGGGCCACCGAGGCGGCCAGGCGGCCCACGGCGGCCATGTGCTGGGACTGGGCCATCTCGCGGCGCAGGCGCTCCAACTCGGCCGTGCGCCGGCGGGCGAACATGACCATGGCCGCGGCCGAGCTGGCGGCGGCCAGAAAAATCAGCCCGGCCAGATAGAGGGCGTGGCGCAGATCCTGTCGCGCGATCTTGGCGAACTCCTCGGTGCTCATGCGCACCAGGGCATAGGCCTTGAGCGGCCGGCCGCCAGGGCTGTCGCCGGCGGGAAAAATCGGGGCCATGGCGGCCTCCGGCGGCGGTGGCAGTTGTTCGGGCGGGCAGTTCTGCACCAACTCCCGTTCACGTTCGCGGCCACGGCCACGCCGGCCGTGGTCGGACCGCTGATGGTCATTGGCGTCGACGGCTTCCTTGGTCGTCGGCGGCTCCCAGGGCGAGCAGGCCCACTCGGGCAAGGGCCGGCCCTGGCGGGCGAAACGCCGGAAAGGCTCGAAGGGCCGACCGACCCACAGCACGCCATGATCGAAGAGGTTGATCGGCTCGCCCTTGGCGATGAGGGCGACCATGTCCTTGGGCAGGGCCAGCACCGGGTCGCGGGGGTTTTCGCTGGCGGTGACGTACCAACCGCCCGGCCCGACCAGGGTCAGCGACAGCACGCCGGGATGGTCGATCATCTCCTCGACCAGCACTTTCATCATCACCCGCTGGCCGGTGCTGCCGTGGCGCATGCTGGCCCGCGAGGCGCTCTCCAGCGAGCGGATGATCAGCGCGCCCTGGTTGGTCAGCGAGTTGCTCATCAGCTCGCGGGCCCGACTGAGCCGGTTTTCGGTGAGCACGCTGAGCACGGCCAGCAAAATCAACAGCACCCCGCAGAACACCAGCCAGTTCCAGGGAGCGCTGTTTTTGTTGTTGGCCCCGCCGACGAGCATCATGCACCTGTTTCGTCAAGGCTCGGGGCCGGCCCGTCGAGCCGGCCCCGAGGCATGATCAGCCCTTTGACTAGCGACCGCAGAAGCCCATGCCCATGCCGCCGCCCATGCGCCCGTGACCGCCGCCCATGCCGCCCATCATGCCGCAGCCAGCGCCCATGCCGGGATACTTGCTCATGTAGGCGTTGTGCTTCTTGGCCACTTGGGCGCCCAGGTCGACCAGTTCATCGGACAGGGCCCGCACCTTGGCCGGGTCGGGATTGGCCTGGGCCTGGAGGGTGCGCAACTCGATGGCCTTGGCGGCCATTTCCTTGCGCAGGCCTTCGGTCTCGGTCAGGAACGCGGCCCGGTCCTTTTCAAAGGCGGCCTGCTGCTCGGGAGTCAACTGGGCCATGGCCATGCCGCGACCGTGACCGGGCCCCATGCCACCGCCAGGGCCGGCCCAGACAGCGGTGGTGAGCAGGGCGACCAGGGCCAGCGAGGCGAAGGCGGCGTAAGACTTCATGTACTTCATGGCTTCAACTCCTATTGTTGGGTTTGGTTAACGTTTCCTCTTGACCCACGATAAGAGCACAAGCCGTGCCAAGCGGCGATGAGATCGATCAATGCGTTTGTTTTCAGTATGTTAGCCACGATTAGCTGCTTATGATAACCCATCTTGCCCAAAACAATGCATAATTATTTCGCACCACTTTCACGGGCGCGCATATTTTTTTTGCGCCGCGCCGCTCAACGCAGCAACTCCACCGGGTGCAGCACCGCCACCTCGGCCGGCAAGCCGCGCCGCCACTGCACAAAACAGCCGCTGCAACTGGTGGCCAGCACCCTGGCTCCGCTGTCGGCCAGGGCCTGGCGGCGCGGCGCGAACACCGCCCGGCTCAGATCGGGCCGACGCAGCGAAAACAACCCGCCGCCGCCACAGCATTGGTCGTGGCCGTCCATCGCGGCAAGCTCCACGCCGGCCGCCGCCAACAACCGGCCCGGCGATGGCCCGTCGGCCAGGCCCACCGATTGGTGACAGGGCACGTGCAAGGCCGCCACGCGGCCGGGGTCGGCGGCCGAAACGCCGCCGGCCTCGGCCAGCACGCCGCTTACCTCGGCCACGCGGCCGGCCAGGGCCTGGGCTTGCTCGGCGGCGGGGCCATCGAGCAGTTCGGGCCAGGCCGAGGCGATGGCGTGGGCGCACGAGGCGCAGGCCGTCACCACCAGATCGGCCCCGGCAAAGGCTCGCATGCCGGCCTGGGCCAGGGCGCGGGCGGCCGCGGCGTGGCCAGCGCCATGGGCCATCAACCCGCAGCAGCCCTGATCGGGCGGGATGACCACCGTGAAGCGCCGGGCCAAAAGCGTCACCACCTGGCGCGCCAACTCGGGCCGCAGATAATTGGCCAGGCAGCCCACGAAAAAAGCCACCGTGGGCCGACCCTTGGGGCCATGAATGATTTTGGGCGCGTCTTGCAAAAAAAAGCGCGCCGCCGGCCGGGGCAACTTTTCCAGGCCCTCCAGCCCAGGCAGGCGCAGATTCAAGCCCGCATCGGCCGGCCACAACCAGCGCCCGGCCTTGGCCAGGGCCTCCAGGCGCGTTTTGTCAGCCAACACGTCGTCGACAAACAGCGCCTGGGCCGACAGCCGCCCGGCCAGCGGAGCCAGAACCTCCCGCGCCGCCCGCTGGGCCTGGGTGGCCGGAGTTTGGTTGGGGCATTTCTGGCTGCAACGGCCGCACAACAGGCAGACGTCCAGGGCCTTGGCCAGATCGCGCCCCGGGGAGAGCAAACCCTTGGATAGAGCGCCGATCAAGCGCAGCTTGCCCCGGGCCGAGACTTCTTCTTGCCGTGTGGCCCGATAAAGCGGGCAGACCGCCTGGCAAGCCCCGCACTGGGCGCAGGCCTGGGCCGCGGCCGCCGCCTGGGCCATGGGCCCCGGCCGGCTCACCGTTGGCCTTCCAGCGGCGGCAAGCCCTTGCCAGGGTTCAAGATTCCCGCCGGGTCAAAGACCTTTTTCACCGCGCGCATCAGCTCCAGCGCCGTGGGATCCAGTTCCACCGCCGCGCCGGCCAGTTTGGCCGTGCCCACGCCGTGCTCGCCGCTGACCGTGCCGCCCAAGGCCAAAGTCTGGGCGAAGACGTCGGTGAGGGCCTGACGGGCGGCCTGGGTCTGGGCCTGGTCGGCGGGGTCGTACATGATGTTGACGTGCAGGTTGCCGTCGCCGGCGTGACCAAAGGAGACGATATCCACGCCGCGCCGGGCGGCGACGCCTTCCAGGCGGCGGATCATCGTGGCCAGCGAGCCCAGCGGCACGACGATGTCTTCGTTTAGCTTGCCGGCGGCGATCTTGCGCAGGGCCGGGCTCATGGCCCGGCGAGCGGCCCAGATGGCCTCGGCCTCGGCCCCGCCGCTGGCTCGGCGCACGTCCTTGCCGCCGCTTTGGGTCAAGGTCGCCTCGATCCACTGGGCCTGGCGAGCCAGCACCTCGGGCGGGCCGTCCAGCTCCACCAGGATCATCGCCGCCGCCGTCGGGTCCAGGCCCAGGCCGGCGTGGGCCTCCACCGCCCGCAGACTGGCCGCGTCCATGAACTCCAGGGCCACCGGCCGCGCGCCGCCGGCCAGAATGCGCCGCACGGCCAGGGCCGCCGCCTCCACCTGGGCGTAGAGCGCGCAGAGCGTGGCCGTAGCCTCGGGCAGGGGCAAAAGCTTGAGGGTGATCTCGGTGATCACCGCCAGCGTGCCCTCGCTGCCCACCAGCAGCCGCGTCAGGTCGTAGCCGACAACGCCCTTCATCGTCGGCGAGCCCACCCGCATGATCCGGCCGTCGGCCAGCACGGCCTGCAGGGCCAGGACATAATCGCGGGTCACGCCGTATTTGACCGCGCGCAGACCGCCGGCGTTTTCGGCCACGTTGCCGCCGATGGTGCAGAAATCGGCGCTGGCCGGGTCGGGCGGATAAAAAAGCCCCTGTTGGCGGGCGGCCCGTTGCAGGTCGGCGTTGACCACGCCCGGCTGCACCACGGCCAGTTGATCGGCCTGGTCGACGCGGATGATTTTGTCCATGCCGGCCAGATCCAGCACCACGCCGCCGGCCAGGGGCGTGGCCCCGCCGGTGAGCCCGCTGCCCGCGCCGCGCGGCGTGATTTTCAGGCCAAAGGCCGTGCAGGCGGCCAGTATCCGACCGATCTGGGCCGCGTCCAGCGCCCGCACCACGGCGGCGGGCGGTTGCATCCGGCCGGTGGCGTCGGCGGCGAATATCAGCCTGCGCCCGACATCGACGCTAACGTTTGGCGGTCCGGCGGCCAGGCGCAGGGCCTCCAGGGCGGCTTCATGCATGGCGCACCTCTTTTCTCAACGTTGTTGGCCAATTATAGCAGAGGCCGCCGCCGGCTCCCACGCCGCGTGAAAAAGCCGCGCCCGCCTGGCGAGGGCGGGCGCGGCGAAGGCGGGTCGCTTTGGCCTCAGACGCCGAAGGTATAGTCCATGGGCAGTTGCGCGGCCGTGGTCCCCTGGGCCACGAAGGCCAGGTCGGTGATGGTGTAGGTGGGGTTGATCGTCTTGAAAATGGGCGTCACGGCCAGGCCGATCTCGGGCTCGCCCGCCACCAGGTAGCTCATGAGGATGGTGGCCACGCCCTCGAACTCGACATTGATGAATTTGATGGGTTTGTCGAGGGTGTTGAAGGCCCCGGAGCGCTCGCAGACCATGAAGGTGTGCACCCTGGCCGTGCGGCGAACCACGTCGGTGAGGTCGATGACGCTGTTGCGGCCCAGGCAGTCGGGGCAGTGGATGCGAAAAGGCAGATAGACCGTGCCGGGGTGTTCGCAGGCCGGGTTGTCGCAACGCGTGCCCAGGATGCGGCCCTGGCCCAGGGCCTCGAAAAAGGCCGCCTCGCCGCCGTACATGTGGATGTGGGTGATCGAACGGGGATTGGTCACGCCCATCAGCCGCCAGCCCTCATCCTCGTTGCGGATGGGCAGGCTGGGCGCGATGGTGTGGAAGTCGCCCTTCAGCTTGTATTGGCCGTTTTTGACCTTCACTTGTCCGAAAATCGCCATGACAATCCTCCGGGGCTAGGCGTCCGCCTTGAGCAGGCAGTCGGGGTCCATCAAGATAGTGGCCGTGACGTGGGAACCGACGCCGGCGTGGCTGATGGCCATGGCCCGCTTGGCGCCTTTGACCTGGAGGTCGGTCCAGTCGTCGGGCTTGACGCGGCCGAAGGCCTCCCACAGGGCCGGATCGCCGTGCAGCTCGGCCCAACGGTTCCACAGTTGCAGGGCGATCTCGAAGACCTGCATGATGCCCGTGGCCCCCACCGCGTGCATGCAGCCGATGAGCCCGCCCGAGAGGTTGGAGGGCAGCTTGCCGGGCTGGCCGGTCTTGGGGTTGGTGTGATAGCAATCGCCGCTTTCAACGTAGTCGCGGCCATAGCCGTAGGGCCGGATGCCCACGTCCTCGTAGGTCTGCACGTCGCTGATGGTAAAGGCGTCGTGCAGCTCGATGACGTCGAGATCCTCGCTGGGGTCTTGGATGCCGACCATGTTGTAGGCGTAGTAGGCGGCCATGCGCGCGGCCAAAAAGCCGGTGAAGCCGGGGTAACGTTCGCCGCCGGGGAAGCGCTGGCCCAGGTCTTTGTATTGGTCGGCGCTCTCGTTGGGCAATAGCGGTATGGCCATGTCGCGGCGGCAGGCCGGGCGCAGGGTGTGCGATCCGGCCGTGACCCAGATGCGCAGCGGCTTGTTGGCCGTGCCCTTGGTCAGCTCCAGGGCGGTTTGTTCGTCGCAGACAATGGCGCAGGCCGCGCCCACGCTCATCAGGCAGCAATCCAGCGCCCGCAGGGGATAGGCCACCACCGGCGATTGCAGCACGTCCTCGACGCTGATCTTCATCGGGGCCTGGGCAAAGGGATTGAAGCGGGCGTAGCCGTGGTGCTTGACCGAAATCTCGGCCAGCGTGCGGCGGAACGATTCCTCTTGCTTGCCGAACACCTGCCAATATTTCTGGGCCATGACCGCGTAGTAGCCGGTGTAGATGTGGCCCAGGGGCGTTTCCCAGTCCTTGTCGGCGGCGCACGAGATATAGTTGTTGCCTTCGTCGGTGGGCACCTCGTCCATGCGCTCCCAGCCCATGGCCAGCACGCAGTCGGAGTATCCCGAGGCCACGGCCTTGGCCGCCTCCCACAGGGTCGAGCCGCCAGTGGCCCCGCCGGTTTTCACGCCGACGTTGCCCAGCGGGTCCAGGCCCAGGCGGTCGTGGATCACCGCCTCGCCCAAAAGCTGGTCGCCGAAGTGATCGGCGAAATGGCCGTAATAGCAGGTGTGGATGTACTTTTTAAGTTCGGCCGGCGTCTTGTCGATGAGCCGGGCGGCCATGGCCAGGGCGTCGATGCACAATTCCTCGGTGCGTTTGTAGGGCATGGCTCGGTCGAACTTGGACTGGCCGGCCGTGACCAGATAGACCGGCCGCGACATTTTGGGGATTTTGAGCTGGCGATCACTGAACGTAATCATCTTTGGGCGCTCCTTTCGTCGGCAGACCGCGTATCCCTTTGAAGCTATTTGCTAGCTATATAGCAGCTACTTAGTAATCAGGAAATAGCACAGTCGAGTGCCGGCGTAAAGGCAAATCCGCCGCGACGACGCGGCGCGCGCAAAAAAAACGGCGGGATCGCTCCCGCCGCCGGCGCACAAGTTTTTCGGCGTTATTGGGTCGATTGCATTTTTTTCAGGTCGGGCGGATAGATCAGGCGCGGCTCGATGGAGCGGACCAGGGGCAGGCCCCAGTAGACCCAGCCGTTGACCCGGCCGCCTTGGCCGTAATGGGGCGAAAACTTTTGGGCCAGTTTTTGTTCGTCGGCGGGGATGAAGGGCTCGCCCATGACGCCGTGACGCACGGCGTGGACGTTTTTGAAGCCGGCCTCGACCAGGGCGTCGGCGGCGTCGGCGGCCTGGTCGCCGTTTTGGCAGATGACGATGAGCCGGTCGCCAGGCTTGAAAAGGCTGGTGACCACGCCGATGAAGTTGGGGTTGGGCTCGGCCGAGAGTTGATAGCCGGTGTATTCGGCCGCGCCGCCGCCGTAGGCGCCGCCCTCGACCTGGAAGTCGGTGGTCAGAAAGCGCCAGGGGATGTTGTAGGCCCGGGGCGGATGGCCCAAAAGGGTGTACATGTGCCGGGGCCGCACGTCGATCATGAAGGTGTCACGGGCGTCCTGGGACATCATCTCCCAGGCTTCGAGGGGGGTTATGGTTTTGGCTTTTTGGGCGGTGCGGGCCGCGGCGGCCAGCGGCGCGGCAAGGAGGGAAAACGCCAGCAATACGACCAAAATTTTGCGCATGTCACCCCCGTTCGGAACCATACTTGAACATCTCGGCCAGATGTTAAAGCCGGCCGCGCGGCCCTGTCAACGCCATAGCGCGGGCCAGGCGCGAATTGACCAAGGCGGCCGGTCGTGCTAGCCTTATAAAATAAGTTTATTATATTTAGCCATATTTTTCAAGGGGATGGCCACGATGAGCCTGGAATTGGACGTCACGCCGGCGTTGGAGGCCGCCCTCGGCGGCGGCGGAGAGATGGCCGAGGCCTTTTTGGAAGACAGTTCCAGCCTGATGGTGGTGATCGACAACGCCAAGGTGGAAAAAGTCCTGGGCGGACAGGACTTGGGGGTTGGCCTGCGCCTGATCAAGGATCTGCGCACCTCCTACGCCTTTGGCAACCAGTTGCGCGCCCAGGCCTTGGTGGCCCTGGCTAGCGACATCGCCGCCGAGCGCGACGCCGCGCCGGGCCGGCTCCATTCATTCGCCCCGATCGCGCCCGGCCTGGCCCCGGCCATCGTCAAACCGCCCATCGGCGTGGAGACCGCGCGCAAGGTGGAAATGGCCCGCACCGCCGAGGCCGCGGCCAGGGCCGTCGACAATCGCGTGCGCCAGGTGCGGGTGATCTACCTGGAGCGGACCCAGCGCGTGCGGGTGGTCAATTCGCTGGGCGTCGACGCCCGCGACGAACGCACCCAGGTGCTAATGGCCATCCACTGCGTGGCCGCCGAGGGGGCCGTGTTGCAGACCGGCTACGAATCCATCGGCGGGCTGTGTGGCCTGGAGCTCTTCGACGACCAGCCGCCCGAACAGGCCGCCCGCCGGGCCGCCCGCCAGGCGGTGATGATGCTCGCGGCCCAACCAGCGCCGGGCGGGTCCATGGCGGTGGTGTTGCACAGCGCCGCCGGCGGCACGATGATCCACGAGGCCGTGGGCCACGGCCTGGAGGCCGACATCGTTTTGGAAGGCATGAGCGTCTACAAGGATCAAGTGGGCCGGCAGGTGGCCAGCCCGCTGATCACCGTCATCGACGACGGCTCCCTGGCCGGCAAGCGCGGCTCCGCCGGCTTCGACGACGAAGGCGTCCCCACCGGGCGCAACGTGCTCATCGCCGGCGGCGTGCTCAAGGGCTATCTGCACGACCGGCTCTCGGCCATGAAAATGAACGCCCGGCCCACCGGCAACGGCCGGCGCGAAAATTATCGTCAACGGCCCATCCCCCGCATGACCAACACCTTCATCGCCCCCGGCCACGACGACCCCGAGGCCATCATCGCCGATACGCCCCACGGGCTTTTGGTCAAAAAAATGGGCGGCGGCCAGGTCAACACCACCAACGGCGATTTTGTCTTCGAGGTGGCCGAGGGCTATCTGATCGAAAACGGCCGCGTGGGCCGGCCCGTGCGCGGGGCCACCCTCACCGGCAACGGCCCCAAGGTGCTGATGGACATCGACCGCGTGGCCAACGACCTGGGCTTTGGCATCGGCACCTGCGGCAAGGAAGGCCAGGGTTCGCCGGTGGCCGACGCCCAGCCGACGCTGCGCATCCCCAGCATTGTCGTGGGCGGCCGGCAAGGCTAAGCGCCCCGCCAAAGCCCAGATGGGCGCGCCGCCACCCCGAGCGGCGCGTCGAAAAGGCTACTATCTACTTCTTTTTTTTCGGGGCATATAATTCAAGCCAACCTGTATCCTTCGCCGCCGCCAAAGCGATTGTAAGGCAACGACCCGCTCAGCGGGCCATAACACGTTGCCATCAATCGTATTTTGCGAAGGCGAACCATGAGCGAAAGCGTTCTACGACAGACGCCGGCCAGCATCCCCCAGCGGGAGCCGGTCTGCGACATCATCATGCCAGTGCGCGACAATCTGGAACTGACCTGCGACTGCCTGGAGCTTCTGCGCAAAAACACCGCCAGCCCTTTCCGGCTGATCATCATCGACGATGGTTCGGGCCAGATCACCGCCCGCTGGCTGGGCAATCAGGTCAAAAGGCCCGGCGCGCCCATGGTGTTGATCCGCCACGAAACCAGCCAGGGTTGGACCAGAAGCACCAACGACGGCTTGGCCGCCGGGTTGGCCCAGCGATGGGCGGGTCAGTTGGAGCGCTCCAGCTTCGCCAGCGGCTATTGTCTGTTGCTGCGCCGCCGGCTCTACCAGGCCCTGGGGCCCCTGGACGAAAGCTATCCCTACGGCTTGTGGGCCGACATCGATTATTGCCGCCGCGCCCAGGATCTGGGCTATTTCAGCGCCGTGGCCCGCGACGCCCTGGTGGCTCATCTGCAAAACCGCACTTTCAAGATAGTCGACGCCCAGTGGCGAGCCACCGCTTTGGAAGGAGAGCGCATGTTCATCGAGCGCTGGGGCTATCGCCTTGGTTTCGTGTGGTTGCCCCAAGAACGCCTCGGCGCGCCCAACCCCCAGGCCGCCCGGCAAATGGCCAGGCTTTACAATCTGGCCGACCGTGGATGCGTGTTTTATGTCTTGCCCAAGGCCGGCGAAAGGGCCGAGGAGGTTTTGTCCGCCCACGGCCTTTGCCCCCACGGCAACGTGTTTTGGGAAGACGGCCTGGCCTCGCTGATTCCGCGCCCCTTGCGCGCGCGGCCGCGCCTGGCCTACCTGGCCGGCAAGGGCCGGGCGCGCGTCTTGCATCGGGGAGACCTGGCCCGACTCGACGCCTCGTGCCTGCCCTTGACGCAACTGCCGCCCCAGGCCATCGGCAAGACCATCCGCGCCAAATGACGGCGGCCGCCGCTCAAAGCCCCAGTTCGGCGCGCAGCCACTGGCGCAAGGCTTCGTCCAGGGGCAGTTGGCCCCGAGGATATTGCTGGCCGTCGCCGGCGGCCAGGCAGGCGGCCACCAGCGTCTCGGGGGCCGGGGCCACGGCGATTTCCTGGCTGTCGACCATGGTTCGTCGCACCAGGATCACCTGGCCCCGGCCTTGCCAGGTCGAGACGTAAAAATAATAAACGTCCTCCAGGCCGCGATGTTTCCAGGCGTCGATGGATTTGATCTGATAGGCCTCGAAGGCCTGGGCCGGGGTCATCTCCCAGTCGATGAGGCCGATGATCTGGGGGCTGTTTTTCAGTTCTTGCCAGGAAAGCAACGCTGGCCCGCCCTTCCCCGCCGCCGGCGTCTCGGTCTGGGGCGTTGCGCGGCGGTGGATTTTGTTATAAGACTCTGATCCATGACCGAGCATACCCTGATATTGGGCGGAGCATCCAGCGGCAAAAGCGCCTACGCCGAACGCCTGGCCCTGGCCCTGTGCCCCCGACCGGCCTACATCGCCACGGCCCAGGCCTGGGACGACGAGATGCGCCAGCGCGTGGCCAAGCACATCCAACGTCGCGGCCCGGCCTGGACCACCATCGAGGAGCCCCTGGCCCTGGAGGACGCCCTGCGCGCCGCCGCGCGAAACCACCGGCTGGTTCTGGTCGATTGCCTGAGCCTGTGGCTGACCAACCTCATGCTGCAAACCCCGGCCGGCGACGCCCAGCTCATCGAGCGCTTCGACGCCCTGGCCGGCCTGCTGGGCGAGCTTGGCGGCCAGGTCTTGTTCGTCTCCAACGAAGTGGGCCTGGGCATCGTGCCCGAAAACGCCCTTGCCCGCCGGTTCAGGGATCTGGCCGGCGCGCTGCATCAAACCATGGCCGCCAGTTGCCCCCGCGTCTTGTTCGTCGCCGCCGGCCTGGCCCTGGCCCTGAAAGGCCGGCCCGCCGGCTCGACCCCGGAGGATCTTTCCCGTGGATAGACTCGAAAACATCATCAACCGCGTCAAATTGCCCGACTACGCCATCGGCCAGGAGGCCCAACGCCGCCTGGATAGCCTGACCAAACCCCAGGGCTCGTTGGGCCGTCTGGAAGATATCGCCAAACAGCTCTGCATCATTCGCGGCGGCGCGGCCAAGCTGGCCCAGCCCAAGCCGGCCGCGGCGGTATTCGCCGCCGATCACGGCGTGGCCGCCGGCGGGGTCAGCGCCTATCCCCAGGAAGTGACCCAGCAGATGATTTACAACTTCCTGGCCGGCGGCGCGGGCATCAACGTGCTCTGCCGCCAGGCCGGGGCCGACGTCTGGGTCATCGACGTGGGCGTGGCCGGCGACATGAGCCAGGCCCAGGGGCTGATCCAGGCCAAGGTGGCCCACGGCACCGCCGACATGACCAAGGGCCCGGTCATGACCATGAACCAGGCCCTGGACGCCATCGTCGTCGGGGCCCAGACCGCCCAGCGCCTGATCGAAAAAGGCTACGACCTGCTGATCCCCGGCGAGATGGGCATCGGCAACACCACGCCGTGCTCGGCCATCACCGCCGTGATCTGCGGCCTGCGGCCCGAGCAGGTCATGGGCCGGGGCACGGGCGTCGACGACGCGGGGCTTTCGCGCAAGCTGGCCGCGCTGAAAACCGCCCTGGACGTCAACAAGCCCGACCCGGCCAACCCCTTGGAAGTGCTGTGCAAGGTGGGCGGCCTGGAGATTGCGGCCATGTGCGGCTACATTTTGGAGGCGGCGGCCCGGGGCGTGCCGGTGATGCTCGACGGCTTCATCAGCACCACCGCGGCCCTGGTGGCCGGCGGCCTGTGCCCCACGGCCATTGATTATTGCTTCTCGGGCCACGGCTCGGTGGAGATCGGCCACCGCGCCCAACTGGAAAAGCTGGGCCTGCGGCCGATCCTGACGCTGGAGATGCGCTTGGGCGAAGGCACCGGCGCGGCCGTGGCCATGAACGTGCTGCGCGCGGCCGTGGCCATCTATTCCGAAATGGCCACCTTTGCCGAGGCCGGCGTCACCGGCCATTAGGAACGGGTCGATGAAGGCCTTTTTGCTGGCCCTGCAATTTTTGACCGTGGCCATGCCCAGCCGCGACCTGGCCGCCGACGCCGATGATTTCGCGCGCAGCCGAGCCTGGTACGGCGTGGTCGGCGGCTTGCTGGGCCTGGCCCTGGCCGGCGCGGCTCTGCTGCTGCGGGCCATGGGCCTGCCGGCGCTGGCCGTGGCCGGGCTGCTGGTGGCCTTGTGGGGCCTGCTGACGCGGTTGTTGCACCTTGACGGCGTGGCCGACACCGCCGACGCCCTGGGCACCACCGCCGATCGTGGACGCGCCCTGGAGATCATGAAGGACACCCACGCCGGCTCGTTCGCCGTGGCGGCGGTTTCGGGCGTGCTCTTGCTGAAATTCGCCGCGCTGGCCTCGCTGGAAGGGGCCGCGTTGCCCGGGGCGCTGGTGGCCGCACCGGCCCTGGCCAGAGTCGCGCCGGTGTTCATCAGCGGAATGCTGCCGCCGGCCCGGGGCGACAAGGGCCTGGGCGCGGCGGTGGCCGGCGGCCCCGGCCTGGGCCGCGAGTTCGCCTGCGGGGCCTCGGCCCTGGCCATCGCCCTGATCGCGGCCGGGCCGGCCGGCGCGCTGGCGGCGCTGGCCGTGCTGGCGGCCGGCTGGGGCCTGGGCCTGTGGTATCGGCGGCGTTTGGGCGGCTATACCGGCGACACGCTTGGCGCCTCGGTGGAGCTATGCGAGCTGTCGGCGCTGCTGGCCGTGGGCGTTTTCTGAAAGACCTTGTCAGGGCTTGTAACTTGTGTTAATAAAAGCCCTAATCAGAGACTTGCATTCGACCGGGGCGCGACGACTCGCGCGTGGCGTCTTGGCCGTCAAATAGCCCGCCGCTTGGGCCTTTAGCGTAAGGGAGCGCACCATGAGTCTGGCCGAAAAATCCGCCTACACCGAAATGCCCGCCGACGTCACGCCCGAAATGCTGACCAAGATCGACCAGATCTGCGCCGATTATCGCGGCAAGCCAGGCGCGCTGATCCCGGTGCTGCAGGCCTGTCAGGGCGTGGTGGGTTACCTGCCGGAGGCCGTCCAACAGCGCATCGCCGACGGTTTGGGCATGGCCGGCCACGAGGTCTTTGGCGTGGCCACGTTCTACTCTTTCTTCACCATGAAGCCGCGCGGCCGCAACGTGGTGCGCGTCTGCCTGGGCACGGCCTGTTACGTGCGCGGCGGCAAGGAAACCATGGATCGCCTGACACAGCACCTGACCCTCAACGCCGACGGCACCACCGAGGACCGTCGTTTCACGGTCGAGGGCGTGCGCTGTCTGGGCGCCTGCGGCGTGGCCCCGGTGGTGGTGATCAACGAAGACACCCACCGCAAGATCATGGCCGACAGCGTGATCAACCTGGTCGAGCGCTATCAATAGCGTCGGAGCGGGAACATTCTGCTGCGCGATATAGTCCCCCTGCTGGACGCCGTGGTTCTCAGCGGCCGGCGTTGGCTGGACATCGACATTGGCCGAGCTTTCAGCTCCGACCTGATGAGCGATGTGCTGGCCTTTTCGCCCGAAGGCACGCTGTTGCTCACGGGGCTGACCAACATCCAGGTGGTGCGCACCTGCGAGATATCGGGCATCTGCGCGGTGCTTTTTGTCCGCGGCAAGGTGCCGGGCCAGCAGGTCATCGAGTTGGCCGAGCAGTTTAATCTGCCGCTTTTGGCGTGTAATTATTCGATGTTCGAGGCCAGCGGCCGACTTTTCCAAAGTGGCGTCAAAGGATGCAGGTAGCGCGCGGATGGCCCAGGCGGCGACGAACGAAAACTTGAAGCTGGTCCAGACTTTCCCCATCAAGGGCGGCGATTTCGCTTCGGCCGGGTCCGTCTCGATCATGGTCAAGAAGCTGCTCAAGGGCATCGGCCTGCCGTCCCAGGTGCTGCGACGGGCGGCCATCGCCGCCTTCGAGGCCGAGATGAACGTGGTGATGTACGGCGGCGAGGCTGGCGGCGAGGTGCGCCTCTACGTCTCGCCGACCAAGATCCGCGTGGAGACGCAAGACCACGGTCCTGGCATCCCCAACCTGGAGTTGGCCATGACCGAGGGCTGGTCCACCGCCACCCACGAGATGCGCGAGATGGGCTTCGGCGCGGGCATGGGCCTGCCCAACATCAAACGCAACAGCGACCGCTTGGACATCCACACCGCCATTGGCGGCGGCACCAGCGTCAACGTCGAGATCGACATATGTAACTGATCCACGATGCGCCGCCGCCGGCGGCCAACGGGTTATGGGCGGTCTATAGTTGAACCAAGCAGTCAGCGCACATAACAGGCCCATCCACGCCCTGCGCATCCTGCCCGAAAAATGCACCGGTTGCGTGCTGTGCATGAAGGCCTGCCCCAATCAGGCCATCCGCGTGCATGACGGCAAGGCGGTCATCCGTTTCGACCATTGCGTGGCCTGCGGGGCCTGCTACCGCGTCTGCCCGGCCGACGCTATCGAGCCCATCAGCAGCAGCCTCAAGCGCATCAAGGACTTCGCCCACCCGGTGGCCGTGCCCAGCCCGGCGTTGTTCGCCCAATTCGGCTACAAGGTCACGCCAAACCAGGTCATGCTTGCCCTGCGCGCGTTGGGCTTCGAGGAAGTGGTCGACACCTGCTGGACCGCCGAAATGGTGGCCACGGCCATGACGGAATATCTGCAAACCCACCCCGAAACGCGGCCGGGCATCAGCCCCACCTGCCCGGCGGTGGTGCGCCTTATCGCCATGCGCTTTCCCAGCCTGGTGCCAAACGTCATGCCCCTGCTTTCGCCCCAGACCCTTGCCGCCAAGTGGATCAAGACGCGCACGTCCATCGAGCGGGGCTGGGACATCAAAAGCGTCGGCGTGTTCATTATTTCGCCGTGCGTGGCTATCCGGCCCACGGTGGAGGATCCGCTTTCAGTCAAACGGCCCTACGTGGACGGCATCATCTGCGCCTCCGAGATCTACGGCCACATCCTCCACGCCTTGCCGCGGCTGAAGGACGACTCCCAGCGCATCCAGCGCGCCTCGGGCGTGGGCATCGCCTGGGCCGGGGCGGGCGGCCAGGTCAACTCGGTCGATTGCGACTATTCGCTGTCGGTCAGCGGCTTCAGCGAAGTCGTCAACATGCTCGAGATGCTCGAAGCCGGCCGCTTTCCCGAGTTGAGCTTCGTCGAGGCTCACATCTGCGCCGGCGGTTGCCTGGGCGGGCCGTTGACGGTCGAGAACCGCTACCGCGCCGCCAGCGTCAAGGATTCGTTCATCAAGCGCTTCGGCCTTCACTCCGATGTCGACCGGGACAAGATTCGCGAATTGTGCCGCCTGGGCGCTTTTGGTTGGGAAACCAAGCTGTTGCCCCACCCCTTGCCGCCTCTGGCCCCCGATCCCCTGGAGGCCTTGCAGAAAGTCCAGCAGATTCAAGAGATCAAATCGCGCCTGCCGATGCTGGAATGCGGCGTCTGCGGCGCGCCAAACTGCCACACTTTCGCCGAGGACGTGGCCCTGGGCCGGGCCCAGGAGGGCTCGTGCCCCTACATCAAGCCCATGCCTTCGGGGGAAACGCGTGGCTCCGACCGGGAGGACACCGTGACCGTGAAGGACATCGTTGACAAACTCGGCCTGGAGGTGCTGGCCGGCGCGGGTGGCCTGGGCCGCCGGGTCTCGGCCGGATATGTCTCCGACCTGCTTTCCGACGTGATGGCCAAGGCCCCGGCCGAGTGTCTTTGGCTCACCGTGCAGACTCACCAGAACGTGGCCGCCGTGGCGGTGCTCAAGGATCTGGCCGCGGTCTGCCTGGTGGGCGGCCGCCGGCCAAACGACGACACCCTGGCCAAGGCCGCCGAGGAGGGCTTGCCGCTTTTGCGCTCGGAACTGGACGCCTACAGCCTGGCCAGCCGCCTGAGCGAGATCGGCCTGCGCGGGCAGGCCTAGGGCCGTGCGCGCCGTCCGGGCCGACCTGCATCTGCACACCTGCCTGAGCCCCTGCGGAGACTTCGACGTCACGCCGGCGGCGGTGGTGGGCCGCGCCGCCGAGTTGGGCCTGGGGCTGATCGCCATCTGCGACCACAACAGCGCCGAAAACGTCGCCGCCGCCCTGGTGGCCGCCCGCCGGCTGGGCCCGTCGGCGCCCCACGTGCTGGCCGGCCTGGAGGTCACCACCGCCGAGGAGGCCCACGTGCTGACCCTGTTCGATGACCTGAAGGCCGCCCTGACCATGCAGGCCATGGTCTTTGATCACCTGCAAAAAGAGCCCAACGACCCCGACATCTTTGGCATGCAGATCGTGGCCAACGCCGACGACGAAGTGGAGTACTTCAACCCCCGCCTGTTGATCGGGGCCACCGACCTGGCCGTTTCGGAGGTGGCGCGCCGCACGCATGAACTGGGCGGGTTGCTGGTGGCGGCCCACATCGACCGGCCGTCCTACAGCCTGGTGGGCCAGTTGGGCCTGATCCCGCCCGATCTGCCCCTGGACGCCGTGGAGATCTCGCGGGCGGGCGACCCGGCTCAGGCCGACCGCTGGCTGATGGGCGCGCGCCTGCCGGTGCTCACATCCAGCGACGCCCATTTTCTGCGCGACGTGGGCGCGGCCTGGACCGAGCTGGAACTGGCCCGGCCCTGCCTGGCCGAACTGGCCCTGGCCCTGGCCGGTCAAGGGGGACGGCGCGTGTTGGGTCACGGCCGCCGGGAAGGAGGCGCCTGAACGTGGAAGACCTGTCCTTGCACCTGCTGGATTTGGTGGAAAACTCGCTCAACGCCGGGGCCAACCTGGTCGAGATCGACATCGATGAGCAACCGCTGGCCGATCGCATGACGGTGACGATCAACGACAACGGCAAGGGCATGGACGCCCAGACCCTGGCCCGGGCCAGTGATCCTTTTTTCACCACGCGCACGACCCGCCGCATCGGCCTGGGGCTGAGCCTGATCAAGGCCAACGCCGAGGCCTGGGGCGGCGGCATGGAGCTTTCCAGCGCGCCGGGCGTGGGGACACGGTTGCACTTTTGGTTTCAGTTGGGCCACATCGACCGCCAACCTCTGGGCGACTGGCCGGGCACGCTGCTGGGGCTGATCATGTCGCGGCCGGGGGTGGAGTTTGTTTATCGGCACAGGGTGGGCGAAAACGATTTCGAGATGGACACCCGCGAACTGCGCCGGGAGCTTGGCCCCGAGGCCCTGCAAAGCCCCGCCGTGGTCAATTTGCTTCGGCCACAGGTGCGCGGGGCCCTTGATGAATTGGGCTCAACGGCCTGAACGTGAATCACCCTGAAACCGGCGTTAAAAGTCGTGGACAGTGGGAGATTCTGTTGTTATATTCCCAAACTAGTCATCACCCCCAACGCCGTGAAGGGGAGAATTATACCCATGGCAAAACTCAAAATTAGCGACCTGGCCAAGATCCGCGACCGGGTTCACGAGCAGATCAATCTGCGTGAAGACGGCGCGCAAGTAAAAATCACCGTTCATATGGGGACATGTGGCATCGCCAGCGGCGCGCGCGATGTCCTCAACGCCGCCATGGACGAACTGGACAAATCCGGCCGCACCGACATCATCATCACCACCAGCGGCTGCGCCGGGCTGTGTAGCCAGGAGCCCATGATCACCGTCGAGCGCCTCAACGAAGAGCCGATCAAATACGTCTTCGTCGACAACGCCAAGATGCGCCAGATTTTCAACCGCCACGCCGTCGAGGGCGAAGTGCAGACCCAGTGGGCGCTGGCCAAGGGCTCCGAGCAGTAAGGGCTTACCCATGAAAAGATTCAGACAACATCTTCTGATCTGCGGCGGCACCGGCTGTCACGCCGCCGGCAGCGCCGACGTGCGCACGGCCTTGCAAAACGAGATCAAAAAGCAGGGCCTGGCCGACGAAGTGGCCGTGGTCGAAACCGGCTGTAACGGTTTTTGCGCCATGGGCCCGGTGGCGGTGGTCTACCCCGGCGGCACGTTCTATGTATCGCTGACCATCGACGATGTGCCCGAGCTGGTCCAGGAACACTTCCTCAAAGGTCGCCCGGTCGAGCGGCTGATGTACAAGGAGCCGGCCTCCAAGGACATCATCCCCGACATGAAGGACATCCCGTTCTTCGCCCACCAGCAGCTCATCGCCCTGCGCAACCGCGGCCTTTTGGACGCCGAAAGCATCGACGAATATATCGCCCGCGATGGCTATCGCGCCCTGGCCAAGGCCCTCACCGAGATGTCGCCCCAGGATATCGTCAACGAGGTCAAAAAGTCCGGCCTGCGCGGCCGTGGCGGCGGCGGCTTCCCCACCGGCCTGAAGTGGGAGTTCTGTCAGCGCACGCCAGGCGAGATCAAATACGTCCTGTGCAACGCCGACGAGGGCGACCCCGGCGCGTTCATGGACCGCTCGATCCTGGAGGCCGACCCCCACTCGGTGATCGAGGGCATGACCATCGCGGCCAAGGCCATCGGGGCCCATCACGGCTTTGTCTACTGTCGGGCCGAGTATCCGCTGGCCATCGAGCGCCTGAAGCTGGCCATCGAAAAAGCCACCGAATACGGCTTGCTCGGCGACAACATCCTCGACACCGGCTTCAGCTTCAACTTGCAGATCTACCAGGGCGCTGGCGCTTTCGTCTGTGGCGAGGAAACCGCCCTCATGCGCTCCATCGAGGGCAAGCGCGGCATGCCTCGCCCCCGGCCGCCCTTCCCGGCCGTCAAGGGCCTCTACGACAAGCCCACCGTGCTCAACAACGTCGAGACCTGGGCCAACGTGGCCCCGATCATCATAAAGGGCGGCGACTGGTACGCCAGTATCGGCACGGCCGGCTCCAAGGGCACCAAGGTTTTCGCGTTGACCGGCCACGTCAACAATATCGGCTTGGTTGAAGTGCCCATGGGCACGTCCCTGCGCACGATCATCTACGACATCGGCGGCGGCATGCCCAAGAAGCATCGCAAATTCAAGGCGGTGCAGCTTGGCGGCCCCTCCGGTGGCTGCGTGCCCGAGCAATACCTCGACCTGCCCTGCGACTACGAAGAGATCATCAAGGCCGGCGCGATCATGGGCTCGGGCGGCATGATCGTCATGGACGACTCCACCTGCATGGTCGACATGGCCCGCTTCTTCATGGAGTTCGTGCAGGACGAATCATGCGGCAAATGCACGCCCTGCCGCGAGGGCACCCGCCGCATGCTGCAGATCCTGGAAAAGATCTGCGAGGGCCGCGGCGAGATGAGCGACCTGGATCTGCTGGAGGAACTGGCGGCGATGATCAAGGACTCGGCGCTGTGCGGCCTGGGCCAGACCGGCCCCAACCCGGTGCTGAGCACCCTGCGCTACTTCCGCGACGAATATGTCGCCCACATCGTCGACAAAAAATGTCCGGCCCGCACCTGCGTCAACCTCATCGAGTTCCGCGTGGACGAGGCGCTCTGCAAAAAATGCGGCCAGTGCTTCAAGGCCTGCCCGGTGGGGGCCATCAGTTGGGAAAAGAAGCAGCCGGCCAAGATCGACTTGACCAAGTGCATCAAGTGCAAGACCTGCATCGAAAATTGTAAATTCGACGCCATCGTCTAGACGACGGCCGCAGTAAAGTTTAGGGCCCGTCCCCGCGCGGGGGCGGGCCCTTGGCGTTGGCGCGGCCGTTGGCTCAGAAATCGACGAAATCGCTTTCATCGAGGGGAATCTCGGTCTTGGGGTTTGGCTTCTTGGCCGGGGCCTTGGGCGCGGCGCCGGCCTTGACCTGGGCCGGCTTGGCCGACGCGGCGGCCTTGGGCGCGGGCAGCGCGCGCTGGGGCTGGGCCGTGATGCGCCGGGCCGGTTGCGCCGATTGGGCCACGCCGCCGGAAACGATGGTGCTGAGGACGGCGGCGATGTCGTGCATGGCCGCTGCCTGGGCGTTGAGCTCCTCGGCGGCCGAGGCCGACTCTTCGGCGTTGGCGGCGATGGTCTGGGTGACGCGGTCCATTTCGCCGACGGCGGTGTTGAGTTGGGTGATGCCCTGGGATTGCTCGCGCGAGGCGGCCGAAATCTCGCTGATCAACTCGGCCACCTTGCCGGCATTGGCCGTGACGCCGGCGAAGGCCTTGTCCATGATGCCGGCCAGGTTGGTGCCATGGTTGATCTTTTCGATCGTGCCGGTGATCAGCTCGGCGGTGTTCTTGGCCGCCTCGGCGGCGCGCATGGCCAAGGAGCGCACCTCGTCGGCCACCACGGCGAAGCCGGCCCCGGCCTCGCCGGCCCGGGCGGCCTCCACGGCGGCGTTGAGGGCCAGCAGGTTGGTCTGGAAGGCGATCTCGTCGATGCTCTTTATGATCTTGCTGATCTGCATGCCGGCCGACGAGATGTCATTCATCGAGCCCAGCATTTCGGCCATGGTCGAGCCGGCCTGGGTGGCCATGTTGTGCACCTCGCGCATGAGGCTATCGGCCTGGCTGGCGTTGTCGGCGTTCTGGCGGGTCATGGATGTCAGTTCTTCCAGGCTGGCCGAGGATTCCTCCAGCGAGGCGGCCTGCTCGGAGGTGCCTTCGGCCAGGGAGTGACCAGCCTTGGCCAGTTGGGTGGAGGCCACCGAGACCTGGGACGAGCCGTCGTTGAGCTCCACCACCGCGGCCATCACCGGCCGCGAAACGCCACGGGCAAAGAAAAACACGCCCACGCCCACCAGCAGGGCCACCACCCCGGCGATGACCAGCACAAGGTTGCGGATGGCGTGCGCCGGGGCCAGGAATTCATCGACATTTTGCGTAAAGCCCACCGACCAGCCCACCAAGGGCACCGGCGCGAAACCACAGATCTTGTCGAATCCCTGGAAAACATAAGTATCCACGCCGTCTTGCCCGGCCAGCATCTTGGTGGTTATGCCCTCCATGCCCGGCGACTTGGCCAGGTTGGTCTCGAGGATGTGCTTGGCGTCGGGGTGGGCCACCACCACGCCCTGGCGGTCGATCATCCAGGGATAGCCGGTCTGGCCGACGCGGGCCTTGGTGGCGGTGGCCGAGAGGTTGTCGGTCTTCATGGTGTTGATGATCACGCCGCGCGGCTTGCCGTTGCCGTCCAACACCGGCGCGGCGATGACCACGATGGGCTTGCCCGAGAGCAACGAGCGCAGCGGCGGCGAGATGGACGCCTTGCCGGCCATGGCCTGCTTGAAGTATTCGCGTTCGGTGACGTTGACGCCCAAGTGCTTGCCGCCGGCGCCGTCGGCGATCAACAGGCCCTGGGCGTTGGCCAGCAGATTGGCCTCGTAGAGCCACGAATAGTCCTTGAAAGCGGCTTGGAACCAGTTACTGACCTCCTTGGCGCTGGTGGCTTGCTGTTCACCATCGGCGGTGACGGCGGCCACCACCAGCGGGTTGGCGGCCGTGGCTACGGCCGACTTCATTTCCTCGGCCAGGGTTTCCTGCACGGCGGCCGCGATGGAAGCGGCCAAATTTTCGGACTGCTGGCGGGCTGACGCTTCCAAGGCGTCGGAAGCGTTCCAAACAGCCAACACGCCAACCAACGCCATTGGCGCAAGCGCCAAAAGCAGCCCGCCGAAAATCAGCTTGAAGGCCAAACTGCGCTTTTGCATGGGTTCCTCCCTTGATGAAACGAACAACCAAAGATGCAGTTACGCTTGGCGGTTGGCGCGGACAAAAACTGGGGCGGCCCGCACGCCAATTGCTCTTTACTATTATGCTAGCATTTTGTTTGTGCCTTAGTTCAAGTAAATAATCGGACAACTCCCACACGCCATCGCCGATTCATATTCAACGCTGAATGATAGTGATGGCAAATCGTTGCGCGACCACACTCGCCAAGGTCGCGCAAAACCGGCCAGCCGTACAACCTTTATTACGACTAAAACTTACCAATGTGTTTTATAGAAGACAGATATAATTAGCGACACGCGATATGACTCGCGCCGTGATGCGGGCATGGGAAAAAAGCGAAAAGTCAGGCGATCAAACGACTGGCCGAGCGGCCCAGAACCAACGCCAATGTGGAGTCGTCCAGGCCGCTGTCGGGGGCGCTGAATTCTTTTTTGTAACGCGGCAGGCGCAGCAAAGGATAATCGGAACCATATAGCAATTTGTCCGCGCCCAATAGTTCGACGGCCAAACCATAGGCGCGGGGCTTGTACAAAAACGGGCTGGCCGCCGTGTCCAGCCAGACATTGGCCAAAACCGCGCTCACTTCTTTTTTGAGCAGGGCGTAAAAGAACAATCCGCCGGCCATGTGGGCCAGGACGAGTTTGGTGCGCGGGTTGTCCTTGACCAGGCGATAAAGGGCGGCCAAGGTCATGGGCGCTTTGCCGGGGTAGATGTGGCCGACGGGCTCGTTGGTGTGCAAGAGCAAGGGTTTGTCGGCCTCGGCGCAGAGGGCGCAGAGCGGGTTGAGGCTCTGGTTATCCAGGTCGGAGTCGTAGAAGGCCAGTTCGCCCAGGCCGTGCAGGCCGGCGGCCAGGGCGCGTTCGGCCTCGGCCAGGGCCCAGTCGGCCGGCGGCCGCACGCAGGCCATGCCCCGCAGGCGACCGCCGCTCCCGGCCACGGCCTGGGCCAGGTAGTCGTTGTGCAGGCGGGCGTTTTCGCGCTTGACCCACGGGAAACCCATGGCCCACGAGACGTCCACACCGTCGGCGTCCATGGCTCGCACCAAGCCGGGGCCATCGACCATGGGGGCCTGCGGGTCGGCGTAGATGGCGGCGAAGGCCGGCTCGCCATCCAGGAAGCGGCCGCGATCGGCGATCACTTCCGGCGGAAAGATATGGGTATGCACATCAATGATCATGCATGAAATATAACAACCTTCAGCGGGCTCCACAAGAAGCATTCAGTCGCTTTTCGCTTGACCGCTATATTAGCCACACGTATGCTATACAAAAATAGCAACGGAGGGCGTCATGCGTCTGTGCGACATTGGTTTCGAGGAAATCGACATCCAGGATGTGGAGATACCGTTTATGGGCGTGGTGGCCGCGGGCATGCCCATCGAGGCCGTGCCCGAGGAGCGCGCCATCGCCATCCCCAAGGACATGGTGGGGCGTTTCCGCACCTTCGCCCTGGAAGTGCGCGGCACGTCGATGATCGACGAACACATCGCGCCGGGCGACGTGATCGTCGTCGAGGAGCGTCAAACGGCCGAAAACGGGCAAATGGTCGTGGCGCTGATCAACCAAAGTGACGTGACGCTGAAGAAATTTTATCTGGAGCGCGACCACATCAGGCTTCAACCAGCCAACCCGGGCATGGAGCCGATCATCCTGCGGCATGAGGACGTGCGGGTGCTTGGCGTGGTGGCCGGGCTAATCCGCCACTATCGGCATCACTGAGCGGGGCGCTGACATCGCTTTTCTGGCCCGGCCAAGCAACCCTTTCTTGACAAGATGGGGGCATTGAGTTTAGCCTCGGGCAGAACTCTATCCACGGTAGGAGGATGCGGTGAAGCTCGGCTTGGCAAAGCTGTTTTTTATTGTGGCCATCGCAGCCATTTCCCTTGCGTCGACTGGCTGCGCGTACCTGAAGATACAGCGCGAGGCCCGCGACCCCCTGCGCGGCCCGGTAATGAGCATCGACGCGGCGACCGAAATGCCCACGGTGATCGACAAGCGCACCTGGGAAGAAGGCACGTGGGAAGCGCCCAATTACAACGTCCGCATTTTCGCGCCGGAAATCACCAGCCAACTCCGCGCCGATTTGGCGGCCACCAAGCTGTTCGCCGACCTGCCTTCGGCGTCGGTGTCCAACGACGAAAGCGCTCCGCTTAGCCTCAAGGTCGTGGTCAACGCTTTCGGCATCGAGGAGGCCGGCTCCAATGCCTATCGGGTGCCGCAAGTCCTCGCCAACGGGGCTCTGTTGCCAGTTTATGCCGCCACCAACGTGGCCACCAAGGGCCAAGTCGACATGGGCGGCTATGTCATGCCCAGCACCAACATCGTCACTTCCTTGCAGGCCGACGTCTTCCTGATCGACAAAGGACAAACCCTGCTGATCGTCAAACGCAGCTACCAGACCCGCATCAAGCTCGGTGCGGTCAGCCAGCGGGAGCTGTTCGAGGGCGGCGACGGTTTCGGCTATTACGGCGTGGCGGTGGGCAAGGCCCAGGGCGCCAAGGCGATAGCCGATCTGGCCGACATGATCGCCCGCGATCCCTCGTGGAAGCTGGTTCCCGAGTATCGCCGCATCGCCATGGCCCAGAGGGTCGCCAGGCAAAAGAACACTCTCCAGGCCAAGGCCGACGCGGCCATCGAGCTTTTGTCGCTGGTCAGGCCTGTCACCTACACCGCCAGTGAAGTCAAGCTGCTGCACGACGAATTGTTTGACGACGAAGTCAGGGCCAACTTGTTCAACCAATACCGCGCCAGGATTCTGGGCTTCGACGATGCCGAGGAAATGCCGGCCAGCCAGCGCCTGACCCCCGAACAAGTCAGGCGGTTGCTCGACGACACCAGCTTGTTCACCGACATGGCCATCGACGAGATGGACAGGACCATTCTGGAGTTCGCCGCCAGCGCCATGCTGCCGCCGCTCAGGTCCAAAACCAAACAGGGGCCCGGCGCCCGGTCAGCCGCGACGGCCGAATCCGCCGACGCGACCCGGATTCGGGGGCAGGTGGCCGACGCCCTGGTGCAAAAGCTCAAAGGCGATCCCCTGCTGCAAAGCATGATGCTGGAGATCGCCGACAAGGCCATCGGCCGGCAATGGCCGGCAATGAAAGACATGCTGGTCCAGCTTGATTCGCCAGCGGTGAAAAATTATCTGACCACGCGTCAGTAGCCGGGTGGCGGGCCGCCAAGGATGACGGCCCGCCGCTTGAAAGCGCCAATGAGGATTATCGAGCCCTACCACCAGATTCTCAGCCTGCCCGACGGCGCGTCCGTGCTCAAACTCATCGAGCTGGCCGGGCGCACCTGTTACAAATCCGAAGACATGATGTCCGCCGACTCGGCCGACGCCTTTGTCGGTCGCATCATTGCGTCCAAGCACCACAGCGTGCTGGAGCACTCCAGTTGCACGGTGCGCTTTGTCTGCGATCGCGGCGTATCCCACGAGTTGGTGCGGCATCGCCTGGCCTCCTTCAGCCAGGAAAGCACCCGTTACGCCAATTACGCCAAAGACAAGTTCGGCAACGAAATCACGGTGATCAAGCCGCCTTTCTGGCCGGAGGACTCCGAGGCCTACGGATTGTGGCTCCAGTCCATGCGACAAGCCGAGGCGGCCTACCTGACGCTGTTGACCATGGGCGCCAAACCTCAGGAGGCGCGTAGCGTCCTGCCCAACAGCCTGAAAACCGAAGTGGTGATGACGGCCAATCTGCGCGAGTGGCGGCACGTGCTGGATCTGCGCTGCGGAAAGCCGTCGCACCCCCAGATCAGGCAGGTCATGCTGCCGTTGCTGGCCGAACTGAAAGACCGCGTCCCCGTGGCCTTCGACGACATCCACGAAAAATACAGGCCCGACGTCAAGGCGGCGCTCAACGCCTGAACCTGACGCGCGGCACGCCTCAGCGCGGGCTGGCTGGCGCGGCGGGGATGATGATCGGCGGGTCGCCGGGGCGAAGGCCCGGCAAGAGTTGCTGGCTTTCCAGGGGCGGCTCCAGCATGGTCGTGGACGGCGATGTGGACGGCCTCTGGGGCGCGGCGGCGCGCAAATCGGGTTTTTCGCCCAGGTCCGCCGGCGGCGGCAAGGGCTGGCCGCCAGCCTCCATGGCCTTTATCGATTCGCCCAGCCACATGCGGCGCTTGCGGGCGGCCTCACGCAGGTCGCTGGTGTAGGCGTTTTGCTCGGCGCTCAAAAAAGCGGTGTAGGCCTCTTTGTAGCGGCCATCGGCCAACAACAACTCGCCGTATTCGTACATGCGCACCGCTTCGCCCATGCCCAGGTAGCGCTCCTCAATGGCCCTGGTGGTGATGGGCGTGGTCCCGTCGGCGCAGCCGGCGAGCAGCGCGGCCAAGCAAAACAACGAAGCGATGCTGAGGCGTAGCATTGTTTTCATGATCAACCTATCGGCAGCCATTTCGGCGATGATTAACAATTAGCGCCGAATCATCATCTGCGCGGCCGGGTCGTGCACCGGCTGGTAGCGCCCGCCGGCCAGATTGCTCAACCCCAGCAGGGCCAGGGCCAAGGCCAGGACGATCAACGCCGCGCCCAGCCACAAGACCATCTCCCGCGAGACCCGACCAAACAGGATCGCCCGCGCCCGCAGGCGCGCCCGACGCCAGAAACCCGTCGCCTGGGGCCCTTGCCGTGGGCCGGGCCGATCTTTGTCATAATAGCGCATCATTGGCCCGACCAAGCAAACGCATGTGTTCGACCTTGATGCAACTGTCGCTGATAACCGCCAAGCCGGCCGCTCGGGCCTGGTCCTCGGCCGGCTGGTTGCTCACGCCCAGCTGCAGCCAAAGAGCTCCAGCGCCGCAAGCCACGGCCTGGCTGGCGATGGGGCCAACGGCGTCTGGCCGACGAAACACATCAACAATATCGATGTGTTGTGGCACGGATAGCAAGTCGGGGTAGCAGCGTTGGCCCAGAATGCTTTCCTCGGCCGGATTGATCGGGATGATCTGGTATCCGGCCCCTTGCAGATAGCGGGCGACCATGTTGCTGTCGCGCTCGGCCCTCGGCGACAGCCCAACGATGGCGATCGCCTTGCATTGCGCCAAGATACGGCGCATTTCCTCGTCGTCGAGCCGCCGACCGATTGCCCCGAACATGGCCCCTCCCCTGCGAGTTCTTTATCATAGCACGGCTAACAATGGTCGAGTCGATTTTCAACGCCGCTCCTCGCCTCGCCGATAGCGATGGATCAACGCCAATTGGGCCGGCAGCGCCCACGGCCGGGCTGGGTCGGCGCAAGCGCCGGCTGCGGCCAACGTCACCGCGCGCAGTTCCTTTGGCAGGTCGGCCAACAGCGAGACGAACTCCAGGGCGGCCAGGGCCGCGTCCGGCGGTGGCTGATGGGGGCAGCCCCGGCAATCGGCCGCGTCCTCGCCAGCGGCCCGTTGCTGGGCGCAAGCGGCGCACGACAATTGGGGATAATCGCGCGCCGAGCGCAAGTGCTTATCCAGGCTGAGCAAATCATCGCGGTCATCGTCATCGAGCCAAGGCGCGCGGCACAACGAGGCCAACTCCAGCCCCAACACGGCCGGCAGGTCGCCCGGCGCGCTCCGCTCGTCGGCCGCACGACCGTCTGGCCAGGCGAGGCCACGCCAGAACAGCCCGGCCGCCTCCAGGATGGCCAGGGCCTGGACGGCATGGCCCGCCTCGCGGCCAAGCAACGGCCGCCACTGCAGCGGCCGCAGTCGCCGGCCAAAAAATCGGGCCGTTCCCACGGTTTTGATGATTTCGACGCGCGGATCATTCATGGGGCCATTGTGGCCGAGCGCACGGCGGCGGGCCAGGGAAAGGCCGCGCCAATGGGCGGCCGGCTCAGACGCCGGGCCGCAGATCGTGAATGAAAAGCTCCAGATGTCTGCCGCCGTAAGTCGAGACGCGCGGCTGGCAGGCCAGGCTGAGCGGCCCGCCAATGTCGGCGGCCAGTTCGCCGTGGCCAAGCCAGAACGCCGGCAGCGGCGCGGCCGCCCCGCCCAACAGCAGGCGCAGATGCCCACGGCCCACGCTGGAGGCGCTCAGCACCGTCGCCCCTTCGACCAAAAGCAGCGGTTCGGGGTTGGCCTGGCCGTGGGGAGCCAAGTCGGCCAGAAAATCCACCAGGCCCGGGCCAAGCTGGCTGACGTGGGCGGCCGTCTCCAACTCCAGCGACGCCGCGCCCTCACCGGGCGGCAGGGCGGCCTGGGCGGCCTGGTCGAGTTGACGCCACAACTCGGGCAGATTGGCCGTGGCCGTGGTCATGCCGGCGGCCTGAGCGTGGCCGCCGAAGTGTTGCAGCAAATGTTTGACCCCCACCAAGGCCCTTTGCAGATGAAAGCCCTCCACCGAACGGCCCGAGCCCACGGCCGTGCCGTTTTCGATGGCAAACAAAAGCGCCGGTTTGCCGGTGGCCTCCACCACCCGGCTGGCCACGATGCCCAGCACCCCACGGTGCCAACCCGCGCGGCCCAACACCAACAACCGCGCCCGCTGATGGCGTGGCTCGCTGGCCACGTCCTCCAGGGCCTGGCCGAGCATTTCCTGCTCGATGGCCCGGCGCTGTTGGTTGAGCTGATCGAGCAGGCGGGCCCGTTGGGCGGCCTGGGGCTCGTCTTGGCAGAGCAGAAGCTCCAGGGCCTGGGCCGGATGATCGATCCGGCCAGCGGCGTTGATGCGCGGGGCCAAGGCAAAGGCCAGATCCTTGGCGTCCAGCGGGCCGCGCGCCCCGGAGGCGTCGGCCAGGGCTCGCAGACCTCGCCGGCCGCCCTGATTCAGCACCAGCAGGCCCTCGCGAACCAAAATGCGGTTGTGGCCGACCAGCGGCACCACGTCGGCGCAGGTGCCCACGGCCACCAAGTCCAGGCTTTGGCGCAGATTTGGCGCGGGGCGCGTGGCGAACCAGCCCCTGGCCCGCAGCTCGGCCCGGCAGGCGGCGGCCAGGTAAAAGGCCACGCCAACGCCGGCCAGGTGCTTGGCCAAGGCGCAGGCGTCTTGTTGGGGGTTGACCATGGCGTCGGCCGGCGCGGCCACGCCGGGCGGCAGTTGGTGGTGATCGGTGACGATCACGGTAAGGCCCAACTCCTTGGCCGCGCCGACGCCGTCGATATCGGAGACGCCGCAATCGACGGTGATCACCAGGCGCGCCCCGGCCTGGGCCAGGCGTTGGGCCCTGGGCGGCAAGAAGCCATAGCCTTCGCTGAGGCGGTGGGGCAGATCCCAGACCACCTTGCCGCCGCATTGGCGCAGAAAATCGACCAGCAGGGCCGTGGCCGTCACGCCGTCGGCGTCGTAATCACCGGCCACGCCGATCACTTGGCCAGCTTGCACGGCCTCGGCCACCAGGCTCGCGGCCTTGCCCATGCCCTGAAAGCCATCCGGCCCGGGCAGATCGGCCAGGCGCGGCCGCAGAAAATCGCGGGCGGACGCCGCGTCCACCAGACCACGATTGCACAACAACTGGCCGGCCAGCGGCGGCAGGCCAAGCTCACGGGCCAGCCGGGCGGCCTCGCTCGGCGATTGGTTGCGCACGCGCCATTTTTTTTCGGGCAGGGTGTCGATCATGTCGGCACTATATAAGCCGGCCCCGAAGACGTCAAGCGCATTATATTGTGGTGTGGGCAGCGGACGGGCCGCCGACGAGCGGCCTTCAGCGGACGATGCGATGGGCCAGGGCGTCGCCGGCGTGCATCTTCCAGAGCTTGTCCTCGGGCTCCAGGCCGCGCTGGGCCGAGGCGGCCAGCACCTGGCGCAGAACGACTTCGGCCTCGGCGTAACGGTCGGTGACCATCAGCAGGTCGGCCAGGTAGAGGTGGTTGAGCATGTAGGTGGGGCCCAGCTTGAGGGCCAAGCGCAGGTAGCGTTCGGCTTTTTCTTTATCGCCGCCGACGATGAAAGGCAATTTGGTGTGCAACCGGCCCAGCACGCGGTAGGCCCCGCCGTAATCGTAGGTGGGGTCGAGCTTGATCACCGTCTCCATCTGCTGCTTGGTGTCGTCGACCAGGCCCAAGGCCGTGAAGCCGCCGGAGACGTCGGCCATCAGGCCGCAGGCCACGCCCAGCCAATAGTGGGGCCCTGGGTCGTTGGGATGATAACGCAGGGCCTGTCGCGAGACCTCGATGGCCTCCATGTAATAACGGCCCTCGTTTTGCAAATCTTTTTGGGAGCCGATGAATATCAGCAACCTGGCCAGCTTGATCGAGGCCTCGACCTGTTGGGGATCTTCTTTGAGCACTTGGCGATAGGATTCAACCGCGGCCCGGGCCTTGGGCAGGTCGTTTCGCTGGACAAACAGGCACTCGGCCTGCTTCATCAGCGAACATTCATCGACCGCCAAGGCCGTCGGCGGCAAGCATGCGCATATGCAACAAACAACTAACGCGACGAACAGGCAGCGAGCGTTCAATGTTGACTTCCGAGTCTTGATCAAATCCGTTTCGATGAAGATTGCTCACAAGCGGACAACGATTTCGATTATTGAAAAATAGAACGAACACGCCCCTTTGTCAAGATCATATCGGGTCGGCTGGCCAGATGGTTAGCCCGTCCTAATCTTTTCCCGCCGGCGCGGGATAGCCGGTGACGGCCATGATGCGCTGGTAAAACGGCCGCAGGCGCTTGTACATCCGGCGATACACCTTGTCGTAGAGTTCGTCGTAGACGCCCACGTTAGACCGGTCCGGCTCGAAAGTGCGGCCCGTTGCGGTCATGGCCCGCACCGCTCCGGACAGGTCTTCATGCAGGCCGCAACCCAGGCAGGCCAGCATGGCCGCGCCCAGGCCCGAGGCCTCGAAATGGGCCGGGCGGCTGGCCGGCAGATTGAAGACATCGGCGGTGATCTGCATGGCCAAGTCGCTGCGCGAACCGCCGCCGCAGACGTATAGCTCGCTCAGTTTGGTTTTGTCGCGGCGCTGGATGCGCTCGCGGCCGTCGCGCAGGGCAAAGGCCAGGCCTTCCAACATGGCCCGGTAGAGATGCTGTTTTTTGTGCGCGCCGCCAAAACCGATGATCGCCCCCTTGGCCTCCGGGCCGGGGTGGCGCAGGCCGGGGCTCCAGAACGGCTGCAAAACAAGGCCCATGGAGCCGGCCGGCACATCGCTGGCCAGTTCCTCCAGCAGCACCTCGGCCTCCACGCCCCGCAGCCTGGCCGCTTCCTGCTCGAGCTGGGCAAACTGCTCCTTGAACCAACTGACCATCCAAAAGCCGCGAAATATTTGGACTTCCAGGTTGTACGACCCGGCCTTGGCGCTGGGGTACGGCGGCACCAGGGCGATGGGCTCGATGTATTTGTCGCAGTTGACGTTGATGGTGGCGGTGGTGCCATAGCCGATGCAGCCCTGGTGCGGCGACAGGCAGCCCGCGCCCAGCACCTCGCAAGATTTGTCCGAGGCCCCGGCGATCACCGGCAGGCCCACGGGCAACCCGGTGTAGCCGGCCGCCTCGGCGCTGACGCGGCCCAGCTCGCGGCCCGGCGACACAAGCTCCGGCAAGGCCCGCCGCGGCACGGGGATGGCGCTCCACTTCCACGAAAGATCGCCGGCCCAACGCTGGGCCTTGTAGTCGAATGGCATGTAGCCGACCGTACATGCCGTGGAATCGGCGAAACGCCCGGTCAGCTTGTGGTTGATATAGCCCGAAAGAAACAGGTAGTGGGCCGTGTCGCGCCAAATCTCGGGCTGATGCTGGCGCAGCCAGTTGGCCTCGGCTTCGGCCATGAGGTAATCGATGGTGCCGCCCAGGCCCGCCACGCCGAACAGCGCCCGCCAAAGCCGGCTCAAGTGACGCAAATCGCTGGCGCGGCGCTGGTCCAGCCAGACGATGGCCGGCCGCAGGGGCCTGGCCTGGGCGTCGAGGCAGACGACGGTATTGCGTTGGGTGGTCACGGCCACGGCGGCCAGGCTCTCGGGCCGGGCCAGATCGCGCCGCCACAGGCCGTGACAGGCCTCGGCCAGCTTGTCCCAATACATGCGCGGGTCTTGCTCGGCCCAGCCAGGCTGGGGCGAATGATAGGGTTGATCGTAGACCGCCCGCGCGCCGTCGATCATTGCGCCATCGGCCCCGAACACAAAGGCCCGCGCGCTTTGCGTGCCCACGTCGATGGCCAGGACGTTGTGCTCTTCGCTCATCGGCCCCTCCCGCGCTCAAGCCATGAACGGCCACGATTTTAGCACGTCAGCAACCCCGGACTGTAGGCCTCGCGCCAGGCTCGGCGATAATCTTGGCGCTCTTTTCGCCAGCGGGCCTCGTCCCAGCCGGCGGCGGCCTGGATCGCCGCCCCGATCTGGTCGAGCACGGACTCGCCACCGTCGGACGACAACAGGCCCAGCCTGGTGCGTCGCAGCATCAGGTCTTCCAGGCGGGCCACGTTTTCGTTGGCGGCGGCCCAGCGCAGTTCGGCCAAAAGCACGTCCGTCCCGGCCACCACCTGGCCGTCGCCCAGGGCGGCCACCAGCGGGGCCAGTTCTCCGTAGCGCCCCAGCAAACGCCTGGCCTGACGTGACGGCAACGCGGCCAGGGCATCTTCGTCGGCGGCCGTTGGCCGGGGCGCGACCAGCCCCGGCCCCTCCACCCGGCGCGACAGGCGCAGCCACTTGGCGGCGGCGGCCAGGCCTTGGCGGGCCACCAGACCAAAGGTGGTCAGCTTGCCGCCGGTCATGGTCACCACGCCGTGCTCGCTCCAGACGGCGTGGTCGCGAGACTCCTTGGAGGGGTCTTTCTTGCCGCTGTCGATCACCGGCCGCACGCCGGCGTAGGTGGAGAGCACGTCGCCAGGCCCCATGCCCCGCGAGGGAAACCAATAGGCCAACGCCTCCAGCAGATAAGCCCCCTCTTCCGGCTGGATGCGCGGCTCGGCGGTCATGTCCTGCTCGTGGTCGATGTCGGTGGTGCCCACCAGCGTGGCCCCTTCCCAGGGCATGACGTACATGGCCCGACCGTCGGCCGGATGTTGCAGGCCCACGGCCTGGCCCAGCGGCAAGCGCCAACGGGGCAGGATCAGATGACTGCCCCGCAGACGGCGCAGGCGGGGCCGTTGGCCCAGATGGGCCCGCACGTCGTCGGTCCAGGCTCCGCTGGCGTTCAAGATCACCCTGCCCCGGGCCAGATACGAACGGCCGGTCAGTTCATCGACGGCCTCCAGACCCCGCGCCTGACCGTCGTGAGCGCGGTCAAAGGCCCGCGCCGAGCAGTAGTTGACGGCGACCCCGCCCATGGCCCGGCCCTCCTGCAACAGGCGATAGACCAGCCGGGCGTCGTCGGCGGTGGCGTCTTGGAAGGCGAAACCGCCGCAGAGGCGCCCTTGATCGCAACGCGGGGCCAACATGGCGAAGGCGGCCGGACGGTGGAACTTGTAACTCCAGCGGCCGGCCATCAGTTCGTAGCCGGTCAGGGCCAGATGCACCAACGGCTTGGCCAGGCGCAGACGCTTGCTCAGCGGAAACAAAAAACCCAAGCCCTCCACCAGGCCGCCGTAGCCGCGCAAGAGACGCTCGCGCTCGTGCACCGAGCGCCAGGTCGTGCGCGGTTGGCCTTGCAGCAGATAACGCAAGCCGCCGTGCACCAGCTTGCCCGTGCGGCTGGAAGCGCCCCAACTGAAATCGCGCTGTTCGAGCAAAAGCGTGCGCAACCCGCTGGCGGCGGCCAGACGAAAGACCCCCGCGCCGTTGATCCCGCCGCCGATGACGATCACGTCCCAGGGCCGGCCCAGGCTTTCCAACGCCGCTTGGCGCTCCATGACGCGGTCCTTTCGTTAATCGAGTAACTTCCCGGGGTTCATCATGCCCTTTGGGTCCATGGCCGCGCATTGGGCGCGCAGCAGATCCAGGCCCAAGGGGCCTTTTTCGGCCGGCAGATAGGCCTTGTGATCGAGGCCCACGCCGTGCTGATGGCTGATCGTGCCGCCATTGGCCACGATGGTCCGGCTGGCGGCGGCTTTGAGCTTGCGCCAGCGCGCCAGCGTCTGCTCTGGGCCCTGGCCCAGACGAAAAACGTAAGAGGTGTAGACGCTGGCCCCGTGGGCATAGACGTGCGACAAATGGGTAAAGGCGTGGACGCGCTCGCCTTCGTCGGCCAGGCTGCCGGCCAAGGCCTCTTCGATGGCCTGGGCCATCGGTAGGACCGCCCGCCAGGGCGTGGCGGTCTCCAGGGTGTCGGCCGCGTAGCCCATGGCCCAGAGATTATTGCGCAAATATGGCAAGCTGAAACGGTTTCGCAGCCACTGCCGACCCGGCCGCCGGCCCACGGCCACCCCGCCCGCGCGGGCCACGACGCGCCCGGCCTCGGCCATGACCCAGCGCGCCGCCCGCCGCCCGCCGCAAAAGCCGTAAAGCATCAGGCACATGCCCTGGCCCACGCCGCGCCAGGCCAGGTATTTGCGCAGCGCCACCATGGCCCGCCCGCCGCCGGCCAGGCGCAGGCTCGTTTCGGTCTCGGCGGGCAGGCTCAGCCGGACCATGGTCAGCGGCAGCCCGCTCTGGGCCAGGGACCGCGCCGCGTCGACGGCCTGGCCCTGGTCGGCGAAAAATGCGCCGCGCAAATCCTCGACCTGGGGCGCGGGGCTGATCTTGACCGTGGCCTGGGTGATCACGCCCAAGCGGCCCTCCGAGCCCAGCACGACCTGACGCAGATCGGGCCCGGCCGCCGAGGCCGGCAGGGCCGGCAGAACCAGCTCGCCCCGCGGCGTCTCCAGCCGACCGCCGACAAACAGCGCCTCGATGCGGCCATAGCCCAGCGAAAACTGGCCAGACGACCGCGCGGCGATCCAGCCGCCCAGGGTGGAGTATTCCCACGATTGGGGAAAGTGGCCCAGGGTGAAGCCGTGGGCCCGCAAGGCCGCCTCCACGTCCGGGCCGGCCGCGCCCGCGCCGAAAACGGCCAGGCGGCCATCGCCGTCGAGCTCTTGCAGGGCCGAGCAGCGCGACATGTCCAGCGAAAGCGTCGGCCTGTCCAACCCGCCAGGGTCCAGGTGGCCCACCACGCTGGTGCCGCCGCCATAGGGGATCACCGCCGCGCCGGCCTGGGCGGCCCAGGCCAGGGCCTGGCGGACTTCGTCGGCTGAGGTGGGCCAGGCCACGCCGTCGACGTAGCCCGGCAAACGACCGGCGCGCACGGCGATCATGTCGGGCAGGCTCTCGCCCAGGCTGTGGCGCAGGCGGGCCAGGGGGCTTTGATCCACGAACGCCGGCGCGCTCAGGCGCGGCGTGGGTACGGCGGCCAAGGCCCGCTCCAGGCTGGCGTCGGCCGGCGGCCGGCCCGGACCGACCTTGCCTTCGATGAAAACCACGGCGCTCTCGGGCGCGTCCAGCAACACGCCTTCGTCGCCCCAGCCATTCCAGCGCCTCATGAGAGCTCCTCGCCGGCGGCGCGGTCCAACGCCGCGCGGTCGGCCCGCCAATTTTCCATGGCCGCGGTCATGGCCGCCCTGGCCACCTCGGCGGCCAAAGCGCCATCGCGGGCCATGGCCGCCTCCATCAGCCGCCGATAAAAGCGCGCCGAGGCCCGGCGGTTGGCCGCGCCGCCAAAATATTCCGTGGCCAGCGGCAGATAGGCCGTGTCAAAACTGTTGAGCATCAGGGCGTAGACCGGGTTGGCCGCCGCGCGGGCCAGGTTTTTCTGCAAGCGCCAGTCGAAATCGGCAAAGCTGGCCGGATCGTCGGCCAGTTGGTCGTGCTCGACCAGCATGGCCACCACCCTGGCCGCGTCGGCCTCCACGGCCTGACGGACGTAGGCGGGCGTCAGGGCCACGCGCAGCTCCAGCAGATAGTCGATGAACAGGGCCGGAGCCTTGGCGTGATGGCGGGCCAGGGCGGCCATGATGTTCAGATTGCCATCGCGCCAATAGTCGTTGACCCTGGTGGGCTGGCCCTTGCGCACGCTGAGCCAGCCGTCGCGCTCCAGGCGCTGGAGCGCCTCGCGCAGGGTCGGCCGGCCCACGCCCAGGCCGGCGGCCAGATCGCGCTCCAGGGGCAGGGCCGCGCCGGGCGGAAAATCGCCGCCGAGGATCATCTCGACGAGCCTGTCCTCGATTATGTCGGAAAGCCGTTTGGCCGGCTGTTTGCTTTGCTCCACGGGCCGCTCCTCGCCACTGGGTTGTCATCTGACTTATCGTAACATCAGGTATTACCTGATTGCCACACAAATATTACCAGAGTGTCGGCACAAAAAAACCGCCCCCTCGTCGAGGGCGGCGCGAAACACGCGGCGGCGGGCGGTTCAGTCGATCAGGCCGTCACGCAAGGTGCTCAGGCTCTGCACGGGGATGGGCATGCAGCCGCCATTTTCGGGGTTGTACATCAAGCGATACGACACGCCGTGGTTGCCCTGGCGGCTCATGGCGTCCCAACCGGCCCGCAGATAGGGGCAGGCGTCGTTGAAGCAGACGTACATGAAGTCGTTGTCCCACTCGGTGAAGGGCGTCTGGGGCACGGCCCACTTGCGCAGGCCCTGGCCGCAGTGAGGGCAGGCCAGGGTTTGGCCCACGGCCGCGTAGCGCCGGGCCAGTTCGGCCTTGTCCGGGGCGTGGCGATCGTCGGCCGGCAGAGGCCTGGGCCGCCGCGTCGGATCGCCGCCGGCCTTGTCGGCAAAGATGGCGACGATGGGGTCGCTGGGCAGGCCCAAAGCGGCGTACTTGTCGTCGGCCGGGCGGTCCTTGCCCCGGCTGGTGAAAACCCTGGTCGGGCCAAAGCAGCCGGCGGCGCGAAATAGCTCCTCGACCAAAAAGATGCGCTCGGCCTCGCTGGAGCCGCGCCAGACGCGGGTGACCTTGGGCTCGAACCAGCGGTCCGAGAACGTCACCAAAAACAGCCCGCCGGGCTTGAGCACCCTGCCCGCCTCGGCGAAGACCTCCAGCGGCCGGGTGAGGTAGTCCACCGAGACGGTGTTCAAAACCACGTCAAAGGTCGCGTCGGGCCAGGGCAAGGTGGGGCTCTGGTTCAGGTCGGCCACGACGAATTCGTCCAAGGCCGGGTTGGCCCGCAGCTCCTCCGCGTTAAGCCCCAAACCCACCACTCGGCCGGGCGCGAGCGCCGGCGGCAGGTGGCTGTCCCAACTGGCCATCAGGTCCAGGATCACCGGGCGCTCCTCGATCACCAAGCTGCCGATGAGCCGCTCCACCGTGGCCAGGGCCGTGCGGTCCAGGTGCGAGACCAGGCGCGGCTTGGCGTAAAATAGCTTGTCGTCGGTTTCGTCCTGCCGGCAAAAGTCTTGCGGGCCGAACATGAACTGTTGCGCTGACATGGCTGCTCCTTCTCGTTTGAGTCAGGCTGTTACGCATAAACATAAGTTCAGCCCAGGGCTTTGCCAATGGCCGCGACGAAGTATCAGGATTTTTTCTCGGAAACAAAGCGAAAATCATGCGCGGTCAGGCCTCGCATATTGGGCGTGACGCCGGCCGCTCCGGCATGACACAATATCCCAAAACGAGAGTGCGCACGGGGGGCATCCTGCCCCGTGCAGCGGCCTCAAAACGAAACCGTGTTTTATTGATCGTCACGGGCGAGCCGGGCCACGGGTTCTGGCCATTCAACCAGGCCGGACTGTTCGATATTGACAAAGCGCGGCCACGGCCTATAGATTTTGCCCAACAATCGCCAACGCTCTCGCAGCTCCACGCAAAGGGAACACCATGATCCTTTTAAATCCCAAAAACCACACCAGGGCCTATCCCGACGCAATCTCAAAGGAAATCATGGTCAAGACCATCGATTTCTTTGAGCGCAAGGGCAAACGCAACCTCAAGGCCGACTACCGCGACCGCATCTGGTACGACGATTTCCTGGAGTTTCAGAAGGACAACCAGATCTTCTACAACCTGCTGACGCCCCAGGCCTACGGCGACGGCCAGACCCGCTGGGACACCTACCGCAACTGCGAGTTCAACGAGATCCTGGGCTTTTATGGCTTGGTCTATTGGTATACCTGGCAGGTGACCATCCTGGGCCTGGGGCCGCTGTGGATGAGCCATAACGAGGCCATCAAAAAACGCACCGCCCAGTTGCTCAAGGACGGGGCGATCTTTGGCTTTGGCCTCAGCGAGCGCGAGCACGGCGCCGACATCTACACCACCGACATGACCCTCTCCGGCGACGGCCAGGGCGGCTACAAGGCCCGTGGCGGCAAGTATTACATCGGCAACGGCAACAAGGCGGCCATCCTCAGCACCTTCGGCCGCATGGCCGGCACCGACAACGAATACGTCTTTTTCGCCGCCCAGCCGGGCCACGAGAAGTTCGAGCTGGTCAAAAACGTCGTCGACAGCCAGATGTACGTGGCCGAGTACGCCCTGCACGATTATCCCGTCGGCGAGGCCGACATCATCGCCCGGGGCCCCCACGCCTGGGATTCGGCGCTGAACACGGTAAACGTGGGCAAATACAACCTGGGTTGGGCCTCGGTGGGCATCTGCACCCACGCCCTCTACGAGTCGATCAACCACGCGGCCAACCGTCGGCTCTACAAGATGTTCGTCACCGACTTCCCCCACGTGCGCCAGATCTTCGTCGACGCCTACGCCCGCTTGGTGGCCATGAAGCTCTTCGCCCAAAGGGCCTCCGACTACTTCCGCTCGGCCAACGCCGACGACCGCCGCTATCTGCTCTACAACCCCATCGTCAAGATGAAGGTCACCGTCCAGGGCGAAAACATCATCGACATGCTCTGGAACGTCATCGCGGCCAAGGGCTTCGAGAACGAGATGTATTTCTCCTCGGCCGCCTCGGACATTCGCGGCCTGCCCAAGCTGGAGGGCACCGCCCACGTCAACATGGCCCTGATCGTCAAGTTCATGGCCAACTATTTCTTCAACCCCAAGGCCTACCCCGAGACGCCCAAGCGCGGCGACGCCGCCTGCGACTCGTTCCTCTGGGATCAGGGCCCCACCCGTGGCCTGGGCCAGATCCAGTTCCACGACTTCCGGCCGGTGCTGGCCAAGTGGGAGCATCTGCCCAACGTCAAGATCTTCAGCGAGCAGGTCAAGGTGCTCGAGCGATTCCTGTCCCAGGCCACGCCCAGCAAGGACCAGGCCCGCGACACCGACTTCCTGCTCAGCCTAGGCGAGATCTTCACCCTGGTGCCCTACGGCCAGCTCATCCTGGAGGCGGCCGCCCATGAGGGCCTGGAAGAGGCGCTCATCGACCAGATCTTCGACTGCTTCGTGCGCGATTTCTCCAAGTTCGCCATGGAGCTTTATCAAAAGCCCAGCAGCACCGACCAGCAGATGGACCTGTGCATGAAGATGATCCGCCGACCCAACGTGGACATGGCCCGCTTCGGCACGATCTGGGCCGAACACGTCTACGCCCTGGAAGGCCTCTACGAGATGAACGACTAGCGTCAAAGCGCCTGAATCAAAAAGCCGCGGCCCCGTCGATGGGGTCGCGGCCGTTTTTTGCGCGCCACGCCTAGAACGAATAGCCCAGGATCAACGACCAGCCGCTGACGCCGTCGCCCACCAGCCCCGAGCCGCCCAACTTCAGCGCGCGCACCGGCAGGCCGGCCTTGGCTATCTCCACCGCCAAGGCCCCGCCGAATTCGCAATAATACGTAAAGCCCAAGACTTCCTTGTCGATGTCGGGCAGCCAGTTCTGGGCCGTGAACAGCTCCCAGCCCAGGGGCAGGCCCCAGGGCGACAGGCCGGTGGGCCCGCGCAATTGCAGGCGGCCGCTGGCAACGCCGGTGTGTTCGTGAAAACGCTGGACCTCGTCGGTGCTGTCGTAGGCCTGGGTGTAGACGTAGCTGTATTTGGCCTTGGCCTGCAAATCCACCGGGCCCAGGGCCAGATCGTAGGCCAGGGCCAGGCCGGCGCTGTAGTTGAGGGTGTCCACGTAAAAGTTGGCCGTGACGCCATCGATGATGGGGGCCAGTTCGTTTTTGCCGAAGGCGTTGAGGTAATCAACGCTGTTGCGCAACTGGGCCAAGCCAAAGCCCAGCGACGGGCTGACGGTAAAGCCCAGTCCCAACGGATAGTTGAGCCCCGCCTCGACGTTGCCCGAGTAGCCCTTCCACCTGGAATTGACCGCCAGGCGCTCGTCCTGATCGTTGAAAACCGCCGGCGCGTCGATATCTTGGGCGGCGTTCAGATAGCCCAGGGTCAGCCCGGCAAAGATGGACCAATCGTGCTTTTCCGATTTGAAGGTGTGATAAAACGGCAGCTTGGTGCTGGAAAAGCGCACGCCCGAAACGCCGTATTCGTCATCGTCGGTGCGCAAAAAGGCCGACGACAGGTCGGGTGAAAGCACCATGTTGGTCAACCCGGCCAGCACCTTGAAAAAGCCCACGTCGCGCCTGGTCTGTTCGCGGTAGATCTCGTGCAGGAATTTTCTTTCGTCCTGGCTTAGCTCCGCCCTGGCCGGGCCGCCGATCAAGCAGGCGCCCAAAGTCAGACAACACGCGAAAAGTAAAACATGAAAGCGTCTGACCGACATCTTTCGACACACTCCGGGTGATCGCGTTTGCTTGGCGGGGCAGGCTTGGCGGCGATAATAGCACTGATCCGTTTCGGCGGCCAAGACGCAAAACCGCTTCCGGCGAAAGTGGCCTTGAGATATTACGAACGATCGTTCGTTCAATGTTGACTGGGCCCGCGCCGCCTGCCACACTCAAACAAGCCATTCAAACGTGTAAGCAAACAGCGAGTCGGCCCATGCGGAAAATCGAAAGCGCCACGCCGTTTTGGGGCTGGCGGGTGGTGGCGGCGGCCTTTACGTCCAACTTCATGGCCACCGGCTCGGCGTTTTACATCTTCAACGCCCTGATGTTGCCCCTGTGCCAGACCCACGGCTGGAGCCGGGCCGAGCTCAACTATGCGCCGATGCTGGGCTTTGGCCTGGGCCTGATCTCCCAGGTGGTCTACGGCACCTTCGTGGGCGTGGTGGGCCCGCGCCGCCTGATGGCCATCGGGCCCATCGTGTCGGCGGCGGCCTTCATCATGCTGGGTCAGGTAGACGGGCTGCTGTTGTTTTATGGCCTGTTCGTCGTGCTGGTCTGGGGCAACGGGGCCATGAACGGCATCGTGGCCAACACGGCGGTGTCCAATTGGTTCGGCCCACGGCTGGGCTCGGCCATGGGCCTGGCCGCGGCGGGCATCTCGCTGTCCGGGGCGGTGCTGCCCTATGCGGCCATGGTCATTCTGGAGCGCAGCGACCTGCCCACGACATTCCTGGCGGTGGGTTTGTTCATCCTGCTGGGCGCGCCGCTCAACTGGCTGCTGGTGCGCGACAGCCCGGAAGCGGTGGGCCAATACGTCGACGGCCAGCCGCCCGAGCAACTGGCCAGCGACGTGGCGGCCACGCCGCCGCCGCCGGGCGAATCCCTGGCCGCGGCCATGGCCTGGACGCCGGCGCGCATCATGCGCGAGCCGTCTTTCTGGAAGGTCGGCGTGTCCTACGCCTTTTCGACCATGGGCGTGGTGGGGGTGATGTTCCAGCTTGGCCCGCGCATGCGTGACGTGGGCTTTGACAACCACACGGCCATGCTCTTGATGTCGGCCACGGCCCTGGCCGGCACGGCCGGCAAATACCTCTGGGGCATGATCTGCGACCGCCTGGACACGCTGAAGGTCGTGGCCTGCCTCAACATCTGCAACGTCGTCGGCCTGGCCCTGGGGCTGGTCCCCGGCGGCATGGCCATCAGCCTGGCCTTCGTGCTGGTTTTCGGCTTCGCCATGGGCGGGATCATGTCCACCTTCCCCATCGTGGCGCGCTATCTTTATGGCCGGCTGGCTTTTGCCCGGGTCTTTCGCTTCATGGCCCTGTTTCTGGCCCTGGAGGGCGTGGGTTCGATCATCATGGGCCATGTTTTCGAATACACCGGCTCTTATGACTGGGCCTTCGTCATCTTCATCGTCCTCGACGTGGTGGCGGCGGGGCTGGTGCTGTGGGCGAAAAAACCAGCCCCGATGGCGGCGTGAAGGCGGTCGATCAAGGCTGTTGCCAAGCACGGGCCAATGATGTAGCCTACCGACATGACAATTCATTCACGCGGTCGGAGGACTGTCATGCCCCGCATCTTCACGACGACGCTTCTGCTCCTGGCCGCGCTGGGCCTCAGCGCCTGCGGCCCGACCTTCCTGCCCCAGCAAATCCAGGCCGAACTCAGCCCCGACCTGAGCCTGGATCAAGTCCTGGCCCAACCCGACGCCTTCAAGGGTAAAACGGTCCTCTGGGGCGGCCGGGTGATCAAAACCATCAACAAGCCCCAGGGCACGGTGGTCGAGGTGGTGCAACTGCCCCTGGACCAAAACGGCCAGCCACAGGACGTGGACAAAAGCCACGGCCGCTTCATCGTCTCGCTGCCCCAGTTTTTGGACCCGGCCATCTACGCGGCCGGCCGCGAGGTCAGCGTGGCCGGCCAGGTGGTCGGCGTGGAGGAACTGCCCCTGGGCGAGATCAAATACACCTACGCCCTGTTGCGCGGCAAGGTCGTCCACCTGTGGCCCAAGCGGCCGGTGAACGTGCGTTTCGACGACCCCATGCCGCCGCTCTACCCCGGCCCGCCGGCCATGTATTGGTATTGGTCGCCCTACATGTGGTGGTAATTTGCCCGCATGAACCAAGATCGCGCCACCGCCTCGGTTTTGCCACTGGCCCTGCTTTGCGCCGTGGGCGGCGCGGCCGGCGGCCTGGCCCTGCCGCCCCACGATCTGTGGCCGTTGGCCCTGGTCTGCCTGGGGCCGCTGCTTTGGGCCGCGCGGTTGCTGAGCTGGTGGAAAGCGGCGCTTTGCGGCCTGGCCTGGGGCGTGGCCCAGGCGGCGGTGGTCTTTGCCTGGCTGCCCGGGGTGATCGCCGCCCACGGCGGCCTGAGTTGGCCGTTGACCTGGGCCATGGCCACGCTGGGCTATGTTTATCAGGGCCTGTTCACCGCGGCCTTCGCCGTGGCCTTGCGCCTGCCGCGCCGTTGGCCGGCCTTAACCCTGGCCGCCGCGCCGCTGGCCTGGGTGGCCATGGAGCAAGCCCGGGCCTTGGTGGGCCTGCGCCTGCCGTGGCTGCCCCTGGGTCAGGCCCTGGCCGCCGAGCCCTTTCTGCTGCAATCGGCCGAGCTTTGGGGCGTGATGGGGCTTTCGACCCTGGCCGCCGGCGTCAACGCCCTGTTCTGGGCGGCGTTGTGGCCCAGGCGCGTTTTTTTCAGCCGTTTCATCTGCCTGACCCTGGCCGCCATGTGCCTGATCGCGCCGTGGCTGTGGGGCCAGGAGCGACGGGCCGTCATCCACGGCATGGCCGCGGCCGCGCCCAAGCTGGCCGTTTGCGCGGTGCAGGGCGACTTCGACCTGGCCCAGTTGCGCGACAAATCCGCCGCCAGGGCCGTGGTGGCCCGCCTGGAGCAGTTGACCCGCGCCGCCGTGGATCAGCGCCCCCAACGGCCGCTGCTGGTGGCCTGGCCCGAAACCGCCGCGCCTTATTATCTGTTCCAGACCGTCTCCGGCGGCCTGGCTGTCCGCTATCTGGCCATGGAGCTGAAGACCTACCTGGCCCTGGGCGCGCGGGGCGCGGTGGAGACCGACCAAGGGCTAAAGCCCACCAACCGCCTCTGGCTGCTCAACCCCGACGGCGCGGCCGTGGCCCACTACGACAAAACCAAGCTGGCCCCTTACGGCGAGTTCGCGCCCCCTGGTTGGCCACGCCAATGGCTGCCGCCCTTGGCCGGTGGCCAGGATCTTTGGCCCGGCCAGAGCATCGCGCCCCTGGACCTGGGCCCGGCCAAGATCGGCGCGCTGATCTGCTTTGAAAGCGCCTTTGCCGGCCTGGCCCGGCGCCAGACCATGGCCGGGGCCGACCTGCTGCTGAACGTGGCCAACGAGGCCTGGTTCGACGACCAAGCCGCCCCGCGTCAAGCCGTGGAGCAACTGCGCCTGCGGGCCGTGGAAAATCGCCGCGCTTGCCTGCGCGCGGCCAACCGTGGCCCCAGCGGCCTGATCGGCCCCGACGGCGCGGCCCGGCTCACCGACGGCCCCAGCCTTTACGCCGTGGCCCCGCTGATGAACACGCGCACCCTCTATGACCGCCACTGGCCCTGGCCGACCATCGGCCTGAGCCTGGCCTTGGCCGCGCTGACTTTCCTGGCCGCTAGGGCCGGCGCAAAACCACCCGCGCCGGCGCGCCGTCTGCGCCAGTGATCAAAAGCGGCAGGCAGAGCAACTCGTAGTCGCCGGCCGGGGCCTGGCCCAGGCGCAGGCACTCGACGATGATCACCCCGGCCGCCAGCAGCAGCTTGTGCACCGGCGAGCCGCCGTCGGCGTGATCCTCCACGCTCAGATAATCCACGCCCACCAACCACACGCCGGCCTCGACCAAAAAACGCGCGCCGTCCAGCTCCAGGCAGGCGTAGTCGTCGCGAAAGACGCCGGCGTCCAACAGCGGGCCGTTGTCGGTCTTGAGCAGCACGCGTTTTTGCCCCGTAAAGCCGGCCCGTTGCAGGCTCGCGCGATCGATGCGCCGCCCGCCGCGCAGGTCCAGCACCGTGGCCGGGCCGATCAGGCGCTCCAACTCCAGCGCCTCGACGGTGGGGGCGCCTGGCAGATAATGGGCCGGCGGGTCGACGTGGGTGCCGCTGTGGCTGGCCATGGTCAGGCGGGCCAGATTGCAGGCGTCGCCGGCCGCCAGCGAACTGACCGGCTCCATGGCAAAGACCGGGTCGCCGGGAAAGGCGATCATCCCCGGCCGCAGGGGCAAGGTGATGTCTAGATATTTCATGGCTTCCCTTCCGCGCTTGGCCGGCGTAATATCTTGGCTTGACAGCATAATATCAAAGTGGAGCCAATGTCCATGCTTGCCTGGCGCTTTCAAGACGGCCGCATCGAGCGCGCCCAGATCGCCCCGCCCACGCCCGGCCCCGGCCAGGCCCTCTTGCGGCCAATGCTGGCCGGCGTCTGCAACACCGACGTGGAGCTGCTTTCGGGCTACTACGCTTTTGCCGGCGTGGCCGGCCACGAGTTCGTGGCCGTGGTCGAACGCGCTCCCGACGCGCCCCAGTGGGAAGGCAAACGGGTGGTGGCCGAGATCAACATCGGCTGCGGCGGCTGCGCGAACTGCCTGGCCGGCGACGCCCGCCACTGCCCCACCCGCCGGGCCATCGGCATCAAGGGCTGGGACGGCGCCTTCGCCGAGCGGCTGCTGGCGCCCATCGCCAACCTGCACCGCGTCCCCGACAAGCTGCCCGACCGCCAGGCCGTTTTCGCCGAACCCCTGGCCGCGGCCCTGGAGCCCAGCCAGCAACTGCATCTGAAGGCCCGCCACCGCCTGTGCGTGCTGGGCGACGGCAAGCTGGGGCTGCTTTCGGCCCTGGCCCTGCGCCAGTGGTGCCCGGGGCTTTTGCTCATCGGCCGCCACGCCGCGAACCTGGCCAAGGCCGCCGCCCAGGGCGTGGCCGTCGAGCTGACGCCGGCCGAAGCGTCTTGGCCGGAGTTGGCCGCCAAGCTGGGCGCCTTCGACGTGGTGGTGGAGGCCACCGGCCGGCCCGAGGGCATAAACGCCGCCCTGGAGCTGGTCCGGCCCGAGGGCGTGGTGGTGGCCAAGACAACCTCGCGCCTGCCTTCGACGATCAACCTGGCCCGGGTGGTGGTCGATGAAATTCAGATAATCGGCTCGCGCTGCGGCGACATGGCTTTGGCCCTGGCCCATCTGGCGGCCGGCCGTTTGGCTGTGGAGCCTCTGATCGAGCGGGTGATGGCCTTCGACGAGCTGCCCCTGGCCATTGAGGCCGCCCGGCGGGGTGGCGCGGGCAAGGTGCTCATCGACTATTCTTGATCGAGGCCCAAACGCTGGCGCACGGCCTGGCGGATGATCTCCGAGACGCTCTGGCCGCTGGTGTAGGAGCGCTCCAGCAGGGCGGCCCATTCGGCCTCGGTGACGTAGATCGTCCGGCGCAACAGGCCGCCGGGGGTGGTGCTCTTGTCGGTCTTGCGGATGGCCGGGGCGGCCGGCGAAAGGCCGCCCGGCGGCGTCGGCCTGGCCTGATCCAGGTCTTTTTTCAGTTGGCTGAGCCTGGCGCGCTTGGCCATCAATCGGCCTCCTTCAATCTTTGCAGGACATAGCGGCCCAGTTCCTCGAACTCCAGGTGGGCCGGGCTGCCCGGCGCGTAGGACGTGACCGTCTGGCCCAGCACGGCCGATTCGATGATGGCCACCCGGTCGTGGATGATCGGGGCGACCGGGCCCATCTCGGCCAGACGGGCCGGCAACTCGCGGGCCAGGACCGTGCCGGCCTTGAGCTTGGAGGGGACCAGGGCCAGCAACGGCAGCTTGTCGCCACGCTCCTGGCGGGCCTCGTCGACGAGGGCCACGGCCTCGCCGGCGGCCCACAGATCCAGGGGCGAGGCCCCCACCGGCGTCAGCACGAAATCGGCGGTCAGGGCGGCCAGCATGGTCGGGTCGGCCAGTTGGGGCGGCGTGTCGAGGATCAAAATGTCGGTCTTGGATTGGGCGATGGCTTGATCCAGGGTGTTTTTGAACTTGATGGCCCCGGCCCCGGCCCCCAGAAAGGCCACCGGAAAGCCCAAGGCCTGACCCTGGCCCTGGCGCGCCCAGCGCATGGCCGATTTTTGCAGGTCCAGGTCGATGACCCCCACCTTGGCCTTGCGTCGGCCAGCCAGGGCCGAGGCCAGGTTCAGGGCGATGGTGGTTTTGCCCACGCCGCCCTTGAGGTTGGCCACCGCGATGATTTTTGGCATAGCTCCTCCCGCGTCCGTTGCGAAAATAACAGGAGCCGACCCGGCGGTCAAGTGGGCCGCGGGGAGCTTTTGCCCACGGCCTCCGACCAGGGCGCCCATTTCCGGACGACGCCCTAATTCCACCAGTCAACGAGAAATTGGCCATTAGATTTTACAAAAAATACCTTACGCCCCCTTTACATTACGCCCATCTTGCCTATATTAATTTTATTTTTTAGTTGAATATTGCTCTGGCGGCATGATATTTCATCATGAAACATACTGGCTCTCATTTTTTACCCGGTTTTTGCATCGTGATGTTCCTGGAGACCAAGTAGATGGCGTTTGAAAAAGAACTGGAGCAATTGCAAAAGCGGCGGGAGCGCGCCCTGGCCATGGGCGGGCCGGCCAAACTGCAACGTCAATACGACGCGGGCAAGTACGACGCTCGCCAGCGCATCCAGCGCCTGCTGGACGCCGACAGCTTCATGGAAATCGGCATGCTAAATCACTCCGACGTGCCGGGCATGGAGCAAAAGACGCCAGCCGACTCCAAAATCGGCGGTTTCGGCAAGATCGACGGCCGCTGGGTGGCCATCGCGGCCAACGACTTCACGGTCATGGCCGCCACCTCCAGCCGCATCGCCGGGCGCAAGGAAGGCCACCTCAAGCATCATTCGGCCGCCCACGGCATGCCCCTGATCTACCTGGGCGAGGCCGGCGGCGCGCGCATGCCCGACATCATGGGCTCCCAGGGCCTGGCCTCCTTTGGCGGCGGCGATCTGGATTCTTATCTAAAGATAATGAGCCGCGTGCGCCAGAGCCCCATGGTGGCGGCGGTGATGGGCGAATGCTACGGCATGCCCACCTGGATGGCTTGCCTGGCCGATTTCGTCGTGCAGGTCAAGGGCTCGGCCATGGGCGTCTCCGGCCCGCGCATCCTCGAAATCGCCCTGGGCGAAAAAACCACCGACGAGGAACTGGGCGGCTGGAAAGTCCACGCCGAGGTCACCGGCATGGCCGACCGCACCGTCGAAAACGAGGACGAGTGCTTCGCGGTCATCCGGCAATTCCTTGGCTACCTGCCCTCCCACCGCGAGCAGCTGCCGCCGGTGGTCGAGACGCCGGCCGGCTCGGGCCAGGGCATGGCCAAAATTCTCGACATCCTGCCCGAGGCCCGCAACCGGGCCTACGACATGCATCGCATCCTGAACTGCGTCGTCGACGAGGGCAGCCTCTTTCCCTTGAAGCCCATGTTCGGCCGCAACGTCATCACCGCCCTGGCCCGCATCGGCGGCAAGTCGGTGGGCCTGGTGGCCAACCAGCCCATGTTCGGGGCCGGGGCCATGGACACCGACGGCATCGACAAGGTCATCAGCTTTTTGTGCCTGTGCGATTCGTTCAACGTGCCGCTGATCTTTTTCCACGACACGCCGGGCTTTTTGGTGGGCAAGGCCGCCGAGCGCAAGCGGGTGGGCGCGCGGGTGATGAACTTCATGAACGCCCTGGGCCAGCTCAGTGTGCCGCGGCTTTCGATCATCGTGCGCAAGACCTACGGCATGGCCTTCTGGAACATGATGGGCTCGGGCTCGGGGGCCGACTTCCTGGTGGCCTGGCCCACGGCCGAGATGAGCTTCGTGGCCCCGGAGATCGCCGCCAACGTGGTCTTCGGCGGCAAGCTGCCCCAGGACGAGCGCGACAAGGAAAAATGGCAAGGCATGGTCGACAGCATGGTCGACGACGCCACGCCCTACGCCGCGGCCGGCCATCATTTGATCCACGACGTCATCGATCCCCGGGACACCAGGGAATTCATAGTCAAGTGCCTAGACATTTGCCAGGACTCCCGCACGGGAGGCTTGAGCCAACACCGATTGGCCAACTGGCCGACGAAATTCTGATCCATTTGGAGGTCGTGATGGGCAAGAGAGTGCTTAGGACCAAACTCTGCGACATGCTGGGCATCGAATACCCGATCCTCAGCGCGGGCATGGGCCCCACCCTGATGGGCGAAACCACCGGCGCGCCGGTGGAGCTGGTGGTGGCCGTCAGCGAGGCCGGCGGCTTGGGCGTGCTGGGCGGCAGCGGCTTTACCGTCGACGAGCTGCGCGAGGCCATCCGCGAGATCAAAAAGCTCACCAGCAAGCCCTTTGGCGTGGACCTGCTTTTGCCCAAGCACATCGACAGCAAGGGCGCCCTTGGCGCCACCGGCGCCGACAAGCTGCCGCTCAAGGAAATCCTCGGCAGCCTGCCCAAGCAATATCAGGATTGGATCAAAAAGATCCGCACCGAGATGGACCTGCCCGACGACGACGTGATCGTGCGCTTCAACACCACCACTATGCGCCCGGCCGAGGCCGTGCAGGTGTGTCTGGAAGAAAAAGTGCCCCTGTTCGCCGCCGGCCTGGGCAACCCCGGCTTCATGGTCGCCGAGGCCCACGCCCGGGGCATGAAGGTGCTGGGCATCACCGGCAACTCCAAAAACGCTCGCCGCATGGCCGAATCGGGCATTGACATGCTGGTGGCCCAGGGCTACGAGGGTGGCGGTCACACCGGCCGCGTGGGCACCATGGCCCTGTTGCCGGCGGCCATCGACGCCGCCGCGCCGGTGCCCGTGCTGGCCGCCGGCGGCATCGGCGACGGCCGTGGCGTGGCCGCGGCCCTGGCCATGGGCTGCATCGGCGTCTGGGTCGGCACGCGCTTTTTGGCCACCAACGAGGGCGGGGCCCTGCCGGTCAACAAGCAGCGCATCGTCGACTCCACCGACGAGGACACCCGCGTCAGCCGGGCCTACTCCGGCAAGACCCTGCGCGCCAGCTACAACGGCTTCCACGACCTGTGGGATCAATCGGGCCTGCCGCCGCTGCCCTTCCCCACCCAGGTTCTGCTCAGCTCGGCCATGCTGGGCAGCTTCATCAAGGCCCAGAAAAACGAATACGTCGGCGGCCTGGCCGGCCAGATCTCGGGCATCATCCACGAGATCAAACCCGCCAAGCAGGTGCTGGAAGAAATGGTCGAAGAGACCGTGGAGATCCTTTGCAGCAAGCTGCCCGCGGCCGTGACCTGCAAGTAGCGGACTAAAAAAAGCCCCCACCCGGGCGCGGGCGCGAGGAAGGACCATGTTCCCCGCGCGCCCGCGCCTATTTTTTCGGCCGCCCGCGCCAAAAAAAGCGGGCCCCCCGCCGTGGGGAGCCCGCCGATTTGTTTGACATGCGCCTGTCTGGCCGGCGCTCAGCCCCGCTCGTCGATGGGCACGAAGCGCGAATCGGTGCGGCCGATGTAGATCTGCCGCGGCCGATAGAGCTTCCAGTTGGGGTCGCTGGCCCCTTCCTTCCACTGGGCGATCCAGCCGGGCAGCCGACCGATGGCGAACATGACCGTGAACATGTTGGTGGGGATGCCCATGGCCCGCAGGACGATGCCGCTGTAAAAATCCACGTTGGGATAGAGATTGTGGTCCTTGAAGTAGGGGTCTTCCACGGCCACTTCCTCGAGCTTCTTGGCGATGTCGAGCAGCGGGTCGTGGAGGTTTAGCACCCGCAGAACCTTGTCGCACATCTCCTTCATGATCTTGGCGCGGGGGTCGTAGGTCTTGTAGACCCGGTGGCCAAAGCCCATCAGGCGGAAGGGATCGTTGCGATCCTTGGCCTTTTTGATGAAGGGCGTGGCGTCGCCGCCGTTTTCCTGGATCATCTCCAGCATCTCGATGACCTTCTGGTTGGCCCCGCCGTGCAGGGGGCCCCACAGGGCGGCGATGCCCGCCGAGATGGCCGCGTAGAGGTTGACCCGGGCGCTGCCCACCAGGCGCACCGCGGCGGTGGAGCAGTTCTGCTCGTGATCGGCGTGGAGGATCCAGAACACGTTGAGCGCCCGCAGCAGGTCTTCGTCCATTTTGTAGGGCTTGACCGGGCTGTCGAACATCATGTTGAGGAAGTTGGCGCAGTACGACAGGTTGGGTCTGGGATAAACCACCGCGTGACCGCGCGACATCTTGTAGGCCATGGCGGCCATGGTCCGCACCTTGGAGAGCAGGCGGGTCAGGGTGATGTTGATCTCTTCCTTTTCGGTCAGCCCCTCCAGGGTGGGATAAAAGCTGCGCAAGGCGTTGACCATCGACGACAGGATGCCCATGGGGTGGGCGCTCCTGGGGAAGTTGTTGAAGAACAAATGCATGTCTTCGTGGACCAGGGAATGCTCGTTGAGCAGCTCGGAAAAGCGGCTGAGCTGATTCCTGGTGGGCAGATCGCCGTTGATCAGCAGATAGGCCGTCTCCACGAAGGTGGATTTTTCGGCCAGCTCCTGCACGGGGATGCCCCGATAGCGCAAGATGCCCTGCTCGCCGTCCATGAAGGTGATGGCGCTGGTGCAACTGCCGGTGTTGGCAAAGCCGGGGTCGAGGGTGATCACGCCGGTTTTCTGGCGCAACACGCTGATGTCTATGGCTTTTTCGCCTTCGGTGCCGATGACCACGGGCAATTCTATGGTCTGGTCCCCAATTGTCAGTTTGGCCACTTCACTCATGTCGCTTCCCCAAACTACAATTTATGTACGCATTGATCCACCACGCCGAGAGGCCGGCGCATGGACGGACTGATTGTTGCATGATCCAACTGGCTAGAGTTGACCACCGATCCCGCGATTTGGAATTAGTAACTTAATCACATGAGCGGCGTTTTTTCAAGGGCCAGCCAGGGCCGAGCCCCATCAAAATTGCGGTCGCGTGTTTTTATCGGCCCGGCCTGGCCAAGGCTTGCCCGAAAAAGCGGCTTCGGCTAACCTGTGCCAGGGGTGAGCCCCTCTCCGCCCCGCGCTCTGCGCTTCACGCGCGGCCAGGCCGCATCACCCCGACGGAGCATCGATGGACGACAACCACAAATCAGGCCCACGGGAAAACCTCGCCGCGCCGGAGGTTGGCCAACCGCCGCCATTTGCCTTCGAGGCCGCGCAAAAAAAGCGCCTGCGTCATTGGCGGAGGTTGGCTTTCGCGTTGGTCTTCGGCGCGGCGGCGGCGCTGACCTGCTGGTCCCTGGCCGATCCGCTGATCGCGGCCGCGGCCGGCGGGGCCTGGCTGAAGGCCCTTGGTCTGGCCGCGTTGTGCCTGGCCGCCTTGACGCCGCTGTTGGCGCGGCGGCTTTCGCTGTGGTGGCGGACCGGCCTGGGCCTGGCCTGCTTTTACGTCATGGCTTGGTTGCAGTTGCGCTGGGCCGGGCCCATCGGTCCGGGCGAGGTCTGGCTGCTGGCCGCGCCGCTGGCGGCGGCCATGTTCATGGGCCCGTGGGCCACGGCCGCGTCGTTGTGCCTCAACGCCGCGGTCTTGGCCGGCGTCTCGGGTCAATGCGGCTTCTGGTCGACGCCGCAAACAATGGCCGCCGACCAATACGGTTTTTTCGCGGGGATGTTGTTTTTTCTGGACGCGATCATGGCCGTGGTCTTGGCGGCGCTGCTGGCCACCCACCGGAGGGTCATCGCCGATCAGCGGATCGCGGTCAGCGATCTCTTGCATAGCCGCGAGGCCCTGCAAGCGACCCAGGCTCAACTGCGGCAAAGCGAAATGCGCTTTCGCATGCTGGCCGAAAACGCCGTGGACATCATCTGGTCCATGGATTTGGACCTGAACTACACCTACATCAGCCCGTCGGTGCTGGGCGTCACCGGCTTCAGCGCCGCCGAGGCCATGGCTCAGCCCTTGAGCCACCAGACCACGCCCGAGGCCTACGCCCAGTTGATGGACATCTTCCGCCAGGCCCTGCGCCGTGGCAAGCAAGACGGCGATTGGCGGCTGATCAGCCAATTGGACATGCCCCTGCGGCACAAGGATGGCTCCCACGTCTGGGTCAGCGTCAGCGCGGCCTTTGTCGTCGGCGAGGACGGCCGGCCCCTGGGCCTGCACGGCATGAGCCGCGACATCACCAAGCGCAAACGCGCCACCCTGGAATTGGAGCGCAAAACTCAAGAGCTGGCCGCCGCCTACGACGAGTTGCATAACACCCGCCAGCTCATCCAAAACAGCCGCAACAAGCTCAAGGCCATCTTCGACGGCCTGCCCGACCCAATCATCTCACTCACCGCCGAGGGCCAGATCGAATCGCTCAACCTGGCCGCCGCGCGCATGACCAAGCAGCACCCCCGTCAATTGGTGGGTCTGTCCGGCCAAGCGTTCCTTAGCCAGGCCGACCTGCCGCCGAAAATCATCGACACCACGCTCCAGGCCTTCCAGGCCATGTTGCAAAGCCAGGGCCGCCAATGGCGGCTGGTCGAAGCGCCCGGCGACGACGACGGCCCGCGCTTTTTCGAACTGACCGTCACGCCGGTGGCCGACGACCGGGGCGAGACGGTCCTGGGCATCGTTCACTTCGATGACGTGACCGAATTCAAACGCATGGAGCTGCGGATCCGCAAATACAACGACGAGTTGGAGCGCATGGTCGACGAACGCACCCAAGAGTTGACCCGCGCCCGCGATGATCTGCAACAAGAACGTGACCGCCTGGCCCGGGCCAACAGCGAACTACGCCGCCTGGACCAACTGCGCCACGACCTGACCAACATGGTCGTTCACGACATGAAAGGCCCCCTGGCCGAACTCATGGGCAACCTGGACCTGCTGCACTACGACCTGGACAAGGCCCAGCGCGACGAAACCCTGGACATGGCCGAGATGGGCGGCCAGGATCTGCTGCGCATGATCATGAACTTGCTGGACATCGGCCGGCTGGAGGAAGACCGCCTGCGCGCCCGCGTCCAGCCGTTGGCGTTCGGCCCGCTGGCCCAGAGGGTGCGCGACAAGTTCACCACGCTGATTCGCCTCAAGGGACTGGACGTGCGGGTCGAGGACGGCGCTACCGCGCCGATCCTGGCTGACCCGGACCTCATGGCGCGCGTGTTGCAAAACCTGCTGACCAACGCCCTGCAACACACCGACGCCGGTCAGATCGTTTTATCCGCCCGCACCCAGGACGACGGCCAAGCCGTCATCAGCGTCAGCGACACCGGCGGCGGCATCCCCCGCGCGGCCCACGGCCTGATCTTCAAGAAATTCGTCCAGGCCACCGAAGACGGCGGCCCGCGCACCAGCACTGGCCTGGGGCTGACGTTCTGCAAGCTGGCCGTGGAGGCCCACGGCGGCGAGATCTGGTTTGAGAGCGAGCAAGGCCAGGGAACGACGTTTTTTGTCCGCCTGCCGGCCAGCCAGCCCGACGAAGGCGAGGCGGAGAGCGTCTAGCCGGCGGTCTGGGCGGCGTATTTGCGCAGCAGATCGCGCACGTCGCGCTGGTCGACGTGGACCACGCGCCACTGGTCGTTCTGGCGCAGCATGCCCAGGCGCAGGCGGTCGCCGCTTTGCGGATCGCTGAGCACGACCAGGGCGCGGTCGCCGTTTTGCTGGATGCTGGCGGCGTAGGCGATCAAAAACGGCGAAGGCAGGCGGTCGGTCTCCAACTGGTTCATGATCTGGGCCATCTGGGCGTGAAAGGCCTGGGGATTGGCCCCGACAACGACATCCATCACGCCCTGGATGGCGCGGCGCAGGTTTTCCTCCGCCTCGTTGGCGCGGGCGTCCGCGGCGGCCGGGCGCTGGTTGGCGATGATCCGCGGCACGTCCACATAGGCCAAAAATATCGCCGAATCACCGTCCTTGAGGGCCTTGCCGATCTGATAAAGGGCGTAGCGCGGGCTCTGCAAGACGCCGTAAGTGCCCCAGAACGCGGCCACGGCCAGGACGATGGGCAAGGTGATGGTCATGATGCGGCGCATGGCGTCAATCCCGTTGCTTGGAGGCGATTTCCTCGGTCGCGGCCGTGGCGGCGAAACCGTCCTTGGCGAAAAGAACCTCTCCCACGACCTTGTCGGCCTGATCGGCGGCGTCCAACAGGGCCTCGATCACCTCGATCATCTCGCCGCGCAGTTCAGCGCCGGCGTGATGAAAGGCGTCGGCCCATCCGCCCGATTCGAGCCATTCCCTAAACCATTGCAGATCGCGCAGTTTCAGCATTTGGCCAGTATAGGACGCCGCCACGGCGCTGTCAACCGGCCGGGCAGGCCCCGCGCAGGATTCGCAGCTCCAGCCCCCGGGCACGGCCTGGGCCCAGGCCCAGGGCGGCGGCCAGATCACCGTTGACCTGGGCCAGCTCCAGCCGGCCCAGCGAGTCGAACAAGGCCACCGCCCGGCCCGGCGGGGCTTGGCCATAGGCCCGCGACAGGCCATCGATGACCAACGGGCCGGCCGGCCCATCCAGGGTCACGCTGGCGGGCGCGCCGGCCAGGAAGCCCAAGACCAATTCGCGGCCCAGGTTGCTGGTGAGGTTGCCGAAGCGGTCGGCGTCGATGATCTGGCCGATCAAGGCCTGTCCGCGCCGCTGGGGCCGAGGCCAATCCAGGCAGATGGGATCATCCACGGCCGGGCCAAGCTCCTCGGGGGCCACGCCCCTGGCCAGCCAGGCCGCCACCGGCGCGAAGATATCACGGCCATGAAAGGTGTCGGAGACGCTGTGCCGAAAAAAGCGCCGGTTATCCAGCCGCCAGGCCCGCCAGCCACCAGGCGTTTGCAGCGCCGCCGTGAACAGGCCATTGTCCGGCCCCACGAAAAGCTGTCCGCCGGCCCGCAGGCACAGGCCGCGCCGTTCCGTGCCCACGCCGGGGTCGACCACCGCCACGTGCACCGCGCCGGGTTCGAACGAAGCGAGGGCCTCGGCCATGACCACGGCCCCGCCCCAGACGTCTTGGGCGGCCACGACATGGCAAAGGTCGACGATGTTGGCCCTGGGGCAAACGCCCCAGATCACGCCCTTCATCAGGCCCACGAAGGACCCCGCGCCAAAATCGCTGGTCAGGGTGATGAGGGGCCTGGGCTTCATCGTTCAAGCCGTCAACTGGGGCAAAATGCGGCCGGCCGGGCCCAACAGGGTCAGGTCGGCGCTTTGGCTGTTGGCGGTGGTGACCAGGTTGACCTCGATCAGCGCCGCGCCGGCGGCCTTGGCCACGCCGGCCAGGCTGGCCACCGGCTGCACCACCGCCGAGGTGCCCACCACCAGCATGGCCTGGCACGCGCCAGCCGTCTGCCAGGCCCGCTCCAGCAGGACCGGGTCGAGCTGCTCGCCAAACCAGACCACGCCCGGCCGCAGCAGGCCGCCGCAGGCCGCGCAACGGGGCAAGGCCGGCAAGGCTGGGCGGCGGTCTTCGGCCTCGGCCCCGCAGGCCGTGCAGCGCAGCCGCCAGATCGAGCCGTGCAACTCGATGACGTCCCGGCTGCCGGCCAGTTGCTGCAGGCCGTCGACGTTCTGGGTGATCAGGCAAAGGCCCGGCTTGCGTTCTTGCAGCCGGGCCAGGGCCAGGTGGGCCGGGTTGGGCCGGCAGGCGGCGATGAGCCCCCGCCGCCAGTTGTACCAACGCCAGACCAACTCCGGGTCGCGATCAAAGGCCTGGGGCGTGGCCAAGTCCTCGGGGCGATGGTCTTGCCACAGGCCGCCTTGGCCGCGAAAGGTGGGCACGCCCGATTCGGCCGAAACCCCGGCCCCGCAGAGCACGGCCACATTCTCGGCCCGGGCCAGCAACGCCCGCGCCCGCGCGATCAGGGCATCCATCACAGCTCGACCAAAATGGGCTGGCCAAGCTCGGCGAAGGAAAATTTGTCGAACACCGAGCAACCATTGAAGTCGACCACGCGGAATTCGTCCTTGCCCAGCCGCCGCTCGATATCCTCGAAGTGCTCGCCGTAGCGCGCGCGGCACAGTTCGATGGGCGCTTGCATCAAAATCATGCGGCCGACGCCGTTGCTCTTTAGCTGCTTGACCAAGACCGGGTTGGTGGTCGACTTGTGCGACGACGCCACCAGCACCGCGCCAGAGCCGAAAATGACGACAAAGCAGCGCATGACACAATCCTCCCGCCCCTACCCCCGAGGTGATGAGTGAAGATATCTCCCGTCCGCCCAAGCTGTCAACGATCGGACCAAAACCAAAAGGACGCCACGAGGCGTCCTTTGGCGTGCCGGGCGCGGCGGTCGTTCAGTCGTCGGAGCCGCTGGAAGCGGCGCACGAGCCAGAGGAGCAGTCACACGACGACGTGCTGGCCGAGGCCTCGCCCGCCGATTCGCCCTCGCTCTTGCTGGCGCACGTCGAGCTGTTTTTACCTTTGTAGTCGGTGACATACCAACCGTCGCCCTTGAGGTGGAAGGCGTTTAGGCTGATAAGCTTGCTGAGCTTGCCGCCGCACTTGGGACAGGTATCAAGCGGCGGATCGGAAAAACGCTGCAACGCCTCGGTGACCTGGCTGCATGCTTCGCATTGATACTCGTAGATCGGCATGGTCTCATCCCCTCGCTGTGATCATTGCTGTGCAAAATGCATCGAGCCGCGGCTCTCGTAAAAGTTCAGCACCGTCTCCAGCCGGGGCAGGCTGACCCCGGTTAGGATGTCGGCCGCCAAGCGGTGAACGGTGTCCTCCTCGCGGCGGCGCTCATTGGCCGAAGCGTCGAACAGACGCAAATATTTGCCAAAGCGCACCACGTGCACCAGTTCGTGGGTCAGCACGTAGACCAACAGCGGCCCCAGCAGCTCGCGCTGGCCCTCGCGCTCGATCAACCCCAGCAGGTTGTGGTCCTGCAGGCAAATGCGGTAAAAATCGCGGTGACGCAGCCGTCCCTCGCTGGCCGGCCGCCGCAGGCGCAGCACCTGGGCCAGGCACTCGTGGCTGATCTCATTGGGCAAAAGCTGCACCGCCGTGCGCAGCTCGAAGGGATGACGGCCCCAAAAGCCTTCGCTCAGGCGGAAATAGTCGCTCACCGCCTCCTCGGAGAGGCTCATCGCCCGATCCAGCAGGCCCAACTCCCAACGACCAAATGCGCGCAAACCAGCCAACACCGCCTCGCAGCTAGTTTTATGCAACTATAATCACCCCTTCGCCCCGTGGCAAGGCCGACGGCGATTTTTGCTCGTTCGGCCCTTTGTTGACAAGACAAAGCGACAGAGGGGACAATAACTCCGCCACGATCAACCCAAAAGCCGGAGCCAGTTGATGACGGTCCTCGCCCAAACCATCCGCCGCCCGTTCTTTCCGCGCCTGGCGGCCCTGCTTCTGGCGTTGACGCTGGCCATGGCCCTACCGGCCGCCGCCGTCGAGTTGGAGGCGGGCCTCTACCAGAGCCGCGACGCTCAAGCCAGTTGCCGGTTGGCCATCCTGCCCGATGGCTCGTATGCGCTGCACATGTGGCAAGGCGGGGCCAACCAGCCCCACGAGCATGGCTTCGCCCTGGCCGGCCGCCTGCTGGTCGCCGCCGACGGGCGTTTGGTGGGCCAGTTCCAGTCGCTGCCCCAGTCTTGCTGCCCCCTGCACGGCCGCCTGGAGCTTTTGCCGCGCAACGCCGAGTCTTTTCGCGTGGTCGCCTTCACGCCCACCGACGGCCAGGGCCAATGGGCCGCCGCCGAGGACACGGTTTTCGGCCTGGTCGCCCGTCCGGCCGAGGGCCAGGCCATCCTGCGGCTGGGCGGCCAATGGCGTCTGCGCTATTGGCACACCGACCTGCTGCCCGGCAACCAACCCAGCGACCTGGTCGACGGCCAGATCGACCTGCGCGCCGACGGCGACGCCCTGCGTGGCCAGTGGTCCGGCCGGCCGGGCCAGGTTCTGCTCAGCCCCGCGCCGGGCGGCGCGCGCCTGGAATACCGCGACCAATCCGCCGGCTTCAGCCTGGAGGCCGACCTGCGGGAACAAAGCGGCGGCCTGGCCCTGTGCGGGACTTTTCGCTCGACGCTGGGCGCTGGCCAACTGCAACTGACCCGCCTGGGCCTGCCCGCCGATCCGCCGGGCGCGGTGGAGGCGCGTAGCAGCCGCGGCGGCCGGTGGGACGGCCTGTGGGTGGATCCGCGCACGGGCAGCGATTTCTATCAGATCGGCACCTCGGCCACGGGCCTGGGCCTGACGGCCTACGGCGGCTCGCCGCGAAACCCGCGCTATCTGACCCGTGGCCAACTGACCGCCGGGCAGGGCGGCGCGTTTTCCGGGCCCGCCCAGGACGCCGACGGCCATTGTTGCGGCAATCAGGGCTGGGTGACCATCCGCCCGCTGGCCGACGACGCGCTGGAGGTGACCGCCCTGTGGTGGCCCAAGGGCGCGCCCCAGCCCGATCCCTCGCGCGGCCAGACGTTCGTCATCCAACGGGCCAACGATGACGCCTCGGGCGGCCAGGCCGATGTCAAACGTCAAGGCTGGCCACAGGTCATCGCGGCCCGGCCCGGGCTGCCCTCGACCGAAAGCGGGGCCCTGCGCGCGGGTTTTGTCTGGCGCATGGACGGCCAAACCAACGACAACACGATCTTCTCCCAAGGCGGCTACGGCCGTGACATGGATCTGTTCATCGACCGCGCGGGCCATCTGGCCGCTCGCGTCGCCACCACCGCCGGGGCCCTGGAGTTGCGCTCCCATAACGCCGTCGCCCCAAACACCGCCCACGAGGCCTGGCTGATCTACCAGAACGGCGGCCAGGCCAAACTATGGCTGGATGGCCGGCAACAAGACGCCGTGGACATGGCCGCGCCGTGGGTCGGCTCCAACTCGCCCTACATCGTCGGCGGCAGTCGCTGGCCGGGCCGCGAGTTTCGCGGCGAAATCACCTCGCTGGAGCTGTGGGATCAGGCCCAGGACGTCAACCACCCGGCCCCGCCGGCCTTCAGCCTGAACCCCGACGGGCCGCCGCCGGCCGACGCCCCGGCCCAAGCCGCCCCGGATCGTCGGCCAGCCACGCTGACCCTGGCGCGTTGGCGACACCCAAGCCTCTTTGCCCACGCCTACGCCAGCGATCCCGCCGCCGGCGCGGCCCTTCAGGCCCAGGGTTTTCTGCCCGAGGGGCCCATCTGCCGCCTGTGGGCCCAGGGCGGGCCGGGCATGGTCGAACTGTGGGCCCACATCCACCAACGGACCGGCCAGGTCGTCGTCAGCGCCAGTCGCCACAGCCCGCCCGGCTTCGCCGAGCGGGGCTCGTTGGGCCACGCCAGCGCCCAGGCCGGCCAAGGCCTCAAGCCCCTGCTCTCCCTGACCATGCCCGCTGGCGACGACAGCGCAAACCGCGCCGATCAACTATGCACTACCAGGGCCGACCTCACCGAGGCCCTGCAAGCCTGGGGCTACGCCGAACCTGTCGTCCTGGCCCACGTCGAGCCCTTGGACGAACGCCAAGCGGCCCCGCCCTTCGACCAAGGCTGGGACGGCGCTTGGCGCGGCGAGGGCTGGGGCCGCTTCCTCCTCCAACGCCAAGGCGGCCATCTGGTGATGTTCTGGTATTATTCCACTCGCCGCGGCCCCCATTATTTCGGCCGCTACGCCCTGGAGCCGGGCGGCCGCGCGGCCGAGGGCCTGGCGGTGGGCAAGCCGGGGCCCGAAGCCACTTACTATCGCCACCGCCTGGAGCTGATCGCCGACGGGCCGGAGGGGCCGCGCATCAAACTGACCGCCTGGCGCTTGGCCGCGCCCATGGATGACGGCCGCCTGGTGCGCTTCAAAAAACCCGCGCCCACCGTCACCGAGTTGCACAAGGTCGCCCAAAACGCGCCCCGGGCCGATGCGGATTTGCTGCGAGAAACCGCTGAAAAGCTCGACCCCGACCAGATGCTCCGCGAGGCCCTGACGCGGGCTCAAGGGCAAAACCGCTTGGTGGAGCGCTGAAAAGAAGCCGGATGAAGCCATGAACAAAGACGATCTGCGCCAGGAATTGGGTGCGCGCTGGGGCGCGTTGTGGCCGCAAACGGCCGTGAACGACCGCGCGCCGCTGTTCCCCGGCGCGGGCAAGGCCGCCCAACGCCTGCGTTCATTGCAGGAATATCGCCTGGCTCGCACCATCGCCGTCACGCCGGAGCCGGTGCTGCTGCAGGCGCGCATCAACGCCCTGCAAGACGGCAAATCGCTGCTGGCGGCCACGCCGGGGCTCAAGCAGGGCCTGGTGCGCCTGGGGCCCGAGATGGTCCCCTTTGGCAAGCGGGCCAAGGATCTGCGCGGCGGGGCCTTGTTCGGGGCTGGCCGGCCCCTGCGCCTGCCCCAGGACAAACCCGGCCGGGTGGACATGCTGGTCTGCGCGGCCATGGCCGTGGACGGACGCGGCCGCATGCTGGGTGACGGCCGCGGCTTGCTCGATCTGTTTCACGCCATTTTGCGGGCCCTGGGCAGCCTGGGTGATCGGGCCAAGGTGGTGGTGTTGGTCGACACGGCCCAAGTCGTGGCCGAACTGCCCCAAGACCCCTGGGACGCCCGCGCCGACGTGATCGTCACGCCCGATGAAGTTATCCGGCTGGAGCACGGCGAGGCCCGGCCAAACCCCGGCTTGGACGATCTGCCGCCCAAGCTGGCCGCCTTGCCGCTGGCGCGGGCGGCGCGGGGGGTCATTTCTTGAGCAGGTGATCGGCCCCGCGGCTGGTCAGATCCCACCAATTGCCGTCGGACGCCTCCTTGGGCGCGGCCGGTTTGACCTGCTTGGCCGGTTTGGCGCTTTGCGGCGGCTGTGGTTGGGCCGGTGGGGTGGCCGTGGCCGGCGGCGCGGCCGGCTGGCATTGGGCCGGCTTGGCCTGGGCGGCGCGTTGGGCCAGGGCCTGTTTGATCTGGGCGAACTGCTCGTGCAGATCGGGCTGATGGGTCATGCCGGCGGCAAAGCGCGAGGCCTGGCCTTTCTCGGTCATGCCGGTCAGGGCCAATTTGTCGTCGAGCAGAAACGATATGGCCGTCTCGCCACGAAAAAACACGGCGTAGTAGTTGCGAAAAACCACCGTCGAGGACGTCGAGCCGGTGCCGAGGTTGCTTTTTTTTTCTTCGAGGTAAATGCCGTCGACCAGACTCATCGGCCCCTTGCTCCGCCCGGTGGGATTGTTTTTTCGCACCAAATAACAACACAAAACTTGATTTTTTATGTTATGCCAGCAAGGCGCGCCAAACAAGCGCAAACAGCGCCTTTGGCCGCCATGGCCTTGTTTTTTTTGGCCTTTCAAAAATGACCGGCGCGGCGCGGCGCAAGTTGCTAATATTGAATCGTTCGCCCACCGCCGAGAGCATCGTAGCGGAGTCGAGGTCTGATGAAAGTCCTGTTCGTTTCCTCGGAGATAGCGCCCCTGGCCAAAAGCGGCGGCCTGGCCGACGTGGCCGGTAGCCTGCCGCCGGCCCTGGCCGCTCGCGGGGCTCAAGTGGTCATGGCCATGCCTCTCTATGGCGTGGTCGACCGCCAGGCCCACAACCTGGAGCATGCCGGCCTGAGCTACGAGGTCTGGGCCTGTGGCGGTTGGGGCCGACGCATCGATGTCTGGCGCGCGCGCCTGGGCGGCTGCGATTGCTATCTTCTGGAACACAACGACCTTTTCGACCGACCCGACCTCTACGGCCCGCCCGGTGGGGCCTATGGTGACAATCTGCTGCGCTTCGTGGTCTTCAACAAGGCCGTCATCGAGCTTTGCCGCGCCCTGAATTTCGCGCCCGACATCGTCCACGCCAACGATTGGCAGACCGCCCTGCTGCCGGCCTACATCAAGTCGCGGCCCTTTGACCTGGGGCCAATCTGGAGCGCGGCCACGGTGCTGACCGTGCACAACATGGCCTATCAGGGCGTCTATGGTCGCGAAATGTTTGGCCAAACAGAGTTGCCAGCCGACATGGACTCGGTGGGCGGGGCCGAATATTGGGGCAACATCAGCCTGCTCAAGGCCGGCCTGGTCTGCGCCGACGCCATCACCACCGTCAGCCCGTCCTACGCCTGGGAGATCCAGACCCCCGAGGGCGGCCACGGCATGGACGGCGTGCTTCACGCCAGGCGCGACGTGCTGCGCGGCATCCTCAACGGGGCCGATTACGATCAGTGGTCGCCCGAAAAAGACCGCTACCTGCCCGCCAACTACAGCGCCCAAGACCTGACCGGCAAACGGATCTGCCGCGACAAGCTCCTGGAGGCCTTCGGCCTGGAGCCGGCCGGCGAGCGCACGGCGGTGATCGGCTTCCTGGGCCGGTTGACCCACCAAAAAGGCGTGGATTTCATCGCCGAGATGGCCTGGCGGCTGATGGATCAAGACGTGCGGTTGTGCCTTTTCGGCACGGGCGATCAACACCTGGAGGGCATGCTCTGGCGCCTGGGTCAGGAGCATGCCGGGCGCATCGGCGTGCGCCTGGCCTTCCAGGAAGACCTGGCCCACCTGCTCACCGCCGGCTGCGATATTTTGCTAATGCCCAGCCGCTACGAGCCCTGCGGCCTGAGCCAGCTCTACGCCATGCGTTACGGCACGGCCCCGCTGGTGCGGGCCACCGGCGGGCTCAAGGACACCGTCGAGCCCTTCGAGCCCGATGGCCACGGTAGCGGCGTGGGCTTTGTCTTCCACGACGCCGACGCCCACAGCCTCTGGAGCGCCGTCCGCCACGCCCTGTGGGTCTTTGGCCAGCCCGACCAGTGGCGCATCCTGCAACAAAACGCCATGGCCCGCGATTTTTCCTGGAATCAGAGCGCCCGGCAATATCTGGAACTGTACGAGCAAACAATGGCGAGGCGCGGCCGCTGACCGACCGCGCCTGGTTGATTGTCGGCCAAAGGGCCTGGCCTCAGTTGCCGAACAGCCCCTGCAACACCTTCATCCCCTGCTCCATGGCTTCATCGGCCCCGGGCTCGCCCTGCTGCTCGCCGTGCTCGCCGGAGCTCCCATAGGCGCCTGGCGCCGGCTGGCCGTGGCCCTGCTGGCCCGTGGGCGCGCCAAACATGGCCCCCATGCCCGCGTTGCCGCCGTTTTTGCCAAAGTTGGGGTCTTTGAGGTTGTTGATCCAATTTTTGGCCATGGTCCGCTGCATGTCGTCGGCCTGCTGGTCAAAGGTGACCTTGACGCCGGCGGGGATGGCGAAGGCGTCGGCCGGGATGGCCACGTTGGTCTCCAGGCTGACGGCCTGGGTGTCGACCTGCATGGGGCCCAGGCTGCCCTGGGTCTTGAGCATGACGTCGGCCCCGCTCCACGAATAGGTCGTGATGCCCATGGCGCTGACGATGTCGACGGGCTTGCCCATGAGCGTGCCCTTGCTGGTCTTGATCTGGCCGCCGGGCATCATGCCCATGAGGTTGCGGCCCATCTTCTCGGCGTTTTTGCGCACGGTGGCCTGCTCGGCGGCGCTGAGCTTGTCATACTCCTGGGCCATGTAGGTGAGCATGTTGCCGGTTTCCGTGCCCTCGCCCTTTTCCAGGTCGATATTGACGATCTTGTCGGGCGTGGTGATGACGATGGTCTTTTGGGCGGTGCTCATGCCGAACATCGACATGGAGGCGTCGGTGTGGGTGGCCCGCTTCTTGCCATCGATGTAGAGCACCTCCGCGCCTTTCTGCGCGCCGCCGAGCTTGTATTGCACCTTGGCCGTGTCAAAGGGCGGATCGGGCATGACAAAGGGATTTTTGGCGGCGTTGGCCGCGACCGGCAAGAGGGCCAGGGTCATGAACGCGAAAAACGCCACGATTTTATTCAGCTTCATCGATCATGTCTCCTTGGTGACGACATCAATGCTCGCATCGCCTCGGCTGGATTGGGCCCCGCCTTGGCGATAGCCTTTCAAGTCCAGGCACACGCTCGCATAGCCGCTGGCCTCGACGGCGGCGACGATGCGCCCGCGGGCGGGCTCGCTGGCGGCCGTGGCCAGCAGGGCCGGATCGAGCTCCAGCCTGGCCAGGGGAAAGTGGTCGCGCACACGGATCAGGGCCTCGCCCAACACCGCGCGCACGCCCGCCTCGGCCGCCTGGATGCGCGCCAAAACCGCCGCGTCCAGCGGGCGGCCCCAGGGCAGGCGGCTGGCCAGGCAGGCCGCCGCCGGCACATCGGCCGTGGGCAGGCCCAGGGCCCGGCTGAGGGCGCGGACCATGGCTTTATCCAGGCCGGCCTCGGCCAGGGGGCTGTGCACGCCAAGCTCGCGCACGGCCTTGACGCCGGGGCGAAAATCGCCGGCGTCGTCCAACTGAGAGCCCTCGGCCAGCTCGGCCAGTCCCATCTGGCGGGCCTGTCGAGTTAATAGCATCAACCTCAGCTTCTTACAATAATAACAGCGCTGGCTGTCGTTGACGGCGATCGAGGGCTGGCTCAGCTCATCGGCGTCCAGCTCCACCAGCCGCGCGCCAAGGCTTTGGGCCAGATCACGCGCGCGCTGGGCCTCCCACCACGGCGTGAACGCGCCCACGCACAGGCCGGCGGCCAAACGCTCGGCCGGCAGCGCCCGCGCCGCCGCCGCCAGCAAGAGCGCCGAATCCACCCCGCCCGAAAAAGCGACCAGCAGCGACGGAAAGGCGGCCAAACGCGCCGTCAGCCGCGCCCAGGCCGCGGCCAGGGGCGGAGCGAGCCCGCCGGGATCAAAGCCGTGGTTCATTTCAACTGATAACCTGGTGACCGGCCTTTTGCAGAGCTTGCCTGATGGGCTCCACGTCGGTCTGGCGCAGGCGGAAGGAATAGACCCGCCGCGCGGGGGCCGCCGAAAGCTGGGCCACGCTGATGACCTGGCCGCCGTTGGCGGCGATGACCGCGTGGGCCCGCTCCAGCGCGCCCTCGTCGGCGCTGAGCACCACGTCCAGGCGGCTGGTTTCGTCGAGCAGGCCCAGGGTCTCGATGAGCAGTTGCAGGATGTCGGCCTGGGTGATCATGCCCACCAGCTTGCCGCCGTCGAGCACGGGCAGACCGGTGATGCGGTTGTGGTGGATCAGCCGGGCGGCCTGATAGACCGTCTCGTCGGCCCCGATGGTCACGGGATGTTTGACCATGACGTCGTTGACGTTTAGCTTGTCCAGCAACGAGGGGAACCAGGCCGTGCGCAGTTCGGTGTCGGTGACCAGGCCCACCAGGCGGCCCTGCTCCAGCACGGGCAGGTGACGCACGTCCCGTTCGCGCATCATTTTGAGGGCCGAATCCACCGACGCCTGGGGGGTGGTGGTCTGCACGGGCGAACTCATGCGGTCGCGCACTTTCATCTGGCTGGCTCCTGTTGGCGCAGGTAACTGTCTTGTTAATCAAATAGCAGGTTTCAGCCCGTTTGTGTGAACAAAATCGACCAGTCAGAGCATCATTGACCCATTGGTCATGTTTACTTCACAGGTCAACCATGATCACCGCTTTGCGTTACAGTGCACTTTATCTCGCCAGCAAACGCGCCTTTTTTGCCTGGACTTACTTTGCCGCTTGACATTATATTTGTCATATACGAACCTTAGGCGACAAAAATAACGTAGAGCACAATATAACGCCCAGCATCGGCGTGCACATTTCAGCCCTGGAGCGGCCATGTCACCCAAGTTCATCTTTGTCACCGGCGGCGTGCTCTCGTCGCTGGGCAAGGGCCTCTCGGCCGCCAGCATCGGCGCGCTCCTGGAGGCTCGCGGCCTGTCGGTGGTCTTGCAAAAGCTCGACCCCTACGTCAACGTCGACCCCGGCACCATGAACCCCTTTCAGCACGGCGAAGTTTTCGTCACCGACGACGGCGCCGAAACCGACCTGGACCTGGGCCACTACGAGCGCTTCACCAACGCCAGGCTCGGCAAAAAGTGCAACCACACCACCGGCAGCATCTACTACGACGTCATCACCAAGGAGCGCCGCGGCGATTACCTGGGCGGCACGGTGCAGATCATCCCCCACATCACCGACGAGATCAAACGCTGCATCCACGAGGTGGCCCAGGGCGTGGACCTGGCCATCATCGAGATCGGCGGCACGGTCGGCGACATCGAATCGCTGCCTTTTCTGGAGGCCATCCGCCAGTTCCGCACCGACGCCGGCCGCGAAAATTGCCTCTACATCCATTTGACCCTGGTGCCCTACATCAAAACCGCCGGTGAGCTGAAAACCAAGCCCACCCAGCACTCGGTCTCCGAACTGCGCCGCGTGGGCATCCAGCCCGACATCCTGCTCTGCCGCTCGGAAAAACCCCTGAACAAGGGTCTGAAAGACAAAATCGCCCTGTTCTGCAACGTCGAGCCCGAGTCGGTCATCACCGCCATCGACGCCGAGACCATCTACGAACTGCCCCTGAACTTCCACGAGCAGAACCTGGACGAGCAGATCTGTCGCAAGCTCAACATCTGGACCCGCACGCCCCATCTGCAAAACTGGGAGGAGCTGGTCTACAAGCTCAAGCACCCCAGCCACGAGGTGACCATCGCCATGGTCGGCAAATATGTCGACCTGCGCGAATCGTACAAGAGCCTCAACGAGGCTCTCTGCCACGGCGGGGTGGCCAACAGCGCCAAGGTCAACATTCTCTTCATCGACAGCGAGCGCGTCGAGCGCGAGGGCGTGGAGATCATCGGCGACGTGGACGGCGTGCTGGTGCCCGGCGGCTTTGGCGCCCGTGGCGTGGAGGGCAAACTCAAGGCCGTGGAGATGGCCCGGGTCAACAAGATTCCCTACTTTGGCATCTGCTACGGCATGCACATGGCCGTCATCGAGTTCGCCCGCAACATGCTCAAGTGGGAGGAAGCCCACACCGCCGAGATCGACCCCAACAGCCCCTACCCCGTGATCTACCTCATGCGCGAGTGGTTTGATTTCCGCAGTCAGCGCATCGAGCGCCGTGACGAGAGCACCGACCTGGGCGGCAGCATGCGCCTGGGGGCCTATCCCTGCCGCCTGGTGGAGGGCACCCTGGCCCACAAGGCCTACCGCGTCGAGGAAATCTCCGAGCGCCACCGCCATCGCTACGAGTTCAACAACCAGTTCCGTGATAAGCTTGTCGAGGCGGGCCTGGTGATCAGCGGCCTGAGCCCCGACGGCCAGTTGGTCGAGATCGTCGAGCTGGCCGATCACCCCTGGTTCCTGGGCTGCCAGTTCCACCCCGAGTTCAAATCGCGGCCCATGACCCCCCACCCCCTGTTCCGCGACTATATCCGGGCCGCCGTGCGCTACAAAAACGACAAGCAAGGTTAAAGCCATGAGCGCGCCCAACGACCAGACCATCATCGCCGGCCAGCCCTTTGGCCGTCGCCGGCTGTTTTTCATCGCCGGACCCTGCGTGCTGGAAAGCCGCGACCTGGCCCTGGGCGTGGCCGAACGTCTGGCCGAGGTGGCCCATGGGCTCGGCGCGCCGCTGTTGTTCAAGTCCAGCTTCGACAAGGCCAACCGCACCAGCCTGGGCAGCTTTCGCGGGCCGGGCCTGGACCAGGGCCTGCGCATCCTCGAAGACGTCCGCCGCCAGAGCGGCCTGCCCGTCATCAGCGACGTCCATGCCCCCGATCAGGCCGCGGCGGCGGCCCAGGTGCTGGACGTGTTGCAGATCCCGGCCTTTTTGTGCCGCCAGACCGACCTGTTGCAGGCCGCCGGCCGGACAGGCAAGCCCGTCAACGTCAAAAAGGGCCAGTTCGTGGCCCCCCACGACGTGGGCCCGCTGGCGCAAAAGGTGTTGGAGACCGGCAACCGCGACGTCTGGCTGACCGAACGGGGCTTCAGCTTCGGCTACAACAACCTGGTGGTGGACATGCGCGGCCTGGCCATCATGGGCCAGAGCGGTTGCCCCGTGGTCTTCGACGCCACCCACAGCGTGCAACTGCCCAGCGGCCAGGGCGGTTGCAGCGGCGGCGACCGGCGTTTCGTGGCCACCCTGGCCCGGGCCGCCGTGGCTGCCGGGGCCCACGGCGTGTTCATGGAGGTCCACCCCAACCCCGACCAGGCCCTGTGCGACGGCCCCAACAGCCTGCCTCTCGATCAAGTCGAGGCGCTGATGAAGCAGTTGCTGGCCATTTACGAGTTGATCAACGGAGGCGAGGCGTGAGCGGCGGCGACGTGCAAGAGCGGGCGGCCCGGATCAAATTGTTGGTGCTGGATGTCGACGGCGTGCTCACCGACGGCCGGGTGGTCTACGATGCGTCCGGCGGCGAGATCAAGTTCTTCGACGTGCGCGACGGCCACGGCCTCAAGCTGTGGCAAAGGGCCGGCCATGGCCTGATCTGGCTTTCGGGCCGCGGCTGCCAGGCCAACCGCGTGCGCGCCCAGGAGCTGGGCGTGGATCAGCTCATCGAGCAATCCAAGGTCAAACTGCCGGTTTTTCTGGATGTTATTGCCCAGCGCGGCCTGGAGCCCAGCCAGGTGGCCTACATGGGCGATGATCTCATCGATCTGCCGCCCATGCGCGTGGCCGGCCTGGCCATGGCCCCGGCCGACGCCGACCCGGAGGCCGTCCGCGCGGCCCACTGGGTCGCCGACAAGCCCGGCGGCCGGGGGGCGGTGCGCCAGGCGGTGGAGCTGATCCTCAAGGCCCAGGGCAAGTGGGCCGAAGTGACCGCCCGCTATTACTAGCCGCCAGCGGCGGGCCAAGGCTGATCGGCCGCGCGGCGTCGGACGGGTTGCTCGCCCGACGCCGCGCGGTTTGTTTATTGCCTCGTGCGCCTCATCGCCTCTTTTTCAGGGCTTTGACTTGCAAGGCGACATCTTTCCAGCGCTCTTTTTCCACGCGCTCGGCGCTTTTGTGCTGGCGCTGGGCCAGGTATTCCATTTCGCGCTTCATTTTGCGATAGTTTTCCAGCCGGCCCTCGGCCAGTTCGCCGCTGGCTACCGCCTCCAGCACCCGACAACCGGGCTCGTTGATATGGCTACAATCTGCAAAGCGGCATCCCAGAGCAAGCTTTTCGATCTCGGGAAAGACGGACTCGACACCGCTATCGACCTCCCAGAAGGCTATTTCTCGTATGCCGGGGTTGTCGATGAGCATCCCTCCCTGGGGCATGACGATTAGGTCGCGAGAGGTGGTGGTGTGTTTGCCCTTGCCCACATGGTTGCTGATGGCGCCGGTAAGCTGCACTGCTCGCCCGAAAAGCCGGTTGACCAGGGTTGACTTGCCCGCGCCGGAAGAGCCCACCATCGTGACGGTTCGGCCAGGCGACAGATACGGCGCCAGAGCGACCAGGCCGTCGTCATCGGCCGCCGAAACCAGATGGATGGGCACGCCCAGCGCCAACTCCTCCACCTCGCCGACAAAAAGCGTTGGATCGTCGTGCAGGTCGGCCTTGGTCAGGACGATGACGGGATTAAGGCCGCAGTTGTAGACCAGGGTCAGGTAACGCTCCAGGCGGCGCGGGTTGTAGTCGCGGTCAAGGCCGCAGACGATGAACACGGCGTCCAGATTGGCCGCGATCACCTGTTCATGGCGCGGCCGCGCGTTTTGGCTGCCGCGCGCGCCCGAAGCGCCCCTGGACAGGACGTTTTGCCGCTCCAGCACCCCGCTGATCAACGAGTCCCTCGCCATGACCCAATCGCCCGTGACCGGCCGCGCGCCGTCGGCCTCGTGCTTGAGCCGGCCGGCCAGGCTGGCCAGCCATTCGCTTTGGCCGTCGCCGAGGCGAAAGCTGTTTTTGCTCACCCCGACAACCCTGGCCGGGCTGGCCCCATCACCGGCCAACGATTCCGCCCGCGCCTGGAAATGGGCGTTCCAGCCCATGCGCGTCAAGTGTTCGATGCTACTGCTTGTGTCTGGATAACTCTCGATTTTCATTGCCGAATCCCATTGGTTTTCACCCACGGTTTCACCGCGGCGCGACGGGCCACGCGGAGGCGTGGTGAAGCGTCAGGCGCTGTGGCGTATTCCTGATTTTTGGCGTAGGGAAAGGCCGCCCAACGAGGGGAACAACCATGGGCTGTCGATCAGAGATCGGCGCAAGGCGGAACGAGCGTCCCGCCCGCCGTCAAAAGCGAAGGGCTTTTGGGGGGATAGCGCCGCGCTATGAGCGATCGGCCAACAGAGGGTTGACCCCCTTGTCGGCGGCGATTGCGGCAATATCCATCGATTTGCTAAACATCCAACCTCACTGTCAGGTTCCGTTGATGATTTATACTACACCGCGCGGCGCTGTCAAGGGCGACGGACGGCCTCATTTGGCGCTCATGGCGGCGGCGGTGGCCAGGGCATAGGCCCTGTCCGAGGCGTCAGCGCCGGGGGCCAGGGCGCGGTCGGGCCGCAGGCCATGGCCGTGATAGGCCCGGCCGCCCGGCGGAATCAGCTCGGCGTAGGTGACCAAAAGCGCCGAGCCATCCGAAAGCTCGACGATTTTCTGGGCCACGCCCTTGCCGAAGCTGGTCTGGCCGATGCTCGTCGCCCGTTTGTTCCGCGTCAAAGCCGCGACAAACACCTCGGCCGCGCTGGCGGTGCGCTTGTCTTGCCAGACAAAAAGCCGGCTGGTCAGGTTCAGCGGCCGCCCGACGTTTTTGTAGGCCGTTTCGCCGCCGCGCTGGCGCAGGGTCAACAACGGCGCGCCCACGGGCAAGAGCTTGCCCGCCGCCTCCATGGCCGCGAACATGTCGCCGCCCACGTTGCCCCGCAGATCGATGACCACGACCTTGGCCGCGCCCAGCCGGCCCAGGGCCTCGGCCAGTTCGGCCGGCGTATTGTTGGTGAAAGAGCTGATCCTCAGGCGCGGCGCGCCGCCTTCCCGGGTCGACTCCACGGTGCGAAAGGCCTGTTTGGCGCGGATGATGGAAACGTTCTTGCGCCGGCCGCCCTGGCCCAACAGGCCCAAACGCACGGTGGAGCCGGCCTGGCCGCGGATCATGGCCCCGGCCGCATAGACGGCCTCGGCCGCGACGGGTTTGCCGTCGACGCTGATCAGGCGGTCGCCGTAGGCCACGCCAGCCTTTTGCGCCGGGCCGCCTGGTTTGGGGATGCAGATCACCGCGCCGCTTTCATCGGCCCAGATCTCCATGCCCACGCCGGCGAAGGAGGGGTCGGCCGCCCGCTTGAAGGCCTCGTACTCCTCGCGCGGCCAATAGGCCGAAAACTCGTCCAGGCCCCTGGCCGCCGCGCCGATGGCCCGCCTGGCCTCATCCAGGGGCGCGGGCGGGCGCAGGGCGTTTTTTTGCAGGGCGGTCATGGCCTCGTAAAACAAAAGCGCGGCCCGGTCGGAGGTCCAGGCCAAGTCGTCGGCCGCGGCCTGGGCCCACGAAAACGCGCTCAGGCACAGGGCCACGACGATCAATTTGAGGCGAAACATGGCACTCGGCCTTGTCGCCGGCTGCCCGGCCGCAAGGCCAGGGCCGGCGACGGCTTTACATCCTGGAGAGGGCCTCGGCCTCTTGCAGCAGGCCGTCGAGTTTCTTCTGCAAGCGCTTGATCTCTTGAATCCTGGCCTCGTTTGCCGGGCTGGCGGCCTTCTTCAGGCGGGCTATCTCGGCGTTGACGCTATTCAACTCGCGCTTGATGCGCGCGTAGCGATCGCGTTGGGCCTTGGTGTCGAGCGTGGCGCGATCGATCTTGCGTTGGAGCTTGGCCACATCGCCTTCCAAGGCGGCGAGATCTTGCTCCATCCGTTGTTTTTCCTGGAGCTTTTGCGCGCGCTGTTGCTCCAGGTAGCCCCTGGTCTGCTGGCCTTGCATCTGTTCTTGCTGCAAGGCCTGAAGCTGGGCCTCCTGGGATTGGGCGCGCCGCTGATAGGCCTCGGGGTTGTAGCCGAACAATCCGCCGGTGCGCGGGTCTTCGGTGGTGGCGCAGCCGGCCGCCAGCAGGCAGGCCAGCAGGGCCAAGGGCGCTAGATATTTAGGCACGATGCACCTCCGGCTAACAGTGCCAAATAGCATGAGTAAAGCTTATCAGACCGACATGCGCGCCGACATCGAGGCCAGCGACTGGGTGTGACCCTCCAGTTCGGCGATCTGGGCCTTGAGCTGATTGATCTGCTGGTCCAGCCTGGCCGCGTGCTGGGCCTTGCCCGCGCTCCTGGCGTCGGCCAGAACCTTTTGCTGCGTGCTGAGTTCGTACTTGGCCCGCTCCAACTTCTGCTTGGCCGTGGCCAGGGACTTGTCGACCTTCTTCTTTTCGGCCAGCAACTGGGATTTCTGGGCTTTCTTTTGATCGTAGGCCCGGGCCAGACGTTGTGTTTCGGCGTCCAGGGAGCGCACTTCGGAGGCCAGGCGGTCGTTGTAGGCCCTGGTGTCGGCGTTGACCTTCTGGGCGCTGGCGATGCAGGCGTTGAGCCAGTCTTCCTGCTTGGCGTATTTGGCCTTTTCGTTGGCCACGTGGGAGCCGTAGGCGAATCCGGCCGCCGAACCAACCAGCGCGCCCACGCCCGCGCCCACCAGCGTGGCCGTGGTGTTGCCGCCAATGAGCTGACCCAGCACGCCGCCGACCACCGCGCCCGCGCCCGCGCCCACCAGCGTGCCTTCGGTTTTGGTGCGGGTCTGGTCGTTCTGGATGTTGGCGCAGCCAGCCACCGAGGAAAGCAAGAAAGCGCCCACCAACATCAACACGCCGATTTTTTTCATGATCGCCCTCCCATTACGGCAAACGCCGGTGTGTTCATCAGCATCGGCCATGTATCGTAATATAAAATTATCAGCCACGCCAGGCCCTTTGCCAAGCCTATTGCGCCCCCTGACCAAGGGCCTCGAACTGCTTGCGCCACAACTCGGGGTTGGCCCGTTTCTCCTTGTTGAAGGCGGCGTATTGCTCACGCACGACCTTCAGCGAACTGAGTTGAGCAGCGGCCTGGCGCTCCAGCAAAAACTTGGCGTACTTGGTGAAGCCGGCGTCCACGGCCGGGGGGCTGATCTTGTCTAGCTGGCGAAACGACTCGGAATAAGTCGACATGGCCTCGTCGATGTTGGCCTGGAACTCGTTCAGGCGCTCTTTGTATTTCTCGACCATGGCCGTGCGCCCGCCGTCCTGGGCAATGGTCATCAGCCGCTGGATCGTCGGCAACTTGGCCAGTTCGCGCTGCAGAAAAAATCCGCGCTCAGCGGCGATCTTGGCCCAGGCGTAGGCCGAGTCTTCATCGGCCTGCTTGAGCACGAATTCGATATTGCCCAGCGACGCCTCCAACAAGCCCAACTGCTGGGCCGCCCCCGGCGAAAGGGCCTGGCCGGCCAACTCTTTTTTCAGCCGGGCCAGGTGCTCCATGGCGTCACGGCCCTTGACGCCGGCCTGGGCGCTGGTGGGACTGACCGAAACCGCCGCCGGCAGCGCCGCGCCCTTGCCGGCTCGATAGCCTTCCCAGGCCTCGGCCATCTGGCGGACGGCGTTGCGATCGGCAAAGACCACCCCGCCCAAGGCCAGGCGCAGGCCCATGGTCGGCTTGGCGTTGGCCTTGATCTGGCCGCCGCCAGCCAGGTAAAACGGCTGCTCGGCGCGCATGGCCGAACGCAGGCTTTTCTCGTCGGTCAGAAAGTGGCCGCCCCTGGCCGTGAACCCGCCGTTGCGGCCCTGATAGTACTCCACCTGATAGAGCCCGTGGGTCATCTCGCAGACGTTGCCCAGCATGTCGTGCAGGCCCAGGGGGTTGGGGGCCAGCAACCCCACGTCCTTGACCACGTTGTGCGAGGACTTGGCCCCGGCGAACCACTCGCACTGCTCCAGGGGCTTGTCGTAAGGGTGACGGCGGTCGAAAACATCGGATGACACCGCCGCGCCTCCCCGGGCGGCAAACTCCCACTCGGCCTCGCTGGGCAGGCGGACATAGCCCGGCTGGCCGCCCTGGGCCGGCAGCTTGTCCTTGGCGTTGGCGAACAACCACTGATTGTAACGATCGACAAACTCGTTGGCCTGGAACCAACTAAGCCCGGCCATGGGTTTGCGGCTGTGCAAAAGGGCCTTGTCCGCGCCCTGGGGCAGGCCCATCACGGCGTAATATTGGCCCTCGGTCAGTTCGTATTTGGCCAGATAAAACAGCCAGTCCTCGCCGCCGGATTTGTTCTTGGCCAAAAAGGCGCCGCCCACCGAGACGCTGGTGGGGTTTTCCTTGAAGCCGCCCTGGGGGTCGCCCATGTTGAACTTGCGCTGGGCAAAGGGCGAATCGCCCTCGCCGATGAATATCGGCCGGAAGGCCACGCTAACCCCGCCGGGCATGGGTAGCGTCAGGTCGCCAGCGGCCGGTTGGGGGTTGTAGGGGTCGGCTTGCTGGGACAGCGCGGGCGCGGCCGTGGCCAACGAAAGCAATAGCAGCAAGGCAATCCGAAACTTAGCCATGGAAAGCTCCTGTCATTCGTCGCGCAGGGCCTCGGCCGGGTCGATGCGCGTCACTCGCCAGGCCGCCGCCGCGCTGGCCAGCGTCGCCAGCGCGATCACCCCGCCCAGCGTGGCCAACAGATGATCGGCGGGCAGCCGGCAGAGCCGCTCGGCCGATTGTAAGTGGGCCTGGAAAAGGCTGTTGATGACCCAAGCCAGGGCCTGGAATACGCCCACGGCCGTCACAAAGCCGCAAACGGCGATGATCAGCCCCTGATAGAGCGGAAAACGCACCATCGCCCCGGTGGGCATGCCCAGCAGTCGCAGCACGCCAAGCTCCTTTTGCTTGCGCTCCACCGAGGCCCACAGGCTGGCCGTCAGCGCCGCCGCCCCGCCCATCAGGCCCACCAAGGCCACCAGCCAGAAAATCAGCGTGAGGTAGCCGTCGAGTTGGGTCACGTCGCGGATGCGCTGGGCCTCGGTGTGCACGCTGAGGCCTTGGGCCTCGAAATGACGGCGCAGGCCCTCCACGTCGTCGATGGTGGCGGCGTAGAGCCGAAACGAGGCGTAGCCGCGTCGCGCCAGCAAAAAGCGGCCCGACGATCGATCGTGGGTCAGCTCGCGCTGGGCGAAAAGGCGCAACACCCCGGCCAACCGCGGCGGCGCGAAGGCCGCCTCACCGGGGGCGCGCTCCTTGGCCACGCTCACGGGAAAACGCAAAACCCGGCGTTCGTGGCGCAGTTCCAGATAGGCCTGGCCCGGCGGCGGGCTCGCGCCGGCCGGCAACATCAGCGTGGGTTTGGGCTCCATTCCCTGGCCCGGCGGCCAGGGCGGCGCTGGTTCGAGGCCCGTGGGCGGCCGGCCCCCTCGGCCAACGGGCCCAGGGCCAACACGTTCAGCGATCCGGCCTCGGAACCGTCGGCCGCCAGCAGCCTGGCCGCCACGGCCCGCGTCCAGGGCAGCAGAAAAGCGCCCGTGCCACGCAGGCGCTCCTTGACGGCCAACACGCTCTCCAGGCCCACCGGTCTTTTGGCCGCCTCCACCAGATAGACCCGCCAGGCCGGATCGACCCGATAGCCGGTCAGCCGGGCCAGTTCGGCCGGGCTCGGGCGCGTCAGCTTGCCAAAGCCCGTACCGTTGATCAGGCGCAGTTCGTCGAGCTTGCCCAGCTCACGGCCCAGCGCCACCACCACGCCGTCAAAGACCGGATAAGCCTCGGGCGCGTCGCCCGGCCAGCCCAGTTCGGGCACGGCCAGGCCGTCTTTGTAATTTTCGATGGCCTCCAGCAACTCCAACGGCGCGTAGACCGCCTTGAGGGCCGAGGCCCGCTGATCCAGCACGCCCGCCACCCGCAAGCGCAACTCGCCGCTTTCGAAGCGCGAGCCGCGCAGGCGCTTGACCTTGACCTCAAGCGCGTCGCCGACCCTGGCACCCAATGATTCGGCGGCCAAAAAACTCAGCACGCACTGGCCCGGGCCCGGCGCGGGCGCGCCGTTTTCCACAAGGAGCGGGTCGCCCGGCGCGGTGGGCAGCACGTCCAGCGTCAGTTTGGGCCCGGCGCCCAGCGAGGCCTCCAGGGTGGCCGCGATCTGACGGATGCCCGGCACGACAAAGGCCACGTCGGCCCGACCGGCCAACTCGCGCAGCCACTGGCGGGAGAAGGTCTGGCTGGTCATGGGACGCACTTCGCGGTTGCGCGGGTCTTGCACCAGACGCGAGCGCATGGTCTCGATGGCCCCGAACTTCAGGCCGAACAACAGCATCAGCGGCGAAAGCACCGCGGCCACGGCCAAGACCAAACACAGGCTCAGCACCCACTCGTGGGCCAAATCGGCCCGGGCCAGGCGCAACACCAGGCCAAAGGGCAAGCCATCGCCGCGCCGCCCCCTAGCCAAGGCCGCCCTCCACCACCGTGGCCACGGTCAGTTCGGCGGCCGGCCGCTCCAGTTCAAAGGTGAAGGCGCGGTCGGCCACCGGCGCGACCAGTTCGCGGTCGTGGGTGACCATCAGCACGGCCGCGCCCAGCTTGCCGGCCAATGATTTGAACTGATCGCGGATCTCCACGGCGGCGCGGCGGTCCACGGCGGCGGTGGGCTCGTCGGCCAGGATGATCGAAGGGCCGTGGGCCAGGGCCCGGGCGATGGCCGCCCGCTGGCGTTGGCCGCCGGAGAGATGGGCCGGCTTTTTGCCCAATTGTTCGACGATGCCCAAGCGGCCGGCCAGGGCCAGGATATCCTCGGCCGCCACCGGCAGGCCGCCCAGCCGCCTGGTCAGGGCGATGTTTTCGCCCACCGACAAGAAAGGCAAAAGACCGCCCGTCTGCAAGACATAGCCGATGCTGGCGCGGCGGACGGCGGCCAGGCCCCGCGGCGAAAGGGTCGTCACGTCGCGCCAGCCGGGTCGCGCGGCGTTTTGATCCCACACGCCGAACTGGTGGGCCGCCGTCGGCCGCAGCACCAGGCCCAGCAAGTCCAGCAGCGTGGACTTGCCGCAGCCGCTGGGCCCGACAATGGCGATAAACTCGCCGGCGGCCACCTCCAGTTCGGGAACGACCAAGTCGAAAGCCACGCCGCCCTTTTCGCGGCGCTTGCTCACCCCGCGCAGTTGGAAGGCCAGCCCTCGGCCGGCCGTTGCTTCGCGCGCGCCCATCGGCGTCGCTCCTGCCGCCCTAGGGCAGCAGGTCCAGGCTGATGGGATAGACCATCTCACCGGCGTCATCGCCGGGGTTGAGCTTGATCCAGCCGTCGGGCCCGTCGTGGATGGCCTGATAGGCGCTGATGCGGGCCTCCAGTTCATTGAGGAACTCGTCCTGCTCGTCGGGGCCCCAGCTCTGCCACAGCTCGTTGGTCATGGCCATCAGGCGGCTCTGGTAGGGCAGACCCAACAGAAACTCGGGCACCAGGCCGGTCTCGGCCATGGTGCGGGCGTTTTTGATCTGGTTGGGGTCGCGGGCGGCGGCCGCGGCGGTCGATTGCAGGGCGGTGAAGAAATCGTCGCCACCGATCTGGCCCAGGCGGCCCGCCCCCATGACCTCGGTCAGCACCTGCTTGAGCGAGCTGAGTTGCTGCTTGTTGATCAAAAGGCGCACTTCCATCGACGAAACGGCCGGATTGAGCAAGTCTTTATCCACGGCCCAGGCCTCGATATCGCGGGGGGCCTGCGCGCCGGTTTGTTGGCCGATCCACTCCACCAGGGCCGCGCGCAGGGCGCGGTTGGTCGTCTCTTGCACGTCGTCGGCCAGCTTTTGGTGCTCCGGCCCCAGGTCGGCCAGTTCGCCGCCGGCTGGCGGCGAGGCGGGCGGCGGAGTTTGAGCAGGCGCCTGGGCGGGGGTTTGAGCCGCAGGCGCCGCCGGAGCCTGGCCCAAGTCGGCCAGCTCACCGCCTTGGCCGCCGCCGGTCAGTTGCGGGGCCACCTGGCCCTGCTTGGCCGCGCGCACCACCGAGACGATGGCCTGGGTCAGCGACTCGGCGGCCACGCCATAGGCCGCGGCGTCTTGGGAATCCACCGCGGTGTAGGTGGTCTGGCCGCCCGAACCCTTGTTGAGGCCCAGCACGCCATATTGTTGTTCGGCCCGGGGGTTGTGTTTGGTGGCCTTGGGGTTTTTCACGTGCAGGGCCAGGAGGTAGAACGAACCGTCATCGGCGATGGAGCGCAGGGTATTTTCGTCCTGGCCCGAGAGGTTCCATTTGTGGCCCAGTTCATGGCCGGGCGCATCGCCGACCAACACCATGAATTTGATCGCGTTATCGTCCCAGGCCGTCTTGCGCATGGCGTCGTCGACGCCGCTGAAGACATCCTCCGGGTAGTCCACCGAGTCGATTTCGGTGACCTGGACGCCGGCCAGGGTGTTTTCGAACTCGGCGGCCGTTTGCAGGGTCGGGGTGTAGTTTTTGGTGGTGTATTCGATGCCGGGGATGTCCTCGGCCGAGTCGCGATAGCCCCAGAAGCCGAAACGCACGCCCTGGGCCGCCTCGGGATCGCTGCCCAGATTGGCCGCCACCTGCCGGATCACCCGCAGGGTGGCCTCGATGTTGGGTCGCATGCTCACGGTGGTGTCCATGACGAAGACAACGTCGAAGACCAGATTTTTCAGCGTGTCGGCCGCGACCTGGGTCGACTCCTGGGTGGCTTCCTCGACGTAGGCGGTGTTGCTGCGGATGTCGCTGGCCTGACGGGCCTCGGGGCCGCCGGCGGTCACGGCGGCCAGCTTGACCACGCGGCCTTCACGGCCGGCGAAATCAACGACCTTGAAATCGAGGATGGGCAGCAAATAAAACTGCTTGGAGATATCCACCGCTTTTTGCGGCTCCACCGACTTCACCGGAAAATCCACCGGGATGTTCTTGTCGGCGATGGCCTTGTAGAGGGCCTCCACCGCCGGGTCGCGCTGGGCCGGCGGCGCGGCCACCAGCTTGGCCAAGGGCGGCTCCTCGGCGAACATCAAAACGGGTTTGCGGCCCTCGGGGTGGGTGTAGGCCAAGCACATGGCCTGCTTCCACTCGAAGACATCCTTGGCCTGCATCCAGCCGATCACCCCGCCCCGGGCGTCGGAGCCGACCTCGTACCAACCGCGCTGGGCGGCCCGGTCCTGTTCGGAGGGCCGAGTGTAGACATAAAACGGCTGAAAAGACGGCACGTTTTCTTGCGCCGTGCCGCCGGCCACGTCCTGGGTTTTGTAGATGTGCGAAAAAGGCCGGGCCAGCACCCGCAGGGGCAAATGCTTTTTGCCATCGATCTTGACCGGTTGACGGCCCTCGGCGGCCGTGGCCGGCACGGCCATGGCCACGGCGATGAGCGCCATGACAACTACTAGCAACGCGCGCTTCACTCTGACATCCTCCCCGGCTTCAAGGCCAAGTCGATCAGTCCACATGGGGCCAGGCTTTTGCAAGTTGTTTCATCATAGCAAACGGGCAAGGCTTGTAAACAGCTTTTGAACCGTCGGGCGCGGCTTCACAAGAGCGGTCGATTGCGTGTACAATGGGTCATACACTGACCGCCCGACCTGCCCGGAAGGCGCGCTGGCCGATCATCTACGTTTCGGAGATCGAAATGCACTGCCGCAAGTTTGCCGCCAAAACGCTGATCATCGCGCTGTTGCTGGCCCTGGCCGCCGGACCGGCCCAAGCCGGTTTCATGGGCAAGGTTTGGGACACCGCCACCACGGGCGATTCGCAACCGACCACCGCCGATCCACAACCGACGCAACCGGCCACGACGCCCAGCGCGCCCAGCTCCGCCCCGGCCACATCCGACGTCGGCTCACAACCGCCAGCCATCGATCCACAACCGGCGCAGCCGGCCACGACACCCAGCGCGCCCAGCTCCGCGCCGGCCACATCCGACGTCGGCTCACAGCCGCCAGCCATCGATCCACAACCGGCGCAGCCGGCCACAGCGCCCAGCGCGCCCAGCTCCGTGCCGGCCACATCCGACGTCGGCTCACAGCCGCCGGCCATCGATCCACAACCGGCGCAGCCGGCCGCGCCCACGGTTCAGCCCAGCCCCCCCAGCCAGCCGGAACCGGCGGCCATCGGCGGCGGCGTCAAGCTCAAGCGCCTCAGGAGCTTCTACGACCTGGTCGGCCGCGGCGAAGCCCTCAAAGGCGACGGCTCGCCGGAGGCGCACTTTGCCCTGCGCCTGCGCGCGCCCGGCCGCACCATCAACGCCATGGCCTTACGCGCCCAGGGCGCGCCCGCCCCAACCTGGGACACCACCGCAGGCAACGGCGCGTGGCTGCTCGTGCTGGCGCAAAAAGGCAAGCCACTCAACCAACCCGACGGCGCGCTCAACCTGCCTTTGGGCCAGGGCGAGCTTGTCGCCGACGTGCTGGTGCAGGACGACAACTCCATCGCCAGCGGCAACGCCAAACTGGAGTTGGTGATCGGCTTTGCCGATGGCCAGGTTTTGATCCTGCCGGTGGAGTAGAAGTGGGGGCCCTCGCGACGCCCGCCCCGGCGCGACGCTGGGCGGGATGGCTGGTCGTGGCCTTGCTCTGCGCTCTGGCCGTTGCGTTGCCGGCCATGGCCGCCGGCAACGACGCCCAGGATCGGCGCGCCGCCCAGTTGCTGCTGGAATTGGGCCAGACCCCGCCCCAGGACTACGCCAACCAACGGCGTCTCTTGGAGGCGATCATCGAGCAGTGCCCAGACTCAACCCACGCGCCCGAGGCCTATTGGCGCTTGGCCGAGGTCTACAAGCGCTACCTGGGCCTGCCCGACTACACGGCCATCGCCCTGCTCTTCGAAAAATACCTGGCCCGCTATCCCCGGGCAGCCGACGCGCCCATGGCTCGACGACAATTGATCGAGGCCTATGAAAAGACGGGCCAGTGGGAGCCGGTGGCCGCCTACTTCGCCAAAGACCTTGGCCCCATGGATCAACTACCCGACAGCCGGCTCTTTCAGGACGGCCTGAGCTACGCCCAGGCCCTGGAACACACCGGCCGCACGGCCCAGGCCAAGGCCTGGTATCAAAAAATCGTCGCGCGGGACGGCGGCGCGAATTCGCCGGCCGCGGCAAAGGCCCGTCAACGCCTGGCCGCCCTGGGCGACGAGCCTCGGCCGTCCACGAACCCAGCCGCTCCGCCAGTCGCCGCGCCCACGACCCAACCCGCGCCGACGCCCTTGCCCAACGCGCCGGCCCCAGTGCCCGCGCCCCACGCCCAACCAACGACCCCGCTTCCACCGACGCCGGGCGCGGCGGGCGCGACGTGTCGGCTGGAGCGGATCGCCGGCGACGTCGACCTGGTCGGCCGAGCTTACACGCCGGCCGCCACCCCGGATGGCGCGGCCGACAGCCGGCTGTCGCTCGATCTGCCGCCCGGAGACCGGGTGTTGTTGCGCATCGACCTGCAAGTGGCCGGCGGCCGTGACGGCTGGTGGTCGACGGTCGCGGCCGAAGGCGTCTGGCCCATGGCCGTGCGCCGGGCCGACCAGCCGGATCAAACGCCCGGCCGCATGCTGCGCCTGGAGCCGGGTTCCGGCGGCTGCCGCGTGGAGCTTTTCGTGCAGGACAACGGCGCCTTGGCCGGCGGCCGACCGCTGACGGCGCTGCTGTTCTGGAGCGACGGCCAGATGAGCGTCGTCGAGGCGACCCACGGGCGTTGAACCACGGCGTTGTTTCGCTTCCTTTCAGAAATCACCTATTGATTGCCGAACATTATCGCGCTAGCCTGAAATCAGCGGACCACGACAACCCGTGAAACATGGAGGCGCGTGATGAATCGCAAGCATGGCGGCGCAAACGCCGTGATGAGGTGGTTGGCGGCCCTGGCTCTGGCCATGGCCGTTGCGCTGGCCTTGGCTGGCCCGGCCTTGGCCGAGCCCGAACCAGGCCAGGCGGCCCAGGCCCAAGCCCTGGCCCTGCTGGACCAGGGCGAGTTGGCCGCGGCGGGTGGGCATTTCGACAAGGCCGAGCAGCTGTGGCAAGAGGCCCTGCGCGCGCGGCCCGCTTGGCCGGTGGCTCAACAACGCCTGGCCCAGCTTCCGGCCAGGCGTCAAGGCTACGCGGCCCAGGTCGCGCGGATCGCGCGGGATCAAAAGGCCAGCCTGGATTTCGTCGAGGGGGTGACGCTGTTCAATCAAGGCGACTACGCCGGGGCGGCGAAGATCTTCCAGAACGTGGCGGAAGTTCTGCCGGGGCATCCCTTTGCCCGGCAATATCTGGCCGACGCCCAGGCCCAGGCCCAGGCCATCGGCTACGGCTCGCTGACGGTGGAGTCCAACCTGCCCGCCAAGATCTCCCTGGACGGGCGGGCCGTGGGCGTCACGCCGCTGACGCTGGATGATCTGCCCGTGGGCGAGCACGTCTTGACGGCCGAGGCCAATGACGCCCAGGCGCGGCAAACGGTGGTCATCCACGGCCGCAGCACCAGCCTCGCGACGTTCAGCTTCCGTGAGGTCGAGGCGCGCTGACGCCGCGCCAAGGCCCAAGAATAGACAGCGGCGGGGCGGCCCTCCGCGTCAAAAGGCCGTGGCCGGCCGGAGTCGGGCCGGCCACGGCCCCACGATCAGTCCAGTGTGGCCGTGCAAAAGGCGCACTTGCTCGCCTTAACGGGAATAGTGGAGAGGCAATAGGGGCATTCCTTGGTGGTGGGCGGGGCTGCTTCTTGCTTGCGCCGCAGTTGATTCATGCCCTTGACCAACATGAACACCGAAAACGCCACGATCAGAAAGCTGACCACCGTATTGATGAACGCGCCGTAGTTCCAGGTGACGGCGCCGGCTTTCTGGGCCATTTCCAGGCTGAGGTACGGGCCGGCTTGCGCCCCGTCCCTGAGCACCACGAACAGGCCGGAAAAATCCACATCGCCCAGAATCAGCCCGATCGGCGGCATGATGATGTCGGAAACCAAAGACTTGACGATGGCGCCAAAGGCCGCGCCGATGATGATGCCCACGGCCATGTCCACCACGTTGCCCTTCATGGCGAACTCTTTGAATTCCTTGAACACGTTTCACCTCCAGGTGTGGATGGCTCCATGCGGTTGGCCGCGCTTGGCCTCGGTTTTGCTCCGCGAGTTGGGCCGGGCCGGCAGTTCAGATATTCAATCAAATTTGATATTACGCCAGGCAAACACGCGGGAGAAGCACAAATTATCCAGTTGTTTGCCATGGATGCGGCAAATAGAGCTTTTTTGCGCGCCAGCGCGCGGCGTTGGCGCAAAATCCGCCGTGCGCGATGGCCATAAGTTAAAATAAATTAATGAGCCGCCACGATGACGGCCGCCCAAGCACAACAAAAACTCGTTACGTTTTGCCAAGACGCCGATATGCGTGTAGCCGGCCCTGCGTGAAAAGTGGCGAGACGCCACCACGGGGATCGAACGCGAGATTGTTTGGCGTCCGCCAGGCCTTGGCGGCCACCTCCGGCCAAAACCCTTGCCGGCGCGTGACTTCGGAGCGGGTCAAGCATGATCGACAAGCCGTTCATGAAGGCAAAGTCCGCATTGCTGACAGCGTTCGCGGTGTTGTTCATCAGCGTGGCGGCCGCGTTTGTCTGGCTGGTTTACGACCAAAGCCAGGAGACGGCCTTGCGCGAAGCGGAGGAAAAGGCCCGCATCATCCTGGAACGCAACTTGGCCATACATTCATATTTTGCCCATCAGTTGAAGCCGAAAATATTCTCGATAACCGACAAGCATTTGCCATCGTCATATTTCGAACCGACGTGGATGTCCTCCACCTTCGCCGTCCGTCGCATCGACGAACACTATCAAGCCTTGGCCAAAGACGAATACTATTACAAGGAATGCGCCATCAACGCGCGCAGCCCCAAAAACGAAGCCGACGATTATGAACGGGAATTCATCAACGAGCTGAATAAAAACCCCAAGCTCACCACGCGCACGGCCATCAGGATCATTGACGACAAACCGTTTTTCGTTTATTTGCGGCGCGGCGAATCAATGGAAAAATCATGCCTGCGCTGTCACAGCCAACCGGAATACGCCCCGCCAGAAATGGTGCGGATATATGGCCCGGAACGCAGCTTCAACCGCCACGACGGCGAGCTTGTTTCGGCCATATCCATCAGGGTGCCTTTGAGCGAGATCCTGAGCCGCGGAGCCGAGTTCGCCGGTCGCCTTTCCGTGCTGACGCTGGGCATTCTGGGGCTGATGGTGGCGGTGGTGCTGTTTGTCACGCGGCAGATATTCCTGCGCCCCCTGGGTCGGATCAGGGAGCACACCGCCTTCATCGGCAAAACGCCGCAAAACCTTGGCGACCAGATTCCGCCGATGCCTTTTGTCGAATGGAACGACTTGGCCCAAGACTTCAATCAGATGTCGTTGAGCCTGAAAGAATCCCACGCGCAACTGGAAGAAAGGGTCCGCCAACGCACCGCCGAGTTGGAGCGCAGCAACCAGCAGCTCGTCGCCGAGATGACCGAACGCAAGCGCGCCGAGGCGCAACGCGAGGAATTGATCGCCGAACTGCGTCAGGCTTTATCGGAAATAAACCAGCTTAGCGGGCTGCTGCCCATCTGCGCAAGCTGCAAAAAAATCCGTGACGATAAAGGTTATTGGCAGCAAATCGAAAACTATATCAGCACCCACTCCGAGGCCGAATTCACCCATGGCATCTGCCCGGAGTGCATCAAAAAGCTATACCCCGAACTTGACTGAGGACAGGAGCGCCGCATCTTGTGGCGCGCGTCATGGCGGGCCGCTTCACCCGCCAGGGAGGCCAGTCCAACCTTGACGACCAAACGGCAAACAGCGCATTCTATCTTTGGAAGCGCAGCCGATGGGCGCGCCGCGACAAGGGCGTCAGGCCCGGTCACCAGACCAACAGACCCGCCGTCCTCGCGCCGCGCCTGGGCAAGGGCGGTCACTAAGCAGCCAGCGCCGCCCTGGCGCGACGCCAAAGGAGAACAAACATGAAAAAATGGACCTTCGCGCTGATGGCCGGGCTTTTGGCCGCCGGCCCGACCCAACTCGCCATGGCCGAGCCCGTGGCCGACGCCATCGCGCGCAGCGTCTGCTCCGGTTCGGAACAGAGCCTGAAGCTGAGCGACGAACAAAAGCAGGCCTATTTGGGCAACATGGAATACGAAGCCATGTTCAGCGATTTCGGCGCGAACACCGGCAAGGTGATGCAGTTCAAGAAGGCCGCCAACTACCAGGCCAGCAGTTGCAAGCGCGTGGAATATGGCATGGACGGCAACAAGGTCTGGCAGAAGACGGCGGTCTATGTCGCGCCCGTGGAGCTCAAGGGCGACACCGTCCACGCGCCTAATTGGGCCAAGCTGGAGTGAGCTTCGCGCGCGGTGATCGGGGTTTGTGACGCTATCCGCCGGCCAAGCGCGACGGCTTTTTTGGCCAGAATCAAAGGCCACGAACATGACTAAGGGGCTGACCATATGGTCAGCCCCTTTTATGGTTGGCGGGGACGACCGGTCTCGAACCGGCGGCCTCTGGCGTGACAGGCCAGCGCTCTAACCAACTGAGCTACGCCCCCGCTTTATTCCGTTGTCATGGCCGATTTCGCGGCCTTGTTCACTCCGCCCGCCCCCGGCAAGGTGTGGTAGGCGGAACAGGGCTCGAACCTGTGACCTCCGGCGTGTAAGGCCGATGCTCTCCCAACTGAGCTACCCGCCCACTACCAGGGGGCCTTTTGTGTCGCGGTCCGTCCCCCAAAGCGGATATGGTTTTATCAGCAGGCCCAGATTCTGTCAAGGCGATTTCCGCTAGTGCGCCATTAAATCCGACGGTTTATCATCGGCCGCGGGCACGGTCAGCAGAAAGGGCTCGTCGTCGCCGTGGAACAGCGCATCGGGGTCGTCCACGGCCAAGGCGTGACGCAGCACCTCATCCATGTGCTCGACGGTCACCAGCTCCACCGAACGCAGGACTTTATGGGGTATCTCTTTGATATCCTTGTCGTTGTCCTTGGGTATCAACACCTTTGTCATGCCCACGCGGTGGGCGGCCATGATCTTTTCGCGCAGGCCGCCAATGGGCAAAACCCGACCGCGCAAGGTGATTTCGCCGGTCATGGCCACGTCGGCCCGCACCGGGATGCGCGTCAGGGCGCTGACCAACGAGGTGGCCAAGGTGATGCCCGCCGAGGGCCCGTCCTTGGGCGTTGCGCCCTCGGGCACGTGGATGTGAATATCCACGTGGGTGTAGAAATTCTCGGGCAGGCCCAGCCGCCTGGCCCTGGTGCGCACGTAGGACAGCGCCGCCTGGGCCGACTCCTGCATCACCTCGCCCAGCTTGCCGGTGATGGTCAGCTTGCCCTTGCCGGGCATGATCATGGCCTCGGTGGTCAGCACCTCGCCGCCGACCTCGGTCCAGGCCAGGCCGTTGGTCAGGCCCACGTGGTCCTTGGCCTCGGGTAGGCCGTGGCGGAACTTGGTCACGCCCAGGTATTTCTCCAGCGCGCCGCCGGTGATCTTGACCTTGCCGCCCAGATCACCCTTGGTCACCAGGTCTTTGGTCACCTTGCGGCAGATGCTGGCCACCTCGCGCTCCAGGTTGCGCACGCCGGCCTCGCGGGTGTAGCGCTGGATGATCTGCTGCATGACCTTGTCGCCGATCTGGGCCTGGTCGGGCTGGAGGCCGTGGGCCTTGGCCTGCTTGGGCAACAGAAACTGGCGGGCGATGGAGACCTTCTCCAGCTCGGTGTAGCCAGCCAGGCGGATGATCTCCATGCGGTCCTGCAGGGGCGCGGGGATGGAGTAAAGCGTGTTGGCCGTGGTGATGAACAGCACCTCGGAGAGATTGTAATCCACGTCCAGGTAGTGGTCGTTGAAGGCGTAGTTCTGCTCGGGGTCCAGAACCTCCAGCAGCGCCGCCGAGGGATCGCCCCGGAAGTCGGTGGACATCTTGTCCACTTCGTCGAGGCAAAAGACCGGGTTGACCGAGCCCACCCGGCGCATGCTCTGGATGATCTTGCCCGGCAGGGCCCCGATGTAAGTGCGCCGGTGGCCGCGGATCTCGGCCTCGTCGCGCACGCCGCCCAGCGACAACCGGATGAACTTGCGGCCCATGGCCCTGGCGATGGAGCGGGCCAAGGAAGTCTTGCCCACGCCCGGCGGGCCCACGAAGCAAAGGATCGGTCCCTTGATCTTTTTGGTCATGGCCTGCACGGCCAGAAACTCCAGGATGCGCTCCTTGGGCTTTTCCAGGCCGTAGTGGTCTTCGTCGAGGATGGCCTGGGCCTCCTTGAGGTCGTGCTTGTCGCGGGTGCGCTCGTACCAGGGCAGGGCCATCAGCCAGTCGACGTAGTTGCGCACCACCGTGGCCTCGGCGCTCATGGGCGACATAAGCTTGAGCTTTTTGATCTCGGCGCGGATCTTTTCGGCCACCTGGCGTGGGTAGCGACGTTTTTCGAGCTTTTCCTCCAACTCGCGGATCTCGCTCTCGCCGCCGGCCTTGTCGCCCATTTCCTTCTGGATGGCGCGCATCTGCTCGTTGAGGTAATACTCGCGCTGGGTCTTTTCCATCTGCCGCTTGACGCGGCCCTTGATGCGCTGCTCGATCTGCAGGATTTCGATCTCGCCGCCCATCATTTCGTAAAGCAGTTCCAGGCGACGGTTGGGCTCCAGGGTCTCCAACAGGCGTTGCTTGTCCTCGAGCTTGAGCGGCAGATGGCTGACCATGGTGTCGGCCAACACGCCGGGGTCGGTCAGGCCGCTCATGGACTGCAAAACTTCTTGGGGAATCTTTTTGTTGAGCTTGGCGAACTGATCAAAGGCCTGGTTGACCGCGCGGATGAGCGCCTCGGATTCGCGGTCCGGGGCGAAGGCCTCGGGGATGGGCTCCAACTCGACCAGGAAAAAGTCGTCGTTGGGCAGAAAATGATCTATCCGCGCTCGTTCCTTGCCCTCGATGAGGGCCTTGACCGTGCCGTCAGGCAGGCGCAACAACTGCAGCACCGTCGACAGCGCGCCGGTCAGATGGATTTCGTCACGGCCAGGCTCGTCGATCCTGGCGTCCTTTTGAGTGGCCAGAAAGATCAGCTTGCCGTGCTCCATGGCGTATTCAAGGGCGGCCACGGAACGCTGACGGCCCACGAACAATGGCGCGACCATACGCGGAAAAACGACTATGTCACGTAGCGGCAATAATGGCGCACGCATTGACGCACCTCGTTCCGGCCCCTCCGGGCCTGGTTTGCCAGGCGGGAAACAGCGGGCCCGCGCTTGGCGGGCCCACCGGGGTTTGTCCGATACGGCGTTAGGCGTACTCCGCCTGGCTGGAATATAACAGCATGGGCTGCTCGCCCTTGGTGATGACCTCCTCGCCAACCACGCACTCCTGCACGCCCTTGAGCGAAGGCAGATCGTACATGATGTCGAGCATGGCCGCCTCGAGGATCGAGCGCAGGCCGCGGGCGCCGCTTTTGCGGCTGATGGCCTCGGCGGCCACGGCCTTGTAGGCCTCGTCGGTGAACTTGAGGTCAACGCCCTCGAACTCGAAGAGCTTCTGGTACTGCTTGACCAGGGCGTTCTTGGGCTCGGTGAGGATGCGAATGAGCGCGTCCTCGCTGAGTTCGTCCAGGGTGGCGGCCACGGGCAGGCGGCCGACGAACTCGGGGATCAGACCGAACTTGATCAGATCTTCGGGCCGGCACTTGGCCAGCGTGTCGCCCAGGGGCGTCTCTTCCTTGCGCTCCTTGACCTCGGCGGTGAAGCCCATGGACTTGGCGCCGATGCGGTTGGAGATGATCTTGTCCAGCCCCACGAAGGCCCCACCACAGATAAAGAGGATGTTGGTGGTGTCGACCTTGACGAACTCCTGCTGGGGATGCTTGCGCCCGCCCTTGGGCGGCACCGAGGCGATGGTGCCCTCGATGATCTTGAGCAGGGCCTGCTGCACGCCCTCGCCCGACACGTCGCGGGTGATGGAGGGGTTTTCGCTCTTGCGGGCGATTTTGTCGATCTCGTCGATGTAGACGATGCCCCGCTGGGCCCGCTCCACGTCGTAGTCGGCGGCCTGCAACAGGTTGAGGATGATGTTCTCCACGTCCTCGCCCACGTAGCCGGCCTCGGTGAGGGTGGTGGCGTCGGCGATGGTGAAGGGCACGTTGATGATGCGCGCCAGGGTCTGGGCCAGGAGCGTCTTGCCGCAGCCAGTGGGGCCGATGAGCAGGATGTTGCTTTTCTGCAACTCCACGCCGCCCATGTCGGCCTTGGCGTCGATGCGCTTGTAGTGGTTATGCACGGCCACGGCCAGGATCTTTTTGGCGCGCTCCTGCTCGACGACGTAATCGTCGATGATGGCCTTGATTTCCCTGGGTTTGGGGATGTTTACCTGATTGGCCGCCTCTTCCTTCTGGTATTCCTCCTCGATGATCTCGTTGCACAGCTCGATGCACTCATCGCAGATATACACAGAAGGTCCGGCAATGAGCTTTTTCACTTCTTCTTGGCTCTTGCCGCAGAAGGAACAAACCAGATCAGGGCCCTTGCCGTTGGTTTTCTTGCTCATGAACCGTGGCCTCCAAGCACCTCGGTAAACGTTAACGATTGCGCTACTTTTCCACCGCGCGGCGGCTGATTACCTTGTCGATCACCCCGTAGGCCACGGCTTCGTCGCCGCTCATGAAATAGTCGCGCTCGGTGTCGGCGGCGATCTTTTCCAGGCTCTGTCCGGTGTGCTGGGCCAGGATGTTGTTCAGATCCTCGCGCATGCGCAGAATCTCGCGAGCGTGTATCTCGATGTCGCTGGCCTGGCCCTGGGCCCCGCCCGAAGGCTGGTGGATCAGGATGCGCGCCTTGGGCAGGCTGTAACGCTTGCCCGGCTCGCCGGCGGCCAGCAACAGCGCGGCCATGGAAGCGGCCTGGCCCATGCAGAGGGTGCTCACCGGCGCCTTGATGAACTGCATGGTGTCATAGATGGCCATGCCGGCGGTGACCACGCCGCCCGGCGAGTTGATATAGAGATGGATGTCCTTGTTGGGGTCTTCCGCCTCCAAAAACAGCAACTGGGCCGTGACCACATTGGCCACGTTGTCGTCGATGGCCTGGCCGAGGATGATGATGCGGTCTTTCAACAGCCGGGAATAGATGTCGTAGGACCGTTCGCCGCGGCTGGTCTGCTCTATGACAAAGGGGATAAGGCTGCTCATTTAGGAATCTTTCTAGCCTTGGCTGCCAGCTATTCTTGTTCCCGCGCCTGGTCGTTGGCCATTTCCTGTGCCAATTCAGATGGATCGACTGATTTAATGATAGCACCCGATTTTATGGCCTGCAACGTCTTTTCTTCCAGAAGCTGGGCGATGACGCTGCCCATCATGTTGTTTTTATTGTATATTTCCTTGATCACGTCGGCGGGTTGGCCGGTCTGAGCCGAGACTTTTTCATAGTGGGCCGTGAAGTCTTCTTCGGTCACATCGACGCTTTCCACCTCGGAAATGCGGCCCAGGACGATGCCAGCGCGCACCTTCTTTTCGGCCTCGGGCCGGAAGTCGGTGGCCAGTTTTTCGGCGTCCAGGCCCACGGCGTCAGGGTCCATGCCGTTCTGGCGCAGCCGCGCTTTGAACGACTCGACCATGTTCTCGACTTCCTGGGCCACCAGGCTGTCGGGCAGATCGAACTGGCCCAGTTCGCGGATGTGGTCCAGGATCTGACGGCGGACCTGCATGTCCTTCTCGCGGGCGAAGGCGTCCTCCATGTCCTGGCGAATGCGCTGGCGCAGGGCGTCCAGGGTCTCGAACTGGGGCGAGACCGAACGGGCGAAATCGTCGTCCAGATCGGGCAACAGCTTTTTCTTGATGGCCTTGACCACCAGCTTGAAGCGCACGTCCTTGGTCACGTCCGCGCCATCTTTTTTGTCCTCGATGCGCACGGTGGTCTCGACCTCGTCGCCGGGCCGCACCTTGACCAGGGCCACCTCGATCTCCTCGCGCACCTGGCCGGCGCCAAGCTCCACGTCGACGTTTTCGGCCGCGCCGCCCTCGACGGGCTCGTCGCCCTCGAAGCTCTGGTAATCGACCACCACCACGTCACCGGTCTGGGCCGGGCGGTCTTCCTCCAGGGGCACCAGCATGGCCTGGCGGGCGCGCAGGTCGTCGAGGCGTTTGTTGATCTCCTCGTCGCCGGCGACCAGGTTGGGCTCCTTGATCTCAAAGCCCTTGTACGATTCGGGGGCCAAGTCAAACTGGGGCCGCACGTCGAAAAGCACCTTGAAAGCGAAGTCCTGGCCCTTTTGCGGCGGGCCGTCAAAGTCGAACTCGGGCTGGGCCAACGGGCTGAGGCCGGCCTCGTCGATGGCCGGATTGGTGTGCTCGGTGACCAGGACCTCGGCGGCCTCGAAGGCCACCTGGGGGCCGTAGTAGCGCTCGAGAACGGCGCGAGGAACCTTGCCCGCCCGGAAGCCCTTGATCTTCGCCTTGCGGCCATGCTTGGCGAACAATTTCTCGATGGCCTTGTCAACCTCGGCGGCCGGCACTTCAACGGTAAGCGCGCGCTTTACCGTATTGATCTGTTCAACGTTGACCTTCATTGCTATCAACACCCTCTTCGGATATCGGTTGCCTTTCCAAGCGAGCGCGGGGCTCCCAGCCATATGCCAATGGACGTAAACATGTCTATATACCATAAATCGGCAGATTTTACATAAGCCCCACCATCGGGCGTGGGCATGCGCGGCCACGCACGCCCCTGGATGACCAAAAATTGTTGCGTTAACAAGATGTTTTGCGTTATCAGCCTGGCCATGCTACGATTAAACAGATTACCCGATCAACGTTCAGATTGGCTCCCACGGATGGATCGATCGCCAATGGATGGCGGCCAGGGGAGCAATCCGATGAAGCCCGTCGTCCCATTGTCGCGCCTTTTGCAGCCGACAAACCCGCCAACGGCCAAAAGCCAAAGCGCCTTTTGGGGCGCGCCAGACAAAACGCGCGTCATTCCAAGCAATGCGGCCGACATCTCATCGGCCGGCCAATCGCGCGCCCGGGCCACCGCTGGCCCCCGCGTGGCCGACCGCGGCGAGGCCGAGGCCAGGCTGCTTTTCGCTCGTTCGCAGATCGTTGGCGAACCGGCCCGGGCCATGGCCGCCCAGGCCAACCTCAGCGGGCGGCCTCACGCAGGCTGCTGACCACGGCGACCACATCTTGACCAGAACCAAGCCAGACCCGATAATGTAATTATCACCCTGAGATAGAGGCGTCGCCATGACCCTGGACAACCCTTATCGGCCTTTTCTGGACCAGATCGCGCTCACCACGAGCCAACTGGAACAATTGAAGCGGCAAAACGCCCAGGGCCGCATCTTTCAGCCGGCCGACCTGCAAGCCGTCTTGCACCAAGCCCGCGCCACGGTCGGCCAATTGGCCGCTTTTTTGGGCATCGACCAGCCCGATCTCTCCGACCAAGCCGTGGATCAAGCCGGCCTGGCGGTCTACGACCAAGCCATGGAGGCCTGCATGGCCATCACCAGGCTTTCGCTGGACATGGCCCGTCTGCACGGGCCTTCCTACTTGGTCGGTCACATCTGAGGCCACGAAAAAAGGGATCCCTTCCCGTGGAAGAGATCCCCGTGATCCAACGTCAAAGCAGCGGCGGGTCAGGCGCCCCGCTCAGCCGATGCGCTCGACCAGTTTGCAAATGAAATCGACGGCGTCGTCTTGATGAACCAAGCCGGTGTTGAGCACCGCGTGATAACAGGCCGTCTCTTCCGATTTGCCCTCGCCGAAACCGCACAGGAAGGCCAAACGCCGCTTTTCTTCTTTGTTCACGACGTGTTCGGCCTTGGCGCGATCGACGCTGTAGTGCTCCATCAGGTTGGCTATGCGCGTCTGTTCGGAGGCGACCAGCGAAATGCGCACGGCCTTGGGGTTGTTCTTCAGGATATACTGCGAACCGCGCCCCATGAACACCACCCGATCGCCAGCCGCCAGATTGCTGATGACCCTGGTCAAAAACGCCCGATAAGCAGTCTCGTCAAATCGAGTGGAGGCGTCGGGAATGTTTCGCACGTGAGGATGTTGGCGCGCCCATTCCGCCACGAAACGGGCCATGAGGCCGCCGGCCTCCTTTTCCACTTCCTCCACCCACTTCAGCGAGACGTTGGCCTGTTCGGCCACCTGCCCCAGCAGGTTGCGGTCAACGAACTGGTAGCCCAGACGCTCGGCCAATTTCATGCCCAGCTTCACGCCGCCAGCACCATATTGCCGCGAGATGCTCACCACAGCCATGGCACAACTTCCTCGTAATCGGGCAGTGAAAGGACGAGGCCCGAGGGGCTACCCCAGGGGCCAGCGTCCTTCAACTCACTCACTGCAGGTTGCCCGCCATGACCAAGCCGGCCACCAAAGCGAAGATGGCGAAGCTCTCGACGATACCGGCCGCGGCGAAGCACTTGCCGAAGATCTCCTGCTTCTTGGAAGAAGCCAGGATGGCGGTGGCGGCGACCTTGCCCTGATAGATGGCCGAGGCGGCGCAGGCCAAGCCGCAGAAGATGCCGATGCCCAGGACGGCCAGGCCCGAATTGGCGACCTTGCCCATCAGCACAAACATCAAGATGAGGCCGTAAATGGTCTGGCTCGAGGGAGCGGCGGAAATACCGATGAATTTACCGTGACCCTCCTCGACCTTGGCCATGGCCCCGTGAGAGGCGGCGCCAGCGGTGGCGACGCCGATGGCGCTTCCGATGGCGGGAATGCCAATAGCGAAGGCGCAGCCCAGATAGCCCATTGCCGTAGCGAAGTCCATACCCTTTTATCCTCCTAACTAATCTCTATAATTGCATTCAGTTGGCGACTTGCCGGAAAGGCTTGAACGGCAGACCGTCACCCTCGAAGCACCAGCGATACCACTCAAGGAAGTTCAGACGCAGTCCGTGAACCACGCCGCCCATGATGCCCAGCACGATGTTGATCGAGTGGCCGATGACCAGCACCAACACCGCCGGCAACGCCCCCAACCAGGCCCAGGGGATGGCGTCGAAGACCATGCCGCCCAGCAAGTTGAAGGTTTGACACATGTACATCGTGGCCAGGCCTAGGGCGAAAAGGCGCATGTAGGACAGCACGTCGGCGAACAACTGCACCACCCCCAACACGCCGTTGAGGCCCACCGCCAAGCGGATGATCACGTTGCGGCTGTTGGACGTGAACAACAGCACCAGCGCGAAACCGGCGATCAATGTCCACTGACCGATCTCGCCGTACGGGCCGCCGGCCACCTTGCCGTCGAATAACAGATATCCGCCCCAGGTCACGAGAATCCAGCCCAAGGCGGCCAGATCCTTGGTCCGGTAGAGCTTGATCAGCAGGGCCACCGTCAAGTGGACCATGCCCATCACGCACGAGACCAGCATCACGTGGTTCTGGCCCTCTTTGGTGCCCAGATCCATCAGCATGATGCTTTTCAGAGGGCTGTCGTCGCTAAGCGCCACGCCGAAGTACGACGCCGAGATCAGCCCGAAGAAGATCGTCGAGCAGGAAAGCATGTAGCTCAGGCGCAACATGCGCTTGAACATGGGCGATTCGCTCTTGACCTTGAGTTGCAGAAGCACGCTAATCAATAACAGCACCGAGCCATAGCCGGCGTCGCCGATGATCATGCCGTAGAAGATCGTGAAGCACCACAGCACCAGACCACTGGGGTCGAAGTCGGAATAATTGGGGTGGCTGTAGATGCCGACCAGATCCTCGCCGGGCGCGAACGCCGGCTTGTTGGAGAGCAGCACCGGCACGCGGTCGCCCTCCTGTGGTTCCTCGGCGTAGTGATGGAACGCGAACTCCGGCCCTATCTTCTTGACGAGCTCGTCGGCCGCCATGGGCGACCAGCAGCGCACCAAGAACAGCTTATCGCCCAGTTCGCCGTCGGTGTTGAGCACGGCGCGCTGATAAGTCAGTTCGTCGGTCAGGCTGGCTTCGGCCTTTTCCAGGGTCTTGAGATTACGAGCCAGTTCGGCGTATTCGGCCTGAATCGCCGTCAGACGCTGATTGGCCGCCTCGATCTCGCGCTCGATCCGCGAAAGGCCCTTGGCCGGCAGTTTTTCGGGCAAAACGCCCAGTTCCGGCTGCGCCTGGCCGAAAACCACCAAGGCCACCTCGCCGGGCGTGTCGGAAACGACGAAGCTATGCAACCCGCTCAGGTCGAGCCCGGCGAAGGCGGACTGACCCAGGCGGTAGAAGTAGGCCTTGAAGCCCTTGGCTTCCAGCGCCCCCAGCGAGGCCGGGTCGAAATCGCCCCAGGGCAGCATCAGAGCCTTGTCTTTTTTGAGGATGGCCAACTCCGTCTGCAGGCTGGCCTCCTCGTGGGCGAGGGCGTCGCGCCGGGCGCAGACGGCCTCGTAGTCGTTCTGGCTGGGCGTGGCCTTCTTGTCGGTCAGGCGCCTGGCCAGGAACTTCTTGGCGTCGCCGACCTTTTGCAGCTCGCGCGCCACCTCTTGGGGCTCCTCGGTCTCGGCCGGCAGGATCAGGTGGGTCACCCCAACCTCCTGCAAACGCTTCAGGAAAGCTTCCTTTTGCGAGCCCAACCCGAGGAAGGTTATTTTGGTCATGGGAAGGATCAACTTGCCACCTCCTGCTGCTGAACCAGCTTGGCCTTGGCCAACTTGGCCCGACCCACGGCGGACGTCTCCTCGTCACCCAGGAAGATCTTGATCTTGCGGATATTTTCCTTAAGTTCCGGGATGAGTTTTTTCTCGAACAGGTTGACCCGCTGGGTGGTGGTCCGCAGTTCCTCGCGCAGGATGCGCTCCTTTTCCATCAGCACGCGCAGTTCCTCGCGCAGGGCAATCAGCCGACGCAAGGCCGCCACGGCCATGTCCAGCCACGGTGGCGTGGCGAACAAGGAGTAGGGCTTCTCCTCGAAAGTGACTTCACGGAACTCTGGCACTTCCACGCCGGCGATGTTGTCCCGATCGGTCAGCACGTCCTTGACCACCAGCAGGCCGTCGAGGTCCGCCGCCTGATCGGTCAGCAACGCGGCCCAGGGTTTAATGCCGCCTACCGCCCGTTCCATGTCCTGCCGCTGCTTTTCGACCACCGGCTCCAATTGCCGGATGACCAACTGCAACTGCATTTTCTTTAGTTGCAGAATAGGCAGGAACTTCTGGTACTTGGACAGTGCGTCCCTCTGCCCCTTCAGCGCGGTCTTGTTGAGTTTAGGCTTGTCCGCCATAACTTTACGCCGCCTGGGCCTCCTTGTTCTCCTTGGGCCAGAATTGGTCCACCAACTCCTGCTTCAAGCCGGTCTGCACCGGGTCGAAGTGACGGGCAAGGATGGTCCAGCAACGGTCCAGCGCTTGCTCGATGGGCAGGTTGACGTTCAGGTCCATGAGTTCGGTTTCGAAGTCCTTGCCGTAGGCCAGCAGGGTTTCGTCCCACTTGGAGACCTTGAAACCCATGGCGATCTTGTTGCGCGATTCGCGGCAGTCGGAATACAAACGAATCATGGTGTTCATGATGTCGTTGTGGTCCTTGCGGGTGACCTTGCCGACCACGTTCTGCTTCAGGCGCGACAGCGAGCCGAAGGGGTCGATGACGCCGTGGCGCAGATAGAACTGGCCCTCGGTGATGTAACCGGTGTTGTCTGGCACCGGGTGGGTGACGTCGTCGCCGGGCATGGTCGTCACGGCCAGCAGGGTGATGCCGCCGGCGCCCTCGATGTCGACGGCCTTCTCGTAACGGCTGGCCAACTGGGAGTAAAGGTCGCCGGGGTAACCGCGGTTGCTGGGGATCTGCTCCATGGAGATGGAGATTTCCTTCAACGAGTCGGCGAAGTTGGTCATGTCGGTCAGAAGCACCAACACGCGCTGGCCGGCCTCGGCGAAGCGCTCGGCCACGGCCAGGGCCATGTCCGGCACCAACAAGCACTCGACCACCGGGTCGGAGGCCTGGTGGATGAACATGATCACGCGGTTCATGACGCCACTTTCCTCAAACGTGCGCTTGAAGAAGGTGAAGTCGTCGAACTTCAGACCCATGCCGCCCAGGATGATGATGTCGGCCTCGGCCTGCATGCCGACCCGGGCCAGCAGCTGGTTGTAGGGCTCGCCGGGGATGGAGAAAATGGGCAGCTTCTGGCTGACCACCAGCGAGTTGAACAGGTCGATCATGGGGATGTTGGTGCGGATCATCTGCTGGGGGATGATGCGGTTGGCCGGGTTGAAGGACGGCCCGCCGATGGCGATCTCCTCCTCGACCGGCTCGGGGCCGCCGTCGATGGGCACGCCGGAACCATTGAAGATGCGGCCCATCAGCGAGGGACCGTACTTCACCTGCATGGGGTGGCCAAGAAAACGCACCTGGTCGCTGGTGGAGATGCCCTTGGTGCCGCCGAAGACCTGGATGGTCACGTTTTCCTGGTTGACGCGGATAACCTGGCCCAGGGTGCTTTGTCCGGGCGACTGAACCACCGCCAACTCGCCCAGACCCACGCCGGAGGCTTCCAGGGTGGCGATGTTGCCGGTGATCTCCTTGATCTTTGTGATTATGGAGCGCACGGCCTAACTCCCGATGAAATCGTTTATTTGACTTTCGAACTTCGCGAACTCCTCGCTCTGCATGGCCGAGGCGTTCATGTTCTTGAACAGGGCGGCCAGGCGGAAGAAGAGGTCACGGGCCTCGTCCTTGTCGGTCACCTTGATTTCCTTGTCCATCAGCTCGAGCACCTTCTTGAAGGTATAGACCTGACGCTCCATGGTGTTGTAGGCGTCGACCTTGTCAAAGGCGTTCTGCTGCAGGTAGACCGAGTCCAGGAACTCCGCCTTCAGATAGATGATGAAGTCGGAGATGGAAGTGCCTTCCTCGCCGACGACGTCCATGCGTTTTTTGATCTCGTTGCCATCGAAGATCATGCGCTGGGCCTTGGCCACCGAAGCGATCCAAGCCGGATCGAGCTTGTCGAGACTGTCGCGCATCTGGTCGAGGTACTTGGACCACGAGATCAGCGGGTCGATGGCCGGGAAGCGGCGGGCGTTGGACCGGGCCCAGGTCAGGCCCAGGAAGGCGCCGACCACGGCCAGGGTGCCCTGGGTCACCGGCTCCTCGAAGTTGCCGCCGGCGGGCGAGACGGTGCCGATAACCGAAACCGAGCCGGTCTCGCCGCTTTTCAGCCGGACAAAGCCGGCCCGCTCGTAAAACTCGGCGATGCGCGACTGCAGGTAGGCCGGGAAGGCCTCCTCGCCGGGAATCTCTTCCAGACGGCCGCTCATCTCGCGCAGGGCCTGGGCCCAGCGGGAGGTGGAGTCGGCCAGCAGCAACACGTCCAGGCCCATCTGGCGATAGTACTCGCCGATGGTGATGGCGGTGTAGATCGAGGCCTCGCGGGCGGCCACCGGCATCGAGGAGGTGTTGCAGATGATGACCGTGCGCTCCATCAGTGTGCGCCCGGTGTAGGGGTCTTCCAAATGGGGGAACTCGCGCAGGGTCTCGACGACCTCGCCGGCACGCTCGCCGCAGGCCGCGACGATGATCACGTCCACGTCGGCGTAGCGGCTGATGATCTGCTGGAGCACCGTCTTGCCCGAGCCGAAGGGGCCGGGGATGCAGGCCGTGCCGCCCTTGGCGACGGGGTAGAACGAGTCGATGATGCGGCAGCCGGTGACCAAGGGCTCCACCGGCAACAGACGCTCCTCGTAGTCCTTGAGGGCGATCTTGATGGGCCAACGCTGCATCATGCACAGATTCTGCCGCGCGCCGCTTTGATCCTCGACCACCGCGATGGTGTCGACCACGGTGTAGTCGCCCTTGGCCGCCATCTCGACGATCTTGGCCTTGCCGATGAAGTTGAAGGGCACGAAGATCTTGTGCTCGAACTTGCCCTCGGGCACGCTGCCCAACATGTCGCCGGCCCCGACAACGTCGCCGACCTTGGCCTTGGGCGTGAAGTCCCACTTGACCTGGCGGTCCAGCGGATCGATGTAGACGCCTCGCTTAAGGAACAGGCCCGTGGCCTCCGAAAGCTTGGGCAGGGGGTTTTGCAGACCGTCGTAGATCTGCTGAAGGATGCCGGGGCCCAACTCGACGACCAGCAGGTCGCCGGTGAACTCCACCGCGTCGCCAACCTTGATGCCGCGAGTGTCCTCGAACACCTGGGCGTAACATTGGTCGCCGCGCACCCGGATTACTTCGCTTTTCATACGGCCGTCGGCGGTGACTATGTAGGCCACCTCGTTCTGGCGCACGTTGCTGTCAAACTGCACCGTGACCAAGTTGCCGTAGGCCGCTAACACTTTTCCCGTGGCGTTCATCTTATAGCGCCTCCCATCGCCTGACCCGAGCCATGGCTTCGTCTTCATTGAGGGCCAGCCGTTTTTCCAACATGGTCAACTTGAGCAGATAGGCCAAAAGGGCGTCGAAGGCGAAGGGATCCTGCCCCGCCTCCTCGTCCAGGAAATTCCACAAAATCTGCTCGTGGGCGTCTTGCATCTGTTGGGGATCCTTGGCGGCCAGCAACTTTTCCATGAAGGGGTAATCACCCCCCAGACCAAAATCCTCGGCTCGCGAGCGGGCGATGTTTTCGATCAGCTCGCCCTCGCCCACCAGATGGTCGGTCACGACCAGATTCTTCTCGCGGGCGCGCAGGGCGGCCAGGATGTTGCGCAGATCGCGCTCAAAGGCCAGATAGTTGCGCAGCAAACCGTTGCGCGCCGTGGCCATGGCGTGGTTGAAGTAGGCGGCGTAGAGGTCTTCCACCACCTTCGGACTGGCCAGCCGGCCCGGCTCCAGCTGCTCCATAAACGTTACAAGGAAGGCCGGGCCTTCCTTGGGGGATTTGATCTGTTCCCGCCAAAATTCAACGCCGTAAAGCGTGTGTTCCACCTCGGCGGGTTTGCCCGTCAACAAACGTTCCAGGACGAAGATATCCCCAGCCAAGAGGACGAGCTCGATATCGGCCCAATCCTCGCGGGCGTAAGCCTGGGGCTCGCCCAACAATTCGGCCAGGCTCACCCTGACTTTCTTGTCGTCGCGCTGGAGTTCGGGCAGATAGGTGGCCAGGAAGTAGTACTTCATTGCTGGGCCGCTTTCCCCACTTTCACGTTACGGAACATCTCGCGGAAGGCCGGCGACAAAAACCGCAGGAACAAGGCCAAAAACGCCTCGTCCGTGAAGTCCACGCGCACCTTGCCGGAGCCAAGCTCGACGACGAGCCCGTAACGCGCGCCGTAAGACTCCAGATCCTGGCTGAGCTTGACCTTGGCGCCCAAGCCCAACACGTAGCTCTTCAGAGACTCGCCAGCGTCCTTGCCCAGGATGATCTTCATATCGTCCTCGGGCGAACCAGCGGAGTAGTTCTCCACCAGCTTGGCGATCAGCCCCTTGAGCAGGGACTCGTCCGCCAGATTCTCGTCGAGCTTCTGGCGCAGAGGCAAGACGAGAAGGCTCTCCTCGACCTGGCTCTTCAGATTGGTTACAAACTGCGACGCGGCGATTTCCAGCGACGACTCCAACCGCTTTTTCAGGTTGTCGGCCTCGCTCTGCGCCTTGGTCACGACCGCCTCGGCCTCGGTCCGGGCCTGGGCCAGGATCCGCTCGGCCTCCTTCTCGGCCGAGGCCACGATCTGGCGGGCGCTATCTTCCCCGCTCTCCACGCCCTGCTTACGCAGAACATCGATCAGTTCTTGCAATTTGGCATCCGCCATTGCCTCTAAACCTCCTGGCTATTCCATACTCCCCCGACGCCCGCACCTCGCGGGCAAGGCTCATCTCCCTGCCGCCGCGCGGCATGGGGGGTGTTTGCCTTTGGATCAACGTGGCATATAGTCTGCGCATCAGCTTGCGACGTCAAGCACAAAATGCCCTTTTCCCCCGCCACCCCATAAATAGTTTTACCCATTTTTGGATGAGCACTTATACCCAGGCCGCCACGCCCAATCACCGTCGGTATCGTTTTAGCTTTTCTTTACAAATAGATGCCTCGAACGATCCATGAATGTCCGGCCAAAACGGCCGCCATCGTCGCGCCGAGCCCATCCGAGCAGCCATTGACAAGAAAAGAATATGCGATATGCTTATACACCCGCAAGAGAGAATTTTTTCACGAGCGCCCGCCGCCCCAAAAAATGGCCAGGGCCCGCCGTGTCACGCCGACCCATTAAACCACACGCCAACCACCCCGTGGCGGCTTTTTTATCAGCCAACTCCCTTTCGGCGGCATTTTCCGCCGGGCCACCACATCCAAAATTAAATCCAAGAACCCGCGTAGCCGCCAACGCCGGCGCTAGGGCCGCCCGGCCCCATTCGTGGTATGGTTAGGCCCTCGAGGCGCGCAACCACATGCGGGGCTTTGCATGGCCGATGTGCTTTTCTCGCTGAAAAAAATCGCGGGGCTGCTTTTGCTGCCGGTCGGGCTGGTCTGCCTGCTGTGGCTGACGGGGGCGCTCCATCTGCCGTGGCCCGGCAAGCGGCGGCGAGGCCTGACGCTCATCCTGCTGGCCGGGGCGCTGTTGGCCGCCCTCTCCCTGCCGGCCACGGGCCGGGCGCTATTGGCCCCGCTGGAGCGCCAGGCCGGGCCATACGCCCAGCCCATGGCGCTGATGGCCGCCGGGGCCATGGATATCGTGGTGCTGGGCGGCGCCCAGCAGGCCGGTGAACTCTCGGCCGCCGATCGCCTTTCGGCGGCGTCGCTGCGCCGCGTGGCCGAGGGCGTGCGCCTGTGGCGGGGCGTGCCCGGGGCCAGGCTGATTTTCTCGGGCGAGGCCAGCGACGGCCGCAGCAGCGTGGCCGCCGACATGGCCGAGATGGCCACGCGCCTGGGAGCGCCCTCGGCCTCCATCGTCGTCGACGAGGCCTCCCGCGACACCGCCGACCAGGCCGCCATCCTGGCCCGCGACCTGGGCGCGCGGCCCTTCGCCCTGGTCACTTCGGCCGCGCACATGCCAAGGGCCCTGACCATGTTTCGCGCCCAGGGTCTGCGGCCCCTGCCCGCCCCGGCCGATTTTCGCTGCGCCACGGGCGATGACCCGGCCTATCGCCGCTTCATGCCCCAGGCCCAGGGCCTGCTGATGTCCCAAGACGCCATCTATGAATATCTGGGCCTGATGTGGGCCTGGCTGCACGATTTCTGGGCCGCCGAGCGGCCGCGCGCGGCGGACGCGTCGTGATCGCGCTCCCCCCCGAGCGCTTCGAGGTGATCGTCGTCGGCGGTGGGCACGCCGGCTGTGAGGCCGCCTTGGCCGCCGCGCGCATGGGCCGCCAGACGCTTTTGATCACCATCAATTTGGAGCACCTGGCCGCCCTGAGTTGCAACCCCGCCGTGGGCGGCCTGGCCAAGGGCCACCTGGTGCGCGAAATCGACGCCCTCGGCGGCGAAATGGCCAAAAACACCGACGCCACGGGCATTCAGTTCCGTCTGCTCAACCAGGGCAAGGGCCCGGCCGTCTGGTCCAGCCGCGCCCAGGTGGACATGGATCGCTACCCCCGGCGCATGCGCAAGGTCATTCTCAATCAGCCGCGCCTGTGGGTGCTCGACGCCAAGGCCCGCGGCCTGATCGTGCAAAGCGGCCGCGTCGGCGGCGTGATCACCGATCGCGGCCAGAGCGTGAGCGCCCGGGCCGTGGTGCTGACCACCGGCACGTTTTTGCGCGGGCTGATCCACGTGGGCCTGAAAAACTGGCCCGCCGGCCGCATGGGCGACCCGGCCGCCAACGCCCTCTCCGACCAACTGCGCGCCCTGGGCCTGAACCTGGGCCGGCTCAAGACCGGCACCTGCCCCCGCCTCGACGCCCGCAGCGTCGATCTGGCCAGCCTGCCCGCCCAGCCCGGCGACGAAACGCCGCGCATGTTCAGCTTTCTGAGCCAAGGCCCCACGCTGGAGCAGCGGCCCTGCTGGATCACCCACACCACCGAACGCACCCACCGGATCATCCGCGGCGGTCTGCATGAATCGCCGATGTACGCCGGGGTGATCACGGGCGTGGGCGCGCGCTATTGTCCGTCGATCGAGGACAAGGTGGTGCGCTTTCCCCAGCGCGAGAGCCACCAAATTTTCCTGGAGCCCCAGGGCCTGGACAGCGGCCTGATCTACCCCAACGGCATCCCCACCTCCCTGCCCCTGGCCGTGCAGGAGGCCATGGTCCACAGCCTGCCCGGCTGCGAAAACGCCTTCATCGTGCGCCCCGGCTACGCCATCGAATACGATTACGCCGACCCCCAGGACCTCAAGCCGACCCTGGAGTCCAAGATCGCGCCGGGGCTCTACCTGGCTGGCCAGATCAACGGCACCAGCGGCTACGAGGAGGCCGCCGCCCAGGGCCTGTGGGCCGGGATCAACGCGGCCCTGGCCGTGCGCGGCGAGGGGGCCTTCGCGCCCGACCGCTCCCAGGCCTACATGGCCGTCTTGGTTGATGACCTGATCACCAAGGGCACCCGCGAGCCCTACCGCATGTTCACCTCGCGGGCCGAGTATCGCCTGAGCCTGCGCGAGGACAACGCCGACCTGCGCCTGACCGAGCTGGGCCGGGCGGTGGGCCTGGTCGACGACGAGCGTTGGGCGGCGTTTTCGGCCAAGCAGGCGGCCCTGGGCCAGGCCCGCCAGTTGTTGGATGCCGTGCGCGTCAATCCCAGCCGCCAGGTGCTGGAGGCCTTGTCCGAATTGGACACCGGCGCGCTGAGCCGGCCGCTTTCGGCGGCCCAGGTGCTGCGCCGACCGGGCATGGACCTGGCCATGCTGGCCCGCCTGGACCCGGCGTTGGAGCCCTTGACCACGCTGCCGCCAGAGGTGGCCGAACAGTTGCGGATCGAGGCCAGCTACGCCGGCTACGTGGAGCAGGAACGTCAGCAGGTGGAGTTGTTCCGGGCCAGGGAGGCCCAGGTCATCCCGCCGGAGTTGGACTACGCCCAGATTCCCGGCCTCAGCCGCGAGGTGGTGGAAAAGCTGGCCCGCGTGCGGCCGGCCAACATCGGCCAGGCCGGACGCATCAGCGGCGTGACCCCGGCGGCGCTGGCCATCGTCAGCTTGCACGCCACGCGTCTGCAAGGGCGCGGCGATTGAATGGGCTTGTGCGCGGTCCGGGTTTGCGCTATATTCCTCCATCTGGCAACTATTTGATTATCGTCGTGATCCGCCTTGCGGGGCGGCGCGGTTTTTTGATGGGGCGGCCCGGTGATCCAGCGCAAGAAAAACCACGTGGGCAACACCGGCCTGCAAGCCGGCGTGGCGGCCATGGTCCCGATGTGGATCAGCCCCAACATGCTCACAATCATGCGCATCTGCATGACGCTGTGCATCCTGCTGGTCGATGTTTTCGCGGCCAGTCTGTGGTGGGTGCTGGTGATGGGCTTTTGCGCGGGCATGAGCGATTTCGTCGACGGCGCGGTGGCCCGGCAACGAGGGCAAATCACCCAGTTGGGCTCTTATCTCGACCCCTTGGCCGACAAGATCCTGGGCGCGGTGGTGGGCTTCATCCTTTGGCGGCGGGGGGTGTTGCCGACGCTGCCGCTGGCGCTGGTCTTGGCCGCCGAGGGCCACGCGCTGCTGCTGCCGATCCTGCACGTGCTACGTCGACGTTTCCAGGGCCGGCCGATCACGCCCCTGCCCAAGGTGCGGGCCAATGTCTGGGGCAAGTGGAAATTTGGCGCGCTGGCCTGGGGCATGGCCTTCATGATGTTGGGCGCGTTGTTGGACTGGCCCTTTGGCTTGGGCTTTGGCGCCTTTGGCGTGTGGCTGGCGGTGGTCCTGGGCTGGATCGCCTTCGCGCGCTACACTTACGACTGGTTCAAGGAACAGTGGAACTGACCACGAGGGGCCGAAATGGCTAGTGAAGGCGCGCCCATCCCCAAGGACGGCGACATCTATCTAGAAAAACACCAGGGCAAGGTGGGCACCGGCGACACCGAGCGCAACTCCGTCATCGAAACCTATTGGGTGGCCCACCCCAAGGACGGCGGCATGGTCATGCTGGAGTTGCTGGACATGAACCACCAGCCCAGCGGCTACAAAGAGACCGTGGACCTGGCCGAATTCGCCAAGCGCTTTCGGCATGTGCCGGATTTCCACCCGGAGCAACTTAGCCCCAAGGAACGCCAGGCCGACCGCCACTCGGCCCGGGCCGAGCGCCATCTGGCCGAGCAGGAGTTCCTTTCGGCCGAATACGAGTTCAATCGCTCGCTGAAGGTCGACGAGCAGAACGTGCGGGCCAACTTCGGCCTGGGCCAGACCTACGTGGCCATGGGCGAGCCCGAGAAGGCCAAGGAGCAGTTCAAGAAGCTGGTGGAGATCGACGCCCTGCTGGACCCGCGGCACAAGCATATTTTCAATGAGTTTGGCATGCAACTGCGCAAGCTGGGCATGTTCGCCGAGGCGGTCAAGCATTACCACAAGGCCCTGCAGATCGAACGCTACGACGAAAACCTGTGGTTCAACCTGGGGCGGGCGCTGATCGACGGCGGCCTGGTGGAAAAGGGCAAAGCAGCCCTGGACCGGGCGCTCAAGCTCAACCCCAACATGCCCGAGGCCAAGGTTCTGCTGGCCGCCCTGGAAAAAAAAGGCCGCTGAGGCCGCTTCTGGAGCACATCGATGATCGCCATCATAAACTATGAAGCCGGCAACCTGACCAGCGTCGAGCGGGCCTTGCGCGGGTTGGGGGCCGACTGCCTGATCACCCAGGATCTGGCGCGCATCGCCGACGCCGAGCGGGTGATTTTCCCCGGCGTGGGCGCGGCCGGCTCGGCCGCCGAAAGCATGCGCCGTCTGGGCCTGGACCGGGCCCTGCGCCAGGCCCTGGCCGCCGGCAAACCGATCATGGGCATCTGCCTGGGCACCCAGATCATCTTCGAGTCCAGCGAGGAAGGCGACGCCGTCTGCCTGGGCCTGCTGCCCGGCCAGACCATCCGTTTCGCCGACGGGCTGACCGACGAGGACGGCCGGGCCATCAAGATCCCCCACATGGGCTGGAACAGCGTGCGTTTGCTGCGGCCGCACCCGGTTTTCGCCGGCGTGCCCGCCGACGCCGAGTTTTATTTCGTGCACTCCTATCACCCGGCCCCGGCCAGGGCCGAGGACATTGTCGGCCAGACCTTCCACGGCCGCGATTTCGCCTCGGTGGTGGCCCGCGACAACCTGGTGGCCATGCAGTTCCACCCGGAAAAATCGGGCCGGCCGGGCCTGCAAATCCTGCGCAATTTCATCGCCTGGGACGGCAAGGAGGCCGCCGATGCTATCTAAGCGCATCATCCCCTGCCTGGACGTACGCGACGGCAAGTTGACCAAGGGCATAAAGTTCGAGGGCAACGTCGACATCGGCGATCCCGTGGAGATGGCCGCCTTTTATTACGAGCAAGGGGCCGACGAACTGGTCTTCTACGACATCACCGCCAGCCACGAACGCCGCGGCATCATGCTGGAGGTGGTGCGGCGAGTGGCCGAGACGATCTTCATCCCCTTTTCGGTGGGCGGCGGCCTGGCCGGGCTGAACGACATGTACGACGTTTTGGCCGCCGGGGCCGAGAAGATCAGCGTCAACTCCCAGGCCGTCAAGAATCCCGATATCATCGGCGAGGGGGCCAAGCGCTTTGGCAACCAGTGCGTGGTGCTGGGCATGGACGTGCTGCGGGTGGATAAAACACCCCAAATACCCAGCGGTTACGAGATCGTCATCCACGGCGGGCGCAAGCGCATGGGCCTCGACGCCGTGCAATGGGCTCGCCAGGCCCAGGATCTGGGCGCCGGCGAGATCTGCCTCAACAGCATCGACGCCGACGGCACCCGCCAGGGCTACGAACTGGACCTGACCCGCCTGATCAGCCAGGCCGTGACCATCCCGGTCATCGCCTCGGGCGGCGCCGGCGAGCCACGGCATCTGGCCGACGTGCTGCTCCAGGCCCACGCCGACGCGGCGCTGATCGCCTCCATGACCCACTACGGCCACTACACCATCGCCCAAATCAAAACCTACCTTGCCGCCCAAGGCGTCAAGGTGCGCGGCCACTGGTAGGCCGCCGTCAGCGAGGGGAAAAGCCATGATCGCTCCGGCCGACCTTTTCAACCTTGAAGGATTGACCCACGCCCAGCTCTTCGACGGCCTCGACCAAGTCTGGCTGGCGTTGGACCGCATCCAAAACCTCTCCGCCCAACTGGCCGAGCGCGACGGCCACACCGGTCGCGTGCTGCGCGTCAGCTTCGGCGAGGTCATGCCCATCACGGTGGTGCTGCACCGGGGCACGGTCTACGAGGACAACTTCTGCCTGCTGGGCGGCGACCCGACCAAGGGCGGCATGTGCGTGGAGTTGGCCGGCTGCAAGGTCTACGACGCGGTGGTGGTCCACGCCGGCGCGGCGATCATGAGCGACGACATCCACCTGGCCCCCGGCGTCAAGGTCGAGCCCGGCGCGCTGCTCAAGGGGCCTTGTCACCTCGGCCCCGGCGCCGAGGTGCGTCAGGGCGCCTACATCCGCGGCGCGGCCCTGGTGGGGGCCGGCTGCGTGGTCGGCCACGCTACCGAGTTGAAAAACGCGGCCATGCTGGACGGGGCCAAGGCCGGCCATTTCGCCTATCTGGGCGATTCGATCCTGGGCCGCGACTGCAACCTGGGCGCGGGCACCAAGTTGGCCAACCTCAAGATAGTCGACCGGCCCCACCGCCTGGTGGTGGGCGAACAGACCCACGTCGTGCAGCGCCGCAAGTTCGGGGCGATCATGGGCGACGGCTGCGAAACCGGCTGCAACAGCGTGACCAACCCCGGCGTGATCCTGGGCCGGCGCTGCATGGTGGCCCCCTGCGTCTCGGTGGCCGGCGGCTATTACAAGCCGCGCGCGATCATCCGCTGAGTTTGGCCGCATCGCCGTTGCAGGCAACGCGGTCTGGCCAAAGCGGCCCGCGCCTGCTGTTTGTCGAGCCCTATCTGACGGCCAGCCACCGGGCCTTTGCCCAGGGGCTCATGGCCCACGTCCCCGCCCGCTGGACGCTCCTGGGCCTGCCGGGACGGCATTTCCGCTGGCGCATGCGCGGGGCGGCGCTGTTCCTGGCCCAGGAAGCCGCCGCGGCCCTGTCCCAGCCCTGGGACGGCCTGGTTTGCTCATCGATGCTGGGCCTGGCCGAACTGCGCGGCCTGGCCCCGGCCCTGGCCAACACGCCGGCCCTGGCCGTGTTTCACGAAAATCAACTGGCCTACCCCGCCCCCGGCGCGGCCGATGAAAATCTGCGTCGCCGCGACCTCTACCTGGCCTTCAGCAACCTGGCCACGGCCAAGGCCGCGCGGCGGGTGGCCTTCAACTCCCAGTTTCACCGGCGGCAGTTCCTGGAGGCGGCCCGGAATACCCTGGCCCGCCTGCCCGACATGATTCCCCAGGGCCTGGTGGATGAGCTGGCCCAAAAGAGCCTGGCCCTGCCCGTGCCCGTCGAGGACGCCGAGGCGGCCCCGGCCCTGGCCGCTCGCCAAGGGCCGCGCGCCGGGCGGCTGCGCCTGCTGTGGAATCATCGCTGGGAGCACGACAAGGGCCCCGAGGAGCTGTTCGCCGCCCTGTTCGCCCTGGCCGATCAGGGCCTGGACTTTCACGCGGCGATCATGGGCCCCCGCCCGGCGGCTTGGCCCAAGGTCTTCGATCAGGCCGCCGACCGGCTGGGCGAGCGCCTGGCCCACATCGGCCCGCAAGATAGGCGCGAGGATTATTGGCGCTGGCTGGGCTGGGCCGACGTCGTCGTCAGCACGGCCCGCCAGGAATATTTCGGGTTGTCGGTGGCCGAGGCGGTCTGGGCCGGCTGCATGCCCCTGGTTCCCGACGCGCTGGTCTATCCCGAGCTTTATCCGGCCCGCTGCCGTTATCAACCGGGCCAACTGGCCCCGGCCCTGGCCGTGTTGATGGCCCGGCCCGCCTCGGTCAGGGCCGAAGACTGGCGGCCGCTGGCCCAGTCGTTCACCTGGCGCGCCCAGGCCGGGGCCTGGCGCCAACTGATCACGGAGGTTGTCGGCCGATGATCGCCATGCGAAAGCCCCACAAACAGATCACCGACCAGGCCCGGATCGAGGCCATCCTCGACCAGGCCCCGGTCTTGCGCCTGGCCATGTGCCGCGACGGCCAGCCCTATGTCACGCCGCTGAATTTCGGCCGCCTGGGTCAGCGGCTCTACGTTCACACCGGCCGTCAGGGCCTGAAGATCGATTTCATCGCCGCCAACCCCCGGGTCTGTTTCGAGGTCACCAGCCTGGCCGAGCCCGCGCCTGGCCCCACGCCATGCCAGTGGGATTGGCGCTATCGCAGCGTGATCGGCTTTGGCCGGGCGGTGGTGGTGGATGATCCGGCCGAGAAGCAGGCCGGCCTGGCGGCCATCGTCGCCCACTACGACCCCGAGGCGCGGCCGGATTTCCCGCCCGAAAAGATGGCGTTGGCCCTGGTGCTGCGCATAGAGGTGGAGTCGCTGACGGCCAAGGCCAACCTGGCCTGAGGCGGCTTCAGGCCAGGCGCACGCGCAGGATCTCGTGGAAGGCGTCGGCCTTTTCGACCACGACCCTCAGCGCCTGGCCGGGTTTGAATTCGGGTTGGCCGCCGCCGCGCGGCAGGCTGGTGAGCATCATGATGTCGGTGAGCAGGATCGACCAGCGGCGCATCTGCGGCTCCATGACCAGGGCGTCGAGTTCCTGGCCCTTGCGGGCCTCCAGCCACCTTAGCAGCCAATAGCGCTGACGCATGTTGCGCGCCCGGCCGGCCCGCCGCACCGTCGCGTCGACTTCCTGGGCCAGTTCCTTGAGCCGACTTTTGGCGTAGACCGGCCCGCGCCCGGCCAGCACCGCGCCCAACTGCCGCTGGACGATCAAGTCGAAATAGCGACGGATGGGGCTGGTGACCTGGGTGTAGGGATCGACGCCCAAGCTGGAATGCAGGCCGGGCTTGGTGGTCAGATCGGCGGGGTTGAGCAGGCGGCGCTGGCTGAAATGCAGATAGATGTCCTCGGGCTGGCCTTCCCGAAAGGGCTCGGCCGGCGGCGATTGGCGGCGATAGAGGCACGGGGCTTCGTGATCGCGCAGATGCCTGGCCGCCAGCCAGTTGGCCAGGATGGCCGTCTCGGCGACCATCTCGCGGCTGGCCCCCTCGCGGTCGATGCGCCGCACGTAGACCTGGCCCAGTTCGTCGACGCCGACGATGACCTCGGGCAGGGGCAGAAAATAGGCCCCGGCCCGGCCGCGCGCGGCCTTGAGGGCCTGGCAGATGGCGTGCATGCCCTTCAGGCGCGGGTCGGAGTCGAGCAGATAATCGGCCTCGTCGTAGGTGATGCGCCGGGCAACGCGAATGACGCTGCGCACGATTTCGTAGTCGAGCACCTGGCCGTCGGCGTCGAGGCGCGCCAGCGTGCTGATGGCCGGGCGCAGTTGGTCCTGGCGCAGGGACAGGGCGTCCTCGCTGAGGCTGGGCGGCAGCATGGGGATGCGGTCGTCTGGCATGTAGATGCTGGTGCCGCGGCCCCTGGCCTCCAGGTCCAGGGGTGAATCGGGCGCGAGCACGGCCCCGGCGTCGGTGATGTGCACGCCCAACACGCCGCCGCCGCCTGGCTCGGGCTCGAAGGAAAGGGCGTCGTCGAAATCGGTGGTGAAGGCCCCGTCGATGGTGAAAACGTGCATGTCCGTCAGGTCGCGGCGGGTCTTGTCCTCCAGGGCCGGCTCCAGGTCCACCTGGGCGGCGGCGGCCAGCGCGGCGTGATCAAAGGCCCTGGCCACGCCGTCTTTGAGCAGGGGCAGGTTTTCGTGGGGCGAAAAGCGGCCCAGGCGCACCAGCAGGTCAAAGACGTTCTTGCGGCCGCCCAGCTCGGCCAGGGCCACGATCTCCTTGGCCCGCTTGAGGTTGGGCGCGTCATCTTCGAAAACCACCAGATCGGCCAAAAGGTCGAGCAGGCCGTCCGGCGCCGGCGGATAGGGGCCATTGTCGGCCAGGCCGCGCAGATAATCCACGGCCGCGTCGACCTGTTCGCGGCGGGCGTCCTCGCGCTGGGACTGGAGTTGCTTTTGCTCCAGTTGTTCGGCCGAAAGGGGAACAAACTGTTCGCCGGCCATCTTGAAGTGCCAGCGTTCGTTGAACAACGCCCGCAACGTGGCCGAAAGGTGATCGCCCTCCAGCGGGCCGCTGTGGGCCAGGCCGGCCAGGTCGGCCAGCGAGAGCGGCTCGGCCTCCTCGGCCACCAGCTCCCACAGCCCGGCCACGTCCACGTCTTGGGCCAGGCCCTCGCGGCGGACCTCCACCTCGCGCAGGCGCTCGACCAGGGCCTGGCGGTTGCGCCCGGCCAGGCCGCCGCCGGCGGTCATGAGCAAAACGCGGCCCTGGGGCAAGGAAAGCTCCTTGTCGGCGCTGGTCAGGACGTTGAGCTTGGTTTTTTTGGCCGACTGCACAAAGGCCAGGCATAGCCTGTTTTTATCAATGAATTCGACTAGCTGACCTACGGGGTCGGACATATTGGGCTATCACTTCCGCGGCGGGTTAAGAGGTCATTCAGTGTACCGACTGGCCAGGGCAGTGTCAACTTGCCACGGGGCGCAATCTGGCCTGGATGAACCGGGGCGCTGCGGTTAAACTATCGCCGATGTAGACATCGACACCAGCCCCGCGGCGCGCCCGCGGGCCGCGAGCATCGGGAGCCCCCGCATGAAAACACCGCGCATCTGGTTGGCCGCCGCCTTGATTGCCTTGTGCGCCCTGGGCGCCCAACCGTCCTGGTCCATGGACTTCAACCGGCCCACCCTGGAGGGCCAGGCCCTCAGCCTGTCCCAGTTCCGGGGGCGGGTCGTGCTGCTGGACTTTTTCGCCACCTGGTGCGGCCCCTGCACCCAGGCCATGCCCAAGCTGCGTCAGTTGCAAAGCGCCTATGGCCACGCCGGGCTTTCCATCGTCGGCTACAGCGTCGACAGCGGAGGCCTGGAGGCCGTGGGGCCCTACGCCGCGCGCAATCGGCTCAACTTCCCCGTGGTGCTGGGCAACGCCGCCGAGGCCAAGCGCATCGCCGGCGTCACCGCCCTGCCCACCACCGTCATCATCGATCCCGAAGGCCGCGTGGCCGCCCGCTTCGAAGGCCCCGTGAGCAAGGAACGCCTGATCGGCGTGATCAAACCCTACCTGCGCGAGGGGGCCGCCCCGGCTCCACCGGCGGCCAAGGTCGAACTGCGGGCCAACGGGGCCAATCGTTTCAACCGCGTCTGGGTCACGCCCAACATGCTTTTTCAGGGTCAACTGGGCCTGTTTGTCCACACCGTGGTCGATGTCTCCGACCTCTACACCAAACAGGGCCTGTGGCTTGGCATCACCATGACGCCAGAAACCATTGCTCCCGACGGTTCGACCAGGCCACAGGGCCCGCCGGTCACCAAGTACCAGCGCGTCGACGAGGCCTGGCGCAAGCATTTCATCCTGTTCCTGACCTGTGGCCAAATGCCGCCCATGACCGGTCGCGGGGCCTATCGCAGCCAAATTTTCTTGCTGGGGCCGGGGCAGAAGGTCATCGAACGCAGCGAGGATTTCTGGATCTCCGACGAATGCCAGACCGGCGCGGCCGGCTCGCCCAGCCAGTTCGAGGAAGCCAAGATGGACTTTGGCGGCGGCGGCCCGCGCAAGACGGGCATGGTGGGCAAATGGCGCTGGGCCGGCCAGGATCGCCTGCGCGGGGCCTGGCTGACCGGCCCCACCGTGCACCAGGGGCGCAGCGGTCTGTTCGTCCACGTCGAGGCCGATTTCAGCCAGGACGACCTGAAACGCGGCCTGGCTCTGGGACTGGATTTCGCCGGCGCGGCCCAGGGCCGCTCCGCCACGCCACGGGCCGAAAGCCGCCTGGTGCAGTTGGTCGAGGCCGACAATCCCGGCTATTATATAATGTTTATCGGCTGCGACCAACTGCCGGCCCAGGTGGCCGGCGGCGACGGGGCCATGTGGGTCAGCCTGCTGGCCGGGCCGGAGCGCCAGGAACTGGAGCGCTCGGGTGTCTTCATCATCGATGAAGCCATCTGCGACGGCCGGGCCGCCAGCCAAACATCGGGCGGCCGTCAGCGCCGCTCGGGCATGGCCCCCGGCGACGACAGCCCGTGGGGAGGTTTCTGAGCCGTTTTGCAATCGGCCAACCAAATCGTGGCCAGCCTGGCCAAGCGCCACGCCTGGGGCCTGATCGTGGGCTTCGCGGCCCTGTTGGCGGTGGATGTCCTGCAACTCTGGACGCCGCGCCTGATCAAAAGCGCGGTCGATCAACTGACCCTGGGCCAGGCCACGCAAAGCTCGCTGGCCTGGCTGGCGGCGGCGGTGCTGGGCCTGGCGGCGGCCATCTCGCTGCTGCGCCTGTTGTGGCGGCCGCTGCTGTTCGGCTTTGCCCGCCGCGTCGAGACCGCCATTCGCCAGCGCATCTTCGAACACGTCCAGCAAATGCACCTGGGCTACCTGGACGACCAGCCGCCCGGCGAAATCATGGCCCGGGCCACCAACGACCTCAACAATATCCGCATGTCGCTGGGCATGGGCCTGGTGGCGGCGGTGGACGGGGCGATCATGGGCGCGGCGGCCATCGGCTTCATGCTCTACCTCAGCCCCACCCTGACCATCCTGGCCCTGATCCCCATGCCCCTGATCGCCATCGCCGGCCGCATGGTCGGCCGCCAGATGCACGGCGGCTTCATGGCCGTGCAGGAGTCCTTCGCCCGCATGACCGAACAGACCCGCGAGGCTCTGTCGGCCATCGGCCTGGTCAAGGCCTTTGCCCTGGCCCGGCGCGAGGAGCAACGCATGGCCCAGGCCGGCCGGGAGTACTTTGCCCAAAACATGCGCCTGGCCCGGCTGATGGCCGTATTGTTTCCGCTGTCGTCGTTTTTCACCAGCCTGAGCCTGGCCGTGGTCATCGGCGCGGGCGGCCCGCTGGCGGTCTTTGGCCAGATCACCGCCGGCGATTTCGTGGCCTTCACGGCCTATCTGGGCCTGCTGACCTGGCCGATGATGGCCCTGGGCTGGGTGATCAGCCTGATGCAACGAGGCCGGGCCTCCATGCAGCGGGTCAGCGAAATCATCACCGCCCGGCCGGCGGTGAGCGATCCGGCCCAGCCCGAGGCCCTGGATCCGGCCACGCCGCTGGATCTGGAAATCCGCGACCTGAGCTTCCGCTACCCCGGCGCGGCCAACCCGGCCCTGGATCGGGCCAGCCTTTTTGTCGAGGCCGGCCGGGCCACGGCCCTGGTCGGGCCGGTGGGCTGCGGCAAATCCACGGTGTTGCGCCTGTTGACCCGGCTTTACGATCCGCCGCCGGGCGCGGCGCTGATCCAGGGCCGCGACGTGCGCGCCCTGGCCCAGGACGAACTGCGCTCCCGCGTGTCGCTCTCGCCCCAGGAGGCCTTTGTTTTCTCCACCTCGGTGCGCGAAAACCTGGCCCTGGGCCGGCCCCAGGCCAGCGACGACGAACTGTGGGCCGCCCTGCGCGCCGCCGATCTGGCCGAGGATATCCGCGCCCTGCCCCAGGGCCTGGAGAGCGAGCTGGGCGAGCGCGGCCACACCCTCAGCGGCGGCCAGCGCCAGCGCTTGGCCCTGGCCAGGATATTGCTCATCGACCCGCCGGCGCTGTTGCTCGACGACCCCCTCTCGGCGGTGGACACCGCCACCGAGCGGCGCATCCTGGCCAACCTGGCCGAACTGCGCCGCGGCAAAACCACGCTCCTGGTCAGCCACCGCCTGGCCTCGGTGGCCTTTGCCGCGCGCATCTTCGTGATGGACCACGGCCGGGTGGTCGAAAGCGGCGACCACGCCACGCTGGTGGCGGCCGGCGGGCTCTACCAGAGCCTTTTCGCCGAACAGGCCCTGCTGGCCGAGTTGGAGGGTTAGCATGGCGCCGCCGGCCGATTTCGGCTACATGGAAGAAGGCCAGCTTGGCCGTCCCTACAATATGCGCCTACTGGGCCGCTTGATCGCCTATCTGCGGCCGGCCAAGGGCTTGATCGTCGGGGCGGCGGTGTTGGTGCTGATCGGCACCGCCCTGAACCTGGCCCTGCCCTACGTCACCAAAACGGCCATCGACGGCCATATCGTGCGCCAGGCCTTGGCCGTGCGGCCCGAAAAAGCCGCGCCGGACCTGGCCCCGGACATGGCCGCCCTGAACGCGCTGGGCTTGCTTGACGCGGGCGGAGAGAGTTTCGTCGCCGAGGCCGCCCTGCGCGAGTTGGACCCCAGGCAGAGCGCCCGCCTGCGCGCCGCCGGCGTCATCGGCGCCGAACCCTATTACATCGCCGCCGCCGGGCCCCACGCCGAGCAAGCCGCCCGCGCCCGGCCGGAGCTTTTCGCGCGCGGCCAAGACGTCTGGCTGATCCGCGCCGCCGATCTGACCAAACTGCCCGAGGCCGAACTGAAGCAGCTGCGCGGTCCCGACGCCCACGGCCTGATCCTGCTGGGCGCGCTGTTCGCCGGCCTGGCCCTGGGCGGGCTGGTGGTGGAGTATGTCCAGTCGATGCTCTTGGAGCGGGCCGGCCAGATCATGACCTTCGACCTGCGCCAGGAGCTCTACGCCCACGTCCTGGGCCGCTCCAGCGCCTTTTTTTCGCGCAACCCCCTGGGCAAGCTGGTCACCCGCCTGACCAACGACGTGCAAAACATCAACGAGATGTTCCGCTCGACCCTGGTCTCGCTGATCCAGGACATGTTTTTGCTGGTGGGCATCATGGCCACGTTGTTTTTCCTGGATGTGAGCCTGGCCCTGGTCTGTCTGGCGTTGACGCCGCTGATCGCCATCATGGCCTGGATTTTCGCCCGCCAGGCCCGCGAGGCCTTTCGCCAGTTGCAGGGGCATCTGGGCCGCATCAACTCGTGGCTGAGCGAGACCATGGGCGGCCTGGCCGTGGTCAAGCTGCTGGGCGCCGAGGCGGCCGGCGCGCGGCGCTTCCAGCGGCTCAACGAGCAATATTTTCAGGCCGGCATGCGCCAGATCAAGGTCTTTGCCGTTTTCATGCCCCTGGCCGAGCTTTTCTCCAGCCTGGCCGTGGCCTTGATCCTCTGGCACGGCGGCGGCCAGGTGATCCAGGATCGCCTCAGCCTGGGCGCGCTGGTGGCCTTTCTCAGCTACATGCAGATGTTTTTCCGGCCGGTGCGCGACCTGGCCGAGAAATACAACATCCTGCAAGCGGCCATGGCCAGCGGCGAGCGCATCTTCATGCTTTTGGACGACGACGACGCCCTGCCCGAGCCCGCCCAGCAGCTATCCGAAGCGCCGGGGCCGGGGGAGGCGCGTTTCCGCGACGTGAGCTTTGGCTACGATCCGGCCCGGCCGGTGGTCAAAAACGTCGATTTCGTCATCCCCGCCGGCCAAAGCTGGGCCGTGGTCGGCCCCACCGGCGCGGGCAAAACCAGCCTGACGGCGCTGCTGATGCGCTTTTACGACCCGCAAAGCGGCGCGGTGGAGATCGACGGCGTGGATCTGCGGCGCATGAGCCGCCGCGACATCGCCAGGCGCGTGGCCATGGCCCCCCAGGAGGTGATCATCCTCTCGGGCAGCATCGCCGACAATGTTATCATGGGCCGCGAGGACGTCGGCCCGGCCGAACTGCGCCAAGCCCTGGAGATCAGCGGCGCGGCCACCTTCGTCGACGAACTGCCCGACGGCGCGCGAACCATCCTGGGCGAGGGCGGCCGCCAGCTCAGCGCCGGCCAGCGTCAGTTGCTCTCGCTGGCCCGGGCCCTGGCCGGCCAGCCCCGGGTGCTGGTGCTGGACGAGGCCACCAGCTCGGTGGACCCGGCCTCCGAGCGGCTGATCCAGCAGGCCCTGCCACGGATCATGGCCGGGCGCACCAGCCTGGTGGTGGCCCACCGGCTCTCGACCGTGCGCCACGCCGACAACATCCTGGTCATGCAGCGGGGCCGCGTCGTCGAACAGGGAACCCACGAGCAATTGGCCGCCGCCGGCGGGCTCTACGCCCGCTTGGCGCGCCTGGAGGAAATCAAAGCGAAAGGGGGCGCGTGAGATGGACCTTGGCATAAAAGACAGAACCGCGTTGATCGGCGGGGCCAGCCGGGGGCTTGGCCTAGCCGTGGCCCAGGCCCTGGCCGCCGAAGGCTGCCACGTGGCCATCTGCGCCCGCTCGGCGGGCCAACTGGAAGAAGCCGCCGAGCGCATCGCCCAACAACACGGCGTGCGAGCCCTGTGGCGGGCCACCGACCTGGGCGACGGGCAATCGGCCCACGAAACGGGCCTTTGGGCGCTGGAGCACTTTGGCGCGGTGGATATTCTGGTCAACAACAACGGCGGACCGCCGCCGGGCCAGTGGGCCGACTTCGACCAGGAACACTGGCGGGCCGCTGTGGAAAAGACGCTCTTTTCGGCCCAGGCCATGACCAGGGCCGTCCTGCCCAAGATGCTGGAGCAAAACTGGGGCCGCGTCATCAACCTGACCAGCATCAGCGTCAAGCAGCCCCTGCCGGGGCTGATGCTCAGCAACGCCGTGCGGGCGGCGGTGGTGGGCTGGGCCAAGAGCCTGGCCGACGAGGTCGCGCCCTTTGGCGTGACCGTCAACAACGTCTGCCCGGGCTGGATCCTCACCCAACGGGTGCAGGATATCCTCCAGGCTCGCAGCCAGGCCAGCGGTCAGAGCGCCGAGGACATCCTGGCCGGCGTGCTGGAAGGCATCCCGGCCCGGCGCGTGGGCCGGCCCGAGGAAATCGGCGCCCTGGCCGCCTTCTTGGCCTCCAATCAGGCCGCCTACATCACCGGCGCGTCGTTGGCCATCGACGGCGGCCTGTGCCGGGCCATGCTCTAACGAGGCGTCAGACCGCGATTTTGGCCCGTTTGGGCGATGCGGGCGACCGGCCGGTTTGCTACGCTCTGGCCAGACAATAGCCCATCAGCCAAAAGGAGCGCCAATGATCGAACTTGTCAATCACCTGGAAATATACAAGATTCTGCCCAAGACCAACTGCCGCGAATGCCGCCTGCCCACCTGTCTGGCCTTTGCCGTGGCCGCCATGAAGCACGACAAAAAGCTCTCCGACTGCCCCTATCTGGCCAAGGACGTCCTGGAAAGCCACCGCGTGCGCGGGGCCAAGGCCGAATCGTCCGACGACGACTATCTGGCCGCCATGAAGGTTCTGCAACAAAAAGCGGCCGGCCTTGATCTTGGCCAGCGGGCGGAGATCGTGGGCGGGCAATACGCCGACGGCCGGCTGACCATGCGCGTTTTGGGCAAAAACTTCTACGTGGAAGATTCCGGCTTCGTGGCCAGCCAATGCCACACCAACTATTGGCTGGCCGTGCCGATCCTCAACTACGTGCTCTCCAGCGCCGGCCGCGAGCCGGTGGGCGAGTGGCTGCCGCTACGCGATCTGAAGCACGGCGGCGAGGATTGGTGGCGGTTGTTTGGCCAGCGCTGTGAAAAGCCGCTGAAAAAGCTGGTGGACGAATACACCGGCCTGATGGAGCTGATCATCGATATCTTCGACGGCCGACCGGCCCCGGATCAGTTCAACTCCGACTTGGCCGTGATCATCCATCCCCTGCCCAAACTGCCGCTACTCATCTGCTATTGGCAAAGCGAGGAAGGCATGGAGTCGTCGCTGAACCTGTTTTTTGACCGCAGCGCCGAACAGAACCTGATCATCGACTCGATCTACACCCTTTGCACGGGCCTGGTGATCATGTTCGAAAAAATCGCCCGAACTCACGGCAAATAGGCCCGACGGGCCTCAGGCGGCAGCGCAGGCGGCCAGGGCCTCGGCCAGATCCAGCGAGCCCTCGTAGATGGCCCGGCCGGTGATGAAGCCAGCCAGGCCCAGCGGGGCCATGGCCAGCATGCGCCGCACGTCGGCCATGTCGTGCACGCCGCCGGCGGCGATCACCGGCCGCGAGACGTGAGCGCACAAACGGGCTGTCGATTCCAGGTTGGGCCCGGAGTGCATGCCATCGCGGGAGATGTCGGTGAAGACGATGGCCGCCACGCCGGGCGCGTCAAAGCGCTTGGCCGCCTCCAGATAATCCAGTTCGCTGGTCTCCAGCCAGCCGGAGACGGCCACCTTGCCGTCGCGGGCGTCGATGCCGATGACCACCCGCCCCGGAAAGCGCTCCACCGCCTCCAGCGCCACCTCGGGCTGGCGGGCGGCCAGCGTGCCCAGGATCACCCTGTCCACGCCCAGCTCCAACGTGGCGGTCAGACCGGCCAGATCGCGCACGCCGCCGCCCAGTTGCACCGGAATCTCCAGCGCCCGGCAGATGGCGGCGATCACCGCCGCGTTGGCCGGCCGGCCTTGCACCGCGCCATCCAGATCGACCACGTGCAGGCGCTGGGCCCCCAGGTCGGCCCAGCGTTTGGCCATGGCCACCGGGTCGTCGGAAAAAACAGTCTCATCGTCCATGCGGCCCTGGCGCAGGCGCACGCAACGGCCGCCCTTCAAGTCGACGGCCGGAATGGCTTCCATGATGCTTGTCTCCACGCGCCCGCCGGGGGCGCGACTTGTTGGCAGCGCGCCGGCACGGGCCAGCGACGTCAACGCTCCACGCGAATGCTATCTGAGTCGCGACTATTTGACCGCGGCCTGCTGGGGCCAGGGGAACGACTCCAGCGCCTGCTCGGCGCCGATCTGGCCCAGTTCGTCGGCGCTGTACCAGCGCAGGCCGTATTTCATGTATTGGCCCAGGTCCAGCAAATTCTGGCTGAGGGCCTGCTGCTGTTGGTCAAAGACGCCCGACCAGGCGATCATGCCGTCGGTCGAGCGCACCAGAAGCAGGTTGAAAGTAACCGCCGCCGGCTTTTCGGCCGAGGCCTCCGAGCCCTCGCGCTCGGTGAAACGATAGACAAAGCCCACCAGCACGGCGTCGACCTGGAGCTTGGCGCCAAGTTTGGCGATCTGTTCCAGGCTGGGGCGGGCGGCTTGGCGGCCATAGAGCTGATCGTAGGCCAGGCCGGCCTGGCTAACCGGCACGACGCGCAAGGGCGGATGGGCCTTGAGCGCCTTTTGCAGGCTCTCGGCCAGGCTCAGTTCCGCGCCCTGGGCCATGGGCCCGGCGGTGTAGAGCGAGCCGTTGAGCGGGCAAGTGGCCCGCGATGGCTCGTCGGCGTCGGGGGCGACGCGCTCCACGGGCAACAGGGCCACGCTGCGCGGCTCCCACTTTTTTTGGTCCTTGCCCTGGGGCGGTTGGGTGGTCTGGCAGCCGGCCACGGCCAGCAAGGCCGCCATCAACGCGATCCAGGCGAAGCGAAGAGTTCTCACAGCATCCCCTTGGTGGACGCCACGCCGCCTTGGCGGGGGTCCATGGCCGTGGCCTGGTCCAGGGCGCGGCCAAGCGCCTTGAACGCGGCCTCCAACATGTGATGATCGTTAGAGCCGTAGTGCAAAATGACGTGCAGGGTCAGACCGGCGGCATTGGCCAGGGCCCGCAGGAACTCCTCGGCCAGTTGGCCGTCGAAAGCGCCCACCGCCCCCGGCAGGCGCGCCGCCTCCAGGCGCATGAACGGCCGGTTGCTCAGGTCGACCACCACCTGGGCCAGGGCCTCGTCCATGGGCACGAAGGCGCCGCCATAGCGGGCCACGCCCAGCTTGTCGCCCAGGGCCTGGCGCAGGGCCTGGCCCAGGCAGATGCCCACGTCCTCGACGGTGTGATGGGCGTCGACGTGCAGGTCGCCCTTGGCCGTCACTTCGAGATCGAAACGGCCGTGAAAAGCGATGTGGGTGAGCATGTGGTCGAAAAAGCCCACGCCCGTGTCTATGCGCGCCTCTCCCCGACCGTCCAGGTCCAGGCGGAGGCTGATGGCGGTCTCGCGGGTTTCGCGTTTTATCGTCGCCGTGCGGCCCATGAAAAACCCCTGTCGACGTGTGGTTGCGCGCGGCGTCGGCCAGCCGGGACGGCGGCCCGTTTCGCCTGGAGGATGCTAGCACGCCAAGGCCGCCGTGTCGAGTGGCTCGCGCGCCATCGGCCGGGCCGACAATTTTTTCACGCCCCACAAAAGCGCGCCCGCCACGGTTGACTTTGCCGCCGCTGGCCGGTATAAACTTGGCTGCGTTAAATCGCAGCCAACGACGATCTTGGGGCCGTAGCTCAGCTGGGAGAGCGGCGCGTTCGCAACGCGCAGGCCGGCGGTTCGATCCCGCTCGGCTCCACCACAATCGATCATCCGCGCCGGGCCGCCAGTGGCCCGGCTTTTGTTTTTCATCCGGGCCGCGATGGGTCCGGCTTTTGTTTTTCCGAGCAGTCGGGGGTTGTTGCCAGGGGCGGCTGGCTGTGCCAGAATTGGGCCGGCAAAAATCCTCATTTTTTGGATGGGAGCAGGCAGATGAAATATTTTCGCCCCATGACCATCGCCCTGACGGCCCTGGCCTTGGCCGTTACCATCACCCTGACCATGACCACCGCGTCCGGGGCCGATCAGGCCCAGCAGGTCAAAAAGGTCGTCGAGGCCGAGCAGTCGGGTGATTATCAAAAGCTGCTGGCCGCCTGCAACGCGGCCCTCAAATCAGGCCAGCTTGATTGGGCCCACGAACTTTACGTCCAGCAGAATCGGGCCATGGCCTACTATGTCCAGCACAAGTTCGACCTCTCGGCGGCCGATTTCAGCCGCATCATCGACAAGCGCGAGCGGGTCATCGCCTACTACAGCCTCAACGCCGACGAGCAGATATACAAAGTGCTGCGCCAAATGCTCACCGCGGCCTACCTCATGCGCTCGATCATCAACGAACAAATCGGCAAAACCCAGCAGGCCCTCGACGACCTGGAGGCCTATTTCAAGGTCAGCCAGGTCAATCCCGACAAGACCGACCTGGAACGCCGCCGCAACCTGAAAAAGAAACTGGGTCAGTTGAAATAGCAGGCCGCCACGGCCACGCCTTCATCGTTGCAATCAGCAGGAGCATCGTTATGGGTCAGATCAAAGGCGAAAAGCAATTGGCCAACCTGTTGGCCGATTGGCCGGAATTTCAAGACGAACTGCGCGAGGCCTTCGTGTCCCTGAAGGATTACGCGGCCAAGCTGCCCGGCGTGGTCATGGAGTTCATCGCCCGCCCCGGCGTGAGCAATTCCCTGCGGCTGGATCTGGAGCCGCGGCCGGCCGGCCGCCAGCGGCCGCTGCTGGCCATGATCGACGCGGTGCCCATGGAGGGCATGATGATGCTGTCGGTCTGTTTTTTCGCCGACGAAGTCGACGACCCCGAGGAACGCGGCGACCTGATCCCCGGCGGCCTGATGGGCTCCGACGGCTATTGCTTTGACCACGACGGCCAAGAGCCCGACATGACCGACTATTTGAAGCGGCGCATCAAGGCGGCCCACGCCAAGGCCGTCGCCTAGGGGCCGCGCCGCCGACGCGCCGCCCGGCCCACCAGCCAGACGATCAGCGCCAGCACCAGCGGCACCCACCAAAAGCCGGCCACGTTGGCCCGTTCCCAGACCACGCACAGGCCCATGGCCCACTGGGGCGGGCCGTCGCCCATGATCGTCTGAACCAGCCGGGCCGCTGGCGCATCTTGCGCCAGCAGCGCGGCGTAACGCACGATCGTCTCGCCCTGGCTCATGGGCCCCAGGCCGCGGGCGGTGATGAACAACAGCAGCCCCAGGCTCAGCGCCAGCACGATCATCGCCTGAAAAAGCAACCTGGCCATCCTCGTCAACCCCGGCCGGCCCCTACTCCGGGCCGGCCGCCCACGCCTTCATGGCCGCCAGCAGCGCCGGGCCCTGGCCCGCGTCCAGGCGTTGGCGCAAAAACATCCGCAACAGGCCCTCGATCACGCCAAGCAACGTGTCGATCAACGCGATGCGCTCCAGAAACAGGCCCTCCACGCCGTCCTCGCCCGGCGCCGTCGGCGGCAGGCGCAGGGCCGACAGGCCCAGGTCGGCCGCCCGCAGGCTGGCGGCGAACTCCTCGCCGTTGATCTCCAGATGCAGGCGCATCGCCTCCACCAGTTTGCCCCGACGCAAGGCCTCCCTGGCCTCGGCCAGCGACGCCTCCTGGCCGCGCACGGCCACGCGCACGCCCTCCTGGCCTTGGGCCGGCCCCAGCGCCAGGCGATCGCCCAGCATCAAGAGCACTTCCTCGCCGCTTTCCAAAACCACCTGCTGCCTGGTCTCGCCCAAAAACCACAGCCAGGTCAGAAACTCCTGGCCCACGAACAAATATTGATCCAGCGCCTCGCGCACGTCCATCACGCCGCCTCCCCGCCGCTCAAATCCCACGGCGCGGCCTGTTCCAGGCGCTCGATGAGCGCCGGCTCGACCAGCAGGGCCCGCGCGGCCAGATAGGGCACGCGGGGGGTCAGCTCCACGTTGAAGCAGCGCCGGAAAAAGTCCTCGAACAGATCCAGCGCGCTCCGCGACGAGCCGCCGAACCAGACCCGATTGCGGCCCGTGTCCCAGACCACATCGTAGGTCTGGGTCGATGGCGGAATGCGCCGCAGCAGCTCCAGGCGCACTTTTTCCTTCAGCGTCTCGCGCTCCTCGCGGGAGATGGCCTGGCCGTCGCGCATCTGCTTGACCTTGCGCAGCTCCAGGCGATGATACTTCTTCAGCACGCCCGCTGGCAGCTTGCGCTTGTCGACGCGCAGGCCCAGGACGATGTAGGGGTCGAGGGCGTAGGCGGCGTAGGCAAAGCCCGTGTCCATGAAATCGGCCGCCGAAACCCAGCCGATCGATTGCTCGTCGGCGCTGTTTTCGATCTCGCGAAAGGCGAACGTCCTGACGCGCTCGTCGATGAAATCGGCCCAGCCCTCGGCCCGGCGGCCGCCCACGTCGTAGCGCGTCAATGTCGCGCTGCCCTTGAATATGCCCATGGCCTCTCCGGCGGAATAATAAATAAAACCCCTGGCAGCATAACCCAGCGACCGGCCAGGGGCAAGCTAAGCCCCGGCGATCATCGCCTCATCGAACAACAAACTGGGCGTGGCCAGGCGCGAATAGGCGTAAGGGTCGTCGCCCACCGCCGCCAACGAACGCCACAGATCGTCGTAGTTGCCGGCGATGTTCATGCCCTCCACCGGGTGGGCCACCCGGCCGTTTTCTATCCATAACCCACGGACGCCAAAGGAAAAATCTCCGGTGGTCCCATTGAAGTTGCCGCCCAGAAAGCCGGTGACGGCCAGGCCGCTGGGCATGTCTTCGAGCATTTGCTCGAAGCCGCCGGCGCGGCTGGGGGCAAACTTCAAGTTTGTGCTCGAACCTGCCGTGGGGGCCAGGCCCAGGCGCTTGGCGTAGTAGGTGTCCAGAAAATAAGCGCGCAGCGCCCCGCCCTCGATCACCTGGCGCGGCTGGGCGGCCAGACCCTCGCCGTCAAACCAGCGCGAGGCCAGGCCGCCCGGCTCCAGGGGCTCGTCGCGCATGTTCAGCAGCGGGCTGGCCAAGCTTTGGCCCAGACGGTCGGCCAGATAGCTCTGCTTTTGATCCAGCGCCGCGCCGGCCAGACAGCCCAGAATCTCGCCTACCAGGCGGCCGGCCACGCTGTTTTCCACCAACAGCCGACCGCGCCCGGTTGGTCCGGGCCGACCGCCCAGTTGCCGCCGCGCCCGCTCCACGGCCTGGGCGGCCACTTGCTCTTGCCTGGCACGGTCGGTCATCTGGTCCAAAGCGCGGCCCAGGTGGTGCCAACTGGCCAGTTGACGCGCACCGCCGCGTTGGTCGTCCAGCAGGGCCACCGTGCAGCCGTGATAGCACGATGTTTCTTCCTGTACGCCCATGAATCCGTCGCTGGTGGCCAACAGCTCCAGGCCGCTCTCGCCGTGGGCCAGGCCCTGGCGGCTGATCAACTTGACGCCGCCGCGCTGGGCCCGCTCCAGGGCCAGTTCGTCCATGCGCCTGGCCAAGGCCAGCCAAAAATCAGTGGGCGCCTGGGCCACGGCAGGATCATGAAGCCGCAGGTCCGGGCCGGGCGCGGTCGGCGTCAGTTCCTTGGGCGGCAAGGCGCGCAGGGGATCGGGCTCCAGCAGGCGGGTCATGGCCACGGCGCCCTCTACAAAGGCCCGCAAGGCCTCGTCGCGCAGGTCGCTGGTGGCGTGCGCGCCGTAGCGGCCGTCGACATAAAGCCGAACGCCAAGCGACATCTTGCCGGCGGCCTTGGCCTGCTCCAGTTGGCCGTCACGAAAGGTGGCCTTGACAAAACGAACGTCGGAGACGCTGGCCGCCGCCTGTTGGGCGCCGGCGCGGCGGGCGGCCTCCAGGGCCAGGCTGGCCCGGCCGATCATCGGTTCAACACTCACTGGTCCCTCCCACGTTGATCGACGAAACCAGGGTGGTGGGCATGCCCTGGCTCACCGGCACCGATTGGCCCAGCTTGCCGCAGACAAAGCCGCCGCGGGCCAGCTCCAGGTCGTCGGCGACCATGGTGATGCGGCCCAAGACCTCGGGCCCGTTGCCGATGATGTTGACGTCGCGCACCGGATAGGCCAGGCGGCCCTTTTCGATGGCCCAGCCGCTCTTGACGTAAAAGCTGAAGCTGCCCGCGCCGATGTCGACCTGGCCGTTGGTGAACTGCACGGCGTAGAGGCCTTTGTCCACGGCGGCGACGAGTTCCTCGGGCTTGTGGGGGCCGGGGGCCATGAAGGTGGCGCGCATGCGCGGCATGGGCGCGAACTCGTAGCTCTGGCGGCGGCACGAGCCGGTGGTTCTGGTATTGAACCAGGCGGCGCTCATGTTGTCGTGCAGATACGAGCGCAGAACGCCGTTTTCGACCAGCACCGTGCGTTGGCTGTCCGAACCCTCGTCGTCGAAGTTGATGGCCCCGTGGGCGTGGTCGATGGTCCCGTCGTCGATGACGGTGACCTGGGGGCCGGCCACGGTCTGGCCCAGGCGGCCGGCGTAGAGCGACACGCCCCGGCGGTTGAAGTCGGCCTCCAGGCCGTGGCCGATGGCCTCGTGCAAAAGGATTCCGGCCGATCCGGCGGCCAACACCACCGGCATCTGGCCGGCGGCCAGGGGCCTGGCCTCGAACAGGCGCAGGGTGTCGGTCACGGCCCGCTCGGCGATCTGGGCCAGGTTTTGCGCGGAAAACAGCTCCAAGCCCGCCCGAGCGCTGATGTCGTGATAATTGCTCTGGCGCTCACGGCCCTGCTGGGCCACGCAACTGGCCCGCAGGCCGGCCCTGGGCCGCATGTCGGCGCGCTTTTTGCCGTCGGAACAGACGATCATCACCCACGAGGTGGAGTCCTTGAGTTGGGCCATGGTCTTGACGATGCGCGGATCGGCCCCGCGCATGCCCTCTTCCACGCGGCGCAGCAGGTCCATGCGCTCCTGATGGGCCGCCTCATGCCACGGTCGGGTCATGGGATAAAGCCCCAGGCCCGGCGTGAGGCGCGACGCGGGGATCTCCAGGCCACGCGCGCCGTGGGCCATGGCTTGGCCGCCGTCGGCCAGGGCGGCAGCGCTCTCGGCGGCGCGGAGCATGGCCGCCATGTCCAGGGCCTGGCAAAAGGCGTAGCCCACCCGTTCGTCCTTGACGACCCGCACGCCCAGGCCCAGGTTCACGCCGGTGAAGGCGCGGTCCACCCGGCCGTCCTCGCTGACGATCAGGTTCGATAGCGTGTGCTGGAAATAGAGCTCGGCCCACTGGCCGCCCCTGGCCAAGGCCCGGCCCAGCAGGGCGCGGCAGTCTTCGTCGGTGACGCCAAAATTGCGCCTGAAATAATCATCGGGGCCATGGTGGCCGTTCATCGTTTCCTCCCTTTGCCGGTCGCTTAAGTTTGACTGGCCCGACCCGGCCGCGCAAGGGCGGTTTGGCCCGTTTTTTGCGAGGTCCATGTTCGCGGACAAGCACCAACCTGGCTACTTGGAGGCAATCATGGCCATCGCACCCACCAGCGGCGTGAGCACCAACCGGCCCATCAGCGGCGCGACCGCCAGCGGCCAAGGTCACGACCTGGCCGCGTTGATCCGGGCGGCCAGCCAGCGCGGCGACGAGAAGCTCTTGGCCAAGCTGGCGGAACTAATGATCAATCAAAGCGCCATCCGCATCGGCGGCGGCGGCGCGCCCAGCGCCGCCGCGCAAGCGCCTCCAGCCGGCCAAACCGCCGGAGCCCGGGCCAAACTCTATGGCCTCGCGCCAGACACCGCCGTGGAGGTCAGCTCGCCGGCCCAAGCCGCGCCCCAGGTCAACGCCGAACCAGCGGCCGAAGACGAAAACTTGACGCCAGCCGCGCCGCAACCGGGCCTGGCCCAGCGGGCCTATCGCCAAAAGCTTGACGACATCGTGGTGCGCGCGGCCAGGCGGCACGGCGTCGATCCCCACCTGGCCCGCGCCGTGGTCACCGCCGAAAGCGATTTCAACCCCGCGAGCACCTCGCCGGCCGGGGCCATGGGCCTGATGCAGCTCATGCCAGAGACCGCCCGCGATCTGGGCGTCAGCGATCCCTACGACCCCGAGCAGAACGTCGACGGCGGCGTGCGCTATCTGGGCCAGATGCTTTCACGCTTCGACGGCAGCGTGGACAAGGCCCTGATGGCCTACAACTGGGGGCCATCCAACGTGGAGCGCCAGGGCCGTCCGCCGGCCGAGACCCGCGCCTATCTGCAAAAAGTCATGCGCCTGCGCCAACTCTACGCCGAAGGCTTCAGCGCCCGGGCCTGAAAGCCGCCAACCTCCGCTTGACGAACGGCCCCGGCGGTCATATTTTCTTGGGGCGGCCGGCGGCCATCGCCGATAGCCGTCAACATTTTGACCATAAGCGGGCGGCCCGGCCCGATGGGAGAACGTAAATGCCAAAACAGCCGGTCAACCAGGATGACTACGTCTGGGTGATCACCGTGACCAAGCGCTTCGAGGACGTGGCCAAGGACTGGGAAGAAAGTCTGCTGGGCCTGGCCGACGACCAGGGCAATCAGTTCGTGCCCGTCACCACCGAGCGCGAGGCGGCCCAAGCCCTGCTCTACAAATTGCCGCCCGAGCCGGACAAGATGGTCGAGCGCCAAGTCGAGGCCATGAACAAGGACTTGGTGCGCCAGCAGGCCCAGGAAGGCGGCTTCGACGTCTATCTGGTCGACGGCGCGGGCCGCATTTTGGGGCAGTTGGAGGCCTAACGCCGCCGCCGGCCCAGCACGGCCCACAACTCGGCCAGCTCCTCCATGCCCAGCAAACGGGCCGCCAGCAGGTAGGAGACCATGCCCACCACCAGCGCCGCCAACGGCCGGACGGTCTGGCGCGCCACGCCCGCCTCGCCCCAGATCGGCGCGTAGGCCGTAAGCCCGATCAACAGCCCCATGATCGTGGCGGCCGCCGCGATTTTCAGGCACGAGCGCCGCAGCCGCCGGCCGCCCAGGGGGCCGGTGCGCCGGCGCAGCAGCCACAGCAGGGCCAGCAAATTCACCGCCCCCGAGATCGACGTGGCCAGGGCCAGGCCGGCGTGGCCCAACGGCCACATCAAAAGCAGGCTGGCCGCCACGTTGACCACCAGACAGCCGGCCGCCACCTTGACCGGCGTCTTGGTGTCCTTGAGGGCGTAAAAGGTCTGGACCACCGCCCGCAGCCCGGCAAAGGCCCACAAGCCCAGGCCATAGCCCACCAGGGCGTTGGCCGTGGCCGCGGCGCTTTCGACGCCGAACTCGCCGCGCATGAACAAAAGCTCGACCAGCGGCCGGGCCAAAACCACCAGCCCCACCATCGACGGCACGGTGATGAAAAGCGTCAGCCGCAGGCCGTAGCCCATGGTCTCCACCAGGCCCTGGCGATCGGCGTCGGCGGCCTGGCGCGACAGGCTGGGCAAAATGGCCGTGGAGATGGCGATGGCGAAGATGCCCAGGGGGAATTGGATCAGCCGGTCGGCGTAGTACAGATAGCTGACGCTGCCGCTGGCCAACAGCGAGGCCAGTTGGGTGTTGATGAAGACGGTGATCTGATAGACCGCCGCGCCAAAGGCCGCCGGGCCCATCAGGCGCAGCACCCGTCGCAGGGCCGGATCACGCGGCCGCCACAACGGCCGCAGGCTCACGCCCCTGGCCCGCAGATAGGGCAATTGCAGCAGCAATTGGCCCAGACCGCCCAAAAGCACGCCGATGGCCAGGCTCAGCACCGGCGGGTCCAGGCGATCGGACAAAAACAACGCGCAGCCGATCACGCACAGATTGAACAGGGCTGGCGCGAAGGCCGGCGCGAAAAAATGACCCAGCGAGTTGAGCACGCCGCTGGCCAAGGCCACCAGGCTGATGAAAAAGATGAACGGCAGGCACCAGCGCGTCAGCAGCACGGCCAGGGTATGGGTTTCCTGGCCTGGCGTGAAACCGGGGGCGATCAGCCGCACGATGGGCTCGGCAAAGATCACCCCGACCAGGCAGACCACCACCAGCGCCAGGGCCAGCAGCGTGTAGGCCGAGCGGGCCAGCAGGTCGGCCTCCTCGCGGCCTTTTTTGCGCAGCACCTCGGTGAACACCGGGATGAAGGCGATGGTCAAACTGCCCTCGGCGAACAGCCGCCGCAGCAGGTTGGGGATGCGAAAGGCCACGAAAAAGGCGTCGGCCGCCGCCGATGCGCCAAAAAAATAGGCCGTGGCCAGATCACGCGCGAAGCCGCACAAGCGGCTGGCCAGGGTGGCCATGCCCACCACCCCCGCCGCCCGGGCCACCTTTTGTTTTTCACCAGATGTCGACACGGATAAACCCCTTGACAGGCGCGGCTTGAGCCGTTAAATGTTGGGTCTTGATGCGAGCCCGCACCGCGTTGACGACGCCTCTGGCGCATAATACTATCGTTTTGGAGGAGCCCCCAAGTGGCCAATCACCAATCCGCCCTCAAAAGGGCCAGGCAGAGCGAAAAACGCCGTATCCGCAACAAGTCCGTGCGCACCAACCTGCGTCGCACCATCCGCACCGTGCGCCAGGCCGTCGAGGCCGGCGATGCGGCCGTGGCCCAGCAGGCCCTGCAAGCGGCCATCCCGGTGATCGACAAGGCCGCCAGCAAGGGCGTGATCCATCGCAACAACGCCTCGCGCAAGATCTCGCGCCTGGCCATGAAGGTCAACGCCCTCAACGCCTAAGCGTTCTTTCCGCGCCGCGCGTCGGCGCTTGGCATGCGGCATAGGTCCATGATCAGGCGCTCGACGATGGCCCGATCGGTGGCGGGCGAGGACTTCAAGGCCATATCGGCTTGCAACAGCCGGGCCAGCCTAGCGCTGAGCCCGGTTTTGCTTTCACGCCTGGCCCGGCCCAGCAGCGTCTGGGCGGCCTGGGGCGGGATACGCATCTGCCGCGCCACTTGGCGCTCGTCGCCGCCGCGCTCCAACAGGCGCGACGCCTCCAACACCTGTCGAAACATCCGCTGCACCATGGCCAGCACCCGCACCGGCGCTTCGCCCAGGGCGTGCAACTGGTTGAAGGCCGTCAGCGCCCGATGCAGGTCGGCCGCGGCGATGGCGTCGGTCAGGTCGAAGATGGTGCTCAGGCGACCGCCGCCCAGCACGGCGCGGGCGTCGTCCAGACCGATCTCGGGCCGCTTGCCCACATAGAGCGAAAGCTTTTCGACCTCGGAATCCAGCGCGCCCAGGCCCAGCCCGGCCAGTTCGGCCAGAAAGGCCGCCGCCGATGCGCTCAGGCGCTTGCCGCGGACTTTGGCCCGGCCCTGCAACCAGGGCGGCAGTTGGTTGGGATAGAGCTTGGCGAAGACATGCACCCGGCCGCGTTGCTGCAAGAGCTTGGCGAATTTGGTGCGGGCGTCCAGCTTGGCCCCGGCGAAAACCAGGCAGGCGCTGGGCGGCGGGTCTTCCAGGTAGCCGACGAACTCGCCTAGCTGCGCGGCCTTGTATTGATCGGCGTCCAGCACCAGCACCAGCCGTCGACGACCCAGGAAAGGCAACGTGCGGGCGCTTTCCAGCACCCTGGCCGGCGGGGTGTCGGCGGCGTGGAAGCGCTCGGTGTTGAGCGCGGCGTTGGGGCCGAAGGCCGGACATTGGCAAAAGGCCTCCACGCCATGGCCGACGAGAAAGTCCTCCTCGCCGAATACGCCATAGAGCGGACCCGGTTCGCCACCGGCCAGCTCGGGCCAGGGGAGCCCCGCCGGCCCCTGGCCCGCGCCGTCTGCTGACATGTTTTACGCGCCTTCGCGGCTTAGAAGTTCTCGAACACCCGGTCGTGCAAGGTCTCGGCCAGGTCGGCGGCCAACTCGGTGATGGCCATGCGCTTGCTGCCCTCGTCGGAGACGTTGCTGCCGGTGATCAGGTAGGTGCGGTTTTGGCGCAGCTTGTTTTCCTTCCACAGCACCTTGCCGTCACGCACGCGCACCAGCTTGGCGTTGACGTAGATGGTGATGCGCCGCTGGCGGCTGGATTCGGCGGTGGTCAAGGACACGTCGGTGAGGGAGATGCCCACCAGCGTCGCCCGCAGGACGGCGTCCGCCTCGCCCTCGGGCACGATGCGCACGATCTGGCTGCGGGTGAACTGAGCAATGACCGCATCGGTGAATATGGTCTCTATCCGGACTTCGGCCGTGTTGTTGGCGAACACCGGCACCGCGATGCTGTGCACATCGGGCGGCAGGTTGTTTTGCCCATTGCGGAAGCCGTAGCCGCAACCGCTGATTACCAAAGTCAAAACAAACAACCCAAACAAGGCCTTCTTCACCGGAGCCTCCCGTTCTCGCCTGGGGCCAAGGGCCCGTTGCACCACGTCGCCGTCGGCGGCGACGGGTTTAGATTACGATATTGACCAACCTGCCCTGCACGACGATGACCTTCTTGACCACCGCCTCGCCCAGGAACTTGCGCACCTTGGGGTCGGCCAGGGCAGCTTGTTTGAGGGCCTCGTCGTCGCTTTGGGCCGGCAGCATCCGCTTGCCGCGCACCTTGCCGTTGATCTGGAAGACCACTTCCTTTTCGGCCACGACCAAGGCCGCCTCATCATAGACCGGCCAGGCGACATTTAGCAAGAATTCTGCGTGGCCCAGGCGGCTCCAAAGTTCGTCGGCAATGTGCGGGGCCATGGGGCTGATCAGCACCACCGCCGCCTCCACCGCCTCGCGCAGCACCGCCGCGCGACGGGGGTCATCGGCCAAAGCCGCGTCCTGCTCGACCAGGCTGATCTGGTTGATCAACTCCATCAGCGCGGCGATGGCCGTGTTGAACTGGAAGCGGTCGGTGTCCTCGGTCACTTTTTTGATCGTCTCGTGGGCCTTGCGACGCAGTTCGCCCAGCGGCCCGTCGCAGGGCCCGGGCCGTTCGCCGGCGGGCGTCTCGGCCACGGCCAGGCCCAGCCGCCACAGCCGGCCCAGAAAACGATGGGCCCCTTCCACGCCCTGGTCCGACCACTCCAGGTCGCGCTCGGGCGGGGCGGCAAAGAGCGAAAACAGGCGCACCGTGTCGGCGCCGTAACGGGCCACCATGTCGTCGGGGTCGACCACGTTGCCCTTGGACTTGGACATCTTGGCGCCGTCCTTGATCACCATGCCCTGGGTCAGCAGGTTCAGGAAGGGCTCGTCGACCTTGAGCATGCCCAGGTCGCGCAGCACCTTGACGAAAAACCGCGAATAGAGCAGATGCAGCACCGCGTGCTCGATGCCGCCGACGTATTGATCCACCGGCATCCAGTAGTCCACCCGCGCCGGGTCCAGCGGGCCGTCGACGTAGTCCGGGCAGGCGTAGCGGGCAAAGTACCACGACGACTCGACAAAGGTGTCCATCGTGTCGGTCTCGCGCCGGGCCGGGCCCTGGCAACACGGGCAGGTGGTGTTGACCCAACCCTCCAGCAGCGGCAGCGGTGAACCGCCCGTGGCCGGCAGTTGGGCGTCCAGGGGCAGCACCACCGGCAGATCCTCCACGCGCGCCGGCACCAGGCCGCACTTGTCGCAGTGGATCATCGGAATCGGCGCGCCCCAATAACGCTGGCGGCTGATGCCCCAGTCGCGCAGGCGATAGTTGACCGTCAGCTTGCCCAGGCCCTGTTCGGCCAACCACTGAGGGATGGCCCGCTTGGCTTCATCGCTGGTCATGCCGTCGAACTGGCCCGAGCCCACCAACCGGCCGTAATCGGTAAAGGCCCGCTCCATGTTTTCCACGCCCTGGGGGCCGTCGGGCCCGACGATGACCTCCACCAGTTCCAGGCCGTATTGCTTGGCGAACTCGAAGTCTCGCTGGTCGTGGGTGGGCACGGCCATCACCGCGCCCGCGCCATAGTCCATCAGCACGAAGTTGGCCACGTACACCGGCATGCGCCGGCCATTGACCGGGTTGAGGCAATAGGCCCCGGTGAAAACGCCTTCTTTTTGCTTGTCGTCGGCCCGGTCGGCGAATGATTGGCGACCCACCCGGTCGATGAAGTCCTTGACCTGGGCCTCGCGGCCGGCGGCGGCGGCCAGTTCCAGGGCCATGGGGTGCTCGGGGGCCAGGCTCATGAAGGTGGCCCCAAAGATGGTGTCGGCCCGGGTGGTGAAGACCTTGACCGCCTCGTCGCGGCCCTCGATGGGAAAATCGATCTCGGCGCCGTGTGATTTGCCGATCCAGTTGCGCTGCATGGTCAGCACGCGCTCGGGCCAGCCGGGCAGCTTTTCGGTGTGGTCCAAAAGCTCCTGGACATAGTCGGTGATGCGGAAGAAATAGCCGTGCATCTGCTTTTTCTGCGCCTCGCTGTCGCAGCGCCAGCATTTGCCGTCCTCGACCTGTTCGTTGGCCAAAACGGTCTGGCACTTGGCGCACCAGTTGACCAGCGATTTTTTGCGATAGACCAGGCCCTTTTCCCACATCTTGATGAAAACCAACTGCTCCCAGCGATAATAGCTGGGGTCGCAGGTGGCCAGCTCGCGCCGCCAGTCGTAGGAAAAGCCCAGCTTTTTCAACTGGCCGCGCATGTAGGCGATGTTTTCGTAGGTCCACTTGGCCGGGTGGGTGTGGTGAGCGATGGCCGCGTTTTCGGCGGGCATGCCAAAGGCGTCCCAACCCATGGGATGAAGCACGTTGAAGCCGCGCATGCGCTTGAGCCGGGCCAGGGCGTCGCCGATGGAGTAGACCCGCATGTGGCCCATGTGGATGCGCCCGCTGGGATAGGGAAACATCTCAAGCAGGTAATATTTGGGTTTGGCCGGGTCTTCGTCCACGTCGAACAGGCGGCTTTCGGACCAGCGCCCCTGCCAACGGGCCTCGACCTCGGCCGGGTTGTAGCGTTCTTCCTTGATGGTCTTGTCTTCAGCCATGGTTGATATTCATTCCAGCCTGGAGGCCGCGGCGAGGGCCGCCGCCCCAAAAAATGGGCGTAGTTGTTGTGTTCCCGCCTGGCTAGACGGTTCTGCCGTTTCTATCACAGCCCGCGCAAGTTGTAAACCGCCACCAACGGCGGCGCGACGGCAAGAAAAGGCCCCGGCGAAGCGCCTTCACCGGGGCCGTAATTCCGCCAGCCGCGGCGGTGACCGGCTCTATTTGGGCGCGGGCAGCTGCTTGAGGCCGTTGGCCACGGCCTGGGTCAGCTTGCCGAACTTGCCTGGGGCCGCGCCGCCGGCCGGCGTTTGGTCGACCGGCTCGCCTGCGCCGTGCATAAGCCGTTGCAGGTCGCGGGCCACGTTCTGCACGGTGCGGGCCTGGGCCTCCATCTCCTCGGCGGCCGAGGCGGCCTCCTCGGCCTGGGCGGCGTTGCGCTGGACAACCGAATCCATCTGGTGCAAAGCCTTGCTGACCTGCTCGATGCCCTGGGCCTGCTCGCCGCTGGCCACCGAGATCTCGCTGATCAGGCCGGCGGCCTTTTGCGAAGCGCCGGCCACGGCCTGGAAGCTGTCCTTGCTGCGGCCGACCAGCTCGGCCCCCTGGTTGATGCGCCCGACCACCTCGTCGATGAGCTTTTGCGTGTTGCGGGCCGCGTCGGCCGAACGCATGGCCAGATTGCGCACCTCGCCGGCCACCACGGCGAAACCGGCCCCGGCCTCGCCGGCCCGGGCGGCCTCCACGGCGGCGTTGAGGGCCAGGATGTTGGTCTGGAAGGCGATCTCGTCGATGGTCTTGATGATCTTGCCGATCTCGCGGCCGGCGTCGGCGATCTGGCCCATGGAGCCGGCCATCAGCTCCATATCCTGGCCGGCCTGGTCGACCATCTTGCGGGCCTGGCCCATGCTGCCGTCGGCCTGGTTGGCGTCGACGGCCGTCTTTTTGGTCATCGACGACATTTCCTCCAGCGAAGCCGACGTTTCCTCCAGGGCCGCGGCCTGCTGGCTGGAGCCCTCGGCCAGGCTCTGGGACGAGGAACTGAGCGTGGCCGCCGACTGGCTCATGCGCTGGGCCCCCTCGGTCAGGGCGCTGATGGAGCGCTTGAGGGGCTTGGCCAGGCTGCGGCTGAGCACCAGACCAAAGGGCGCCATCACCAATACCGTCAACCCCAGCACCAGCCAGGCGGTCAGGTTCATCTTGCGCACGCCGGCCATCATTTCATCTTCGTAGACCGCCACGCCGATGACCCAGTCCCACGGCTGGAAGGTGGCGTAGCACAGCTCCATGGCCCGGCCGTCGGCGTCGTCAAGCTTGATCGAGCGCACCTGGCCGGCCGCGCCCTTGTCGTCCAGGGCCTGGACCATCTGGCCGAACATGGCCTTTTGCTCGCCCTGACCCAACACGTTGGTCCCGGCCAGCTTGGGGTGGACGATCATGTCGCCCTGGCGGTTGAAGACGAAGGCAAAGCCCGAGTCGTAGACCTTGATCTTGCGAAAGGCGTCCAGCAGGCTTTTGGTCGAAAGCTCGGGCACGCCCACGTAGAGCCCGCCGACCACCTTGGCGTTGACGTCGATCATGGGTTTGTAGGCGGTGATGTACCAGCCGTCGACCACGAAGGCCCGGCCGCGATATTCCTTGTTGGCCAGCAGGGCCTGGGCCACGGGCGAGGAGGCGGGCATGTAGGTGCCGATGGCGCGCTTGTCGCCCATGGCCACGGTGGTCGAGACGTTGAGTAGGTCACCCTGGTCGTTCATGCGCTGAAAAAAGGCCGCCTCCGAGCCCACCAGGCTTTTGATGCGATCGACGGCCTCGAAATTCTTGGAAATGATGTGGTCGCCGGCCTGCAACAGGGGCAGCTCCAGCTCCTGGCTCTGCTTGGTGTCCTGGTTGGTCACGGTCCACTTGGTGGTCTGGTCGGGGCTGATGGCCATGGGCGCTTCCCAGGAAAACTGGTTGAGCACGTTGACGGCCACCTTCAGGTCGCTGTCGACCTTTTTCTGCAATAGTTCTTCCTGGGACTGACATATGGCCCGCAGGTTGGTGGTGATGTGCTCCAGATCCTGCTGCGCGCTTTTCTGGATATCGCTGGCGGCCAGGTAGCTCAAGAGTAGTATCACCAAGGCCATTGGCGCCAACGAGGCCAACACTCCGCTGAGAATCTTGCCGCTTATGCCGATGCGAAGAGCCATAGCATGCACCCCCTTGCCCAGATGGACAAACTCTAGGTCAAACCGGAACGAACTCCCCCAATTGACAGCGGGTCCCGATTTGGCCATAGTTGACTCGCGCCCTGAACGAGCTTACTACATCGCAGAAAGCGATTGCCACCCAGATATTACGGGGTCGTTATAGAAATGATTATCGACGCGCACTGCCATGCCTTTTTACCCGAGGATCTTGAAGCACTAGTTCAGAAACTCACAATTTTGGATCATCAACTACCCGATGACAATCCTCACAAATGGCGGCTGGACATGGGCGGCGCGCTGGAGGACGTGTTGGCGGCCCAGGACGCCTGCGGCGTGGATGAATTCGTCTTGCTGCCGGTGACCAGCCGGCCCGAGCGCGTGACGGCCATGAACCGTTGGGCGGCCCAGGCGGCCCGCGAACACGACGCGATCATCCCTTTTGGCACGCTGCTGCCCGGCTGCGACGTGAGCGCCGAACTGGCCCTGATGGCCGAGTTGGGCCTGCGCGGCATCAAGCTGCATCCGTTTTTGCAGCGGTTTCGCCTGGATGACCCGTTGGTTCTGCGCATGTTCGACCAGATCGATGATTCCGGCCTGCCGGTGCTCATCGACACCCTGCAAGACGATGGTCTGCTGGCGGCCAAGCCGCATATGACCGGCCTGGTCGAGGCCTTCAACCTGCACGGCTGCCAGGCCCACGAGCTATGCGCCGTGGCCGCGGCCCACCCGCGCACCAGATTCATCGCCGCCCACGGCGGCAGTTGCTACGGCTGGGACCAGATCGACCAGCTCAACCGCCTCGACAACGTCTATTACGACCTTTCGTGGATCGGCTACCTGATCCCGCCCGAGCAGGTGGTGGCCATCGTCCGGGGCAAGGGGGCCGAGCGGGTGGTCTACGGCTCCGACGCCCCCTTCCGCAGCCCCGGGCCATATCTGGAGTGGTTCATGGGCCTGCCGCTGACGGCCGGCGAACGCGAGATGATCCTGGGCGGGACAATGCGCGATTTGCTGGCGGGCGGGGCCTGACAATTCCCGCGCCGGGCTTGACAGCCGCTTGGCTGGCGGCCATAATGAAATCTTCGTGATTCCCGGGGCCCATAGCTCAGTTGGTAGAGCCACCGGCTCATAACCGGTTCGTCCCTGGTTCGAGGCCAGGTGGGCCCACCATATTTTCGTGGCGGAGCAGGCCGATGGACGCCGCAAGGCGCCGCCAAGCGCGACATATAATCGAACCTAGCCGTCCCAAACGGCCGAGGACTGGGCGCCCCTTCAAGGGGTGCCTGCTTGTTTGACGGCATGGCCAGCAGCCTGCAAACCCCCAAGGCGCGGGATATCGTCGGACTGATGGAGCGTTGGGCTCCGTCCTGGACGGCCGAGGACTGGGACAACGTCGGGCTGTTGCTGGGCGACCCGAACGCGGCGGTGCGCCGAGCCTGGGTGGCTTTGGAGCTTTCGCCCGAGTTGCTGGAGCGGGCCATCGCCGCCCGCGTCGACATGATCCTCACCCACCACCCGCCACTTTTCCGTCCCCTGAAAAATCTGCGCCAGGACAACCCGGCCACGGCTCGCCTGCTGCGGGCCGCCAACGCCGGGGTGGCCCTGTTCGCCGCCCACACCAACCTGGACGCGGCCCCCGGCGGCGTCAACGACGCCCTGGCCGCGCGCCTGGATCTGGTCGAGGCCAAACCGCTGGCCCCGGCCGGTATGGGAGGCCTGCAAAAGCTGGTCTGCTTCGCGCCCCAGTCCCACGCCGAACAGATCGCCCAGGCCCTGTTCGCCGCGGGCGCCGGCGTCATCGGCGACTACGCCCAATGCTCCTTCAGCGCCCCCGGTCGGGGGCATTTTTTGGCCCCGGACCAGGGCCGCCCCTTAGTGGGCCAGGCCGGCCAAGCCGTCACGGTCGAGGAAATCCGCCTGGAGGTCGTCGTGCCGGCGCGGGAGGCCGGCGCGGCGGTGCGGGCCATGCTGCGGGCCCATCCCTACGAGGAGCCAGCCTTCGACATCTATCCCTTGCGTCAGGGGCCCAGCGGCTTTGGCCTGGGCCGCGTGGGCCAGTTGGCCGAGCCCATGGCCGGCGAACGTTTCGCCGCCTGGGCCGCGCGGCGGTTGGGGGCGAGCACGGCCATGATTGCCGGCCCCGCGCCCGACATCGTCCACCGCGTGGCCGTGCTGGGCGGCTCGGGGGCCGAATACCTGGCCCAAGCCGCGGCCATGGGCGCCCAGGCCTTTGTCACCGGCGAGGCCGGCCACCACAGCGCCGAACAGGCGCAAGACCTGGGCCTGCTGCTGTGCTGCCTGGGACATTATCAAACCGAAGTGGTCATTGTCGAACCCTGGGCCAAGCGGCTGGCGGCCATGCTGGCCGAGGCCGGGTTTGATTGCGAGATAACGGCAAGCGCCCAGGGCCAAGGCCCATGGCGCCCGGCGGATGGACCAGGGGCCAGGCCCTAGGCCCATTCGCGGCACAATATATGGTCGCCTGGCGACCGGAGGTGATATCTTGATCGAACAACTGCGCCTACTGGTAAAATTGCAGACCGTCGATAAAACCGCCTACGAACTTGAACAGGAACTGGGCCGCATCCCCGCCCGCCTGGCCGAGTTGGACCAGATCGAGCAATCCCTGCATTCGGAACAAAACATCGTCCAGGCCGAACTGGACCAGGCCGCCAAGATCCGCAAGGAGCTCGAACGCCGCGCCGAGGAGTTGCGCGCCCGCCAGCGCAAGGCCGAAAGCCGCCTGATGGGCGCCAAGGCCCAGAAAGAATACCAGGCCGCCACCGCCGAGATCGACGAGGCCAAGGACTCGATCAAAGAGACCGACGACCTGCTGATCGAGGCCATGGAGCGCCACGAGGCCCTAGCGGCCAAGGCCGGCGCGCTGGGCGAAAAACTGGCCGCCGCGGTGGCCGGGGCCGAGGAGGAACGCGCCAACCTGGCCCAACGCAAGGCCCATCTGGAGGGTCAGATCCAGCAGTTGCAGGGCCAACGCAAGACCATGACCTGCGGCATCGACGCGCAGCTTTTGTCCGAGTACGACTTCATCCGCCCCCGTCGGCAAGGCGTGGCCGTGGCCCCGGTCAGCGGCGGCAGTTGCGGCGTCTGCCACATGAACATGCCGCCACAGCAATACAACGAGTTGCAGCGCATGGACAAGATCATGCGCTGTTCGTCGTGCCAACGCCTGGTCTACTGGGCCGACTCCGACCAGTTCAACGACCTGTGAGCCATTCGGCCCCCGACGACGCCGGTTGCGCGGCCCTGCTGACCGCCCTGGCCCAGGCCCTGGAGCGGGGCCAGGGGCTTGATTTGCCGGCCGACGAGGCGACCATGGCCCGTTGCCTGCGCCGGGCGGCCGCCCTGCTGGCCCCGGAGCCCACGCAAGCGCCGCCGTCGCGACCCGCCGATCTGGCGAGGCCCCAGGCCTTCGCGGCCACGCTCTACGCCGATGGCGGGGCCAGGGGCAACCCCGGCCCGGCCGGGGCCGGCGCGGTGATCTACGACCAAAGCGGCGCGCAAATCGCCGCGCTCAGCCGCTATCTGGGCCAGGCCACCAACAATGTGGCCGAATACCAGGCGCTGCTCATGGGCCTGGAGGCGGCGTTGGAGCTGGGCGTGGGCCAGATCGATGTGCGTCTGGACAGCGAGCTTCTGGTCAAGCAGCTTGGCGGCCAATATCAGGTCAAGGCCCCCCACCTCAAGCCGCTGTTTCAAAAGGCCAAGGCGCTGTTGCAACAATTCACCGGCGCGCATATAGTGCATGTCAGGCGCGAGCAAAACGGCGTGGCCGACGGCCTGGCCAACCAGGCCATGGACCGCCGCGCCAACTGAGGCGCGCGCCGCCCAAGAAAAAAAGGCCCGGGACGGAGCCGGTCGGGCGGTCGCCGGCCCCCTTTGCGGGGGCGGGAGGAAAGTCCGAGCACCACAGGGCAGGGTGCTGGCTAACGGCCAGGGGGGGAAACCCCACGGATAGCGCCACAGAAAGCAAACCGCCGCCGGCGCGCCGGCGGTAAGGGTGAAACGGTGAGGCAAGAGCTCACCAGCGGGGGCGGTGACGCCTCCGGCTAGGCAAACCCCACCCGGTGCAAGACCAAATAGGGAGGCGTTGGAGGGCGGCCCGCCCGAGGCCTCCGGGTAGGTTGCTTGAGGCGCCGGGCAACCGGCGTCCTAGAGGAATGACCGCCGCCCGGCCTTTTTGGCCGGGAACAGAACTCGGCTTACAGACCGACTCCGCCCTTGGGCCTATCCGCCAGACACGCCGTTGGCCACGCCCAACGTCATCGACGGGAGAGCGTCATGAGCAGGTTCCAGCAGATCAGGGTGCGCGTGGAGGCCCACTACGCCAAAAGCCTGGCCAAGGACTTTCCGGCCCTGCATGGGCGCATCTGCAAGCTCGACAACCGCTATCTGCAACACGAACCGCCGCTGATGGAGTTGGTTCCCGTGGTGGCCCGCCTGGGCCTCGACCCTCACGTCGAACCGAAAACGCGCCAGATCGCCAGCCGCTGGGCCGGCCGCCTGGAGGCCCTGGAGCGCCAGGCGCAAAACAACATCGCCAGTTGGCTGCTGGCCGCCGCCGAGCAAGACCTGGCGCGCATGGACGAGCTGTTCATGGAGCTGGAAGAAGCCCTGGCCGAACTGGACTGACTCAGGCGCGGCGCGAAACGCCGCACTTTTTCAGCCGGTTGTAGAGCCCCGTGCGCGACAGCCCCGATATGGCGCAGGCCCGGCGGATATCCCAATCCACGTGATCCATCAAATCGGCCAGATAGGCCCGTTCGACCCTGGCCATGGCCTCTTCGAGCACATCGCCAAGCGTCGGAAACATGCCCGAGGCGTCCGGGCCCGGCCAAGCGGGCTGCTTCGCCGGGGCGGACCTCCCGCCGGTGTGGTTGGCCAGGGTGGTGATGACGGCGGCCTTGTGGCCGTCGCCAGCGGCGCGGCTCATGCTGTCGACGGCCCTGGCGATGCGGATGGACTCGGGCAGATGCCTGGCGAAAAGGGTCGGCGATGATCCGCCGGCGGTCATGGCCTGCTCCAGCACGTTGAACAGCTCGCGCACGTTGCCGGGCCAGTTGTAGTGACGCAGCGCGTCGAAGAAGTCGGGGCTGACGCCCTTGATCTCGACGCCCCAGCGCTGGGAGAGACGGTTGAGATAGCTGACGGTCAGTTCGTGCAGGTCGTCCTGACGCTGGCAAAGCGGCGGCAGATGGATGGTGATCGAACGCAGGCGGTAGAGCAGATCCTGGCGGAAGCGACCGTCAGCGGCCATCTGGTCCAGGTCGCGGTTGGTGGCGGCCACCAGCCTGAATTCGCTGGAGACCTCTTCCTTGGCCCCGATGGGCCGGAAACGTCGCTCCTGCAACACGCGCAAAAAGGCCTTTTGCATCGACAAGGGCAGTTCGCCCACCTCATCCAAAAACAGCGTGCCGCCGTTGGCCTGGCTCACCAGGCCGTCACGGGGGCGATCGGCGCCGGTGAAGGCCCCGCGCTCGTGGCCAAAGAGCATGCTCTCCACCAGCGACTCGGGCAGGGCCGCGCAGTCGACCACCACGAAACTACTGTGGCCGCGGGGGCTGTTTTCGTGAATGGCCCTGGCGAAAAGCTCCTTGCCCGTGCCGGTTTGGCCGGTGATGAGCACGCTGGCGTCGCTGCCGGCGGCCTGGGCCAGCATGTCGAAGCAAAGCTGCATCTTGGGGCTGGAGCCGATGATGGCCTCGCGTTTGAGGGCCCTGAGGGGTTTGGCCGCGCCCTTTTCCCGGCGATATTGCAGGGCGCGCATCAGCGGCAGAACCATGTCCTTGATCGAGGAGCCTTTTTCGATGTAATCCCAGGCCCCGCTCTTGATGGCCTTTTCGGCCCCTTCCGGGTCGCCCATGCCGGTGATGATGATCACCTCGGGCTGGGCCCCGCTCAGGCGCAACTTCTCGACCTGCTCCAACCCGTTGCCGTCGGGCATGCGCACGTCGAGGTAGACCACGTCGTAAGGCTGGGCCTGGGCCATGGCCACGCCCGCGGCCAGAGTGTGGGCGCTGTCGGCCAGGCAGTCCATCTTGACAAGCTTGGCCGCCAGCATCTGGCAGATCAGAGGATCGTCGTCTATGATCAATACCCGCGCCATGGATAGCCCCGCCTGACGGCAAAAATGCGCCCCGGAGTCGAAAGTCGGGTCAAGCGGTATTGTTCAAGACGCCGGCGCTAGCGCTGCTTTTATGATTAGAGGCAGGTTGTTCCAATGTAACGTAAAACGCTTATCGATGCAACCATCCGGCCAAGGGCCAGGCCGTGCGCGCCGCTACCGCTGGTTGTCGGCCGGGGCGCGGCTATTGCTCGAACTGAGCCCCGCACCAGGGGCAGAACTTGAAACCGATGTCGTGGATGGCCTCGCCGCAGGCCGAACACCGGGTGATCATCTCGTTGGCGCAAAAGGGGCAGAAGACGAAGCTGGCGCATTTGGCCGCCCAATCCTCGCCCAGTTGCTCCCAATTTTCCGCGCAGGCCTCCTCTTGGCAGACCTTTTCCTTGCGGGCAATCTTTTCGCTCATGATTGTTTTTCTCCGCCGCCTTGCCGGTCAACCGCTTCGACCATCTCGCGCAACAACGCCAGCGAGGCCAGGGCCTCGCTTTCATCCAGGCGGTGCATGGCGAATCCGGCGTGCATGATGACATAATCGCCCACCTTCAGCGGTGGGGCCAGCACGGTGCTCACCCGGCGCAAGACCCCGCCCACGTCCACCGTGGCCATGCCCTCGTCGAGCTCAATTACCTTGGCTGGCGCCGCCAAACACATCGGGGGCCTTCTCCCAGCGGCTTCGGGCCAGCGGCCGTACGCCCAGGGCGTCCAACTCGGCCAGCACCGCCGCGATCATCTTTTCGACGGCCGCCTCCACCTTGGGCGTCAGATAGAGGCCCCAGCCGTCGATGTCCTCGTACTCCACGCCCACCACCGTCACCTTGGGCGCATCGCCCAAAAGCGGCAGGATGGCCATGGTCTCCATCAGGTCGATCTGATGCAGCGAATCTTTGTAGTGGATGTGATCGGGCCTGGCCTCCCAGTCGAAACGAAACACCGTGCCCGGCGGCTTACCGCCGCGCACCGCATCGATGACGACAACGTGGTCGGCGTCCATGATCGTGCCCGTCAGCGACAGGCCCAGCACCCCGCCATCGACCAGGCGGACGTTTTCGGGAAAGGCGAAACGGCGCGCCAACTCGCCCAGCACCCGCACGCCCACACCCTCGTCGCGCAGCAACACGTTGCCCACGCCCAGCACAAGGATACGCATCTTGTCAGAATCGCTCATTATTGAAAATTATAACAGAAAGGCGGCGGAGCGGCCAAAAATACCGCCGCCCCGCCGCGATGACCGGCCCGCCTCCAAGGCCTAAAGCACCTTGAATTTGTACACCTCGTTGGTGTGCGGGTCGATCACGTGCACGCCGCAGGCGATGCACGGGTCGAAGGAGTGAACCGTGCGCAGGATCTCCACCGGCCGCTTGGGGTCGGCCACCGGCGTGCCCACCAGCGATTCCTCCACCGGCCCCAATTGACCCTTGGCGTCGCGGGGGCCCAGGTTCCAGGTGCTGGGCACCACCAACTGGTAGTTGTCAATGCGGTTCTGGGCGTTTTGCTTCACCCAGTGGCCCAACGCGCCCCGGGGCACGTCGATCAGGCCCATGCCCATGGCCTCGCCCGGCCACTGCCAGCGGGCCACGGTCTCGGTGTCGCCGACGCGCAGGCGCTCGACGATCTGGTTGACCCACAGCTCCATCTCGTCGGTGATGACCTTGGTCTGGATGGCCCGGGCGGCGGTGCGGCCCAGGGTGCTGAACAGGGCCGTCACCGGGATGTCCAAATGCTTGAGCACCGCCTCCACCGAGGCCTTGACCGGGGCGACGCCGCCGGCGTAGGCCATGAGCATCTGGGCCAGAGGGCCCACCTCCATGGGCCGGCCTTCGTAGCGCGGGGCCTTGAAGAAGCTGTATTTGCCTTCATAGTCGTAGTCGGGCAAAATCGGCTCGGTGACGCCCTGGTAGGGATGCCGGGGCTCGCCGTCGGCGTACCAGGCCCGCTTGACTTCCTCGGTGATCCTGGCCGGATCGACGGGCTGGGGCTTGGCTATGTCGCGGTCAAAAATCACGCCGCCGGGCAGCCACATATCCTCCTGGCCATAGGGGCCCGACTTTTGCGGAAAATTGCCATAGGCCAGGAAGTTGGTCGTGCCGCCGATGCCGCCCCAGTCCTTGTAGAACGAAGCCACGGCCAAAAGGTCGGGGAGATAGACATTGTCGATGAAGCGGCGCATGGCCTGCAAATACCACAGAAATTCCGACAGGCGCTCGACGTCCATCACGTCCTGCACGCACGATACGCCGCCGGTGACATGCACCTGCACATGGGGATTTTTGCCACCGAGCATGGCCATCATGCGCGCGGCGCGGGTCTGCATGCGCAGCCACTCGATGTAGTGGGCCGCCGCCAGCAGGTTGGCCTCGGCCGGCAGGCGGTAGTCCGGGTGGCCCCAATAGCCGTTGGCAAAGGGGCCAAGTTGACCGCTGTCGACGAACTTTTGCAGCCGGGCCTTGACGTCCCTGAAGTCGTTGACGCCGCTGTTGGGGTAGTTGCCCAGACTGTCGGCCAACGCGGCGGTCTTTTTGGGGTCGGCCTGGAGGGCGTTGACGACGTCGACCCAGTCCAGGGCGTGCAGCACGTAAAAATGGGTGATGTGATCGTGGATGAACTGGACGCCGTGCAAGAGGTTGCGCGTCAGGCGGGCCAGGTCCGGGATCTTCACGCCGGCGGCGTCGTCCAGGGCGCGGATGGAGGCCAGGGCGTGGACCTCGGTGCACACGCCGCAGGCGCGTTGGGTGATGTGCGGGGCGTCGCGGGGGTCGCGGCCTTTGAGGATGATCTCCAGGCCACGGAAAAGCTGGGCCGAGCTCCAGGCGTCCTTCACCTTGCCGTTTTCGATCTCGACGTCGATGCGCAGATGCCCCTCGATGCGCGTAATGGGGTCAATGGTCAGCTTCGCCATCTTGTCCGTCCTCCTTCTGGGGACAAATTCAAATCAAATCGGTCGTGGCCCCGTGCCGCCCATCAGGGCTTGGAAGTGTAAAACGGGGCCATGTTGTCCCAGAACTGTGGTTCGGAGCAGCCAAGACAGGGGTGGCCGGCGCCCACCGGCCAGTTGGTGCCGTCGTTGAACTTGACCAGCGAACAGTTGTTGTGGGTGTCGGGGCCCTTGCAGCCCATCTCGAACAGACACCAGCCGTTGATGGCCCCCTCGTCGCCGAAACGCTTGACGAACTCGGCCTCCTCGAAGTGGGCCCGGCGGGGGCATTTGTCGTGGATGGTCGCGCCATAGGCGAACTTGGGCCGGCCGTAATCGTCCAGGGCCGGCGTGCGGCCCAGCAGCAGAAACTGCACCACCGCCGATACGGCGTTGACCGGGTTGGGCGGGCAGCCCGCCAAGTTGATCGTCTGGATGCCCAGGGCCTCGCCCACGCCCATGGCTTTGGTCGGGTTGGGCTTGGCCGCCTGCACCCCACCGTAACAGGCGCAGGTGCCCATGGCCATGACCGCCACCGCGCCCTTGGCCGCCTCCTTGGCGATCTCGATCATGGGCCGGCCGGCCACCTTGCCCCACACCCCGCCGTCGGCGGTGGGGATGCCGCCCTCGCAGACGAGGATATACTTGCCCTTGTACCTCTCCATGGCCTCGTGCAGCGATTTTTCGGCCGCATGGCCCGCCGGGGCCATGATCGTCTCGTGATAGGCCACGTTGAGCACCTCCAACACCAGCTCGTCGATCCACGGATAGGACGAGCGGATGAAGGCCTCCGAACAGCCCGTGCACTCGGCGAAATGCAGCCAGATCACCGTGGGTCGCTCCTTGGCCGTCATGGCCTGGGCCACCTTGGGAATCATCGCCGGCGCCAGGCCCAGCACCGAGGTGACCAGCGTGGTCAACTTGATGAAGTCGCGCCGATTTATGCCCTTTGAATCGATGTGCTCAAGGACATGATCCAATTTGTCCATCTGGCCCTCCTGCTCGGTCCTCATTGCGTGGCCAGTGGGCCAAGCCCCTTGCCGGGAAGGCTTGGTCGCGGCCGGTGGAAGCCCTGAAGGCGCATGCGGATCAAAATGATGGGCTAGCTCGGGATTGCCGCGCTAACAGGGTGCGGGGAACTTGCAAATTGCACAAAAAAGCACAATAACTACGTTACCTTCGAGATTATCATCTCGTTTTGAAACTTTCAGGGTCAAATATGAAATGACGATCGATATCGATAGTTCTTTCCTATAAGATATGAGTGGCGGTTCAGTTTGTGCCCTCGTCGGTGTTTACAAGGCGCGCCGCCGACAATATATTTGTTGTTTCGGCCCCATAGAGCGTAGAGCACGGTTCATGGCCAAACACGCCACAAGCCCAAGCGGGCCCATCGGCTATCCCTTCGCGGCCATCGTCGGCCAGCGGTCGATGAAACTGGCCCTGCTGTTGGCCGCCGTCGACCCCGGTTTGGGCGGTGTTTTGCTGCGCGGCGAAAAAGGCACGGCCAAATCCACCGCCGCCCGGGCCCTGGCCGGCCTGCTGCCGCCGCTGTGCGTGGTGGCCGGCTGCCCGCTGGGCTGCGACCCCGATGGACCGCCGTGCCCGCGCTGCGCCGCCGCCTCGCGGCCCCTGCCCCGGGCCACGGCGGCCACGCCCTTTGTCGATCTGCCTCTGGGCGCCACCGAGGACCGCCTGGTCGGCGCGCTGGACATCAACGCGGCCATCCAGGAAGGCCGGCTGGCGTTCGCGCCGGGCCTGTTGGCCCGGGCCCATCGCGGCGTGCTCTATATCGACGAAGTAAACCTGCTGGCCCCGCATCTGGCCCATCTGATCCTCGACGCGGCGGCCTCGGGCCTGGCCACGGTCGAACGCGAGGGCGTCAGTTTCGCCCATCCGGCCCAGATCACGCTCATCGCCAGCTACAACCCCGAGGAAGGCGGCCTGGGGCCCCAGCTCCTGGACCGCTTCGGCCTGTGCGTGGAGGTGGCCGCCGAGCAAGACCCCGAGGCGCGCAAGGAGCTTTTGCGCCGTCGCCTGGCCCACGAGGCCGATCCGGCCGCCTTTGCCGCCCGCTGGGCCAAGGCTGAGGATCGCTTGCGCGGCCGTCTGCTGGCCGCCCGCCAGGCCCTGGCCAACGTGAGTCTGACGCCGTCCGCCGCCCGGCGCGCCGCCGCGTTGGCCGCCTGGGCCGGCGCGCGGGGTCAACGCGCCGAGTTGGCCATGGCCCGCGCGGCCCGCGCCCTGGCCGCCTGGCAAGGCCGCGGCCAGGCCACGCCGGCCGATGTCGATCGCGTGGCCGCCATGGCCTTGGCCCACCGCGCCACGGGCGCGGCGCAAAACCACGGCCAGAGCTTCGAGCGCCTGCTCAAAGACCCGCCGCCCGATCAACCCGGCGAGGAAGAACCCCGGCGCGTGGTCGTCATCAAGGCCGACGACCAGCTCCAGCCGCTCGGCGATCAACCAGGCCCCCAGGAGCGCGTCCTGCAACTGTGGGAGGCCGCCGAGGCCCCGGCCATCGCCACGCGGCTATCGGCCAAGGAGACCGGCAGCCTGCGCCAGGCCGGCCGCCGCGCCGCCCGCCAGACCGATTCGGCGCGGGGCCGCTACGTGCGGGCCTCGGCCCTGCGCCTGGGCCGAGGCCTGGCCTTCGACGCCACCCTGCGCGCCGCCGCGCCCCACCAGCGCTCCCGCCGCGCGCCCGGCGGCCCGGCCCTGGTCGTGCGCGGCCAGGATATCCGCGAAAAAGTGCGCCTGGCCAGGCGGGGCCGGTTGATCATGTTCTGCGTCGACGCCAGCGGCTCGATGAACGCCGCCGCGCGCATGCGCGTGAGCAAGCAGGCCGTGTTGGGCCTGCTCACCGAGGCCTACCAAAAGCGCGATCGCGTGGGCCTGGTGGCCTTTGGCGGCAACGCCGCCAGGCTGCTTCTGCCGCCCACCGGCAGCGTGGAGGTGGCCCGCAAGCTGCTGGCCGAGCTGCCCACCGGCGGCAAGACGCCCCTGGCCGCGGGGCTGGCCGTCACCGCCCAGGCCGTCAGCCGCGAACTGGCCCGCGATCCCAAGCTCACCCCGCTGGTGGTCGTCTTCACCGACGGCCGGCCCAACGTGCCCCTGGCCGCCAGCCTGGGCGAGGACATCGACCTGGGCCGGGCAGGCAACAAGGGCGGCGGCTGGGGAGACGGCTGGGGAGACGGCGGCTACGCCGACCGCGAGGCGCTCGACCTGGCCAAAAGCCTGGCCAAGGACGGCCGCGTGCGCTACGTTGTCGTCGATATCGACACCGGCCATTTTCACGAAGCCAACCTCTGCCGGCCCCTGGCCGACTATCTCGGCGCGCCGTGCATCTCCCTGCGCCGGCTGACCGCCGACCGGGTGCTCGACCTGGTCAAGGCCCATTGGTGAGGATCATGAATCACGCCCCCACGCAAAACGCCCAGCCCCTCTACCCCTTCGCGGCCCTGGTCGGCCAAGACCAGATGAAGCTGGCCCTGATCATCAACGTGGTCAACCCCCGGGTGGGCGGCGTGCTCATCCGCGGCGAAAAGGGCACGGCCAAATCCACCGCCGTGCGGGCCCTGGCCGAGCTGATGCCCCAGCAAAAGGCCGTGGCCGACTGCCCCTACGCCTGCGATCCCCGGGACGCGGCGGCCATGTGCGCCGCTTGCCGCGCCCGCTTGAGCGCCGGACAGGAACTGCCCGTGGCCACGCGCCGCGTGCGGGTGGTCGAGCTGCCCGTGGGCGCCACCGAGGACCGCCTGCTGGGCTCGCTGGACATGGAAAGCGCCATCGGCGAGGGGCAGACGCGCTTTCAGCCGGGCATTCTGGCCGCGGCCAACCGCCAGATCCTCTATGTCGACGAGGTCAACCTGCTAGACGACCACCTGGTCGACGCCCTGCTCGACGCCGCGGCCATGGGCGTAAACACCGTCGAACGCGAATCGATCAGCGTCAGCCATCCCTCGCGCTTCACGCTGGTGGGCACCATGAACCCCGAGGAGGGCGAACTGCGGCCCCAGCTCACCGACCGCTTCGGCCTGTGCGTGCAGGTCGGCGGCCTGAGCGACCCGGCCCAGCGCGTGGCCGTCATCGCCAATCGCCTGGCCTTTGAAAAAGACCCGGCCCGCTTCGTCAAGGCCCACGCCGCCGCCGGCCGGGCCATCGCCCGCGCCATCGCCGCCGCCCGCCGCCTGCTGCCCAAGGTCCAGGCCGGCCCGGAGATCCTCGACCGCGTGGTGCAACTGACCCTGGGCCTGGGCGTGGACGGCCACCGCGGCGATCTGACCCTGCTCAAGTGCGCCATGACCATGGCCGCCCTCGACGGCCGCCGCGCGGTCCTGCGCTCCGACGTGGACGCCGCCGCCCTGCTGGCCCTGCCCCACCGCCTGCGCCGCCGGCCCCTGGCCGAGATGGATTTTGACATCGCCGCGCGCATCAGGCGCATCTAGGGCCAAAAAATGGGACGCAGCAAGGACATGGCCCGCGACCTGCGCTGGGGCGGTCGGGTGCTGGGCAAGCCGCGCAAGACGCGCCTGGCCCACAAGGGGGCCTACAACACCGAGGACACGCCCTATCACGTGCTGGAGCACGTTTTCACGCACGTCGCGCCCATCGCCGAAAACGACGTCATCGTCGATATCGGCTGCGGCTGGGGCCGGGTGATCAATTACCTGCTGTCGCTGGGCGCGCCAAACCGCGTCATCGGCCTGGAGCTGGATCCGGAGGTGGCCGCCGACACGGCCGCCCGCCTGGCCCCCCACGCCAACGTGAGCATCGTCTGCGCCGACGCCAGCGCCGCCCTGCCCGAGGACGGCACGTTGTTTTACCTATACAATCCTTTTGCCGAGTTCGTGGTGCGGCGGCTTTCGGCCCGGCTGATGGCCCTGCCCCATCTGGATCGCCTGCGGGTGGTCTATTACAACAGCCTGCACCTGGAGCCCTTTGTCAAGGATCCAGACTGGCGCATCGAGCCGTTCCAGACGCCACGCGGCCGAGTTGGCGCGTTGATCCGGCCGGCCAGGCATTTATTCAGCATGAACGAGGGGGAAACAGAAATGAAGCATTCAGGCGAGATCGTTCTGCGGCCGGCCGACGCGCAAGACGGGCCGGCGGTGATGGCCATCTTCAACCACTACGTGGCCAACAGCTTCGCCGCCTATCCCGAAACCCCGCACCCGCCGCAAGCCTTCGAGCATCTGCTAAACATCTGCCTGGATGGCAGCTTTGTGGTGGCCGAGGAGGACGGCCAGGTGATCGGCCTGGGTTTTTTGACGCCGTTTCTGCCGGCCGAGACCCTGCGCCGCACGGCCCAGGTCACGTACTTCATCGCCCCGGAGCACACCGGCAAGGGCCTGGGCCGACTACTACTGCAAAGCCTCGTCGCCAGCGCCCGCCAGCGCGGCGTGGACACGCTCTTGGCCCACGTCTCGTCGCTCAACCAGGGCAGCATCCGCTTCCACCAGCAAAACGGCTTCGAGCGGCGCGGCGAGTTGCAACGGGTCGGCCGCAAGCACGGCCAGGATTTCGGCGTGGTCTATCTGCAAAAATTCATCTAGCAGGTCGTCGAGCAGTCCAGGCCCGACCCTTTGCACGGATCACCCGCCGGTCACGCCGTGGCCGGAGCGCCCGCCGGCCTTGCCCGGCTAGCCGTTGATGGCGATGGCCAGGGGGATGACGTGCAGCTCCCGCGAAAGCTCCCTAGTGCGGCCCACCTGCCACTGGCCGCAGTTGGCCCGGCCGGCCAGCATCTCGTCGATCTTTTTGACCAGGCCCTTGACGTTGATCACGGGATGGCGCGAAAACACGTCGGGCAGGCCGTAGGTCAGATTGCAGGCCAAGCACTTGCCGGGCCGTTGATGCAGTTGGAACTCGAACAGGAGCCTGCCCTCGCCGCTGCCGGCGTAGCGCATGGTCACGTCCCAGGCCCCTTCCCTGGCGTCGCCGTAGAGGGCGTCGAAAAAGCGGTCCGCCAGTCCTGGCGGCAAAAGCTCGTCCATCGCCTTGGGCGAAAAGATGTCGCTGAACTGATCGCTTTTCATGGTGGGAAATCTCCGTTTGCGGGCAAGAGGTGTTCGCGCCTGGCGCGAGCGCTGGTTATCCGCGATTGGGAAATTTACCACAAGTTCGGCCGCCGCGCAGTTTGTTTGACCACGCGGCGCGCCGTGCGGGCCGGCTAAAGCTCCATGACCTTGGCCATGTTGGTCGAGCCCCGCACCTGCAAGGGCAGGCCGGCGGTGACGATGAGTTTGTCGCCCTTGTCGGCCAGGCCGTGTTCCTTGCACCAGCGGGCGGTGGCGGCCAGCATTTCCTCGATGGAGCCAAAGGGCGCGACCTCCGCCGGAATCACGCCCCACGACATGGTCAACTGGCGCAGGGTATGCTGATGGGGGGTCAGGCCGATGACCGGCTGGCGCGGCCGGAAACGGGCGATGAGCCGGGCCGTGCCGCCGCTGGCGGTGGAGGCCACGATGCCGGCGGCGTTCAGGTCGCGGGCCAGGTAGACCGCCGCCCGGCTGAGGGCCGCCTCGGTGGCCGGCAGCAGGCTGGAAAGCTCCTGGCGCAGGTAGTGGGCCGTGTCCAGCTCGCGCTCGGCCGCGCGGCAGATGCGGTCCATGACCTTGACCGAATCCAGGGGATAGTTGCCGGCGGCGGTCTCGTCGGAGAGCATCACCGCGTCGGTGCCGTCAAAAACGGCGTTGGCCACGTCGGTGGCCTCGGCCCGAGTGGGCCGGGGGCTGGTCATCATCGAGCGCAGCATCTGGGTGGCGGTGATGACCAGCTTGCCCGCACGCCTGGCGTGGTCGATGATGCGCTTTTGCACGATGGGCACCTCTTCCAGGGGCATCTCCACGCCCAGATCGCCCCGGGCCACCATCACGCCGTCGACGGCCTCCAGAATCTCGTCCAGGCGCTCGACGGCCTGGGGCTTTTCGATCTTGGCGATCAACAGCGGCGGCTGCTCGCGCCGCGCGAGGATCTCGCGCACGGGGGCCAGGTCTTGTTCGTGGCGCACGAAGGAAAGGGCCACGAAGTCCACGTCTTCGGCCAGGCCCATCTCCAGGTCGGCGCGGTCTTTTTCGGTGAAGGCCGGAATGCGCAGCACGCTGGTGGGCAGGTTGACGCCCTTGCGCGAGGAGACCTCGCCGCCGGTGATCACCGAGCAAAGCAGTTGGCCGTCCTTTTTGCCGGTGACCACCAGCTCCACCAGGCCGTCGGCCATCAGGATGCGCCCGCCGATCTCCACGTCCTCCAGCAGGTGGGGGTAATTGACCGGGATGGCCTCGCCCTCGGCGCTCTCGCCCTGGACCAGCGTCACGGCCTGGCCCGTGCGCAGCCGCCGCTCCAGCGGCAAGACGCCCAGCCTGATCTTTGGCCCGGCCAGGTCCATCAGCACGCCCACCGGCCGACCAGCCGCCGCCGCCGCCCGCCGCACCGCCGAGATGACCTGGCGGTGGCCATCGTGGTCGCCGTGGGAGAAATTGAGCCGGGCCACGTCCAGGCCGGCGTCGACCAGGTGGCCGATCATCGCGGGGCTGGCGGTGACCGGGCCGATGGTGGCCACGATTTTGGTCTTGCGGCAGTCTCTCAGGCTGTTCATGACGGTCCCCGTGGTTTAGTATGTTTTCCGGCGGCCGCGCGAGGCGGGCCGTGCCTTCATCATACCCAAAAATCGCCGCCCGGCGCGATCGGCAAGGCGATTTAACCAAATTGTTGGCGAGGAAAACGAAAATGAACGCCAAGACCGTCGACGAAACCCAGATCGTCATGGCCCAGCAGATGATGCCCCACGACGCCAACCCCTACGGCAACGTCCACGGCGGCGTCATCGTCAAGCTCATCGACACCACCGGCGGCGTGGTGGCCCTGCGTCACGCCGGCCGCAACGTGGTCACCGCCTCCATCGACCGGCTGGATTTCCTGCAACCGGCCTTTGTCGGCGACATCCTCATCCTCAAGGCCAGCCTTAACCTGGTGGGCAGCTCGTCCATGGAGGTGGGCTGCCGGGTCGAGGCCGAAAACCCCATCACCGGCCAGGTGCGCCACGCCGCCTCGGCCTACTTGACCTACGTGGCCTTGGACGCCGACGGCCGGCCCACCGCCGTGCCGCCCTTGACCCTGCAAGGCCCCGAGCAGACACGGCGCAACGCCCAGGCCGCCCAGCGCCGCGGGCTGCGCCTGGCCGAACGCCGCAACGAGGCGGCCATGGACCGCGCCGGCAGGCCCGGCCAATGAAGTTGTTGATGTTTTACGCGCCGTCGTTTTGGTTCAAGACCCACGAAAAAGCCCTGGCCGAAGCGCCCGAGGCCGATATCGAACAAACCGTGGAACACGCCGTGGTCGTCTTTTATCAGGTCGAGGCCCACGACGTCGATGATCAAACGGCCACCATAAACAAAACAATAAAGAACATCAAATGGTTGTCCCGTAAGTTCCAGGCCGGGGCCGTGGTCTTGCATTCGTTCAATCACCTATCGGCCAGCAAGGCCCCGCCCCAGGCGGCCCAGGCCCTGATGGAGGCCGCCGCCCAGCGCCTGGCCGCGGTGGGCCTGACGGTCCAGCAAACGCCCTTCGGCTACCTCAACGAGTGGCGGCTGCACGCGGCCGGACCGGCCCTGGCCAAGGTCTTCAAGGAATTCTAGGGCCGGGTCATTCCTTGTCCTTGCCCAGGCGCAGATTGACCGTGCCCAGCATGTCCTGGGCGTCGGCGAAGTCGGGGTTGATCTTGAGCGCCTGCTCCAAAAGGATCAGCGCGCGCTGGTAGTCCTTGGTTTCGTAATAGATGCGGGCCAGGTTGTAGTGAATGTTGACGGCCTCGGGGTTGACCTTGAGGGCCTTTTTATATTGCTTGATGGCCAGCTCGTAGCGGCCCTGGCGACGGTAGAGGATGCCCAACGAGTTGTAGACGTTGATCGTGTTGGGGTTTAGCTCCAGCACCTGGTTGAGCACCTGTTCGGCGTTGGAGTCCATGCGCCGCTCCATGTAGATGTCGGCGGCCAGTTCGAAATGCTTCTGGGCCAGCTTGGGCCGCGCCAGTTGACGGTAGCACTCGCCCATTTTCTCGTGGGCCTGGGCGAAGGCGTTGTTGATCTGGGTGGCCTTGCGAAAATAATGGATGGCCTCTTCGTAGGAGCCTCGGGCGGTGCTGATGTAGCCCATGTTGTAATAGATTTCGGCGCTTTCGTAGATGCCCAGGATGCGGCGGAACGACTCCAGGGCCTCTTCCCAGCGCTTCTCCTCCATGAGTTGCAGACCCTTGGCGTAGAGCCGCTGGGCCTCGAAGGCCTGCGGGTCGCGGCCAAGCTCCAAGAGGGTCTGGATTTTTTTGACAAAGGTCGGCGAATTGATCGGCGTGATCACGATATCGCTGACACCGGCCTCGCCGGCCTCGATGACCTGGGCCTTGGTCAGCGAATCAGCCACCAAAATGATATGCACGTTGGCCAGGTCGGGGTCGGAGCGCATGACCTTCAGCAGGGCCATGCCGTTCATTTCGGGCATGTCCCAACTGGCCACCACCGCGTGGGCCCCGCGATACTTCAAGTGGCTCCAGGCCAGGCTGCCGTTGTGCACCTCGGCGATGTCCTCGAAGCCCATGCCCTTGAGCATCAGCGCCACGCCCTCGCGCATGGCGGGGTCCGGCCCGGCGAGCAGAAATTTGATTTTGCGAAAATCCACGGGACGGCTCCACAACCGCATGATCGTCACCTCGACTAATTATGGCAAAGCAACCGATGCTTTTGGCGAACAATAATCACATTACCCACAAATGGGGCCAAAGGCCAGCGCCGCGCAATGGCCTCTTGTGCAATGCCGCCGCGTCGGCTAAATACATTATATAATCCCGCGCCGCGCACGTGGGCGGCCCGGCCCGAAAAAGCCGCCCAGCGCCGCCGCAATGAGGATTGGCCATGCCCCTTGCCGAACTTGCTCAAGCCTTCGTCCTGATCTCCCAGGCCGCCACGCGCGCCAGGGCCTTCGCCCAAAAGGCCGCCCAGGACGGCCATGAAGCCGACGCCCGCCTGCTGGAGGCCCTGGCTGCCTCCCAGGAAACGCAGGCGGGGCGCTTGCGCCTGCTGCTGCGCGGCAAGATCGGCCCCGCCGAGCAAAACAAGGCCGAGGCCTTTGGCCCGGCCCTGGAGCGACTGATGGCCGACTTGTCCGCCCTGGCCACGGCGGCCCAAGACGACGGCCAGGCCGTGGCCGCCCGGGCCCTGACCAACTGCCGCCAGGTCGCCGAGGCCTTACGCGCCCTGGCCCGTCACCCGGCGGTGACGGGCCAGGCCTACCAAGTCTGCCAGGTCTGCGGCTTTGTCCAGCCCGACGCGCCGCCGGAGCGCTGCCCCGTCTGCGGGGCCGTGCCGGGCAAATTCGCCCCGGCCGGCCCGATATCGGAAAAACAATGAGCATCCGTTGGCAGCTACTGCTTTCGCACCTGGCGGTGGTGGCCGTGGCCGCCGTGGCCATGGTCATCGTGGCCCGGCTCAGCGTGGACCGGGCCGTCGATCAACTCAGCCTGGCCAACCACCGCTTGAGCGAAACGGTGCTGACCAAAAGCGGCGAGCGGCTGGTCATGGCCCAGGCCCAGGCCGTGGCCCAGGAATTGGCCCGTCTGCTGGCCGGACGCGACAGCGCCGATTACGCCGCCCTGCGCCGCGATCAAGCCCTGCGGGCCATCGCCACCCAGGATATCCGCAGCCAGTTCGGCCCGGCCGGCTACACGGACGTCTATGATCAGACCGGCCTGGCCGTCCTGCATCCCAACAAAACGGTCGAAGGCCGCAACTTCGCCGAATGGCGCGAAAAATTCCCCCAGATGTGGGAGTTGGTGCGCAACTCGCTCCACACGCCCGTGTCCCAGGGCTATTATGACTTCATCGACAAAAACAACGCCCCGCGCAAGAAATTCATGGCCATGGTCCACGTGCCGCGCACCAAGCTCATCGTCGTGGCGGCGGTGGACATCGACTCCTACTTCAAGCCCGTCCAGGCGCGCATCGCCGCGGAAGGCCAACGCATCAAGGATCAGGCCCTCGACCAGGTCTGGGGCCACATCCTGGCCGGCCTGGCCGCCGCCATGCTCATCGGCCTGGCCTGCGCCCTGTTTTTCGCCCAGCGCATCAGCCAGCCGGTGCGGCACCTGGCCCAAGGCGTGGCCGCCCTGGGCGGCGGCGATTTTTCGGTGGCCGTGCGCGCCGATGGAGCCCGCGAGATCAAGGCTCTGGCCCAGGCCTTCAACCGCCTGGGCGGCGAACTGGTCGCCCACATCGAGCGGCTCAAGGCCGAAACCGCCGCCCGCCTGGCCGTGGCCAGCGAGATGAAAGTGGCCCGCCAGATCCAGGAGTCGCTCTTGCCCAGCACCTTCCCGCCCTTCCCCGAAAAACGGGAGCTGCGCCTCTACGCCATCAACCAGCCGGCCAAGGATGTGGCCGGCGACTTCTACGATTTTTTCCTGGTCGGCCCCGAGCGGCTGGCCCTGGTCATGGGCGACGTCTCGGGCAAGGGCGTGCCGGCGGCCCTGTTCATGACCATGACCCGCACCCTGCTGCGCAACATCTGCCCCGACGAGCCCGACCCGGCCCGGGCCCTGGCCAAGGCCAACGAGCTTTTGTGCCAGGACAACGACGCCAGCATGTTCGTCACGCTGTTTTTGGCCTATTACGAAATAGACTCCGGCCGGATGGTCTACGCCAACGCCGGTCACAACGACCCCTGCGTCATCGCCGCCGACGGCGCGGCCCGCTGCTTCGGCCGCATGGGCGACGTGGCCCTGGGCGCGTTGGCCGGCCAAAGCTACGCCGCCGGCTGGCTGGACCTGGCCCCCGGCGAGACGCTGGCGCTCTACACCGACGGCATCACCGAGGCCCCCTCGCCCGATGGCCGCGAATTCGGCATGGACAGATTCGAGCAACTGCTCACGGCCAACGCCGACCGCGATGTCGAGGACATCTGCCGGCTGGTCGTGGAGGCGGCCAACCAGTTTCAGGCCGGCGAGCGCTTCGACGACGTGACGATCATGTTGCTGCGCCGCGCGGCCACCGAGCAAAACCCCAGCATTGGATAGCGATCATGATTGTCTCCACCAGCGGAACCCTGGCCCCGGGCGTTCACGTCCTGGGCCCGGCCTGGATCCCCACCGTTTTGATCGACGCGCCACGGCCGGCCCTGTTCGACGCCGGCTTTTCGGCGACCGGCCCGATCTATCAGCGCGAGATAACGGCTGTTTTAGGCCAACGTCATCCCGAATATCTATTCATCACCCACTCGCATTTCGATCACTGCGGGGCCGCGCCATACCTCAAAAAGGCCTTCCCCGGCCTCAAGGCCGCCGCCGCCGCCAGGGCCGTGGAGGTTTGGCGCAAGCCATCGGCCCAGAAGCTTATCGCCGAACTCAACGCCATGGTAATCCAGGAAATGGGCCACCTGACCGACGAGTCGCTGAACCTGGAGCCCTGGACGCCCTTTGACGTGGAGCTTGTCGTCGACGACGGCCAGACGATCGATCTGGGCGATGGGCTCGAGGTGCTCTGTCTGGCCACGCCCGGCCACACCCGCGACTGCATCAGCTACTACCTGCCCCAGCGCAAGGCCTTGATGTGCTCGGAGGCGGCGGGCATCGCCTATCAGGGCGGGCAGATCTTCGCCGAATTCCTGGTCGATTTCGACCAATACATCGCCTCGATCCAGCGCATCAGGCAACTCGACATCGAGATATTCTGCCAGGGCCACGGCTTGTTTTTCGTCGGCCGCGACGAAGTGCGCCGCCGCCTGGACGCGGCGGTGGACACCGCCCACGCCTTCCGCGACCAGGTGCTCGGCCTGCTGCGCCAGGAAGGCGGCGATCAGGCGCGGGTGGTCGAGTTGGTCAAACAGCGAGAATACGACCCCCTGACCGGCCCCAAGCAAGAGGAGCTGCCCTATCTGCTCAACCTGCGGGCCAAGGTGGCCTGCCTGGCCAAGGCGGCCGGCTTCTGACCGCCGTCGCGAAAGGAGCCTGATATGAGCGTGCTGGCCCGACTGGGCATGCCGGCCTTCAAGGCCGGCGGCGTGCCCGCCATCGCCGACGAGGATTGGCGGCTGGAAGTGGCCGGCCTGTGCGAGTCGCCGGCCGTTTACACCCTGGCCCAGGTGGCCGCCTGGCCCCAGAGCCAGGTTGACGCCCGGCTGACATCGGTCAGCGGCTTTTCGCTGCGGGCGTTGTGGCAGGGCGTGTCGTGGCCCGACTTCCTAGCCATCGCCCGGCCCACGGCCCAGGCCAGCCACGCCACGTTTGTCTCGTGGGGCGGGGTCTATCAGACCACCGTCAGCCTGGCCGACCTGGCCCGGCCGCGAACGCTGTTGTGCCTGGCGGTGGAGGGCCAAGCGCTGGAGCGCGTTTACGGCGGGCCGCTGCGCATGATCGTGCCGTGCCTCTATGGCTACAAGAGCGCCAAATGGTTGGCGAAAATCGTCTTTGAAGATCGCATGCGCGGCGGCTATTGGGAAGACCGTGGCTACAGCCGCTCGGGCCAGATCGAGCCGGGCTGGACCTTCGACCTCAATACGCGGCAAAGGCGGCCCATCGCCGGCGGCGGCGAGGTCGAGGAGTTCTAGGGCGGGCCGGCTTACTTGAGCAGGCGCATCCGTCGCGCCCGCTCCTTTTGCCGATCGGCGTGGGCCGCCTCCGAGCCTTCCAAGGCCTTGATCAACGCGCCCAGGCCGTGCCGGGCGTCTTGCTGGCGGCCGTAGGCCACGAACATCGGCACGGGCTTGTCCTTTAGCCAGTCTTGCATTTGCAGGCGCACCACGCATTCGCGGCCGCCGCCAGTGGAGAGAAAATCCACCGTCAGCCGGCCGCCGACCACGCCGATGCGCCGCACGACGTCGATTTTTTCGCGCGCGGCCGTGCGCGACCAGCGCAGGCCCTTGCGCAGGGCGGCGATAAGACCGGCCTTTTCGGCGGCGCTGAAGGATTGCTCCTGGGCGAACAAATGCTCTTGCATGCCCACGCCCGAGACGAACATCGTCCACTTCACGCCGCCCTTGGCCGCGGCGATCAGCCGCCACTGGGCGCAGAGGCGCTGGGGCGCGCCCGGCCAGTTGAAGCAGTCCACGCCGTCGTGGATCACCAGCGGATCGTCGAGCTGGGCCCGGGCCGGCGCGGGCCCGGCCATGATCAGCGCGGCCACCGCCGCCACGACCACCGCCAGCATCGCCAAGCGCCGCGCCCTCACGCCGCGTCTCTCAGAACTGGAACAAGGCGCTGCCCCAGGTCAGGCCGCCGCCAAAGACCAACAGGCAGACCACGTCGCCGGGTTTGATCCGGCCTTGGTCGATGGCCTCGGCCAGGGCGATGGCCGAACTGGCCGCCGAGATGTTGGCGTATTTGTGGATGGTGATGACAAAGCGCTCCATGTCCACGTCCATGCGCTTGGCCACCTGCTGGATCATGCGGATGTTGGCCTGGTGGGGCACGAAATGGGCCACGTCCTGGTAAGCCAACCCGTTGCGCCCCAGGATCACGTCCACCGAGTGGACAAACTGCTGCACGGCTATGCGCATGGAGTTGGCCGCGTTGAAAAGGCGCAGGGTGTGCTTCTTGGCGTCGACCGACTCGTGGCTGATGGGCGTGGTCAGCGAGCCGCCGCCGGGCACCTGCAAGTCCTGGCCGTTGAAGCCGTCGGCGCCCACGTAGGTGTCCACCAGGCGCGGCGCGCCGTCGCCGGCTTGCAGCACCACCGCGCCCGAGCCGTCGCCCCAGAGCACGCAGTTGGCCCGGTCGGTCCAGTCCTGCACGCGCGACATCACCTCCGCGCCGACCACCAGCACGGTTTTGGCCGCGCCGGTGAGCAGGTATTGCCGGGCCACGTCCAGCACGAAACAAAAGCCCGAGCAGGCGGCCGTCACGTCGAAGCTGACCGCCCGCATGGCCCGCAACTTGGCTTGCAGAAAGTTGGCCGCCGAAGGGCAGCACATGTCCGGGGTGACGGTGGCCACGATGATCATGTCCAGATCGTCGGGGCCCACGCCGGCCTTTTGCATGGCCATGCGGCTGGCCTCCAGGGCCAGATCGCTGGTGGCCTGATCGGCCCTGGCGATGCGCCGCTCTTTTATGCCAGTGCGTTTGACGATCCACTCATCGGTGGTGTCCAGGGATTTTTCCAGGTCGAAGTTGCTGAGAATCTTTTCCGGCAGGTAATAACCCGAACCGATCAACCGAATGCCGCTCATGAAAGCCTGGCTCCATTGAAATTGATGTGGCCTGGTCAATAAAGGCGGCCTGACGCTTTGCACGATCAGCCAAACCAAATGCCGCCGGTATCGTTATTTTACACCCTAGCGCAACAAAACATCCCTCGCAAACAAAAGGGCCGCGCCCCCTGATCGAGAGCGCGGCCCTTTATTGGCGGAAGCTGGGTCAGTTGTTCCGCAGAGCCGCTTGCGCGGCGGCTAGGCGGGCGATGGGCACGCGGTAGGGCGAGCAGGAGACATAGTTCATGCCCACCCGGTGGCAGAAGTCCACGCTGGCCGGATCGCCGCCGTGCTCGCCGCAGATGCCGACCTTGAGCTTGGCGTTGACCGAGCGGCCCTTTTCCACGCCGATGCGCACCAGTTGGCCCACGCCTTCCTCGTCGATGCTGACGAAGGGATCCTTGGGCAGGATGCCGCTGGCCACGTATTCGGCCAGCATCTTGCCGGTGTCGTCACGGCTGAGGCCGAAGGTGGTCTGGGTCAGGTCGTTGGTGCCAAAGGAAAAGAACTGGGCCTCTTGGGCGATCTGGTCGGCGGTCAGGGCGGCGCGGGGCAGCTCGATCATGGTGCCCACCAGATAATCGACCTTGACGCCGGCGGCGGCCATGACTTCCTCGGCCACCCGCAAGACGATGGCCTTTTGCAGCTTGAGCTCATTGACGTGGCCCACCAGGGGAATCATCACCTCGGGGATGACCTTGACCCCCTCCTTGGCCACCTGGCAGGCCGCTTCGAAGATGGCCCGGGCCTGCATCTCGGTGATCTCGGGGAAGCTCAGGCCCAGGCGGCAGCCGCGCGTGCCCAGCATGGGATTCATCTCGGCCAGGGACTCGACCTTGGCCTTGATCTGGGCGGCGCTCAGGCCCATGTCGGCGGCCAGGCCATCGATGTCCTTGTCGTTGTCGACGTGGGGCAGGAACTCGTGCAGCGGCGGGTCCAGGGTGCGGATGGTCACCGGCAGGCCATCCATGGCCCGGAAGATGCCCACGAAGTCCTCGCGCTGCATGGGCAGCAGCTTGGCCAGGGCCTTTTGGCGCGTCTCGATATCGTCGGAGAGGATCATCTCGCGCACGGCCTTGATGCGTTCGCCCTCGAAGAACATGTGCTCGGTGCGGCACAGGCCGATGCCCTCGGCCCCGAAGTTGCGGGCCACCGAGGCGTCGTGAGGCGTGTCGGCGTTGGTGCGCACGCCCAGGGTGCGAATCTCGTCGGCCCAGTCCATGAACGCGGCGAAATCACCGGTGAGCTTGGGCTCGACCTTGGCCACCTGGCCCTGATACACCTCGCCCTTGGAGCCGTCCAGGCTGATCCAGTCGCCCTGCTTGACGACCACGCCGCCGGCCGTGAATTGTTCGTTGGCGTAATCGACGGCGATCTCGGAGCAGCCGGCCACGCAGGGCGTGCCCATGCCGCGGGCCACCACGGCCGCGTGGCTGGTCATGCCGCCGCGGCTGGTCAGGATGCCCTCGGCCACGTTCATGCCGCGGATGTCGTCGGGGCTGGTCTCGACGCGCACCAAGATGATCTTCTTGCCATCGGCGGCCCAGGCCTCGGCGTCGGAGGCGCTGAAGACCACCTGGCCCACGGCCGCGCCGGGGCTGGCCGGCAGGCCGGCGGCGATCTTGACCCTCTTGGCCTTGGGGTCGAGCATGGGGTGCAGCAGATGGTTGATTTGTTCCGGCTCGACGCGCTTGATGGCCGTTTGCTTGTCGATGAGGCCCTCGCCGACCATGTCCACGGCGATCTTGACCGCCGCGGCCGGGGTGCGCTTGCCGTTGCGGGTCTGGAGCATCCACAGGCGGCCCTGCTGGATGGTGAACTCGATGTCCTGCATGTCGCGGTAGTGCTTTTCCAGCGTCTCGCGGATGCCGGCCAATTGCTTGTAAAGCTCGGGCATTTCCTCGTCGAGGGTGCGCATGCCCTCGGGCGCGCCCTTGGTGCGGTTGATGGGCTGGGGCGTGCGGATGCCGGCGACCACGTCCTCGCCCTGGGCGTTGGTCAGATACTCGCCATAGAAATAATTCTCGCCGGTGGAGGGGTCGCGGGTGAAGGCCACGCCGGTGGCCGAATCATCGCCCATGTTGCCAAAGACCATCGACTGGACGTTGACGGCCGTGCCCCAGTCCTCGGGGAAGCCGTGGATCTGGCGGTAGCTCTTGGCCCGGGGGATGTTCCACGACTCGAACACCGCGCTGATGCCGCCCCAGAGCTGGTCCATGGGCGCTTCGGGGAAGGGCTTGCCCAGGCGCTCGTTGACCATGGCCTTGAACTCGGCCACCAGTTCCTTCAGGTCTTGGGCGCTGAGCTCGGTGTCGAGCTTGACGCCGCGGGCGTGCTTCTTTTTCTCCAGGATGACCTCGAAGGGGTCTTCCTCTTTTTCGTGGGCGGCCTTGACCCCCAGCACCACGTCCGAGTACATGTTCACGAAGCGGCGATAGGCGTCGTAGGCGAAGCGCTCGTTGCCGGTCTTGGCGATGACGCCCTTGACCGTCTCGTCGTTGAGGCCCACGTTCAAGACGGTGTCCATCATGCCGGGCATGGACACCCGCGCGCCCGAGCGCACCGAAACCAGAAGCGGGTTGGTCGGATCGCCGAACTTGGCGCCCATGACGGCCTCGACCTTGGCCAGGGCCTCGGCCACCTGGGCCTTCAACTCGGCGGGATAGGTCCGGCCGTGATCATAAAAATAGGTGCACACCTCGGTGGTGATGGTGAACCCCGAAGGCACCGGGATGCCGATGTTGGTCATCTCGGCGATGTTGGCGCCCTTGCCTCCCAGCAGATTTTTCATGTCGGCGGCGCCTTCGGCTTTGCCCGCGCCAAAGAAGTAGACATATTTATGATCTGCCACTTCAAACCTCCCTAAGGCGTGGCGCGGCCCAATCGCGGGCCGTCGCGCCTGATATAGTTGACGTGGTTTTCAAACCCACTTTCTTTAGCATTCCTGTTTTGCCCGCGCAAGTAAAGTGTGTATACAAACGGCAAGGCGGCCGCTTTGGGCGACCGCCAGGCCGGCGTTTCACTTCACTCGTCCGAGCGTTTAGTCAACCCGGTCAACCATTGGGGCAGCGGCCGCACGCGGCCCTGGCCGTCGACGCAGGCGTGGACCGTGGCCCCGCTGACCAACAAAACCTCATCGTCGCCCGCCGCGCGGACAATCTTGTACTCGAAGCGCAGCGAGGCCTTCTTGATCCAATCCACGCTGGTTTCGATGACCAGATCGTCGTCGTAGCGCGCCGGCCGGTGATACTTGACCCAGGCCTCGCTGACCGGCAGATGCAGGCCCAGGTCCATCAACTCGGTGTAGGCCCGGCCGGCCGCGCGCATCAGTTCGGCCCGTCCACGCTCGAAATAGCGCAGATAATTGCCGTGATAGACCACGCCCATCGAGTCGGTGTCGCCAAAAAGCGGGCGCATCCGCCAGCGGTGGATCACTTGACCTCCACCAGCATGGGCAACAGCTCGTGGGCCCTTTCGACCACCAGGCCCGTGGCCGCCGCCGCCGGCTCGTTGAAGCCGGCCCCGCCGGCCGCCGCCCGGGCCGAATCCCAGATCACGAACGGCACCGCCTGACGGCCGTGGGTCTTGGTGCACAGCGGCGTGTAGTGATCGGGCATGAGCAACACTCGATAGCGCCCCAGGTCGGCCGCGCCCTTGACGATGGGCCCGACAACCTTGGCGTCGAAATCCTCGATGGCCTGGAGCTTTTTGCGATAATCCCCGCCGTGGCCGGCCTCGTCGGGGGCCTCCACGTGCACGAAGGCCATGTCGCCCTCGGCCAGGGCCGCCAGGGCGGCGGCGATCTTGCCGGCGTAGTTGGTGTCCAGCCAGCCCGTGGCCCCCGGCACGTCCACCGGCGGCAGACCGGCCAGCACGCCCAGGCCCTTGACCAAGTCCACCGCCGAGATCGTCCGGCCGCTCAGGCCGAAGCGCTGGCCCACCGTGGGCAGGGCCGGCTTGGTGCCCTGGCCCCACAGCCAGATGCTGTTGGCCGGCCGCAGGCCCTTGGCCAGGCGCTCGGCGTTGATCGGGTGATCCCGCAGCACGGGCCAACTGGCGCGGATCAGTTCGGCCACGGCCCGGGCCGGGCCGGGCCCGTCGAGGGCGTCATCGACCCGTTGGCCGGTGCGGTCGTGGGGCGGCACGGTGGCCGCGTCCAGGGGTCCGCCGCGCCAGACCAACAAGTGCCGATAACTCACGCCGGGGTGGAAGGTCAGGCCGTCGCGGCCCAGGGCCCGTTGCAGGGCGCCCACCAGCCCGGCGGCGGTTTCGCTATCGATGTGGCCGGCCGAATAGTCGATCATCAGCGCGGGCGGGCCGTAGTCGAGCGTGACCAGATTGCAGCGAAAGGCGATCTCCTCCGGCCCCAGGTCCACGCCCATGGAGGCGGCCTCGATGGGCGAGCGGCCCGTGTGATAGCGGGCCGGATCATAGCCCATCAGCGACATGTTGGCCACGTCCGAGCCCGGCTCCATGCCCTCGGGGATGGTCTTGGTCAGGCCCAGCAGGCCGCTGGCGGCCAGACGATCCATGTTGGGGGTGTGGGCCGCTTGCAGGACGGTCTGGCCGCCCAGTTCGTCCACGGGCAGATCGCCCATGCCGTCGCCCACCAAAACGATGTATTTCATGATCCTTGAAACCGCTCCCGCCGGGTCTAGCCGGCCACGCGGATAAACATGGTGTCCTCGGCGATGAAGGGCAAGGCGTTGATGCGCGCCAGGGCCCGTTGCACCGCCGCCTCGTTGGCCTCGTGGGTCAGCATGACGATGGGCACCGGCCCGGCCTCCTCGCGGCCTTTCTGGATCACGGCCTCGATGGAAATCCGGTGCTCGGCCAGCACCGCGCTGATGGCCGCCAGCACGCCGGGTTTATCTTGGGCGGCAAAACGGAAATAATACTTGCACACCGTCTGATCCAGCGGGGCCAGGGCCAGCGGACCCTCGGGCTCGGCGGCCGAGCCCAGCGGCGGCACCCGGCCGGGGCAGCCGCAAAGCACGTCGCGGGCCAGGTCGAGCACGTCGCCGACCACGGCCGAGGCCGTGGGCCGCCGGCCGGCCCCCCGGCCATAGAGCAACACCTCGCCCACCCAGTCGCCCTCGACGAACAGGGCGTTGAAGGGCCCATCCACGCTGGCCATGGGATGGCCCAGCGGCACCAGCGTGGGGTGCACGCGCAGCTCCACCGCCTGGCCGACCTTGCGCAGCACGGCCAGCAGCTTGACCTTGAAGCCGAACTCGCCGGCCAGTTGGATGTCCAGCGGGGCGATCTTGGTGATGCCCTCGGTGGAGATGTCGTTGAGCTCGGGCTGACGTCCGGTGACCAGGGCGGCGATGATGGCCAGCTTGTGGGCGGTGTCGGTGCCGGCCACGTCGAAGGTGGGGTCGGCCTCGGCGTAGCCTTCTTGCTGGGCCTGGGCCAGCACGTCGGCGTAGGCCGCGCCCTCGGCGGTCATCTTGCTGAGGATGAAGTTGCAGGTGCCGTTCAGGATGCCCAGGCAGTGGCTGATGTCGTTGGCGGCCAGGCCCTCGCGCAGGCTGCGGATGAGCGGGATGCCGCCGCCCACCGAGGCCTCGAAGGCCACGCCCACGCCCTTTTGCCGGGCGGCCAGGAAGATCTCGCGGCCGTGGTGGGCCAGCAGGGCCTTGTTGGCCGTGGCCACGTGTTTGCCGCCGGCAATGGCCGCCAGCACGAACGCCCGGGCCGGCTCCAGGCCGCCGATCAGCTCGACGACGATGTCGACCTGGGGGTCGGCGACCACGGCCGCGCCATCGGCGACCAGGACGCCGGCGGGCAAGTCGAGGCCCTGGGCCAGGGCCGGATCACGATCGGCGGCCCTGGCCAGGGTCAATTCGGCGCCCAGATAATCGGACAGGCGGCGCTGTTGCTCCAAAAGCAGACGGGCCACGCCGCCGCCCACCGTGCCCAGGCCGATCAGGCCGACGTTGATGCGTTTTCGCGTCATGGAGCCTCCTTCGCCGCCCGGCCGTTTCAGCACAGGAACTTGCGCAGGCCGCGGATGGCCTGGTTGATGCGCTGCTCGTTTTCGACCAGGGCGAACCGCACGTATTCGTCGCCGTATTCGCCAAAGCCGATGCCGGGGCTCACGGCCACCTTGGCCTCTTCCACCAGCTTTTTGCAGAACTCCACCGAGCCGGCGGCGCGGTATGGTTCGGGGATCTTGGCCCAGACGAACATGGTGCCCTTGGGCGAGGGCACATGCCAGCCGATGCGCTCCAGGCCGTTGATCAGCACGTCGCGGCGGCTGCGATAGACCTCGACGATCTGCTTGACGCACTCCTGGTCTTCGTTGAGGGCGATGATGCCGGCGATCTGGATGGGCTGGAAGACGCCGTAGTCCAGGTAGCTCTTGATGCGCGTGAGGGCGTTGACCATCTCGCGGTTGCCCACGCAGAAGCCCAGCCGCCAGCCGGCCATGGAGTAGCTCTTGCTGGCGCTGAAAAACTCCACGGCGATGTCCTTGGCCCCCGGCACCTGCAAAACGCTGGGCGCTTCGTAGCCGTCGAAGGTCAGGTCGGCGTAGGCGAAGTCGTGCACCAGCCAGATCTGGTTTTCCTTACAGAATTCCACCAGCTTGGTCATGAACGCCAAATCCACGCAGACGGTGGTGGGGTTGTGGGGGAAGCTGGTGATGAGCATCTTGGGCTGGGGCCAGGTCTGACGCAGGGCCGTTTGCAGATCCTCGAAAAAGTCGCGGTCGGGCAAAATGGGCACGTTGCGCAGGTCGCCGCCGGCGATGACCACGCTGTAGGGATGGATCGGGTAGGTCGGGCTGGGGGCCAGCACCACGTCGCCGGGGCTGATGGTGGCCAGCACCAGGTGGCTGAGGCCTTCCTTGACGCCGATGGTGGCCACGGCCTCGGTCTCGGGATCTATGTCGACGTCATAGCGCCGCTTGTACCAGGCGGCGATGGCGTGGCGCAGCTTGGTGATGCCCTTGCTAGCGGAGTAGCGGTGGTTGGCGCCCTTGCGGGCGGCTTCCACCAACTTCTCCACGATATGATCGGGGGTGGGCAGGTCGGGGTTGCCCATGCCCAGGTCGATGATGTCCTCGCCGCGGCGACGGGCGGCCATTTTCAGCTCGGTGACCACCGCGAAGACATAAGGGGGAAGCCTTTTCATCCTACGAAACTCTTGCATTTGCCTTTTCCCCATTGCTTTGAAACGAAAAATTGCGTTTGGCCTTGTTCCCCTTTTTTTGCGAAAAAGCGGCCGAATAAAGGAAGTTATCTCAGCAATGGGCCGGTGTCAAGGCGAGGCGGGGCCATGCGCGCAAGGCATTGACTCCACCGGCCGGCCCTTCATAATGAAGTTGCAGGCGAGATACGCCATTTACGCAATCTGTGATTTGCGTCACAATTTCGGTTAGGACGGAGCCGATAAGGGCCAAGGCCGGGCCGGCCGCGCGCCGCGCCCACGCAACGACCATCAGGGCAAGCATCTTCCAAGGCCAACGCGCTCGCGACGCCAACGCGCCCGCGACGAAAAACCGGAGAGAAACCATGGCCAACAGCCTCTATATCACCTCGACCGAAGCCTACAGTGGCAAGTCGGTCATCTGCCTGGGCGTCATGGAGATGCTCATGCGCATGATCGACAAGGTGGCCTTTTTCCGACCGATCATCCAGAGTAACGGCTGCGCCGCCGACCCCTGCGTCATCGATCACGACATCAACTTGATCGCCGAGCACTTCAAGCTGGGCATCCCCATCCACGACATGTACGCCTTCACCGCCGCCGAATCGGAGATGATGTGGTCGATGGGCCGTCGCTCCGAGTTGGTCGAGCAGATTCTGGCCAAGAACAGCAAGCTGGAGGAAAACTTCGACTTCGTGCTCTACGAGGGCACCGATTTCGTCCACTCCACCAGCGCCTTCGAGTTCGACATCAACTCCGAGCTGGCCAAGCTCTTCCAGGCCCCCGTCCTTCTGGTGGCCAACGCCCACAACAAGAGCGTCGACGAGACCGCCCGGGCCGTGGAGCTGTCGTTCGATTCGCTGCGCACCCGCGGCTGCGAGGTGGTGGCCACCATCGTCAACCGGGTCCGCCCCGGCGAGCAGGACGTCATCATCAAGACCATCAAGCAAATGCGCTTCGCCAAGAACCAGCTCGTCTACGCCGTGCCCAACCGCCGCACCCTGTCGCTGCCCACCGTGGGCGAGGTGGCCAAGAGCCTGGGGGCCAAGGTGCTCTACGGCCACGAGCACTTGAACCGCAACGTCCACAGCTTCACCGTGGCGGCCATGCAGATGCACAACTTCCTGCAACGCATCAACCACGGAACCCTGGTCATCACCTCCGGCGACCGGGCCGACGTGCTGGTGGCCAGCCTGGCCTCGCTCAGCTCCCAGTCCATGCCCAAGATCGCCGGCATCATCCTCACCGGGGGGCTGTTGCCCGAGGAGCCCATCCGCGAGCTGATCACCGGCTTTTCGCGCATGGTCCCGGTGCTTAGCGTGGCCGAAAACACCTACCCCACCGCCATCAAGGTCGAGGCCGTCTGCGCCAAGCTCTCGCCCCACGACGACCGCAAGATCGCCAGGGCCCTGGCCGTCTTTGAAAAGAGCGTCGACGACGAGGCCCTGGCCGGCAAGATCGTCACCTCCGAGACCTCGATGATGACGCCCAAGATGTTCGAGTATCGCCTGCTGCAAAGGGCGCGCAAGCACAAGCAGCACATCGTCCTGCCCGAGGGCGAGGACGAGCGCATCCTGCGGGCGGCCGAGATACTGCTCAGCCGTGACGTCGTCGACATCACCCTGCTGGGCAACGAAAGCCGCGTCCGCGACCGCATTCGCGAGTTTTCCCTGCGCCTGGAAGACGTCCCGGTCATTGATCCCCAGCGCTCGGACAAGCTCGAAGACTACGCCCAGCAGTTCTACGAGCTGCGCAAGCACAAGGGCATCACCCCCGAAAACGCCCGCGACGCCGTCAGCGACGCCAGCTATTTCGGCACGATGATGGTCCACGTCGGCGACGCCGACGGCATGGTCTCCGGCGCGGTGCACACCACCGCCGCCACCGTGCGCCCGGCCTTCGAGATCATCAAGACCAAGCCCGGCACCACCGTCGTCTCCAGCGTCTTTTTCATGTGCCTGGCCGAGCGGGTGCTGGTCTACGGCGACTGCGCCGTCAACCCCAATCCCACCGCCGTCCAGCTCTCCGAGATCGCCCTCGACAGCGCCCTGACCGCCAAGACCTTTGGCATCGAGCCCAGGGTGGCCATGCTCTCCTACTCCACCGGCGACAGCGGCGCGGGCCTGGACGTCGACAAGGTGCGCGAGGCCACCGCCATGGCCAAGGAAAAGGCCGTCGCCCGCGGGCTCGACCTGAAGATCGAAGGGCCCATCCAATACGACGCCGCCGTGGATTCGGCCGTGGCCCAGGCCAAGATGCCCGGCTCCGAGGTGGCCGGCCACGCCACGGTGTTCATTTTCCCCGACCTGAACACCGGCAACAACACCTACAAGGCCGTGCAGCGTTCGGCCAAGGCCCTGGCCATCGGGCCGGTTTTGCAGGGCCTCAACAAGCCCGTCAACGACCTCAGCCGCGGCTGCACCATCTCCGACGTGCTCAACACCATCGCCATCACCGCCATCCAGGCCCAGGCGGTCAAGGGGCTCAAGTAATGCGCATCCTGGTCATCAACACCGGCAGTTCATCGATCAAGTATCAGCTCTTCGACATGGAGCGCGCGGTCATTCTGGCCTCGGGCCTGGCCGAACGCATCGGCGAGGAGCAAAGCTCCCTGCGCCACAAGGCCTTCATCGACGGCCAGGAAAGGCTCGGCCAATACGACCGGGCCATCGCCGACCACCACCAGGGCCTCGATCTGATCGTCGAGCTGCTCACCGCCCCCGGCGTGGGCGTCATCACCCACAAGTCCGACATCGACGCCGTGGGCCACCGCGTCGTCCACGGCGGCGAGCGCTTCAAGGCCCCCTGCCTCATCGACGAGGCGGTCATCGCCGCCATCGAGGAAAACGCCGCCCTGGCCCCTCTGCACAACCCGCCAAACCTGGTGGGCGTGCGCGTGGCCCGGCAGATCTTCCCCCAGGCCGCCCAGGTGGCCGTATTTGACACGGCCTTTCACCAGACCATCCCGGCCGAGGCGTTCCTCTACGCCCTGCCCTACGAGCTTTACCAAAAGCACCGTGTGCGGCGCTACGGCTTCCACGGCACCTCCCACTGGTACGTCACCGAGCAGACCGCGCTGTTTCTGGGCCGGCCAGTCGAGGAACTCGACATCATCACCGTCCACCTGGGCAACGGGGCCAGCATGGCCGCCGTGCGCGGCGGCAGATGCATCGACACCACCATGGGCCTGACGCCCCTGGAGGGCCTGGTCATGGGCACGCGCAGTGGCGACGTGGACCCGGCCCTGCCCTTTTTTCTGGCCGACCAGTTGGGCCTGGGCCTGAAGGACATCGACCGCCTGCTCAACAAGGAAAGCGGCCTCAAGGGCCTCTGCGGCCACAACGACATGCGCCAGGTCATCGAGGCCAGCCACAACGGCGACGAAAAGGCCGCCACGGCCCTGGCCGTCTACGCCTACCGCATCAAAAAATACATCGGCGCCTACCTGGCCGCCCTGGGCCGGCTCGACGCCCTGGTCTTCACCGCCGGCATCGGCGAAAACGCGCCCCAGGTGCGCGAGCTGTGCTGCCGGGGCCTGGAGGGCTTGGGGATCGCCATCGACCCGGCGCGCAACCTGGCCCCCAACCACGGCCCGCGCCTGATCAGCCCCGAGGGCGCGTTGGTGCAGGTGCTGGTCACGCCCACCAACGAGGAGCTCAAGATCGCCCAGGAGACGCGAAAGCTCTTGAACGGCGGGCGCTGACAGGCGCGCGAAAAGACTTTCCCGCCGGGCCGGGGTGTATTAATATGCCCCAAAAACCTGGCGACAAGGCCCCTTGCACGGATGGAGGACAAAAATGTTCGACGTGATTCTCGGCGCTCTGGGCGCGGCCTTTTTCTGGTCGTGCGTGACGTCGCTGGTCTATTTCGGCACCAAGAACGACCGCTAGAGCGCCGGCCCGATCGGCCAAAGCCCCCGGCCTCGCGCCGGGGGTTTGCTTTTTTGGGGCCGCCGCGTCCTTCAATCGTCGTAGCGGTCCTCCAGCAGCATGGTCCCGATGGTGCTGCACACGCCCACCTGGCAGTGGAACAACACCGGGTGCTCGGCCTTGAGGTGCTCCAGATAAATCAGCCAGAGATGCGAAAGTTGCTTGAGCGACTTGCCCACGTCCTTGGCCAGGTGGGTCAATTCGCCCGGCGAAAAGGCCTGGTCGGAGTTGCGGTAGTGGATCTCCTCGATGAGGTGAAAAAGCGAGATCAACCCGTGGTAAAGATCCTCGAATTCCAGCACCAGGGGGTTGCGGGTCATCTCCAGGATATCGCCCTCGCGCTGGCGCAGATAATCCAGCAGGGCCAGCACCTGTTTTTCGTCGGCGGCCATGCGTGGCCGAAAGGCGGCCAGGCCCTGGCGGGCGCGGCGAAAATCGCGGGCGCCCCATTGCTGATGCACCACGGTGATGGCGTCGAGCTCGTCGCGGTTCTGGCACAGGCCGCTGGCCATGGCCAGGATGTCGGCCCCCAGTTGGCGGAAAAAGATGCCCAGGAACATGTTCAGTCGCCGCTTGCGCCCCTGGCGCTCGCGGAAAGTGATCATGCCGTCAATGATCACGCCCAGCACCAGGGCGTGTATGGGCAAGAAGGCGATGTGCGAAAAAACCTTGTCGGCGTAGTAGGCCGGGCCGTGGGCGCTGTCGAACAAAAAATAGTGGGCCACGTACAAAAAAGTGGAAAGCGTCACCAGCCCGGCGGCGATCAGCAGCTTTTCGATCCAGTCGAGGTCTGAGTGCGGCTTTTCCATCGGCGCTTTCCTTGTTGGTTGGCCGTTGGCGACGGGTTACAATCAACATAACGGCCCGCGCGCGGCGATGCAACCGTCATGCGCGCGGCCGGTGGTTTGTCCCACAGCCAAGGGGGTTTTTTGATGCGCGTTCATATCGTTTTCTACAGCATGTACGGCCACGTGTATAAGTTGGCCGAGGCCGTGGCCGAAGGGGCCAGGCGCGAGCCGGGGGCCGAGGTGGCCCTCTATCAGGTGCCCGAGCTGGTGCCCGAGGCGGCCTTGGCCCAAAGCGGCGCCGACAAGACCAGGCGGGCCTTCGCCCACGTGCCCGTGGCCGAGCCGGCCGAGCTGGCCCAGGCCGACGCCATCATCTTTGGCACGCCCACCCGCTTTGGCATGATGTGCTCGCAGATGCGCAACTTCCTCGACCGCACCTCGCAGCTTTGGGTGCGCGGCGAGCTTGTCGGCAAGCTGGGCAGCGTCTTCGCCAGCACCGGCACCCAGCACGGTGGTCAGGAATCGACCATCCTCAGCTTTCACACCACGCTTTTGCACCACGGCATGATCCTCGTCGGCGTGCCCTTCACCGAGCCGGGGCTTTTGGAGATGGGCGAGATCAGCGGCGGCACGCCCTATGGGGCCACCACCATCGCCGCCAACGATGGTTCGCGCCAACCCAGCAAAAACGAGCTGTCCATCGCCCGCTTCCAGGGCCGTCACGTGGCGCGCATCGCCGGCCAATTGGCGCGGGGCCGGGGCGGGCTATAGGATCGGGCCGCCAACGGCGCGGACGTGGTTGCGGCAGGTGAAGTCCTGGCGGCCCACGAAGCCCGTGCGCAAACCGACCATCCAGGCGGCGCGAAACGAAGCGCGGTCGCTGGTCCACAGGCGGCTCTGGGCCTGATCGAAGATCGACTCCAGGCACAGGCCGCCCTGGGCCGGTGGCGGGCCGATCAGCGTGGCCGCCTCGGCGGCGGTGGGCAAGCGCCAGTCGTGACGGCCGGCAAAGCCACTCTGGGCCAACTCGGCCGCCCAAGCCTGGGCGCTGGGCCAGTCCATGGGTCGGCCCGAGCCGCCGCGCTGCCAGATCAGGCCGCGGTCCAGGTCGCGCGCCAACCGATCGTCGATCGCCGCCAGGCGGGCCGGCCGGGCCAGCGGCCGCCAGAGCTCATCCAGGCCCAGGCGCTGGCGAGCCTGCTTGGGCCCGAACTTGGCCGGGCGCGCGGGCAAGGGGGCGGGTGAGGCCTCGCGTTGCGCGACGCCGGGCCAGGGCTGGGCCAGGGCGCAGAGTTCGCCACGCCGGACGGCCCAGCGGCGGCCAAGGGCGCTCAAGTCGTCGATCATGCGCCCGGCGCTGGCCGGTCGCCTGGCCGGATCGGCGGCCAACGCCCGGCCAAAAAAATCATCCCACGCGCTGTCCAGGCCGGGGGCCAGGGCGCTGGCCGGCAAGGCCCCGGGCAACAGGCCCGTCACCAGGCGATGCAGGCAGACCGCCACGGCGTAGAGGTCCGCGGCCGGGCCGGCCGATTCGGGGTCGGCCACCTGCTCGGGCGCGGCGTAGTGGGGCGAGCCAACCTTCAGGTTGGCCGGGCCGGGCCGGCGCTCGCCGCGCAGCCGCGAAAGGCCCAGATCGGCCAGCCGCGCCCGGCCTTGGTCGTCGAGCAACAGATTGTAGGGCTTGAAATCACGGTGGACCACCCCCGCCCGATGCAGGGCCGCCAGGCCGGCCAGGGCTTGGCGCGTCAGCGCCAGGGCCCGTTCGGGCCGCAGGACGCGGCTGGGCGTTTGGGGGTCGTAGCCCTCGCCGATGAGCTGGCCCAGGTTGTCGCAGAGGTATTCCATAACATAATAGGGCGGGTTGGCCACCAGATCCATGTCCAGCACGGCCACCAGATTGGGGTGGCGCAGGCCGGCCAGCAGCCGAGCCTCCCGCGCGAAGCGGCGGCGCAACTCGGCCCGGCCCCACAGCCTGGCCAACAGATCGCTCGGCCGCAAGAGCTTCAAGGCCAGCAAGGGCCAGCCGCCCGGCGCGGCGACTTTGTGGACCACGCCCATGCCGCCACGGCCCAACAGCCCCAGCACTTGATATTTGCCGATCAATTTCAATGAGAAGCGCCCATCACAGCAACCGCGAGGCGTGATGCTCGGGCAGGCCCAGGGCCAGGATCTTGGCCACGGTGGGCGCGGGGTCGTAGGCCACGAAGCGCACCTCCAGCCGGCGGCGCTCCACGTCCCACAAAACGTATTTGGCGCTGCGATCGCCGTCGCGGGGCTGGCCGACGCTGCCAATGTTGATGATGTGCTTGCCGCGACCCAGGTCGTAAGCGCCCTGGATCAGGCCGCAGGGCGTCACCCAGCCGTCGACCAGGCTGGCGATCTCCAGTTCGTGGGTGTGGCCCACGAAACAAATATCCTCGGCCAGGCCTTCCAGGGCGCGGCGCAGGCGCGGGCCGGTCACCTCGAAGAAATAAGTCCGCGCGCTATCGGGCGGGAAACCGTGCACGAACCGGCAGCCATGCTTAACAATAAACATAGGCAGGCCGGCCAGGAAACGCCGCGCGGGCTCGTCGATGAGGTTGGCGATAAGCTCCAGCGAGCGCCGGGCCAAGGGGTTGAACCAACTCAGGCTGGCCGGCTCGACAACGGCTTGGTCGTGGTTGCCCATCACGCAGGCAAAGCCCTCCCGCCGCGCCAGATCGATGACCGCCAGCGGGTCGGGGCCGTAGCCCACCAGGTCGCCCAGACAAAAACGCTCTTCGACGCCTTGGTCGGCGATATCGGCCAAAACCGCCTGGAACGCCTCCAGGTTGCCGTGGATGTCGGAAACGATCGCCAGCTTCATATGAAGCATTCTAGCATCCCCCGGCCAGCCGAGGCGAGGAGGATAAAAATGAGCCAGCAAAGAGATTTGATAACCGGACGCCTCCTGCCCTACTGTGACGACGAATACGTGCGCCAGGCCGTGGAAAAGCTGCTGCTGGAATTGGGCTACGAGCGCGGCGAGGTGGAGGTGGGCTTTGGCCGGCTGGTCGAACATCGGGGCCGCACGCTCTGCGTCAGCGCCGATCTGTTGGTCAAGCACGCCGGGCGGCCGGCGATGATCATACGTTGCGCGCGGGGCTCGCTGGTCAGCCGCGAGCAAGAGGCCCTGGCCACCGCCCGCCTGCTCAGCGATGACGCCTGGCTGCCCCTGGCCGTGGTCACCAACGGCCAGGACGCCGAGCTGTTGGACGTGGCCACGGGCAAGGTCGTGGACACGGGGCTGGCGGCCATCCCCGGCCCGGAGCGCCTGGGCCGACTGGTCGCGGAGGCCACGCCGCGCCGCTCGACGCCGGCCCAGCGCGAAAAGGCCCTGCGCATCCACGACGCCTATGGTTTCATCCAGTGCCCGGGCCAGTGCACGGTCTGAGCCGCCGCCGCCGCCTTTTTGCAAGGCCCCGCCAAAGCGGGGCTTTTTCTTTGGCCAATATTCATGTCATCCACTAGTGCATATGGTTGTTTTTCCCATTGACCGCCGGATTGCCCACGTGACAACATATCCATCACCAAAAACTGGGGAGGAATCCGGTGTACGACCTGAACTACGACCCGGCCATCTGCGCCGCGTGCCCGACCATCGATTGCCTGACGCGCTGCCAATACATGGACTTCGACCTGGACTCGGCCAAGGAACAGCGGCGGCTGATCCTGGCCGGGCAAAAGGCCAAGGCCCTGGAGGACTGCCTGACCTGCTACGCCTGCGAACAGCGATGTCCCAACGGCAACCACCCGTTTTACCTGATGGTCGAGCGACAGGAGCAACTGGGCCTCTGGCCCGCGCCGCTGCCGCTGATTCATCAGCAAGAGGCCATGATGGCCCCGCGCCGCGTGCGCGAGCCCGGCCCTCTGCACGATCCAGTGATCAACATGTGCTTTTTCCCCATGCTCACGCGCATGGTGCGCGGCGACCTGTTCAAGGGCGCTTCGTATTTTGTCGGCTCGGATATTTTTTGCAACGTCATGTGGCTGCACACCGCCGGCAATTCGACCATCCGCCAACGCCTGCCCAAGGTCATCGAGACGATCTGGAAAGAACACCTGGAGCCCAACGGCATAACCGAGATCGTCTGCTACCACGACGAA